>JBAZVB010000001.1:0-259338 GCA_041661105.1 Patescibacteria group bacterium
GCTAATTCCACGATGGACATGCGGGGACTATGTCATTCGCATGTAAAGCGCAAAACGCGCTGGAGGAGGAGCCTATGGCCCATCAGCTAGTTGGCGGAGTAAAAGCCCACCAAGGCTACGACGGGTATGGGGTGTGAGAGCATGACCCCACTCACTGGGACTGAGACACTGCCCAGACACCTACGGGTGGCTGCAGTTAAGAATATTCCCCAATGGCCGAAAGGCTGAGGGAGCGACGCCGCGTGTGGGAAGAAGGGCTTCGGCTCGTAAACCACTTTTATTTGGGACGAATTCTGACGGTACCAAATGAATAAGAGGTTGCTAACTCTGTGCCAGCAGCAGCGGTAATACAGAGACCTCGAACGTTGTCCGGATTTATTGGGCGTAAAGGGTCCGCAGGTGGCTGTGCGCGTCGGGAGTTAAATGTCGGGGCTCAACTTCGACACTGCTCTCGATACGGCATAGCTCGAGGCCGGGAAAGGCACACGGAATTGCCGGTGTAGTAGTAATATGCGTTAATATCGGCAAGAACACCAAAAGCGAAGGCAGTGTGCTGGAACGGTTCTGACACTCAGGGACGAAAGCGTGGGGAGCGAAAGGGATTAGATACCCCTGTAGTCCACGCCCTAAACGATGGATGCTAGATGCTGGGAGTATCGACCCTCCCGGTGTCGTCTAAAAAAGCTAACGCATTAAGCATCCCGCCTGGGGAGTACGGCCGCAAGGCTAAAACTCAAAGGAATAGACGGGGACCCGCACAAGCGGAGGAGCATGTGGTTTAATTCGATGGTAAGCGAAAAACCTTACCTGGGCTCGAAATGTAGCTGCAAGCCGACGGAAACGTTGGCCGCCTTCGAGGGTGCTATATAGGTGCTGCATGGTTGCCGTCAGCTCGTGTCGTGAGATGTACCGTTAAGTCGGATAACGAGCGCAACCCCTGTCCCATGTTATATTTTCATGGGAGACCGCCTCGGATAACGGGGAGGAAGGTGGGGATGACGTCAAATCAGCATGGCTCTTACGTCCAGGGCTACACACGTGCTACAATGGCGATAACAAAGGGCTGCCAAACCGCAAGGTGGAGCTAATCCCATCAAATATCGCCTCAGTTCGGATTGGGGGCTGCAATTCGCCCCCATGAAGCCGGATTCGCTAGTAACGGCCGATCAGCAATGCGGCCGTGAATACGTTCTCGGGTCTTGTACTCACCGCCCGTCACGTCAAGAGAGTTGGTAATGCCCGAAGGTCCCGATAAGGGAACTAAGGCAGGACCAGCGATAGGGACGAAGTCGTAACAAGGCATCCGTAGCGGAAGCTGTGGATGGATCACCTCCTTTCTAGGGAGATACCGACCAGTTTACTGGTCCATTCCCGAGGTCGACGATGTATCACCCGCCGCAAGGTGGGAATGACATCTCATTTCGGCGTATTTCCTTCAGATGGTCACTTTTCTGGAGTTCAACCAAAATTGAACCACCCCACAAGGGTGGTTTTAGTTTTGACACAAACTTCAAATCATGCCTAAATGACGTGGTTCCTAAATGGTCATGGAGGACAAATAGGGGCAAACCAAGGAGGAGTTTGACATGCTGAGTAGACTTTGGATCGTAGTGGTTCTCGTGGTCATGTGTCTCGTCGGATGCTCTTCTGACAAAGATCCCTCACAGACCTCTCCGGCGTTGACTGGAGATCCGAAGGCTGATTGCCAAGCTGCCTGCTCGCGTGGCGTGCCAGCCTGTCCGAAATACGCTACGGATCAAGATGTCCAAGTGTGCGTCACTGTTTGTTTGGAGATGAACCAAGGAGCGAGCACAGAATGCCGGGCACGATTCCAGGATTGGTTGATTTGTGTCACGTCAGCCCAGATCGTGTGTAGCGAAAATGGCACAGGTGAATGGGAGGGCGAGGCGGCTGGTTGTCATGGATTCAAGGATTGGCCAAGCCCCTGTCCGTGCGCTCCGATTTCTGACTGCGAGGATATGGCTGGCCAGATCAGGCAAGTCGCAAGTATGGATGTAGAGCTGACGGCCATACAGCGGGATAATCCCTGTGCAGATCCTGTGCCAGTAACGAGCACACATGATTATCACACAGCCTGTGCCGTGCTCACGAAGTGTTTGTGCGACGGCTGTGCGGCCAACTGCAGATCCCTTGATGGTGGATGAGGGGAGGACTGCGCTCTTTAATATTTCCGGCCAGGGTCTCTCCTGAGCCGGTATTTTTTTTATAAATTTTTGGATAATAAAAAAACCGATTCGGTAGTGCCGAATCGGCGAGGTCGAGTGCAGCCCTTAGGCTGCTACTGACATGTGAGGTTGACTTGCACTGGCGAAGGCTTGCAAGGGAACGAGTTGCAGACCTGACCGTCTATCGTGCCATCTCCGAGCTGGCCGTTGTCGTTCCTGCCCCAGCACCAGAGCGTTCCGTCGCTCTTGCGAGCACAGGTGCTGAAGTCGCCCGCAGAAACTTCGAGGACGTTTGAGCCAAGTGGCGTGATTTGCACGGGAATAGGGGCGTTGTTGATAGTCCCGTCTCCGACCTGACCGTAACCATTCCAGCCCCAGCACCAGAGAGTGCCGTCATTTTTGACAGCGCAGGCATGCACCATACCTATCGAAAAGCTTAAGACGTTCAAGCCCATCGAGGTCAGTTGGGAGGGTGTCGACTTACACATTACATAGTGGCAGCTTTCTCCGGTGGTAATTCCATCGCCGACTTGGCCGTAGTCGTTCCTGCCCCAGCACCAGAGCGTTCCGTCGCTCTTGCTTGCGCAGGTATTGTAGTCTCCGGCGGCCATGTCCACGACGTTTGTAAGAGCCGTGACTTGCACCGGTGACGGCCTGCATGGCATACCGTCCATTGTCCCGTTGGGACAAATTTGGTCCAGCCCATACCCCAGGCCAAGTTGCCCGGCGCCATCAGCTCCCCAGCACCAGAGTGTGCCGTTGATTTTACGAGCGCAGGCATGCTGGGCGCCCGCGGCTACTCCAGCCACGAATGATCCGAGAGAGGAAACTTGGATGGGAGATGGCTTGTAGGCGCAATAGCTTCCACATGACTGCCCCGTGGTACCCCCGTTACCGAGTTGACCGAAGCTGGTGTTGCCCCAGCACCAGAGAGTGCTGTCGCTCTTGCGAGCGCAGGTGAACCAACCGCCCGCTGAAGTATCGAGAACGTTGGTTCCGAGGGAAGTGACTTGGATGGGGGAATAATGTTCGAAATCGGCGATGCCGCCGATACCGTTGCCCAGTTCCCCATCGCCGTTGCGGCCCCAGCACCAGAGTGTGCTGTCGCTCTTGCGAGCGCAGGAATGGCTGCCTTTGGCTGTAACTTGGTAGACATTGTTTCCAAGTGAGGATACTTGCACGGGATTCGGTCTGCACAGCGATGACCCCGCGCATGCCTGTCCGTCTCCAGTCCCATCTCCGAGTTGTCCGATGAAATTGTCGCCCCAGCACCAGAGGGAACCATCCCTTTTCCGAGCACATGCATGACGCGCCGCGACGGTAACTTGTGTCACGCAGGGCGCTACGCAATTTCCATTCTGGCAAAGCGGAGTGGCTCCTGAGCAGACGGTATCTGTCCAAAATCCGTTAGCGTTACACTTGTGCGACGTGTTGCCATTGCATTGGGCAGATCCAGGGAGACAGTCTACGCACTGGTTGTTATTGATACAGACGTGAGCACACGCCGTATCCACCCATTGCGCGGACGAGCTGCATGTCTGCAAAACAGTCCCGTTGCACTGTTGAGATCCTGGTACGCATTGCCCAGTACAAGCTCCGCTGGCGCAAATGTACGGACAGGTTGTCCCATTCTGCCACGCGCCATTCGCGTCGCAAGTCTGAGGCACGTTGCCGTTACACTGCTTGTTGTTTGGCGTGCAAATCCCGGAGCAGTTTCCACCAGCGCAGACGTACGGACAAGCCGTCCCGTTCTGCCATGCCCCGTTCGAGTCGCAGGTCTGAGGGATATTTCCGTTACACTGCTTAGCATTCGGCGTGCAAATGCCGGCACAAGCTCCGCTCTGGCAAACGTACGGGCAAGCCGTCCCGTTCTGCCACGCGCCATTCGCGTCGCAAGTCTGCGGCACGTTGCCATTGCATTGCAGACCTCCAGGTACGCATGTTCCGGAGCAGTTTCCTCCGGCGCAGACGTACGGACAAGCTGTCCCATTCTGCCATTGTCCGTTGGCGTCACACGTTTGAGGGATGTCGCCACTACACTGCTTGTTGTTCGGCACGCAGTTGCCAGTGCAGTCACCGTTGGCGCAGACGTACTGACAGGCAGTTCCATCTTGCCATTGGCCACCCACGCAAAGCTGGGGCGTGGTGCCCTTGCACTGCTTGTTGTTTGGGGTGCAAGCCCCCGCGCACAGGCCGCTCTCGCAGACATACTGGCACGCAGTTCCATCTTGCCAGGTTCCGTTGACGTTGCAGACCTGAGGAGTGTTACCGTTGCATTGCAGACCTCCAGGCACGCATGTTCCGGAGCAGTTTCCTCCGGCGCAGACGTACGGACAAGCTGTCCCATTCTGCCAAGCTCCGTTCGAGTCACAGGTCTGAGGAACATTGCCGTCGCACTGGATGCTACTCGGAGTACACGCCCCGGCGCAGTCGCCGTTCTGACATGTGTACGGACAAGCCGTCCCATTCTGCCACGCGCCATTCGCATCGCAGACTTGGGGAGTATTTCCGTCGCACTGCTTTGACCCAGGTGCACACGTTCCGGTGCAGGCTCCGCTCGCGCAGACGTACTGGCAAGCGGTTTCGTTTTTCCACTGACCATTCGAGTCGCATGTCTGAGGAGTATTGCCGTCGCACTGTTTGCTACCCGGAGCACACGCACCCAGACAAGCGCCGTTCTGGCAGATGAACTGACAGGTTGTCTTGCTCTGCCATTTCCCGTTAGTGTCACAACTCTGCGGCACCTGACCGCTACATTTCACGCTGTCCGGTACGCACTCTCCAGCGCAAGCTCCGTTCTGGCAGACGAAGGCGCAAGCCGTTCCGTCCAACCAGGTGGCATTGGTATCGCACGTTTGCGGCGTCTTACCTTTGCATTGTTTGGATCCCGGTGCGCACGTTCCTGTGCAGGCGCCATTCGCGCAGATGTACTGGCAAGCTGTCCCATTCTGCCACGCACCATTCGCGTCGCAGGTTCGTGGGATCAAACCGTTGCACTGCTTGTCGCCAGGCGCGCAGTCAGTTTCCGCGGTAGCGTCCTGGGCAGGAGAAGCGTCTTGAGCGGGGAGTGAAATGACGTTGTCGCCACCTCCGCCGCAACCAACCAAGAGCGCGCAGATGAATGTTGCGTACACGACCAAAGACATGAACTTCTGCATGACCAACCTCCAATCACGTTGTCGATGAACATCGTAATAACTAGCTAACGCAAAATAGCATAAATTAGGGAAAAGTCAAGCTACGGAACATAAAAAGATAACTCGCAAGGGAGTTATCTTTTTAGTCAGTTCACGATTGAGTCGGGGATGCGGGACTTGAACCCGCGGCCTCTTGCACCCCATGCAAGCGCGCTAGCCAACTGCGCCAATCCCCGACTCAATGGTCAACATGAATTGCGCCGTATTTATCTCATATTTTACAAGGTTAAGCAAGAGCTGAGTAAAGGCCTTGTTTTTGGTCTGGGAATTGACAATGGAGCAAATTTTTGATAAGAGAACAGCGTTAATTCGTACCCCGGCGGCTGGGGGAGCCGTGTTCCGAAAAAGGAAAAAGATCATGAAGCTTTCCATGTCGGCGTTCAGCCTCATGATGGGGACTTTGTTACTCATCATCTTGCATATGACGGGCAATCCGCTATCCTCATTTGAGCGAATAATGGTGATGGCGGGAATCGCAGTCGTTGGGTTGTTGGCGCAAATCTCACTCGACATCTCCAAGATCGCCAAGAGCCTCGAGAAGAACGCCGAGACCAAGTCGCCTCAAACTTCGTTTGAACCGCGTGACAAGTAGTCACCCACAAGGAGGTCTGCTATGTACCGAATGTTGATCTGTCTGTGTTGCGCTATGGTTCTCGGCTGTTCATCCGCGCCGTCACGGCCGATGAGCGAGGAGGATATCAAGCTCTGCGTTCTTGAGGCACGCGCTCATCCGGAAAGGGGTGACGAAGCCGCGCTGTGCTACGACCAAAAGACGCGCATCCAAATGGCGCGGGCCGCAGCGCAGAAAGCTGACGAAGCGAGGCAACCAACCTGTCGCAATGACAATGAGCTGTACGCTTGCGCCGTCGCCCCGTCAGTCAGAAATGATGTCACGACGAGTACCAATTCTCGTTACTACGACCTCGGTAGGTTTCAGGACTCTCAAGGCAACATCTTCCACCACATTCGTGTGAACTGCGACCACTATTTCTGTGCGGTGGATGCGGAGTGCCTTAAGAAGGACCGCGAAGACCAGTGTCTTCGGACCGACATGTGCTGTGCCGCGGATAAACTGAGCATAGCCCAGATCACGACGCCCCTCGAGGCACGGAACGACTGGGATGCCGGCCTTCGTGAGATCTGGTCGTTACCATCAGGTAACTTTAAGATCGTGGGGGATTATCCTGCCCCGCGGGTTCGTGTGGTTATGACCGACGGTCCGCAGAAATTCAGCGTCCATTTCTGCAAAGCACGGCTTCCCGAAGGTTGCTCCTCCTGGAAGGGTTGTGCCATCGTGGATCGTGACATGTGTCTAGGACTCGCGCCTTCTCGTCTGTTGTCTAAGCCGGGTGTCTTGAACGGAGGAACCAAATGAGAACATTGAAGATCGGATTGGGTGTCGCGTGGTTGTTGTTGGCGCTGGCTTGCAGTGCCGTTGATACGGGCGGAGGGACACCGCCTGTCGGAAGCAGTGGAGGGAGCGGCGGTGGCAGTAGTTGCAAGTCTGCTACTTTCACCTGCAAAGCCACCTCGGAGTGCTGCGCCGGCTTGGTCTGTCCTGATATTGGCAAAAATACCTGTTGCGTACCCTCGGGGGATACCTTGGGGGATGGACAGTACGATCTCTATTGCTGTTCTAACCGGGCAGATGCTAACCGCGTCTGTGAGAAATGCCTGGGAGTCGGCCAGAACTGCGACTTCATGAATAACCGGTGTTGCGCGATGACGTGCGACAGCGGCACAGGACGTTGTTGCTTAGCTCCCGGCATGGGGCACTGTACAGATGACTCGCAGTGCTGCGATACGGCTAAGTGCAACAAGGTGTCTGGTTATTGCGGGTACTAGCTCCTCGCGCATTCGCGCTCTGACATCATGTCGAGCCGGGTGCGCTTTTTTTAATTCAAAATGCAAAGAGCAAAATTCAAAATGTTGGAGGCCTACGGCATATATAATATATTAAATATCCCGAAGGGATACCGACATTTTGCTCTTTGAATCTTGAATTTTGAATTAGCATAGGGGTTGCTCGTTATGGATTTAATGGAGTAAGGTGTCCGGATATGACCCAAAAATCCATTGGCGAACAAGCGCTCGAATTACATAAAAAACTCCAGGGCAAGATTGAAGTCAAAAGTAAGATGCCGGTCAAAAGTATGGCTGATCTTTCTTTGATTTACACGCCGGGCGTTGGCACAGTTTCGACTTATCTGGCTGAACATAAAGATCAAATCCGCGAATATACCATCAAACGCAACATGGTGGCTGTCATCTCAGACGGATCAGCTGTGCTTGGTTTGGGCAACATCGGACCGGAAGGAGCGCTGCCAGTCATGGAAGGTAAAGCAGCTTTGTTTAAAGAACTGGCGGGCGTAGATGCGTTCCCGATAGTCCTCGCCACGCAAGACCCGGATGAGATTGTTCAGACCATCAAAAATATCGCGCCTGTCTTTGGCGGCATCAACCTCGAAGATATTTCAGCGCCGCGTTGTTTTGCCATTGAAGAACGCTTGCAGGCCATGCTGGATATTCCAGTTATGCATGATGACCAACATGGCACGGCAGTTGTCGTCTCAGCTGCCTTGATTAACGCTTTTAAAGTCGTAGGCAAAACATTCAGTCAGGGCCGCGTGGTCATCGTCGGGTCAGGCGCGGCCGGTAACGCTGTCGCTAAGCTCTTGATCAGCCTGGGTATGGGTGATGTGATCCTTTTGGATCGCAAGGGCATCATCTCGCGAGATAGGGATGATATGGATGAATATAAAAAAGCTATGGCAAAGATTACCAACAAAGAAAATCGGATAGGGGATTTGAGCCAGGCTATTAAAGGTGCGGATGCCGTGGTCGGCGTTTCAGGCCCGGGATCTATCAAGGGTGAGCACATTAAGCTCATGGCTGAAAAACCAATCGTCCTCGCGCTGGCTAACCCGGTTCCGGAAATTATGCCGGACGAGGCTAAGGCCGCCGGAGCCTTTATTGTCGCGACCGGTAGGTCTGATTATCCCAATCAAACGAATAACGCTTTGTGCTTCCCCGGATTTTTCCGCGGCGCTTTGGATAATGGCGTGCGCAAAATTACCCAAGACATGAAAATAGCGGCGGCTAAGGCTTTGGCCGCGACGGTTACCGATCCAACTCCGGATAGAATTTTACCGACAGTTTTTGAGCCGGAAGTCGTCAAAGCGATCGCGGCGGCCATTAAAGAGTAAAAGTGTTACAATGCTTTCATTATGAAAGAAGGCATGAATCCTTTCAGAGAGGTCGAAGAGTCCTTGGGCCAACTTGAGACTCAGCAGGCGATTACAAAGGAAATCCGTAAAACGGGATTTAGGGAAACGATGAAGACGCCTCAATATTCCGAACATCATACGGAGGGGGAGGGTGTAGCCAGTCATTATCGTCTTATCTTTGATGTGGTAAGTGCTATTCAACATGAGGGGGATGAAAGGTTCATGGAACGCTTGCCAAAATTTACTCGTGAGAAATTGTCAGAGATAGATCCCATAGTTAAACACACCATCAGGCAATATCCCGGGGTAATGCGGTACGCCATCATGGTGCATGATATAGCTAAGCAAAGTCAGAGCAGGATGTTTAAGTTTCCGGATTTACACTTACCCGAACAGAGGCCAGGAGGTATTGACGATGAACAGTGGAGTGCTTTAGAGGGGTTTTTGACCAAGGGTTTGTCATGGAACGCGAAAGACAAAACTCCTGATTCGCCTGATCAAGCAGAAGCCCGTGATTTGCATGATCATTTATTGGCCCTCGGATTCAGTGGAGAGCAAATAAAACAAATGTTTGGTATGGATGTCCGTTTTTATGAGCACGAAAGGCGTTCAGGTGAATTAGTCAGTGGCATGGAAATACCCGACCAGATAAAAAAAGTGTTGTTTAAGTTGGCCGCCGAACACATGAAGCCGCTTTTAGCTTTTAGTGATCATAACATTACGTATTATAAGAAAAAGCTTGGAGCTAATGCGGCTGAAGATAAGGTTTGTAATAAGATCTACAGGGAAAGATTCAAAGATTATTCAAATACCGAGCTTCGTTTAGCCATGGCCTTGTTTGCGGTAGACAAATTGGGTTCTTTACCTGAAAATGGAGAATATGATTTAAGGCCAATGCACAGAGCCTTAGCGGCCAACAGAAGAGTCTGGGTGGGGGACATGATAGAAAAAAATAAGAGAGCTGTTTTTAATGAGATATTGAGTAAAAGGTACCCTAGCCTGATGAATAAGAGGGAAAATGAGATGAGCCAAGCAGAAGAATCAAAATACTTTGCGCTTCAAGATGAGGTTCTGGATGATTTGAAAAACAGGTATACAAAGCAATACCAGGAGATGATGGAAGGCGAAAATGACGAATAGAAATAAGGTTTATACACAGGGTCAGAGGTTCAACCCTTGATTTTATTGGCGTTTTGCCTTGCGATGATTCCGCAGACGCATTATACTTGGTCACATTGAGTCATAAACTCAAGAAGCAATCTATAATTCATTTATTCTTTTCATACATTTGCACTATGGCAAAGATGACCAAGTCCCAAATCCTGGGCGAGCTCGCCAACAAGACGGGCCTTTCTAAGAAGGATGTCGGCGCAGTCATAGACACTCTCGTGTCCCTGGCCTACAAAGAGGTTAAGAAGAGCGGCGAATTCGTGATTAATGGTATCGGCAAGCTGGTAAAGGTTAAGCGCAAGGCTCGCGTTGGCCGCAATCCAGCCACCGGCGCCACCATTCAGATCCCGGCCAAGACAGTTGTTAAATTCCGCGTGGCCAAGGCCGCCAAGGAAGCCGTACTGTAATCCAAAATTCAAAATTCAAAACCCAAAATTCAAGAGGGCCCGCATTGCGGGTCTTTTTGGTATACTGTCCGCATGTCGGATGATACCCAGTCGCAGAAGGGCGTGCCTTATACTTTAAAGGTAGCCTCCTTGCCGCATGCCGTGCGCGAGGAGCCTTCTTTGCGTCCCACGCCTCTGACCTTACAGCAGGCCTTGAGCGCGTTTGGCCAGCAGCTCGTCAGGCAGGCGTCTGATGAGTGCCGGGTTTTGCCGCATATCCTCCATTTGATCGGCAAAGGAGGAGAGCATGTTGTGTTTGAGGATCTGCGATACCCCAATTATGTTTTGAAAGTCGATTTCATAGAAAGCCTGCCGGTGCTTTACGCTCAGGCGAGAGGGGATGAAGAAGCGGAAAAAGCCGTCGCCAAGTTACATGAAAAAGCGGAGATTCATAATCAGCGGCTCAAGATCCTGCAGTCTTTTTTTCCTTTAGGCTCAGTGCCTTTAGAATTAGTAGCCGTCAAAGAGTTACCGATCAGCGAAGAGGTCATTTTGGGTATTATGCGTGACCGTAATTTGGACATACCAAAAAAGTTAGTCGTTCCGGCCTTATTGCCGTTGTTATGCACGATCCAGCATAAGATTAATTTACCCAAAGATAATCGCGTGAATATTTATTCGAGCTACGCGGAATTAAATCGGACGATTCTTCTTGAATATTATTTAGAAGGTCATCGTCTTTTGGCCGGAGCAGAGCCGATCGGACCCGCGACTCAAGTTGCTCGTGAAAAAATTATTTATTACATTTATCCTTCGCTCAGGTCTGTCGGCGAAAAGTTGAAGACTGATCAGGGTTTGAAACGCGTCTTGGGGCAATACGTTAAACAGGCCATGGCCTATTCTGTCCAGACGGGTGAAATCATTGATATGGCCGGCGGAGGCAATGTGCTTTTTATCACTAATGAAGACAAGACATGGCAACCGTTCCTGATGGATGCGCTTTCACCGCCGGAATTAAATTTTAAGCTTTTGAAACAGTCGGCGCTTATGGTTAAACATGGCCAGGAGTTGGATATCCATACCAAAGCCAATGTCCTGAATGTCATCAACTATGTCAGGTTTGCCAATGCCTTGGCTATGCTGGCTGGTCTGCCCGATCGTCTGGACGTATCAGGCATGACGGAAGTCGCGCCTGAAGCCTGGTATGAAAATTTGGTGATTGAGAAATATTTTGACGTTTATACGCCGAAAAAAAGACAATAGCTTTTAGACAATAGACGATAGCTGGGCATATGCAGCACATTGACATAAGGCCCATGATTACGTAGGATAAGAGTCGTTAAGGACGTTTAGCTCAGTTGGTTAGAGCGTTCGATTCACATTCGAAAGGTCGGAGGTTCGAACCCTCCAACGTCCACCACAAAAATCTCGACTACGGTCGAGATTTTTGAAACATCAAAAACCAAACATCAATAACCAAAAATCTGTAGGATAAGGATGGAGAGGGGGATTGTGGATAATCAATTTTTTACGCGCGTGCTATAATCGCAATGCTTTTATATGAAAGATTCCAAGACAAAGCCAAAGATGGTTCGGAGTAAAAAGGCGGCCAACAGCCCGGCCCCGACCGTGATCGGTTCGTGCGGTCATTCGCACTGCGGTGAAATGTGCCGCGTCAGGTATATTGGGCCGGTTACTTCCATCCGTGACCATCACATTATGCATGTGGCGCGCGGAGTCTCTCATATTTGGACGGCCGTCATCATCGCGGGTTTGGCGGTAGTTTTGACCGGAGCCGTGGCTTATTCCTCGGTCAATGCCTCCAACCAGCAGAAGGATGATGTGCGGTCTGCCAATTCCACTGGATTGATCCTGGAGCAGATGCAACGTCTGGATGACCGTTTGAGCGCTCTGGAGAGTGAGGTCAAGGCTTCAACGGCTGAACCGGCCACTATTAACGCGGTTTTTCCTTAAAAAGTGAGATAAATTCAGTGGAAACATTGGGGATTGATTAGTCTTTTCAAATTTCCCACCTTTTGGTATCCTATTTGAGCTGGGATGGGGGGCGAGTTCTACGAACGGGTTCTGGCGAGGATGCCGTTCGAGATCTCACCTCCCATCCTTTTTTTATGCCAAAACGCAACCCACACCCTCGCATATCTGTTTTGCCGGGAGACCGACCGGCCAGGATCGAACATGTGAAAGCCCAGCGCTGGAAAGACTTGGAATTGGTCTTGGAACAGATCGACGACCCGCATAACATCGGGGCTATTTTGCGGACCTGCGACGCGGTCGGCATCCAGACGGTGCATTTGGTTTACGAAAATTCCAAACCGCCGCGCATGGCCGAGTTATCGTTTTCCGCCATGTCTGCTCTCAAGTGGCTGGATATAAAAAAATGGCAGAACGTCGATGAGTGTCTGGCTGATTTAAAAAAACGTCATTTAAAAATTAAAGTCACGGTTTTGGCGCCGGAAGGCAAGCCGCAATGGGATATCGATTGGCGCGAGCCGTCAGCTATCGTTATGGGCAATGAGTCCCTTGGCATCTCACCGGCTTTCTTAAAAGCCGCGGACGCCATTGTGGCCATTCCCATGCGCGGCTTCGTACAATCTCTTAATGTTTCAGTCGCGGCCGCAGTGGTGATGGAAGAGGCTTTACGACAACGGTTGTCGTCAAAAACCAAAATCCAAAAATCCAATGTCCAAATTTGGTAATTGGCGTTTGGTTTTTGGATTTTTTAATTATTTTAGTTGTTGTCTCAATGTTTCTACCGCGTGATCCCTGGCTTCCATAAGCGGTTTGGCAATAGCGCCGCTGGCGCGTTGGTGTGAACCATCCAACCCAAAGGGTCGGCCGAGGACATTGGCGGCATAAGGTGGTTGGGCAAACAAGGCCATGCGGGTTGTAAACGCATCGTGTTCAACAAAGACAGCGGTGAGTTTGGCATCCGGGACAAAGGCAATCAATTCGTTGACCAGTTCATCCAAGCGGGCTTCGGTTGTGCCGCTGTCTAAAATGTCTTGGCGGGAAAGAGTCGTCCAAACCAAACCGCGGGAACGGTCATGTTCCAAGCGGGCCAAAGCGCGTCCCCAAAGCTTAAGCGTGTTGATCTGACGCGTGCGCCACAAACCGTGCACGATATTTTCGCGGTCCGCGCCCAGCGTGATGAGCCGCGCGGCTTTTTCCAAAGTTTGTGGGGTGACCTTGGCCGAGCGGAAGGAATTGGTATTGGAAATCAAGCCAGCCAAAAGGGCCGTGGCAATCTGGCCGTCAATTTTATTTTCATCCCAATCCTGAAACCAATTAAAGGCCATCTCGGCGTTCGAAGTGGCGGCGAGGTCGATCAGATTAATGGAGGCCCAATGTTCATTTTTAGCATCGTGATCCAAGTTGATAATGGGCAGGCGATGGATGATGTCAGTCGGTTCGCGAAAAGCCGAGCTCAGGGATTGCCGATCAGGGAAGCCGATGGCAATGATGGCTTCGTAACGATCTTCGCCCGGCATGATCTGCACATCCTCGGCGCGCCATTCGCCTGATTTGGGAGTCAGTAAAATTTCGAGCTTGCTATCCTTGACGTCGTAAGTCAGCTCATGGATAGGCGACCGTCCCACATCCAAATTGATCCGCAAATCGCGCATGGCCGTCAATTTGGATTGGATTTTGTCACGAGCGGGGAGATAGGCGGGAATTTTTTCAGGATTGACTTGCGGGATAATGCCATCGACCGGAATTTGGTGAGCGTGCAGGTAAGCCAAAACAGCGGCCATAGTCGCCATGGCGTCCGAGGTCGGATTTTCCTGAGCCAAAACCAGCGTGCGCTTAGCTCGCTTGATGGTTTCAGTTGCTTGTTGTGAGGCTTGCCATGCCATAAGAATATTGTTCCCTGATCGACTTTGCGGCTTAACCTTAGTCGCTTAATCTTTTTTAGGGAATTGGATAACTTACAGCTTTTTTTAATAAATGTCAATCCTCTGACACGTTTATTGCTTCATCTCTATACTTAGCCAAAATAGCTTGTCAAAACTGTCTGACAAAAAGAAGGGCTAAGTTAACTGCTTTTGTAATGAGGCGGTTTTATTGATGTATCTATAAAAGACACGTTTTCCTAATTCAACGAAAAGCCCATAGCCCAAAACAATCAGCAGGATATAAGTGATCGTCTTTAGATTGAGGGGCACGAAATCCAGGTTCTGACCCAGAGAAGAATTTAATATAGCCAAAGAGACGACAACGGTCAGAAGGCCGACTAATGTTAAAAATTTACTGGGAAGGTTCGCCAGAGAAGTCCGTTTGGAGCGGAACAGGAAAATTACAATTATTTCAGTAATAAGCGATTCAAAGAACCACCCGCTTCGGAAGAGTGGGGCGTTGGCTTGGAAGATGAAATACATCACGCCGAATGTGGCGTAATCGGCCACGCTTGAGATTGGTCCAAAAAACCACATGAAAGTAGAGATATACGAGACGCTCCATTTTTTGGGATGGGCCAAATCTTCATCCGAAACCCGATCCGTGGATATGCCAAGCATAGGGATATCGCTCAAAATATTCAGAAGTAAAATTTGAGCCGGGAGCATGGGTACGAAAGGCAGGATTAAAGCCGCGCCAGCCAAAGAAAGCATGTTGCCAAAGTTGGAGCTGATGGTCGTGTTGATGTAAGTCTGCGTGTTGGCAAAAGTCCGGCGGCCTTCGCGAATGCCGTCGCAAAGCACGCCCAGATTTTTTTTGAGTAAGATGACACTAGCCGCCTCCTTGGCCACGTCCACCGCATCTTCAAATGAGATGCCAACATCGGCCGCGCGCAGGGAAGGGGCGTCGTTAATGCCATCGCCCATAAAACCAACCGTGTGGCCGCACCGTTTGAGCGCGTGGATAATGCGAAGTTTTTGCGTGGGCGTAATGCCGGTGTAAACATTAGTCAGCTCAACCATTTTGTTCAATTGAGCGTCACCCAGTCTTTCGAGGCGGTCGCCGGTCAAAAGTCCGGTGATTTCAAAACCTAATTGGTTGGCTACATGCCGCGTGATGCGTTCGCTGTCTCCGGTTAAGATGTTGATTCTGACATTAAGTTTTTGAAGGGCGGCCAAAGCTGTTTTAGCGGTTTGCTTTGGCGCATCACTCATGAGAATAAACCCAAGCAACTCTAGATCTTTTTCATCTTTAGGAGAGTAACGCGATTGTTCGCCGATTTCGCGTTTAGCCACGGCAATAACTCTATATCCCTCATCTTGATATTTATCCGAGAGCGCGGAAAACTTTTTGCGGGTCTGAGCGGAGAGGGTTAACTTTTCTTGTTTGGAATTGGATTGGTAATGCGAGCAGACTTTGAGGAGTTCCTTGACGGCGCCTTTGACTATCATGCAACGGCTACCGCGCCCACGACCGACAATGCAACTCATGCGTCGTCGGGTGAAATCAAAAGAGACAATATCAATCAGTTTGGTATTTTTAAGTTCTGACGGGAGGGCCTCGTGCCTAGCCTCTTCAAAAATAGCCTGATCAATCGGATTTTCGGCGCGGCCATTGGCGTCTAAAGCCAAGCAACGGGAAGCGTAGACTAAAGGTGAATTATCCGGTTGGCCTGCGACATCAACGGTTTGTCTGACGCGGATTTTACCGACGGTTAACGTGCCCGTCTTATCCGTGCAAAAAACGTCAGCGTTGCCCAAGTCCTCTATGGCAATCAACCTTTTAACCAGCACCTGCTTTTTGCTCATGTGAATGGCGCCACGCGAAAGGTTGATGGTCACAATCATGGGAAAGAGCTCCGGGGAGAGGCCGACGGCCAAAGCCAGCGCGAAAAGCAGGGATTGAATCCAGTCGCCCTGTATCAAGCCCATGCCAATGGCCGCCACGAGAATCAGACCAATGGTGATTTTAAGCAAGAAATTGCTAAAGCTTCTGACGCCTTTTTGAAAGTCCGTCTCTTCCACGCGTTCTCCCAAAAGCGCGGCCGTGCGGCCCATCTCAGTGTTTTTGCCGACAGAGGTGACAATGCCCAAGCCCGAGCCTTGCACGACGTGAGTGCCCATGAAAGCCATGTTGACCTGTTCCTGCGGAGTCAGCTTACGTCCTCCGATAGCCTCGGAAGATTTGGGAACAGACATCGATTCGCCAGTCAGGATAGATTCGTCCAATTCCAGATCTTCGGTTCTGATGATGCGCAGGTCGGCGGAGACAACCGTGCCCGGTTCCAGCGAAATTAAATCGCCCATCACGATTTCCCGCGCATCCAGCGTAACGGGCCGGTTGTGGCGGATGACCGTGGCGTAACGGGTCATCCTTTTGCGGAGCAGACGCAACGCGCGTTCACTTCTGTACTCTTGGATAAAAGCCAGAGTACTGCTCATAGCCACCATGACAACAATCATGATGACTTGGCGCGGTTCGCCGAGGAAGTAGGCGATAGCGCTTGCGAAAAGCAAAATCAGAACCAGCGGGCTTTTGAATTGGCGGATAAAGATCAGCCAGCCGGGAACATTCTTTTCTCCCTGGATTTCATTCGGACCGTATTTTTTTAAACGTAAATTAGCCTCATCGTTAGATAAGCCTTTTAAAGTGGTCTGATATTCTTTTAAGGTTTGGTCCAAGTTTTTCGACCAAGGAGCAGAGTAGCCGTTTGAGGGCATGAGCAAATTATAGCATATCTAAGCCCAGATTGAGCTAATAACGAGCGTAACGACTAAAAAGAGGGGCTATGCTAAAATAATCTGCATATGAGCAATCCTTTTGAAGGCGCCGCGGCTCTGTATCTCGCGCCTGAATCAATGGAACAGCCGCTGGCTAGGGAGTCTGAATTACCGCCCGGATATCTGAAAAGGCACGTGGTCGATATCAAGCCTGGCCGCTATGGCAATAAGGAATCTCTTTTGGGTTTGGGCGGCGCTCAGTTTGGTTGCATAGACGCCGAAATAGACAGATGCGATCCGGTTGTGACGGTTGATGAAATTAAAATGGTGGCCGGCAGTTCATATGTTCTGATCGGACCCAACGGAAGCGGCAAGTCCACGGTTTTTGACGCCATTATGGGCAAGGATGCCGAGTTTACGGGCCATGGCAATAAGCATGCCGTGGTTTATGGCGAGTCATCGCAGGACAGGCCGCGCCTCCGCGTCGCGCGTTTGGATCAGGAGGAGATTTTGGTGGGCATGCACGAGTCGTCCGTGGCTGAAGTTTTGGAAAAAGCCATCGAAACTTTTTCCGCCAGGCAGGAGTTGGATCAGGTGGATTGGAACCAACCGGACGCGCAGGACAAGTTTGATAATTTAATGGCAGATGTCCAAAGATCAGAAGAGAGCAGCAGTAAGTTAAAAAAACTCTTTGGCATAAACCAGTTTGCCGGAAGAAAAGTCAGTGAATTGAGCGGCGGAGAAAAAACCAAACTATCCTTAAGCTTGGTTCTCATGAGCCAACCGGACGTGTTGTTACTTGATGAGCCCACCAATCACCTTGATTTAGAAAGCATCAGCATGTTGCATGAGCTTTTAAAAATGCATGTTGAATCGGATGGTTCGGTGTTGAGCGTCAGCCACGTGGATTGGTTTTTGGACGAGGCCGGAGTAGACGGAGTCATGGAAATCGCTTATGACGGCCAGCAACGGTCGGTCGGCATGTCTCACGCCCCTTATGCCACCTATAAAAAAGACGCCAACCGGCAGGAATTTACCATCATTGATAAAAACGGGAAGATAGATTGGTCAAAACAGAAAAAGGAAATCTCGGGTGCCATTATTTCGCCGGTTACGGAAAAAGTATCGGTGCCTGATTCGCCTTTGCAGGACATTCAAGTGCCTTCTTTTTTAGCTAAGGAAGTTTGGGTTTTAAGCGGCGGCAACGGGACCGGCAAAACCAAGCTCATGGAAGCCATGGCAGGCGAGACCCCACAGTCGCCTTTTGAAAGAAGCAAAGCGGCCATCGCCTATATGCCTCAGTTTTGGCCGGAAGACGTGGCGCACGGTACGGTCGAGGAGTTTTTTGAATGGATCCACGATCAGGTTAATCCGCATTCGATGATTATGGCCAGCAATTTTTTCTCAGCCCTCAAGGAAATAGGTTTTAAGTCCGTTAAAAGCGAAGCGGATGCAGAGGGCAAGCGTTTTTTAAACCGGCCTTTAGCCTCGTTAAGCGGAGGCGAACAGCGTCTGCTCTGGCTGGTAGCGGTCAGCCGTTTTGAGAATCTGAGCGCCTTGTTTTTGGATGAACCAACTAATCACATGGATCCTAAATTGCAGGAGGTTGTCACGCGGGCCATTCAGGATTTTCCGGGCGCGGTTATGCTCTCGACGCATGATCCGAGGTTGTTGGCGGCTTTAAATAAAAACGTAGGCAAGAAAGGTTCGACGATGGCTCCTAAAAATATTGTGCTGGAGAAGAAAGGCGACCGCACCGAAGTTACGGTCTCAAAGGAAAATCCTTTGGCTTACATGCAAAAGAGGATGGATGAGGCCAGGAAAAAGGCTCGGAGATTAGGGCGGGTGGCTTAGGCCGAGCCCGCTTGCTTAGAAGCCTCTTTTTCCGTAAGATGGCAGGTATTATGGACATGAAAGACTTGCCAAAGGCCTATGATGCCGCGGCTGTGGAAGCTGACATTTTCAAGAAATGGGAAGATTCCGGCGCTTTTGACCCGGATGGTTTGGAAAAGCTTGATCCGCGTTATAAAAAAGCCGAGCCTTATTGTATCGTTCTGCCTCCGCCCAACCGGACGGGCACTTTGCATTTGGGCCATGCCAAAATGCTGGCTATCGAAGATCTTCTAATTCGGTTTCATCGCATGCTCGGTAAAAAAACATATTGGGTGCCTGGCACAGACCACGCCGCGCTCGCAACGCAAGTTAAAGTTGAACAGATATTAATCAAAGAAGGTTACAAAGATCCGCGCAAGGAGCTGGGACGCGAGAAATTTTTGGAGCGCGTGCGCGAGTTTGCCCAGCAATCCCGCGACACGATTGTTAACCAATGCAAGGCCATGGGTTCCTCCATGGATTGGAAGCGTGAGAAATATACTTTGGATGATGAACGCAACCGGGCGGTCAACACGGTCTTTAAGATGATGTATGAGGATGGCTTAATTGAACGCGGTTATCGCGTGGTCAATTGGGATCCAACTTTTCAAACAACTCTATCGGACGATGAAGTCGACCATAAAGACACTCAAGCTGAATTGGTGACTTTTACTTACGATAAAGATTTTCCGATTCCCATCTCGACCACTCGTCCGGAAACTAAGTTTGGTGATACGGGCGTAGCCGTCCATCCGGATGACAAGCGCTACAAAAAATTCGTGGGGAAAACTTTAACGGCTAATTTTTGCGGTAAGCAGATCACACTCAAAGTCATCGCCGACGAGGCCGTTGATCCAGAATTTGGTACGGGCGCGCTTGGCGTCACCCCAGCGCATTCAATGATTGATGCGGAGTTGGCAGAGCGTCACGGATTACCCATGGTTCAGGTCATCGATACTGACGGTAAGATGATGTCTGAGGCGGGATCTGATTTTGCGGGGCTGACTGTCAAAGAAGCTCGCAAAAAAATTGTTGAGACACTCGAAGCCAACGGATGTCTGATCAAAAAGGAAACCGTGCCGCAAAGTTTGCTCATCGCTCAACGTGGCGAATCGCCGGTTGAACAACTACCCATGCGACAATGGTTTGTTCGCGTCAACAAGAAATTTAAGCTCCGCCAAGATACTCTCGACCATTGGAAGAAAGGGGATGAAGCTACGCTCAAAGAATTGATGAGCTACGCAGTTAAGTCAAAACAGACGAAAATTCTGCCTGACAATTTCGAGAAGATTTATTTTCATTGGATAGATAACTTGCGCGATTGGTGCATCTCGCGCCAAATTTGGTTTGGCCATCAAATTCCGGTTTGGTATAAGCGTCCATTGGCACCATTGGAATTAACCTTCGTGACTCATGGTTCGACCCAGGATAATATCAATGAAACATACTCCGGCGATCCTGACCTGCCTCTTGCTGAGCAGGGCAAGCAAGAAGCGGTTAAGCAGGGCGAACTTCTTGTTGGCCAGAATTTTGATCTTGTCATAACTTCTGATTTGCAGCGCGCCGTCGAGACGGCTGAATTGACTTTCACGGGCCGTAAGATTCCCTTTGTTCAGGATGTACGTCTTCGGGAGATTGATTTAGGAGGTGCAACAACTAAAGATAGGCGCTTGGAGGATCATGTTGCTGAACCGTTCCAGGGAGGTGAATCCTGTCGCGATGTGGAAAAAAGAATGGTCTCATTTTTGAGTGAAATTGCGGGCAAGTATCCAGGAAAAAAGATTGCAATCATGGCGCATCGGGCGCCGCAGCTCGCACTTGAGGTACTGGTTAAAGGAAAGTCTTGGAATGAAGCTCTAACTAGCGACTGGCGTCAACAAAAGCCTAAGGCTTGGCAAGCCGGATGGAAATATGTTCTTAATGACATCAAGCTGGTTGCTTCGGATACGCCTGGTGAGGGCTGGACTCGCGATCCTGATACTTTGGACACGTGGTTCTCATCCGGGCTTTGGACATTTTCGACGCTTGGTTGGCCGGATGAGAAGGAATGGAAGAAGAACCGCGGATATCATCCTACGGCAGTGCTCGAAACCGGTTATGATATTTTGTTTTTCTGGGTGGCACGCATGGTTTTGATGTCGACTTATGTTTTGGGCGAGATTCCGTTTAAGGATGTTTATCTGCATGGCCTGGTGCGCGACGAAAAAGGCCGCAAGATGTCCAAGTCAATTGGCAATGTTTTAGATCCGCTCGAATTAATTCCAAAATACGGGACTGACGCCGTGCGTCTCTCGCTCGTCATGGGCACTTCGCCGGGCATGGACCAAAAACTTTCGGAAGAAAAAATTAAAGATTATAGGAACTTCACGAATAAACTTTGGAACATTAGCAGGTTTATTTTGACCACGACTCAGCCCGGAAATGATACAGAATCTGAAGTTTTACCAAAAACTCTTGCGGATAATTGGATTCTTAGACAATTGGATGATGTTCTATTTCAAGCTAAAGCTAGATTGATGATCTATCAATTTTCTCAAGCTGGTGAAATGCTGAGAGATTTCACTTGGGGTGATTTAGCGGATTGGTATTTAGAGGTTGCAAAAGTGGAGAAAGGTAAAGATGAGATTTTGAGACTGATTCTTAAAACTATCTTAAAGGCTTGGCATCCCTTTATGCCATTTCTGACAGAGCATATTTGGGATTTAGCTGGTTTTGGAGGGCGGCTAATTATAGCGGAATGGCCTCCGGCTGTTTCTTATGACAAGAAAAACTTCCGTAGCTTTGAAACAATACGTTCACTGATCACCGACATTCGTCGCGTGCGTGCCGAACAGAGCGTAGAACCGGCGGCGTTTATCAAAGTTGCTATGGTGGCTGATGAGGAGAAGCAAAAATTGATTGGAGAGAACATAGCGATTGTTAAACAACTTGCGCGTCTCGAAGAAGTTGAGTTTGTCAGTGAAGTTGCCAATAGTTGGCCCGTCATCGTTTCTGGAACTGTTACAATCGGCCTAAATCTCGCAAGCAGTGTCCTTCAAAAGGCCAGAGCCGCATTAGCGACGGCTTTCAGTATGGAAATTGATCAACTCAAACCTTACATCAAATCCACTGAAGCCAAACTCAAGAACAAGGAGTTTGCATCTAAAGCCCCGGAAAAAGTGGTGAATGACATGAAAAACAAATTAGATGAAGCAAAAGCCAAGTTGAAAGCGCTGGAGGAGAGGATGAAGGCATAAAAAAATACGCTCGGTGATTACCGGGCGTTTTTGTAGATCTCGTCGAACTCGGGGATGAAGCCACAGAGCTGGGCTAAACTCCTCGTGCCTTCATTGGTGAAAAGGACATTTTTGCGTTCCCTGAGTCCTCTGACAATCAGTCTGATCAATTTGATACTGGCTTTGGGGCGCTCAGTTACGAGGACTGGCCTAGGCCAGAGAACCCGTTCGAGGGATGTGATCTTTCGAATTCTTGAGTTTCTCAGAATGACTAAATCGAATCTTGCCTGGCCTTCGGAAATCGCACCGTATGTGAAGGCTACAAGGTTGTCGCCTCTAAATGCTACAACACCGTGCCAGGGCAATGTATTGGAAACAAACCAGGCACTGTCTGTTGTGCTTAAGGTCTGGAGCGTGAAGGTGAAAAATTGCAAGCCATCAAATTTGCACGGGTTGCTCTTTTTATTGGGTTTGCTATTCCAGTCCCTTTTCCGTAAATTGGCCAAGTACTCGCCATCAGTTATGCGGGAAAAATCGTTGGTATTATCCATGGTTTCTCCAGAGTGAATGGTGCGATTTGTACGCTATTTGAATACCATGAACAATGGCAAGTGTCAAGGCCGTTGGCATGAAGCTTGACATTCAGCTATGTATGTAATATCGTATGTACATATGACAAGCAAAGCCTATCAAATATTATCCGTTGAAAGGGTCGCTTCGGTACGGGACATCCAGCGCAACCCCTCAAAAGCGCTCAAGGGCCTGACGCGTGTTATGTGCGGCAGTCGGACCATGGGGTATTTTTTTGACGTCGTATCATTCGACGAAGTCCTGGAAGATCTCGAAGCTCTGGCTGGCTTGGAACTTAAAAAGAGGGTGCGTGAGGCGCGCAAAGGCTTAAAATCAAATAAGTTGCACACGCTCGCTTCAGTGATGGCCAAATATGGCGTTTAAATTAGTCTTAACCGATAAGGCGGTTAAGGATCTTGATTATCTTAATCGAGAGGTATCGAAGAAATTGTTGAAAAAGCTGGCATGGATCATGGAGCAGAGGGACCCGTTGTCTTTTGGCGTTAAACTAACTGATCCGTCGGTCGGAGATATCAGGTTCAGGATTGGAGATTATCGGGCGATTGGAATTGTAAATTACCGATCAAAAAAGATTGTCATCGTAGCCATAGGCCATCGGCGCGAGATATATCGATAATTTTTTCGAAGCATCATTCCTGTTTTTTCCTTTTGGCCAACCAGGCAAAGAACCCGGTGATCAGTCCGCAAAAGATAGCGACGCCCTAGAGGGCGGTGTTTAAGCTCTAAAAAGCAATTGATCAACAATAACCCGCCTTCGCTACCCACTACGCTAAAGCTACGTGGGTCAAGAAAGCTACGGACGGGTTCGCTTTCGGTAAATAAAAAAACGCTGGGAGTGCCAGACGTTGTGTAGCGCGTTCAGAAGGTCGAGATATCCGTCTTGCAGACGGTCTCTTTGGCCTGTTGCGTGAACAGCGGGTGGATTGTTTCTCGCCCAAAGAGCTCGAGGCCGTCCCGTTTTTCCTTGGCCGGCAAGTTGGGCAACGATTTGGCCTGGGCGTAGGCGGCAAAGCTGCTGCAGGTGGCTTTGGCCAGGTCATTGTTGAATTGGCCGTTGTAGTAGGCAGTGCAAGCGTAGCTCGCGCCCTGGGGATTCGGAGCCTCGGAGATTTCGAAGACGCTCCAATGGGAAGGCGAAACGAGCAAAAGGTGCAGGACGGCATTCGGTCCGCGCGGCTGGTCGAGCTGGGCGTGGTCCGTGCAGCGATGGTTGTTCTTGCAGGCCGTCAGAGCGACGAGCAAGAACAGTACGCATGTGAGGAGGGAGAATGTGAGCTTGTTCATCTTTCACCTCGGAAGTGAGTTTACATGCTTTTTGTTCTTAGTCAAGCCTACATTAGTAACAAGTAAAAAGTAAAAAGTAACGGGTCTCAACCAGTTTCCCGACACTTGTTACTCGTTACTAGTTACTCGTTACTTTAGAGGTTCTTTGATTGTTTATGCTTGATCTTTTTTTCTTCTGGATAGCCAGGCAAAGAAAATGGCGATTAGTCCGCAAAAGATAGCGGCGCCCCAGAGGGCGGTGTTTAAGTTCCAAAAACTTCCATTATTTTCTTTGGCGGTCTCGACGGGTTTGGTTACGCTGCCTAAATTCTGGTCTTCTGGAGTCGAAGTGACGGCTTCAGTGGTGGTCGGCGTCACGATTTCAATCGTCGAGGTCGGTGCGATCAAGTCTGTGGTCGTAGCGACCAAGACGCCCGCGGTCCGCACCTTGTTCGTCTCATTATTGACTGAGCTATCGTCGCTAGACTCGGCTGCGGCCTTGGCGGCTACGGTTTTGACTGACGGATTTGTTCCGCCTTGATTGTTATTTTGGGTCAGGACCGGGGCTGGTTCGGCTTTCCAACGCTTGGGATCAAGGGGGAAAGCATCTTGTTTGTCGCCGACTCCGTCGCCGTCCGTATCATATTTGGTCGGGTCAGTGCCGATGGTTTTTTCTTCCCAGTTATACAAACCGTCGTTATCAATGTCAGTGTCCACGCCGTCATCAATCCCGTCGCCATCCGTGTCTTTGGACATGTTCGGGTTAGTCGGGAATTGATCTTGAGAATTCAATACGCCATCGCCATCGATATCCGGATCGACCGAATCGCCAATCCCGTCGCCATCCGTATCCTTGTCTACGAAGACGGTGATCTGCGCCTCGTTGTTAGTGGGAGTCGGATCAAAGATATTGGCGTCTGGCACAAGTTTAACTTTAATGAGGTGGTTGCCCACGGTGGTGGGTTTCCATGCCTGCCAGGTTTCCTCAGGTTTGCCGCTCGCCTTGGCCGAGATAGCCTTCATGCCGATGTTGGCGCCATCGTCCATGAAAATAGCCGTGCCTTCGGTATCTATACTGCCGACATTGTTGACCGTCACGTAGATTTTAACCGTCTGTCCGAGCATGACAGGGGAATGATCAACTGTGATGCCATTGGCCGGGATTAGAATGTCATAATCGGCGGCTTGGGCACTCAAGGGGGCTAAGGCTATCGCCAAAGCCAAAAACCAAGGCTGAAGTTTCATACAAACTAATTATATCACCTCACAGTGCTCAGTTACAGTCAGATGTAGCTGGTAGACGATAGACGGTAGACGGTAGCCAGTCAGGCACCTATCCAAGACCCATGCCAATTGTCTTAATTATTTTGGCTATCGTCTATCGTCTACAAGCTACCGTCTCATTGAATTTGTCATTTTGTCGCATTTTAGCTAACATTCGAGTCATGTCCAACATTAAAACCGATGAACAGTCGGTCACAAATTTTTTGGAGCGCGCGGTCGAAAATGTTTACCCGAACAAAGAAGCTTTTGCTAAGGCTTTGCAGTCGGGCAAACGCCTGACGGCTTATCTTGGGATTGACCCGACCGGCCCTTCTTTGCACATCGGGCACGCGATTGAGATGCGTAAGTTGAAAGAGCTACAAGACATGGGTCATCGTTGTATCCTGCTGATTGGTGACTTTACGGCTATGATCGGGGATCCGACGGACAAAACTGCCGCCCGCAAGCAACTGACCCGCAAGCAGGTTTTAGAGAACTGTAAAAATTATCGTGAACAGGCGGCTAAGATTTTAGATATGGATGGCAAAGTGACGGGCAATCCGATCGAGATGAAATATAACAGCGAGTGGCTGGGCAAATTGAGTTTCGCGGAAGTCTTGGAATTAGCCTCTCATTTTACCGTCCAACAGATGCTGGAACGAGACATGTTCCGCCGCCGCATGTCGTGGCGTTCAATTTGTCCGGAATGCCATAATGAAAATTTGATGTCGTCCGAGATCCAACAGACGGTCACGGATGAGCATGGCAATAAAGTTGTTTTATCCAGCATCGATGATCTGACCTGGAAATGCAAGCAATGCGGGCGTGAGTATACGACCGAAACCGCCAACGAAATCCATTCGCCGCGCCCGGTTTTTGTCCACGAATTTTTGTATCCCTTAATGCAGGGTTATGACTCGGTGGCCATGGACGTGGATATTGAAATCGGCGGGAATGACCAAACGTTTAACATGTTGGCCGGCCGTGATTTGATGAAAGATCTGAAAGGCAAAGAAAAGTTTGTCATGACATGTAAATTGCTGGCTGACCCGGATGGCAAGAAGATGGGGAAGAGCGAAGGCAATATGATTACGCTGGCTGATTCGCCGGAGGATATGTTCGGAAAAGTCATGAGCTGGCCGGATGGCGTGATTTTAGACGGCCTTGAGCTTTGCACTAACATCCCCGGCGAGGAGATTGATGAAATTTCCGGACGTTTGGAAGATGGTGTCAATCCAGTTGGTTTTAAAAGACGCCTGGCGCGCGAGATCGTCTCGACTTGGCACTCGATTGAAGATGCGAACCGCGCTGAACAACACTTCGATCGTCTTTTTAAAGAACATCAAGCGCCGGATGATATGCCGGAGGTCGCGGTCAAAGAAAGAAAAAATAAGTTAGTTGATCTCTTGGTGTTGGCCAAGCTGGTTCCATCCAAGACAGAGGCTAAGCGCCAGATCGAACAGGGGGCGGTCAAAGTTGACGGTCAGGTGGTGGAAGATATGGAGGCCATGGTTGAAATTACGGACGACCAACTCGTGCTCCAAAAAGGCAAAAGAGGGTTTGTGCGGATAAAAATTAAAAAGTAGAAACTGGAAACTAGAAAGAGTTAACTAGGCCACTCTTTCCAGTTTCTAGTTTTCAGTCGTTATGTATACATTAGACGCCGTCAAAATCAACCTGGCCCGGGTGATAAGTGAGTTATCCGAGAGCAAAGTTCAACCCGAAGAAATTGTTATCCCACCCAAGCCTGGAATAGGGGATTTGGCTTTTGGTTGTTTTAGGCTGGCTAAAGAAAAAGGTTTGAAGCCGGATGAGCTGGCCAAACAATTATCTGCCGCTTATAAGCAGGCCGATCCAACCATCAAAGCGGTCGCGGCGTCCGGGCCTTATTTGAATTTTGTTTTGCGCAACGAGGTTTTAGTTGAACGCGTGATTAAAGACATAGAGACCGCGGGCGGGAAATACGGCAGCCGGGATGTCGGGCAGGGCAAACAGGTCATGCTGGAATACGCCAATGTCAACACGCATAAGGAATTCCATGTCGGTCACTTGAGAAACATCTTGCTCGGCCTCGCGACTCACCGCCTTTTGGATAACGCCGGCTGGCGCACCATACCGGTTTCCTATATTAATGATTTCGGTTCGCATGTCGCCAAGTGCCTTTGGCTGTTTGTGCGCAATCACGCCAAGGCCATCCCGCAAAAAAAATCCAAGGCCGCTAAAAAGTCAGAATCTCAAATGGATGAGAGCGCTTGGGCAGCTAACGTCCTCCAGAATTTGACCGGCCCGGGGGTCAGGAAAATGATAGATTCCATTCCCAGTGAGGAAAGAGTGGGGGGCTATCTCGGCAAACTTTATGTCGAAGCCAGTAAGTTGTTGGATGAAAATGAGGATTGGAAGAGTGAAGTTTCCCTGGTTTTGCAAAAACTTGAGTCGCATGATCCGGCTTGGACTTTGTTGTGGCAGGAAACGCGCCGGTGGAGCTTGCAGGAATTCAATCGCTTAATGCAGGATTTTGGAGTTACCCTCGAACGTCAGTATTTGGAAAGCGAACTAATCGATCAAAGCAAGGACGTGGTGGATGAACTTATGGAAAAAGGCATTGCCATCGAATCGCGGGGAGCCATTATCATTGATTTGGACGCCTATCCTGATCCTGAAATTCAAAAACAGAAATTGGGAGTGGTCATCATCCGCAAATCCGACGGCACGCTCATCTACGCCGCTAAAGACATACCTTTGGCTGAGCTCAAATTCATGGAATATCCGGATCAGGTGTTGAGCATCATCGTAGTTGATTCGCGCCAGGGTCTTTATTTCAAACAACTTTTTGCCACGCTTAAGATCATGGGTTATACCAAGCCCTTCAAACATTTGGCTTTTGAGTTTGTGACTTTGCCGGAGGGCGCCATGGCCAGTCGCAAAGGCAATGTGGTTTTGCTGAAAGATTTGATGGCGGCCGCAGAACAAGCGGCAAGAGATGAGGTCCTCAAACGTCACGCCGACGAATGGAATGAGGGCAAAGTCCAGCACGCGGCTTGGTGCATTGCCATGGGTGGCATCAATTTTGCCATTCTCAGACAAGACCCGGAAAAAATTATCGTGTTTGATATGAAGAAGGCTTTGGCTTTTGATGGCGATACCGGACCTTATATTCAATACGCCGCTACGCGCCTCAAAGCTATCTTGCGCAAAGCCGGCAAAGTTGATTTGCGCAAAGCCGATCTGACGTTGCTTAAAGAGGACGCGGAAAAACAACTAGCTTTGTGTTTGGCTCAAATGCCGGAAGTCGCCGGCAGAGCCGCGGAAAATTTCAGGCCGTCGATAGTCGCTCAATGGTTGCTCGAGGCCGCCGGCCGCGTCAACGCCTTTTATAGAGACGTGTCTGTCCTGGATGCGCCGGAAGAAGTCAAAAAGGCCAGACTGCGCTTAATCTCAGCTTCTCTCAGCGCCTTGACCAATGCTTTGCAATATCTTGGCATCGCCATACCGGATGCGATGTAGGATTTGACTGGTTTTCACTCGCCCAGTAAGGTTTTGGGGCTATTTATAATGAGCAAAGCCGAATTATGTCATTTTTTGGAAATATGCAGTCTGACGAGATTAAACCTCAGTCGGGACGGCCCGAGGGCGCTTCAACGCCTTCTCACCTGCCAATTTTTAATGCAAACAAAAATACGCCGGCTACTATCATTGCCAAAGGAGTCAAGTTGGAAGGTGAGTTCAAAAGCCAGGGCGACGTGCTGATTGAGGGCGAGGTCGTGGGCAACATTCAGACTGATGGCTTGCTAACAGCGGGGCCTGAGTCTCTGATTAAGGCTGGTATTTCGGCGGCCGACGCCGTGATTGCCGGTAAGGTGGAAGGCAACTTGCAGATTAAACACCGTCTGGAAATCAGAGCTACGGCCAGAATTAAAGGCGATACGGTTTGCCAGACCATCGGCGTCGAGGCAGGGGCCGTCTTGCAGGGTAACGTCCGCTGCGGTGAGGAGGTAAAAGTCCCGGCCGAGGTGCTCACCCCCAAAGAACAAACAATCAAGGAACCTTTAAAGTAACGAGTAACTAGTAACGAGTAATCTACGTTTCACGTGTCACGTGTCACGTTATCCGTTACTGTTATGAATCCCGCCTACGCTTACATATATGATGATTTTCTGATGGATCAGCGCTATCAGGATATTTTGGATTCATTGGAGACAAAATTGGCCGGTTTGGGTTTGAGCGGGCGCATCGGCCGCCTGACTTTGTTTAGGAACTCCCAGGAGCTGGTGGAGGATTTTGTGCGACAAGGCGTTAAGAATTTGGTGATCGTGGGTAACGACAACACTTTGGATAAAGTCATGTGGTTTTTGCCGGATCTCCCGTTGACCATGGGCTATATACCTTTAGCCGAACCGTCAGGCATAGCTCGTCTTTTGAACATCCCCACCGGCTTGGCCGCGTGCGAGGTTTTAAGCGCCCGGTTAATCGAAACTCTGGATGTGGCTAAGCTGAATGATCGGTATTTTATTTCGGAAGTTATTTTTGAAAACACGACAGCTACTTTGTCAGTCGACGAAAAATATAAATTGACTCTGACCGGCGGAGGAACATTAAGCATTAGGAATTTAGGGCATGCGGTCG
Organism: Patescibacteria group bacterium; assembly: GCA_041661105.1. GTDB lineage: Bacteria > Patescibacteriota > Patescibacteriia > 2-12-FULL-60-25 > 2-12-FULL-60-25 > MWCR01. Next base: position 29,629 of record JBAZVB010000001.1, read on the forward strand.
GATCGGATAATAATCTGGTAGATGCCCAGGATGGTTTGCTGGAAGTCGTCCTTACTCCTCAGGGCCCGGGTGTTAAGAGCCGTCTTTGGACCAAGCTTAAGATGATGTCTGCGCAGGAAACGAAGGTCACCTTCAAATCAGGTGAGATTGTTTCGGCTCAGCCCATGGAAGGCCAGGCGGATCGTTTTGGGGTCAGCGGGTTCAAATTTTCAGTCTCAATCGTTCCGCAAAAATTCAAGGTAATCACCGGCCGTCGGCTTAGGCCGGTTATGTAAACTTGGTTAAAATCAAAATCGCCCAAATATGGGCGATTTTGGATGGTGGACGCCGAGGGATTTGAACCCCCGACCCTCTCAGTGTAAATGAGATGCTCTAACCAACTGAGCTAGGCGTCCGGACCGATTAATTCAAAATTCAAGATTCAAAATGCAAAATGCAGGTGGCCTTCGGCATATATAGTATTATCCCGGAGGGATACATTCATTTTGAATTTTGCTCTTTGAATTTTGAATTTACGTAGCGCTATATTAGCCTAATACGCCAAGCTTGCCAAGTTCGACAGAGGTTGGTATTCTGGCGTAACAAAAGAGATGTGCTCGGGTGGCGGAATGGTATACGCACTAGCTTGAGGTGCTAGCGGGCGCAAGCCCTTGGAGGTTCAACTCCTCTCCCGAGCACCAGCAAAATTCCTCAATGATAAAAGAGGAATTTTTGTTAAAGGGAATCCATCGGTGAATTATGGTATACTCTTCCAGTATGTCACTTAAAGTTCTCACGCTCGGATCAGGCGTTTGCGCCAATAAATGTTTGCCCGGCCCGCGTCGTTATCCGCCGGGCTTCTTAATTGATTACGACGGCCAATTACTGCTCTTGGACGTAAGTGAGGGCGTCAGATTCCGGCTCGAAGATGCCGGGTATGACTATGGTAAGGTCGCGCATGTCGCTATCAGCCATGTCCATCCTGACCACGCCGACCTTTCTCCTTTTTTGCAGGCTAAACTTTGTCGCACCTTGTGGTGCCAGACGGAAGAGGGGATGGAAAAATTAGATGTCTATCTTAATGAAACTTCCATCGCTGGTTTTGAACAGACTTGGCAGTGGCGCCATCCGGAAGCGGCTGGCAAGCTCAACCATTTTCCGGAAAAATTCAATTTTACTTTACAGCCTCTGAGGGGCGGTTGGGAAAAAGAGATATTTAAAGGATTAACCTTGAAGGCTTTCGGCGTTTATCATGGTTTTGGCCAACACCCTGCCTTAGGCTTTAGAATCGAGGTTGAAGGCAAATCAATCGTTTACACCGGTGATGCCGGTTTGACTGAGTCTCTCTTTACTAACGTCGAGAAAGCGGATCTTTTAATTGCTGACTGTGGGACCAGGATCGGCCAGGAATACACCGGCGGGTATGGCCATATGGGGCCGGGGCAATGCGGCATGTTGGCTTTCCGCGGACAAGTTAAAGAACTTTGGCTGACGCATTACGTTGGTTTTGACACTCCGGCGGCCATGGAGGCCGAAGCTCGCAAATCTGGCTTTTCAGGTATTGTCAAAGTCGTAACGGACGGCCTCATTTGGCAACAAAAATAACAAATAACAAATAGCAAGAGCACTCTTGTTATTTGTCATTTGATATTTGTTATTACTAGTGCGTGAGTGATATAATCACATCGCAATATGATTCTACAAATTATTATTGGTTTAGTATTGGTGGTCATTGGCGCGGCGATCACTATCAAAGCCAATCAGGTTTATGAATGGTTTGGGTCTATGGAGTGGGCTGACCGTTATTTGGGCGCTGGCGGATCGAGGCTGATGTATCGGGTCTTGGGAATTATTATGTGTTTTATCGGTTTTATGGTAGCCACCAACCTTTGGGGAGCTTTCTTACACGCCACCATTGGCAGTTGGTTGAATCTTAATCCCAAGAATGAGATTCCAACTTATTAAGTATGCAGGGTTTTGTTTTGCGGAGCGGTACAGAGCTGATTAATCCATTTAAATTATTGGAGCGCGTTGGCATACGTAGCGCTTGGCACGTGGCAGATATGGGTTGCGGTGCCATGGGCCACTTTGTCATACCGGCTGCTCAGCTGGTCGGCCCGGACGGGGTAGTTTACGCGGTGGATATTCGCCGTGATTTTTTGGAGCATGTGGAAAGGCTGGCGAAGCACGATCAGTTTTTTAATATTCATACCGTCTGGGCAGACATGGATGTCTATGGCGCGACTCGCATTGATCCGGGTAGCTTGGACCTCTGTTTGTTGATCAACAACCTTTATCTTTCTCAGAATCGCCCGGCTTTGATTCGCGAGATGGCGCGTCTGACTAAACCAGGAGGGCGCATCTTGGTCGTTGAGTGGAAAGCCACGGCCACGGCCATTGGCCCGCCTGCGGAACGCCGTCTTACGTCGGAACAAAGCCAGACTATTTGCCAGAGCCAATACATGGAATTACTGGATGAAGTTGATGTTGGCCATTCGCACTACGGTTTGCTTTATGAAAGGACTGAGGCTCCGGTAGAAGGCGGGTTTTAGAGTGGTCTTGCTAAAAACGCTCCCTTGAGGCAATCTTTTTGCGAAACATATGAACTTACTCTCCATAAACTTTTGGTTCCAGATGCAGCCCGACATGTTCATCCCTTGGGTGGGTATGACTTTTCTTGTGGTTTTTACGGTCATGGCGATTGTGGGCGTAGTCGTTAAAATCTACGGAGTAAAAGCCGGATTGGACAAGTTTGTTCGCCGGGCCGTCGAAAGAGCCGGGAATTTGTTATTGACCATGGGTCTGATCGGTCTTCTGATTTACTTCTTCACTTTTGAGCATGTGCCGATTTTGAGCATGAGACTTTGGTTGCTGGTCTGGCTTTTGAGCGCCCTGGCCTGGGTGTGGAGCATCGCGCGTTATGTGCGGGTGGACATTCCCGCCAAGCGCGAGTTGATGGCCGAGCGTGAGCGGTTGAACAAGTGGATTCCGAAACCTAAAAGATAGACGATAGCTTTTAGACAGTAGACGGTAGCTCGACCATTAGACTCGATTCGTAATTCGTATATTCGCGTAAATTCGTATTTTCGTAGACCATCATGGAAATTAGTAAACAAGTTTTTGGACAAAGCGGCGAACAAATCGCCGCCTTGTTTTTTGAGCAGAAAGGATACGTGGTTTTCGATCGCAACTGGCGTTGCAAAGTAGGGGAGATTGATTTGATTGTTCGTAAAAATGACGAGTGGCGTTTTGTTGAAGTTAAGACCCGTAGCTCGGATCGGTTTGGCAGGCCGGAAGAGTCGTTGACCCCGCGCAAACGGGACCATTTTTATAAAGCCATCCAATGGTATGTCTTGGACAAAGAAGTCGAGTCGCAGGATATCCATGCCGATGTCCTGGCTATCATAATCAACGAGCGGGACTTTGATGTCCGCTATCTGCCCGACGCTAATTAAAGCGTTTTTTTATTGATTGGTAGAGACGCAAAATCTTGCGTCTAACCTATGAACATAGCGTTTTTGGGTTTGATTGTTTTGGGTTAGACGCAAGATTTTGCGTCTCTACCCGCACCAACATCCGTCCCTCTTGACAGAAAGGGCGTTTTAAGCTTAAATATTGACCGTTGATACGCTTTTGCGTTTTGATTCAACCCAAGCCAGGAGGTCACCATGCCGGAAAAGCAGGCTCGACTGAGACGCGGGGAGCTCATAGCTCCTGAAAAAAATCCTTTTGCGACGACGGAGACGAGGACGATCAGCATCGGCGACGAGAACGGCAACATCGAACGGAAGATCGCGGGCGGGCACAATGCGACGACGGCCAGCCTCGACGAGCACTTCCCGCATGCAAGCCGCATCGGAATCAGCGACGAGCAGGAGCGCTACGTGAACGGCGCCGGCCAGCTCGAGAACGACGGGGCTCGCCACAGCGGCGACGCGCCCTGACCGCCGGCCCTCGCAGACAACCCTGCGCCCGCCCGCACCCTCCCGCTCCTGACACACTCACCATCCAGTCCGCGGCCACGCGCCGCCGACTCCTCTAGCCTCGAAGCCTCGCATCCACGCGGGGCTTCTTCATTTCCATTTGTCATTCTGAACGTAGGTGAAGAATCTGCGAAGCCTAAAGATCCTTCGCATACGCTCAGGGTAAACTCCGGTGAAGAATCTGCGAAGCTAATAGACCTTAGATGTCATCCTGAATTTATTTCAGGATCTCAGCACTCACAGCTCCGGGAGATGCTGAAACAAGTTCAGCATGACATTCTTCCTTGACAAGATAATTTGAAAATAGCATCATGATTCACCTGGGCCATGGGGTGAGCTTTGCTCGATGAACCCCCACGAGCCTGGGAAGGAGACATCGTAAGATGTGTGTGCGTAACAACTAGTGCAAGCAAGTGGTGGCATCCACTCAGGGCACGCGACCACTGCGTGGTTAGAAAGGAGGTTTGATCACTTCCGTTTCTCAGCAATGCGTTGCAGTTTTACTCTCACCAGGAGGCTACCATCGCATGATGGCACGCAATTCGTTCAACAAGTAGCACCCCCGGCCGCAGTTGGTCGCAGAGGGTCACACGGCCCAATGCGGTGTCCTTAACTTGGAGCCCTGGCGGCTCGCTTATCTTGACCCTCGGGCTATGGAGCTTGAGGGTCGCTGCATATCTACTGGATAAACATGGCAAAGCCAAACGATAGTCGTAGGTTTGACGGGCGTTTAAAAATGCGGTAATAGACAAGAACGGGAATGAAAGGAGGTCACAATGTACTTTGAATACTCCGTATACGCTCTCGCCCGCCCCCCGCTCTTTGACGAAAAGTTCGGAAACGGAAGCGGACTCGAGGCTTGGCTAGAGGCCTATCTCCGCAAGACGCAGAGCCGGGATTACCCGGACGCAAAGCACTTCATAAGCCTATGCGTCCTCGCGCTCCGGTTCGGCGCCTACCGCGTTCTCCTGGAGACATGGATCAAGTCATTGGGCCATGATGCCGTTCGCGCGCTTTTGGCGGACGTCGAGGAGCTTGCCGATCGAGTGCAGAAAGAGGCATATTATGTCGCTTATGGCGGTATGTGCACTGGTGTGACGAGTCGTGTACTGCAAGAGGCACACAAATGCCTGCATGCTTACGACGACCTGTATTGCCTATCGCACATGGTACGAGAGCATCCAGAGGCCAGAGATCGGGCTACGGAGCTCCTCGTTCAGACGGACAGGCGCCTCAAAGATAGTTTCGAGAGGATGCATGAGATTCTTTACGCGTCTGACAAGCGATTGTCCTTGGCCATCTGGTGGGATTCGAAGGTTTGGCACATGGCCGAACCTTGGCCGGACGATGGAAGCCTTTGAGCCATACGGCTCATTTTTTTAACTGATAAACATCGCATCCCCGAACGAATAAAAACGGTAATTGTTTTTGATAGCCTCGTCGTAGGCCTTGAGAATAAATTTTCTCCCGTCCTCTCGCGTCCTAAAAACGTCCTTTAACGTCCTATTAGTCCTGAATTGCGCGAAAGCCGAGACTAGAACGATTAGGGTCGAAGATGGAAGATGAAAGTTGGTGATCAAAGCGTCGACAATTTTAAATTTATAACCGGGAGTGATAAAGATTTTAGTAAAACCATTTTGGACGCCTGATTCCAAAGATCGGACGGTCGTGGTGCCGACGGCTATGACTCGGCCTCCGCGCCGTTTAGTCTCGTCGATCATATCGGACGTCTCTTGAGGCACCTCGATCCATTCTTCGTGCATGATGTGGTCTTCCAATTTTTCTGTCTTGATGGGCTTGAATGTCCCAAGGCCGACATGCAACGTCACGGTCGCAAAATTGATTCCTTGCGACTTCAGTTTTTCGATTAATTCCGGAGTGAAGTGAAACCCGGCCGTGGGCGCGGCGGCTGATCCAGTCTTCTGAGCATAAACGGTTTGGTAATCATCCAAATTTTCAGATTGTTTGACGTAAGGTGGAGTCGGAACCTGCCCATGGTGATCTGCAAAAGCGAAAACCTGCTCATTCGTTATCTCAAAATGCAGGAGAACCGATCCGTCTGGCAGTTTGTCTACCAACTTAGCCCTAACGTCTTCCGCGAAAACAAGCCCTTCACCAGTCCCGAGTTTCTTAGCTGGCTTGATGAGAGCCAGCCAATCGTTAGCTTGCGGTCTAAGTAGGAAGACTTCGAATTCTTTTTTACCGTCATCCTGAACTCGTTTCAGGATCCCAGTACCATCTGCTTCGTGAGATGCCGAAACAAGTTCGGCATGACCAACTAAGTATTTACGGGCAGTCAACCGGGCGCGGAAGACCTTGGTATCGTTCCAAACTAAAAGATCGCCCGGTCTGAGCAGGGAGGGCAGGTCGTAAAAATGTTGGTGGTTAATTTGGGCCTTTTGGCAGTCCAAAACCATCAACTTAGAGTGGTCGCGGGGCCTGATCGGAGTCTGGGCAATGCTTCCGGAGGGCAGGTCATACCAGAAATCTTGAGTCAGCATGGCCTCAGGGTAGCTTAGCCAGACGGGCTTGCCAAGCCGGCAAACATCTGTTAACCTGTGCCCATTATGAAAGCCGAAATCCACCCTACATATTTCACGGATGCCAAGATCGTCTGCGCTTGCGGCAATGAGATGATTGTGGGCTCAACCGTCAAAGAAATTCACGTTGAATTGTGCGCCAAGTGCCATCCTTTTTATACTGGCAAAAAAGTTTTGATCGACACCGAAGGACGCGTTGAAAAGTTTAAGGGCAAGACGGCCGCCAAAGAAGCCAAAAAATCAGTTCTGGGCAAGAAGGCCAAAACCGAAAAACGGGCCAAGGCCAAGGCAGATAAGCGGGCCGCCAAACAACCATCCGCTTTGGTCGAAGATTAGAAAGTAACGAGTAAAAAGTAACGAGTGACTGGTCTCAAATCTTGTCACTTTTTACTTGTTACTAGTTACTAAGTTTGTTATGTCTGACTTAATTGAGAGTTTAAGACAAGCCGAGGGACGCCTGGCTGAGCTGGAAGCCAAGATGGCTACCCCAGAAGTTTTATCCAACCCTGAGAAACTCAAGGAGTCTTCGCGCGCTTATTATCAAGCTAAGAATTTGGTCCAGATCGGACAGGCTTTTGAATCAGTCAAAAAGGCTTTGGAAGAAACCGAACAGGCGGCGGGTGCGGATGATGAAGAGTTAAGATCCATGGCCGAAGTGGAGTTACCGCATCTCAAGGCGGAACATGAGACAGCTAAAGAAGCTTTTGAGCTGGCCTTGATACCGCCCGGGCCTTATGACCACTCTAACGCCATCGTGGAAATCAGGGCCGGCGTCGGCGGGGAAGAGGCGGCCATTTTTGCCGGGGATATTTTACGCATGCTTACGCGTTACGCCGAGCGTCGCGGTTGGAAAACTTCTTTGGCCAGTCAATCTTTGGCAGAACAGGGCGGCTACAAAGAAGTTATTTTTCATGTCCAAGGTCAGGGCGCTTATGGAACGCTCAAGACAGAGATGGGAGTGCATCGCGTGCAGCGCGTGCCGACCACGGAAAAGCAGGGGAGAATCCACACCTCAACCGTGACGGTCGCTGTTTTGCCTGAACTTGAAGAAGAAGAATTAAAAATCGAATCTAAAGATTTACGCATCGACACGTTTTGCGCCGGCGGCAAAGGCGGACAATCCGTGAACACGACTTACTCGGCCGTCAGGATCACGCACATCCCGACGAATACGGTCGTCAACTGCCAGGACGAGAGATCGCAACAACAGAATCGTGAACGCGCCATGCAGATTTTACGCGCCAGGATTTGGGAACATCAAGAGCAAAAACGTCGGCAAGAATTGGATGCGGAACGCCGGTCTCAAATCGGTTCCGGCGACCGTTCTGAAAAGATCAGGACTTACAACTACCCGCAGGATAGGATCACCGACCATCGCATTAAAAGATCCTGGCACAACATCCAATACATTCTGGATGGAGACTTGGATGCCATCATTGCGGCCGTTAAAAGCGGTAAAATGGGCAACGAAACAGAAGAATAAGGCTAAAATAAAGGCTTATTAGTGGTTATGCCCTTGACAAAAGGGCAGTTTTCGTGTAATAGAAAGGTAAGCGAACCCGATAACCATCGCAAATCGCAAAGGAGAACTCGCGATGAATAAGCTGATCTACGCTCTTTCCATTCTCTCGGTTTTGTTTCTCGGTTGCGGTGGTGATGCGTTCACCTCCTTCCCTCTGTCTGAAGATTCGGGCAAGGATGCCAAGCCGGACGTCAAGCTCGATGTCGAGGCAGGTCAGCCTGACGTCAAGCCCGAGGCAGAAGCCTCGGTCGATGCCAAGCCTGACGTCAAGCCCGAGGCTGGTCACGATGCCGAAGTTCAGCCCGAAGTCGGACCGGACGTCGAGCCTGTCGAGGCGGATGCGGCTGAGCCACCCCCGGACGTCATCGAAGAGCCCATCAAGGACGTGGTGGTCGAGGACAAGCCGCCGGTGCTGACTGACTGCCAGACCTACGGAGTGTCCGGCAAGGTCGCGATCATTGTCCGTTACAACCTCGCGGTTTCAATCGAAGCTGGCGTCAAGGTTTTGGCGGTCATGGGAAAGCTAACCTTCAACAACGCCTCAAAGAACACCAACTTCGAGACCTGGTGTTGGGCACTTCCCGGGGAGAAGCTGATGGTCTGCATCCCCAAGGACGGTTCGTCGCTTCCGGTCGATGTCGATCCCGGCATGATCGTAGAGTTCGAACCCGGAACCGCTGCCCCGGGCGTCCAAATGACCGACGGCGACGGCTTCTGCACCGCGCAGGACTGTCCGGCAGGCGACTTCCAAGTCTGCTCGGGAAAGCAGAAGGAACCGATCTGCCGGGTCCAGAACGGCAACTGGATTCCGATGGCCGAGAAGGCCACGGGTCCGTGGAACATCACGACCATCAAGTGCCCCTTCCCCCAATCAGCGGATCAATGATCCGTCCTGTCTAGAAGGCCCGTAGCGCACCCCCTCGCGCTCCGGGCCTCTTCTTTTTGTTCGGTCTGGCAGATTGACGCTGATAGAGGCTTTTGTTATACTGCTGGAGCCTATTTTAGGCTTATAAATTATTCAAATGTCCCTTAATTGGGACAAATTCCCATCTTTGGCTCTTGTAGTTTAGGAGCCTGCTCCCCATAGCTTTATGCGCCGGGGAGTCCCTAAACTTACCAAAGAGAGGTCTAAGGCTCTCGGGCTAATAACGGCCGCGAGATCAAAACAATATGGCTAAGGTCCCCACACTCGTGGAGATGCTGGAAGCCGGCGCGCATTTTGGCCACCGGACATCCAAATGGCATCCCAAGATGAAGCAATACCTTTTTGGCTCGCGCCAGGGTATTCACATTATTAATTTGGAAACCACCCAGAAGGCTTTGGAAGAGGCGATGGTTTTCTGCAAGCAGATCACGTCACGCGGTGGCGTCATTTTGTTTGTCGGCACAAAAAAGCAAGCCGCTCCGATTATCGAAGCGTCTGCCAAGGATGCCGGCATGCCTTACATCAACAAGCGCTGGCTGGGCGGCACCATGACCAACTTCTCGGTCATCGCGCAGTTGCTCAAACGCTTTAAGGATTTGAAACGCAGACACGAAAAGGGAGAGCTGGGAAAATATACCAAATTGGAACAATTAAAATTCAGCGAACAGATTAAGATGTTGGAAGATAAGGTGGGCGGCATTCAGGATATGACTCGCATTCCTGATGCTATCTTCATCGAGGATATTCATAAGGATAAGACGGCTTTGGCCGAGGCTTCGCGCCGCGGGATCAAGGTCATCGCCATTTGCGATTCAAACGTCAATCCGAAAGATGTGGATTATCCGATCCCGGCCAACGACGACGCGGTCAAGTCCATCTCACTGGTTGTGGGTTTGATCGGTCAGGCTTGCAAACAGGGCAAGGATGAATGGGAAGCTAACCGTTCGCGCTTAGGCGGAGCCCTGCTCCAAGGCGGCCCGCGCGAGATTCGCAAGCCGCAAGAACATAAATAACATTCAACATAGAATATTCAACATACAATTAATGAATCCAATTGAATGCTGAATGTTGATAATTGATAATTGAACCTTATGTCAGACGCACAACAAGTCGCGCAGCTGCGCGAAAAGACAGGGGCCGGCATGATGGCCTGCAAGAAGGCTTTGGACTTGGCCAATGGTGACATGGAAAAAGCCATGGAAGAGCTCCGCAAGATGGGTGAGATGAAGGCCGCTCAAAAGACGGCTGAACGCACTTCGGCCGAAGGTATTATCGCTACTTACCTCCACCACAACAAAAAGATGGCCGCCATGGTTGAGCTTCGATGCGAGTCTGATTTCGTGGCCTTGAACGAGGATTTCGTAGCTTTTGCCAATGATTTGGCCATGCAAGTTGCGGCCATGAATCCGGATTTCCTTTCGCCCGAAACAATTCCCGAGGCGGATTTGGAGCGCCAACGCCAGATGTTTTTGGAAGAAGTCGCCGGCGACAATAAGCCGGAGGAAATCAAAGCTAAGATCGTGCAAGGCAAACTCGACAAATGGATGAACGATGTTTGTTTGACCAAGCAAAGCTTTTTCAAGGACGAAGAAAAGACTATCGAGCAGTTAGTCGGCGAGAGAATCGCCAAGATCGGCGAGAAGATCGTGATTGCTCGTTTCGCCCGCTGGGAACTGGGTAAGAAGGGGACGGTTTCCTAACTCACCCTGCCCTCTCTTTAGCAAAAGAGAGGGTTCTGTCAGTTAGGGCGGCCGCCTAGTATTGACAAGGCGGTCGTTTTTTGTTAGCGTCAGTCCAGCTCGCGGCAATCTCGCCACGGCAAACCATGTCACGTGGTGAAACTCTACGTGACGGGCCATAGTAAGCCCATCCGCCAAGGAGAATTACGATGAAGCCGGAAATCAAGTTCAACGTGTTCGTCAACGAGAATCTTAGAGAATGCATGACCGTCGATTCAAAATGGTCGCAGGTGTTCCTCGCGGCCATGGATGGCCTCGGCCTGCTTCAGCGGTATTGTCTTGTTTACCGAATGACGTGGAGCTCCGAGTATTTGCTTTCAGCTCAGACTGTAACGCTGGGCAAGTGCAGCGACGGACTGAATATCAAGCCCGGATCAACGATAGAGGCTAGTCTGCGGTACGCCCTCAGGGGCGCGTCTCGGATTCAGTGCGTTGTAGATCGGCTTGGCCAAGATGGGGGAGTGAAGGTTGGTGCTGATTTTTTTGCAAAAGGGAGAAAGTCAGCTATCTCGCGTCTTGAGCTGACTTGGTTCCTGAAAGATGGGCATTTTCTGATCACCATAGAACTGCCCTTCGTCTTCGCGCCTCAAGCCCAGCCAGCGTCTTACTAGCCGGGCTCTATTTTTATCTCAACCATCATCAAATCTTGACGTATAGGTCTAAAAAGCCTAAGCTATGCGCCATGAACGTCAGTGATTTGGCTCGTCGCCTCAAGGTGACCCCTCAAGAACTCTTGGATAAACTCCCTGAGTTAGGTTTTGATATTGGCGCCCGGGCCATCAAGATCGACAATGTTATGGCGGAAAAGATTTTCCGCAAATGGATTGAGAAAGCCAGACGGGATCGCTTGCGCGGACAGTTGCTCTCCAACAGCCAGCAGGCTAAAGACAGGGCCGACGCGGAAGCCGTCGTTAAAAAAGAAATTTTCTTGCCGGAAATTATCATTGTGCGTGAGTTGGCCGGCAAGATGAATCTGCCTGTGACGCGCGTCATTCAAGAACTCATGCGGGCCGGCATCTTGGCCTCGCAGAATGAGCGTTTGGATTTTGAGACCGCGGGCATCATCGCCGATGAACTGGGTTTTGAGGCCAAACGCGAAGCTTCGGGAACCGAGAGCCACGAGTCAGTCCAAGCTCAAGACAGGTTGAAAGAAATTTTAGATACACAAGAAATTAAACAAGTCGTGGCCCGTCCGCCGGTGGTAGTTGTCATGGGTCACGTTGACCACGGCAAGACCAGGACTTTGGATGCCATCCGCAAGACGAATGTCATGGAGGGAGAGGCTGGCGGCATTACTCAGCACATCGGCGCTTATCAGGTGACGCGCAAAGGCCGCATGATGACCTTTATCGACACGCCGGGCCACGAGGCTTTTACGGTCATGCGCTCACGCGGTGCCAAAGTCGCTGACATTGCCATCTTAGTCGTGGCCGCCGATGATGGCGTGCAACCGCAAACCAAGGAAGTCATCGACATCATCCACGCGGCGCATCTGCCTTTTATCGTGGCTTTGAATAAAATTGATAAACCGGAAGCCGATCCCGATCGCGTCTTGGCACAACTGGCGGATTACGGCGTGACGACCGAAGCTTGGGGCGGCGCAGTGCCGGTGGTTAAAATTTCAGCCAAGCAAGGTTTGGGCATTGATGATCTTTTGGAAATGATTTTGCTTTTGGCGGACATGAATGCCGAACAAATCAAAGCCGATCCGACGCGTTTGGCGGCGGGTACCATCATCGAGTCTCACGTGGACAAAGCCGAGGGACCGGTGGCTACGGTTTTGGTGCAGGCCGGCACTTTGCATCGTAACGATTGGATGGGTATCAGCAACAGCTTATACGGCCGCGTGCGTGCCATGCGCGATTGGAACGGTAAAATAATTGACGCGGCTGGCCCGGGCGTGCCGGTCAAAGTTTTGGGTTTCAAAGTTGCGCCGGCCGTGGGTGATATCGTTGAAGTGCCCAAGGATTTTCATGATCTGGAAAGGAAAGCCAAAACCAGCCAGCAGATTGCCAACCAGTTTACGGCTATTAAGGCGCCTAAGGCCGAAGGCAAGGAGGGCGAGCAAAAGAAGGTCATGCTGAACATCGTAATAAAGGCTGACGTCTTGGGTTCGCTCGAAGCCATTTTGGGCATGCTTGAAAAAATTGATCACGAGTACGTGGGAGTGGAAGTTTTAAAGAAAGGTTTAGGCAATATCACGGAAAATGATGTTGAGAGCGCGGCCGCCGCCGCGCCTTCCGTGGTCTACGGTTTTAACACAGTAGCCACGCCGGCCGCTTCGGTTATGGCTCGCGAAGGCAAAGTTGAAATTAAGCAAGTCAAAATTATCTACGAGTTGATTGATGACATTGTGGCCCGCTTAAATAAGCTTTTGCCGCCTGAGGTTGTTCGAACGCCTTTGGGCAGTGGCGAGATAGTGGCTATTTTCCGGACTGAGAAAGACCGCATGGTTGTGGGTACCAAGATTAGGCAGGGTATGGTGCAGGACGGCGCTAAGCTTATCGTGTGGCGCAAAGAGAACGGGGGAGATGAGCTACCGGTGGGCGAGGGCGTCATAGAATCCCTGCAGGTTGGCAAGGAAAAGGTGAAAGAAGTGCATATGGGACAGGAGTGCGGCATCTCTTACCGGGGCAAGGAAAAATTACAAACAGGGGACAGGTTGGAAATTTTCCACGAAGAGACTAAAATACGCAAAGTTGAGATTCAACGCTAACTCACTTTTGAATTTGGAATTTTGAATTTAGGGATTGGGGGTCGACCCCTAAATTCCAAATTCAAGATTCTATTCCCAATTCGTATGGAACTAATCGTTACCCAGGACAATTTTGAAAAAGAAGTCCTCAAGTCAGACCTGCCGGTTTTGGTGGATTTTTGGGCACCTTGGTGCGGCCCGTGCCGCATGATGTCGCCCATTGTCGATGAATTGGCCACTGAGTTAGAAGGTAAGATTAAGGTCGCCAAGATCAACGTGGACGAGAATTCTGGTTTAGCCGGTCAATACAACATCATGTCTATCCCGACTTTCCTGATTATTAAGCAGGGCGTCGTAGCCGATCAGTTGGTAGGCGGGATGACTAAAGAAGCCATGAAAGAAAAGATCGTCAAACATCTATAGTAACGAGTCGGGTCACTTTTTACTTGTTACTAAGTCGGTGCGTTTATGGTATCCTCTCCTTAACCGGAGAGGTTTTTATTTCCTTTCCTTTAATATATATGCCTATCAAAAAACGCCCTAATGTCCTGCGTCCTGCGTCCCAACGACGAACGTCGGATTATGAAAAGGCTCAAGTGACGCGGAAGGCTTTTCCGTTTTGGACAGTATTCGTCATCATGCTTTTATATGTCGGCCTTTTTATCGTCGGTTCGATGGCTTGCCTTCTGTATAACCAGCAAGTGGCCATCATCTCGGCTTTAAATGCCCTGGGAGGGAAGGTTGAGGAGACAGGCATGTTGCCGACCGCGCAAGAATCGCAATATCAATATCAGCAAACCTCGGTTAAAAATCTCTATCTGTTTTACGAGGCTTGTCGCCCCAGTTTTACCGGGGCCTGCGATGATGCCAAGCTCTACCGCCTGGCGACGGATGGATCCAAGCAGATCATCCTACCTAGCTTAAGGTCACTGCCGGGGGCTCCTTTGGGTAGCGAGTTGCTCCAACCGATTGAACAAAGCGTGGGCGGGCAATATATTGTCTTTGGCGCCTGGGCTTTTGGCTCTGAGCGTAATCCAACTGATCGCCGGGTTTGGGTTTTTGACACGGTTACCGCCTCGGTCGTAGTTCAATCAAACAAGGTCCCGAGCGGCTCGGTTTTCTCCCCGGATTATGCTTACGCGGCCTACGCCAGCTTAATAGATAATGACATGCAAGATTTGATGATTGTGAATCTTAAAGAAGACAAGGTTGTCTCCGGAGCCAAGGCCAAGACGCGTCACTCTTTTAAGAGCCCGAACGGTGAAGCCTCAATCCGCTGGCAGGACGCGAAGAATTTATTTATCAAAGAATACGTAACAGATGAGGGCGGCACCACTGAAAGTGGCGAGGTTCACGTTAAAGTCAAATAACTTTATCTATGACTAATATTGCAATCAATGGTTTTGGCCGCATAGGCCGGGGTGTCTTTAAAGCCGGTTTTGGCATGAAAAATTTTCATGTCGTGGCTATCAATGATCTAACGGACACTAAAACGCTGGCTTTTTTGCTGACGCATGACACGAGCTATGGTTTGTACGGTAAAAAAGTAGACTTCACTAAAGACGCTCTGATTGTCGGAGGCAAAAAAATTCCGGTTTATGCCGAGAAAGATCCGGCGGCTTTACCCTGGGGTAAGCTCAAAGTGGATGTCGTTTTGGAGTGCACCGGACGTTTCAGATCTTACGAGAAAGTTAAACCACACCTCAAAGCAGGCGCTAAGCGGGTCATTCTCAGCGCGCCAGCCGAAGGCAAAGGCGTGCCAACCCATGTCGTTGGCTTGAACCATAAAGGCGCCGGCAAGAAAGACAAAGTCATTAACAACGCGTCTTGCACGACTAATTGTATTGCCCCGGTCATGGCCGTGCTTAAGGAGCATTTTGGCATTAAGAAGTCTTTGATGACGACGGTGCATGCTTATACGGCGGATCAGGTGCTTCAGGACGGCCCGCATAAAGATCTGCGTCGTGCTCGGGCGGCAGCCGAAAACATCGTACCGACGACTACGGGTGCGGCTCTGGCTGTTACGGAAGTTATTACCAGCCTAAAACATAAGTTTGACGGCATATCTATCCGCGTGCCGGTAGCAGTCGGGTCCATTTCAGATATAACCGCCGTCACGCGCAAGAAAGTCACGATTGAACAGATCAATAAAGTTTTCAAACAGGAGGCGCGTAAAGCTAGGTGGCAGGGGATACTCACGGTCACGGAAGAACCGCTAGTCTCATCAGATATCATCGGCAATCCGCATTCTTGCATCGTCGACTTGGCCATGACCAACGTGGTAGACGGAGATCTGATTAAGGTCGTGGCTTGGTATGATAATGAATGGGGCTATTCCATGCGTTTAGCTGAGATCGCGTTAGAAGTCGGTAGGAATATCTGACCCTCTAAACAATAGACAGTAGACGGTAGCTGGTAGCCAATCCGAGCTACTGTCTATCGTCTACCAGCTATCGTCTTTTCCGATGAATTTACAGATCAATAATCAGTCCTTCGCGATATTTGATGTAGCCATGGCAGGCTTGGCGGTTTTGGGTGTGGCCTTGGCTCTTTTGGGTTGGTGGCTGGGAGGATGGTGGAAGCTGGTGATGTATCTCATGATTCTTGGTTTGGTAACTTTGGCCTACGGGATTTGGATCGCGCCTAAAAGATTAAAGATAACTAAGATTCGTGAGATTCTGGTTAAGTCGCCCAAAGCTTGGATCAAGGCTGTTTATATCGCAGACTTGCACGCGGATAAACACAAGCCTCTGACTTGGCATAAAAAGGTGGCCAAGGCGATTGATGAACTTGGAGCCGACATGTTATTGGTCGGCGGGGACATGGTTGTCGGCGACACGTCGCATTTAGACAAGCTGGATGATCTGGCAAAAATCAGTTTTCCTTACGGCAAATATTATATTTTAGGCAATCACGACTACTTGGATAATCCTTCGGAAATAACTAACCAGATGGAGACTTGGGGGTTTGTCAATCTGGTCAACCGGGCTCACACGGTGGTTTTTCAGGGGTTGGAAATGCAATTAGCCGGATTGGATGAAACTTTGTATGGTCAGCCCAATCTCCCGAACAGGGATTCGCTTGAAAAACCATTTCTCCTACTGGGACACGAACCGGACGTGCTTTTGGATATGAAAGAAGGCCAGGCTGATCTGGTCTTGTGCGGACACACCCACGGTGGCCAAATAAGGTTGCCCATCATTGGGAGCGTCTTCATCCCTTCAAAATTAGGGCGTAGGGCAGACCTTGGCCATAGAGTCATTAACGGTGTCCCAACCTTCATCACGCGCGGCCTGGGCGAGGTTTTGTGCCGGGCGCGTTTGCTTTGCCAGCCGGAGATCGTCGTGCTTGAGCTCGGGATCTAAACCATTCTGTCATCCTCGGGCGAAGTCCGACGTAGACCCGTGGATCCAGTAAAATAAATAAAAACAAAATTCGGATGGATCCCTGTCGTCGGCACTAAGCCTCCACAGGGATGACAAGGAGGGGATGGATTCTCGCATTCGCAAGAATGACAATTAGAGCGGATCCCCACATTCCCGCCACAAGCCGGGCGTAGCGCTAGGATGACATGGGAAAGTTATTAGGCTAAAATGTACGTAGTATGAAAGAGCTACCAGTTTTGACTTCCCGCGTGCCTTTGCGCAATAAGCGGGTCATTTTGCGCTTGGATTGGAATATCCCGGTTCAGGGTATGCCTTCCAAGGAGGACATGGCTAAGATCGAAGCCTCGGCTCCGACGGTCCACTATCTCCAAAAGCACGGCGCTATCGTGATTATCCTGTCCCATTTGGGTCGGCCCAAAAAGAAGGAAAAAGAATTTTCGACGGCTAGATTGTTGCCTTTGGCCGAAGCTTATCTCGACCATCCGCTCATGTTTTGCGGGGAGGATATTATGACGGCTCAAGGCATGGCTATGGTCAAAGATGCTTTGTCCGCGGCCAGCCCGGGCGATTTATTCCTGATGGAGAACGTCCGTTTTTATTCGGGTGAGGAAAAGAACGACAAGAAGCTCTCGCAGGCTTATGCCTCGCTGGGGCATTATTTTGTAAATGACGCCTTTGCTTCCAGCCATCGAGCGCATGCTTCGGTCGTAGGCATCGCGGAGCAACTGCCGCATTTTGCGGGCGTTAACTTGGTCGAAGAGATCAAAGCGGCCAACCACCTCATTGAGAAGCCAAAGAGGCCGTTTATAGCCGTCATTGGCGGGGCCAAACTTTCGACTAAGATGCCGGTCATCCAGTCATTGCTTAAAGTGGCGGACCAGATTTTAATCGGGGGAGCCATGGCCCATCCGTTCTTCGCGGCTAAGCACATTAAGATTGGCAAATCACTGATTGAGAAAGAGAGTTTAAAATACGCCAAGGCTTTGATAAAAAATAAGAAGATTATTTTGCCGACGGATGTTCTGGTTGCGCCCAAGCTCGATAAATCGGCCAGGCCGCACGTTGTGCCGATCAATAAAATTAAACCTAACGAAGTGATCGGCGACATCGGTACGACTACCATGCGTGAATGGTCGGCTATCCTCAAAAAAGCCCAAACCATTCTTTGGAACGGCCCGGTGGGCGTGGCCGAGATTCCAGCTTTCAGTCACGGCTCGCTTGTCATCGGTCGCACAATCGCGGCTCGGAGCAGAGGTAAGGCTTACGGCCTGGTGGGAGGAGGGGACACGGTGCCGGTTGCTTTGCAAACCGGCATGAGCGAATGGTTCGATTATATCTCAATGGGCGGGGGAGCCTTGCTGGAATATATAGAGAAGCATGGCAAGTTGCCTGGTATTGAGGTGCTCTACAAAACACCCCAGCGTCTTCAGGCATCCACTAAAGGCTTCAAACGTACCAAGCGCACCACGCGGACCAAGCGTAGAATTACGGGAAATAGAATGTCTAAAAAAGTTGTTCAAAAGACTAGGAGTAAAGTATACAAAAAGGGTTCAATTTCCGCCAAAGGCGGATCCGCCTTTGGCGGAAAAAAATCATAATGTATATGTCCAAATTTGATATCCAGTCCATCCAAGCGCGTGAGGTTTTAGATTCGCGCGGCAACCCTACGGTCGCTTGCAGAGTGACACTTAAAGGTAATGCAACAGCTGAGGCCAAAGTCCCATCGGGCGCATCCACGGGCAGTCACGAAGCTCTTGAATTACGTGATGGCGGTAAACGTTATGGCGGCCAGGGCGTGCTTAAAGCAATCGACAACGTCAATCAAAAAATTGCGAAAGTTTTGAAAGGCGTCGACGTTCGTCGTCAGCAGGATATAGACCATGTCATGCTCGAACTTGATGGAACGCCTAATAAAAAGAAGTTAGGTGCTAACGCCATTCTGGCTGTTTCATTGGCTTGCGCTCAAGCCCACGCTCAAGCCATCGAACAACCGCTTTGGAAGACCCTGCGCCGGATTTATCGCTTTCCGCACTCGGCCGCCATGCCTATCGCTACCATGAACGTATTGAATGGCGGAGCGCATGCCGGTTGGTCGTTGGACATTCAGGAATGCATGATTGTGCCGTTGCAGAGAAGTATGCAGGCGCGCGTCCGCGCCGGGGCGGAAGTTTTTCACGCTTTAAAGTCACTTTTATCAGAACGCGGCTTTGCGACAACTGTCGGCGACGAGGGAGGTTTTGCGCCCAAGCTTAAGAACGTGGAAGCGGCGTTTGATCTGTTAAATTTAGCTATTAAAAAAGCCGGTTACAAGCCCGGACGCGAGGTAGGCATGGCGGCCGACGTTGCGTCGTCCGAGTTTTATGACATTAAGACGGCTGAATATGTTTTTAAAGCTGAGGGTGGCCGTCGTTTTACGGCGGATAAACTCTTAGAGCGTTATCTGTCCTGGGAAAAGAAATATCCTATTGTCAGCCTGGAAGATCCTTTTGCGGAGGATGATTGGGCGGCCTGGTCCGGCTCAATGCCCCGTTTAGGGCGTCATTGCCATATTGTGGGGGATGATCTCTTCGTGACTAACCCCATGCGACTAGCCAAAGGCATTAAAGAAAAAGCGGCTAATGCCATTCTCATTAAATTAAACCAAATAGGCTCGCTGACCGAAACGGCCGAAACTATCATCCTGGCGCACAAGAATAAATTTGCAACCAGCATCTCTCACCGCTCAGGCGAAACGGCGGACACCTTCATCGCCGACTTGGCCGTGGCTTGTGGGTCGGAATATATCAAAACGGGTTCGCTTTCGAGGTCAGAAAGAGTTGAGAAATATAATCGGTTGTTGGAGATAGAGGAGGCAGAGTTAAGCTGATTTTAGCCAGAAAATAAGAATAAACGCAGAAAACAGGGTGAGCCTAAAACTATTGACAAAACCTCTGTTTTGTGCTATATTGTTTTATTGAACATTTGCGCCATAGGCGCATCCGCCTTTGGCGGAGAAAAGAGAATATAAGGTTTGAAAACGGCGTTTTGTGGTTATCGTGTTGCGGGGTAGAGACGTCCCGGCGGGGCGTCTCTACAAAATCACAATGATTCCAAAACGCCGTTTTCAACAAAGGAAACCTCTGGGAGCGGATGGTCCGCAAAAAGAGGATACCGACGGCGTGTGAAAGGAATGGGGTATCCATATGGAGAACCTGTTCAAAGTAGACGGTGGTCTGATGTGGGCAGTACTCGGAAAGATCGCATCCAGGTTGCCTGTTGATTTGGCGAAGGACCTCAATGACGATCCGAACATGATCGGCGCGATGGTCAATGCCGCCATTGAGTACAGGGATAAGAACCCCTACGAGATGACCGTCGAGGCTCAGCTCTCCGCGCTCCATTGTGCGAACGACGAGGAGAAGTGGGGAATCACCGAGGAAGACTTCGCTCGTCTTGCCTCGACCGCTCCCGCTTGGCCCAAGGGCAAGCACGCCTACCGCAGTTTCCGCATCCGCTTCGGCGAGGGAGACGAGGGCGTGGCCAAGACTTTCGAGGCGCACTGCGCCCGCATTCAGCACGTCTTCGGTGAGGATGGCTACTGGCGCTGGGAGCTTCTCCACTCGGGCAAGGTGCCGTACAAAGGCGAGCCCGTGGAGCGTCTACGGCTCCTCAACGGCAACCACACCCACAAGGCTTGTGCCGAGTGGATCGTCGCTGACCTCGATACGAACCGCAAGCGCGACAGCGTCACGGCGGTGCGCGGCTCGAAGTCGCTCGCTGACGAACAGCTTGTCATCGCCTGGCTCTTCCCGGACATGATCCGCGCCATCGACTACAAGGAGCGTCCCGGGCTTTTCGCCGCTGGTTACGAAGCTAACGTCCCCGGGCACGACGGCGGGGCGTGGCAGGTCGTCGTGATCGTCAGCTTCGACTGCGGTAGCCGGCAGGTGGGCGTTTACGCCCGCGGCCGGGGCGATGCCTTCTCCGGCTACTCGGTTCCGGTTCTTCGGGAGTAACAGGCTCTCGGCACTCGGACTCTTGGCGCTCGGGGAATCTTGGTCTTCTGACCTTGGTTCCCTCGGGTTCCGCAGCCGCATCTACAACGTAGACCCGCAAAAGGGCTTACGTCTCTCGTAGATGCGGCTCTTTTGTTAACCTGCAATCATCTTTTGCAACTCTTCGGCTTTCTTTTTATCTAAATCGTTTAAAATTTCTTTAACCCGGTCGCGGTGTTCGGCCACGATCGCTTCGGCTTCTTCGCGATAACGACGCAAAATCTCCTGGATAGCTTTTTGCTGTTCTTCGGTTAAATCCATATTAGACGGTAGCTTTTAGACGATAGACGGTAGCCAGACAGCAGTCGGATTTTCAGGCTACTGTCTACAAGCTATCGTCTATTGTCTTGTCTTGAGTTAGTTATCATGTTACTCTCGCGCGCATGAAACGTCTACACTTCGCCCAGGCTTCGTGTAGCCTCCGGCCACGATATTTCATCCAAACTTATGGCTGTCAGATGAATAGCAATGACTCGGAACGCTTGGCCGGGCTTTTAAAATCAATCGGTTTTGATTCGGTTGCCACGGAAGAAGAAGCCAACCTCCTAATCTTCAATACCTGTTCGGTGCGCGAGCATGCCGAGGAAAGAGTCTACGGCAAAATGAAAGAATTGATGGACCGTCGGCACAAGGGAGATGATCTATTGATTGTGATCACCGGCTGTATGGCCGGCCGGGATAAAAATGGCGTCTTGCGCAAACGCCTTGCCATGGCTGATTTATTTTTCGCGACGCCTGACATGGTAAATTTACCGCGCTGGATTGCCGAACTGCGCCCCGATTGGACGATCAGCGGTGATGTGTCCGAGGATTATTTAAAGATCAAACCTTTGCGTCAAAAGGATCATCAGGCTTATGTGACCATTCAAACGGGCTGTAATCATTTTTG
Organism: Patescibacteria group bacterium; assembly: GCA_041661105.1. Classification (GTDB taxonomy): domain Bacteria; phylum Patescibacteriota; class Patescibacteriia; order 2-12-FULL-60-25; family 2-12-FULL-60-25; genus MWCR01. The sequence goes on from JBAZVB010000001.1 coordinate 51,321, forward strand.
TACTTATTGCGTCGTGCCTTATGCCCGGGGTCTCGAAAAGCATCGGCCAGTGGCTGACATTATGTTGGAAGTAAACGATCTGGTGGCTAAAGGGATCACTGATATTACTTTGTTGGGCCAGGCGGTGAATGATTATGAAGCGCCTGATCCGGGCAATTTTAGTGAGCAAAATCCATTTAAGAATCATTATGGGGCTTTGCTCTGGGAAATTAATCAGATTGAGGGTTTGAAGCGTCTGCACTGGACGGCAGCTCACCCGCTTTCCATGTCAGAGGAAGTAATTCATGCTTTGACCTTACCCAAGCAGGTCAATTATTTACATTTACCGGTGCAGTCCGGATCCAACGAAGTCTTGCGCCGCATGAATCGCAAATACACGCGCGAGCAGTATTTAGAGATTATTCAAAAAGTGAAACAAGCCCGTCCGGGGATAGCTTTGGGCACGGATATTATTGTTGGATTTTGCGGTGAAACAGAAAAGGATTTTGAGGATACGGTCAGCCTTTATAAAGCTTGTGATTTTGATATTTCATATACGGCCCAGTACAGCCCCAGGACAGGGACTTTAGGTTATCGGCTTTACGCGGATGACGTGACTGAGGAGGAAAAGAAGCGTCGTTGGCAGGTGCTACAAGATTTGATGGAGGAAAATACTTTACGCAAGAATCAGGCGTATCTGGATAAAGTTGTAGAGGTTTTTGTAGAAAAAATTGAGGGGGAGAATGCTTACGGGACATCGTCTGAATTGAAAAGCGTCAAAATCGTCGAGGCCAGTGGGGTTATGGTAGGGAGCTTGATACCAGTCAGAGTCACCAAGGCCATGACCTGGCAACTCGAGGGGTCTGTTGACCCCAATTGTCAAAAACCAAATAACAATCACCAATAAGTTTTTTGGTTATTGGTCTTTGGTTTTTTGGTGTTTATCTGTTATAATGGCGGTATGTTGAAAAAGTCTTATTGGATAATCGGGGTGGTCGTGATCATCGTTTTAGGGGCCGTAATTTATTGGAAGTTCGGGTCCACCGACGGCCAAAACCTTGTAACAAAGGCTAAAGATGAGTGTCCTCAAGCTAAATATCCCTTTGCCTGCTATTTGGATAAGGCTATGGCTGCCAATGACCTCAATTTATGTGCCGCGGCCGGTGCGGAAAGAGTTAACTGTTTAAAAGCTTTTGTCGAGATTCAGGAAGTTGAGCTAGATTGTTCCAAACTTCAAGATATCGGATTCAGGAACGATTGCCAGGCAAGTTTGGTTAAGCCAACCAGCCAGCCGGCACCCGCGGGGAATAGGGCGGCTTCGACCACGCCTCAAACCATCCCAGCGACAAATAATCCTTAAAAAATATGTCAAAAGAAAAAGCGCAAAGCACGGCGGGACCAAGGGTCTCAAAGCCGCTGCCGCGCGTTATTGTCGTACTTGGGCCGACTTCTTCCGGCAAAACTGCTTTGAGTTTGCGCCTGGCTCGCCAGTATGGCGGGGAGGTGATCAATGCGGATGCCAGACAGATGTATCGGGGCTTTAGTATCGGAACCGGCAAACCGCCGGGCAGACGAGGAAAATTTGCCACGCACAATGCCTATCTGGTCAGGGTGCAACATGACGAGGTTATGGAAAAAGCCGAAGAGGCTCATAAGGACGTGGATAAGCTTTTTCCTGAGATCCCGCATTATCTCATGGACTTTTTGGAACCCGGTGAGCTCATGACAGTTGCCGAGTGGCGTGAGAGGGCTATCAAAGCGGTTAAGGGCATTGTCCAACGTGATCATTTGCCGATTGTGGTCGGCGGGACAGGCCTTTATACGTCAACCTTGATTGATAATTTTGATATTCCGCACGTTCCGCCCAATCTGAGCTTGCGTTCATCGTTTGAAAAACAATCTTTAGACAAATTAGTGTCCCATCTTTTGAAATTGGATCCGACAGCCGCCTCGGTCGTCGATCTCAAAAATCCTCGTCGCGTCATCCGGGGCATTGAGATTTGTACTTTTACCGGCAAGTCGATTGCGGAACAGCGGAAAAAACACCCGCCCATCATTGAGGCTTTTCAAGTCGGCATCAAACGGCCCAGGGAAGAGATACGCCGGCGCATTGATGGGGCTATTCGGCGCATGATGGAAGATGGCTGGCCGGATGAAGTGCGCAAGCAACATGAAAAAGGCGTTTCTTGGAATGCGCCGGCTATGACTTCGATCGGCTATAAAGAAATTGCCAGGTATTTACGGGGAGAGATTATGCTGGATGAAGCCATTCAATTGATCAAGCTCGCAACTTATCATTACGCCAAACGCCAGGAAACTTGGTTTAAGCGTGACCAACGGATTCATTGGGCCAAAGACGAAGACGAAGCAGCCGAGCTCGTCAGCCAATGGCTGACTGAATGACCCTATCGTCATCCTGAATTTATTTCAGGATCTCTGTATTTAGTTTTGGGATGCTGAAACAAGTTCAGCATGACTTATCACACTTCTAGTTGTCGTCTAATCTCTTCTTCGGCTTGTTGCGGATTGGCGCGGCCTTCGGTTTCGCGCATAATGACGCCCACAAACCATTTGATGATTTGATTTTTCCCGGCCTTAATATCCGCCACCTTATCCGGATTGGCTTCCAGACTGCGTTTGACCGTCTCAGACAGCTCGTCGCCTTTTAAATTTTGTCCGAGGTTGTGCGTTTCCATCAAATCAGACGGATCGTTGCCCGAGTCCATCATGAGTTGCATGAGTTTTTGGCCGTTGGTGCTATTAATGACTTTGGAATCCAGGAGCGTCAAAAATTCCGCAAAATTTTCCGGCGTGATATTAGCCTGGCTGATCGTTAAATTTCTTTCCGCCAAGAGTCCGGCCAGTTTGGAAGTCAACCAACCGCTGGCCAGTTTAGCTAGTTCGGCTTTTCGTCCATCGTCCCGCGCCGCGTCCGTACCTTTACTTTCCAGCCAGGCGCCCAACTCTCCCATAACCTCTTCGGCATAATTTTGCCAAGCCTGGTCCATGGTGAAAAAAGCGGCCGCCGCGGCCGGGAAACCCCATTCGGATTGCAAACGTCGGCGGGCCGCGGCCGGCAGTTCTGGCAAGGAATTCATGAGGCGTTCTCTTGTTTGGATCAGATCTTGCGGGGGCAAATCCGGCTCTGGGAAATAGCGATAATCGGCGGAAGTTTCTTTGGTCCTTTGTTCCAAAGTTTTGCCTTGGTTGTCATCCCAGCCGCGAGTTGACTCGACCGGAAGCGTCCCAGCCTCATACATAGCCGTTTGTCTTTGGACTTCGTAGGCAATGGCGCGTTCGACGGCTCGGAAAGAGTTGAGATTTTTGATCTCCGTCCTGGCGTTGAGCGTTTCTTTGAGGGGATAACCGTTATCATCAATTTCAAGCAATGAAATGTTAACATCACAGCGCATCTGGCCTTTTTCCATATCCGCGTTAGAGACTTTAATGGCCCGCATGATAGCTCTGAGTTCTTGCAGGAAAAATTTAGCTTCGGCCGGGGCGCGCAAATCAGGTTCGGTCACAATTTCAATCAGCGGAGTGCCCGCGCGGTTGTAATCAACTAAAGTCGCCGGGCGGCCGTTTAGCCCCTGCGGAGCGTGGAAATTTTTAGCGGCATCTTCTTCCAAATGGACGCGCGTGATGCCGATCCTTATCTGCTCGCGTTTGGGCAAGGCGTGTTCGGCCACCTCGATTTCTATTTGCCCGATTTGGGCGATGGGCAGGGCGAATTGGGAGATTTGGTAGCCTTTGGGCAAGTCCGGGTAAAAATAGTTCTTGCGATCAAAAGCGCTTTGCTCCGGGATGTGGCAATTTAAAGCCAGGCCGGCCAGAATGCCCTTTTCCAGAGCCTTTTCGTTCAAAGCGGGCAGAGCACCGGGTTGACCTGTGCAGACCGGGCAAATGGCCGTATTGGGAGGCGCGCCATCGTCCACATTGGGGCAAGCACAGAACATTTTGCTGGCCGTATTCAGCTGGACATGGATCTCTAAACCAATGATCGGGATAAACTTCATACCCAAGCAGATTAGACTAAAAACTGGAAACTGGAAAGAGTTCCTTCATGTCATTGCGAGCGGAGTTCGACGTAGCGCGGCAATCTACCGTAGTTTGCTTTGTCGATGACTCCTCGCAATGACAGAACGCGTTTTTTAGCCGGCTGTTTTTTTGAACGCGCGATAAAGCTTGACGCTGTAGCCCATGAAGAGGGGAACAATTATCATGGCAATTACGCCATCGGAGACTTGGGTTAGCAGGGCATCCACGCTCAGACCTAGGTTAAGCGTTTTAAAAACGGTGGCCAGGATAAGGATGGCAATGCTCATGCCGATTCCGATGAGCATGCTGTAACCGCCAAAAACGATGCCGGACAGCTGATTCTTCCAGAATAGGCCCCACCATCGGCCTTTGGCGATGCGGGTGGCTTCCTTAAGATTGACCAAGCCTTTTTTGTCATCCAAGACCAGGTTGGGCATGGCAAAACTATTCCAAACAGCGGTTTTATAGATGAGCCAAATCCAGGCAGGCACAAAGAGAACAATGCTCAGGATGGTTAAGCCCAGGCGGGAACCTGCGTTGATATTGGTTAAAGTCGGTAAGGCTAGCGAGGCTATGCTTTGCCAATTCCCGGTTAAGAACGAGACCAATAAAACAATGAGCGCGGCCAGGATTAATGGCCCGACGGCAAAAACCACGATTTCAACGGCTATCCAGACATAAGAAAGCCATTTGCGCCAGCTGGCCGTGAGAGGCTGATAGGAGTCTTGGCCGGCTTCCAGGGCGGCTACGCGATGGAAGACGAGTATGGAGATCCAAAGATTAGCCAAGGCTAAAGGCAGGGTCAGGCAGAGGGCCATCAGTTGATAGGAGACTCCCAGATAAACGCCAATAGCGGCAATGATGCCGCAGACGATTGAAGCGTAAAGAAAATAAAGCGAGACCTTAACGCTATCTTTGAAAGTTTCCGTGTAAAGTTTCCAAGTTTGCTTGATGAGATCCCAGGTGCGAGGCAACTTTTTATCTTCTGGTTTACCATCAGCCATGTATTTAAGAGGCTCGAGGAAAAGCATGCCGATCAGGAAAATGCCGATAAACGGGAAAAGGAGCCAGAGGGCAGCCCAGGGAGTCACACCGACTTCCGAGGCCAGCCTCCAACATTGGATAAAGAGCCAGATGAATAAGGCTAACCAGACGATGAAAAATAAGAGCACGCCAATGGCCATGTTTTTAACCCCGATGGCGGTCAGTAGGATGCTTAGCAAGGCACCGATGAACGGCCAAAGGACGGAAACGAGCAGCATTGCTAAAGTTGCGCGAAACTTTTGTTTCGCTTGGGTTTGATTAAGCATATATAGGATGTTTTTTAATGGCTATATTTTACCAAAATCACGCAGATTTTGCGAGAGAAGCTCTTTGACGGCCGCGGCCACTTCGTCAATGCCAAGATTGCCGTCTACTTCGGCGATGTTTGTCCCGGCTTTTTTGAAAGGACCTAAGACATCGTCGGATAAATATCTTTGAACCAGTTTTTGTTGGAAATTCGGTTCTTCAAAAATATCCCCATCCTGCTTTTCAGTCCTGCCGGCCAGGCGAGCCATGGCCGCGGCGGCTTCGGTCCGAATTAAGATGAGCAAGTTGGGCGCAAAAGCCAGAGTCTGAGCATTACCGGGCAAAGTAATAATCTGCTCAGTCGTGAGAGTCGTATCTTGCAGGGGTTGATAAGCCAAGGAAGAACCAAGCCCGCGATCTTGGAAGATGATGCGTTCGGGGTGGCCTTGCAAAAAGGGGATGATCAATCTCCGGAATTGGACCAAGCGGTCCAAAGCGTAAGCCTGAGCCGTTTCCCAACCGGTATAACGTGACTCGTGACATGTGACATGTGATATCTCGGAAGGTTCAGACGGGTCACGTATTACGTGTCGCGTGTCACTGTTTTCGTGTTTAGCAATGATTTCCTCGCGGATGGCTTTGCCCACCCAACAAAAAGTCGGCTCGGCTGTAATAAGGCCGGTTGCCTGGCCCATTTCCTCAACGCTAGGCAAGCGACCCTCGCGTTCAGAGAATTCAATCGTGTTGAAAAAAGTAACACCGCGCTCTTCGGCCCAAGCGCGGCAGGCATTAAGGACAGTCGATTTGCCCGAACCATCAATACCTTCGATAATGGCATGTAAGCCGTCGTTTTTCTCACGTTGGATCATATCGGCCCATGGTACAACGTCCTCTGGCGTCCTTCAACGTCCTAATCGTCCTGGTCGTCCTAATCATGAAGGACGTCGTAGGACGTAAAGGACGATTAGGACGATAGTTAGAATCCCTTCGGTTTGGCGCCGAGGGTGGAAATATTTTCCTGGCTCAGATCAACGCGGATCAGCGAGGCCAGGACAGAGTGGCTTTCGTCTAAAGTTCTCCAGATTTTTTGGGCAATGCGGCGGTAAGATGGATGACCTTTTTTGCCCGAGCGCAGTTCGATGAAATGGAAAAGCTCGCGCAAGTTCCAGCTGACCAGCAAACGGCGGCGGTAGGCCATGGGCACGACGTATTGCGCTTCGGCGACTAGGCCGGCCGCTAAAATCTCGCGATTTAATTGGCGCGCCTGATCCATAACCTCGGCAAACTCTTTAGCTTTGCCGATTTCTCCGATTTCTTCGGGTATGTCAAAGCCAAGATCAGTGCCCAGGGGTTGATTGGTTTGCGTGCAGATACGGTGACGTTGGATATCGCGCCAAGCTCCGTAATCCATGATGATTTCGTGTTGGAACCAGGCATGCTCAAACTCCCGCGGAGGCGTGTCATGGAGCCCGCGGTCTTCCAACGCGGTCCGGATGATTTTTTCTTGAAGCGGGCGATCTCTGGAAACGGTATTCAAAGCTTGTTCCATGGGAATCAAAGCGTGACGGGAAAGCAAAGCCGCCGCGATGCGCATCTCAGCCAGATTATCGTCATAGGTACAGACAACCGGATTTTCAGCCGTCGCGCCTGTGGCATATTCTTTGGTCTCAGATTTTTTTTCAGCCAGGATCTCACTCGCGAGCCCGGCCATCTTGTCCGGCAAGCTAGCCAGGTAAGCGCTGGGGTCGGCGTATTTGAGCAGAGTAGGCAGAGGGAAATGTTTGAGGGCCTGGTCGCGATCGAGATTAGCAAAACCACGCAGAACGCTTTTAATTTCTTCCCCGATTTGTTGGGCCAGCGGATCCGAGGATGAGAGAAGCTTGATCAGGGCGTGTTCCCAAACGCGGGCATTGGCTGTCATGCCGAGCGAGGCCAGGGCCGCGGCCGGCAAAAGATATCTCACCCGATCGCAAGTCATGGCTTTGATGGTCGCTTTGTAAGCCCCATCTGGCATGTCGCCTTGCGGTTGGCGCTCACGGAAGATTGGATCAAGCAAAGCGTAACACTCGTCGTAGAGGTTATACAGGGCGTCAAACAGTTCACTGACCCGTCCGGCGAACTGGCTTTGCGCCAGGCTTTTGGGAATACCGACTCTTTGGCGCGTAAAAACCTGGTAGCGTGAAGAAACTTCGGTAAAGGAGGCCAGACGCGAATCCTCAAGAATTTTGATGATGGTTTGGGGGATGTTTTGGAAAGCCACGGAAGCCACGGCATGCTCGGCGACGGACGAATGGCCATAGCCTACGACCCATTTCTCATGAAATTCAGCAGCTTTTTCCAGACTCACGTCATCCACGTTTTGGTCAAAAGGCGTAGAGCTCCTGGAACACTTGGCGATGGCCACAGCCAATTGTTCGGGGGTGGGCCGGAGTTCGACTGCCTCGCCATCTTCGCGCTTGGTCTTGAAATGGTTGAGCCAGTAAATCCGACGCGTTGAGCTATCCGCAGGTTGGACCAATTTGGCTTTTTTAACTTCATCAGTTATGGGCATAGAAGTAAAAATATTGATACGAAGGTCTACGAAAATACGAATTTGATACGAAACTACGAATGGGTTGCAAACAAAAGATTCGCATATTCGCGCCAGATTCGTAATTTCGTAGACCAAATCGGGCTATACCTTGGCATACGGGAAAAGACCAGGCAATAGATTTTTGCCACAATGTCAAGGTAGGTTGGTTCCATCAGATTGCATAAGTCCTTCCCTCGCTGCGGAACTCGCCTTGCTTTTAGATAGGCAAGAGCTCAAACAGTCCTCGCTTCGTCCAGGGCTTTTGTCATCTGATGTTTCAGCCGGTTGAGCCAAAACCGCCGCGATCTGGGGCGTCAGCTGGCCCTTCGAGAAACTCGGCGCGCATAAAAGGCAGGAAAAGGCCTTGGGCCAGGCGCTCGCCTTTGGTAATCGAGACAGGGGATAACCCGGGGTTATAGCAAGATAAGTAAAGTTGATCATTGGGGCCGCAATAATCGCTGTCGATTGTCCCCACACCGTTAGCTAGCATTAAGCCTTTCTTTTTGAAGAGACTGGAACGCGCCGTCAGTATCAAAACATGTCCCGGGGGCGTGGCCACGATTAAGCCGGTTGGGACTAAAAACGATTGTCCCGGGGGAATGACAACGTCTTCGGCCGAAGCCAAATCAAACCCAGCCGCTCCGAGTGTCTGGTAAGCGGGCAAGACAACATCGTCTTTTAGTCTCGTAATGCGAACTTGCATATAACTGACAACTTACAACTGACAAGAGTTAAACTGACAGATGATAAGAGGACTAAGTTGCTCTTGTCACTTGTTACTTGTAAGTTGTCATTTTTTTAACTAATTCATCCAACTGCTTGCCTAAAGCCTGGATATCGCCCTCGTTGGTAATTTTTATATCAGCTTGTTCGGCCACTTTGGCTATTGAGAGTTCAGTCTCTTTTTGTCCGACGGCCAAAAAATCTTCCCAGGTCATTTCGGCCTCACCCGGTTTTTGGTTGCGCTTTTTTAAGCGCTCAAATCTTATCTTAGGATCAACCATGATTTCAATAAAATGGAAAGCCGGGTTAGATTTCAAGTCCTCAATATCATCCAGTCTCCGAATGCCATCCACAACCACCACATCAGCCGTGGAGTTTTCGATTTGTCGGCTCATAGCCTTGGCCAAAATGTTTTGTCCAAAGCCCTGCCGGAGCGTGATGGACATGTTGACCAGATTGTCGCGGGAAGAAGGCAGATAAAGCCGGTTTAAGATATCCGTCAGGATACTGCTAAAAGTAAAAACCATGGCCCCGTATTTTTCGTGCAGTAAATTCGCCGCGGTGCCCTTGCCGGACCCGGCCTGGCCGACAAATCCAATGATAAGTTTGGGCATATTAAATTTGGGTTATTTCCAGCGGCGGGTTAAGCCGTTCTTCCTCTTCATCCGGAGGGGGGAGTTCGTCGCCTTTATTATCATCCGGAGGGATACTCACAAATATTCTTCGCATAGATTTTTAGTTTAGCACACCTAACTCCTCCTGCCTCCTCTTACTCCGCAAGAGGAGGTTCTGAATCAGAACCCTCTCTTTTGCTAAAGAGAGGGCAGGGTGAGTTAGGCGAAGTCGGAGGGATCAACCGAGATACCAGGGCCCATGGTAGTGGTAACCGTAATGTGTTTGAAGAAAGTGCCCTTGGCCGAGGCTGGTTTTTGTTTTTTGATGGCCTCTATTAAGGAGATGAAGTTTTCGAGTAACTGCTTGGCTTCCAAGGAAGTCTTGCCAATGGCCTGGTGGATGATGCCGGTCACGTCGTTTTTGAAAGCGATTTTGCCTTTCTTAAGTTCTTCAACCATTTTTTTGACGTTCGGGCCGACCGTATCTGTTTTGGGGTTAGGCATGAGGCCGCGGGGTCCAAGGATTTTAGCCAGTTTAGCCAGCTTAGGCATCATGTCAGGAGTAGCTACGGTAACTTCGAAATTGATTTTACCGTTTGTCAAAATTTCGTTAATCAATTCCTCGCCGCCCACCAAATCCGCGCCTGCGTCCCGGGCATCCTTCTCTTTATCGGCGCTCACGAAAGCGGCGACCTTCTTGGTCTTGCCGGTGCTGTTAGGCAAAACCAAAGTGGCACGCACGGTTTGGTCTGTCTTTTTAGGGTCAATACCTAAACGGACATGGACTTCCAGACTGCCCACGAACTTGGTCGTAGCCGTCTTTTTAGCCAGGTCGATAGCCTCGGCCGGGGAGTATTTCTTAGACTTGTCGACCAGCTTTTTGGCCTCCAAGTAGCGCTTGCTTTGCGCCATAGTTTTGGCTGAGAACAGGCTTATTTAGCCCATTCCCGTGGTTTATCCCTGTAGAGACGCCCTGTCAGGACGTCTATGGGGATTGGTCGGTCCGACGAACGTCGAACCTCCCACGTGAATAATGGCCGTACAATAAACTAAATCAGCTATCTGGTCAAGGTTTGACATCGGCACCAAGAACACGCTACAACAACTGCGTTCCTTCACATCCGGGCTTCGAGGCGCATAGGGTGCCTTTCCACCCGGACTACAAAAGCCCTTTTACGTCGAGCCTGGCTCGATTGCGGAGGGCGAGGAGAGTGTCATGTTGCCGATCAATAAAATGGTGCACGACGATATTCATCCGTTCTTGCATGTGCTGGGCAAAGCGGGTTGCGACGCAGACATGGTCAAGGAGGTTGTGTATTACCCGGCCGAAGCGTATGTCATGATTGCGAATTTTCGCTTGCGTAAAAAGCAGTATCTTACGCCTCCAAGAGATCAAGTGGCGTATTTGCGCAAGGCGAACAGGGAATGGGGCATGTGCCTTTCGGAGGAGACGTTCCAAGCGGCGGCAAAGATGGACATCCACTTCAGTGTCTCGAATTTGTCACGCGTGCCTGTTCTCGTGCCGCATTGGAGCGACGAAGGCGCGGCTGGGAATGGTCCTTATAAAGATCGCATGGGCGTTTCTCGCGAATCGATTCGCTGCCAACTGTATCGGATGTTCTGTGCGGATCCGAAGCTTGAAGCATTGTCAGGCAGAAACGACTTCACCAGTTCCATCGAGCAAGACGATCCCGAGTTACATGCCGTTTTTGATCGCGTAGGCGGCGTTCGGCCAGGCGATGGCCTTGCGTGGTACATGCTCGACCTGACCGCCAACCAGGGCAAGATGCCCGACCGTTTCAAGAACCAAGAGTCAGGCTTGGCGGTCCTGGCAGCCGCCATCATGCATCCTGTTTGGATGCTGGCCATGAACGGCCAAAACATCCCGTTCGCCTGGCTCGAGGGCACGGTAGTAGCCTCCAGTCGCGGTTCGCTGGAATGCGTGGGCTTATCATGCGAGCGCGAGGGCGCGGAAGCCAAGATCGTGATTGCTCGCCACGACGCGAACACGCCCAGGGCCGAGTTCTGCGTTCCGCGGATACTCGAGATACTGCCGGTCGTCGTCTAACTAAAACCCGACAAACTCTGTCGGGCGTTTTTTATAAAGAGTAAATGAAGGGTTCAACTCGGCAGGTCAGCGATCGCGACGGATTGTCGCCTCGCAACTAGTGGATTATGCTGTAAGCCTAAACCATCAAATAATAAATATGCCTTTCGAAGAAACAATCATCGGTGTCGCGCCGCCCGCTCAGCAACCCGAAAAAAGTTCGGAACAGCAAGCTCTTGAAGCTGCCCACGAAATGATTAAGAAGGATGAAACGGGAGTGTACACATCGGAAATGTTAAAGGCCCTCAGGCAGGAAGCAGATCTTCCACCCATAGAAAAACCTCAACCGGCTGACAGGGTTGATGAGGTGCGGGCTGACATTGCACAGCAAGCCGCTCCGCGCAGTCAGGAGCCTTTTGTCGCGAGTAGCGAAGACGTTAAGACGAATTACGATTTTTCGTTAAAAGATTTGCAGAAAGGAAATAAACCCCCAGGCTTTTGGAGCAAAATAAAAAAATCCATCTTTGGTTAAAAGGGGATTAGGGCAACGGCAAAATTTCGAGCCGCGGATCTTCAATAAAATCCGTGAAGTGGTGTTGTTCGGTTTTGCCGTCTTCGTCTTGGACGGTGCCGTCCGCCTCGAAAAACACTTGGGCAAAAGGCAGATAAGCCTGGCCGTACTTTTCTTCCAAAGCCGGTCGATTGTCTGAGGAAACCGTAACAGTATAAGCGATCTTTTTTTCGCTGAACGGGGCAGTGTAAGTCATGGCAAAGCGCGCACCCGGTTTAAAGTGGCTGATGAGTTTACGGATCCTTTCACCTCTTACGCCGCATCCGCCCGTGCAGTTGTCGCCATCTCGTAACATCGAGTCGCTCGATCCCAGCCTAAGATTCAATTGCCAGAGGTCCATCAGTTCACCGTCCATTTCAAGGACGCCTTGGTCATCTATCATTTCAAAATCAGTGACGAGCTGCTTGTCAAAATCTTTTTTTTCACGATTGAACCTGAAAATTTCGGTGCCTTCTTGGATATGGCAAGGGTTGACGAGTTCCGGTACAGCGTAACTCAAGTCTTTAGCTTCATATTTTTTAATCAGCTGGCGCAGTAAAGTATGATCTTCAGTCTCTCTCATCCAGTGGCTGGCCGTGTTTGTGTCGACTTCAAATTTTTGGATGCAGGCCATGGCTTTAAGCAGACCGAGAGCCTTTGGTTTTAGGGTGTCCGGCAGGCGTTCGACCAGCCGCGTGTATTCATGTTCCGCGATCCAATCGCCGGCTTGCCAACTGAATTGGCCCATCCAGAGTCTGCCCGCGGCTTGGGCATAGGTCAGAACATCCTTGCGATCCCAGTTCTCGATGCCTTCAGGCGCACAACCTTCGAGAATGTCAGCATTGAGTTCCTTCTCTTTGGTGAGCGGGAAACGCTTGTCTTCTTGAACTTGATTTCTAAAAGAGTCTTTAACCTGTTCTTGACTCAGGATTTGAGGCTTGGATGGTATCAGCTCAAAAGGATTGCCCATATTTAAACTTTCTCGCTCTCCTTATCCTTCCTGAGGGTTATCCAGTGATACAAGAAAAGGGGAATGCCGACTACGATCATTGAGATGTCACGCACCGCGTCACGCTGGTTTTGGATGATGGACATTTCTGCCTGGTTTTGACGATCCGCTTCGCACTGTTTGGCATAATCAATGGTAGCGACCGTTTGTGTCACGCCTTTTTCAGCTGGCACCGGGTAGACCTGAGAAGCGCAGGGCATGCCGTAATAAGTGGCGTTTGTCTTGGGGAAGACCCAGGTTTTGAGGCCCAGGTTGATCAAATCAGCCGTTGAAAAGACGACCATGAGCAACGCGATTAAAGAAACCAGATAAAAATAGATGGTTTTGATGAGCGAAGATTTATTAAGCATATGACTGCTATTATAGAGCAAAAAGCAAAATTCAAAAAGCAAAATGTTGGTATCCCTTCGGGATATTAATAATATTACTAAAGTAATACCTGCATTTTTCAGCCAAAGGCTGATCCGCCTATGGTGTGAGAACTTTGCTCTTTGAATTTTGAATTAAGCAAAAACCGACGTGTAGTCGGTCTTTCGCTTTAGCCAATGACTTCCAGTCCCATGTTGCGGGCTGTGCCCTCGACTTGCCGCATGCCGGCTTCTATCGAAGTGCAATTCAGGTCAGGCATTTTCTTTTCCGCGATTTCGCGAACCTGTTTTTTGGTGACCTTACCGACCTTATCGGTCAACGGTTTGGGTGAACCTTTTTGGATGCCGGCCGCTTTCTTTAAAAGCTCTGGCACCGGCGGGGTTTTGAGGATGAACTCGTAAGTGCGATCCTCATAAACCGTGATGACGCATGGCACGACTTCGCCCATGCGGTCCTTGGTGGCATCGTTGAACTTTTTGCAAAATTCAGCGATGTTCAAACCTTGGGGGCCAAGAGCCGTACCGACCGGAGGGGCCGGGTTGGCTTTGCCGCCCTGGATTTGGAGCTTGATTAGCGCTTTAACTTTCTTGGCCATACTTACTTAAATTATCAACATTTAATATTCAACATTCAATCATTGTATGTTCAATGTTTATAATTGAATGTTGAATAGGCGTCGGGGACGCAGGCACGCAGGACGAGAAGCGCCCTGTTAGCAGGACCATCTTGCGTGCAACGCCACCGAGCTCCTTTCCCTCGTTCGACGGGGGAAAGGTGTCCCCGCAATAGAATTATATAATGAGGGGACGGATAGAGGGGGTTAGATCTTCTTAACTTGCGTAAAGTCCAGCTCCAGCGGAGTTTCGCGGCCGAACATGGAGACCAGGATTTTAACCTTGCCGCGGGCGCCGTCGATTTCGATGACCTTGCCTTCGAAGCCCTTAAAGGGTCCTTCGCCGATTTTTACCGGAGAACCAGGGTTGATGTCAATGGTGTAAGCCGGCTCTTCCTGAGTGCCGATGCGTTTGAAGAGGCTGACAACTTCGGCTTCCGAGAGTGGGGAAGGGGTGGTGCCGGTGCCGATAAAACCCGTCACGTTAGGCGTGTTGCGGACAACGTACCAGGAGTCATCGTCCACGATCATCTCGACCAGCACATAACCCGGATAAATTTTTTCTTCCACCAGCTTGCGCTTGCCGTTCTTGATCTTGATTTTCTTTTCAATGGGCACGATGACATTAAAGATTTTATCCTTCATGCCAAGCGTTTCGATACGGCGCAGGAGATTTTCGGCCACGTTTTCCTCATACCCGGAATAGGTATGGATGGCGTACCAGCGGCGTCCGAGGTGTAAAGTTTGTTTAGGCATAGCGCTGTTTTATTTTTTGGTGTCCGGAGCCGGAGTTGTCGCAGGAGCGGGAATTGTGATGGGGGTAGCCTCATCAAATTTTATGGTCGGAGTTTCCGGGTTGCCCGCGGGTTGCCCGCCTTCCACGGTCGGGGTGACTGGAACCTGGGTGGTTCCGGGTTGCTCAGTAGTAACTTTCTTGTTAGCCAAGGCAGTAGTCACCACGTTACTCAAGCCAACGTCCAGGACTCCAAAGAAGACAGCTACCCCCACACTGATGACGATGACCAGGGCTGAGTAGCGGATGGTCTCTTGGCGGGAGGGCCAGGAGACTTTGGAGAGCTCGTTTTTAGCCGACACGAAATAATCGACGATTTTGGTGATAATTGACATAAATTTCTTTTCTTAAAAAGCCCTTCCCAGGGCGATAAGAATATACCAGATATATACAGCTTAGGCAAGAGGCCTTAGATTGTGGGCTTTAAACCGTTCGGAATTGACGTCTTTTCGGGGAAATGGTATCAAATAAATATCAAGATTATGAACTTCCATCCGCAATGCACTTACGACGCCCGGGCTAATACCATGGGCATTTTGTCGTATGTAAATTGCCGGGTACGCGTGGAGTCTAATTTTATTGGGTAAACCATAGATTTGATTTCGAGCAAGCCCGGGAATAGCCCCGGGCTTTTTTGTCAGAGGAGGCAGAGATGTTCTTTGAAAAATTGAATAACTTACACCCGGCGACCATCTACAAAATTGTGTCTGCCTCGCGTTCGCTGGGCATGGGTTGCCATGCCACGGTCTACTCCTTATTCCTCAGGCAGATCGGCATCAGCCAAGACAGGATCGCCCTCCTGAATTCATTGTTTTGGTTGGCCCTGATCCTCTCCGAGTTGCCCACCGGTATGTTGGCCGACGGACGCAGTCGCGCTTGGTCAATTAAAGTCGGCATGTTCACCATGGTTGTCTCACTGTCGATTTACACCTTTGCCCAGGGATTTTGGTCGGCTGTCTTGGCCGAAGTCACGATCGGTGTGGCGTTGGCCTTTTTGTCCGGCGCTGAGCAAGCTTGGCTGACCGATGCCTTAGCGGCCCGTCACGAGGGCGATTCGCTCAAAAATGTCTATGCCTCGTCCACGGCTTGGTCGGCGCGGCCATGCTCATCGGCGGGATCGCGGGCGACCTGACGGGAAGCGCATTCGGTTTCCGTGCGACGTGGCTCTTGGGCGCGTTAGTTATGCTCATCGCCTTTGGGGCGACCTACCGTTGCATGGATGCTCAAGGCGAGCCGGCTAAACGCCTGACGGAAATGCAGGCTCTCAAAGCCAGCTTAAAGGCGCTCAAGCTAAACTCCGGATTGATTTGGGCCGTGTTGGTGACCATGACGTTGGGCTTCGTGAATCCGTTCAACCATCTCTGGAACCAGTTCTTCGAGCCCCGTCTGCACGGACACTCCCTCAGCTGGATCTGGATCCCGCTTTACGGATCATGCGCCTTGTCCGCCGTCATCGTGCGCCGCCTCAAGTTCACCAAAGGCCGCGAAGCCGGTGCCATGCTCGGCGTACTTGGCCTATCGGGGCTTGGTCTGACTTTTGTTGGCCACTTCCCAGGCCTCAGCTGGCCGTTGGCCATCGTGGTCATCCATGAGATTGGAAGGGGAGCCTACGTGCCCTTGGCTGATGTCTTTGTCCAGCGCCGCATCGCTAGCGGCTATCGCGCCACGTACGGCTCGCTCCATTCCTTCCTCAGCCGGATGGGCAACATGTTTGTCCTGGCCGGCGTCTGGTTTTTCACCCGCGGCATCCCGGACAGCGAATTCAAGATCGTCAGCATCTGGACCGTCTGCGGCGCCTTGCTCGTCCTCTGCACCTTGGCGCTCTACCTCTTCCGCCCGCGTTCGCTCTTGTCAGAGATCAAGATCGAACCAGGCTCTCTACCCGCTCAAAGCTAATTGAGCGGGTGTTTTTTATCCACATATTTAATTGGACAAAAAGGGGTTTTTGTTCTATTTTTGTTCTGTATGAAGAAAAACATATCAGATAATCAAATCGCCTTCTATCAATCGTCCGACGGCACAGTGAATATTGAAGTATTATTTGCCGAAGAAAATATTTGGCTTACTCAAAAGAAAATAGCGGAACTTTTTGATACAACACCTCAAAACATCACTCAACATCTCAAAAATATCTATGCAGACGGAGAAGCCGATCAAATGGCAACTTGTAAGGATTTCTTACAAGTTCGAACGGAAGGTCGGCGAGAAATCAAAAGGAATGCATTTTTTTATTCATTGGAAGCCATTATTGCGGTTGGTTATAGGGTTAATTCCGAGCGAGGCATTCAATTTAGGCAATGGGCGACTAGAATTCTCAAAAGCTATATTCATAAAGGTTATGCATTGGATGCTAATCGCATGAAATACGGCTCTCGTTTTAGCGCCAGATATTTTGATGAGCTTTATGAGGAAATCAAGGACATTCGTACCAGTGAGCGGATGATCTATCAAAAAATCACCGATATTTATGCGACGGCAATTGATTATTCGTCAAAAGCATATGAGAGTAAGCAATTTTTTGCTACCGTACAGAACAAGCTTCATTTTGCCATAACCGGCAAAACCGCGGCGGAAATTATTACGGATCGAGTCAGTAGTAAAAAAGACAAAATTGGATTAACTTCTTGGAGGCGTTCTCCGGAAGGGAAAATTATGCCGAGTGACACGGTAATTGCTAAAAATTACTTAGACAAAGAAGAGCTAGGGCATTTGAATCGCATTGGCAACATGTATCTTGATTATGCCGAGATGCAGGCCGCTCGCGGTAGAGCAATGGCGATGAAAGATTGGGTGGAAAAACTTAATGCCTTTCTTAAATTTAGTGAATATGAAATTTTGACAAATGCTGGCAAGATTAGCCATGAAGTCGCCGAAGCGCTTGCCTTGGAAGAATATGAAAAGTATCGGGTAACACAGGATAAGAATTATATTTCCGACTTTGATCGCGAAGTAAATAAACTTTTACAAGCTAAGAATAAAAATAAGGAATAGAAGTTAGAAAAATTCCGCGCTGTCCAGGATCGTGAATTTTGTCTCTGATTTTGATGAAGCGGTGAAGAAACTGATGGGGGAGAGAGGAGGGAATATAGTATATGAGCTCAAAAAATGTTACGAAATATAAATTTCTTATAAAATCAGGCAACGATTATTTCAAGATTGGGGATTTTGTAATTCAGAAATTTACCGGAGATTTTTATTATACGCCTTCACAAAAAGGTATCGTTGATTCCAATTTTGGATTCGTTCAACGAATCTTGGAACATTATGCATTTCACAGAACAGGAAGAGTTCATGTGAAAGATATCAGTGGCGATTATCAAATTATTGAATCAGGGTTTGGTGAAAATCAACCAAAAACAAACGAATTACGTTTAAGAATTCAAGATATAGGATTCCAAGAGATTGTGCGGGATATAATTATTGATTTTAATAAAATACCAAAATCTGGATCTGCTGATGAATTAGACGTGGTTTTTGATCTTGGTGATTATCAAGGTCCAGTTCAATTTTGTTTTTCAATCGTCTCTGGAAGATTAATCGTAACTTCTCATGAAGGAGCAAAAGCTGGTATACGGCACATAACAGATGAACAGAAAGGTTTGTTGTTAGGTTTAGACCGCCGTTGTTTGGGTGTGGAATCTGATAATGCTGATAAATTAATGCAATATCAATTGTATAAGTTTAATGGAGATGTTTCAGCCTTTCCGACTGGAAGAAGGGTTTTTATAGCTAAAAATGCAGGAATAAGTAGAAATTAGTATATCTAAAACAAAATTAAAATTTCTCGCCAAAAGCGAGTCAGCCTCTGGTTGGAAACAAAACGAACTCGGATCTATTCCGAAAGAATGGGAGGTTTAGAATTTATCCACTGGACAAAAAGGGATTTTTGTTCTATTTTTGTTCGAGAATATATGACGCCAGAAGACAACGAATTAAAATCAAGCAACTTAGATAAGTTGAGGTTTATTTATGAAGAAGTTTCTTCTGCTAGGGAACGACGTCTTAGGGCGATTGAGATGCTAAACCAAAAAATAAATTGGATATTAGTTAGCACAATTGCCCTATTTGGTTTTACTTTGCAAGCTCTTGGTTATCTGAAAAAGGGGTCTTTATTTTATGCGGCCTTAGGTCTAATGTGTGTTGGACTGCTTCTTTGTTTATTTGGCTTGTTTGTAAGGGCATACAAACTAGGTCCTTCTCTAAAATCTTTGTTGGAAAAAACAGAAAATGATGTAGAGAATATAATTAAGGAGTGTAATGAAAAAATAACCAAGGGGTTAGAGGAAAGCCAATTGACAATCACTGATTTATCAAAAATTTCACGGCTTGCTACTTTTTGTCTTGTGGGTGCAATAATTTTAATCGTTTTAACCATAATTCCAATATGCCATTAGATTTAAGTTTGATCGTCGCCCCTGATCCCGAGTCGGCAAATGAAGAATTCCAAATTGAGACCCTGGGTGAAGATCAAGGTCAGGTCTCAACAAAATAAAGCATTTAGTATCATAAATATCTCCAGTTTATTTGAAGTTGATTTTTGGCTTAGATGAGAGTAGCATCTTTAGTATTCTGAATACCACACATGGAATCGATTGATCCCGCATTGAACGCCTATATAGACGTTTTGGAAAAGACTAATCAGCAGTTGAGCCTTTGGTATAATCCGTATGGCGTCATGGTCATGATACTTACAATTCTAGTTGCTCTTTTGGCTATTTCATTTGCTTATATAATTTGGAGACAGGGAAAAGAATATAAAGAAGCTTTTAAAGCTTCTCTTGCGGAGCAGAAAAAAATCGCTAGTGATGAATTGTCAAAATGGAAAGAGGAAAGTAAAAAAATTGTCGACGCTCAGATCAACGAGCAAAAAGAAAAATTAAAAAGCCTTGATGGAGAAGCCAAGGAGCAAGTTGAAAAAGTAATTGAAGATTTAAAAAAGAAGAAAGAATCACTTGAATCGCCGGTTCCTAGTTGTTCAACCTCCCCTTTCACGGATATTGTTAATCGCTCTCTTTTTTACCAACCGACCAATGTCATGTCATGGATGGGGCAGAACTACTGCTCATTTTGTGGAAAAGAATGTATTTCAGGGTCTTTATTTTGTCCAAGTTGCGGTAAAAAAATAAATTAGAAATATGCCTAAGAAGATTGATTACGATGCGTGGTCAAAGGATGAGCTTATTAAGGAGATTAAGCGTATTAGGGAGACTGTGTATGGTCTTGTTTGGCATCGTGACTTACCGGAGGAAAAGATTGACGTTTTGATTAATCCAGACGCGCGCACGCCAAATGAGATGTTTCCGAACGAAATGGCGGGTAAGCCATTTCCGGTTTTGAAGGAGGTAAAATCAAAAGCTACTGAGACAGATAAGACGAAACCCACAAATATTTTAATTGAGGGAGATAATTACCACTCTTTGGCAGTTTTGAATTTTACTCACCAGGAAGCTATTGATTTGATCTACATTGATCCCCCTTATAACACTGGCAACGATGATTTTATATATAATGATAAATTCAAGAGTGAGTATGTAAAGCGTGATGACCCATTCAGACATAGCAAGTGGCTCGCGTTTACGGAAAAACGTCTAAAACTCGCAAAGAATTTACTTAAGAAGGGTGGCGTTATCTTTATCAGTATTGACGATAATGAATTCGCTCAATTGAAACTGCTTTGTGATGAAATTTTTGATGAGAAGAATTTTATCACCATGATAACAGTCCAAGTAAATAAAGGGGGAAGAGATTACCTACCAATAGCAACTACGCATGAATATATCCTTTGTTATTTTAAAGGAGAAATTGGAGAGTTGAATGAGCTGCCTAAAGAGGTTGACTTTGAACTTGAAGATAAGCAGGGCAAATATGAATTGAGGGAGCTAAGAAACCGTAATCCTAAATTCAACCGAGAGAATCGTCCCAATCTCTATTATCCTATTTATGTCAACCCGGATAGTAAAGATAAACTAGGGCAGTGCTTAATCTCCCTCAAAGAATCGAAGGTTTTTGATACGGAAGTATTTCCTATTAATAGTAAGGGGGAAGACGGCTGTTGGCGTTGGGGTCAAAAATTAGTCACGGAAAACATAAAAGCTAATGCTGATTTATCTAATGTTGTTGGAAAACAGCGTCGGGATGGCGGTTGGAATATATATGAAAAGTCAAGAAAGGCTACTACAAAAGCTAAATCTATATGGGATGAAACTAATGTAAGAACAGAACAAGGAACCATTGATTTACGTGAGCTTGGCATGGCTAATGCCTTTGATCATCCTAAGCCGGTATTTCTAGTAAAAAAAATTATTCAACTTGCCACACAGAAGGATTCTATCGTTTTAGATTTTATGGCTGGTTCTGGTACGACCGGACATGCAGTCATGGCTCTCAATAAAGAAGATGGCGGTAACCGTCAGTTTATTCTTTGTACGAATAACGAAAATAATATTTGCTCGGAGGTTTGCTACCCAAGGTTAAAAAAAGTTATTAAAGGATATAAAAATCCTAAAGGCGAAGCTATAGCAGGGTTTGGCGGTAATCTCAAATATTACACTTGCGATTTCGTTGAGGCAGAGCCTTCTGACCGTAACAAACGCAAGTTGGTTAATGAGTCTACAGAGATGCTTTGCATTAAAGAAGGCAAGTTCGACCTCGTACACGAAGGGGAGGATTTCAAGATTTTTAGAAACGAGAATAAGTATTTGGGGATCATCTTTGATGATGATGCTATTTCTGATTATAAGAAAGCAATAAAAAAGATTGATGGACATTTTAATACCTATGTATTTGCTCTAGGAGATGACCCTCATGAAATAGAATTTGAGGATGTGAAGAATAAAGTCACACTTTGCGCGATACCAGAGGTGATACTTAAGGTTTATCGTGAAATCTTCAAATAATTATGTCATGGATTGAATTTAGAGATTACCAAGAGAACGCCGTTGTAGAGTTGAAACGCGTGACAAACAAGCTTCTGGAAGCGGATGGCGATAAGGTTTGTATTTTTAAATCTCCAACCGGTTCAGGTAAGACGCTTATGATGGCTGAATTTTTAAAGCGCCTGATAGATTCGCGTATTGATGGCAAACATTTTTCATTTGTATGGATTGCGGTGAATAAATTACATGATCAGAGCAGGAATAATCTTAAAAAGTACTATGATCAATATGGTGTTAGTTTAAAGTGTTCAAATTACGAAGATTTAGAGGAAAGAAAGATAGCCGAAAATGAAATTTTGTTTTTAAATTGGGCAAGTATTAATAAAAAGGACAATGTGTACGTCCGAGCGAATGAGCGTGATAATAATCTAACATCAGTTATTGCAAGAACCAAAGATGAAGGTCGTATCATTATTCTTGTTATTGATGAAAGCCATCATACTGCGAGTAGCGATAAGTCTAAGGAGCTGATTCAGGACATTGGACCAAAGGTTACCATTGAAGTTTCGGCCACTCCGCAACTTAATAATGCCAATCAAATTGTAGAAGTGGAACTGAAAGACGTAAAGAATGAAGGAATGATAAAGAAAGAAATCATTATCAACCCCGGTTTTGAGTATTACATCATTGATAATAAGAAAAGTGACAAAACAGCGGATGAAATTGTGTTAGAAAGCGCTCTTAAGAAACGACTGGAGCTAAGAAAGAAGTTTGAAGCCGAAGGCTCGAGCGTCAACCCGCTCCTCTTAATACAAATTCCCGATTCAAAATCCGGTGTTGCCGATAAGAAGGACGAAGTTGTGGCGATGCTCGTAAAGTATGGCATTACAACAGATAATGGCCGCCTTGCGATTTATCTTTCCGAAAAAGATAACAAAATCAATCTTATTAATATTGAAAAAAATGAGAACGAGGTTGAAGTGATGATATTCAAGCAAGCTATAGCGCTTGGTTGGGATTGTCCAAGGGCGGCAATAATTGTTTTATTCAGGCAATGGCGAGAGGAAAATATAACGTTTTCAATTCAAACACTTGGAAGAATTATGCGGATGCCCGAGCAAAAGCATTATTCTGATCAAGATTTGAATATTGGTTATGTGTATACAAGCTTACCTGATATTCATGTAGCCGAGGATATTTCGCGTGATTATATTACGGTTTTTGAAGGAAAACGCAGGGCGGATTATAAGAATGTGGATTTAGAGTCCTGGCATTCAAAGCGGTTTCGAGAAGAGACACGACTTTCCTCGGATTTTGGGCCGGTTTTTAAAGCGGCGGCCGATGAACTAAGTCTTGCGAAAAAAATATCGACCAAGCATAGTATTATCGATACTAAACTTATCGCAAGCGGTCACATTTATGATGCTGATAAGATGGCAAAAACCATTGAAAAAACAGGCATATTGGCAATTCCAAAAAATTCAGTTGAATTACAGAATGCCTTTGATCTGTTTGTTCGTAATAACTTAGCGCCGTTTGCTCCCGAGTTGCGTTCTATCGGACGAGTTAAGTCGTCTATTTATAAATATTTTAATGTCTATCATGACGAAGATGAATGGTCGAAAATACAGGCGATGGTGCTAGCTGAAGTGAATCGTCAGCCGATAATTGACGCTATAAATCACGCAAAAGAGATGTATTTAGAAAGGGTTGGCTCCGGAAAGCATGAACTCGTGAAGAATGACGTTCCTTGGAATGTGCCTAAGATTATTAATTACAACCTGCCATTTATAAAGAAAGATTATAAGAAATCTATTATTCAACCCTACTATGCTTACTTGTCGGCAAATGGCATGTCGAGTATGTTCGAAGAAGATAGTGATGTTGAGGTTGAATTTATTGAATATCTTGAAAAATCTAAACAAATAAAATGGTGGTTTAAAAATGGTTCTCAGGACGGTTCATATTTCGCGGTGCCTTATATCGAAAATGGTATTCCAAAACCATTTTACGTCGATTTTATTGTCATGTTAAATAATGGCAAGCTCGGACTTTTTGATACTAAAGGTGGAATATATGCCCAAACGGCCAAAGAGAAAGCTGAGGGTTTGCAGGCTTACATAAAAGGGCAGAATAAAACCGGTAAGAAGTTATTTGGCGGTATCGTTATAAAAGACAAGAATAGCTGGCGCCTCAATACTAAAGAGAAATATTCTTACGATCCAAATAACCTTAGAGATTGGGAGTTTTTGGATTTGGGATAGCGGTTTAAAGCAAAAATAAAAATTATCCACATAGCACTCCCTTGACCCGAGTGCTAATTTGTGTTACGTTTGATTCGCAACGGGGCAAAGAGGCTAAACCTCAGAACCTCGACCGCCTAAGACCAGGTAGCCTGAAGGCATAAAGGCTCACAACCAAAGGAATTGCCAATTCCAAGGAAGGCCAGGGTTAAAGGAAAAGTTCAAAGGAAGCAAATCTTCAAAATTAAAGATGGGTTTTCAAAGGACATACCGTCAACGACAATAAAATGTCGAAGCATAACCGTGACGGGACTGTGATTCTTGCCAAAAGACACAGTGCAGGATATAATAGAGGAGGTAGGCGTCGCGACGCCTACCTCACCTCCAAAATATGTGATGTTTAAGATTACAGAAGAAATATTAACAAAAACATGGCGCCGAATTTATAGAGAGAAACCCCTGCGGAAGAGGGGTAGTGACAGAGGAGTAGATAATATTACAATCGAAAAATTTAATAAAAATGCCTTTATTTTTATTAAGGACATTAATCGTCAACTAGTGGGCGATTTTTTTAAATTTCAACCTTTAAAAAAACGTCAAATACCAAGAAAAGGTAAAAGCCCACGTATTATACAAATACCTACGGTTAGAGATAGATTAGTGCAAAGGGTTATGGCAGAATTTTTAAACAAACAATTTTCTATAATATTTAAGAATAACCATATCGTGGGATCGGTTAAAGGCATGAGGGTTGAGAGGATTTTACGACGAGCGTTAGAATATAATATGCAAGGATATAAGTTCGTCTTAAAAACAGACATTATAAATTATTTTCCTACTATTAGTAAAAAAAGATTGAGTAAAATTTTTTTTCGTGAAGTGCATGATAAAAAGTTAAGATTATTGTTTACACAATACTTGAAACAATCAAAAGAAGACGGAATACCTCAAGGCACGCCACTTTCGCCGTTTATGTCAAATTTATATTTATTAAAATTTGATCAAGTGCTTAATAGAGAAAAGGCTATAAAACATTTTAGATATGTTGATGATCTTGTCGTTTTCTGTAAGAGCGATGCCGATGCGAAGAGAATTTATAAATTGGCCATCAAATTATTTAGGCAAGTAGGTTTGGTCATTCACCCTTTGGGGACTGTAGGTAAAACATATATAGATATATTCGAAAATGGCAGCATTGATATTTTAGGAGTAGTTAATAAGCATGGTAGATTATTAATTAAGCCCCAAAAATATAAAGAATTTATTCAGGAAACGATAACTCCGATTCAGTTTAAAAGTTGTTTGAATTTGGAGAATCATCAAACAATTAATATTGCTTTAGATAATTTATTAAATAATCTTAACCAAAGAATTAATGGTTGGGTTGGTGCGTATAGGTTTTGTGATATGCAAAAGAGTCTTGAGATTTTAGACAATCTTATGCTTGTTATGTTTAAGAGGTTGCTATCTAAATTAGATCTTCCAAAAGCAGATCAGATTTTCTTTTTAAGAAAATTACCCAAATTAGTGAACGCTTATAAGAGAAACTGAAACTATGATTAAATCTAAACAAATTTTCACCTTCCTCATCTTCCTCCTCATCCCTCAACTCTTCGCCCTCATCGGCGCGTACTTCACTACCCCCGCCATCTCAGGTTGGTATGCGACTCTCATCAAATCCCCACTTAACCCACCAAGCTGGGTCTTTGCTCCGGTCTGGACGATATTGTTTTTGTTGATGGGTGTGGCCGCTTATTTAGTATGGATGAAACGGAAAACTAATGGATTCCCGCCGTCGGCACTCAACCTCCGCGGGAATGACAAAACTGAAAATAGGATGGATCCTCGCGTTCGCAAGGATGACAAAAGAATTAAAATTGCTCTCGCAATTTTCGGAGTCCAGCTGGTATTGAACACACTTTGGTCAATTTTGTTTTTCGGAATGCACAGCCCGGGAATGGCTTTGGTGGAGATATTTTTCTTGTGGCTCGCCATCCTCGCCACGGTCATCACTTTTTACAGAGTATCTAAGCCAGCCTCGTATTTGCTTTTGCCATATTTATTTTGGGTCAGCTTTGCCATGATCCTCAATTATTCCATTTGGAACCTCAATCAAGACACTCAAAATTATCCCGGCGGGGGAGTCGCATGCACCATGGAAGCCAAGCTTTGCCCGGACGGCTCGGCCGTCGGGCGCACGGGACCGAATTGCGAGTTTGCCGCTTGCCCCTCCGGAGCTTTAGGCGAAGGGGGGAATCCCGCTGAAGCTCTACCGCAGGGATATACGATTGATTCTTATAAAATTGAGAAGGTGACAGGGGAGTCGTGTCTGAAAAAGGCGGATTGTCAGACGCCTGGGGAATATCTGATCCAGTCGCGCTGTCCATTTGTTTCGTTGTGTTTGGCCAACAAATGTACAGTCGTTTGCCCGGACTATCGTCCCTAGCAAACTTTTAATCTGCAGAATTTCAACTTGAATATCTTTTATGTTACTTTTTGGAAGCAAAAAGTAACCAAAAACTTCCGGGGGTTCGTTATAACCTCTCATTGTCATAGGTGGCTTATTCTCTCTTGCAACCACGGTAAAGCTCACCCCCGGACCCCCATGGAGCTTCGAATCGAGCTCTTTCAGAAGTTTAATAAGTAACCCTTGTATCTCGAGGGGGTTGGGGCTGAGGGGCTGAGCGGCCCACATGAAATGAGTAGCCACGTAGAAAGAAGCGCCGTGTCCGCCTATGGCGGGAATCCGAAGCCCCAAGAGTTTTACCCCACTTTTGCGGCCAAAAGTGGGAAAGAAAGAACAACAAATTGAAGTTTAGATCTTCCGGTTATGAAAAGTAACATAGAAGATGTTCAAATTGATGAGCTTTTCCTGAAAAGTGCTATACTATTGCCATATGCGTCATTTTAAAAAGCGCAAAGGGCTTTTGAAAACTTTCCATAATCCCATCTTCCTCATTTGTCTGCTGGCCGTCATCTCCTTTCCATTGATCTTTTTGGTTTTGAGCAAAAAGATGAAAGCGGAGACAGGCCCTGCATCTTGCAAGGCAGTGCCGGTCAGTTCGACGGGGTTTATCAAAACGCACCATCTGCGCGACAACACCTCCGGCATGGGCGTTCTGCCCACCAGAGACGGCGGATACCTGCTGACGGGTGAGACTGTCATGAGTAACGCCATGTCAGACCCCAGGCCGTTTATCATTAAAACCGATGCCAAGGGCAATAAGGTCTGGACTCGGGATTTTAGCAGTGCCAGTAATGCCCTGGGCGAGATGAGCTCCAGCTATGTCGGGCGTTTATCCGCCGAGACGAGCGATGGCAGTATCATCATGGCCAGCGACGTGGTGGATTTTGTCGACGAAAATATTAAAGAGATGTACGGGGATATTTTAGTCACTAAATTCAGCCCTAATGGGAATCAAACGTGGTCAATCATGCTCGGCGATTACAGCATTGATCGTCCGCAAAGAATGTGGGCTCTGCCGGACGGCGGCGTATTGCTTTTGGCCCGCTTTATGGAAACCGGTCATGGCAATGACGTGGCTGATACGTCTACTGTGACCACATATAGCGTGCTGATTAGGATCGACAAGAACGGCAAAGTGATATCTTCCAAAAAAATGGATTGGGATGCGATTGATATGCAACGCTTGGGGGACGGGAGTTTGATCGCGCTGGCCAATATTAAGGTGGTCACGCCCAAACAACCCGCTAATATTGTGGGACCGGAAGTGGTCATGCATCCTTTGCCAACCATGATCAGACTGGACAGCAATTATCGAGTGACTTGGTCTAAAAGTTTGGAAATGATTCCGTCGGAGATGAATACCATCGCCAGCATGACAGATGACGGTAAGTTTACGGTGGGCATCACCAAGATTCGTCTGGCGGGCGGTGATTTTAAGGCGATCCAGCAAACGACGGACGGCGGTTTTATAGCTTTTGGTTTTAATAATTTCTTGTTGACCCAGGGCTTGACCGGCAACGTCAACGTGACCAAAGCGGATACGACTCTGCGGCCGTTTGTGGCCGTTAAAGTCGATCCGGCCGGCAATTATCAATGGACGAAAAAATTAACCACGGATTTGATTTCGGGGGGCGTCTTTAATGATTTTCATGTGGCTAAAACCACGGACGGCAATTTTGTGATCCTGAAAGGCGTGGTGCGCGATTCCGACAATTATCAGGCGAGGTGGGATGACGCGGGCCGGAAGCAACAAACCGTGACTGAAAAATGCCATGAGTTTAAATGCAAAATGCCGGGGGATGAAAATAAAATCCCAGAAGTTAAGCCGTTTGCCGAAGAAGCGACCAAGGCCAATGAGGCCTTGCAAGTCGCCATGGCCAGCAATCTTGAGTTGATCAAGACGGATGCGGATTTTAATCCCATGTGGGTCAAGAAATACGATTTAGAAAGAGAGATCTCGGGATACGGCATTCAGCCGACCGTTGATAAGGGCGTAGTCGTCGTCGGCAGTATGCTGACTACCAAGATGCATATGGTGATGATGAGCCTGGAACCATACGAGGAAACGGCCATCATCAAAGTGGATGCCAACGGCGGAGCCAGCGGTTGCGCTTCCGTGACGGATCACTCCAAAGCTATGCTCGAGGATCAGAGCAGTTATCTGGTGATGCAAAATATGGATGTTGCGGGAGCCAAGGACATGAGGGTTAACATCAATAAGAAGGTCAAAGAGAAAACGGCCAACGCTAAAAACGTGGTGCGGGATATCTGCAAATATTCCAAAGTTAACGTCACTCCAGCTTGTTCTTACATCAATGCCAATCCAGTCTCCCAGCCCGGAGGGACAACGCCCACGCCCTTGACCAAGACCTGGGCCTACATCAATTATGAAAAAGCCACGGAGGGGACGATCGGTTCAGACAAGAATCAACAGATTCACGATGAGCTTTTGCCGGTTCTCAAACAAGTTTTTGGCAATCAGGTTAAGATGACGGACAGCATGAACAGCATGTGGCTCTCGTATATTTTCCCGCGCCTTGTGACGCGCGCCGATGTGGAGGCCGTGCAGAAGAAGCTTGAGGCCATTGGCTACAAAATCGACGAATCAGAAGGCGGAACACTGTATGTCTCCAAAGTCGGCCGGACTTTACATATGACTTTTTCCATTCAGAGTCCCATGGTCGGCAAACTGGAAGTGTTACTCTAACTGCCCATCTTCTTTGTTAAGGTGTATAATGTATTTTAATCGTCATTATTAATTTTTAATTCTGCATTCTTAATTATTTTATATGTCCAAAAAGTTACTGTTCATTTCCGCAGCTTTGCTGCTGGGATTGTGCGCCATGGGCAAACCCGCCTTGGCCGCCGAGTTTAAATCAGGCCAGATGGTCAACGTCTCGGCCACGGATAAGGTCAACGGCGATCTCTATGCCGCGGCCAATGACGTCTCAGTTGATGCTAATTTGCCAGGTGATGCCTTTTTGGCCGGCTCGATCATCAGAGTCTCCGGCGGCGTAGGCCAAAGCCTCATGGTCGCCGGTTCCATGGTCAATGTCATGGGTCCGGTCGGGCATGCCCTGCGCGTGGCCGGCAGTCAGGTCACGATTGGCGGCGTAGTGGAAGGCGATGTGATGGCCGCGGGCGGCATGGTCTACATTTTGCCGACGGCCGTCATCAAAGGCGACCTTTATTTGGCCGCGGGCAGCGCGATTGTCGAAGGCAAAGTGCTGGGCAACGTCAAAGCCACGGGCGGCGAGGTAGCTTTGCGCAGCGAGGTTGGCAAGGATGTTTATGTTGAGGCCGAAGGACTGACGCTCGGGTCGCAAGCTAAGTTGGATGGCAATCTGGCTTACAAGTCGCCCAAAGAAGTGACCATGGCTGATGGAGCCAAAGTGGTGGGTGGCGTGGATTACAAAAAAGTTGAACGCGCTGAGCGCGGGCAGACGAAAGCCGAGCCAAAAGAAATTAATTGGACCTGGGCTTTGCTTTGGTTCCTGGGCATTTTGATCAGCAACCTGATCGTGGCCTATGTCGGTTGGTACTTCTTCCGACAGCGCGTGACGGATATCACAAATAATATTCTCAATAATTTTGCCAAGCAGATGGGCTGGGGTTTTGTCTGGCTGGTTGTCATCCCCATCGCCTGTGTGGTCTTGCTGATAACCATCCTGGGTATCCCGTTCAGCCTCTTCTTCCTCTTGATTTATGCCCTGTTTGTTTCTCTGGCCAAAATTTTGGCCGGCATTGTCTTGGGTTCCTGGCTTTGGAAATTGATTACCAAGAAAGGCGCCAACGGCAATGGCAAGGGTTGGCCGGTTGATTGGAAAGTCATTCTCTTGGGCATAGTCGTCATGAGTCTGTTGATGCTCATACCGGTCATCGGTTGGGTCATCTGCTTTGTCTTCTTCCTGGCAGCCTTGGGTGGCATCATGACGGCCGCCAAAGCCATCGCGAAATAATCATTATTGGTAGAGACGCAAAATCTTGCGTCTAACTAAAAAAATAAGCAAACCCAAAACATCATGTTTATTGGTTGGACGTGTTGATAGATAGACGCAAGATTTTGCGTCTCTACCAACCAATTAAAAAACAAATGACAATTACCAAGAGACGCCCCACCGGGGCGTCTCTACTTTTTGGTTTATTGGTTACACGTCCAGATTGGCTGTCTTGGCGTGGGTTTGGATGAAACGTTTGCGCGGGGCGACTTCTACGCCCATCAAAATATCAAATGTTTCATCGGCTTCGGCCGCATCGGTGATGGTGATTTTTTTCATGATGCGCGTTTTGGGGTTCATGGTCGTTTCCCAAAGCTGGTCGGCGTTCATTTCTCCCAAACCTTTGTAGCGCTGGATGCTGACTCCTTGGATTTTATTCACGCCTTCTTCCGCTTCACCCGCTTCAATCACTTCCTCTTCTTCCTCGAGCTTCGAGCTTCGAACTTCGAGCTTCGTTTTAGTCTTCTTCCTTTCCTCTTTCAGCTTAATGAATTCGGCTATGAGTTTGTCGCATTCTTGTTCCGAAAAAGCGTAGCGGAATTCTTTGCCGGAAGCCACGCGGAACAGGGGAGGCTGGGCAATGTAGATGTGGCCGTCGATGATCAGCTGGTTGAAGTAGCGATAAAACAAAGTCAGCAAAAGCGTCCGGATATGCGCGCCGTCCACGTCGGCGTCGGTCATGATGACGATGCGTTCATAGCGTAAGCGGCCCATGTCCATGTTTTCGCCGATGCCAATGCCCATGGCGATGACTAGATTTTTAATCTGCTCGCTGGCGATCATTTTATCCAGGCGCGCGCGTTCCACGTTCAAGATTTTACCGCGTAAGGGGAGTATGGCCTGGTGCTCGCGGTCGCGGCCTTGTTTGGCCGAGCCGCCGGCGGAGTCTCCCTCAACGATGAACAGTTCGGATGATTTTGGATCTTTGCTCGAGCAGTCAGCGAGCTTGCCGGGCAAGGTCATGCCTTCCAAAACGCCCTTGCGGATCACGGTGTCACGCGCGGCCCGGGCGGCGGCCCGGGCGCGCTGGGCCAGGATGCATTTGCCCAAAATAGCTTCGCCATCGCGCGGATGTTCTTCCAGATAAGCGGCCAAAGCTTCGTTGGTCAAAGACTCGACGGCCGTGCGCACTTCGGGATTGCCGAGCTTGGCTTTGGTCTGGCCCTCGAATTGCGGGTCTTTGATCTTGACCGAAATGACGGCCGTCAAACCTTCGCGCACGTCTTCGCCGCTCAGATTATCATCCTTTTCTTTAATGTAGCCTTTGGCGCGGGCGTAATTGTTCAAAACGCGCGTCAAAGCCGAGCGAAAACCCATGACATGCATGCCGCCCTCGGGGTTATAGATGTTATTGGCAAAAGCGAAAACAGTTTCTTTATAATCATCCGTATATTGGACGCCGACTTCGATGCCCACGTCATCCACCTGGCGCTCCACGTAAAAGATGTTCTCGTGCTTGACCTGTTTGGCATGGTCTAGGTGTCGCACGTAAGAAGCCACGCCGCCCTCGAAGAAAAAGGCGTAAACCTGCGGTTGGTTTTTGACGCGCGCGTCGACGACGGTCACTTTGATGCCTTTGGTCAGGTAACACTGTTGGCGCAAGTGGTCCAAAATGTATTTGAGGTCAAAGGTCGTTTCCGTAAAAATGGTGGCATCCGGCTTAAAGGAAATCGTGGTGCCGTGCCGTTTGCTTTTGCCAACTTCTTTGACTTTGTATTTAGGCGTGCCGCGTACGTATTCCTGAACCCATTCGGCGCCGTCGCGTTCCACGCGGGCTTCGAGCCATTCGGAAAGCGCGTTGACGACCGAAACACCCACGCCGTGCAGACCGCCGGAGATTTTATAACCGCTGCCTTCGCCGCCGAATTTGCCGCCGGCATGAAGTTTGGTGAGCACCAGCTCCAAAGCCGAGACTTTATATTGTTTGTGCATGTCAACCGGAATGCCGCGGCCGTTGTCGAAGACCGAGACCGTGCCATTATCATTCAAAGTCACAATAATTTCCGTGGCGTGTCCGGCCATGGCCTCGTCAAACGAGTTGTCCACGACTTCCCATATCATGTGATGCAAACCTTCGGGCCCGGTTGAGCCGATGTACATGCCCGGACGCTTGCGGACAGGCTCCAAGCCTTCCAGAACGGATATCTGCTCGGCGCCGTAAGCGCCTGCTTTGGTGGGGGTTTTTGCCATAGATTGCGCGGAAATTATACCAAGCAGATCAATCAGCGTCAATCATAAAAAGCAAGCCACGGCGTTCGCGAACGCCGTGGCAAACCTATAGTCTGTCATTGCAAGGAAGGAGTCGGACGACTGACGTGGCAATCTACAGTAGATTGCTTCGTCGCTGTTGCTCCTCGCAATGACAATGGACACATAACCCCACACATAGGACAATGGAGGCATGAAAACCATCGTCTATTTGGTGCGTCATGGCCGGGTGGAAAATCCGGACAAAATCGAATATGGCCGTTTGCCGGGTTTTAACTTAAGTCAATTGGGTCGCGAGCAGGCGGCGGCTATTGGTCAAGAAATATTAAAAGCTAAGATAGACATTTGCTCCATAGTTTCTTCCCCGCTTGAGAGGGCCGTTCAGACGTCAGAGATCATCTCGCAAGCTATCGGCGTGCCTTTTAAGACAGACGAACGCCTGACAGAGTGGGATCAGGGGCCATGGGAGGGCAAAACAACCAAGGAATTCGCCTCGCAATCCGGTTACTATAACGTGCCCATGAAAATGGAGGGTCTTGAGCCTCACGAAGAGGCGGCCGTCCGGGTATTGGCCGTGGTCAAGGAATTAGTCGATATCTGCGCCGGAAAAATAGTCTTAATTGTTTCGCATCGTGAGAGCATGGTCTCGGCTGTCCTAAAACTGCAAGGCAAGGATTACTCGCTGATTCATGATTTGGACATGCCCGTCGCCAGCGTCTGGGAACTGGTGTTCGAAGGCGATCAATTCATCTCAGCCGCGTTAAAATGGGATACGCCTGAAATGAGTAAAAAGTAACGAGTAAAAAGTAAAAAGTTACGGATAACAAACCTCGGTGAATTACTCGTTACTAGTTACTCGTTACTAGTTACTGTATAATGGTTGTTGTATGGAAACCTATTCGGGTTTCACAAGCGGTGACCTGCAAGCGGCCAGCTGGTGGGTAAAAAATGAAATCAAAATTAAGTTTTGGTCGCGCGTGCTTTTGATTGCCGCCAATGCGGCGGTTTGGGGATATGTTTTTTGGGGTTTGCTCGATGCCTACGCCATTTCTTATCCGCGCGAATCCCGGATAACTCAAGAGATCGCCCTGAATCAGCAGATTTTGGACAAGATAGAGCAGGACAGGCCGCGCAATATCGGAACTTCCCAGGTTTTAGTTTTTCAAGCGACAGAAAGTCGTTTGGATATTATGGTTGATTTAGAAAATCCCAATGACCAATGGTGGGTGGATTTTTCTTATCGCTTTAACGTCTCCGGCGAGCAGACACCTGCTCATCAGGGTTTTATTATGCCGGCCGCTCAGACGACCCTGACAGAGCTTGGCTACACGCCTAAGGCCAAAGGCGGCAAGTCGGCTCAATTGATTGTGGAAAATATCCGTTGGCATCGCGTCACGCCCAGCGAGGTCAATAATAATTACAACGAATTCATCCGCAAGAGGTTTGGGAGCGTGAGCGTGGAACATGTTAATTTTAGTTTAGCTTCGCCCACCGAGGGCCAAAGCCTTTCCCGCACGACTTTTGACGTGATTAACCGCGGAGCTTTCGGTTATTGGTCGATTGATTACATCATTAAACTTAAACGCGGATCGACGGTCGTTGGCGTCAACAAAGTTAATATCCGTGAACTCAAACCCGGAGAAACGAGACCGGTCGAGCTTTACTGGGCCGATAAAATTCCGAGCGTCAGCAAAACTGAAGTCATTCCCATCATCAATTTGCTTGATCCAGGGGTTTACTTGCCATCCGGGCGACTCACGCCATAAGATTGGTGACATGCGTCGATTGTGGTTTGACATGCTGTGGAGAACCGACTGGATCCTTTTCGGGTCTTTGTTGGCATTGACCGTTTTTGGTCTGCTTATGGTCTACAGCATCGGCGCGTCCAACGAAGTCGGTTCTTTGCTCCAGTTTAAAAAACAAATCATCGCCGTCTTGATCGGCGGTTTGGCCATGGTCTTGTTGGCCATCGTTGATTACCGTCAGGTCAAAAGTTTGGGCATGGTCATCTACGCCGGCGGTTTGACTCTGCTTATTTCAGTCCTTATTTTTGGTTCAACTGTGCGCGGCACGCAGGGTTGGTTTAGAATCGGCGCGTTTTCCCTGCAACCCGTAGAACTGGCCAAGGTGGCTTTTGCGATTTTTCTGGCTTCTTATTTTGCCAAGCATGTTTACAAGCGGTTAAACTGGGTAACTTTTTTTGGGAGTTTGTTTGCCATGCTGGGTTACGTAGCGCCTATTCTCATGCAACCCGACTTTGGTTCGGCCATGGTCATCGTGGCCATGTGGCTGATCGGCGTGGCTTTTGCCGGTTTGCGCTGGAAAGCCTGGGTCTTATTGCTTTTGATTGGCACCGTAGGTTCCTTTGTAGTTTGGCAATATGCTTTTAAACCTTATCAAAAAGATCGCTTGCTGGCTTTCGTTAATCCTCAGATGGATCCTTTGGGAGCCGGATATAATGTTAGGCAGGCCCAGACGGCCATCGGGTCGGGCGGCATCTTGGGCAAAGGAGTGGGACAGGGGAGCCAATCGCGCCTTAGGTTTTTGCCCGAGGCCTCGACTGACTTTATGTTTGCGGTCATGGGCGAAGAGCTGGGGTTTGTTGGTCTAACCGTTATCCTTGGACTGTTTGGAGTGCTCCTGACGCGCGTCTTATTTATAGGCCGGCGGTCAGAGGATCCCTTTGTCGGCATTTACTGCGGCATGATTACGGGCATGCTTGGTCTGCATATCCTCATTAATGCCGGCATGAACCTGGGGGTTATGCCGGTCACGGGCATTCCTTTGCCTTTTGCTTCGGCCGCCGCGTCCTCCTTACTTGGCGGGTATATAGCCTTGGGCATCGTTCAAAGCGCGGCGGTTTATGGCAAATCATCTAATATGTAACACGCAACATGTAGCATGGAACACATAACATGGAACACATAGCACATAGCATCCGTTTGCTCCATGTTCCATGTTATGTGTTGCATAAGTTACGGCAGAGCTGTTGACTGAGCACTGAGCACTGTCTACTGTAATACTATGTCATCCACGAATGCTTACCCGTTGCTCTCGCATTGTCCTATTTGCCATACCTTATTTGCCAAGGAGGACATCAAGCTGGTTGAGGAAAAAGAGCAGGCCACGCTTTACCATTCTTTGTGTCAGGCCTGCGGGCATGGCCTCTTGGCTTATGTCTTGGAAACGGAGGGAGGGATCAGCTCTTTGGGCTTAATTACCGATGCTTCCGGGGTCGATATGGTCCGTTTGGCTGGTTCGGAGGCCGTTTCGAGCGAGGAGTGCGTGGCCGCGCATCGCATGATTTTAGAAAACAGCGGCGACCTGTGCCGGCGACTTCTTGACATATCAGGCAAATTAGCCTAATATTCAGGCACCTAAAACAGATTTATGATTACCACTCTGCAGGCGCAACTGCGTCAAAAGAAAGAAGCCGGAACCCAGGAAAAGCCAGAAGTTACGCTTAAGGCCGTAGTTTACGGCCATGGCCTGCCCAGCCGTTCCATTAAAGTCGCTACCAGCGAATTTTTGAAGGTTTTCCGTACCGTTAAGCATTCAACTTTGCTTGATTTGACGATCGAAGGCGAACAGCCGGTTAAAGCTCTGGTGGGAGAAGTCCAGGTTAATCCGGTTACCATGGCTCCGGTCCACGTTGATTTCCGTCAGTTGCGCATGGATGAATTGATTACAATTTCCGTGCCTTTGGTTTATACTGGAGATGCCTTAGCGGTTAAGGCTTTGGGCGGCACGCTCATCCGGTCTTTGGATGAATTAGAAGTTGAGTGTTTGCCAGCCGATTTGCCCAAGGAGATTGTGGTTGATATGACGTCGCTTGCGACTTTTGAAGATAAAATCACGGTCGGGTCATTGGTTTTGCCTAAGGGTGTTAAGACCACGGTCGAAGCCAATGTAACTTTGGCCAGCGTCGAAGCTCCGTTGTCCGAGGATGAACAGAAGAAGCTTGAACAGGGAGAAGTCGGCGATGTGACGGCTGTTAAGACGGAAGCCGAGGAAAAGAAAGAAAAGGAAGCGACTGAAGAAGCTGCCGCCGCGGAAGCCATCAAGGAATAAATTATTTATCATGGAGGATCTCAAACTAAAATTAACCCAGTTGGATCCCGGAAAATTTCTCAAAAAATATTGGCCCTATCTAGCCGGTGGGGTCATTTTGGTTCTTCTGGCCAGCTATGGCCTTTTCAAGTTTGCCATTGCCGGACATAACGATGCGCAGGCTAATATGGATGGCTCAAATAGTTCGACAGTTGCCGCCACTTCGACCGAAGGATTGGTCGGCCGCAAATTAGACGGCGTTTTAGTTAAACCGGAAGACGCCCAGCTCCTGCCCATGGCCATCATGGTGGAAATGCACCCGGATGCCATGCCGCTTTCCGGCATCTCTAAAGCCAGTTTGGTTTTTGAAGCCCCGGTCGAAGGCGGCATCACGCGTCTCATGGCAGTTTTTGATGCAACTACCACCGTTCCGAGCGTGGGCCCGGTGCGTAGCGCCCGTCCTTATTTTGTGGAATGGGCGGATGCTTTGCATGCCGTTTACGCGCACGTGGGCGGCAGTCCCGAAGCCTTGAACCGTATTGCCGGATTGCTCAAACTCCATAATTTGGATGAGATAGCCAGTGGTAAATACTTTTGGCGTTCAAAAGGCAGAGGGGCGCCCCACAATACTTACACGGATCAGCAGATGTTGCTTTCAGCTATTGACTCCAAAAATTGGCAAGCAATTTCTTTTGCCACCTGGAGTTACGATGACAGTACCAGCACCGCGCGCGGCGACGTCTTGTCGATCAAGATACCTTACGGCGGATCGTATAATGTAGAGTGGAGATTCGATCAAGAAAAAGATCTTTACACCCGTTACCAGGCTGGCAAGAGATTTGCCGACGCGGACGGTTCAGTCGTTAAGACTAGGAATATTTTAGTACTCACGACCGAACAGCGCGTGCTAGATGATTATGGCCGGCTTTATATCCGCACCACCGGATCAGGCAAAGCCACGCTTTACCGCGATGGTTACAAGCAGGATGTCCGCTGGAGCCGCTCGCCAAGCGAAAATATCCGTATCGAAACGACGGATGGCCGAGCTGTGGCCATGGGGCGGGGGACAACCTGGATTGAAGTCATCACGCAACTGGATCAGGTCCCGACGACATCCACCGCGTCATCCACATCAGGTCTTTAACGTTAAGCCCATCATATGACTCCCATCACTTCTCCGGTCAAAGACCAGGCGACGGTTAGTACGCGTGCTTACGTTGTTAAAGGCGGAACATCGCTTAAGGGCGAGGTCGCTTTAAGCGGCGCTAAAAATGCGGCTACCAAACAATTAGTCGCCGCCCTGCTTTCCGATGAGCCGGTGATTTTGCATAATGTCCCGCAGATCGGCGACGTGTCAGCCACCATCGAAATGTTGGAGGGATTGGGGGTCAAAGTGACGATTGATGGCCATACCGTCACAGTCGATCCACGAACTTTAAATACTAGCCAGGTTTCGGAAGCCCTAAGCCGTAAGAACCGCATCCCGGTTTTGCTCATGGGCCCGTTAATTCACCGTTTTGGAGAAGCCAGTATCCCGGCTTTGGGTGGATGCAAAATCGGACCCCGGCCCATTGATATCCACTTGGCCGGTTTGGAAAAGATGGGAGCAGAGGTCAGCGAAGGAGAAGGATACTACAAAGCTAAATGCAAAAAACTCAAGGCGGCCATGATTGAGTTGC
Organism: Patescibacteria group bacterium; assembly: GCA_041661105.1. Lineage (GTDB taxonomy): Bacteria > Patescibacteriota > Patescibacteriia > 2-12-FULL-60-25 > 2-12-FULL-60-25 > MWCR01. Next base: position 89,438 of record JBAZVB010000001.1, read on the forward strand.
GTTTTCCGTCCGTCATGGCGACCGAGACTTTGATCCTGGCGGCTGTCAAAGCTAAAGGCACAACCGTAATCACCAACGCGGCCGTGGAACCGGAGATTTTGGATACGGCCAAACTTTTGCAGTCCATGGGAGCTATTATTAATTTAGAGACTAATCGCACTTGGGTTATTCAAGGCGTGGAAAAATTAGGCGGCGCGGAACATTCCGTCATCCCTGACAGGATTGAAGCCGCGTCTTTTGGCATTGCAGCCGCTTTGACCAAAGGTTCGATTTTTGTGCGCGACGCGCGCCAGGATGATTTGCTTTCATTTTTGAACGCCATCCGTCGCGTGGGCGTGCCGTTTAAAGTCGAGAAAGATGGCATCCTCTTCGGCCATGCCGATGAGTATCAACCCGTCGTGCTCGAGACGGACACGCATCCCGGTTTTATGACCGACTGGCAACAACCGTTTGTCATGTTACTCACGCAAGCCAAAGGCGTCTCGATCGTTCACGAAACTATTTTTGAAGATCGTTTTGGCTACACCGAGTCGCTCGTTAAAATGGGCGCCAACATCCAACTGCATTCCGATTGTCTGGGCAGTAAAGAGTGTCGCTTTAAACATCAAAACTTTTTACATTCTTGCATTGTTTCCGGTCCCACGCCGCTCAAGTCCGCCGACATCTGCATCCCTGACTTGCGTGCCGGCTTCTCCTATCTCCTGGCCGCCCTCATGGCCGACGGCGAATCCCGCGTCACGGGCGTTGAGCTCATAGAACGCGGTTACGAGGATATTATCGGCAAACTGCAAAAGCTGGGCGCGGAGATTAAGACAGAGTAACTATCAAAAACCTCTCACGTCCGCACAGGTCTTGTTTGGTTGAAATTTCGTGGTTTGGAAAAAGTTGACGAGCCAACACCGTCAATTTTTTAGTTTGCCGCGGATCCACTTCGAGGAATATGGAATTTTGAATTTTGAATTTTGAATTTGGGGTATCAGTCGGTTTATTGCCTAAATTCCAAATTCCAAATTCCAAATTCAAATGTCCAATCTGTTGCAAAAGTTTCACAACCAGTGACGATCCATCACGGCCGGCGAAGAGCGCTTGGGATGGTTCGTATTTGGCTACGTCAGGCATCATGGTCTTCTTGTCCGTTGACGGGAGGTAGGGGAGATTGGCGACAAAAACAACGTCGAATCTCGAATCGAGCTTCGAGATACGAGCTTCGAGCTTCGAAATCAGTTTCTTGCCCAACAAGTCATCCCTCACAAACTCCACCTTAGCTCCGAGGAGTTTGGCGTTTTGGCGCGCGACTTTAAGTGCGGCCGCTGAGACGTCCGAGGCAATAACTCTCGCGTCTGGACATTCGAGCGCCAGCGTCACAGCTAAACAACCGGAGCCGGTACCAACGTCGACGACTACGCTCTCACGCGGACCATGCGCGCCAAGCGGACCAAGCGTACTGTCTGAGCACTGATCACTGGTCACTGTCCACTGTTTTACGAGTTCGACGAGTATTTCTGTCTCAGGTCGTGGGATGAGCGTGTGACGGTTAACGATAAAGTCACGTCCAAAAAATGGTTGCTCGCCTGTCAGGTAAGCGATGGGTTCATGTTTTTGTCGCCGTTGCGTCAAACTCAAGAAAGCCTTGGTGACTTTAGTCTCAACTTTATCTTGGCCATGAGCTTTGACGTAGGTCCGGTCTTTTTTGAGCACGTATGCTAAAAGCAACTCAGCCTCCCGCGGATCGATAGTTGTCTGGCGCAGCAAGTCGAGGATGGTCATAAAAGCACCAACCGCATTATAACTGACAACCAGCATTCGGTCATCCTGAATTTATTTCAGGATCTCACGGAGCACCGGCTTCGTGGGATGCCGAAACTAGTTCGGCATGACTGATTGGTTTTGTGTTATAATCAAGTTATGAAGTTGGGTGGTCTTTGGAAGTATCTAAATGACCCTTTTGGTCAGCCGAAACAGAAAACGGATTGGATAGTCATCCAAGAGCCGTCGGCTTTGGCGTCCGAGGCCGAGATGCCTTGGGAATTGAAATATGTTTTGTCACTCCGTCCATCGCGTCAGGACATGATTTCCGGTTTGCTGGAAGACGGTTACGGGTTAGGTCTGAGTTATCACAAACAAGCGCCGCCGCATGTCACGCGGGCCGTCAAACGCGTGGCGGATTTGACGCAAGAGGGTCTGGCCCACCATTGGCTGGGACCCTTGTTGAAATACGGCAGAGAGCCGGTTTGGGAACAAGCGGAGGAAGAGGAAGCCGTGGCTCAGGGTATTAATCTCAAACAAGAAATTCAAACCATCAAAGATTTTGGGGAGGGTCACGGCCGTTTGGCTTTGGTTAAATTTCCCGGCATGAAAGCAGACGAGTCCAGCCTGGATGGGTTGAAGGAATTAAATTTGGAGATGAGGCCTATGGCCGCGCCGTGGCTGATCAATCTTTTACTGGAGCAAATAGAACCGTTGAAGTTTCCAGTTGGTTTATTGATCGGACTGGCGATGCTGGTCATCGGTCCTTTGGCGCATTTATTTCAAATCATTCTGCCTAATCTTGGATTGTCTTTGGCGGTCATTTTCCCGGCCGTACTTTTTTCGGGCCAAACCGCGTATAAGGTTTACATGAGCAATCAGGGTGCGTGGCGCGTCAAAAGGAAATATATTTGGGAAATAACAGCCATGGCCATGGTTTTACTTTTGGCCGCAGCCGCTTGGCCCTTGTACGGTTCGGGTCAGTTGATTTTAGCCGGCATGTTTTTCTCCCTGGGAATCATCCTGGTCCCGGTCACTCAAATCTTAAGGCGAGTTATCCAAATGGTAAAAAGCATGGACAAACTGGTGTCTGCCGGAAAGTTAAGCTTAAACCAAAGTTACCGATGGACAACTTTGGGCGAAGAAGCCAGAGGACTGGTCGTCCGGTTGGCCGGGCTGATGATCTCATGGTTTTTACTGGTTTGGATATTTTTCATTGGGTCATCTGAACTTAACAATGGTTGGTTCGTGGCCGGATTAGCCTGTTTGCCTCTGATCTTGGCGGAAGCCATAGCCTGGTTAGAGCTTAAACTCGAACGTTGGTTACATACTCGCTCAATTAAGCGCCTTTGGCGTCAAACCGTCATTTTAACGACCGATGCCTGGCAGTAAAGCCAGCATAGACAGCGGCTCTTAGATGAGTTAATATGGCTTAACCTATTAATATGTCTTTATTTAGAAAAAACCCGCCAAGCGAGGCCGAAGCCACTCAGACAAGTTCCAAGATGGCTTTAAAGTTCTTTTTGGAATTGGTGCAAGTTGTGGCCATTTCGCTTGCCATTATCATTCCCGTCAGATATTTTCTGGTCCAGCCTTTTTACGTCAAAGGCGCTTCCATGGAGCCTAACTTCTTTGATCACGAGTACTTGATCATCGATGAGCTTTCATATCGTTTTCATCAGCCGCAACGGGGAGACATTGTGGTCTTTCATTATCCCAATGACCCTAAGAATTATTTTATCAAACGCGTGATTGGATTGCCGGGCGAAACAGTTGAGATAGCGGACGGTAAAGTTAAAATTTATAACGATAAATATCCCAATGGTTTGACTTTGGATGAACATATTTATCTGGATGACGTCTACACCGCTCAGACGCGACGGGAGACTTTAAAGCCGGATGAATATTTTGTCCTGGGCGACAACCGTCCATCCAGCCTTGACTCGCGTTATTTCGGTTCCATTTCCAACAAAGTCATCGTGGGCCGCGTGTGGGTGCGCGGTTGGCCCTTAGATCGATGGACCGTCTTTAATCCTCCAGCTTATAACTTATGATAATTCAAAAAGCAAAGTTCAAAATGCAAAATTTAGGTAGCCTATGGCATTAATAAAATTATATCCCGAAGGGATTCCGATATTTTGCTCTTTGCATTTTGAATCTTGAATTAAATTTTATGCCTCAAATGAAGAAAACAGCCCCGGTGCCGAAAAAACCGGAAGGCGCGCCTAAGAAAAGCCAACAGCCTTTTGGGTTGGTGCGCGGCATGCGCGATATCCTGCCGGCGGATCATATTTACTGGCGTCAAGCTTTTGAAAAAGCGCAGAGCATTTGCGATGCTTATGGCGTAGAAAGAATTGAGACTCCGGTTTTGGAAGAAAGCAATCTTTTTATCAAAGGCGTGGGCAAGCAGACGGACATTGTCGAAAAGGAAATGTTCAGTTTTGAAACGCTGGGCAATGAGCACGTGACCTTACGGCCAGAGAATACGGCCAGCATCTGTCGCGCTTACATCCACCATGGCATGCTTAACCTGCCGCAACCGGTTAAGCTTTGGTACTGGGGTCCGTTTTTTAGACATGACCGTCCGCAGTCAGGGCGCTACCGCCAGTTTTGGCAATACGGCGTCGAAATCATCGGCGAAAGCGATGCGGTGGTGGATGCCCAGTTGGCCTTGATAGCCTGGCGTTATCTCAAAGATCTGGGCATTGAGGCCGTGGTCCGCATCAACTCTATTGGCACGCCCGAAAGCCGCATTAACTATCGCAACGCGTTGGTGGCTTATTTCCGTCCCAAGCGCAACCGCTTGTCGGAAGAGGACAAGAAGAGGCTTTTGAAAAATCCTTTGCGTTTGTTGGATTCCAAAGATCCGGCTATGGCCGAGTTAAAGGCTGAGGCTCCTCAGATCGTGGATTGGCTGGATGAGACTTCCAAAAATCATTTCATGCGCGTCCTCGAATATCTTGACGAGGTGGGCGTGCCTTACCAACTTGACCCGTTTTTGGTGCGCGGTTTGGATTATTACACGCAGACTGTCTTTGAACTTTACGATGCCAACGAAGCCGAAGAAACGGCCCAATCGGCGTTGGGCGGCGGCGGCCGATATGACGGGTTGATGGAACTCTTAGGCGGCCGACCAACGCCAGCCGCGGGTTTTGCTCTGGGCGTTGATCGTATCATAAGCCGGCTCAAAGCCGCTAAGCCAAGTTTGCCTGATAAGAAAGTGGATGTCTTTGTGGCCCAGCTGGGTGAAGCCGGGCGCAAACGCGCTTTAGCCTTATTTGAAGAATTCCGTACGGCCGGCCTTAAGGTCGCCGAGGCTTTTGCCAAGAGCTCAATTAAAATGCAGATGGAGATAGCTAACCGTTTTGGCGCCCGTTGGACGGTCATCGTCGGTCAAAAAGAAGTGCTTGACGGTACGGCTATCATCCGCGACATGGATGCCGGAACTCAGGAAATTGTGGATGGCCGCAAAGTCGTCCATGAGATTCAAAAGAAGATGGCCATCAACCAACCACCAGCCACAACTTAAATCATCAAAAACCAAACGCCAATCACCAAATTTGGACATTGGTCTTTGGATATTGGTTTTTTTGTAATGTTTTGGCTCTATTGACGCATGGTTGAGACTGTCGTATCTTATGGGGGACATCTCGAATGTCATAAATTCTTAATTTTAAAGAAAGGAGTGTTGGCACATGGTTGAAGTCAAGAAAAAGAAGGGCGAAACCTTCGACGCCTTACTGCGCCGTTTTCAGCGTCGCATGCAACAAGGCGGAATAGCTCTTGAAGCCCGCAAGAACCGGTTTCACGAACACGATCCTAGCCGCAACAAAACACGCGAAAGCGCGTTGCGTCGCGTCACCAAACGAGAACAATACGAATACCAGCTTAAAACTGGACAACTCAAAGAAGAAGCGCCGCGTCATTCCCCACGTTCTTAAAATCATGAACTTAGCCGAACGCATCACCGCTGACCTCAAGGAAGCGATGAAGAACAAAAATGAATTAGAGCTTTCAGTGCTCAGGCTTATGCGTACGGCTTCCAAGAACAAAGAAATTGAGGCCATGCGTCCCTTAACCGAGGAAGAGATGCAAGCGGTTATCAGGACCATGATCAAGCAAGGCAAAGATGCTCTGACGGATTTTACTTCGGCGGGACGTCAAGATTTAGTTGATAGACAAACGGGGGAGATAGTGATTTTAGAGCGCTATCTTCCCCCGGCTATGTCTTCGGACGAGCTGGAGGCGATTTGCAAACAAGTTATCTCGGAAACGGGGGCGGTTTCGCCTTCGGATGTGGGTAAAGTCATGGGTTCTATCATGAAGGTCGTGGACGGCCGCGCGGACGGTTCTTCTGTTCGTGCGATCGTCCAGAGACTTTTAGCCGGCAACACTTAGGCCGGGCAAGGAGGGCGATCTTTTTTCTTTTCATTTTTAGGCTATCTCTTCCATGCTGGAGAAACGCCGCTCAGCTGACGGGTTTTTAAACCTTGCTCTTAAGGCCATTTTGACATCACTGTTATTGGTCTGCTCGCTAGGATTTTTTGCGTTGCCAGCCAAGGCTCAATTCAATCAGGCGCAGAATACGGTCAACGCTACGACCCAAGCGGCTGGTTTGGCCAGCAGTTCAGCGGATCTCTTCACGATTATCGGCCGGATCATCTACGTTATTTTAGGCACGGTAGGGGTGATCTTCCTGGGTTTACTGCTTTTCTCCGGTTATCAGTACATGACGGCCAGCGGAGATCCTGAAAAGATCAAAACCGCCATTACCCGGATTAGAAACGCTGTCATTGGTTTATTGATCATCGTCTTTTCCTTTGCCATAGTGAATTTTATCCTGGGATGGCTAGTGGGCGATCAAAGCATTTTTGGCACTTCTTCGGGCACGGGTTCCGGCCAAGGGCTTAATCAATGGGGCGACACCGGCAGCTTGGGCAACGCTCAAATCATCGAATATCATTATCCTGAACCGGGCCAGATGAACGTGCCTCGGAATACGGCCATTGTCATCACCTTCGCGCCGAGCATTGATCCGGCCTCTTTCATCAGCGGTTGGACTAAAGGTCAACCCATGTCAGGCAATCTGAACGATTTGATGGTGGGTATTCATCCCGAAACTAATAAAAAACAAAACCTCCCCTCTAACAAAGCTTTGGTGGCCGTCAGTCCTGACATGCGGACAGTCATGATCAAGCCGACTGACCCGCTGGGTAATGCTCAGAAGCCGGCTTGGTACGAGGTCAAACTTGATGCCGGCATTATGAACGCTTCCGGCACCAAGCTTTTTGGCGGTAATTTTTCAAACGGTTATGTTTGGCGTTTTCAGGTTTCAACTCAGATCGATAACACGCCGCCTCAAGTTCAATCCATCGTCCCGCTTTCGGGCGGAGTTTATGCCCGCAATATCGTGGTCCAAATAAATTTTAACGAACCCATGTTCCCCGGGAGCGTAGCCGGTATTTATAACAATGGAGGTTTTTCAAATATTCAGGTTACCCAGGCTGGAGCCACACCGCCGGATGTGCCGATCGACGGCGAATTCCGGCTCTCAAACGGTTACCGGACAGTCGAATTTATAACGGCTAATGATTGCGGATTAAATTCGTGTTTGATCATGATGCGTTGTCTGCCCGCCGAAAAAACCATTCGCGGCATAATCAAGGCGGCTTCGCTGGCTAATAACGAGTCGGCTTTGGCGGCTGGTTATAAGACCGGGATTTTTAACGGCGCCGTGGACATGGCTTTCAACTCCTTGGATGGGGACGCGGACGGCAAAGCGACCGGTCCAGCCGGGGATCCGGCCGGCGGCATGGACGATTGGCCGGCGGCCACCACCAAGAATCCTTTGTCCTTCAAGACGAGTTCAGAGATCAACCGTTTTCCACCGTTCATCAAACAAGTCAACCCTTCGGTGCAAGCCGGCAAGATAGAGCTCGATAAGACGGTAGATGTGGATTGGTTGTCTGATCCGTCGGACATGAACGGCGTTATCTTGGGTTATACGGTCAATGCCAAGAGTTTTAGAATTTATACGTCCGGGCCGGGCGAAAAAGACACGAATACCTGGTGGTTTTATTCCAAAATGAAAAATATCGACGATAACGGCGATGAGGCTACTTCGACCACAAAGCACGTCCAGTCGCAGGTGAACATTTACCATCGTCCTTACATCAATTCGGATATTCCCAAGCAGGGTCAGCCGCTCAGCGAGGTCAATAACAATTACGATCCGTATGTCCGCCATTACGTGATGAATATTTATCAGAACTGTTTTAATCCGGCGGCCAGGGTGGATAAGAATAACGGCAAGATGATTGCGCCGACCGATAAGTCTAATTTTTGCAACGATGTGGCCGGTTTGGGAACCGATCTGGGCGGAGGCAATTTTTATTGCAATTTTATTAAGACTCCATGAAGCTAAGAAAATGGCTGGGCGTATTGGCCCTCTCGATTCTTTGCCTGGCAGGAGCCGGCTTTGCGTTGCCAGCCAAGGCCCAGCTGAACACGGGTCTAAATGAAGTTGGTCAGACCATCAAGTTAAGCGGCGAGGATCCGCGTATTATCGCCGGAAGGATTATTAACGTTGTCTTGGGCGTGTTGGGCATCATCTTATTGGCCCTGATGCTTTACGCTGGCTTCCTTTGGATGACTTCCGGAGGAGACGCTGAGAAGATTAAAAAGGCCCAAGGCATTATCCGCAATGCCATCATTGGTTTGGTTATCATTTTGTCGGCTTGGGCCATAACTTATTACATCATCAATGTTTTGCTTAACGCGACGGGCGGAGGCGGAGGCGGCGGAGGAGGGGGTGCTGGCGGGGGCGGAGGCGGGGGAGGTTTTGGAGGCGGAGGCAGTAAGGCTTTTAGGATTGCTTCGGCCGCGCCGCAAGGTGATGATAAAAATCCGTACAATACCAATTCCAAAGTCAACATCACCTTCACTCAGGAGATTAGTTCTGATATTTCCAAAGATTGGGCCAAATACGTGCAAGTCACGGCTCAAAATAATGTGGTCAACGGAATTTGGGAAGTGGTGGGCAACGGCGCCCAATGGATTCGCTTTACGCCGGGTGAAAATTGTCCGGAAGATCCTAACCAGAAATGTTTTTCCAAAAATACATTGTTCTCCGTCGTGGTCAACAAAGGCACTTTTGTTTCCGCCAGCAAAGAGCTGATCAATTGCGGAGGCCTTTATCCTGCTTGTACTTTTAGTTTTTATATCGGCGATAAAATTGATAAGCAAGCCCCGGCCGTCACCATAACCGGCTTGTACGATTATCAAAGTTTTTGTGAGGACGTGCCTTATGTCAGCGTACCGGCCAAAGCCGTGGATGACTTCGGAGTGTCTGTTATGCAGTGGTTGGAAGACGACGTGCTTTGGGATTCGGACGGACCAAGCGGTCAGCCCACCCCCAAAGAGTTCAGCTCGGCCAAAGATTGGTCGTCGGTCGGTAAAATTTTGAAACAACCTTACGCCATTACGGTTAAAGCCACGGATTTGGACAGCAACACCGGTGCGCAAACGATCCATCTCTCTGTCCTCAAGAACCATTGTTGCAATAAGAAACAGGACGGGGATGAAACTGGTTTGGATTGCGGCGGCCAGGATTGCTTAAGCTGCGGCGGCGGGCTTTGTTCGGGCAACGGACAATGCGCGAGCGGGCTTTGCGAAAACGGAGTGTGCGTAGAACGACCGATCATCACTAACGTCAGTCCGACCAGCGGCAAAGACGGAACTTTTGTTTCGATTTGGGGAGGCAATTTTGGAGAATCGGGCACGACAACCTTTATGGGCCCGCCGGCGGTTGAGGCAGTAGCGCCGCAAGCCTGCGTGGCTTTGGGCGTTAAAGCCTGGAACGACAATTATATTTTGGTGGAAGTCCCTAAGGGAGCTCAAACCGGTCCGATCAAAGTTTATAACAATAAAAGCAAACTATCCGATACGACCGACAAGGAGCCGGGCCCGATTTTGCCTGATTTTGTAGTAAACAGCGTCGAGCGACCAGGCATTTGTAAAATTGATCCGGGGGCGGGCAAGGCCGGCATTAAGGCGACTTTAACCGGCACCGGGTTTGGCAATGCCCAAAACAATCGCGTGATCGGGTTTGGAGCCACGACCCAGATTCAACAAGCCCAATGGGGGAATTCGTCGATTTCTTTTACGGTGCCCAACTTATACGCGGGTTGGTTCATGGTCGGCCTCAAAAGCAGTAACGGAGATCCGCTTTCTAACGCTGTGCCTTTTAATCTGCAAGGGGAACCGGTTCAGGTAGCGCCGACTATTTCCGCTCTTACGCCGGATCATGGTCCGACCAGCCAGTACATGACCATCATCGGTCAGCATTTTGGAGCGGTTCAGGGTTTGGTTAAATTTGTGGATAAAGCGACTGGGAGCGAAATCACGGGAGATGCTAATTTCCCCGCTGACTGCGGATCCGGTTGGTGGAGTGACACGCAAATTACCATCAAAGTTCCCAACATGATTGATCAGCAGGGAAAACAGATACAACCTCTCAATACAGGCAGTGCCCCGAATTTCAAAGTTTATATCTTACGCAGTCAAGACAACAAACAGTCCAATCAAGTTGATTTTCTTTTTTCCAACGAAGCTCTTGGCCCTGGCATCTGCCGCATCACGCCCACAGCCGGACCTAAAAAAACGGTTGTTCAAATTTACGGTGAGCGTTTTGGCGCCAGCAAGGGAGCGGGGGATCAAGTTGTTTTTGCGAACAATGCGGCGGCTGATACTTACAACACTTGGGAATCGCAACGGATTGATGTGGTGGTGCCGGACGCAGCCGTAACCGGAAAGATATTCATCAGACCCTCGGTGCCTCCCGCCTCCAATGAAGTCCAATTTTTAGTGGGAGATTGTCGCGACATACCGGAGGTGTGTTCCGCCAAACAGATCTGTTGCCCCGGCGGGTCTTGCGCCGATGACAAATGTCCTTCAACTTCTTTTCAGGCCATGTATGGCTGGGAAATGACTACGGGCATCACCCCGCGTTCTCCCAGCGTGGTGCAGAATTGCAAACTCAGTCCTCAGCCGGGAGATTTGGTTCCGCCTTCGCCATCGCCTTGGGAAAACTGGCCCGGCGGTGAAAATGTCTGCATAGGTCAGGCCAAGATGGGCGTGCTTTTTGACATGCCAATCGTCGGCACGGCGGCTGAGTTGCAGGGTAAGTTTAAACTCATGCAATGCGTGGGCAAGGACACGGATCCGTGCCAGGGCAATCAGGCTCGAGTTGAGGTTCCGGTGACGGGCTTTTCCAAACAAACCAACCATTTAAACGGCAACATCAAGTGTTCACAGCCGCCTGACTCTCCGGATTGCTTGGATTACGTGACTTTTGAACCGGTCAGCGATCTGGTCAAGGGCGGGATTTATGAAGTCTACGTGGCGTCGGATATCAAGAGCGAGGGTCAGTATGGCGATACGATGACGGAGAATAAAGCCTGTGCCGAACCCGGGTCGGCTTATTGTTATCGTTTCAAAGCGCGGAATGACGATACCACCTGCGAAGTGGGTTATGTCTACATGTCGCCTTATTTGATGGCTGTGGATGGTAAATCTACTTTGGAGTATACCGCCCAGCCCGTGGCTAAAGACGCAACCTGTAGCCTGTTGAACTGCCGGGGTTTTGATTGGGAATGGTCCGTGACTTGGAAGAACTTGCCGACTATTTATGCCAGTTTGTTGCCGCTGAAAGTTGAGACTTATCAAGGACAGACGCATGTGGCGTGCATTCAGACGGTCCAGACCGGAAGTCAGGAAACGCCGGATGAGCCGGTCCACGTCAATGCTCAGGAAAAACTCTCGACCATCAGCGGTTACGGCGAGCTTTATATTAAAAATTTAATACCGCAGGTCATTGATCATTCGCCGGATTGCCAAACGGCCTGCTTGAACGCTTATTTGTGGGCCAGATTCAACACCTCGCTTAACCCGTCCACCGTCAGCGCCAAGACGGTTCAGGTTTTTGAATGTAAAAATGAAAATTGCCTGGAAAGCGATTTAATCGGGCAACCGAATTTAAGCGAAACTTATAATTTCCAGATCAAACTTTGGCCGGAGAAAGGCAACGTTGAATCCAATCTGTTAAGTACCTCGTTCGGAACCAGCACGGTCAGCACCAATAGTTTTATCATGGTCGATCCTCGTGATTATTCTAAAAACCCCAATGATCCCAATGCGCCCTTAGTGCTCAAAGAAGATACGTTTTATTTTGTCAGGCTTTTAGGCGGCGTGCCCGGTTCGATTGGCAGTCAGTATGGTACGCCCATGTCCCAGAATTTTACTTGGAAATTCAGGACGGCCTCAGGCGAAAAAGCTTACTGCACGCCGGACCACATTTTCGTTTATCCTTCCAATGTTATCGAGAAAAGATTGGGGGACAGGGAGCTTTTCCAAGCTAAGGTTTTAAGCGCCCCGGACGAATGTCGGGCTGACGGCCAGATGTTGCTCGTGACCAATAATTTTATCTGGAGTTTTGTCGATGCCAACCAGAAAGTTGCGCATTATGCGCCTTTCCCGCCGCCCAAATACATAGATGCCGACGGAGCGCTACCCAAGGGATGCAGTTCGCGTTGTCTGGCCACGGGTTCGGATGGCGTCTATGGTCAAACGGCCAAATGCGGCAACGGTATTGTGGAAACGACCGATTCTGATTATTGCAAATCACAAACGCTTCTGACTTTGGCCGGCCAGGCTTGCAAATTCATGCCTATCAGTTCGGGAGCAGGCGAGCAGTGCGACGGTGATTCGAATGATCCGTTGGCCGCCAAGTGCAATAAAAACACTTGCCTTTGGATGGATACGCCGACCATAGGCAATTCCGGCACATGCGGCAATTTCTTAATTGATTCTACGAAAGGCGAAATGTGCGATCCTGGTTTGCGTTGCTTTGATACGACCCAAGGCACGGTGACTTCTGGCACGCCTTGTGACTCGCCTGGGCAAATCGGAAATGTTACTACGGCCGCCTGCCAAGCCGCTGGAGGTAAGTGTGAAATCAAGAGTTACAACGGTTGTTCCACCGGATGCAAGAATCTGGGAGCCTCATCTTTCCCTGGTTCGGAGTGCGGCAATGGCAATCTCGGATACGGTGAAGACTGTGATCAGGGATCGAATAACGGAACGGGAGGTTGCTCAACCGATTGTTTGCACAAAGGTTCGAGTAACAACATAGGTTCACTCTGCGGCAATGAGATTCTCGAAACAGGGGAGACTTGCGAAGCTCCGTCGGGCCAAGCTCTGCCTGCCTGGTGCGATCATGCAAAATGTCTTAGCTTGGGTAATTCGGATTTCGAAGTTGCAGTCCCGGTTGATCCGAAGGATGGCAAGTGCGGCAACGGAACGATCGACGCTCAAAACGGCGAAGAATGCGATGATGGCAATCATATCAACGGCGATGGTTGCAGCTCGGTTTGCTTGAACGAGGGCTCGTCCTGGAAGTATCCCTTGGGCGGCGCGAGCTTGTGCGGCAATGGCATCATCGAAAAAGGCGAGACGTGCGAGGTCGGCAATAATAAGGGCAATGGGTTGCTCGATCCCATGCAGATCGGTGAAATTTTAGGCATCGGCACCATGGATCCCCAGACAAAAATTAAACAAACACAGTTAAGCGTCAAATACTTGACCGTCGAAGCTCAGGCGACCTTTGGTGTGAAATGCGGCAACACGGCTGAGACGGATTGCGGTGACAATCATCAATTGAGTTTTGACTATGGTTTGGACAAAGACGGTTGTTGCAGTAATCGGCCTAAGAGAATTGATATCTTCCCCAAGAACGCCAGTACTAACATTTGTCGCAATACTTTAATTTCGGTTAAGTTTGATCGTCCCATGGACGCGGCTGCCGTTCAAAATAATTTTATCGTGGCCAAGGAGTTGTCCGTCGTTGCCTGCCCCGAAGGCACTACACAGCTTAAGCTCGCGGACAATACGTCGGAGGCCAAAGGCCTTTGGCCTTGGATCAAACATCAATGGCAAGCTCTGATTGGTTGGATAAACGGTAAATCGGCTTACGCGGGCGTTTGGTGCGCCAATATGGTGGCGGGGCAACTGACATCCTCATCTTCCACCAAGGATTTTTATTACACGCTGGAAGAGGCTTTGGATCCCAATACGCGTTATGTCGTGAGGCTGACGGGAGATGACAACTTGTCTGACAATGAGGACTTGAGCAAGCGTTATGGCATCAAATCGCAAGACGGCGTGGTGGTTATTCAAGATAAGATAGCCGATCCTAACGCGCCTTCCGGAGCTTTGACCTGGTGGTTCCAGACTGGCAACGACATCTGCCGCATCAATGGCGTCTTGGTCGAAGATCTTGACCCTGACCATCCGACCTATTTCCAAAAAGCCAATGAGAAGCACGCCTTTAGGGCGACGGCCATGAGTCTGCATAACGGCCTGGTCGAGATGATCTCTCCGGTTAAACAATATAACTGGCATTGGTGGGGATGGGTTTCGAATAATCCGCCCGTGGCTGATATTGTCGGCAATGATTTTACGGTGGTGGGCGCGATCGCCGAAGCCTCGGTAGCGGCCAAGGAAATCAATGGCTCGGCCATCATTTATGCCGGCTTGGAGGTAACCAGCGACATGATCGACGGCACGGAAAAGATCAGCCAAACTCAGATTATTATGGGGGCCCTGCCCATCATGGTTTTTGTCTGCGATAATCCCTGGCCGGAATTGACTAAGGCGCCTTTCAGGGACATGAAAGACTCTCCGACTTTGGCCAAGACGATTTTTGAACAAGGTCCTTTTTTCAATTTCCAGACCATGTATTGCCGCGACAACGCGAATGGTTTATTACCTGAACTGGAAGCACATCCCATCCCGTATGCCACCATCGACCAGATGCAAGGCATTTTGCGCCAGTATCTCTTTACCTTTAAAGACCCGGTTTTTAAGCATGACGGCATCGGTATCCGGGTTATGAGCAATCTTTATCATGATACGTTGGACAAATGGTATGCGCGTCAGGGATTCACCGGCACGCCCGCCAAGATTAAGATTGACGGTTACGAGGCTCTGAGGGATGAAGGCACGGTGTATGTCGGTTTTGCCAATACCGAACAAGCCGGCAAGAATATCTACCAAAATATTTTGGTCATATCGCACAATCTGGATGCCATGGCCGAAACGACCAAGGTCTTCGATCAACTGGTTGCGAGTCTGGCTTTCAACATTAATTTTTCCGATGACAACATCAACCTTTGCACTAATAACGGGAAACCGGTCAGTTACGCGGGTGAGAATAAGAAATCCGCTTCGGGCATTGATTTGGTCAAAGGCAAACCGATAAGTTGCGTGGCCGATTGGGATTGCGTGACCACGAGCGATCAAAGCAAATATTGCGCGAGTTATAAGTTTAAACTGCAAAGAGACCTTTTGCGCCTGAATGATTTTAGCAACTTTAAAGCCGCCTTAAAATCTTATTACACCCAGAAAGGATATTATCCACAGCTTTCCGAAGGCACGTTCCTCTACGGCCGAACCAATTCACGTTGGCCGTCCTGGGCGGAAACTTTGGGTAAGACTCTCGGCCTGAATGACCAAATTCCAATCGACCCGGTCAACCGTTATATTTCATGCGGATTCTGCGTGAAGTCTGATCAGACGCAGACCAGTTGGCCTTGCACCACGGTCAGTGATTGTCCGGACAACAGTTATACTTGCCAGGCCAACAAAGATGGTTTTGATCCTCAGACTTGTTGGAATGTCGCACAGAAACAATTTTTGTGCCCGGCTTTAAAGAATAATCCACCCTCGAATTTTTATATTTATCGCGCTTACGAAGGCGGTCGTCGATTCGAACTGGGCGCGAATTTCGAAGTCCCGCCGCCGAACGCCAACGACTTAAAGAATTGGTGGTATCCGGAATATCAATCCAGCATCAAAGTTTGTTATACGACTTCGACCATTTCTGACGGCAGCTTATGTCAGACTGACGACGATTGTAAGGCTTGTGCCAATCCGTACGATCCCAATACCTGCAAGATAGCCAAAGGGCCGGCCGGTTCCTGTCGCGTCTTGGGAGATTTTCTCTACAAGAATATTTGCGATGGCAATGCCTATGGAGAGGGCGGAGTTTGTGGAGACAAGGTTATCGGAGACGTCTGTTACGGAGGCGGCAAGAATGGCCAGGCGTGCAAGTTGCCCGCGGACTGTCCGAATGGCCAATGCAAGCCAGAGCTCTGCGAACTTGGGCAGACGCATCCGGCAACTTGTACTTTGGCGGGCGGCAAGTCTGGCACCAAGCTCCAAGTCTGCAACGCTTGCATGGGCTGGACGGATGATCCCAAAATTACCGTTTGCCATGAAAACGCTTTCTGCGGTAACGGTCGTATAGATAAGGTCTGTGACGCGGGCGACTTGGGCGGGTTGACCTGCAGCGTGAATGATGACTGCAAGGACGGTGCTGGGGCGCATAATTGTATTTTTGCTCAGGTGGGCACGCCGCCGCATGCCGAAGCTTGTGACGATGGCGTGTTAAACGGCACTTACGGCCATTGCAACACGACGTGCTCCGGCATCGATAAGTTCTGCGGCAATAGTAAAATTGATCCCGGTGAAAAATGCGACCGCGGTAGTGGAGCCGGCGGCAATGGCGCTTGGTGCGGTAATCCGATTGATTGCTACTTCTATATTAATGATCCGAGTTTAAAGGATATTACCTATAGTCAAAGTTGTGGTTTGGATTGTCAGGTTAAAGCGCCGTATTGCGGCGATGGCCAGGTTTTCCCAGACCCGGCTTTGGAAGAATGCGATGGCAACGTCTTAACGACGTCGGGCAAGCTCTGCGTTTCGTTGCCCGTGAACGATCCGGACAAATGGGAAAAGCCCTGTCAAATAAGTTCTGACTGCGGGAGCAACGTTTTAGCCACGTGCGGGGGAGACGTGGCCCATCAATCCTGTGAGAATATTAAGATCGGGCGTTGCACGACGGCCGCCAAAGTTTGCGTGGTTCAGATAAAGAATTTCTTTTTGAAATCCTGGTTTAACACGGCTCATACCTACATGCTATGTAACTCCAACAATGATTGCGCCACCGGCCAACTTTGTATGGCTTTGGCCCATGCCGGCGGCGATGAGGGCGGGTGTACTTCGAACGGGCAATGTCAGGCGGGCAATGTGCCCGGCGAATGCAATCAATACGATACGGCCCATGTTCGGCTTTGCAATAAGCCCGGAACCTCCAGTCAATGCAAGTATGAAGCAAAATGGAGCGCCTGTAAGCCTCAGCATTCTTGTGGTGACGGCGTGGTAGATGCGGGGTCGTGCATGGGGGGCGCCAATAACGGACAAGCATGTAAAAATGACGCTGAGTGCGCCGGAGGGTATTGTTCCGGTGAGGAATGTGATGATGGTACTAATAACGCGGATTTCAACTCTTGCACGTCTTTATGTAAAAAGAATGTTTGCGGAGACGGAAATTTAAATCTGAATGTCGAAGAATGCGATAAGGGGACGGATAACGGCAAACAGACTTGCAAGGCGGAATATCAATCCACCTGTAATGATTGTTCCTTGCAATGCAAGAATCTGACTGCGTCCGGTGGATACTGCGGCAACAGCATCAAGGACTCCAATGAGCAGTGCGATGGGAATGATACGATTCCGGGCAAACTTCGCGCTCCATCGGCCATGTCATCCCCGTTTTACATAACTCCGCACTACATCTTGCAAAGCGACCTGACGGATAATTGGGGCCAGTCGGAGGCCAAGGTTTACGTGGGTAATCTTAATCCGCTTAAAGATCTGGTTAAAATCATTAAACCTGACGTAGGCAGTCTTAATTGTCAGGCTTTGGGTTATGATTTTGCCATCGACAGTTTGGCCAACGCGGCGCTTTACGTGAACGATCCTCTGATCACCCTGGATAACACGTCTAAAGGATTGTTTAACAATTATTGGGGGAGTGAGGCTAATGCCGTCCATCAGCAAATCATTCAGAATCCAAGTAAACCGCCCAGAGTTTTAGACCTGGTCAAGGCGACCAATGCGCCCATCAATAAATATCAGGATAACGCTTTGTTGAATACCATTTTTGACGTTTGTGGTTTGATCAGAAAGGAAAAAGCCGATGATGACATTTATGATTTTTATTGGATAGATCCGAGTGCATGGCCGACCAGGCAAGAGTTCTGGACGTGCGTCAGTACCTTTGGTTCGAAGTTCGGTTTTCAAGCGGTAGGCGATGCCAATGACAAGCCGTCTTGCGGTTTGGATTGCAATATCGGCGGCTGCGGACGTTGCATTGAGCAAGCGGGCGTGACTAAGATCAACGGTAAATTGCATTCTTCCGATACTCTATCGGACAATAACATCGGCCCGATTGAGGGTGCGCGCGTGACTTTGCAATATAATAATCTAAACATCACACAGACCTTTACGGACAAAGACGGCTACTTTGAGTTTAATAATTTGAATAACCGTTCCGAATGCTCAAATTATAGGTTGGTTTTTGAGAAGTTCAATTATGAGAGTAAGCTAATCTATGGACAAAACGGAGAAAACGCGATGGTCTGCAATTGCGGTTACGTGACTAATGCGAGCGGCAATTTTACGGCGGCCAACTTCGTTAACAATACGACCTTCTTTATCAGCCTGGATGAATCAAAATGCAATAATAATAATCCCAGCAACCCGCTACCTAATTGCAAGATCGTAAAAACATCATCCCTCCCTCAATAAAATATGTTTGATTCAGCTCCAACCAACCTGCCGATCGAGCCGACGCTCAAAGCGCCCGCTCCGCTCACGCCTCCGCCCGCCAGTCCCGTCAACCAGACCGGCATCAAGGAACCCGAGGATATTTTTGCCGATATTGAACCGGAACCGCAAAGCCCGTCGGTTTCTGGTGGAGTCATGGCGCCCACTCCGCCCGTCAGAGGCTTTCCTTGGCGGATTATTTTAGGCATTGGCATCCCTGTCGTCATCCTGGGTTTAGGCCTTGGCGGTTGGTATGTCTACAGTTCTTATATGTCGGCCAACAAGACCGTTCAGTTGCCAACGGTCAAAGAAAATGCCGGGAACATTCCTGTCACCGAGGTGCCGGACAATACGCCGACCATTCCGAATCCGATCGCGGCGCCGGATGAAGATAAGCTAGCCGCTTCGCAGGCAGCTATGACGCTGATGCAACTCCAAGCTGAGAAGGGTTATACTGGAGAAACGGCAACTTCCAGTTCCGGGGCTACGTCCACGTCTGCCTCAACTGGCACAAGCTCAAACGTTCAGGCTCAACCTCCGGCGGCGCCTCCCAATATTCCACCACCCACCTCGGAACAAGAGTCGGCCGGCGTGACAGCCGCTCCGCTTGCGCTGGGTTTGGACAGCGATAATGACGGATTAACCAATTCCGAAGAGGCTTTGTTGGGCAGTGACCCAAACAAATCCGACACCAATGCTAATGGTTATCTTGATTTGTCGGAAATTATGAACGGTTACGATCCTGTGTTGGCGGGCAATAAATTAACCAACTCAAAAAATCTAAAAACTGAATTGATCGGATCTTTGGACGTGTTGATTCCCGTGTCTTGGGAGCGGAAGCCCGGGGCGGGCGGCACGGTTCAGATCTTGACCGGTACTCCGGCGGTGGTAACCGTGGAAATTCAGCCTTATGCCACTAGCCAGACCTTGCTCGCATCGGTGGTAGAGCAAAATCAGGGAACGGCGGAGCGGGATTACACGGTTGATAGAACCAAGTCCGGGATTGATGTGGTATACTCAAACGACGGAATGTCGGCTTGGCTTTTGGTTGGTAACTCGGTTTACCACTTCCGTTATAACACCCATGGCGCGTCTACCAAGGATTTTGAATCGATTTTCAAGTATCTTATGATCAAACAGGCGCACCTATCGCAATCCTGATTTTAAATATGGAGGATAAAACGATTAACCCAGAGGCCAAGCAGGCCGGAGCCCCCGGAGCTGCTGTCGTTGCGAATGACATGCCGGCGGAACCGGTTATCCATGTCATACCCAGCGAGTATTATGGTGCGGCTTTGAAAACCAAGATCGCCGCGGAGCAACCGACTCAGGCCGGAGGCCAGGCACCAGCGGCTAAAAAAAGTCCGATACCCATGATTGTAGGGGTTCTAGTGGTCATCCTGGTCATTGGAGCAGGGGCTTTTGTGTATTTTAATCGTGAAGCTTTATTTGGGAAGCCGATTCCGACGACACCGGTCGTCGCTGTTCAACCGACTACTACTAAGCCTGTCACGCCCACTCCGCCTCCGCCGCCGGCTGCCCCAACTAACCTGATAGCTACTTCGACCAGCCCACAAAGCGTGTCTTTGAGCTGGACTGATATGGCTATCAACGAAACAGCTTATCGCGTGGAAAGAAGGACCGAGGAGAAAACCATTTACGAGAGGATCACTGATCTGCCTCCCAATAGCACCAACTTCCAAGATGGTTCTGTCCAGGCAAGTTCAACTTATTATTACAGGATAATAGCCCGTAACGATACGGGAGAGTCGGAACCCAGCAACGAGGTGGCAGTCACGACCCGCGCTTTACCGCCACCACCTCCTAAGCAGGAACCGCTCCCGCCGGCTGGTTTAGACACGGATTCGGACGGATTGACGGATGTGGAAGAAACGCTCTTTGGTTCGGATGCCCGCAATCCTGATACGGACGGTGATGGGTTTCTGGACGGTAACGAAGTGTTCAATCTTTATAGCCCGGTCGGTAAAGCCCCGGCTAAATTGCTGAGCAGTGGTTTAGTCAGAGAGATCAACGGTTCTATCGGTTGGTCCATGACCATCCCGACCAAATGGACGGTGACTATGGATGCTTCTGACGGCTCGGCCGCCACCATAGACTCCGGCCATGGCGAAAAGTTTTTGGTGAGCATTGAAAAGAATGATAATAACATGTCGATTGTCGATTGGTATATGAGTAAGAATCCTGACACCGACAAGTCCAGGATCATGCAGTATCGATCCAAAGGCGGATATGAGGGCATTATCGGTCCGGATTTGCTGACGACCTACATACCTTGGGGCAATCGCGTCTTTGTGTTCAAGTATGATATGGGCAAACAACCATTTATCAACTTCCGGACAGTCTATTCCATGATACTCAATTCACTCGCACTCAAAGGCTTACCTCAGGAGATGGTCCCGGCCGGGACCGGACAGTTGCCTTTTGAACCGGCGGCTACAGAACCAGGAGCCGTGACTCAGCCGGTCTCGATAACTTCGGTCACGGCCACCGCGCCCGAAACCAATGTCACCTCTACAATACAATGAGTAAAGTTAGTTTGGATTTGGTTATTTCAGGAAGACGCCCGTCTTCCTTGTCGGCATGGTTGATCAAGGAAACTATTAAGAAGACGCTTAAGTCTCTAAAAATCAATTCAGCGGTTTTGGGTTTAGCTTTCTTGCCAGAATCTAAAATGGCGGAAAAAAATAAGACTTACAGGCGCAAAAAAGGTCCGACGGACGTCTTGTCGTTTGCCTACCCCAAGCCTAGAGGCGTTAAGATTTTAAACGGCGATATCCTCATTTGTCCCAGTTACGCTACTCATCAGGCTAAGCAGGAGGGGATGGCTGTTAAGGAAGAGCTGGAGAGGTTATTAATCCACGGGCTTTTGCATTTAGCGGGCTATGACCATGTCGTGCCGGTTCAGGCTAAGCGCATGTTGGGTTTGCAAGAAAAGATTTTACGATCAATATGAAATTTTGGCATCTTATAAAAATGAGTTTCATTCACGCCTGGCAAGGGTTGCTTTTAGCTTTCCGTCGCGAGCATAGTTTTCGCATCCAATTAGTGGCGGCCTTGGTGGTCTTTATCCTGATCATGCTCCTGCCGCTGGAACGTTGGGAACAGAGTTTGCTTATTCTGGCCTCGGGGGCGGTTCTTGTGTTAGAATTGCTAAACAGCGTGATCGAGAGATTTGTTGACATGGTTAAACCGAGAGTTCATGAATATGCTAAGGAAATCAAGGATCTCGCCGCCGCCGCTGTTTTTGTCATGGCCTGTACCGCGGCCATCCTGGCTTTGATTATATTTTGGCCTTATATGCCTCTTTTGATCCGTCTATGAAGGGGAGATTGATAACAGGGTTAGACCTTGGTTCTTCGGCTATCCGCATCGCGGTTGGCCAGGTTGTGATGGGCATGGACCGCCAAATGCAGCTTAATTTGATTGGCGCAGCCGAGACTAAATCCGAAGGCATTGCCAAGGCTTCCATTTGCTCGCTGGAAGACGCTGTCAGCTCAATTTCGGCTTGTCTGGACCAGGCGGAACGCATGGTGGGCCTGCCTTTACAGGATGCTTATGTGGCGGTCGGTGGCTCTCAGATAACCGTTCAAGAGGCCAAAGGCATCATTGGCGTTAGCCGGGGTGACCAGGACATACGCCGCGAGGATGTGGCTCGAGCCCTGGAAGCCGCCCGGACATATGCACAGGCTCCAAATTACGAGATTTTGCACGTCCTGCCGGTCAGTTTTACGGTGGATAGCCAAAAAGAGATTAAGGATCCCATTGGCATGCAGGGCATCAGGCTGGAAGCGAGTGCCAAGGTCATTCAGGGCCTTTCCAATCACCTTAAAAACGTCACCAAGACGGTTTTTCGGACCAATCTAGATATTACGGAGCTGGTTTACGCGCCTTTGGCCGCGGCCGAAGCGGTGACTAACAAGCGGCAAAAGGATCTGGGGGTTTGCGTCATTTGTTTGGGGGCCTCTACCACCGGGATGGCTGTTTATGAAAACGGAGAGTTGCTCCATGCTACGACTTTCTTGATCGGCTCAGACCACATCACATCTGATATTGCCATCACTTTGAGGACGTCTATCGAGGTGGCTGAAAAGCTTAAGCGCACCCGAGGGCACGCCATGCCTTCCGCTTTTGGCAAACAGGATGTAGTCGACCTGAAAGAGTTCGGCTCAGAGTCAGCCGAGGCTATTCAGCTTTCCTTTATCGCGGAAGTCATAGAGGCGCGTCTGGAAGAGATTTTTGAAAAAGTTGAAGAAGAGTTAAAGAAGATCGACCGGTCGGGCCTATTGCCGGCCGGAGCGGTTTTGACAGGCGGTGGCAGTAAGTTGCCGGGCGTAGTCGAGGTTGCCAAAAGAACGCTCCATCTGCCGGCTTCCATCGGAGTCACTTCAATCGAAAGTTCAATCCCGGAATTGATCAGAGATCAGGCGTTCTCGACAGCCGTGGGCTTGGTCCAGTGGGGTTTTGAGGCCGAGCGCCAAACGGATCAGGGGGGCAATATATACAACCGGTCGTTCAAGCAAGCCTCAGGCGCCTTTTCTAAGATTTCAGATCCCCTCAAAAAGATATTTAAGAGCTTCATGCCTTAACTAAACGTCCTTAAAACGTCCTCGTCGCGTCCTCGAGCGTCCTAAATATTGGAGCCAGGGGATGGTAAGGACGTTGAAGGACGTCATAGGACGCGTAAGGACGCTATTTTTAGTTTGGCTTGACTGGTCGTGTCAGAGTGGCTAAGGTATGTCCATAAGGAATTCAAAAATGGTTCATTGTTAAGCCATTTGTTCACATTTATTATTCAATGCTATGCCAGAGATAAAGCCCGAAATTGAAACTTCCGCCAAAATCAAAGTTGTGGGCGTGGGCGGTTCAGGCGGTTCGGCTATTAATCGCATGATTAATGCCAAAATTCGGGGTGTGGATTTCATTGCCATGAATACAGATGTGCAGGCTCTGCACACTTCTTTGGCTCCCAGGAAAATACAACTTGGCCCGTCGATTTCGCGCGGTCTGGGTGCCGGCATGAATCCGGAAGTGGGCGCGCGTGCCGCCGAAGAAAGTCAGAGTGAAATCCGCGAGGCTCTGAAGGGTTCGGACATGGTTTTCATCACCTGCGGTTTGGGCGGCGGTTCCGGATCAGGCGCCAGCCCCAAGGTGGCGGAGATCGCCCGCGAGATGGGTATCCTAACCGTGGCGGTTGTCACCAAACCTTTTCAGTTTGAGGGTCATCAACGCAAAGTCATCGCCGATCAGGCTTTTGAAAAGTTGGTCCAGTTTGTTGATACCATCATAACCATACCCAACGATCGCATCCTGCAGATTATCGACCGTAAGACATCCATGATGGATGCCTTTGAGATCGTGGACGATGTTTTGCGCCAGGGCGTGCAGGGTATATCAGAGATAATTTCGGTCCCCGGTTTGATTAACGTAGATTTTGCGGATGCGCGTTCCATCATGGAGAACCGCGGTTCGGCTTTGATGGGCATCGGCCGTGGCCACGGAGAAAATCGCGCGGTGGACGCTGCCAAGGCGGCCATTGCTTCGCCTCTCTTGGAAGTCTCGATTGACGGCGCTAAAGGCATCTTGTTTACGGTCACGGGCGGATCCAACTTGGGCATGTATGAGGTGACGGAAGCCGCTAAGGTCATTACCGAATCGGCTGACCCACAAGCCAAGATCATTTTCGGAGCCATCATTGATGAAACGCTTAAAGATGAAATCAAAGTAACCGTCATCGCAACGGGTTTTGATGAGAGGACAATGCCCAGGGCCACTAAGACGGTCATTGCCGGCGGAGCCTATAACCCGGCCCATGGCGAACAGCGGGCGGATAAGTTTTCTTTCCGTAAGCCCGCGCCAGAAGCTTATGAAGCGCCTAGGCAAGCCGTGACCCAAGCTGAAAAGCCAGTCGCCCAGCCGGCCGCTCACCAGCCGCACGTGCAGCCGCCTAGCTATGCCCCGACGCATACGGCACCTCCTGCGCAGACGGCTTTGTCCCGAGTTCCAAACAACACACCCAACAGTTCCGCCGCATCAGAAGATGACACGGTTGAGATCCCAGCCCTGTTCCGGAAAAAGATGATGTAAGTTCAACATACAACATACAGCATTCAACATTTAATGACGTATCAATCATTTACTTTTATGATAGGATGTTGAATGTTCCATGTTGATAATTGTATGTTAATTTTGTATGCATTGTCCGGTCTGTAACCACGAAGAAAGCAAAGTGGTTGATTCGCGTCTTTCGGTTGACGGCACGGCTATCCGCCGCCGCCGTGAATGCGAGAAATGCGGTTATCGTTTTTCGACCGTCGAGGAGGTCGAGCTTTTGGACGTCGTCGTGATCAAACGGGACGGTCGTCGTGAGATGTACTCAAGCGATAAGTTGGCGGCTGGCATACGCAAAGCTTTGGAAAAGCGTCCGTATACCCAGGAGGCCTTCCGCACGCTGATCCATCAGATAGAAAGCGATATTTTGAAGAAAGCGACCAACGAGGTTACGGCCGCCGACGTCGGGGAGATCATCATGGAAAGGATGAAGGGTTTTGATAAAATCGCGTATATTAGATTCGCGTCCGTCTATCGGTCTTTTGAAGACGTGAATACTTTCCAAAAGATTTTGGATGATTTACGCTCGCGTAGCGTCAAAAGGCGCAAGAAAAAATCATAAACGGCAAATCGACATTTTCGGGCGCGAAGGCTATGATTGTAGGGCTAATATGAGTTCACCTTTACAAAAACGCACCAAAATCGTCTGCACTCTTGGGCCAGCCAGCAATAAAGCCAACACCATCGCGGCTTTGGCCAAGGCCGGCATGAACGTGGCTCGTCTCAATTTTTCGCATGGCACTTACCCGGAGCACCAGCAACTTATAAACCTGGTGCGAGCTCAGGCTGAAAAACAAGATACACCGATTGCCATCTTGCAGGATCTCCAGGGACCAAAAATTCGCGTGGGTGAATTGTCCAAGGAGGGGATAATGCTTAAGGCCGGCACAGAAGTCGTTTTTACAACCCGGACTAAGCCGACTAAGGGCATGATTCCGGTGACTTATCCTAAACTTCATCAAGACGTTAAGGTTGGACAAAGATTACTGCTGGCAGACGGTCTCATGGACGTGAAGGTGATAAAAGTCACCGGCCTCGACGTTTACGCCAGAGTTGTCACGGGAGGATTGCTGACTTCACACAAAGGAATTAACTTGCCTGAGACAAAAACTTCGGTGAGCGCTATCTCAGAAAAGGATAAAAAGGACATGGCCTTTGGAGTCAAAGCCGGGGTGGATATGATTGCTTTGTCTTTTGTCCGTTCAGCTAAAGATATATTGGAATTGCGCCGTTTAATCAAAATTCAAGAACGTAAATTGGGCAAGAGGGCTCAGCCGCCGATCCGCATTATCGCTAAGATCGAGAAGCGCGAAGCGGTCGATCGGATCGATGAGATTTTAGACGTAGCCGACGGCATCATGGTGGCCCGCGGTGACCTGGGTATTGAGATGCCGGCCGAAGACGTGCCGCTTATCCAAAAAAGACTGATTGAAAAAGCCTTGGCGGTCGCCAAGCCTGTTATCGTCGCCACGCAGATGTTGGAATCCATGATTCAAAATCCGCGTCCCACGCGAGCCGAAGTTTCTGATGTGGCCAATGCGGTTATCGACCACACGGACGCGGTCATGCTTTCGGCCGAATCGGCGGCCGGCAAATATCCGGTCGAAGCGGTTGAAACCATGGCGCGGATTATCCGCAAAACAGAAGCTTCTAAATATGATGATCTAGTTTTGCCCAGCCCTCAAAAGAATACGCCGTTGGAATATGCTGTCTCAAGCGTGGCAGGTGTTTTATCCAGGAACACGGATGCCAAAGCCATCCTGGTTGCTTCGTTGACCGGTAACGCCGGGAGGATCGTCAGCCGGTATCGTCCGGAGATGCCTATCTTTGCGGTCACAACAGAATCCCGTGTTGGACGTCAACTAGCGGTCTCTTGGGGCGTGACTTCCTTTACCTTGCCCATCATCAAGGACGTAGATAAATTGATTGAACGAGCGATTGCTAAGCTTAAGAAAAAAAGATGGATTAAAAAAGGCGACCGCTTGATTGTGGTTGTCGGAGAGCCAACCGGGACCTCTGGAAATTTAAATTTAGTTGAGGTCAGAGTCGTTTGATTAAAGCAAAGACGCTCTCTAAGAGCGTCTTTGTAATTTTGTCGCGTGATGGTTTTTATTTTGTGACCGGCAGGGTCGTCTTACCGACTCTAAGCAGTAACTCCCATTGAGCGCCGGTCACCGGCATGACTGATAATTTTGGTTGGTTGAAAAGTTGCAGGACGTTTAAGACCGGAGTGTAACGGATTTCATCAGAACTGACGGATCTGGTCATTTTGATGACCGGCTCAATCTCAATGACGGTCCAATTACCTTCTTCCGTGGCAGGGTCGTCATAGGCCTCGGAAACGACTTTAGCAATACCAGCCACGCCCGGTTCATCGCCGGTATGATAAATCAAAACCAAATCATCGGGTTTCATCTCCCGCATGTAATTTCTGGCTTGGTAATTGCGCACGCCGTCCCAGCGGGTCTTCCCGCGTTCGGTCAGCATGTCCCAGCTAAAGACCTCCGGAGAGGTTTTCATGAGCCAATAGGCCATATATCCACAGGGTAGCATATAGGTTAGATTTGGCTAGTTTTCTGTTATTTTAGGCCTCGGGTTTTTGGCATAAAAAAGACCTCCCTTGGCTGAATGGGAGGATTTGAGAGGCGTCCCAGCTGTGCATTACTGGCAGAGGACTAGGTTGGAGAAGGCCGGTAGAATCCGACACGTTCCGCGGGGTGGCTTGGTGTAGCTGTAGCAATAATCTTTCGTTTTCGGGCATTCATCGTACCAGTGCAATGCCAGCAGGGTTCCGTCCGCTGCATAGTCGTAGGTGGCGCATTCGGTGTATGTCACGTCATCATCAGGTGCTGGCGGAGAGTAGACTTCTTCCTGTGTGAGCACCTTGCCATCGGCACCATAGGTATACGACCAGTGCCACCAGCTGTCGACTGTGTTGTCACAGTTATTGCTTACTTCCTCCTTGGAGCCGTTCCCATGGTCGTCGTAGCCGTAGGCAAGGCAGTTGCCGGGCTGACCATTCATCGACGCTTTTTTAGCGGTTACGTTGCCGGTGGCGTCACACTCGTAACTCCAGTCGGACGTGTCATCGAAGACAGTCCTTGACCCGGCCAGCGGACAACCGCTTGAGTCGAATTCATAGGTCTCGGGATAGCCGCCAACGCACCCGAAGTCGTAAACGATTGTCGCCAGCTTGCCCTCGGCAGTGTAGGTCAGGGTCCAGCAGTAATCGTCACCCTTTCCGGCGCCTGGGCCATTACAACCTCCGTCTTGCGTGACCTTGGCTAGTTTTCCGTCAGGGTTGTAGTCGTAGGATACGCAGGCGCTGGGTTT
This sequence comes from Patescibacteria group bacterium, assembly GCA_041661105.1. Classification (GTDB taxonomy): domain Bacteria; phylum Patescibacteriota; class Patescibacteriia; order 2-12-FULL-60-25; family 2-12-FULL-60-25; genus MWCR01. The sequence goes on from JBAZVB010000001.1 coordinate 117,374, forward strand.
GTCTCCGCATCCTTTGTCAGTCACGGTTTGGCTCCCTCCTTGGCCGCTGTCGGATATTTCGGGGTTGCCGTCAGACGCGCTGCAAGATGCGAGTATGACGGTGACGCAAGCGATGACTGCCATGAAAGCGAAAATGCGGGGCGTGTTCATGAGACAACCTCCTGGTTTGGGCATTGTGTTGCCTATCTTCATCTGTCAATGAAAAAGCAGGTTAAGCGATGCAAGATTTGATGATATGCTTTTATTGGGATTTGTCAAGGGGGCGAAGTTCGTGGCCCGAGATTTTTTTATGAGCGCATCTTGTATCTTTTAAAACTGCGTGGTAGTTTTCCGCTGGTCTGAAAACCAGCATCCGGAGGAGAGAAATGAAAATTCAACGCACCTTTTGGAATCAGCTACACGCGCACTTGGTATATTGCGCGTCAACTCGCAAGGACGCACCGCCGCCTGGGTCATCTTCCGGCATGGGCATGCCCTTCATTGTCGAATCCTCGGAAAAGAACGCTCAACTGGTCAGCTCCCTGACCAAATCCGGCCTCCACGCTCCGGTATTGGATATCGACTTTCCGACGACTGTGACGAAAAACGGTGACGAGTTCAGGGTTTGTATTTCCACGGCTGTCCCAAGTGGCAAGCAGATGCAACGGTTGAACCGTCGTCTGGCAACCTGCGGTTTGGCCGCGAGCCAAGATTCAAGCGAATTGGAATCCAAGCCGGCCGACGGAGTTGTCATCACGCTCAACGTCCCGGTCGAGCTGGTGCCTTCCAGTACGGCGGGGCACTTCCACCTCTATATCGACCGGGAAATTACCTGGGCGAATTACCGCTGGCTTTTGCTCGCTATGCGTGACGCTGGCTTGATCGGCCAGGACTTTTGCACCATGTGTCTGGGGAGCCTCCAGAGCTTCGTGCGCAAGCCGAACGTGACGAAACAAGCTGCTCCGGAAACGGCGCAACCAACGGTCTGAGGTCTCGGCGCATCTCGCTTTACCCCTTCCTGCTCAGGAAGGATTTTTTTTACGAACAATCATCGTATGCAATCAAACTTTCCCTAATACGACGTAAAAGAGGTACCGAAACCGAACCGCTTCTCTTAACATGTGATTCCCGATCTCTAGCCGTCTTTTCTGTTAGATAGGCTTCATAATAAACGAATCTGAAAGGTGACATCGGTCTAGTCGAGTCAACTTCTCCTGAATTATGCTGTAGCAGGCGTCGGTTTAAGTTGTTTGTCGATCCTTTATAAAAGTAGTTTTTATTTTTTAGGCTTTGCAGGATATAAAAATACCACATAATAATACTACGTCCCATATTTTTAACAAGTTGTCAATTCTCTTTCATCTAACAAACAAAAATACCCCTACAGGGTATTTTTGTTCTGTCGTTAGCTAACTGACATGGCTCACCATTTGAGTGGCGGGCCACGTCGTTCGCGAACGACGTGGCGGGTCCGAAGGGATTTGAACCCTCGATCTTCTCCGTGACAGGGAGACGTGTTAACCAGGCTACACCACGAACCCAATTTTTGTGGGGAAAATGTATCATGTGGCTTGGTTTTTTGCAAGCTTTTTAGAGGTTAATTCGTTTAAAACAAAAAGGCCCGCTCGCATGGACGAGGGGGCTACTATGAAGTTGCTGGGTCGCTCCGGCGAGAGGATTAGTCTATGGGTGGGTCGGGGTAGGATTCCAAATCCACGTTGTACTGAGGGGCAAGTTCCTCGATGTCCTTACGATGTCCTTCGCCTTGGATCATCAGGCCCTTGTGCCCGCCTACGGAGCGCAGGGTCTCTAGCGTCCGGATGAGCATGATTTCGGAACGCAACGTCCCGAACGCATCCATGATGTCGCCATCGGACTTGAGGGGGTGCGGTTGCAGTAACAGCTCGTAGATCAACACCAACTGGAAATCCTTGGGCCACTCTTCGCCGCAGAACACGGGCACGTTGAGTTCGAAAACAGCCCGAAGGTCAGGCATGAGGCTTCGGCTGACGATGTCCTTAGCCTGTTCTTCGGACATGTCCTCACCCAGGAACTCGGCTGATGCCCGCATGATGCGGACTGCGACTTCGGGCGTAAGCCGTTCCCCGTTTACGCAGTCCGAATTCTCTGTCGCGATGAGCTGAGCATCGCGGGATTCCAAGGACACGTTGTCGAAGATCAGCTGATACTGCCGTCGGTATATCTCCAGCCGCTCTTCGGTGGTTGTGCTCGGCGCGATGCTGTTCGGATGGCCATAGCCGAAGTAGACGAGGTGCGGCTTGGTGAGTGTGGCCCAAGCTTTCACGCTTTCGCTCCTCGCCTTCAGGGAACGGAAGTACTCAGGTGTGTACTCAGTAGCGTAGTGCAGATCGTCCTTGTCCAGGATGCTCAACGCCTGACTGCGGCTGGCCAACAGATAGTCGGCCAATTCCCAGCCGACGGGCCGTGTTGATTCTTGGTCACCATTTCGTGACTCGGCGTTTTTTTCAGAAGAGCGGCATCCGAAGGCTACAAGGCACAGACAGATGATGAGGCTGAATGTCGCCGGTTTGCTGATTGATTTTTTCAAGGTTTCCTCCTTTGAGGAACCTTACATGAAAAAGCTGAATTGTCAAGCACTCGCCCGCCATAAAAAATCGTCTTGCCGTAAGGTGAGGCGATTTTTTGTAGACAATTAAGTTCATTAAGCCGCTATCTTTTGGCTGTTGATGTAGGATTCCAAATAATCGATAATCGCCTCGCATTGCGATTCTATTTGTTGCATGACAGCTTTTCTTTCAGCGGGATTATGACTTTGACGCAATATAATAAAGTTGGGTTTGTTGTCCGGGAAAAGTTTGTCCGGGTCGGGGAGATGCCCGCTCCGTTTTAACAGCATTTTTAAATTATTCAAGTTCATGGCCAAAACCGCCACCGGGTTGTTCCTGAATTTATTTTTTAACATTTCCAGATTTTCTTCCTTGCTTAAAGTTTTGAACCATTCACGTCGGGCCATATGATCCTCTCCAAAATTATCCTGGACGTAAGGGAGCTTAAGCCAATTAATGACAGCCTTATATGATTCGTAGATTCCATCGGCTGAAGAGCCAAAGACTTCAAATCTCGACCTATCCATTTCCGACAGATGTTTATGCTCCGAATGCTCTATGTTGATTCCAGCCGTTTCGTAGGCTGTTTTTTTCTGAGGGGGATTTTCTGAGGAGGGGGTTTGGGAAAAGGCGGGTTCGGCAATCATATGCCTGGGAGTATATACAAAACGTCTAAAGAGAGGAATTGGCATATTTATCGCACCAGTCAAGCCCTTGACATTTAGAGGGTTTTAACTAAGATATGGCCGTCGAAGCAAACGTCGTACCATATTTAGCCGGAGGAAGTTTCGATGGAGAAAAGCAAGGTTTTGCAACGGTTCCTTGAATACGTACAGATCGACACCAGGTCAGTCAGACCAGAGTCCGAGGAGAAGCGCGTCAGACCCAGTTCCAATGGACAATTGGATCTCGGCATGAAGATCATCGGTGCTTTGGAAGGGTAAGGTATCAGTTACGAGCAGATCAAACGGTTCAATCATGATGGCTCGATTCTCGTATCGTTGCCGGCAACTAAGGGGTGCGAGAATGCGCCGCATGTGGCTTTCGCGGCTCACCTGGATACGTACCCGGGTGTGTCTGGCCTCGCCAAGCCGATTGTACATGTTTACGAAGGCGGCGACATCAATCTCCCGAACGACGGGGTGGTGATCCCTGCGTCGGATCTGGTCGGTCTCGAAGGCAAGCATATCGTCACGAGCGACGGCACGAGCCTGCTCGGAGGCGATGACAAGGCTGGCGTAGCCGCGTTGGTCACGACCATCCAAGAGGTTTTCACCTCAGGCATGGCGCACGGCCCTCTCACATTCTGGTTCTGCGTTGACGAGGAAATCGCGAAGCTCGACATCAAGGTCGTGCCCGAGGATATCGTCAAGTCATGGGACGTCTTCTTGACTGTGGATGGCCTGAGGGTCGGCGATATCGATGTGGGCTGCTTCGTCTGCCGCTACAATAAGGTCATCTTCAAGGGCATGGATGCGCATCCCGGGCCGCAGGGTGACAAAGTCGTGCCCGCACACTATGTGGCAGCGCTCTTTGTCGTCGAGTTGAACCAGCGTGGCCCTGCTCCTTGGGACATGAAGGAATCGTTCTACTACGCGACGAGCATCGAAGGCAATGCCAGCCAGGCGGTCGTCACATGCGTACCGCGCAGCTTTGATCGCGCTGAATCCGATGAGATGGTCAACGTCATCAAAACGCTGGCCAAGGAGTGCGCTGAAAGTTGGGACTGCACATTCGACGTGGAAGACGATTTGGCCTGCATCAACACGCGGGCTGCCATCGAGCCGCGCAGGGCGCTGATCGAGCCAGTAGTTCTGGCCCACCGCAAGCACGGCTTCTCGGGCGACTTGCATGACGTGCGCGGCGGCACGGACGGGGCCATGGTCAACATGGTCTATCCCGATTTGCCTGCGCCGAACATGGGCACGGGCGGCACGAACCTCCATAGCCTGCGGGAATTCCTGGTGGTCGAGGAGCTGGAGGCTGTTCCATTGATCCTTCTCGATACAATCGCCGGGTACGCCAAGATGCCCGGTCGGTCGTCTCCCTAAAAGCGCTGTCGCAAGATTGCGCCTTTTTTATTAAAACATGGATTTGTTATATAATAGGTAACAATATGTCTAAACGCCCTTTAACCAACGGATCAGACGCCTCAAATAAGAAACGTCCTCCGTCAAAAATTGATGCTGGCTATGTAATTAAAACTATAGTCTGCATCCTGCTGTTTTTAGCCTCGGTCGCTTTCTTTGCTTACATCTGCCGTCAGTTGTCGGATAATTACATGCTTTTGTTAATACCGACCACGTCTGCCACTGCGACCTGGTTCGGCAACTTATGCGTAGCGGTTTTATTTTTGGCCATCATGGCCGGCGTAGTAGCTATCCTGGTGCGTCCGTTTTGGTTGGTGATTATAGCCTTTCTTTTATCCGCGGTTTTGTATCCTTTGATTGTCGGGCCGAGTCTGGCGACTTGGATCGCGGCCGGAGTTTTTGCCGTCCTCATGTGTATCTTCTTATTGTACGTGGCCAATCAGCTGAAAAATCAAATTAATTTTTCGGCCCATCCGCTTTCAGACATGAAGTTGTTGTTGCTTTCCCTTTTGGTCGTGCAGGTCTGCGTGGCTTTCGGGTTAGGTTATGTTCAGGATTCTGTCCGCCGCAATTATTTGTTACCGCCGGAAATAAAATCGCAGATTGCAGGTACGATATATAATCAGCTAAAAATCAACATCATTGACCCGTCCCAGACCACGGCCGCCCAGAAAAAAACCGCCTTGGCTGAGGCGACTAAGAATTCCCAGACTGCGGTGGATGACTTGGATAAGCAGTTGCAACCCGTTAAAAATTATATACCCGTCGTGCTTGGCATTCTCTTGTTTTTCTTGTTGCAGACTATGGTTTTAATTTTAGGTTTCGTGCCTATCGTTATTGCCCGGTTGTTGTTTATGCTTTTGAAGATTACGCATTTCGCCCACGTGACCGTTGAGACGAAGGAGGTTAAACATCTGACGCTCAAACCCGTGCCTCTGGCCACATCCAACAAGTCGTCTAAATAAACTTCATCAAAAATTAAGAGACGCCCTGAGAGCGTCTCTTTTATTATATCTTTTTCTAATCCGTATATTTTGTCAGGGACCCAATATTCAGGGTGAAGTCGGGCAAAGCTTTCTCGACCGCGGCGCCACCCGCATTTTCTTCGTAATATATGCGTAGCGTGGCCTTGAGGCCCGTGCCAGCCCGCTCGGCCTTGATAATCTCTACTCTCTTGGCGGACCAGGCGGAGGCTTTTCCATCTTCCCAGCACGGCATGCCTGTTAGGCCGAGGGCGAAGGCCGTCTCCTGTGTGGTAGGGTCGAATTTAACGGGTGAGACATGGAGTGAAATATCGCATCCAAGGGGGGAACTGAATTGCCAAAAGACTCCACCGCATAACCCATAAGCCTCGCCGCTTGCTTTGGTGGTGTAGCAGGGATTCTTTTGGATGGGATCGCCCATGGTAAATTGCACTGGACCCTTAAGCTCCATTGGTCGATAGTAGGTGATATCTTCGTTTCCGGCATGACTCATGGCCTCCAGAGCCGGCAGCGTGTTCGCTTTCACCAAAAGTGGCCAAGCTTTGATGGAAGGACTAGATTCTTTGGCTGGCTTATTTTCTTTTGGATTAATGACCAGGTTATTGATGGTATTGCAGGCTTTTTTGCCAACCCTATCTTTGGCGCAAATCTTGAAAGAGTATGTCCCGGCTTTAGTTGGCGTGCCGGTCAGATTGCCATTCAGGTTTAGTCTGAGGCCAAAAGGTAGGCCGGGAGTATTTGTAAAAGTATAGTTGGGCGAACCGCCGCTGGGGTTGATTTGGACTTTATTTTTGGGCAGAACCTTGCCGCAAAATTGTCCGGGCGTGGGTGCTGGATTGCAAAATGAATATCCAGGATAAGGCTTACCGACGGTACCAGCTGGAGGCTGGTCAGGCTGCAGGTAAACCAAAGGTTTCAATTTGCTGGCCGCGCCCTGCACCATATGGTGCAGGGCCGCACTGGCTGAAAATGTATAAATAATGGCGACGATTATGGCAGCTACAACTCCGCCTGCCATGGCAGGCACAATATTTTTAATCATAAAGATCGGATAATATGCATAAAGTATACCATAATTAAGCCAAAACATAGTTACAAACGCACTTTTTTATTGCCAAGCCCTTGCTTTGATATTATCGTAGTGACCATGCTTACATCCCAAATGCTTGTTGACTTGAGGGCCTTGCTCGAAGGTTGGGGCATTAAAGCTGATGATTGGTACGTGACGGGTGAGGCGGCCATGGTTTTGAGCGGCTATCCGGTTGATTATCGAGAAGGGCAAATGGATGTCTTAGTTTGTCGTAGTTCATGGCCTTGGGAACGTGAGGAAGAACAAGTTTCGCTTTTTCCCGATAAAGGCACGGCGGAAGATCAGCAACTCAACGAGTTTATTGCCAAGCATGGTGTCGTGCCGGATTTTCATCCTCTCCCGCACGTTGGCATTAAGGCTGAGGATCGTTTCGAGCAGACGTATTGGCATCCTGACGAAAACGGCGTCCGCGTTCTCAAACCTTGGGCCGGCGTCTACCATCGTAAACTTATCATCAACTTTTATTTGCATGAAAGTCTGAAAGGACTAGAAGTTTTTGATCAGGCTAAATTCATTCGTTGGAAAAAATTTATTGAGCAGATTCGCGATCACGCCATAAACATCAACGACGAAAAGACGATCACGACGTGTGATGAAGTCTTACCAATCGTCCAACAAGCGATTGATCACTTTAATACCCCCCTAACAGTCCCCTTTGATAAAAGGGGAATCTTCGCTACAGGCGAAGAAGGGGAATCAACTCACGGTACCACCGCTTTCGCAGGCAAAGCCTCCGGCCCGGTTCAGCACTGGCAGGAAGGCGCAGATTTTAAAGGCAAAGTCGCTTTTTTGACGCACATGCTTCCGTCTCAAGTCACGTTTATTAAAGACGCGGTAGCCATTGTCACGGACCAAGGTGGACTCTTGAGTCACGCCGCGACAGTGGCGCGTGAATATCAAATCCCGACTATCATCGGCACGCAAAACGCGACGAGTCTCTTTACAGACGGGGAGCTGGTTGAAGTTGATGCCGAGAAGGGGATTGTGAGGCGGGTTTGATTCCTATCGGCTTTTCGTATAAAGTTGGTGCATTATGCCCAACAAAACGGACGAGCGGCAGGATCGTTTAGATCGCCGCCAAAAGCTGATTGAAGCAGGAATCCAGCCCCATCCGGCTAAATTTGACCGGTCTCATCTTTTAATGGAACTCCAAGGTCTGGCGGAAGGCGAGGAGGTCAGCGTTTGCGGACGTATCATGCTTCAGCGCGTCATTGGCAAGCTGGCTTTTTATCAATTGCAGGACGCGAGTGGTGCGCATCAGGTCGGCGTGAAAATAGATGACGTGGGAGAGGATAACTATAAACTTGTAGATCTTTTGGATCGCGGCGACTTTTTGGGAGTGGAAGGAGTCTTGGGCAAGACCAAAACTAATGAACCGACAGTTTGGGCTACCAGTCTCAAGATACTGGGCAAGGCCGTCGCGCCTTTGCCGGAGAAATGGCATGGCATTCAAGATGTTGAAAAAATTTATCGTCATCGCGAATTGGATTTGATTGCCAACCGTGAATCGTTCGCGAGATTTAAACTGCGCAGCGCGTTTGTCTCAAACTGCCGTCAACATCTGGAAGCGCAGGGTTTTGTGGAAGTCGAGACGCCCATCCTCACGTCCGTGGCCACAGGCGCGGCCGCCAAGCCGTTTAAAACTCATCATGCAACGGATGATATGGATATGGTTTTGCGCATCTCGCCCGAGACTTATCTCAAGCGTCTGATCGGCGGCGGTTTTGACCGCGTGTTTGAGACGGCTAAGTGTTTCCGCAACGAAGGGTCAGACCCCTCGCATGTCCAGGAGTTTACGCAGATCGAATATTACGTGGCCTACCAGGATTATCTGTGGAACATGGATTTTACGGAAAATTTTTTGCGCGCCGTCCTGGCTAAAACTTTCGGCAAACTGGAATTCGACGTCATCGGCAAAACCGGGTCCACGCATCATATTGATCTGGCTCAACCCTTGCCGCGCTATAAATTGACGGACTTGATCAAAGAAAAAGCGGGTATAGATGTGTTGGCGTTTACTGACGCCCAAGACTTGCTCAAAACTATTAAGGCTAAAAAAATAGAGATCGAAGACGCGGATAAAAAAGGTTTGGGGACTTTAATCGACGAGCTTTATAAAAAGTTCGTGCGTCCGGAACTCGTTTCTCCGTGTTTTATCGTTAATCATACGGTTGAGATGATGCCCCTCGCCAGACGAGATGAAGAGGATCCGCGTTTAGTCGATAGCTTTCAACTGGTCATCGCGGGGTGGGAGGTTATCAAGGCTTATTCAGAATTGGTGGATCCGATCGACCAGCGCGACCGCATGCAGGTCCAAGCTGAATTCCGTAAAATGGGCGACGAGGAAAGTTTTGAACTGGATGAAGACTTCTTGCAGGCTATGGAAACGGGTTTTCCGCCCATCACGGGTTGGGGCATGGGCATTGATCGCCTTTTCGCGCTTTTGACTAGTCAACCAAATCTGCGAGACGTCATTTTGTTCCCGATTATGAAACCGGAAAAATAATTCAAAATTCAAAGAGCAAAAAGCAAAATTTAGGTAGCCTTCGGCATTAAATAATAAATATCCCGAAGGGATACCACCATTTTGCTCTTTGAATTTTGAATTACAGTTGTATGCCTCCCCATACCAAAAAAGTTTTAGAAGATTTTACCTGTGAGCATTGCGGATTTTTCGTCAAAGGCAATGGGCGAACCAACCATTGTCCGAATTGTCTTTGGAGCAAACACATGGACGACGTGCCGGGGGATAGATCATCTCCTTGCCGTGGTCAGATGAAGCCTATCGGAGTTTGGGTCAAACAAGGAGAAATCGTAAAAGTTGAACATAAATGTCAAAAATGTGATTTCCGTCGGCCGGCGCCGGTTCTGCCGGAAGACAATCGGGAAGAGCTGATTAAAATTTCGGTAGCTGATGTTAAAAAATAGACGGTAGCTTGTAGCTTTTAGACAGTAGCCAGATGCCGGCTTATATGTTTGGCTATCGTCTAAAAGCTACCGTCTACCAGCTATCGTCTAATATGAAACGAACAAAGGCTCCGGAGAGTAAACTCACGGAGCCTTTGAGATAGGTGGGGCCGTCCCGACGCGTGTCAGGACGGCTATGCGTTTGGAAGGAACTACTTGGTGAGGGCCGGAGGCAGGACGTTGCATGCGCTGTTGTTCTCTGATCCGTCGGGGTTCAGAGCAACTTCGCAGTCCAACATCTGCACTTCGCCGCAGTTGGGGTAGCGGGGAGGCTGTCCTGGCTGTGATGCCCAGCTCGGCGGCTTCATGTGATTGGCCTGCTGGTTCCAGAGCAACGGTGCGGCCTCGGTGGCGGACGTCTTCACTCCCAGCTTGACCTGCTTGGGCCAGCAGATCATGCACTCGTGCCCGGTGATGTCGGCCACTCCGCTTCCGGTCGGTGCTTCACGGCAGACGAGCAGACGTCCCGGGCCGGGCGATGTGCTGATCTCGTCGGGCACTTCGGACGCGGGATAGCCGAGGTACCGACAGACGTTTTCGGCCGTCGCGGGGATTGAGATGTACCCGCTGGGGCAAAGATCTTTGGTAGCCGTCGCGGTGGTGGTACTGGACGGAGTGGGCACCGAGACCGGAACCGAAGTTGAGGTCGAGGCCGCCGCTGACCCGCTCGAAGACGCAGGCGGAGCCCAATGGGTTGCGATGTCCGGGCCGCATTTCACGGCTACCACGGCCAGAACTAGAAGGAGGATGGCGATGATCCAAATCATCACCTGCGGCGGCTTCTTGAGCAACTCCTTGGCTTTGCGTTGCCACGAAGCCTTGTCTTTGGCGGCCGTAGCATCCTTCTTGTCTGCTACCGGATCGGAGGCCTTGGGTTTCTTGTCCTCTTCCTTTTTTTCCGGAGTCTCGCCCTCCTCCTTTTTCGGCTTTGCCAGTGCTTTCGTCGAGGCCGCACTGGGCGCCGTTCGACGCGGAGCCGGTGTTTTCATCGCCGCTCCACAGCTTGAGCAGTAGACCGCCCCGTCGGGTTGATGGAGGTTGCACTTCGGGCAATTGATGGGTGCCTTTGTCTCGGGAGCCGGAGTGACGGGTGTCTCTACCGTAGCCGGAGTCGTTGCCGGATCCGGAGCCTTTGTCTCGGGAGCCGGAGTGACGGGTTTGACAGCCGAAGTTGCTGCCACCACGGGCGCTGTCTTCGCGACCAGATCCGGAATGGCAGGTGCTGCCGCCGGAACCGGAGTGATGGGCGCCACAGGCGCTGCTTTTGCTGTCGGTGCTACAATCGCCGCTCCACAGCTTGAGCAGTAGACCGAACCGAGGGTGTTGAGGCCGGCACACCTTGGGCAATTGATGGTTGCCCTGGCCGGAGTCGGAGCGACGGGTGTCGCTACCGGAGCAACTGGTGCGGGTGAGGGTTCTGCCGTCGGCCTTGCGGACGGCGGGAGTTTGACCGGCGGCGGTGCCACCGATGCAAACACGGTGATCGGGATCTCGACCGGGTCCGACGCACCCGCGTCGTCTTTGATCATGACCTTCATGCTGTCGAGTCCTACGAAGCCGGTCGGTGCGCAGAGCGTGAATGTCCCGGCACCCGCATCGAAGTCACGAACTTCGATGTGTTCCGGATTTTTGACGATCACGAATTCGTTGATCGCATCCGGCGTGTCGCCTTCGAGTTCGCATGCCGTATCTGCACCGGACTCGATGTTGAACGTAACTACCCTTACCACATAGAGTGTATCGGCCATGATGTCCTCCTTGAAGACTTGAAACACAAGTTGTCAATTACGCTTGCCTAAGCCAGCGTAGATCAGTGACCAGCAAGCCTGTCTGGCAGGCCAGTTTGAACGTCATAATTTAGCATAAATTGGCCATTTTGTCAAGCCTAAACACTCAAAACTGGCAACTGGAAACTTGAAAGAGTTATTTGGCTAAAATATAAGTCTTTTCTTGTTGATAAAAACATCATTTTTTAGCCAAAAACCCCTTGTTCATCAGGTGAAAAGGGGTTATGCTATAGACCATGTCCGTGAGTAAAAAATCTAAAAAACATTTATGCCAAGGGCCGGCAGTCCTCTTGATTTGGGATGGCTTTGGCATCTCGAAAAGTAACGTTGGAAACGCGGTTAAAGCCGCTAAAATGTCAGTTTGGCAAAAACTTTGGGCTGACTATCCGCATTGTCTGCTTAAGTCTGACGGAGAAGCGGTTGGTTTGCCGCAGGGTGAAACGGGCAATAGCGAAGTTGGGCACACGACCATCGGGGCCGGACGGGCCGTGGAAAGCGATAAAGTTAGAATTAACCAAGCCATCCAAACAGGCAATTTCGAAAATAATCCCGCTTTCGTTAAGGCGGCTTTGCACGCCCTCCGCCATCGGAGCACGTTGCACTTGATGGGTTTGCTGACTAACCATCAAAGCGGTCACGCCGACTTTGGCCATATCGTGGCCCTGGTTAATTTTGCTAAACGCCTTAATCTTCCCAAAGTAGCTTTGCATCTTTTTACGGACGGCCGCGATACGGCGCCTTTTCACGCGGCTAAGCTGGTGATGGATCTGGAAAAACATTTGTCGCCTCAGATGAAAATAGCGACCATCATCGGACGTTTTTATGCCATGGATCGGGACCATAATTGGCAAAGGACATCTTTGGCTTATGATGCCATGACCAAGGGTATGGGATTGGCGGCCGATTCAGCCGTTAAAGCTATTGAGCAAGCTTACGGGCGGGGAGAAAGCGATGAATTTATCGTGCCGACCGTGATTGTCCCGCCGGGCGAAAAACCATTAACCATAGAAGATAAAGACGCGGTGATTTTTTGGAATTTGAGGAGCGACCGCGCCCGTCAAATGATTAAGCCTTTTATCCAGCATGATTTTGAAGATCATAACGCCCGCGCTTTCCGGAGACGCAAGGTGTATCACGATTTGTATTTCGCAACCATGACAGAATTCGGCAAACAGATCGACGGCGCCGTGGCGGCTTTCCCTCATCAGGGAATTTCCGGGACGATCGTCGAAGCTTTGCGTTCCAACCGGCAGATTTATATTTCTGAATCTGAAAAATATTCCCAAGTCACGTATTTTTTAAATGGCGGTTCAGATGCGCCTCGTTTTGGAGAGGAACGCATCCGCATTCCGTCGATTAGAACCGCCACGTTCGAAAATTATCCTCGGATGCGCGCCAAGGAAATCAGCCATGAGGTGATTAAGGCTATCCGCCAGAAATTCGATTTTATCTGTGCCAACTTTGCGAACGCCGACATGGTCGGCCATACCGGCAATTACGTGGCTACCATCAAAGCTTGCGAAGAGCTGGACGATCCTTTAGCTAAGATATGGAGCGTCGTTCAAAAAGGCAAAGGTCACTTGTTTGTGGTAGCCGACCACGGCAATGCTGAGCAGCTTTTTGGCCCCCACGGAGAAAGAGATACTCATCACAATGCGAATCTGGTTCCATTTTTGGCGGCGGGTCCGCTTAAATCGCGCAAGATGAAAAACGGCACTTTGGCTGACGTGGCCCCGACTATTCTCAAAGCCCTATGCGTCAGCATGCCGGACGAGATGAAAGGCAGAGATTTAATCGTATGAGATCCAAACCAGTTATCTTGATTGTCGTAGATGGTCTTGGCGTGGCGCCTGATGCGGACGGCAATGCCGTGACGCGCGCCAACATGCCGAATTTTCGGCACCTAGTTGAGACTTACCCGGCCATGACGTTGCGCGCCAATGGCGAAGCCGTGGGTCTTTCCTGGGGGCAGATGGGCAACTCGGAAGTCGGGCACTTAACCATTGGGGCGGGTCGGATTTTTTTTCAAAGTTTGCCTCGCATTAGTTTGAGCATAGAAGACGGTACTTTTTTTCAGAATCAGGCTTTGCTGGGGGCGATTGAGCACGCACGCAAAAATAAAGGCACTTTGCATTTGATGGGCCTTTGTTCGCCGGGCGGAGTCCACGCGCACATGGACCATTTGTACGCTTTGTTGCAGTTGTGCAAAAAACAAAAATTCGATCGGGTGGCCATCCATGCCTTTATGGATGGACGCGATACTATCTTTAACAGCGGGCTGGGTTTTATCCGCGAGCTCGAACAAAAAATTAAAGAGATTAAAGTGGGCGCGATTGCCACTTTGAGCGGACGCTATTATGCCATGGATCGCGACAGCCGCTGGGATCGTTTGCAAAAAACCTATGACGCCATGGTCAACGGCCAAGGGGCGCAAGCCGAATCGGCCGAGCAGGCCGTAGAGGCCTCTTACGCAGCCGGCGTTTATGACGAAGAAATGATACCGACGGTCATCACTAAAAAAGGCCAACCCATGGCGACCGTCAAGAGCGGGGATGCGGCTGTTTTCTTTAACTATCGTCCTGACCGCGCGCGCGAACTGACCAAAGCCCTGGCCTTGCCGGATTTCGATAAATTTCCCAGGCAGAGTTTGAGCGACTTTATGCTGGTTACCATGACTGAATATGAAAAGGATTTGCCGGTCGAAGTGGCCTATCCGCCGCAACTTGTAGAAAATTGTTTGGCTCGGGTCATCTCTGACGCCGGCTTCAGGCAACTGCATATTGCAGAAACGGAAAAGTATGCTCACGTCACTTTTTTCTTTAACGGCATGCGGGAAGATGAGTTCCCGGGAGAAGACCGGGTCATCATCCCTTCGCCTAGGGTTTCGAGCTATGACGCGGTGCCGGAAATGTCTACGCCCCAAATTACGGACAGGATTGTCAAAGAAATCGCCGGCGGCCAGTATGATTTTATAGTGGCTAATTTTGCCAACCCGGACATGGTGGCCCATACTGGCAACATGGAAGCGACGGTCAAGGCTCACGAGTCGGTTGATTTGGCCATCGGCAAAATTACGGACGCGGCTTTGGCCGTAGGCGGCACGGTGCTGATTACGGCCGACCATGGCAACTCCGAGGAAATTCTTAACCTGACGACGGGCGGGATGGATAAGGAACACTCGACCAATCCCGTGCCCTTTGTGATTATCGGCAAGGCCTTCGAAGGTTTGCGCGCGCCCACGGGTGACGTGATTGGCGGCGATTTGAGCATGACTCCGCCGGTGGGCATGTTGGCCGACGTAGCCCCGACCATTCTTAAAATTATGGAATTGCAACCCACGTCGGATATGATCGGCAGACCGCTCATTTAAGTAAAAAGTAACAAGTAAAAAGTATAAATGATTTTATGACTCGTTACTCGTTACTGGTTACTCGTTACTAATTATGTCAGTTGATGCGCTCATCGTTGTTTTTACTCAAAGCTTTTTTGCTCCCTCGGTCTTGGGCGGACTGATGGCGGTTTTTCTGGCGCGCGTTCTAATTTTTTCCTATGTTCCCATTTTGGCTTGGCTTTGGGCTTACGGCAGTCGCCGCGAAAAGCACGCCGTTAAAGAAGCTTTATGGTCGGTTGGGGTGGCTATTCTCATTGCGGAAATAATTTCCTTGTTTATCCTTAGGTTCCGACCTTATCTGGCCGTACCGGATATTATCGCTTTAATCCCTCCGCCCTTGACCAGTTCTTTTCCGTCAATCCATACTTCCATCGCCATCGCGGCCACGGCTGCCGTTTATGCGGTCAATAAACAATGGGGCCAACTGTGTCTGCTGGTTGCCCTGGGCGTGGCTATCGGGAGAATTGCGGCCGGGGTTCATTATCCGACGGATATTTTGGGCGGTATGTTGGTAGGCGTCGGGGCTTTTATTCTGGTCAGAGTCGGCCATCGTGCTTTGAGAAAGAAACAGAGTTAACCATCTGTCATTCCTGCGAAAGCGGGAATCCATAAAAAAACGAATGGATCCTCGCATGCGCAAGGATGACAAAAAATAAAGTATGAAAAAAATATTATTGTTAATCGGTCTAACTATTTTAGCGGGGGCAATTTTCCTGGCCTGGTTTTTGCCGTCGGCTTATATCGGATCACCGGCCAGCACCTCAGTCCCGCTCCAGATCCCGGAGAACTCGACCGCCGGCTCCGTGGCAGAGCTCTTGTCTAAAAAGGGGATCATTCTATCGCCTCTGGGTTACAAAATATTTTCTTACATTGATTCCGGAGCTCGTCATCCACGGGCCGGGGATTACGCCGTCTTTCCCGGGTCGTCTTACCGCGCCTTGGCGCGTCAGTTATCGCTGGGTCCGTCTCGGGATGAAATCACGATTCGTATTTTGGAAGGCGCGAGTTTGCAGGATGTTAGCCTTGAGGTTGGTAAATGGGGAGTTACGGCCAGAGCTTTCGCGGATTTGGTGGGTGACGCAAAGCAGGGGAAAGCTTTCTCAACTCCTCTGCGACAACAATTTGAATTTTTAAAGAATCTCCCGGCCAAAGCTTCGCTCGAAGGTTATTTGTTCCCGGATACTTACCGCGTCTGGAAAGATCAACTCCCTTTGGGTTTCGTGCTCAAACAACTTCAAGAATTCGACAAACAGACCGAGGGTTATGCGGCCGATGCCACCAAACAGGGGAGAACTCTCAAAGATGTCGTAATTTTGGCATCACTTTTGGAAAAAGAAGGGAAAACTTTAGAAGAGAGAAAAATGATTGCGGGTATCCTTTTAAATCGATTGGAGGGTCCCATGCGCTTGCAATTGGATTCGACGGTCAATTACGTGACAGGCGGCAATAAACCACGAGTTAGTTTGGAAGATCTAGAAGTCGATTCTCCTTACAACACTTATAAACATAACGGCTTACCGCCCGGCCCGATTTGTAACCCAGGTAAAGACTCGCTTGAGGCGGCTTTGCATCCGACAGCGAGTAGCTATTACTATTACCTGCACGACGACAGCGGGAAGATCTATTACGCCAAAACCATCGAAGAGCATAAGGCGAATCGCGTTAAGGCGTTCGGCACGGCGAATTAACCGGTTCTACTTTTTTAATAATTGATCACGAGTTGCAATAGCTTCCACAATCTCGCGTTGTTCTTGGCTAAAATATTTTTGCTTTCTTTCTTCATCAAGCGAGCCCTTGATTTCGAAACCGTATTTTTTCATGAATTCCTGGAATTTGGGGTCCGTTAGAAGAGGAGAACTGGCAGTCACGTTTTGAATTGAGGGGTCAGATTCTACGACCTTCACAAACTCGTTCAGTCCATTTGCGAATTTTCTTAACACGAAGACTTGCGATCCCGGGCCATCCAATTCAGTCCCTTTGAAAGGATTGAAAAGATGAATGACGGCGTCATTGCCAATCATTTCATATCCAAAAACAGGGTTGTTTTCAAACGTCTGCCACCCCAAGCGTTGCATGTGGGTGATGGCAAGCCTAGAAAAAAATGCTTGCGGATCAGAATAACGACCTTCGCTCTCACGCAAGCTTTGAATTTTTTTGGCCGCGAATTCCTCAAGAGATTCGCTGCGGTCGTAGGCTGCAATGTCTTTGACCAAAGACTCCAGAGCCTGTTGATCATTGGTCAGACCATAATCCGCATCATGTTTTTTTATCGCCTCGATCAGGATTTTTGTCTTGTCTTTTCCGGGTTCTGCGGATGAAAGCATTTGAGCAACGGCGGCCTTGAACATCTGGAGTTCTTGTTGCTTTAAGGCAGATTCTGCGGAAGGGGGTAACTCTGAATTCATATAAAATTATTATCCCATGATAGCAAAAAACCAGCAAAACGTACGGGGATAGCTCAATTTGTGTCAACCTCAACGGTTTGCTAAACTCACGGAACTAAGAAGTCATGCCGAACTTGTTTCGGCATCTCCCGGAGCTAATTGCTTCGTGAGATCCTGAAATAAATTCAGGATGACGAAATAGTTATGATCGATTTCAACCGTGAATTAAACCAGGAACAGTTGGATGCCGTATTGCATGGAGACGGCCCTTGTTTAGTTTTGGCCGGGGCCGGGTCCGGTAAAACGCGCACCGTGACTTATCGCGTGGCCTATCTTTTGGAGCAAGGCGCCGATCCCTCATCTATTTTACTTTTGACATTTACCAATAAGGCGGCTCGTGAGATGTTGGATCGCATCGGCATGATCGTCGGCCCACAATCCAAAGGCGTTTGGGGAGGGACTTTTCACGCCGTGGCCAATCGTCTTTTACGATCGTTTGCTCCAGCCCTTGGCTACACATCTTCCTTTTCCATACTCGACCAGGAGGACGCCAAAAGCCTGCTCAAGGCCGTGATGAAAGATGCTAAGATCGACCCCAAAGCCCGGCGTTTTCCGTCGCCGGCCGTGATCAGCAATCTCCATTCCTATGCGCGCAACACGGGCCTCGAATTACGTGAGGCTTTGGAGATTAAATATCCCAACTTTATCGATTGCCTGAATGATTTGGATTTTATTACGCAGCAATATGACAAACGCAAGGTCATGGCCAATGCCATGGATTTTGACGACTTGTTGGGCAACTGGCTGCGCGTCATGGAAGAACAACCGCAGATCGCGGGTGCCATCAGCCGCCGTTTTCGTTTTGTTTTAGTCGATGAGTATCAGGACACGAATGCCCTGCAGGCCCGCATCGTGGGCAAACTCGGCCAGGCTCATCGCAATGTTTTTGTGGTCGGGGATGACGCGCAATCCATTTATTCTTTTCGAGGGTCTGACGTGAAAAATATTTTAGCTTTTCCGGACCAATGGCCCAACGCCAAAATGTTTAAGCTCTTGTCCAACTATCGAAGCACGCCGCAGATCCTCGAAGTGGCCAACGAGTCGCTCAAGAATAACGTCAATCAATACGAAAAAGATTTGATCGGACTCAAGGCTTCGGGAGTTAAGCCGTATTTGATCTCTTGCCCGTCAGCCCGGCAGGAAGCCTCTTTTATCGCCGACCAGATTTTATTATTGCGTAGCCAGGGAGTGGCCCTTGGCAACATGGCCGTGCTTTTCCGTGCCACGTCACATTCTCAAGCTTTAGAATTCGAGCTTATGAAGCGCGATATTCCGTTTGAGTACCGCGGCGGCGTCAGGTTTTTTGAGCGGGCGCACATTAAAGACGTTCTTTGTTATTTAAGAATTCTCGAGAACGTCAAAGATGAAACAGCCTGGTTGCGTGTCCTTAATATGCAAAGCGGCATCGGAGCCGCCTCAGCCTCTCAAATTATCTCGCACTTGCGTGAGTTAACCAGCGCCAACGAAATTTTGGGCATTGATAATTCCGTTGTCCCGGCCCGGGCCTTAGGCGGTTGGCAAGAAGCGCTCAACATGTTCCAGCTCATGTTCAATCAACAGTCGTCAGTTACCGAAAACTCCCTGCCCCTTTCACAAGGGGTCGTTGTTGAAGTCTCCTTGGCAAAGGAGATGGCGAGTTCGACGAGACAGAGGTTTTCCGTTCGGCCAGGGCAAATAATCAGAGCTTTGTCCTCTTCTGATATGTATCGGCGTTATTTGGAAAGTGAATATCCGGATTGGAAGGAAAGAGTTGAGGACTTGGAACAGTTAGCTTCGTTTGCTGATGTCTATCCTGACGTTAGTTCTTTTCTTGCGGATTCAGTTCTCGAAGGCGCCGGCTTCGTCGCCCCTGCGGGGCAAATTCAAAATTCAAAATTCAAAATTCAAGATAACGAGCGTATGGTCCTCTCAACTATTCATCAAGCCAAAGGACTTGAGTGGGACACGGTGTTCGTCATCCACCTCACAAATTTAGGTTTTCCCAATCCGCGCGCTTTGGAAGAAGAAGCTGAGATCGAAGAAGAACGCCGACTTTTTTACGTGGCCGTGACTCGCGCCCGCAACCGGCTTTTCCTCTCTTATCCGCAAACCGCCGGCTATGATGCCATGACTTTTTGCCGCCCCTCGATGTTTATCGAAGAGCTCTCACCGCGTTTATTTGAAAAGACGAGTATCGCGTCGGAGTTCGGAGCTCGCAGTTCGAATTTCGCAGGCTCTTCGGCAGGACGATCAGGACGTTTTAGGACGTCTCAGGACGACGGAGATGGATACGACGAACCGTCGATCGATATCAGTGACGGGAATTATCGTCCGTCCAAAGGCTCAACATCTTTTCAATCAAAACCCATGACAGTCTCTGTCTGGAAATCATCAACCCCGACCCCTCATTCGTCATCCCCGCAGAGGTTAAGTGCCGATGGCGGGGATCCATCCGGAGACATGCTCAAGATCTCGTATTTGAGGGACGTGGATGAGATGTAAGGCTTGACAAAAACCTCTTCTGTTGTAGCATGGTAACCGGGTGATCCTGCCCAATCCACAAGGAGTCTGGTCATGTCAGAAGAGAATAAGCCGCAGCGTTTTTCGATCAACACGCCCGCCGAGCTGATTCGAACCCTGGAGGTGGTTCGGCTGCTCATCGACGGCACCGAAGAGGAGGTCGCCAAGGTGCTTGGCGATGGCCAATCATTTCAAGACGCTTTGAACAATGCCCAGCTGGCCTGTCCCAAGGTTGACTGGGTCCGCCAGGCACGTGTCAGTTGGCTTTCGCGTGGCATGTACGCTTGGGAGCAAGAGCTCACCCGTCTCCAGGAGGTGGGCATCTCACTGGCGTGTCATCGCTCGCCTCACTACTTTGCGCCTCACTACTTTGACTCGTCTCCGTCGGGTTTGATGGATCATCAGACCTTCGTCGCTTTCATCACTGTGGGCTACCTCGGCGTCGACTGCAATTCGGTGATGGACCGATATCTGGAGCTCCTCCGGCGAGTCTCTATAATGACCGGAAACGTTTTTTGGCGCAGTGAGATGGCCCATCTCATCAAGAGGCGGACTGGTTGCTGGCGAGATGATGACCCTCATCGTGACGAAGTAGCTTGCCGGGCGCTTTTTAGGGAGTACGGCATGGAAGGACTGGTTGCATCTTCCTGAGAAGACATGTCCGAGCACCCAGCGTACCGCGTAGAACTCTGCGCGGCTTTTTTTATTATCAAAAAACCGCAGAGGTGATCCGCGGTTTTTATCTGATCTCGAACTGAAATTTAAAACATCGGAGGCGGGCCGCCATTAAAATCCCTTGGCCCTTCAGTCTGAGTCGTTTGTTTGGTCGTCTTACTGCCTGCTTGTGTGCCGGCTTGAGAATTTTGCATCGCGCCAAACTGCATCATGGCTCCGGTCGGATTAGTCTGGACGGTGTTGGCCGTCAGGCTGCCGTCCGCATTTTGAGTGCCGTTGACAATTACATTTTCGCCAACTTTCAGGCTGGCCAAAGTACCAGTGGCCATGGTCAAGGTTTCGGTTGAGGATGTAGTTAAGACAAGCTTGGAACTGCCATCGCGCAGCTTGATGCTCAAGCTCCCGTCGTCTTTTTTGAGCAGCTCTCCGGCGATCATGCCGCCGTTGGCCCTGGCGCCTGTCCGGCCCTGTCCGTTGCCAAGATTGGCTCCGTTAAAACTCCGGATGTTGCCCCCGGGTTTCAGGAAAGTCGTTGTTACTAAATAACCGGCCGCCCCTCCCAGCAGGAGGCAGACGATAGCGATAGCGATGATTGAACTGTTTTTCATAAATTGAGGAAAGGAATTAGTAGATTAGATGTTGATTAGCTTCGCAGATTCTTCACCTACGTTCAGAATGACGGAAGGGGGCGCTCAGAATGACGGAGGGCTTACTCGAAACGCAAAGCCACGATCGGATTGAGTTTCGAGGCGCGACGAGCCGGATAATAGCCAAAGACGATACCGATCAAGGCTGAAACGCCAAAAGCCAAGAAAACGGTGCTCCAGGTAATTTTGGTTGAAGTGACCCCGAAATACTGGACACCCCAGGCCAGGATCCAGCCTAAGAAAATACCGATGGCCCCGCCCAAGAAAGTCAGCATGACGGATTCCAAGAGAAACTGTTTACTGATGTCGCCTTCCTCGGCGCCGATGGCTTTGCGCAAACCAATCTCGCGTGTTCTTTCGGTCACGTTGGTCAACATCATGTTCATGATGCCGATGCCTCCGACTAAAAGTGAAATGCCTGCGATGGAGGCGAGGAGGGTGGTAAAGGTTCCGGTTACGCTCGAAGCGGTGGCTACGATGTCAGCCTGGTTCATGACGCTAAAATCGGCCGAGGCCGCATCGCTGATTTTGTGGCGTTCCAGCAGGAGTTCGGTTATTTGTTCCTGGATTGCGGTCATGTTGTCGGCACTGGCCGCCTGGACGGCTATGGTCGAAACGTATTGGTCACCGGCTAAGTAACGCTGGGCCGTTGAGATGGGAACATAGATAGCATCGTCAGGATTTTGGAAGCCGCTGCCACCTTTGGTAAGAGTGACGCCAATGACTTTGAACTCCACGTTATTGATGCGAATTTTTTGGCCGATGGCATCCGCGCCTTCACCAAAAAGATCATCCCTGGTGGTCGGACCGAGGACTGCGACTCGGGTTTGGCTTTTAATGTCCATGTCGCTCAAAAAAGTGCCTTGATCAATCTGAAAGTTTCTGACGTCGACATAATCCTGCGTCGTACCAATGACCTGGGTATTGGTGTTGGTGCCTTTGGCGGTGATTTGATATCTCTTGCTCAGTTCCGGCTCAACAGCTTTCGCCAGAGTGATCGTACTTTGTATGGCATCCGCATCTCCTTGCGTCAGCGTTTGGGCCGAGCCGCGGCCGGAACTGACCTGCATGCCTACCCCGCGTTGTTGGCCGGGAGTGACGTATAACAAATTTGAACCGGCTGAAGTAATGCTGGCTTGGATGCTGGCCTGTGAGCC
This sequence comes from Patescibacteria group bacterium, assembly GCA_041661105.1. GTDB lineage: Bacteria > Patescibacteriota > Patescibacteriia > 2-12-FULL-60-25 > 2-12-FULL-60-25 > MWCR01. The sequence continues at coordinate 139,671 of JBAZVB010000001.1, forward strand.
TTGTCCGATGGCCGTCATGGCTATGACCGAAGCGATACCGATGACAATACCCAAAATCGTCAAAGCGGAACGCGCCTTATTGGTCGACAAGGCCATGTATGTTTCTTCGAATAAATCACTGATCCGCATAAATTTTTAGTAACTAGTAACGAGTAAAAAGTAAAAAGTGACCCATACTTGTTACTAGTTACTTTTTACTTGTTACTTCTTCTTTAACCATCATGCCGTCACGGATATAGATGATACGTTGAGCGTGTTCGGCGACATCCCTTTCGTGAGTGATGAGGATGATGGTGTGCCCTTTATCGTTCAGTTTTTTGAAAGTATCCAATACGATCTCGCCGGTCTGCGTGTCCAGATTGCCGGTTGGTTCATCTGCCAGGATGAGAGAGGGGTTAGTCACCAAGGCGCGCGCAATAGCCACACGTTGCATTTGCCCGCCCGAAAGCTGATTGGAAAGGTGATCAAAACGCGCCTCGTCGAGCCCTGTACTAATCAGAGCGGCTCGAGCTCTTTCTTCCCGTTCTTTTTTAGGAACCCGCATGTAGATCAAAGGAAGAGAGACGTTGCGTAAAACCGTAGCGCGCGGCAGTAAATTAAAAGCTTGAAAAACAAATCCGATTTTTTCCTTTCTGATGCCTGCCAGTTCTTTGTCGGAAAACGAAGAGATATCGCGTCCATCGAGCAGGTACTTGCCGCTGGTGGGCGTATCTAAGGCGCCCAAGATGTGCATGAGAGTTGATTTACCGGATCCGGACGGACCCATGATAGCCACGAACTCTCCGTCTTGAATGGTGAAGCTGATGCCTTTTAACACCTTTACCTCTTCGCTCGAGTTGGAATAGCTTTTAGTTATTTGATCGAGTTGAATCATAGGTGTTTAACGGCCACCTGCGGCTCCCATGCGGAGTAGGTTGTTTTGCGAGGCAGCTGAATTGGTTTTGGTTGCAGTTGTCTGTTTTACGGTCTGGCTGATGACTTGGTCACCTTCCTTAAGACCGGAAGCGACTTCGGTCAAAGAATCATTAGTCACTCCAATTTCAACGGTGACACGGGTCGGGGTCTGATCAGTGGCGATTGTGCCATCCGTACCGGGTTTGGTTGAGCTGGCATCAAACATCTGAACGTAATGTTGATCTCCCTGGCTCTTGATGGCGGAATTGGGAACGGTTAGAACATCGGCTTTGACCTCGGTGACGATCGAAGTTGAAACACTCATGCCTGACTTGATGCGCGAGTCTTGGCCGTCAAAGGCGACTTTAACGGCATAACTCACCACGCCTTGGGAAACTGTTCCCAGCGGGCTGACTTCGGCCACTTCGCCGGTGATCGAGAGCCCGTCGATGGCGTCAAAAGTCAAAGTGGCTTTTTGACCAACCGCGACTTTAGCCGCGTCGACTTCGTTTAAAGCGAGGGTCGCGATTTTTTGGTTGGTAATCATGACGAGGGCCGTCGATCCGGCGGAAGCATCCATGGATGTCTGGAGGGCGATACTGCCGATAACTCCGTCAAAAGGCGCCACGACCGAATAATCGGACAAGGCGGCTTTAGCGTCGTTGAGTTTATTTTGAGCCGAAGTCAAAGCTGAGACTCTTTGACTGACTGAGTTTTGAGCAAGTTTTAAATCTATGGCAGAAGTCCCGGCCGTGAGCTTGTCCAAAGAGGCCTGGGCTTCTTTGACTTTTTCTTGAGCGGTGGCGATTTGGGAAGCATCAGCCGGGCTTTGCAGTTTGTTCAAAGCTAAGACGGCCCGATTGTAGGCAGTCAGGGAAGAGTCATACGCGTCATTCGCTTGCCTGACGGCCTGTTCCTGGTTGATGAGGGCGGTAATTTTGGAGTTGATGCTGGAAAGGTCTGATTGGATGGTGGATTTAAGACTATCAATTTGGCTCTGGCTCAAATCGCTCGAAATCATGGTGGCTTGCAATCCATCTGAGACGTACTTCAATAATGGATTGGCTTGATTCAGCGCGTCGGAAACAGCCGCGGAAGCCGCCTCGATATTGTCAGGCGTTTCATTGGTCTGGCTTAAGGCGCTAACTTTTTTTTCAGCGATGGCGATGCTGGCTTTAGCCGCTTGGTAAGCGTCCATGGATCGATACTTCGGGACATCGTCAAGAATCGAGAACATGCGATCCAAAGCGGCAATCGAGCGGGGACCGTCGATGCCCAAGACATTGTTGGCATCGGTCAGGGCCTTGTCCAAAGCCTGATCAGCTGATTGCAGAGCGAGAACATATTGGTCGTAAGTGTCGCGCACGCCCTGGGGCATGGAGCCGTCCGCCGTCATCTTGATATTCTTTTTAGCCGTTTCGACGTCGGTCTGCGCTTGTTGCAAATCAAAAGAGTCAGGGCCTTTCTGCAGGTCTTCGAGATTGCGCTTAGCTTGGTTTAACGAATCCTCGGCCTGGGCCAGGGAAACGGCATCCGGGCCTTCTTTGGTTTTAGCCAGTTGAAGTTGAGCATTCTCCAAAGAGATTTTGGAATCGTTGACTGACTGCGCGGCGTCACGAATATTTTTGAGAGCCGTCGTCCGGTCAAGTTCCATGAGTTGGGTGCCTTTGGTGACTTTATCGCCGACTTTAACCAAAATTTTAGTCACCTCGCCGCTGCCTTTGACTTTGACGTCTAACTGTCTGTCACCGGAAACCTGTCCGGTGCCGTCGACGGTCGTCACGATGGTGTTTTTGGTCACGGCCGTCATGGCGTATCTTGTTTCAGCCTGGCTGGTTCTGGCGGAATAAAACCAAAAACCGGTGCCTAAAATCAGGATGGCGGCTCCGCCCCAGAGAAACATTTTTTTGTTGAGAATGCTTTTGAGAGTCATAAATTTTATCTACGATCTAAAAGGCGAATGAATTTAGCTTCGATCTGTCCTTTGTCGTCCGGGTTTCCAAAGACTACCACGCGTTTGTTTTCTAAAATGTCAGAAGCTTTAATCACATTCGGCCCGTTTTGTATCTCTGTGCTGGTTGAATAAATAATTATTTTTTCGGAACCGTCCAAGCCCTTGAGAACCATCCGTTTTCCGTCATTGGAGATGACTGATCCGACTGCGCCATGAGGATCGAAAGTTCCGGGCAGAGGCAAGCCCATCTGGCCGTGACTCGGGGGTCTTCCGCCTGGCATGTTGTTATAGAAATCATATCTATCAAAAGCAAAGCCCGCCTTATGGGAACCGACAAACATCCCTAGCTGAAAAACTCCCAGCAAGACGATGAGCGCAACGATGCCGACGATGATCCCTTTAATGAAGCCCGGTATTTTTTGGACAGGTTGCTCGGCGTGTTCGGACGGATGATTTTGGTTCATAGGGTTAGGTTAAAGCGGTGTGATGATGTTTATGCGGCTCTGACTTCATGATTTGCCAAAGCATCGAGAGAAGGCCAAGGGCGAAGAAGGCCATCAATAGCCAGGCGATGAGATTGGTGATGGGCAAGGATTCGAGGAGACTCATGGTCGCTTCTTTCCAGTAGGTGAGGAGCACGTTGTGATCCGTCAAAGCAGTTTGCAGATAAACGGCAAACGAGGATTGGGCAATTTCTTGCCACAAAACATTCCAGAATGTGGCCATAAAACCCGATAGGATGGCTAAGCCTGAGGCAAAAGCCACGGCGCGGCGTTTGATGCTACGCAATTTTTTCTCGCGGTTGATGGCACAGTTGATCATCTCAAACATGCCCGCCGGGGGAATTTGAGCGGGCAGTTTTGATATGGCCTCTTCAAGATAGGTAGACATAAATTTGCTACTGCCTTATCTACGCTTAAAAGGCAGGCTTTGGTTCACTTTTCCTAAAATTAGCTAAAATATCGATTGACAAATGGCAAGAGTACTCTTGTTATTTGCTATTTGTTATTTGTTTTGAGAGAGAGGCGATAGCCCGGCGATACCGGGTTTTGACGGTTTCCATAGGTTGGCCTAAAACCTCTCCAATTTCTCGAAAAGTCAGGTCTTCCATGACATGCAGGACAACCGTGGCGCGTTGCGCGGGGGTTAACTCATTCAATAAAATTGCCACGCGTTCGTCGGAGTCCCGGATATCCAGCATGGCGTCAGGCAGAGGTTTTGAGTCCTCAACATCGATGAATGCGTCATCTTGATCGCTCAGCGAAAAAATCATCGGACGTTTCTTTTTTATTTGGTCCAGTAGAACGTTTTTAGCAATCGTAAACAACCATGTCCTGAAAGATAAATCCAGATTAAATTTTTTGAGATTTTTCCAGGCTTTAACGAAAGCTTCCTGGACTATATCGTCAACATCGATTTCAGAAGGGGAGATTCGGGCAATAAAGTTATAGACCGCCGGGATGTGTCGTTCATACAAAAGACGCAGCGCATGCTCATCGCCTTTGAGATATTTTTTGACTAACTGAGCGTCATTTTCTTGCTCCATTTGACAGAGACATACGATGACAGAAATTAGACGTAAGGTCAAAACCTACCATCCAACTCACTCGTCCTTCAACGTCCTTTCGATAGGACGCTGAGGACGCTTGGGACGTTTTAGGACGCTATGATATATGCTCTTGATGAACCAAGGAATAACCGGTAGGCTAAGGCCGATATGCGTTTAGCCACTGTGCCCTTAATCGGGGATCCGAGCCACGTCTGCGATTTGGTCGCGGCCGGGATAGCGGATGAATATTTGCGTCGCGACCCAGAGACCAGGATTGAATGCCACGTCTCAGGCGGGAGAGGCGCGATTTTCGTGACGGGCGAGACTTTGACCCAGGCTGATTTTGATGTTTCTCTCCTCGTCCAGCGTCTGTTGGGGCAATGCGGAGTTTACGATCAGATGGAACCGTTTATCGCGCTTGAGCCCGTCAGTAGCGAACAGATTGGGCTCTTCCGTCAGGCCTGTCGTGAACCGGCGCTCGTCTTTGGCTACGCCACACGCGAAACGGATGAGTTTATGCCGGCTCCGCTTTATTGGTCTCAAAAAATTGTTCAAGCACTCGAGGGCAGACGCAAGCATGATCCGGATTGGTTCTGGTTGGGTGCGTCCGGCCAAGTTTCTGTTTTAGGGCAAGGCAAGCGGATTGACGAGGTGATAGTCGAAGTTGACCATGGCACGCATCCTTTGGATTTGGTGCGCGCGGCTATTGCTCAAGAAATCGAGGAACAAGATTTGCACGCGCGGTTGCAGATTAATGTTTTGGGTGAGTCTCAAAGAGGCGGGATTGAGTCAAACATTGGAAGTAAAAAGAGCCACCTCTTGGCTTATGGCGAAAATTTGCCGCCCATCGTCAATCCGGCGGGCAGAGATTGGCACGGGGTTGAGGTCTACGGCGTTTGGCTGGCACGCTATATAGCTTTGGAAGTTTTAAAATCAACCCAAGCCCAGGCTGTCATGACAGAATTATTTTTCCTTCCGGGGGATGTCTTGCCATCCAGAATTACCGCCAGAGATGAACGCGGCCAGGATTTATCTGAGCATATCAAGCTAACCAAGGATGTCATGACTGAATTATTGGCGGATTGGCGCCTGCCCGGCGTTATGGTGGACGTGGCTAGGGGCGGCGCGGTCGGCTCTCATGCGTTACCTTGGGAAAAATCCAGTTTATCCACTTTACCCTTTGGCGCATAGGTATAAAATGTGGCCACTATGAGGAACCAAACAATATTTTTCAGCTTATTCATCCTGGCCGGATTGATCGCTTACGGGTTAGGTTGCAACCCGAGCCAATCTCCCGTGTCATTAGATAAGTACGTCCAGCCGACCGATGCCACACAGCAGGCCCCGGTTACCCCGCCGGTTGATCAGGGTGCCACAACGACACAGCCTGGCGCCGCCACATCAACCATCCCGCAACCAGTACCTCCCCAGACAACTTCAACCACTGCTAATTTACCTCCAACTTCTACCTCTACCCCAATTATGAATGTTGATAATAAATTGACTTTCCCGGGAATTTTTCCTGAAGGCGAGCTGGCTAACCAGCAGGTTCGTATCAAAACCGATAAAGGCGACATTGTTTTTGAGCTTCTCCCGGCTGAAGGTCCCAAAGCCGCCTCGAATTTTTTCTATCTTACGAATCATAAATTCTACAATGGCTTGACTTTCCATCGCGTCGAACCGGGTTTTGTCATCCAGGGCGGCGATCCTTTGGGGACTGGCACGGGCGGCCCTGGCTATCAGTTTGAGGATGATAAAGTTAATTTGCCTTACAAAGAGGGTATCGTGGCCATGGCCAATGCCGGTCCGAACACTAACGGGTCACAGTTCTTCATTATGTTGGGTGATACGGCGCTGCCGCCTCAATACAGCATTTTTGGCCGCGTTGTTTCCGGCATGGATGTCGTAAAGAAGATTACCAAGGGCGACAAGATGATTTCGGTGACCATGGAACCGTTGAAAAAGTAGAAACTAACAACTGACAACTTACAAGAGTTTTAGGTTGGCTACTTAACTACTCTTGTCAGTTGTCAGTTTTAAGTTGTTAGTTGAGTTTGATTGTAAGCCTCTTTTTTGTTATGCTAACGGCCATGAAACGCAGGTCATATATTGTCTTGGCCATAATCGTCGTGCTTTTGGTTGGCGCTTTTTTTGCCAGACATTGGGCTTATGATTGGTGGTATGAGCTAAACCGCCCAAAATTGCCGCCGGCCGTGACTTATGCGGATGAAAACGCGAACGGAACGGATCAGGTTTTGCCGGCCGCGCCCTCTCCGGTCGAAGGTGGACTTTCGGTTTCGGAAAATTACATGCTGGAATCAAGCCCGCAAACCCAAAAAGCCGCAGATGTTGACCCGTTGACCAAGGAAATTAAAATTCCAAACTCAATTAATTTAGCCGTGCCTTGGATGAGCCAGGCGCCGCACGCCAACTGGGACATGCCATATCAGGAAGCTTGCGAAGAAGCTTCTATGTTGATGGTCGATGGTTTTTACGAAGCGCGAACCAAATTTACGCCGGACGAGGCAGACGCGGCGATTCTTAAGTTAGTGGCTTATGAGAATAAAGTCCGCGGTGACTACAAAGACACGGACGCCGAGGAGACGGCTAAGATCATGCGTGATTATTTTGGATATAAAGATGTTAAAGTCTTGTCGTTTAAAACAGCGGATGACATCAAAAATATTGTGGGGCGGGGTTTTCCGGTCATGATTCCTTTTTCCGGCAAAGATCTCAAAAATCCCAATTTCCGCAACGGAGGCCCGCTTTATCACATGTTGGTTATCAAGGGTTTTACGGATGACGGCCTTTTCATAACCGGTGATCCGGGGACGCGCAAAGGCGAGGATTATACTTATACTCTCGAACGTATCGTCGACGCGGCCCATGATTGGAATGGGGGAGACGTGGCCAATGGCGCCAAGCTGATGATCTTAGTCATGCCTAACTAACTTCGAATATCGAATATCGAATATCGATTATGACCACACCTGCTAAAGCCCTGAGCCTTACGATCCTCATACTGGCTTTGGTGGCCGGCGTGTGGGGGATGGGTTATTTGTGGAACAATTACAGTGAACAGGGGATAGTGATCAGTGAACAGCCGAAATCTGCAGCGGTCGTGTCTGGAGCGTCGAGCTCAACCAAATTGATTATAGATACAACCAGCACGCCAGCCGGGCGTTTGTTTATTGAAGGTCAGGCTACCGGACTTTGATTGTCATTTTAGCCTGGTTAAGGCATTATCATAGTCAGATAACATGAAATTGCATTGGTCTGTTTTGATAGTCATCATAGCCGGATTAATCTGCGGGATTTGCGCGGCGATTTTATTTTTGCCGGAGAGAGTTGAGACCAGTTCCTCTCCGCCCCGAAAAGCAGAGATCTCTGCCTCGTCCAACTCAACACCTCCAGTAGTCAAGAGAGTTGCTAACGAAGGTCAGGGACAAAATTTAGACATACCGGGTACTGTCTCAAAAGATATTTTGGATGCTGCTTTTTCAGCTAAGATGGATTGGACGGTTAAAGCAGGGACGCGCGTTATTCTTGTCCCTCATCACTTAGTCGCGGCGCGCGAAATAGCATCCCTGGTCTCAGCCGTCCCAAAGCCCTCGACGGTTTACCTCGTTGTCCCGGATCATTTTGGAGCATGCAAAACTCCCTTTTGTGAAAGTCCGATAGAGGGCGAACACGCCGTGACCGGTTTGGTTCCATTCTTGCAACGTGCCTGGGGGACGGACGTTAAAATTGTTCCGATCATGGTCAGGCCGGACGCGACAGAAGAAAAAATGAGTGTTTTAACGTCAACTATTATCGCCACCCTGCAAAAAGATAAGGATGCATTATTGGTCGACAGCATAGACGCTTCGCATTACCAGCCGGCCGAGGTCGCCGACTTCCACGATGAGTTAACGCAAGATGTTATTAGTTCGCTAGCTGACAAGGAAGTCAGGCGCGCCGAGATCGACGCGCCGGCCGTCCTTCGCGTGGCGCTACGGGTAGCCCGCGACCTTGGCTTAGGCGATGTCACTATCCACACCCACACCAACTCGCTGCGTATCCTACAGGCGCAAATCAGCCAGGACTCGACCAGCCACTTTTTGGTTTCATTCGCGCCGGGTGAAATCAAACCACAACAAGACGTCACGCTTTTGTTTTTGGGTGACATGATGTTTGACCGCAATGTGGCGACCAGGAGTAAAACGGCGGGCAGCCTTGATTATCCTTTCAAAAAAATACTGGGCCAGGAAAACAGGTTTTTCCGCGGGCAAGACTTGATCGTCGGCAATCTCGAAGGGCCCGTGACTGACAAACGTCTGCCGCCCAACAAAGGCAACGTTGATTTCATGTTTGATCCAAAGATATTAGTCACGTTCAAAAAAGTTGGCATCAGTGCCGTCTCGCAGGCCAATAACCATACTTATGATCAAGGCGGCGCGGCCGCAGAAAGTTCGCGACAAAAAATCAGCCAAGTAGGTATCAGCGTCTTTGGCGATCAGGTTAAGGATGATGAAGCTCACGCGCTTACGATCGTTGAGAGTCGCGGACGCAAAATTGCGTTACTGGGTTTTAATACGACGGACAATCCGCTGGATAAAGAATTAGCCGCTCAAGATATCAAATCTGCCCGGCAGAAAGCAGATTACACGATTGTCTTTATGCATTGGGGCAATGAATATCAGGCCAAGCCTAACAAGACGCAGACTGATCTCGCGCATTGGTTGGTCGAGCAAGGCGTGGACGCGGTTATGGGTGGTCATCCCCACTGGATGCAGTCAGTTGAGATTTATCATGGCAAGCCAATCGCATATTCTTTGGGCAACTTTATCTTCGATCAGGACTGGTCAACCGAAACCAAACTGGGTTTGGTGGTAGGACTTGATTTGAGTAAGCAGGGGAGCGGGCTTTATCTTTACCCCGTCAGGATTGATAAAAGTCAGCCTATTCTCTTGACCGGCAAGGAGCGTCAGACCCGTTTGGACTATTTAGCCTCTGTTTCGGATAAAAGTCTGTCATCCCAGATTAAACAGGGAGTTATTAAAACAATTAACAACTAATAACTAATTCAAAATGCAAAGAGCAAAATTCAAAATGCAGGTATTGCTTTCGCAATATTATTAATATCCCGAAGGGATTCCAACATTTTGCTTTTTGAATTTTGCTTTTTGCTCTACAAAGATATTATGCCAAAGACAACGTCAGACGAAGTTAAGTTGCAGGCCAAAAAGAGTCTGCCCACCTGGGCCATTGTACTAATATTCATCGCTGGGCTCGCCATTGGGTTTGGCATATTTTGGTTGATCTGGTCCGCCAGGAACTCCAAAGTCGTCCAGAATCCAAATCTGCCGACGCCGGTAGCCAACTCCAACCAGCCGCCTTCGGATGTGGCTTTACCGACAGCTACCTCAAGTTCAGAAAATACGATTTCATCGGATCGTAATTATTTGTCAGAAAAACAAACTTTTGTTCAAAACCCGGATAATACTCAATCGGTTTTGGACATGGAGTGGGTGAAGCCGCAATTTTGGGGGATCAAGAAAGCTTTGGGGAGTGTAGTTAAGGCTTATAAGGATAAAGTCAGTCAAGGTGATTATGATAAGCTGGTGCAATGGTTAGATGACCAGGATACGGACGAACCGTATCCGATGGGCGAGCGCGCAGTTGGCACATGGCTTATTGGAAAAGTTAAAAGCGGAAAATACGTCGGTTCCTCTCTGTTTATAAGGCACGTAATAGATCAGACGACCGGTGATAATTATTATCGTTTCTTGGTGTCGAGTGATGGCAAGCAGGTTCGACTTCTCGATTCATTGTATGTCGAGCCCGGGATTGGTGAATCCTTTGATATTTCTACGCCTCAAGAGCGGCTGATATTCATCGAAGCATACGGATTGAGTACGCCGAAGGCAATTAAAGTGGGTCAAGGGACTTTAACAACGGCATCTGGTCGGCCTTTGGATACGGCCGAACCCTCTTTCTTTGTTGGGTCTGACCCTGGAGGGCTGTATACCGAATGGCTACGCAGAGGAGAGATTTTTAGCATGTCTACCATAGGCATGACAAAAGATAATAGAAATATTTACGGAAATGAAGATGGACAAACTTATGTCCAGGATGATGACGGTAGTTTTGTAAGAGTCGCAGCTGTAATCCCGTATAAAACATCTAGCAATGGAGATGAACAGTTAATGATAACGTGGGATACTAAGGCCTTGGGAGGAAAGACTTTGGCAAAAGCTTATAGCAGGCCAAAGGGAGGTTGTGGGGAAACTTTTTGGCCGAAACCACCCGCGGAAGGCGAGGATTTAAGATCAGAAAATTTAATAGTTATTGGGAAAACTTCTCAGAACGATCCAGTTTACATGGTTAAAGACATGCTTAGTAGTCCAACTGTCAGACTGGCTTATGATGGTTGGTATGTTCCTGAACCGGATAAAAAATCGAGTTTTGAGGATTTCGTCAAAAATAAACCGGTATCCGTTATATTTTGGAGAGATGAGTTTGATCGTTGGACCTATTACCTAGATTCGGAGTTTATGCCCATGGCCGAATGTGGCAAGCCGGTCATCTACTTGTATCCAACAAAAACAACTCTGGTTTCTGTGAGCTTACCTCGCTTTATCAATGTCACTGTCAGCGAACCGACTTACCCAGCGCGTGGTTGGCAGACCGTAGCCCAACCCGACGGCACTTTGACCATGGCCGACGGACAGCAATTTGGGTCATTATATTGGGAGGGGACGGGCGTGGGTTATGTCCCACCTCGTGAAGGCTTTGTAGTCAAAGATGGCGAGCAGAAAACATTTTTGACACAGACGCTCGCGAAATATGGTTTGAACGCCAAAGAATCGCAGGAGTTTATGGACTTCTGGTTGCCTCGAATGACTGGCGCTCCGTATTATCGCGTCTCATTCTTGACTAGCGATTGGTCAAAAGCCGCGCCGCTTAACGTCACCCCTAAACCGGACACGAGCATTCGTATCTTTATGGATTGGCAAAAGCTCTCAGCCTCGATTTCTATCGCGCAGCCCAAGATCATCACGCCGGTCAGAAACGGGTTCACGTTGGTTGAGTGGGGAGGACTGTTGTACAAATAACCTCTGTCATTCCGACCGGAATCACGAAGGTGATGGAGTGGAGGAATCCCTTGTTCGATTGTTAGACTAAGGGATTTCTCGACTCCGTGCCCGTGTGCTTTGATGGCACTCCGCTCGAAATGACAATGGGAAAAGGATCTGAAAGGGTCCTTTTTGTTTTTTGTCATCTCGACTGAAGCGAAGCGGAACGGAGAGATCGCCTAAACAGAAATACTTAGTTATATTCGATCGACGATTTCTCTGCTCCATAGGCGCATCCCCGCCAAAGGACGGGCGCAGCGCCTCAGGCGTGAGACTCCGTCAAACTACGCTCGAAATGACAAAGGGGTTGATTGGCTCCGCAGATTCTTCACCTGCGTTCAGAATGACAGGGGGCTATTGACGTTTGGTCCGTTTGGTCCGCGTGGTCCGTGTGCTACTCTATTAGCATGACAGTCTTTTCCGTTACAGACTTCATAGCTCACATCAACGACGTTTTGGCCCGGTCTTGGGACGCGGAGGAACTTTGCGTTGAGGGAGAAGTCTCTGGTTTCCGGGTCTCGCAAGGTCAGTGGGTAAATTTTGATCTCAAGGATGATCAGGGCTTGGTTAATATCTTTATGACCGTCTGGCAACTGCGCGTGCCGGTTGAAGATGGCATGAAAGTCCGTGTCTTTGGCACGCCGCGCATCTATCCCAAATTCGGCAAATTTTCCATCACAGCTAATCGAGTCGAGCTGGTGGGCGAAGGCGCTTTGAAAAAAGCCTTAGCCGCGCTTAAGGCCCGCCTTGAGGCTGAAGGTTTATTTGACCCTTCGCGTAAGCGGGCCTTGCCGGTTTTTCCAAACCGGATCGCGCTCATTGCTTCGCGCGAAAGCGCGGCTTACGGAGATTTCATTCGCATCATCAACGAGCGCTGGCGTGGGCTTGAGATTCATACTTACCACGTTAAAGTGCAGGGTATGGGCGCGGATGAGGATATTGTTAAAGCGATCCAGGCGGCTAACGCTCGGTCCGCCAGTGGGTCTGATGAATATGATGCTTTGGTCATCACTCGAGGTGGAGGATCGCTCGAAGAGATGATGGCTTTCAACAGCGAGTTAATCGTCCGCGCCATCCATTCATCCAAAATTCCGACTTTGGTTGGCATTGGCCACGAGCGAGATTTGTCACTCGCCGAATTAGCGGCCGATGTCAGGGGTTCGACGCCCACCGATTGCGCGCGTCGTCTGGTGCCGGATAGAATTGATGTTCTGAGAGACCTGGCTCACCACACTGAAAAAATTGAAAATCAGCTTTTGGAGACGATCAGCTCGAAGAAGGAGTTGATCAAGCGAGCCCTCAGAGCGCCGGCTTTGTGGCTTTCCGTCCAGCGACAGCAGCTGGAGCAACTGGCTTCCAGGGCCGAGTCAAATGTGCAACAATGGCTAAAGACGCTCAGTGACAGGTTGCGTAATCACGTTCGTTTATTGGCCTCTTTGGACCCCAAAGGCGTGTTGAATCGTGGTTATGCGATTCTCCGCAGTACGAGCGGCAAAACGCTGACTTCGGTCGCGGGTTTGTCAGTCGGCCAACCGATAACCATTGTTTTGCGCGATGGAGAAGCGGATGCCAGGCTCGAACAAATTAGGCAAGCCAATAAAGCTAAGCAACAAAAACTACTTTAACTAACCTGTCATTGCGAGGAACGATAGCGACGCGGCAATCTACAGTTGAACAGTAGATCGCCACGCTCCGTCAGACTTCGCTCGCGATGACATAACAGTTATGCCAGAAAAGAAACCTAAAAAATCAGAACTCGATGTCGCCAAGTCATTCGCTGAACTCGAATCAATTGCCGAGTGGTTTGAGCAAGGCGAATCAGATCTTGACGTCGGGCTCAAGAAATACGAGCGCGCTATGGAATTGGCCGAAGTTTTGCGTGAGCGCCTTGAGCACGCGGAAAATAAAATAACAGAGATACAGAAGAAACACTCTAACTCATAGAATTTGGAATATGGTATTTGGAATATGGGTAGCCCAAAATTCCAAATACCAATCCCCAGATTCAATAATTTCTTAGAAGTATGTTCATCGTCCGTTGGGTCATCAACGCCCTGGCAGTCATGCTGGCGGCTTATCTTATTCCTGGCGTAAGCGTCGATAATTTTTGGGCAGCCTTGATTACGGCTTTGGTTATGGGTCTGATCAATGCTATTATCCGGCCCTTAGTCCTTTTGCTGACATTGCCGGTCAATATTTTGACGCTTGGTCTATTCACCTTGGTTATCAACGCGTTGATGTTCTGGTTAGCCTCGGCCGTTGTCCCTGGGTTCTATGTCATGGGTTTCTGGCCGGCTTTTGGCGGAGCTTTAATTTTCTGGGCCGTCTCGTGGCTGACCAACTCCTTGTTTAGAGAAGAGTAAACGAGTTTAAGAAAATGGACAATAAATTGATAGTCATTTCGTTGGGCGGATCCATCCTGGTTCCCAACGGCGGGATTGACGCGGATTTTCTGAAAGATTTTTCCAAGCTGATACGGGCGAGGATAAAATTGGGAGAACGTTTTATCATCGTGGTCGGCGGCGGTAGCACAGCCAGAAGCTATCAGCAGGCGGCACGTGCTGTCGGTAAACTCGCCGACGAGGATGTGGATTGGCTGGGTATTCACGCCACGCGTTTGAACGCGCATCTTTTGCGTTCTGTTTTCCGCGAAGAGGCTTTGCACCGCGTTATCAAAAATCCAACGCTCCACGTCAACTGGAATAAGTCGGTCCTCATTGGAGCCGGTTGGAAGCCTGGTTGGAGCACGGATTATGTGGCTATCCGCATGGGCCACAAGTATGGGGCCAAGCGTGTCATTAATTTAAGCAACATCGCGGTCGCCTACGACAAAGATCCTAACAAGCACACGGATGCTAAGCCCATATACAAAGCTGATTGGAAAACTTTCCGTCACTTGGTCGGCAACAAATGGTCGCCGGGTATGAATGTGCCGTTTGACCCGATTGCCTCGCGCTTGGCGGATAAGTGGGGGATGGAAGTAGTCATCGCCCAAGGCAATGACTTAAAAAACCTAAAAAATATCTTTGAAGGCAAGAAGTTTGTGGGGACGGTGATTGGTTGATCCCCTGACCCGCCATTGGCGGGTCTGTCCCCTTAAAAAGGGGACGCACAAAAAGTTTTTTAAATGTCTAATTTTTCGAGCTCGCTTCTTTTTCTAATTAAACCATTATCCAATAATTTTTTAGTTGGTTCGCCTTTGATGAAAACCTCGTAACATTCGTCTGCTAAGATGCCGGCAGTGAAATCAACTTTGAATTTGTCCTGCTTAAAAAGCAATGGCAAATTTTCTCGGAAATGCATGGCGCCGCTATTATCCAGATCAATTCCGCATACCACTCGTTTTATGCGGCTTAGGATTATGGCGCCAAAACACATGGGGCAAGGTTCATAAGTGGTGTAGAGAGTCGCTTCGCCCGGACTATTGCGCAAAATATCTTGTACCTGTCTCAAGGCCAGCATCTCGGCATGTGCCAGCTTGTCTTTCGTCGAGTAAACTTGATTGTGCGTCCGTGCGATGATTTGATCATTCAAAACAATGACGCAGCCGATTGGCCAGTCTCCGCTTTGTTGCGAGATAGAAGCTTCGTCTAAAGCTTCCTGCATGCAGGATTCATCGGTCATAGATCCCTTAGAGTAGTTCATTGGTAAACATCATGGTCTCCGACTGAATGGAAGTAGACTCTTTTCTTATCTTTTGAGAATTCAAATATTATCCGATATCTAAAACCGATGGAGAAAGACAAAAACCCGCGTAATCGGCCTTTGAGCTTGTGGGTTTTTAATCTCGGATCAGTAGGATTGTCACGGAAGATTATTTCCTGTTTTTCGGCGTTGTCCTTTATACTATCGGACAATTTTTTGTATTCCCGTGCAAATTGCGAACTGTAGACAATCTCCATAACAGGAAATTTATCTTAATTTTTTTAAGGACTTCAAAACCTTACCCTTGCCGGCAAGAATCTCATCACGGCTTTCGTTCAGTCCGTTGAGTAGCATGCCTTCCTGCCAATCACGCAAAAGGTGGCGGAAAAATTCGCTCGTGGAAGCGTAACTCCCATTTTTTACGGCATTTTTAATGGTCTTGGCCAAGGGAGCAGGCACGGAAATGTTGATTACTTCACGCATATTTTTAATAGTTAATTGTAATAGATTGTAATACAACATTACCAATGCCTCTTATTGATGTCAAGAACATTGTTTGTTGCAAAATTGCGCTTCTTCCAAAGCCTCCTGCATGAAGGATTCGTCGGTCATAGGTCGTTCAACTTTCTTAGCCTCTTAATAACCGCATCCTGATATAACCTAAAAGCCTTTCGTTTTTCTTTGAGGTAAATATAAGGCGTGCCAAGTACTTCCGAACATTTTTTACACTTTAATATCGGAACGTCTTTTATGTTCATGGCTTGCAGGCCGACTAGACCTTCAGGCGCGAATATTCTGTCCAAATATAAACGTCGCAAATTACCAGGGCCGTCTTTTTGATAAACAACGACAATGCTTTCGCATTTGCGACAGCAAACAATCAGTAGTCTTGAATGGCCACCACGTGCTGATTTATATTTGTCTTTTTTGAATTTCATATTATTTCTTGTTAGATATTTTTTCCAAAACCATATACGGATAACCGCGCACATCCTCCTCGCGGACTTTAGCGCCTAATTTACCCAGGACTTCGTAAAGATAAGCACGTGCAGCTTCCGGACTTTCGTATTGCAAAGTCGCTTCGAGTTCTATATACGGGCTGAGGTCTTTGACGTCATCTATGGCCACCTCGACGTTTTCAAACATCCAGGTTGAACGAGTTTTTTCGACGACAACAATCGGTTTGATGTCCAGGCTGGCGAAAATCTTTTTAGCTGATTCCGGACTGTCGATCTTGGTCTCAAACTCATCGCAATAAGTCGTCATCTCAACATTTTCAGGATGAAAGTGCTTGTAATTGATGGAGCATCTGCTGTCAGTCTCTCGGATCCTCAGCCACTCAAAAGGATATTTAACGTCCATGAAATCTCTGTGTGCCGGGACGAAGTAAGTGTCTTTTTGAAAAACGTCCTGAGCCTTGGGTTCAGCCTGCGCATCTAAAAACTGTTTGACGTCGTCAGGATTGGATAAGGGGAGTTTAATTTCGATTTCAATGTCTTGGAAGGCCATATTTTAATCGTTATCTCGCGCCTGTTGAATAATCCCCAGAATGAATTCTTCCTTGGCTTTTGTATATGACTCTCGATCTTCTGGAAATTGCTGGGCGAGTTTTATTTTAAGCGCGGCATACTCATCACGGGCGGATTGATTACGATTCATGTAGTCACGAAACAAAATTGGGTCATACCAGCCAGTCTGACTGCCCGCTTCAACCAGGTTGAGGTGATGCGTTCGTTTTTCTTCCGGTCCTTTAACAAAAAATTTCCGGTTGGGATATTCGTGCATGTACGTATATCCGAGTTTTTGGAGAGGTTCAATAAAAGAGTCGACTACGTCCTTATCTAGCGAGGAGATGGCGGCGTTTATGCCAATAATTGGTTTCGCAGGGACACCGGGGATGGCTGTACTGCCGATATGTTCAATCGCGATTATACGATTTTCGAAAATATTCAGCAGTAATTGTTTTTCTTGTTCGTAAAGTTCAGCCCATTCATCGTGGTGCTCGCAAAGCTTGACCGTACCTCTTTTAAGACCGAGCATACTAAGATTATCTCTATAATGTTAATTTATCTTCTGGCCACTCGACATCGAAACTCGAAAAAATAACAGCATCCATAACACAAGGGAAAATATCACAAGCTTCGCATATTTTCTGGAAGCCATCTTCTACAAAATTATAATAATTTTCATCCCCTAAAGCGGTTGCAGAAAGCTTAATTGGAAAACCGAATGTGGTAAGCCATTTTGTAATTCTACTATCGATTGGAATTTCAAATTTTGTGAGACCAAGAACCTGCAAAAGATTTCTTGATTGCTTAGGGCCAAAACCTTTTAGGTTATCCATTATGATTTTTGCGGATTTTCTTTCTATATCTATTGTTTGGCTGTCTGTTAAGCTTTTAACCATTTTATTGATAGTATCCCACCCACCTTTTTCAAGCCAAATCAAATTTGTCTGAATCTCTTCCCCTATGGTTTTTGCCCGTCTTATACCACCAAAGTTTGTTAAAATTGATTCCGCAAATTCTTTGGGGTTGTCTGATATTTTGCAAGCGGAATAATTTAATTGGAACGGTTTAGCATAAGTAAATTTTGTTATAGCGCTATTCGGTCCGGATCTCTGTTGGGTAGTAAGCAAACAAGAAATCATGGCCTCCCAAAAAATATCTTTTGAGAATTGAGGATTGTCCTTTTTAATATTTCGTTCAATGCGATTTAAAACAAAAGCCTTATTTTTGTTGGCTTCGTAAAATGATTTTACTTTTTGAATGTCGTCTTCCTCAATTTGCCAGATTAGTTTCATAGCGTTGTTATTTAAGCGATGTTAAGCTTGACTTCCTTTATTGTCATGTCATTAGTATCTAGTTCCATTACTACGACCCCGTTTAGTAAATGGAAGTATGTTCTAACGTAGTATTCAGCCAAACTTTCTTTTCTTTTAGAATGGTTATCTTTTCTCAGAACTATTATTTTTTTAGAGTTTGCCGGGACGTGAGAAAGATATAAAACAGCTTCATTTAAAAAGGCAGTTTTAGCGCTTGGCACGTTCCCGGTTTCAGTCCAAGAATAATTTTTGCATTCTACAATAATTTTTCCGTCTTCAGAAACTAGGTCAAAATTGTGCGCCTTGGGTGGCATGCCAATACCAAACGATCGCTTTTTGAATTTCATGCCGAATTTTTCTTCTAAAGCTTGGCTGACCCTTTCTTCAAAATCCCTGCCCTTTTTTGGATTTTCAGAATTTAGTAACGACATAGTGCAAGAACGTAATGTTATTTAACCAACTTCTTCTTAACTACGGTTTCCTAAACACCAAATCCAAAACCGGCATGACGGACGCAAGCGGGAGTTTGAATAACTTATAAAACTTCTCGACCGCCAGTAATAAGTAACGAGTAAAAAGTGACGAGTGGTGAAGGTTGGTTTTCCATTCCGCGTCGCCGCCTTGGAGGTTGAGGCAGACGGTTTGGGGCAGGGCTTTTTTGATCTGACAATAAGTTACGCCCACGAGGCCTTCGGCGATGTATTGATCTTTGGTCAGGCCGCGAGGCGAGTTGCGGGAGAAACGTGAAGCGAGAGCTACGGCCCAGTTAAATGGAAGCCAGGGGATTAAGGGCAGGAGCGTCGTGTGGCCATCGTATGGAAAAACTTTGTTGGGAGATTCGGTAATGACTAGCAAGCCGTCTTTTTTTAGACAGCGGTAAGCCTCTTGTAAAATCGGGGCGCGTAATTTTGGATCAATATGTTCCAGGACGGCATTGAACGTCACAATATCAAAACGTCCATCGTCAAAAGGCAACTTATTCGTGTCTTTGATTTGCAGGAAGGAAACTTTTTCTGAAAGACCTTCATCATGCGCACGTTGGTTGGCCAGTTTTACAAAGTCCGCGTTGGGTTCCACGCCCTGCACAAAATCAGCCCCGGCATCAATTAAAGCAAAAGCTGATGAGCCGCTGCCGGAACCCACGTCTAAAATTCTTTTACCCGCAATCGGCTCAAAGCGTTCGATAAGTGTCTTTTGACGTTTTTGGATGTAGTCGACAATGGAGCGTCTTTCGATTTCATCCAACCACCAATCTCCTTTTAATTTGATTAAAAATTCCAAAGTCGGAATAGAGAGCCGGGTCTCTACGGTCTCGAGGACTTTTTGTCGCCTTCCGCGATGGACGGCTACTCCGTTCACAAAAATTTGCTTCATTGAGCCTAAATCCACGATCCTAAGCTCGGCTGATGGCGTCGTCAAAAAGACAGTTTCCATATGTCTATATAATAGTATTCCACAGCCGGAGTTAAGCGACAAATGGCTTAACCTTGACGAAAATCGCCATCTTCATTATATTGTGGCCAACACTCGCATCCAAAGAAAGCAGGGCCCCGCTTTAAAATGGGGTTAAACTAACTTTGAATTTGGAATATGGAATTTAGAATTTAGAGGCTGACCCCCAATCCCTAAATTCAAATCCCTAAATTCCAATTCAAAGACCCTACTGAGGACGCGTCCCCCGAAGCTTTAGCGAAGGGGATTGCCCCACAGGATGCTGTGGGTGTTTATTTTAAAGGTCGAATATTATAATGCCAAATTACAAATGCCAAATGCCAAATTTATGTAGCCTGCGGCATTAATCTGATAAATCGCGAAAGCGACTCCAGAATTCATAATTTGGCATTCGTAATTAGTAATTAAATGTATTATGGCTAAGTCAAAACAGCAGAAAGCCCTGACCAAAGATAAATTGGTGGACCTCTTTAAAAAGAGTTCGTCAGTTGTCTTTGCCGATTACCAGGGTTTGACCGTTTCTAAAGCAGACCGCTTACGCAAGGCGTCGCACGAACAAGGTGTTACTTATATAGTTGCCAAAAAGAGCATTATCAATTTGGCGGCTAAGGAAGCCGGTCTCGAAGTTGATGTTAAATCCATGCCTGGCATGATCGGCATCGCTTTCGGATCCACGGACGAAATAGCGCCAGCCAAGCTTTTGGGAGACATGACCAAGGATACGCCCATCAAATTGGTGGGGGGCATCTTCGACAAGAAGTCCATGCCTCAAGCTCAGGTCATCGCCCTTTCCAGACTGCCCGGCAAGCAACAGCTCTTGGGCATGTTGGTCAGCGTGATCGCCGGTCCAATGTCGGGCTTTGTCCGCGCCTTGGATGCCATCAGCAAACAACGCGAAGCAACCGCATAATTCATTAATAATTCCAAATGACGAATGCCAAATGCCAAATATATGAGGCCTGCGGCATCAATCTGGTAAATCGCGAAAGCGACTCCAGAATTCGTAATTTGGCATTCGTAATTCGTAATTGAATATTATGTCAGACGAACAGAAGGTCGTTGAGGTGCCTGAGAAATTCAAGGCCCTCGTGGAACAGATTGAAAAGCTTTCCGTGCTGGATCTTTCCGAGCTCGTGAAAGTCTTAGAGGAAAAGTTTGGCGTTTCAGCCTCCGCTCCGGTCATGGCTATGGCCGCCCCGGGTGCCGCGGCCGCCGAAGAGAAATCAGAATTTGATGTCGAGCTCACCGAAGCCGGTGCCAACAAGATTGGTGTCATCAAGGTAGTGCGCGAAGTCACTGGTCTTGGCTTGAAAGAAGCTAAGGATATGGTGGATGGCGCCCCTAAGGTGATTAAGGAAAAGGCCCCTAAAGCCGAAGCTGAAGAGATCAAAAAGAAGATCGAAACAGCCGGTGGCAAAGCGGTGCTCAAATAACACACCCTCTATCCGCCCCCTCATTTAATTATATTGCGGGGGCACCTTTCCCCCACAGGATGCAGGGGAAAGGACAAGAAAAGACCCTCTCCTGCGTTCTGTGGGAGAGGGTCTTTTGTTTGTAGTATAACTTTCATGTTGCATCCAAAGCTACGGACAGTTCTTTGATTTTTTTGTGAATCTTACCAATCAATTCTTTGTTTCTTTTGAAGATTGCTTCAGGGTCTGTTTCGGTGCCTTCGAGTTCATTGCGCGTCCTAACGTCTTTGCGGTATTCGGCCGCCTGGGCATAGAGTTGTTCGATTGATCCCTCATCCTCTTCGTTCATCTTATCTATGGTTTCTCTCCTGATGCGCTTCTGCAGAAATTTGTAGAATAGTTCTATGGCATCCCTACCGGCGAGGGCAGTGTCAAGTAAGAGTTCGGTTAAGTGGTGTCTTGGCTTGTCTGACAATTGTTGCGATTCAAAATCGCGGGCTAAGTCCAAATCGTCGATTATAGTGCGGATTGTAAAAAGTATTGAAATGGTTTTCAGCACTTGGCCTCTGACAGCCTCGTTCTCTCCGGGAAAATCTTTTTCCGTGTCGTTTAAATAGGATATGGCAGAGTAATTGGTGTAGTAAAGGAAGTGCCCTACCAAATGAGATAAATCATAAGTAGTTGGCTCTGCGATCGGGAGATTGTCGTCACCCATGATTCTGTTGTTTTGTAGGTCTTTGCTGCGGAGACTGTAATCTAGCCCATAATCTAAATGCGTGCATAAATGCTCGATAGCGAGGTTAGTTTTCCCAAGAATTGGGGTTCCGGATTCGTCGATATTCCATTCCGCTGGATTGCTGTCGTGTTTGTTTTGTCTATATCCCAATCCTTTTAGTAGTTTGAATAGTTCCTCTCTGCCTTCACGGTCTTTTAGGTTCAAAGACCTTATCTTTTCCTGTAAGGCACGCTTATCATCAGGGGTCAGTATTTTTTCTTGTGTGGTCGTTGGGTTTTCTTTGGACATAGCGTGAATATTCGTATTTATTAAGGCTTTGCAATCATGCTCGTAAATAATATGGCTTTCATTTTGCGCTGTTGGCGCACTTGTCTGGCGTTGATTTCGAGGGTAGTATCTTTGGTATTTAAGCCATTATACTCGGCATTGAGCGTATAAGCATTTTCCAAAATTGAACATAATGACATAAAGCTTTCCGGTCCTTTGTATCCTTTACTGGTAAAAGCATTCTTTTTAAAATAAGCACGGAAAAAATTACGCAGCTTATCTTTGTTCTTAAGATCAGGCATGCCTTTTGGCGCCAGATGATGTGCCCATATGATGATTTTAGGGGCCAGTGACTTGATGTTCTTTCTTGTCATTTTTAAGCCGCTATTGCTCTCTGCTTTCGGAGCGGAGATGAACAGAATGTCAGGTTTTCTCATTTCACGAAGCTGTTCTGGGCTGAGGAAATGCGCATTATCCGCCAGGTGCAGTAAGCGCAATCCGTCGACAGTATAGTGCCAGGCAATGTTAAGCTCACCATTCCATTCATAAACGACGGTTCCTTTGAGGTTAAGATCAGGAAAGGCTTTTTCACCGGGTTTCGTTGGTGGCGCGGCTTGCAACCATCCGCCAGGTGCATAGGCATGATCGGCATCTGGCTCGGACATCAAAACGATATTAGCGCCCAAAGGTCGGCCTTTAAATTTTTTGGGGAAAGAGGGGCCAAGACTCCACTCGGGAGCCCCATTAAACGGATCAATAAGTATTCTGAAGCCTTTACTATTCTCGATAATAAAACAAGATAGGCCAATAAAATTGATTTTCATATCAACAATATTATCTCACAGAATTCAATTCTTGCCTGCCCCCTAACCAAAAAACTCCTTTCCCTCGTTCGACGGGGGAAAGGTGTCCCCGCAATATAGTTAAGATGAGGGGACGGATAGAGGGGGGGGTCTAGGGCAACGGCACCAACAACAACCGATTCCCGCTGATGACCAAGGCTTGCTTCTGTCCGAGTTTGCTGGAAGCACTGCGGATACCAGAGAAATCCGGTGAAGTAATTTGGGCGGTTAGCAAACCGTTTTTATCGAAGATTAATAAACGCTTGTCAGCCGGGTCGACGGTGATGACTCTCGGATCATCCATTTCTGTCCAAACGCTGGAGAGGGCCCGGAGTGCTGGGTCGATGGTGCTGAGTGCGAAGGTTTCCTGTTTGCCGGAGAGCAGGCGAATCATCGAGCCGTCGGCTTTGGCTACGAAGACATTGCTGTCGATGGCCATGGCCACAGCTCCGGCTAAGGGCGCGGTGCTGGCTTGGGCATAGATTGATGAACTGCCAAAGCCGTTAGCCGTTTTTAATAAGCGCGTGATTTGTCCTTTGCTTCCATCCAGCACATAGGCTTTTTTGTTATAAATAGCCATGTCGGTGATCGTCGCCTGGCTGGAAGAAGCTTGAGATATTTTGTTGAGGGCTTGGACTTTCTCCGCCACCAGGTCGACGGCGTAGAATTGTCCTTTATCGTTCAAGAGAACCAACGATTTTTCGCCGATCGAACCCGCTACGACGTGTCCGCTATTGGCAGGCAAAGCGATTGTCTTGGGCGTGCGGGAAGTTAAATCGATAGTTACCAGCTGATGATCAGAGTTATTGATGACGTAAGCCAGCTTGTCAGTCATGACCGGCGCGGTCAGCGAACCGTCGGCCGCGGTGACCGGTAAAGAATAAAGCTCAACGACATTCGCGGCGACTGTGGCTTTGCGCAGCTTTTCATTGATCTGCGACAGCTCGCCTTTGAGGCCGTTAACCTTCTGTTTTCTATCGTCCGACGAAGTATCCAGGCTGGCCAGGATACTTAAACCTTGGTCGACTTCTGTTTTAGTCTGGCTGTCCTTGGCATACATGAGCGAGCTTTCGGCCCGGTTGCGGAAATCAGAGGCTTGGGCGAATTTTTGTTCCCACGTAGCGCGTTCGGCGGCTACCTTTTTGTTATGGCTGTAGGTCAGATAGCCCACCGCTAAAATCAAGATGCCGGCGATGACAGCTCCGATGATCATCTTGCGGCGTTGGGTAAACACGGAGCCATGTCCGGCGTCCAAACTCCGCATGGCAGTTTGCGTGGCTGGCGTGGGCCTGGGGCGCGGCGTGGGGATAAACCTTTTAACGCGTTGCCAAAGATCTGTCGCGCCGCGTATGGGCTTAGGCTGCTTGGGATCGGCCTCAGTGTTCAAAGAAGGTTTGGAATTCTTAACCGGATTCAACAGAGGAGCCAAGGTCTGGTTGGTTTGGACTTCGTTTTCGCGCAACTGCTTCATGGATTCGAGCGCGCCTTTGATGGACGGAACGGGGATGGAAGCGGTTTGCTTATCGGCCGCGTGGCAGGAGATGAGGATGGCCGCGAAATCATCCGGCGACCGCATCTGCTCCAAGTCCTGACGGATCTCCATGGAGGCTGAGACGGGAGGCAGGGAAGTGAGCCGCGATTTGATCTTGAGGTCATCCCGCATCCGGTCGAAACTCGAGGAACCGATAAAGAAAAGGTCGCCCGATTTCATGTCGCCGCAGATGATGGAAGAAAAGATTTTTTTGGGGTCGGGAGTGGCCGCTTGTTCCAGCGAGTCGCAAAGATCAAAAGCTTGATACGTACCATCCGGTTTGCTTTGTAAAAAAAGGTTCATTAGGTGGCCGTGTCCGCTGACGCAGAGTTGATCTTGTGAACATTCGATCAAGAAAACGTTCACCCGATTCCAATTGATGGGGGTGGGCTCTTTTTCCTGAAAGGCCGAGATGGCCTCGTTTAGACGCTGGACGAGTTTTTCAAACCGGGCGAACGGGTCCATGGTCATGCCCGCCGTCAGGGCCCTTGATTGTTCGACGGTCGTGCTGATGAGGTCCAGGAGGCGCTCATAAGCATAAAGAGTGGACGATACTTCGGCCACTACAACGTGTTGGGGGCCGGTTTTTCCGGCCGCCGCCTGTTCGAATCGAAATACGCCTACGATTTTGTCATCGGTAGGGCTGTTACCGTACTCGATCTCGTTAAAGCGGAAGAGGGTGTCTGCCATGTGTTTGGAGCTATGAAAAGTATACGCAAAATACTACCAATATGTCTACCTTTATACCCCCCGGCCGAGGTCAATGGTATGGGCTTGTCAAGGAGGAGAGAAAAGGGCAGGATATAGGAGCTAATATGCTTGAACACCTTTTTGGGTCAAAGACACGGGTTAAACTCTTAACTCTGTTTTTGAACAAGCCGGACGAGGCTTACTTTATTCGCGAGCTGACCCGCAAGATCGATACCCAGATTAACGCCGTTAGGAGGGAGATCGAGAACCTGGCTAAGATGGGTCTTTTGGTGGAAATTGAGGAAAAAACCGACGTTCCCTCCAAACGCCCTGGGCTCAAGCGAAAGTATTACCAAGTCAACCATCAATTCCCGCTGTTGGGGGAGATCCAGGCTTTGATGACCAAGTCGCATCTGCTTTTGGAACGGGCCATCGACCGTGAGATCGCTTCCATCGGCAATGTTTCGTACCTGGCTTTCATGGGCGTCTTCCTGGGTAAGAAAGCCCCGGTGGATTTGTTGATTGTCGGTACGGTTGACGCCGATCGTTTAAAGAAGATCGTTCAAAAGGCGGAAAAGGATTTGGATGTGGAAATTAATTTCACCTGCCTTACGCCTCAAGAATTTACTTATCGTCGCGAGATTGACGATCGTTTTTTAAACTCGGTTCTGTCTTCGCCCAAATGCGTGGCCATTGATCAGCTGAATGTCAGTCCGGAACCGCAAGCGTAACGAACATGAAGTGGTTATTCATTGATTCCCGTACCCGTGGGTCTGCCAGTTTTGGATGGCTGACGGATTCGGTTGTTTCCAAAATATGGCAAGTCCCGGCGGAAGCGCCGGGATTGGTGTCTTTTATTTCGCGTCATATTTCCGGAGCCGAGTTGGCCCAGGCTGATGGAGTGTGCGTCGTCAGCGGTCCAGGTTCATTCTCCAGCATCCGCAACGGGACTTTAGTGGCCAATCTTCTAGCCAGAATCTACAGCTTACCGCTTTATGGCATTGAAGCGCCGGAAGCCGAGGATCTGAAGGCGCTGGCCGTCTCACTTCCCAAACGCAAAGCAGTGTCTTATGTCGCCCCGATTTACGACCAAGAACCAAACGTGACCTTGCCTAAGCACTACGTAGTGAAAAAGGATTCTGGACGAAGCGAGGACTGTTTGAGCGTAGCGAGTTCCGCAGCGAGGGAAGGATCCTTTTTTACGAAGTAACTATTGCTTCTATGGATTACCGACGTTTGGAATATCGTTTATATGAAATCATACCCGGCGGTTTAGTCTGGCTGACTTTAATTTTAAGTTTTATCCTCTCGTATTTCCACCCGCTTTGGATGGTTTATTTTATCATCGTTTACGATCTTTATTGGCTTTTCAGGGTTGTTTATTACCTGCCGTTCGTCATCATTTCTTTTTTCGCCTATCGTCGGGACTCGAAAATCGATTGGCTGGCTAAGGCGCAAGCCCAGCCTGGTTTCAGGCGTATCTATCACGTAATCATGTTGCCTACGGTCCGCGAGGAGCTGCCGGTTCTCCAGGACTGTTTAGACTCGTTGTTGAATGCCGCTTATCCGAAGGATAGGTTCATTATCGTATTGGGTGGCGAGGAAAGGGCCAAGGATGCTTTCGAACCTAAGGTCAAGATCATCCAAGAGAAGTATGGCGATAAGTTCTCCTTGTTCATGACGACCTTGCATCCCAAGGACCTGCCAGGAGAGATGATCGGCAAAGGGTCGAATGTTCATTGGATGGGACTGCGTCTCCTGGAAAAGATACAAGAACTGAACATTGATATCGATGACGTGATCGTGCATTCTTTCGATGTGGATACAGTGGCTCACCCGCAATACTTCGCTTGCGTGGCCTATAAGTTCCTGACTATCGAAAAACCGCACCGCGCTTCGTACCAACCCATGGTGCTTTATAACAATAACCTTTGGGAATCTCCGGCCGCGGTCCGTGTAGCCATGATCGGTACGACTTTTTGGCTCATGACCGAGCTGCCTAGGGCCGAGGGCATGATGACTTTCTCTTCCCATTCCATGACTTTGCGTATGCTGGTCGACGTGGGCTTTTGGAGCCCTGATGTGGTCAGCGAGGATTCCCGCATTTTCCTCTTAGGTTTGATCCGTTATAGCGGAGATTATCGAGTTGTGCCAATTCATTTGCCGGTCTCTATGGACACGGTCATGGGCGGATCATATTGGAAGGCTCTCTTCGCTCTTTACCGCCAGATGCAGCGTTGGGCTTATGGCGTCGAGAATTTCCCGTACATGGCCATGCATTTTGCACGCGATCCCAAGATGCCTTTCTGGACTAAGGCCAAGTTTCTCTTCAAACAACTGGAGGGCATGTACACCTGGGCGACTGTCCCGTTGTTGATTTTCCTTTTGGGTAACTTGCCCTTCTGGTTGGCTCCCGAGGTTTTCAGAAGCTATGCCGTATTCCAGAATACGCCATTCACGTTGGAATGGCTCATGCGTTTCGCCATGATCGGAGTCTTCGCGTCAGCTTTCCTGGCATTGTTGCTTTTACCGCCCAGGCCGAATCACGTCTCGCGCTGGCAGACCCCAATCGTCATACTGTTCCAATGGATCCTCTTGCCTGTCACCTTCGTCATTTTCGGCGCCATTCCGGCCATCGATTCCCAGACTCGCCTGATGTTGGGCAAATACCTGGGATTTATCGTATCGCCAAAGCGCGGCGATCATGTAAAGCATAACACGTAGCACATATTACATAGTCCATATGGATCAAACCCAAACACAAATCGCTTTAAATGTCGTGGTCTGGAACTCGATGGCTTATTTGCCGGTTTTTTTTGAAACTCTGGAAACGCAGACTTTACCGCTCCGAATAACAGCCATCGACAACGCCTCGAGTGACGGCTCAGGTAGCTGGGTGGCATCCAATTACCCGCATGTCGGCATGTTGCGCAATATGCGGAACTACGGCTTTGCCCGCGCCCACAATCAAGCCATCTTGTTGGCCCTTGCTTCGTGGCAAGAGTCTGATCTGTCCCATCGCTACATTTTAGTTTGTAACCTGGATATTGAATTCGAAGTTGGTTGCATTCAAAAATTATTTGAATATATGGAAGCCCATCCGGAAGTGGACGGCTGTACGCCTAAACTGCTAAGAGCCCATCTCCAATATTCCGATATTGATAATAAGATGACTATCCGGACCAATGTTTTAGATGCGACTGGTCTCTCGCTTTCTCGAGCCTTGCGGGCTTTTGACAGGGGAGCCGGGGAGGAAGATCGCGGACAATATGATCTGTCTCCGGAAGTTTTCGGATGCACGGGCGCTTTGGCCATGTACCGAGCCTCAAGCGTGCAGCGCGCCAGCCGCGACCAGCAATTTTTTGACGAAGATCTTTTTGCTTATAAGGAAGACGTGGATGTGGCTTGGCGCATGCGGCATTTGGGCATGCGGTTCGCTTATGTCCCGGGGGCAAAAGCTTGGCACCATCGCCGGGCGCCTGCTCAGAACAAACCGAATTGGTTCCAGGCTTGGAATCGTCGTCGTTCCAAACCGGCTTTTGTGAATTATCTTTCGACCCGCAATCACTGGTGGGTTTTAGCTAAGAATTTAACCGGCAAAGAATTCGCGCATGGCTTTTTTTGGTTTGTGCCTTACGAAGTGGCCAAGGTCATCGGTTCTTTGATTTCCTGGTCGGCTTTGCGGGGATACGCCGCCTCTTTGGCGGGTCTGCCCAAGGCCTGGCGCAAACGTAAAATATTGATGAAAGATTTGGCCGAGCCTTACTGTAATCTTTCGGTCTGGTTTACCTCCGGACGGTAATTTATGTCAGAAGTCACTCAAGAAAATATGGCGCATCCAGAGGGGCGGGGAGCCGACCCTACGGTTTCTTTTGTGACGGTTTGTTTTAAGACGCCCGGATTAATTCGTATGTTGCTCAAAGGCGTCGAGGCGGCTCATCTCAAATTTCCGTTTGAATATTTTTTAGTCAACAACGCGCCGGATGACGGGACGAGCCAGATGGTCAAGGAACGTTTTCCTTGGGTGCAGGTCATTGATTCGCCGCGCAACGTGGGTTTTGGAGCGGGCAATAATCTGGCTATCAAACGCGCTCGCGGAGCTTACATCATGCTTTTGAATCCTGACTTGACGGTTTTCGCGGATGAGCTTGAGAAGCTGGTTGCATTCATGGATGAGCATCCGGATGTGGCCTTTGCCGGCCCGGCTTTGCTTAACCCGGATCGGACCCGTCAGGATTCGTGTTACCGGTTCCCGACTCCCATGTACGCTTTTTACAGGCGGACGTTTTTAGGCAAGACTCCCGGCGGACAAAGATACGTTGATCATTTTTTGATGCGCGACGTCCAATTGGCCGATCAACCCCTGGAAGTTGATGTCTTGATGGGCTCGGCCATTATGATGCGGCGCCGGGCTTTGGATGAGATTGGCCTCTTTGATGAAAATTTTTTCATGTATCTCGAGGAGATGGATATTTGTCGCCGGACTTGGGAGAAAAAATGGCGGGTAGCCTATGTGCCTCAAGCCAAGCTGGTGCATTATCATCAGCGTGAGAGCCGGATAGATTGGCCTTGGCACTTAATTACCAACAGGCCGGCACGCGCGCATATCGTAAGTGCGCTATACTATTTCCGTAAATACTGGGGCAAGCCGAGTCCGCACAAGCAACAACGACCCATCGAGTAACATTCAGCATAGAGCATTTAACATTCAATTAATAGAATTTTTGTTCTGAATTGAATGTTGTATGTTGAAAATTCAATGTTGTGAAAAATACTCCCAACTTCCTAACCTGTCCTGGCGTTCCGGAATTACCCTCGCCCAAAGGCGGGAATGTTAAGTTGCCTTTAAAATCAGAACCCCCGAAAGATCAAAAGATGCCGACGGTCAGGAAAAAAAGAAGGTGGATCAAGTGGGTTATCTTTTTAGCGATTGTCATCATCGGCGTCTTATTGATTCAGCCTTTCATTGCCTTGGGCAAAGCGGCTTGGGCCGGGTACGAAGCCAAGCAGGCCATCGACAGTTTAAAATACGGTTTGCAAACAGGGGATTACCCAAGAGCGGTGGATGAGGCGGGTCGAGCCAAGGCGGCCATGGAAGATTTAAGGCAAGCTTTGCAAGGTGTTGGATTTTTGAGAGATCTCCCTTGGTTGGGCACTCAGATCAGAGCTTTGCAAGATGTGTCCGCGGTTGGCGTTAGTTCATTGGACAGTGCGCAGGATTTGTTGAAAGTGGCGAGCACTTTGGCGGACGCCGTTAAACTCGGCGGCCAGAGTTTGGGCCAGACCGACATCTCTTTAGATTCCAACCGAGGTTGGCAAGATTTATCGCCGTCTGACAAACGCAGTCTGCTCCGATCGTTGAGTCAGTCTTTGCCCGACATACGTTTGGCCAGGGATAAGATTGATATGGCTCTGACCCTTTGGGATTCTGTGCCCAAAGATAGAATGTTGCCGGTCATCTTAAAAGCTTTGCAACCTTTGGCTGATTTTTTGCCCGTCATGAAACAAGCCATGGACCAGAGTGTGCCGCTTTTAGAGGCGGCTATTCCTTTGGCTGGTTATCCCGATACGAAACAATATCTAGTCATCCTTCAAAATGCCGATGAGATGCGGCCGTCCGGCGGATTTATCGGCAGTATAGCCAATGTGACTTTTGACGGAGGCGAGATGACGGATTTTCGTTTTTCAGACGTTTACAATATCGACAATCCAGTTTCAGCTACTTGGAAGGAAGTGCCGCCCGAGCCGTTGGTCAAAAATTTGGGAGTCAAAGCTTGGTTTATGCGCGATGCCAATTGGTCGCCGGACTTTGTCGTGTCCGCCAGCCGGGTTTTGGATTTTTATACCAGGGAGATGGCCCTCCAAGGAAAACCTGATAAACCAAACGGGGTCATTGCTTTAGAGCCGGGTTTTTTCAAAGAACTTTTGCGATTAGTCGGCCCGATACAAATCCAGGGCAAGACTTATAACGACCAAACGTTCATGGATTTATTGGAATACCAGGTGGAAATAGGTTATTTGCAGGAAGGTACTAAGCTCGAAGATCGCAAAGCCATCCTAGGTGAATTGGGAGCTGAACTAGTCAAAAAAATTCAGAGCATGCCCAAATCTGATTGGCCCAAGCTTTTAAATCTGGCCACGCAGGCTTTGCGCGAAAAGCAGATCATGATTTACACGACGGACGCTAGTTTGCAGACTACATTGGATCGTCGTGACTGGAGCGGTCGGGCCAAGGCCACGACTTGTGACTTTGCTTGGATCGCGGATGCCAACTTAGCCGCTTTAAAAACCGACGGCAAGATGATTAAATCGGCCAGCTATGAACTGGATGCGCGTGATCCGCAAAAACCCGTGGCCAAGATGACTTTGACTTATCAGAACACGGTTGTAAAAAGCGATTGGCGCTATACGAGATATCGCAGTTACACCCGCCTTTACGTACCCGAAGGCAGTCAGTTCATCTCCGCCCAAGGCGCGATGGCCGGCGATCTTTTGCAGACTGGCGGCAAGTTTGTTCCCGGCAAAGTTGATGTCATGAAAGAATTAGGCAAGACGGTTTACGGCGCCTTTTGGTCAGTCGAACCGGGCAAGACAGGCACGCTGTCTTTTTCTTACGCCTTGCCGCCGAGCGTCAGTGACTGTCTCACACAAGATAACTATCAATTAGACTGGCAGAAACAACCGGGGGCTGACAGTACGGAAGCGAATATTAAAGTTTTGATGCCCAGCGTCATTAAAACCGCCGATCCGGCCGAACCAAATAACAAATGGGGCGATGCCGTTTATGAGGCCCAGACTGACCTGAGGGAAGATAGGAACTTCAAGGTCAAATACTAAAAAACCAAAAACCAAATGTCAATGTCCAAATTTGGTGATTGATGTTTGGTTTTTGGTGTTTATAAAGCGGCTTGCCAGGGGCTTGTTTTGGTGGTGAGATGGGGGCCATGTTTGCGAAAAAAGTTGCGATTGATTTGGGGACCACCACGGTCTTGGTTTATATCCCTAAAAAGGGGATAGTCATTAACGAACCGTCCGTTGTGGCTGTTTCGGTCGCCGATAAACGGGTGTTAGCTGTGGGCAAGGAGGCTAAAGAGATGATTGGACGCACGCCCGATACGATCGTGGCGCGTCGCCCGCTCAAAGACGGCGTCATTGCCGATTACCATACGACCGAGGCCATGCTTCGGTATTTTTTGAATAAAGCCTTGGGCAGCCTGCGTTTTTTCCGTCCCGAAGTCATGGTGGCCGTGCCGGGTGGCATTACTTCCACCGAAAGACGCGCTGTCATCGATGCCACCATCGCGGCTGGCGCGCGGGCGGCTTACATCATTAAAGAACCCATCGTGGCGGCTATCGGAGCGGATATTCCCATCGGTTCTCCCTCCGGCCACATGATAACTGATATTGGCGGCGGCACGTCTGAGATCGCCGTCATCTCTTTGGGAGGCATCGTCTCATCGGCCTCGGTGCGCATTGGCGGCAATAAGCTTGATATGGCGATTCAGGAACACGTCCGCCGTAAATACGGTTTAGCCATTGGTGAGCGCACGGCTGAGGAAGCCAAAATCAGGATTGGTTCGGCTTTGTATCTTGAGAACAAGCTTGAGATGGAGATTAAGGGTCGCGACATGATTAACGGTTTGCCGCGTATCGTCAATATCAATTCCGATGACATCACGGACGCCATTCAGCATGAATTGCACGGCATTATTGATACCATCAAAGATGTTTTACGCAACACGCCGCCTGAGCTTTCGGCTGACGTCATGGAAAAAGGCGTAGTTCTTTCCGGCGGCACGGCGCAACTCAGGAATTTGGATCGCATCGTTTCCGAAGCCACCGGCATCCCGGCTTTCGTGGCCGATGAGCCGCAATATTGCGTGGCCAAAGGCACCGGCATCGCACTCGAGAATTTGGATTCTTACAAGCGGAGCATTTTAGGAAATTCGTAATTTTCTGTCATTCCGAGTGGTCGTTAGTCATGCCGAACTTGCCCGCCCGCCTATGGAGGGTTTCGGCATCTCACGAAGCTTGGGCTACGGGGGATCCTGAAACGAGTTCAGGATGACAAAAGGCTCCGCAGATTCTTCACCTTCGTTCAGAATGACATATAAGTATGCCTAGCCATCAACTCGAAAATATCACCTGGGGCATTTCTGAAAAGCAGGACGGGCAGATGAAATTTGTCGGCCGTGAGTTGGAATCTTTGGCTACCCGTAAAAAGTATTTCGAAAGCATCAACGTCGATCCGGCGCAGGTCGTCATCGCCGGCTTGGTTCACGGCCAAGAGATTAAAGTTGTGACAGGGGATGACAGAGGTAAATTTTTACCTGAGACGGATGGTTTGCTTACAAACGCACCGGACGTCTTTTTATCCGTGACGGCCGCCGATTGTTTGCCGATTTATTTTATTGATTCGAAACATCACGCCATTGGCCTCGCGCACGCGGGATGGAAAGGCGTGTTAAACGAAATGGCAGGGCAAATGGTGCAGGCCATGCATTCGTTCTTCGGAACGGAACCCGTTAATCTGGAAGTTTATATCGGACCGCATATCCAGCATTACAAAGTCCTCAAGAACCGGGCGGATCTGTTTACATCTTTTCCGAGCTATGTCACTCAAATGGGAGATGAATATCAACTCGATTTGTCAGGCATCGTGAAATTGCAATTAGCCAACTTAGGCGTCACCCGGGTCCGAATAAGTCCGGAGTGTACGCACTGCGAAACAGAAAAATATTTTTCCTACCAACGTGATAAGCCCGAAGAAATCCAGGCCATGGTCGCCTATATCGGCATCAAACTTTAGTGGACAGTTATTACAAACGGTTATTGGTCATGCCGAACTTGCCCGCCCGCCTATGGAGGGTTTCGGCATCTCACGAAGCATGGGCTACGGGGGATCCTGAAACGAGTTCAGGATGACGTTATGACGGACGTTTGGCATGCATGAATCCGGCGTTATGAGTTACAAGTTTCGCGTTGCGTTGTGAAGTGTTATACTATTGACATGATTATCGGAATTGACGCATCGCGAGCCAATAAACCGGCTAAAACAGGCGTAGAATGGTATGCCTGGCATTTGATTCAAGAGCTCAAATTATTGACCAAGGGCGATAATAACTCTTGGATTTTGTATGGCAACGAAATGTTGCGGTCCGGTCTCGAACAGTTGCCGGAAAATTGGTATGAGGTGCGCGCTCATTGGCCAATTAAAAAAGGTTGGACGCAGGTCAGACTTTCTTGGGAAATGTGGAGGCGACCGCCCGAGGTTTTGTTTGTCCCGGCGCATATTTTGCCGCGCGTGATACCTAAAAAAAGCGTGGTAACCATCCATGACGTGGGCTTCCATCGTTTTCCGCAACTTTATCGCGGGCGTGATCGGAGTTTCCATGAAATCAGCACCAAAGATATTGCCAAGCACGCTTCTCGCATTATCACGGTTTCAGAATTTTCCGGTCGTGAGATTTCCGAATGTTACGGCATTCCTTCCGATCGCATTGCTATCACGCCCAACGGGGTTGATCACGAACTTTATCGTCCCATCGCCGACAGCGCGGGCGTTGAGGAGAGATTGGAACGCTATCGCTTGCATCGTCCTTATTTTCTGGTCATTGGTCGACTGGAAGTCAAAAAGAATATTGCTAACTTGGTCAAAGCCTTCTCGCTCTTCAAAGCGCGTCGCGGAGTGGGGGATCCAATCAGCCTGGTTTTAGTCGGCAATCCCGGATATGGTTACGAAGAAATTAAAAAAACGATAGCGGAATCATCTTTTAAAGATTACATCATGCAACTGGGCTATGTGCCTGAGCCCGACATGCCTTATCTTTTGAACGCGGCCGAGGCGCTCATCCATCCTTCCTGGTATGAAGGATTTGGCATTCCGCCGGTGCAAGCCATGGCCTGCGGTTGTCCGGTGCTTTCTTCCAACGCGGGATCTTTGGTCGAAGTCATCGGCCCCGAAGCAGCCATCTTTTTCCCTCCCGGCGAGCCGGAATCAATGGTGGCGGCCATGAATCGCATCGTGGATGAGACAGGCTTAAAACAAAAGTTGCGCATGGCCGGCATTGTCCGCGCTTCCAAATACACCTGGCGCGCGACAGCCGAAAAAACTTTGCCCGTGTTAACCGAATGGTAAACTCTATAACTATCGTCCTAATCGTCCTCTATGTCCTAAAACGTCCTATCCGAAAGGACGATCAGGACGCTTAGGACGTTCTAGGACGTTAAATTATTATGAAAGACTTGATCGTCCGTTTAGCCGAATATGGCCTAACCGAAAAGGAATCGCTGGTTTATCTGGCCATGTTGGAGTTGGGCCCGGCCAGCGTCCAGGATATCGCCAAGAAATCCGGGGTCAACCGCGCCACGACGTATGTCATGATTGAAGCGCTCAAGCGCCGCGGTTTGATGTCCACTTTTGATAAAGGGAGAAAGACCATGTTCGTGGCCGAGTCGCCCGAACGGCTCAAACATCTCTCAGATGTCGAGATGAAAGCCGCGGAAGAAAAAGCCGACCGTCTCAAACAATCCTTGCCGTTGTTTATGGCTTTATTCAACTCAGCCACATTAACCAAGCCGGTAGTTCGTTTTTTTGAGGGCGATGAAGGCGTTGCGACATGCCGCGCACTGCTGGCCCAAACCCAGGATGAAATATTGAATTTTGGCGCATTAGACGAAGGGACCCTAGCTCTTTCCAAAATTGATGAGATGGAAAGAATATCGCTCACCTCAAGGGTTCATGGAAGAATCGTAACAGCCATGAAGCCCGGTGTGCCGATGACCAAGCTGGATCTTAGGATGTGGCAAGTACGGACGATTCCAATTGAGCAATTTACTTTCACGGGTGATATGGTTTTTTGCGAAGGTAAAATTTTTATTTTTTTCATGAAAGAAAAACCGGAAGTTTTTTTATTGGAAAGCAAGGAAATGTTCAATCTGTTAAAAACTATGTTTGAACTTTCTTGGTTGCAGGCTAAACCGTTAGATGAAAAAGAAACAGCACCCAACGGTCGGGTGCAGTAGAGCTGGGGCCTTAAGGCCCAAAGGGTGAGAGTAACTAACCACCCATTCCACAAAACGCAACGGGCCTGACACCCCAGCGTTGGTCGAGCGGATTCGCCGAGCGGATTCCCAGAACGAAATCCAGTATCGGTATGAAGCCGACGCAGAAGTAGAAAGGGGAGACCTGTTTTTTGCCTGGCAACGTCGGATACAGAGTGAAAGGCATCAAACAGAGGACGCCCAGCATTAGAGCAAGTGCCATCATGGCTCGGCTCCTTTGCTGGCGCAGACAAGGTGCGAGCGCCTGAAGGTGAACGACGAAGGAGCGATAGGTATCTGATTCGATCTCATTCCAGTCCCGCTTTCCCTCGGTGTAGGACGTCGGACTTATACCGACGCTCCTTTCTGGGAGGCTCACCCATGTGATAGCCAGGCGGGTTATTATGGGAGTTGTGATCCTCCAAGGTCTTGCTGGTTTCTAGGCCTGCCTTGATCGAGGGTCGTTCCCACCCACCTTTACTCACCGAGCCGGGAAAAATTTGCCTTGTCCTGGCCGCGAGAGAGCTGACTGGTGCCCTCAACGAACGATGCGCATCTGTGAGGGATAAGTTGAATTTAGCATATTTTAGCCTTTTGTCAACCCAGGATTGCAAAATTAACCATTGTCATCTTCGCGAACGCGGGGATCCAGAAAATAAAAAAGCTCATAACTGAGCCTTTTTATGGATACTTAGCCTAAGCGAAAATTTTGATTGTTTGATTGTTGACAAACTATGCCAGCCACCATTGACAAAATGGTCTTTTTGTGCTATATTTACTTATTCTTTTGGGCGGATTCTGTATGTTTCCGGCCGTCCAAGAGGTGCTCTTTGGGCACCTTTGACAAGTTAAGAGTTCAAAAATGTTTACCCAGTCGCGCACAAGCGTGGCTCAACAAGCTTTGGAGGATAAGGCAATGACAAGAGCCAAGCACAATGTGTTTCTCGCGGCACTGGCAATCGGCGGATGTGGATTGGTCATTTGGATCATGTCCCATTCGATAGTTTTGCCTCGCGCGGTACCGGTGCCGATGCCGACCAGTGCGGATACGCGAGAGAGCAACTACCACGGCGAGAGCAACTACCTCCGTATGGGTGGTCTTTGCGACTGCCAGTTCGAAGGCATGAGCGTTTCCACGGATCAAGGACCCGGTAAGTGTCTCGATGGCACAGCGGTCAAGGAAGAGGAGTACAAGAAGCTTTCGGTAGACCCGAAGTTCGAGTACAAGTCTTGCAACGATCCGCGGAAGGTCAACGACTGCAAGGCACTCGGAATACCCGGCAGAGTCACTGTCATCATCGACGATGATCCATCGGATGTGCCTTCGAGCATGCTCCTTGGAATCATCGGGGACGCAGAGCGCTACGCCCTGTCCCCTGGAAACGAAAACCTGGAGATCTGGGGTCAGGCTTTGATGCCCGCAGAAAGGCATCTGATGGTCAGCCCTGGTCTGGCCGAGCCTGGACTGAATCTCGTATTCATTCCCGGTTACGCGACTCGTGACAACAAGGATCCGAGATCATGGAACTTCAGATGCGACGAGCTCGGATGCAGCGGTAAGTACACAGTTTGTTCTGGGCTGTCGCTCGTGGGGATTTACCATCATGGTATCTCAATGGGCAACTGTCAGAACGAATTGAGTTCCATGGGCGTGCAGGAGATCTCTTGCCAACTGTGAACCAAGCCTCGCACGTACGCGTGCGGCTCAACAAGCTTTGGAGGATGACATGAAGAATCAGGACACGCGGAGCCTTCTCATCTTTGGCGCACTGTTCGTTGTGCTCGTGTCGATTTTGACCATCATCGATTTTCGTGCCCTTGACCGACAAAGACAGCTCGCCGACACCGGGCCGATGAACTACGAGAGAACCGGAACGACTCTGTCCGTAGCGGAGATGGCTTGCACTCCCGGTATGCAGATCGACTGCGCTTGCGGCGGTGGCGTCCGTGGTCTCCAGGTCTGCGGGACCGATGGCATGAGCTTCGGCGCTTGCCAGTGTCCTGACGCGCCCGTCAAAATCGGTCTCAAGTTGGGCGATACCTGTGATTGTGCGCTCGACGGACAAAAAATCAGGACCGACGACGGTCCGGGCTACTGTCTCGATGGTGTGGCTTTCACGGAGGAGGCCTACAAGTCAATCAAGGCAAATCCGAACTACAAGTACACCGTTTGCAAGACCCGCGGAAGCGTGAGCAAGTGAAGTGAACCAAGCCGAGTTCAACTCGGCTCAACGACTTTCGGAGGATGACTACGATGAATACGAATACGATCAGGAAGTACTGGGCACTCATCGTGCTCACGGTCGCCGTCACCGCGTGTGACGCCAAGAAGTTCGGCGACGACGCGGCCGTGGCCGGTTCAGCCGGCGCCGGTGGCAACACCGGAACGGCAGGTACCTGCGGCACCTGCGGAGCGGGCGGAGTGTCCGCTATGGGCGGATCCGGTGGATCAACACCGACGCCATGCATCCCCGGACAGCAGATCGACTGCTCGTGCGGCGACAGCTTGCACGGGTATCAGATCTGTCAGCCCAATGGTCTCAGCTACGGCACCTGCCAGAGCTGTACATCGGGCGCTGGCGGCAGCAATGTCGGCGGCTCGTCCACGGGCGGAGCAAGCGGACAGAGCGGCAGTGGCGGATCAGCGGGCCTCGGCGGAAGCGCTGGCACGGGAGGTTCAAGCGGTCTCGGTGGTTCGTCCACTGGCGGATCGGCTGGCAACGGCATGCTCTGCACGCCCGGTGCGCAAGTCGACTGCTCGTGCGGCGGTGGAGTCAAGGGCTACCAGCTGTGCAAGAGCAGTGGCATGGGCTACGACACCTGCGTCTGCGTCCAGTCTGATGCTGGCGTGGGTGGCAGTGCCGGATCTTCCGGCACGGGCGGCTCAAGCGGAACGGGCGGATCAGCTGGCCTCGGCGGAAGCGCCGGAACGGGTGGTTCAACCCAGGTCTGCACTCCCGGCCTCGACTACGATTGTTCGTGCGGGGGCGGTGTCCACTCGACTCAGCGCTGTGCTGACAATGGCATGAGCTTCGGCCTGTGCAATTGCGGCGGCGCCGGCGGTTCGGGCGGAACGGCTGGGACGGGCGGCAGCGGCGGATCAACGCCTGCGCCGGCCACGGTGGCTTGCGAGTGCAAGCACACCGACAACACCCAGTTCGTGTTCGATCACACGGCAGGCACGTTCACGAACACGCTCCATCAGTACCGGGTCTTCGTTTCTGACCTGGGCGTGGACGGCAACGGCCTCTACGCGAGCAACGATCATGTGAAGTGGGGAGAAGATTCCAAGCTGAACCTTCAGCAACTGGGATCCTCGGTGAAGTTCACCATCAGCTCCACTCTCGGTTCGCTCCTCGACATGAACGCCACCCGCGATCCCATCGGCACGGACGAGAACAGTGCCAACTACTGGCACGATCCGGCCAGTGATCGCAACCCTCTGCGTCCTCGGATGCTCTGCGAGTGCTTCATCACGGTCAATGGCTCTACGTCGCACATGCAGTGGCCGGAGGCTATTGACACGGGCACGGGTTCCAACCTGCGCTTGGTGGCGAAGCCGATCACGCCGACTAGCAACGACGAGGATGGCGACGGCGCCGTCAAAGGCGAGGATTGCGATGACACTCCGGGAGCAGGGTTCTTCAAGCGGGGCAGTCCGCTCTCCAACAAGAACCTCTGGTTGCCCGAAGTCGAGCAGGACGGCGTCGACAATGATTGCGTGAACGGTGACCTCAAGTATCGCCGCGTCGTCATGAACGCCTCTTCCGGCCTGAGCGGCTCGATGAAGTTCTGGGATTTTTGGAAGAACTCGCTCAACATGACGTTCGATGGTAGCAAGTGGGTTTCTACCTACGTGCCTTCGAACTTCATCCCCCAGGACAAGCTGATGGGCCAGTCGCTGTATCAGCCGGCTGGACTTGTCGAGTTCTCGGGCAGCGGCACGGGATGCTGGAACGGCACCTGCTGGAACGCGTACAAGAGCGGCAACACGTGCGTGGCGGTTTACCCGGTGTATCTGGAGACCACGGATCACGTGCAGATCACCACTCCCAAGCCGGAGCTGGATGCCGACGGACAGTGCCGTGTGTTTTTCCCCACGGCATCATGAGCGACTGAACTCTTAACCCAAACCGCCTCGTAAAAGCCGACATGTCGGCTCACGAGGCACTGCCCCGTAAAGCCGACGACTGTCGGCCACGGGGCACTGGAGGCAACTCGAGGCGACCACCACAGGTCGCCTCTTTAAATACTTAAATTAGCTGGTAGACAGTAGCTTGTAGACAGTAGCCAACTGAAAACCCCTACCCCTTTGCTAAGGGGTAGTTACTTAGTTACCAAGTCACATTGACACTGCTCCTTGTGAAAGGAGCTGGCGAGTTCGACGAGACTGAGGTTTTCCGTTAGATGCTCTTTGGCTACCGTCTACTGTCTATCAGCTATCGTCTAATCAAAAAAAAGAGGCCCGTCACGCGAGGAGGCGTGAGGGCCTATGTGAGGTGGGAAGGATCAGTAGGTGCACTTGGTTCCCCAGGCGTAGGGGCCTGCGGCGCCGTGGCACTTGCCGGTGTAGCTTCCGCCCTCGAGCATGCCGAGGAGGTTCTTGCTGTTGCAGACCGTGATCTTGAGCCCCGTGGGGCAGACCGGAGTGCAGAGATAGTTCCAGTCTGAGGTGGTCGTGTTGCCCGCAGGGGCATATCCGACTTCAAACTGGAACTCCACGCCGGCCGTGTCGTTGAGCGGCAGGACCATGAGGTGCTTGTCGCCGGACTGCTGAGCCTGGCCCCAAACCTCGTAAGGCTTGTCGGTGCCAGCATCAGCGATGTACCAGTTCGACGTGCCGGTCACGCCGAGCACCTGATTGGCCGGAATGGCCGGAGGCGTGTAGGCCGGGGGGACGTCGACGATGACGGCGGTCTTACCGATCACGCCGAGTGCCTCGCAGTCGTTGGCGACCGTGCCGGCATCCGGATGGCAGGTAGGATCGAAGTTGATGCTGTCGAGGACCATGAATCCCTGCTGGCAGGAAACGTACCGGTCGGCGCCGTTGAGCACCTCGTGGCAAACTTCGCAGGGAGCGAACGAGTAGCCGGTACCCTTACAGTACTCTCCGTCGTGGCAGGTGAGGACCGTGCACAGGCAGGAGCCGTAGCTCATGCCGTCCTGGGCGCAGGTCTGCTTGCCGGTGCCATTGCCACCGCAAGCGCAGTCGATCTGCGTACCGGGGGCGCACAACGTGCCTCCACCGGTTCCAGCCGTCCCAGCACTGCCAGCCGTTCCGCCAGTCCCGCCGGCACCACCGGTGCCGCCAGTCCCGCAGACGCAGGTTCCGTAGCTCATGCCGTCAGCCACGCAGACCTGGGTGCCGTTGATTCCGCCACCGCAAGCGCAGGCGATCTGCTGTCCGGGCACGCAGAGGGGAGGAGCCCCACCCGTGCCAGCCGCTCCAGCACTTCCGCCGGTTCCGCCGACACCACCGGTTCCGCCAGTTCCGCAGACGCAGGTGTCGAAGCCGCTACCGTCGTCCTTGCAGACCTGATAGCCCTTGTATCCGCCGCAAGCGCATTCGCTTTGCAGGCCGGGGATGCAATTGACACCAGTTCCGCCTGTTCCAGCCGTCCCAGCACTGCCAGCCGTTCCGCCGGTTCCGCCGACACCACCGGTGCCTCCGGCGTCAGGGCATGTGCAGAGATCGAATCCCGTGCAATCGCTCTTGCAGACCTGGAAGCCGAGCACGTTTCCGCCGCATGCGCAGTCGATCTGGGCGCCGGGCACGCACTGGCATGTGGTTCCGCCCGTTCCAGCCGTCCCAGCACTGCCAGCCACTCCGCCAGCTCCGCCGGTTCCCGTGGACGCGCAGTTCAGGCAAGTGCCGTAGCTCTTGCCGTCGGCGAGACACACGTGGTAGCCGGTCTCGTTGACCGCGCAACCATCCGTGCAGCTCGTCTGCTGGCCGGGGGTGCAGGACACACCCGAGCCGCCAGTCCCACCCGTACCACCGAGGCCACCAGTTCCGCCGACACCACCGGTGCCGCCGGTTCCACCAGTACCTCCGGTTCCGCCCGTGCCGCAGTTGGCGAACGTGCGAGGATCGGTACAGATGGTGTAGACGAAGGCGTGGTTGCACTTGACGCTCTCGGCCTCGCTCGGCTTGAGCACGCCGCCGTTGATGCAGATGCCAATCAGCGTCTTGGTTTTCCCATCGGCCTCGGTCTTGTAGACCTCCGTGCCTTCGTTCGCGCAGTCGCAGGGGTCGCCGGCCATGATGGCCGAGGCCTTGCCTTGCACGGGCTCGAGCGAGTCGAGGCCAGCACAAGCTGCCCCGCCCGTCACGAGCAGAGACAAGGTGACGCTTACGAGCGTCCCGAACAGAATCCTCTTCTTACGTGTATCCTTCATGATCCAACCTCCTGGTTTGAACGCAAGTTATCAGAGACCAACTCAGTCCATGTGGACAAAAGTCTGACCTTACTTAAAAGGAAAAATGCGTTTTTGTCAAGAGGGGGAGTTTGAGATAGGTGGTCTAGGGCTACATATTATGCTCAAGATTCTCGGCCCATGTGCTATAATATTTTTGATGGAGGAAAATTATGGCCAATTTAAGCCAAATAATAAGCTAATCAGCCATAGCTTGGTATTGGGCTGGGCCATATTCATTATTCTTTTTATAGGCAGTCTTTTATTAGCTTTTGGGCTAAATATCACACCTTTTTTGCTGGTGAGTATTCTATTGGGCTTGATCTTTGCTTATCGATATACCTATTTTTGCTTCTACTTAGCTGTTTTTTTGCTACCTTTTCTAGGCTTAACCATATCTATTCCAACTGGAACCCTCATGATTGGCGAAAGGGCCTTTGGCGGATCAATCGACTTATTTTTGGGTGAGCTGGTCTTATCGTTTGTAATGGGAGCCTGGGCTTTGAAGGTCTTTTTCCTTTGGTACAAGAGGAAAGATAAAGGTTGGGCGTTAAAGTTACCTCTGGTTAAGCCGTATTTTGGTTTGGTAGTGGCGCATCTGTTATCAATTTTCAGCACTTATGGACCAGATCCGATTTTGGTTCTTAAGTTTGTGCTACGCCCGGTTATTTTTTGTTACATGGCTTTTGTGGCTTTGCCTGTCAATCTCATCCGGTCTGCCCGGAGGCTTAAGACGGTTTTGGGCATTATGATGGTCGTCGGTACGATCGCGGCAGTTAACGGTTTGGTTTCTTTGGGAGTTGCTCAGGCTTCTGACTCGATCGTTCCGCGCGCTCAACCCATCGCGCTTTTTGGAACTAATCCGATCGGGGAAAATCACAATGTCCTGGCCGAACTTTTGTTGGCGACCGGGCCGCTGACTTTGGCTTTGGGTGCGCTTGTCAAAAAACGATCCACGCGGCGCGTGCTGTATGCTCTGGCCGCCACGCAGACCTTAGTGGCTTTGCTGACTTTTGCACGGACCGCTTGGTTGGTATTTTTGGCGCAGATTATTTTTTTGTTGGCCACGGAATGGCGGGCGGCGGTCAAAAAACATTTGGCGGCTTTATTCGCTTTGGCGCTCTTATTAATTCCTTTGGGATTATTGCAACTTCAATTTAGTTTTTCGCAAACCGCGCAGAGTTCAAATTCAACGCGCTGGATGCTGACCGATATCGCTTACCAATCATTTTTGGAATATCCATGGATTGGCAGCGGAGCCGGCACCTCTATCTGGCAGGTCGGTTCGGCTCGCATCTTTTATCAGGAATTCGGTGATCCGCTTGACGCACATGGTTTTATTCAAAAACTGGCGGTCGAAACGGGAGCTTTGGGCTTGGTCGCTTACGCCGTGTTCCTAGTCTTTTTGATTCTCTGGGCCAAGGATAATTTATCCGGTTTAAAAGGCAACGCGAGATTGGCGGGTTTTGCCATGGTAACTTCCGC
The DNA here is from genome assembly GCA_041661105.1 of Patescibacteria group bacterium. Lineage (GTDB taxonomy): Bacteria > Patescibacteriota > Patescibacteriia > 2-12-FULL-60-25 > 2-12-FULL-60-25 > MWCR01. Next base: position 183,530 of record JBAZVB010000001.1, read on the forward strand.
GGGCGGAGCCATTTGTTATCAATTTTTGAACACGGCTTATTGGAGCGCGCATATGTGGTTGCCGATGGGTATCATGTTGGCCGGGCTCATGGTTTTGAATGTTCGGGAAAACGAAAACGAGACGATTTTCGGATCAGATTAGTATGCGTCCATCACGACCTTATCACGCAGTGACGGCCTATCATCGTGAACCGGGCGGATTACGCCGGTTAGATTTTTTTGTCGATAAAATCATGCGCCACGCGGGCGATCGTCACCCGGCGGAATATAAAATTTTGGATATCGGTTGCGGCAGTGGCAATATTGCCGTGCCTTTGGCTGTCATGGGTTTTGACGTGACCGGCATCGATCTATCTGACGCGGCCGTCAAAGCCACTCGCTTGGCCGCCGACGAAGTAAACGTCAAATTAAATCTCCTGATTGGCGGCGTGGAGTCAATCGCGGGAGAAGGGCAATATGACGCCATAATCTGTTCGGAAGTTTTAGAACATCAATCGGATCCGGAAGGATTACTGAAAAATTTAAAAGAAAAATTGGCTTCCAACGGCATTTTATTGTTGTCGGTACCTAATGGTCAGAGTCTGGAGGAAAGGTCGCGTCGTGTTTTAAACCATTCGCGTCTTGGTTTAGCGTTGAAAAATAGCCTTAAAAAATTGCTCGGCAGTGGCACGGTGCAAAGCCCGGCCCAGGACCCGCATGTTCAATTTTATTCATACCGCGCTTTAACGTCGCTTTTGCGCCAATCAAATTTTTGGATCATGGAATCCGACAACGCCGCGGTTTGGTTTAAAGAATTTTTTTATTTGATCGGACGGGCTTGGATGAAACGCGGCAGTCGATTCTTTCACGTCTTCGATGCCTGGGACAATGGCTTAGCTGGCTATTGGCCGAGGTTTGCGTCCGACGGATGGTTGTTGGAGTTGCAGAAAGTCAGAGAAGGCAAACTCGTGGTGCAGTTGATTCCGACTTTGGGTATGGGAGGCGCGGAACGGATTGTCTATTGCTTAGCGCGACAACTTCCCAAACTCAATTTGGCCGTCGTAACTTTAGCGCATGTCAGCGGCGGAGCCATGGAAAAAAAGTTCAACGAAGCGGGTTTGCCTCACGTTGTTTTTAATCGCGTCGGTTTTTTGAAGAGGTGGAAAAATTTTTGGACCTTGAGACGCGCTTTGATCGACTTGCAACCGGCCTGGGTGCACACGCATCTTTTTGGCAGTGATTTTTGGGGCCGATTGGCGGCTAAAAGCGCGGGTGTGCCAAAGATAGCCACGACCGAACATAACCTTAATTCTGATTTTAGCTTTTGGAGAGTTCTATCCCTCAAGATCACAAAAAATTTGGCAGATGAATATGTGGCTATTTCCAAACAAGTCAAAGGATATCTCGTTAAGAGTCTTGGTCTGTCCGATAAGAAAATTCGTTTGATTTACAATGGTATAGATCTCAAACGTATCCGGCGGCGGTCAGGAACCCAATTCCACGATATTCCAAAATTGATTTTTGTCGGTCGTCTGGAACCTCAAAAAGATCCGGAGTTGATTCTGAAGGCTTTGGCACCTCTCAAACAACCGTGGGAATTGAGCGTGGTCGGATCGGGTTCACTTGGTCCGAGATTGAAACATTTGGCCGATGAACTCAGAATCACGCCGCGTATCCGTTTCATGGGAGTCAGACAAGATGTGCCTGAGCTTTTGACCGAGCATGATCTCTTCCTTTTCCCGTCGCTTTGGGAAGGTTTTGGATTGGTCGTGCTCGAAGCGGCGGCCGCGGGCGTGCCGGTCATAACCTCGGATCTGCCAGTCGTGCGGGAGTTACTGAGTGAAGATCAAGTTGTCTTTGTGCCTGCGGGGAATGTTGAGGCGTGGACGCGGGCTATCGAGTCCGCCCTGGCAGATCCGGCGCCTTTGCTGGCCAAGGCGCAACACGCCGCGGATGCCGATTGGTCCCGTTTTTCCGAAGAGCATATGGCCGCGCAATACGCCGAAATCTATGGATATTAACGCCGGGAAAAAGAACTCTGGACGAAGCGAGGACTGTTTGAGCTCTTGCCTATCTAAAAGCAAGGCGAGTTCCGCAGTGAGGGAAGAGTTCTTTTTTCCGGCGTAACTAATGTACAAACAGTTATGAAGATTTTACACGTTCACAAATTTTCTGACCTGCGAGGCGGTGCGGAATTCTACATGCATCAACTGATGGCGCATCAAAAGAAGCAAGGGCATGAAGTCCATATTTTTTCGACGCGCTCCGGGCAAGAAACGGGTTTTGAGGATGAAAAGTATTTCGTGACGCGCCATGCTTATGATAAAACCGAAGGCGTTGGTCAGGACATTAAAAAAGCGGCCAGTTTTATTTGGAATGCACCAGCCAGGAAGTCATTCGCTAGAATGCTGAAGGATATCAAGCCGGATGTGATTCATCTGCATAATATCTATCATCATCTTTCCACGAGTCTGCTGGCGGAGGTGAGGTCAAGCGGCATCCCTTGCGTTCAGACACTGCATGATTACAAGTTGGCTTGCCCGAATTATAAAATGTTTACGGAGGGTAAAGCCTGTGAGCGTTGCAAAGGGGGTCACTACTGCCAGGCTATACGTCACGATTGTCTAAATGGTTTTTGGTTTGATGTTTTGGCGGTGGCTGAGATGAACATGACTAAATTCAAACAATCCTACGAACGGACCGTTAAAACTTTTATTTGTCCGTCGGAATTCATGAAAAATAAAATGACGGAATGGGGAGAACCGCCTGGCAAGCTCAAGCATTTGGCCAACCCGGTCGATATGCCAGAAAAAATTTCAGATGACCGCGGGAAAGGACCGTACGTCTACATCGGAAGGCTTGCGGCGGAAAAAGGTTTGGACGCCGTGATAAAAGCTTTTGCCCGTCTGCCTTCATCGGAACTCTTGGTGATTGGCGAAGGTCCGGAGCGACTGAGTTTGCAAAGAATGGCGGATGAGCTTTCGGCATCTAATATTAAATTTTTAGGATTTCAGAGCGGGGAAGCTTTGGTCGGTTTTCGGTCGCGAGCTCGTGCCCTAATCATGCCGACCCTGATGTATGAAAATTCTTCGCTGGCCATCTTAGAAGCGCTGGCCTGGAGCGTGCCCGTCATCGGATCGGACATAGGTGGCATTCCGGAATTGGTCAAAGACGGGATCAACGGATTTTTAGTTAAGCCCGGCAAGGTGGATGCTTGGATAGAAGCTATCGAACAGATGGAAGCTTTTACTTTATCTCAACGTTTGGAGATGGGTGAGGCAGGACGCGAGATCGCTAAAAAGGATCACAATTGGGAGGATCATCTAAAACAACTCGAAAATATTTATTCAGCTTGAGGTGGGCGGGGAGAAAATTTTAGATTGTGAATTTTCCATTTTTCCACCCATTGGCCTATACCTTGCTTTTCTAATTTATTGGAAAGGTGGTGGCTCTGTTGGGACCAGCTTAAAAGAGACTCGAAGTTTAACTGGTAACGATTCCTGACGATGATGTACCTGATTTGATTGCGAGACAGAGCTCGCCTGACTGTTCGGTCTGACACGCCAAACAGTTTAGCTGCTTGGGAGACGCTTAGTCGTATATTTTGAGTTTGGTTGCTGGCCATAAGATATATCTAATTTAGACTAAAATACGAAATATGTCAAAGCTAGATTGGACAATAGTAGACGATAGCTATTAGCTTGTAGACGATAGCCAGACCGGATTTGGCTAAAAGCTACTGTCTAATAGCTATCGTCTACGGTTTTGGGTTGCTAAATTGGGGTTTTTCTGGCAAGCTGACATTCATCTTATGTAGACGATAGCTCTTAGCTTGTAGACGATAGCCTGAAAGAATCCGGCTAAAAGCTACTGTCTAACAGCTATCGTCTTATTATGTCCACATGACGCAACTCGTTGACCGCTACTTGCTCTACCGCATCAGAGCCAAACGGGATGCTGAGGCTTTTGCCAAAATCTACGATAGACACGTGGAATCTATTTTTCGTTTTGTAGTTTATAAATTGCCTAAAAAAGAAGACGCTCAAGACGTGACGGCCGAAGCCTTTACTCGCCTGTGGCAAACCATCCAACAACCGAAACAAATCACTAACGTAAGGGCTTTTTTATACCAAATCGCGCGTAACTTGGTGGCGGATTTTTATCGCAAGTTCGAACAGAGTCCGATTGAGTCCATCGATGTAACGTTTGAGTCTGATAACACGTCTAATCAACTATACACGGATAAGGGTCGGCACAGTGAGCAGATCGAGGCTAGGAGCGAATTGTCGATAGTTCTTGGGCAACTGGATAAGCTGAAAGAAGATTACCGGGATGTCTTAGCCCTAAGGCTGATCGACGGTCTAAGCTTTCAGGAGATAGGCACTATTTTGGGGAAAGAAGCCGGGCACGCCAGAGTCATTTATCACCGGGGTTTAAAAGCCATCAAACAAGCCAACGAACCAACACCATGAGCCATCAGCTGTTAAACAAAATAAGATTGATCAGGGCCGTGGCACGCCGCACCAAACCGGATGCGACGTGGATTTTATCTACCCGTTCGACGCTTCTCATGCAGGCTAAGAATTCGATGCCGGTGGCAGCCGTAGAAAAAAAGTCAGTTATCAAAGAATGGGTAAAATTTTTCGCGCCGATTTTTGCAGTCAATAAATGGGTCAGGACGCCGGTCACAGCCATCGCGGTTATTATGTTGGCTATTTTTGGCGGCTCGCTTTTATCCGTCTCGGCGGCTGAAAAATCATTGCCCGGGGATTTGTTGTACAGCGTAAAATTAGCTACCGAGCAGGCCCGTCTGGCCATGGCTAAAAATCCGCAAGATAAGGTGAAGCTTAAAACCGAGTTTACTGAAAGGCGCGTGGATGAAATGAAACAAGTAGTTACTTCTCCGGAGGCAGGTCGGACGGGTCGTGTGATCCAGACGGCCGAAGCATTGAAGCGCGATTTACACACGATCAAACAACAGTTGGGCGACATGCAGGGCCAGTCGACTCCGCAGACCGTTAAAGAAACGGCCAAGATTGTCGACGAAAAGAGCAACGCTGTGGTGCAAGCGCTTCAAGAATCCAAAGGCGGGATGACGCCTGAAGAAAGAATTAAGGTCACCGAAGCCCAGGTGGCGGCTTCCGATACTTCGGTCAAAGCCATTGAGGTGTTGGTGGATACGCATAAAACGGCGGGCGATGTGGTTACGGAACAGGATGTGGCGGACGTTGTAAAATCTCATAATGAAGCCGTGGCCAAAACCATGGCTCAAGCGGTTGGCATGAATCCGAACATGGTCACCTCAACCGTCTCCATGTCTTTGCCGGTCACCAATAAAACTATGGCGAGCTCAACAGCCGTGGCCATCGAACAAGTGACCGAGGCTCAGAAAACTTTAACCGAAGCTGATCAGTTGGTGGCCGAGAAGAAAATCGATGAGGCGGTTGAAAAAATTAAAATTGGAACTCAACAAGCGTTCGCGGCTCAAAAAACCGTAGAGTTAAATGATATGCAGTTGAGCTCAGGAACCAGTACACCTGCTACGGCCTCGACCAGCACAAGCTCGACGACCGAAGGCGCGTCATCCACTACATCAACTCAAAATAAAACCACTAACTCCAACCCAACAACTACTAAAACACCTTAACTAATTCTGTCATTGCGAGGAAGGAGTTGGACGAGTGATGAAGCAATCTACAGTAGATTGCCGCGCTCCGTCGGACTACGCTCGCAATGACAAAATAGTCTCACGCCACGGCATTCGCGAATGCCATGGCACGGTACGGCGATCGTGATCGCATGTACCACGCTAAACAGGGCATCTGTCTAGAACGGATGTCCTGACGGGCGGGGGAACCCTTCGACTCTCCGATCAAACATCGGAGTCTGTCAGAGGCAAAATCCCAGGGATCTCGAACTCCAGCGCCCGGAAAAGTAAAATCCTCGCCACGGTACTTCGCTTAAGAGCGACGTGCCACAAGATCCTCCAAAAAAGGTCGACCCCAGTTGTAGAGACGTTGCATGCAACGTCTCTACAACTGGGGGGAGTGATCAATCTACTCATTCACAACAATCGCGGGCATGCATTCGAAACCGGATGCACCTCGCAAACCGCAGTACAACTATTATGTCATCGCGAGCGAATTCGATGAGCGTGGCGATCTACAGTAGATTGCCGCGTTGCCTCGGAGGCTCCTCGCAATGACAGAAAGGGGTCTGCAACAATCCAATAGTTTAACTATGGCTAATTCATTCAAGAAAGTCCTGTCGACCTTCGTCTCCCTGGTAACCATTCTTTGGTCCGTGGGCGCGGGTGCGTTGGCTTTCCCGATCTCGGCCAATGCCGCCACTTTAAATACTGGCGACTTGATCAAGGCTTCGGGTCCTTCATTGTATTTCTACGCCAACGACGGAAAGCGTTATGTTTTCCCGAACGAAAAGACTTATTTCTCATGGTACAACGATTTCTCGTCCGTTAAGACCATTACGGATTCAGAACTCGCTGCCATCTCCCTTGGGAAGAACGTGACGATCCGCCCGGGCACCAAGCTCGTCAATATCACCACTGATCCTAAGACCTATGCCGTTACCAAATGTGGCGCTTTGCACTGGATCGAATCCGAAGCCATTGCCAAGGCCCTCTACGGTGATGCATGGGCGACTCGCGTAGTTGATGTCCCGGATTCATTCTTTGAGAACTACTCGGTCGGTTCCTCAGTCTCCACGAACGTCCATCCTGATGGCCAGCTCGTGACCTACACCGGCGATACCTATAAGTATGTGGTCATGAACGGTCAGAAGCGCAAGATCGCGGATGACGCCGCCTTCAATGCCAATCATTGGAACGCCATCAACGCAGTGACTACGGCCATCGCGTACACTGCCGGCGCCGATGTGACTGGTTTGGAATCTGACAATTTCTGGAACGTCTCCTGCTCGGCCAGCACCCCAGTGACCGGCGGCAGCGTGACCGTGGCTTTGGCCTCGGACACCCCGTCTGGCGCGACTGTTCCTAAGAACGCCATGAGCGTCCCGATGATCAAAGTCGTCTTAACGGGTGGTAGTGCTGACGCTTTGGTGACTGGTCTCAGCTTCCATCGCGTGGGCGTCGGTTCCACGGCGGATTTTGCCAACGTGTACCTGTATGACCAGAACGGCACCCGTCTCACGACCGGCCGCTCTGTCAACGCCACATCCAACAAAGTCGAATTCAATTCCCTGAACCTCACCATTCCGGCCGGGACCATGAAGTCGTATTACATTTATGCCGACTTCAGCAGCCCAACGGCTACCGGTGGCAACCATGCTTTCGAGCTGGCTGACGCCGCCAGTGTGGTGATTTCGGGCACAGGCACGGTCTCCGGTTCCTTCCCGGTTCGCGGTAACGTGTTCATCGTAGGTACGGCCTCGGCTGGTACAATTACCATCGCCAAGGGTCCGCAGCCTGCCAACCCGAATATCGGTGCCAAGGATGCCGAAATCTCGAGCTTCAAGCTGACTGCCTCAACCAACGACATTAGCGTTAAGCGCGTTACCCTGTACCAAGCTGGTTCAGTGGACAACATGGACTTGACCAACTTCGCGTTGTATCAGGGCACGACCAAGGTGGCTTCAGCTACCAATGTCGACACTAAGGGTCATATCACTCTTAACTTCGACACAGCGTATCTCATTCCGAATGGTGTGACCCGCGTCTTCTCGCTGCACGCCGATGTAGGTGGTCGCGCCGCACGCACGATCCGCACCTACGCGGAATATGCTACGGACATCTACGCTATTGACAACGTCTACAACTCAGGCGCCGCTGTCGATATCACCGGTTTAGATGGTGATACCGCTACGACGGATTACATCGAAGTTACGACCCAGGGCGGTCAATTGACTGTCGCTTTCAACGGTCCGGCTTCGACCAACATTGCCAAGGGTCGTCTGTCAGTTCCGTTGTACAAATTCGCCTTGACCTCACCGGATAATGATCTGGAAATCCGCAACTTGCGCATGCAGATCACGGCCATCTCAGGTCGCTTGTACAATGTGGCTGCTACAGCCGCCTTCTTCCGCAATATAAAGGTTATTGACAACGTCACTGGTAATACATTGGTTGGTCCGAAGGAAATCGTGTTGACTGGTTCGGCTACCACGCAGGACCTCGTCTTCAACGAAACCTTCAACATCAAGGCCGGTGAATCCAAGGATCTGTCCTTGGTCGCTGACTTGGCCAACTCAACGGATGCCAACTTCATTGATCAGCAATATCGCGGCGTCTTCAAGGCCTTCACCGCAGGCGATGTCAAAGTCGTCAACACCGGTGAGAACCTTGATATAACCAAGATCGTCCCGAACGCCGACACCAATGGCAATGCCATGACGGTCAAGGCTTCGAGCCTGACGGTTGCTTTGGGTTCAGTCCCGACCTCAGGTACGATTGTGAAGAAGTCCGCCAACAAGCCTGTTGTCGGCATCACGATGACGGCCGGTTCGCAGTCCGACATCACGGTGACCAACGTCACCCTGGAATGTCAGGCTAACTTCACCACCACTGGCGCGCACACCTGGTCAGCTGCTACTTGCGCCCAGCGCATTACTTCGCTCGGCCTCTTTGATGGCGACACGCAGGTCGGTTTGGCTAAAGCCCCGGATACCACTTTGGGTACCGCCGCCATCACCAACATGAACCTGAAGATCGCCAAGGGCACGACCAAGAATCTGATTGTCAAGGCCACGTTCGCTTCGGCTGCCTCCACGACCTATGAAGATTACGTTTCCGTCGGTTTGTCCGATGGCACGACTTCGGTCACGGCTCAGGACGGCGATGCTAACACGATCGATTTCACAGCTGGTGGTATCAGCGTCGTCTTGTACGGCGCCGGTGCCGGTGAACAGTTAGGTACCACGCCTCCTGTCAAACAGAAGGTCATCAATGCCGGTACCATCACTGTCGCCGCTGACTCCCATCCGGCCACGACTATCGTGATCGGCAAGGCCAGTAACGATGTCTGGGTGCCTTTCGCCCGCTATAAGGCTTCGGCCACCTACGAAGATATGATCATTGACCGCTTCCGCGTCCAGAACGTGGGTGGCGGCGACAATGCCAACTTCGCCCAGGTAGCCATTGCTACGGCTGGTACCGTCAAGGGTGCCAACCAATTTGCTGCTGGTGCGACAGGTGCTGTGGACATTGACTTGACAGGCAATGAAATCACTGTTCCTAAGGATGGTTACGTGAACTTCGAAATCTGGGGCAAACTTTCCGATGTCCAGGCTTCGTCCACACATGCTGGTGCCACAGCAGGCATTACCCGCACGGGTCATCAGCCTTACTTGGGCATCATCGATAACATCCAGACCGATCAGTGGGATGCTAACTATGCCTCCAAACTGAACGTTCGCACCACAGGTGCGGCCTCAGGCGAACGTGTGTACTTCGCCAGTGCCGCCTTGAGTGCCAACCCGATGGTAATCCGCGCTTCCAAGCCGGTTGTGACCAGACTGCCGCTCACCAACACGGTGTTCAGCGCTGGTCAGCCGATGGAACTCTATCGCGTTCAAGTTGGTGCTAATGCCGGTGGCAACGTGGCCGTTAAACAGATCATGTTTAACCTCACCAAGTCTGCCAACGTGACTTTAGCTAACTTCCGCTTGTACAAGGGTTCATCGGAATACAGCCCAACGGCTAACTACTACGTCACAGACGGTCAGACTGCCTTCAACCTGAAGACCGTCACCGTGCCCGCCGCCACTACGACCCTTAAGGTTGTCGTGACTTTCGCCAACGAAGAACAAATCACTGGCTCAGGGAATATCTATTCCTTGCGCGCCACGCTCGGTTCATCGTCTGCTACGGGTAACAACGTGAATGTCTCCATGTATCAGGATCCGGCCGGCGCCACTGTGGCCAGAGCTTATCTGGTCAATAGCGTCACCCTTACTGATGGTGGAGGTATCGCTTTCCTCGCTTCAGCCAATATCTACCAATTAGATACTGGTGATGGTGGTGGCCGTGTTGACGGCGCTGCCAACAAACCAGGTACGTTCCTCTGGTCCGATAACTCGGAAGGTGGTGCACATTCCAATGTGACCCAGACTTCCTTCGATTGGACCAACGACGTCTTGGTTGAAGATCTGACTCAGAGCTCAGTCGTGAACAACTAACCCAAACTCCCTCTATCCGCCCCCTTCCGCCTTAGGCGGACGGAGGGCACCTTTCCCCCGCGAAAGCGGGGGAAAGGAGAGGGAATGGTTTAGAAGTTCAAGACCCTGGACTTGTCTGGGGTCAAAGCCGGCCCTTCGGGGTCAAGGCAAAATAAAAAATTAAAACCCTCCGCCTCGGCGGAGGGTTTTATATTTTATTCAACCCTGCTATTCTATGGGTCATATGCAACGACAAACAGCCATAAAAGCGCTAAAAGCTATTGTTTACGCGGGTATCTACGGCGGCTTGCTCATGCCGCTTGTCTTCCTTCCGATAGTCATCTTCCCGTTCGTCTTCTCGAAACTGATAGTCTTTCAGATTCTAATCGGTTTAACTTTTCCGGCCTATTTAATTTTAGCCTGGATCGAACCTCAATACAGACCAAGGTGGTCATGGCTCTACGCGGCCATAGGCGCTTATTTTATTGCTTTATTGCTGTCCGTCATCTTTGCCGTTGATCCGGTTAGGGCTTGGTGGGGCAATCAGGAGCGCATGAACGGCTTGTTTACCCTGATCCACTTTTTTATCTGGTTGACCATGACCGTCTCCCTAATCAAAACCTGGCCACAATGGCAAAAGCTTTTGAATTATCAAGTCATACTGGGAGTCTTCATGGGTTGTGTGGCTCTTCTACAAAGACCTTTTCCTAGACTATTGCTTTTCCCGGCCGGCGGGCGCGTGGGCGGGCTTTTGGACAATCCGATCTACATGGGCGCTTATCAACTTTTCATTTTGTCTTTTCTGGCTCTTCTCTGGTTCAAAACTAAAAACAACGCCTGGCGCGCTTGGTATGTGGTCGCTTTTATCGTTTCCATGCTTTCGATGTTTGCGGCCGGTTCCCGTGGTCCTTTTATGGGTTTGATATGCTCGATCGTCGTGTCAGTCACAGCGGTGGCTATCATGCACAAGAATAAAAAACTCAGGATCGGTGTGGCGGCTGTCATGGCGGCTGGAGCTTTATTCTATGTAGGCGTGGTAGTTTGGGGAGTGAATACTCAGCCTTTTAGACAGTTTGCGACATCTTTCCCAACGGCCAGTCGTATTTTTGAATTGCAGACAGGCACGACCGGTCGTTTTATAGCTTGGAATATCGCCTGGGAAGGCTTTTTGCAAAGGCCTATTACGGGTTGGGGTTTGGATGATTTTCATGTTCTGTTTAACCGCCTTTACAATCCGCAATCGTTGCGGGCCGGTTACGCGGAAACTTGGTTTGATCGCGCCCACAATACGGTTATGGATGTTGTCTCCATGACAGGCTTGGTTGGTTTTGTGGCTTTCGCCGCCGTCTGGATCACCTTATACGTGACCGTTATCCGTGCCAGGCGCAAGGGTTACATAGATATTCCGACAACGGCCGTCTTGGTTGGTCTGCCGGCAGGTTACTTTTTACAAAATTTGTTCGTGTTCGACCATCCGGCCGCTTTTAGCATGAGCTTTTTGCTTTATGCGTTTGTGATCTGCATAGGATTCCCGATCTTTATGGGTTCAGACGGAAAGGAGACAGGAGCCGTCAAATCCGTCACCAAGCCTCTACCGTGGGTTACGTTTGGTTTGGTTCAGGCGGCTTTTATACTCTTCGTCTACTTGACTTCGATCATGCCTTTTTACGCCTCGTACCTGACTATAAAATCCAACAATGCTTTTGCCGCGGGTGACTTGGAATCAACGTTGGGTTATGCCAAGCAAGCGGCCAGCATTCAAACTCCATATCTTGATGAACAGACCTTCTTGCATTCCAGGAACTTGATTACTTTGTCCGATGCCGGTCAGCTGACGAAATGGACGAAGTGGAAAGAGATGTTTCAGCTGGTGGAGGATGTCACCGATAGGCATTTGGTCAGTCATGGGGTAAATGCTCATCCGAGATTTATTTATGCCAGCTTATTGGAAACCATTGGCAGGGTTGCGCAAGATCCCGCCATCTTGAAAAAAGCGGAAGACCAATATAAAGAAGCCATCATTGATAGTCCCAAGAGGCAGCAGTTGTACTTCGGTTATGGCAGATTGTTGACTGAGTTGGGTCGCAAGGATGAGGCGATGACTCTCTACAAGCAAGCGGCAGAGTTTGATCCAGAAATTGGCGAAGGATGGTGGTATGTCGGCGTCAGTTACTGGTTTGACCAGGGCAATCCAACGGAAGGCGCGAAGTATGTGATCAAAGCCGTAAAAGCTAAATATCCGTTTGCCATGCGCGGAGCGGAAGACGCGGTGCTAGTCGCGCAAGCCTATGATTTAACCAACGACAAGGAAGGCCTGAAATCATTGATTGAAATTTTGCCCAACTTGCCGGCCGCCGCTTCGAATGTCTACATCCAGATCGCTAAATCCATGGAGCATCAAGGCTTGATGGAAGAGCGGAATATGATTTTGGGAGCCGTTATCAAGATGGATCCTCAAGCTCAAAAACAGCTTCAGCCTTTGATTGACGGCACGGCCACGACGATTGATCAGGCGCTGAGGATCTCGGTCGCGACCAGCTCGACAAAAATAACCATCCCCGCCGGTACGCAGATTAACAGTTCAGTCGCCTCGACGTCCGTTGGCGGAGGCATTGGTCCTAGGAAATAATTCGGATCATTGCCTCGACTGTTCGCTGCCAATCAAAACGTAATTTAACTGCTTGATAAGCTTGACTGGATAGTGTTTCCCGCAAATTTTTATCTTGCGCGAGATTTAAGATAGCCTTAATCATCGCCTCTTTGTCATTGACGTTCACTATGAGGCCTGCCTGTCCTAGGCACCATCGATTGGCGCCGACATCCGTGGCCACGCAAGGCACAGAAGAGGCCATAGCCTCGAGTAAAGTGGTGGACATGCCTTCTTTGGTTGAGGGCAGGACAAAAAGATCAAAGGCGCGGTAAAGTCGGGGAGCGTCCAACCGGCGTCCGGTTAAAAGAACGTAATCTTTTTGATTAAGTTCTGAGTGTTTTTGGCGTAACTCGTTCATCTGAGGTCCATCGCCGATGATGATGAAAGTGATTTGCGGATTTTGCTCATGCACTGCTTGGCAGACTCCCAGATACCAAATCAAATTTTTGGGCGGATAAGCGTTGGCTATGGTGCCCACTATCGTCCCACCGTCGCATCGTCCCACCGTCGCATCGTCCTGCATCCCTACCAACGCCGAATACGCTTCCTCCTTGTCCATCAACTGCTGTTCAAACTCTTTAACATCAATTCCATTGGGAATGGCTATAACTTTTTCCCGTGGTTTTATTTTCAGGGATTCAGCCAAGGCCTCATCTTTAGGATTGACGCAAATGATCACATCTTTCCAGCGCGCCGAAAATTTTTCCAGCCAAATATAGAAATTCTTTTTCAGATTTGACAAAGCTTCATTGAAAACCCAACCGTGTGCCACGTAAATAACGCTAGGGACTTTGGTTAACCCGGCGGCCAGAGATCCGACCACGCCCATCATGCTACTGTTGAGATGAACGGCCCGCGGTTTTAATTTTTTAAACAGAGAAATGAGTTCAAAAAGAGAGAGCAGATTATGGATGGGATTTATGTCGCGGGCCATGTGTTTGAGCTCGATAAACTCAATATTCGCTTCGCGACATCTGGCTCCAAGTTCGCCTTTGCCCCCCGCACAAACTTTAACCGGCAGGCCGCGGGATGACAGATCTTTGGCTAAATTCAAAAGATAGGCTTGGGCGCCACCCCAGTCCTGGCTCGTAACCATGAGGAGAATCGGACCTTGATTAACCATAGCCCGATGATACACAAAAGCTTGCTTTTTAGCTAGATTTAGTATAAATTGCCCTTATTATGGACGCTAAATTAGTCTTGGTGACAGGAGGAGCCGGTTTTGTGGGATCGCATCTGTGCCAACGCCTAAAGGCCGAAGGATGTCGGGTTATTTCGTTGGACAACTATTTCACCGGTTCACGCGACAGACACGTGGAAGGAGTGGAATATCGCGAAGGCCATACCAAAGATATCGAAAAGCTTGTCCCTGAGAAGCCGGATTTGGTTTACCATCTCGGCGAGTACGCCCGCGTGGAAAAAAGCATGGAAGAACCTGCCCTGGTTTGGGATCTCAACAAGGCCGGCACTTTTGCCGTCTTGGAGTTTTGCCGCAAACGCGGATGCAAGATCGTTTACGCGGGTTCATCGACTAAATTCAGCGACGGTGGTTTGGGGCGTGATCTCACGCCTTACACTTGGACCAAAGCGACCAACACCGAATTGGTAAAGAATTATGGTCATTGGTATAACCTGCCTTTTGCCATCACTTATTTTTACAATGTTTACGGTCCGGGCGAGATTAGTCACGGGCCTTACTCGACCGTCATCGGAATTTTCATGGAGGAGTACAAGCATGGTCAGCCGTTGACCGTGGTCTCACCGGGGACGCAAATCCGCAATTTTACCCACGTGGACGACATTGTGGACGGGCTTATTCTGGTAGGCGACAAAGGTCACGGCGACGAGCATGGTATCGGCGCCGCTGAAGGGCATTCGGTTTTGGAAGTGGCTAAGATGTTTAGCGATGAGATCGTGATGTTGCCCGAGCGACAGGGTAACCGGATGGACTCGGTCGTTGACACGTCAAAAGTCACCGCCTTGGGTTGGAAACAAAAAAATACCTTGCATGATTACATCCGGGATTTTATCCAACAGACTAAAAGAGAAGCCGGCTTGGAAAAACGAGTGCTGGTTTTTTCCACGACCTTTTATCCGGCAGCCGGTCCGGCTGAAGAGGCTTTGGGTGAGCTCATGCGGCGTATGCCGGACGTAAAGTTTGACGTTATCACTTCAGCTTTTTCATCCGAGGCTAAAAACGCGCCTTCACCTTTGCCTAACGTTCAAGTTTATCGTCTGGGTCGCGGCGCCTGGTTTGATAAATATTTATTGCCTGTCATGGGAGCGCGCAAGGCCAAGGAATTAACCAACCAGCATAAATATCTTTTCTCGTGGTCAATCATGGCCAGCTACGCGGCTTTAGCGGCCATCAGCTTAAGGCGGACTTCTAATTTGCCTTTATTGATTTCACTAGCCGATCAGCACTTGGAAAGCGTGCCTTGGTATTTTAGATTTTTGTTGAGCACGATTTTTAAAGGGGCGGATCAGATTGCGACGGTCGGTGGTTTACAGGAACGATATGCCTCGCAAGTCGCCAAACCCGCCAAGTTAACCGCCTCCAACCGAAGCGGTGACGTTTTCGCTAACGCCATTCGTTTTGCCTACAACTCCATCTTGAAAGAAAAAAACGCGGAAAGGCTGAAAACATTATGAGGATCGCGGTTTTTGCGGCGGATGATTTTATCCCTCCCGTCGGCGGGGCCGAGGTGGCTTTAGGTGAAATTATAAAACGTAATCCGGAAATTCATTTTGATCTTTTCGTCCCCAAAAACTTTAAAGACCGTCCGCGCATCCAACAAATCAATAACGCCACCATTTATCGTTTTGGTTTTGCCTGGCCGAAATTCGATAAAATCTGGTTCATGGTTTTGGCGCCTTTTTATGCCCGCTCCAGGCATGCTCATGAGCCCTATGATTTGGCGTGGTCTATGATGGCCAGTTACGGCGGTTTTGCCTGTCTTTTTTTTACTTGGTTCGCGCCTAAAATTAAAATGCTTTTGACGCTACAAGAGGGCGATCCGCCGGAATACATACTTAAACGCGTTGGCATCTTCCGTCCGTTATTCCGTAGGATTTTTTGTCGGGCTAACGAGGTTCAGGCTATCAGCCGGTTTTTGGCCCAGTGGGGGAGGGATATGGGTTTTCAAGGGACGCCGACTGTCATT
Organism: Patescibacteria group bacterium; assembly: GCA_041661105.1. Classification (GTDB taxonomy): domain Bacteria; phylum Patescibacteriota; class Patescibacteriia; order 2-12-FULL-60-25; family 2-12-FULL-60-25; genus MWCR01. The sequence continues at coordinate 199,454 of JBAZVB010000001.1, forward strand.
CCTAATGGCGTGGATCTGGCGCTTTTTACTGCCAAGATTACATCTGAAGAACGACAAAACATCCGACAACGATTTGGATTCGCGGAGACAGATGTTGTTTTAGTGACTGTTTCACGTCTAGTGCTTAAAAATGGAACGGGCGATCTCATCTCTTCTTTGACCAAGTTACCTGAGAATTATAAAGCCTTGATTATTGGTTTTGGAGAAGATCAGAAAAAGCTAGAAGCATTGACCGCTGAAAAGAATCTGACGAACAGAGTTGTGTTTGCCGGCAGACGCGATCAAAGCGAGCTGCCGAATTTGTTGCAAAGTTCGGACATCTTCGTCCGGCCTTCGCTCTCTGAGGGTTTGGGTAATTCTTTTATCGAAGCCATGGCCGCCAGTTTGCCGATCGTCGGTACGCCAGTCGGCGGTATTCCTGACTTTCTGTTCGATGGCGAGACCGGGGTTTTTTGTCAGCCCAGTAATCCTGATTCGGTGGCTGCGGCCGTGCTCCGAATCCAGAACGAAGACGGTCTGAAACAAAAATTGGTTGAGAACGGGCGCAGGTTAGCGATCGAAAAATTCGATTGGACAAGTATCAGCCAGGCCATGCAACGACTTTTTAAAAAGCCATCGCGTCGTGGAATTTTTATGTTTACCCTGGATACGGAATTGGCCTGGGGCATGCAAGGCGATAAGCGATGGACCAAGGAGTTTGAAGGCGCACGTCAGGTGGTAACTGATCTTTTGGTTTTGTTGGATAAGTATAAAATAAGCGCGACTTGGGCCTTTGTCGGGCAATTGTTTTTGTCGGGCGAAGACCATCTACGCCATGCACCAGAGATGCTCCAGTCGGTCAGGCAATGCCCGACTTTACAGGAAATCGGATGCCACTCTTTTAGCCATCCGATTATGGATGACCCAAATTTCAAGGCGGATGACATGGATGCGGAGCTCTCGAATTGTGTCACGGTAGCTAAGACTGTCGGGGTTGAGTTGCGTTCGTTTGTTTATCCGCAAAACCGCGTGGCCCATGTTGATCGTTTATCGCAATATGGTTTTACTTGCTATCGCGGCCAGGATCAGAATTGGTATCGAGGATTATCCAAAGTGTTGAATAAAATCGCGCACGTTGTTGATGAATATTTACTGATTACGCCGCCAACCGGTCTGCCTGTTAAACATAGCCATGCACCGTATGATGCAGGGCGCGGTGATGTCTGGGAAATTCCAGGTGGCTATTTTTATCCGCATAAACGCGGCTGGGCGAAGTTTCTTCCCATATCTTTCCGATCACATAAAGCCATCAGCGGGTTGCATAAAGCCGCGAGTCGACATGAAGTCTTCCATCTTTGGACGCACCCGTTTAATTTAGCTTCTGATCCCAAACGTCTGTTACAAGGTCTGGAAGAAGTTTTTAAAGAAGTTGCCCGTTTGCGCGATCAAGGTCAAATAGACGTTATGACCATGGCACAAGTAGTAGAAAGAATTACTGCGCCACAGGCGCATCCGCCTCAGGCGGAGAATTACGAATTACGAATTACGAATTTTGGAAGACTATGAATTCCGTGCAAGCTCTAGTTTTAGACGGACATCTGCCCAGCGTCCTGGCCTGCGTTCGTTCTTTGAGTAAGCATGGCGTTAAAGTCATTTGCGGAGCAGAGCGCAGGAGCGCTTTGGCTTTGCATTCAAAATTTGCCAACGAAGCTTGGGTTTATCCTTCGCCGTTGACAGATGTCGAGGCGTATGTCCAATCTGTCATCCAAAAGTTATCAACCATGGGCGGTCGCCCGGTAGTTTTTTGCATGAGTGACAATACTCTTTTGCCTTTGGCACAGCATCGCGATCAGATCGAAACAGTTGGCCGTCTGGTTTTGCCCGAAACAGAAAACTTTAACGTCGCTTTTGATAAAGCTTTAACTTTGAAGTTAGCTGAGAGGTTGGGCGTGCCGATGCCTCAGACTTTTTTTATCGAGAGCCAGGAAGATTTAGAATCAGTTCTCGGACAAATTAAATATCCTTGCATTATCAAACCTCGGCAAAGTTGCCTTTGGGTAGCTGGTAAGGGCGTGCGAGGTAAGGCTGAGATTGCTCAAACTCGTGAACAGGCGAGAGAGATCGCAATGAGAGTCCATAGTACAACGAACACTTGGCCCTTGCTGCAAGAAAAATTAACAGGCCAGGAGTTCGCCGTCTTCGGTTTATGGCAAGATGGCCAGTGGCAAGTTAAATTCGCGCACAAACGATTAAGGTCTTTGGATCCGATGGGTGGCGCGAGTTGTTTGCGACAAAGTATCGAGTTGCCGTCAGATATGGCTGGCTACGCGGAAAGACTTATGGCAGAGCTTAAGTGGCAAGGACCAGCCATGGTTGAATTCAAATTAGACAAACCGGATGGGGCACCGAAACTCATGGAGATTAATGGCCGATTTTGGGGTTCGTTAGCCTTGTCAGTCGCCGCAGGCGTTGATTTCCCTTACTTGGCTTACTTGCAAGCTTGCGGACAGACGGTCGATTCAGTTGTCCGTTACAAGGTGCCGGTGACCGCCAGGAGTTTCTTGGCAGATTGTGTCAATTTATATAACGTCCTAATCGTCCTACGTCCTAATCGTCCTACGTCCCACGTCTCACGGTGGTCAGATCTGAGTTCGTTTGTTTTTCCTAAGGAACCCAATCTGGTTTATGATGTTGAGTCTTGGGGAGATTTGAAACCGGCCATGTGGCAAGTCATTGATGCGATAGCTAGAAAAATATTTTAATAGTGAGCAACGTCGAACTATGAGTCAAATCCGCGGTTACCTTCATCTGCATTCAAGTCATTCTTATGACAGTAAGTTGACGTTGGCGGAAATCAAAGAGAAGAGTCTAGCTTTGGGTATGAGTTTTGCGGCTATGACGGAACATACGGACGTTTTAACGCCAAAGGACGTTCAATCGGCCGCCAACGAATGTCGCGCGCAGTCAGATTCTAACTTCATATTTATACCGGGCTTCGAATTACCCTATAAAAAATATCATATCTTGATTATCGGAGCCTCTGACATAAGACTTGATTTGCCGCCGCTCGAAGCGATTAAAGTTGCCAAGCAACAAGGCGCTTGGATCGTGTTGGCCCATCCGCACCGCAACCATTATCAAATTGATCCGGAGCTGATGGTTTTATTGGATGGGATTGAAATTTGGAACCAGCAATATGACGGCAAGCATTATCCGCGAATTCAGGCCTTGGAGCTTTTTGAAAAAAGTTTGATTCAAAAAACATCGTTGCTGGCTACGGCTGGTTTGGACTTGCATCGCATGTCACATTTAGGCACTCCGTATTTAGAATTATCCTCGGCGGAGTTATCAGAGAGATCTCTACTCGAAGCTTTGAAGGCGGGTAATTATGAAATTAAGGGGAAAAAATTGAAACTCTTACCGCATCCGCAGCTAGCCGGCTTTAAACGTTTCAGTTTGAATATTTTTAGTCGTCTTTCGTGCGGTTTGATTAGGATGGGCAAAGTCACCGGCAAATGGCTGCGTCAGCACAATTTGGCCATGCCCAGCCGCTTTAAAGAAACTGTCAGACGATGGCTATGAAATTACTTATTGCCACAGGCATCTATCCGCCCGAGATCGGCGGGCCAGCCGGCTATGTGCGCGGTTTAGCAACCGAGCTCGTCAGCCGCGGCTATGCACCGGATGGTGCGGGGCGCGGCCACGAAGTTAACGTGGTGACTTATGGTACTTCAAAAACTGAAGATGGCCGCGGATTTAAAGTTACAGTCATCCCGCGCACATACGGACCCTTGGTCCGTTACTGCCGCTATATGCTGGCTGTGCGCCGGCTGGCCCGCATGGCAGATCTGGTTTATCTGCAAGGCCCTGTCTCTGAAGGCTTGCCCGGCATGTTAGGTGCGCTTTTAGCTGGTAAAAAGGCCATCCTAAAAGTCGTGGGGGATTATGCCTGGGAGCAATACCAAACTTCAAACATTGAACATGGAACATTGAACATGGAACATGGTCAAGCAACCCCAAATTCCAAATACCAAATTCCAAATACTAAATTAGAGTTGTTAGACGAGTTTCTGACTCATCGTCACGGAGGCAAGATTAGATTATTCGAATTGATTGAGCGTTGGGTGGCCAAGAAAGCCAAAGAAATAATTGTGCCGAGCAAATATCTCAAAACCGTGGTCGAGCAATGGGGAGTTCCAGCGGATAAGATTAAAGTTATCTACAACAGCATCCCGCCATTGCCGGAGCCGAAAATCCCTCTAAATCTCCCTTTATCTAGGGAGACTTCAGATAGCCCCCTCGACAAAGGGGGAAGGGGGGATTTCCGAAAAGTCATTCTAACCGTTGTCCGGGCCGTGCCTTGGAAGGGCGGTGACTTTTTGTGTGATTGCTTGAAACAATTACCGGAAGATTACGCGCTGGTGGTCATCGGTGACGGCCCAAGTCTGGCGGCATGGAAACAACACGCCGAAGAAATAGGTGTCTCTGGTCGGGTCAGGTGGCTCGGACGTCTTTCGAGGCAAGAAGTTGCAGATTGGTATAACGTAGCCGATGTCTTTGTCCTAGCGACCGGTTACGAAGGTTTCCCGCACGTGGTGGTCGAGGCTTGTTCCGTGGGTTTGCCATGCATCGTGAGTGATCGTGGCGGCAACCCAGAGATCAAAGAATTTTTTCCAGAGCTTGTGACCATCGCGCCGTATTTGGATAAACAAGCTTGGATCGAAACCATAATCTCACCCCGCCTTCGGCACCCCTCCCTTGGTGTAAGGGAGGGGAAGGAGGAGGGATATAGTCCTTTGAGTTTTACGCGCATGGTCGACGAGACGTTTGATGTCTTAAAAGCAAATCTATGAGAGTATTAATGATCAGCCTAGAAAGGAGCCTGTTTGAGGACGGACAGGTGAGAAAGAGGATTGTGAATCAAAATAAGGATCTGGAGCATCTGACGATTTTGGTTTTTGGGAAACAAGCCTTAGATCAAATGGTGGCGCCTAATATACGGGTCGTCTCGACGGCTTCGTGGTTTCGTCTTCTGTATATTTTTGACGCTTTACAGAGACTTTGGTTTTGGCGTAAAGAAAAGTTTGATGTGGTGACAACTGATACAGTCGAGACGGCCATCGTGGGAGTTATGGCGGCTAGGATGTTTAACGCCGCTTTGGCTATCCAGGATCATGGTTATTATTTTCATGGTGATTATTACCGCAAAGAATCTTTCTTGAACCGGTTTTTATATTTGTTTATGCGCTGGGCTGTGAAATGCGCGGACGCGGTTAGAGTCGTCAGTCAGAGGACGGAAAAGGCGTTGATTGAGTTGGGCGTCGCGCCGGACAAGATCGTCAGGTTTCCGCTGAAACCCAGTTCTGTCATTCTGAGCGCAGTCGAAGAATCCGGACCGATATTAAAACCAGATCCTTCGACTCCGTATAACTACGCTCAGGATGACAAGAGGAAAGAAGATAGTTATTTTTTCATGGCTGCCAGGTTCGTGCCCATTAAGCGCCTTGACCTTGCGATCCATGCTTTTAGCCTGATTGCGGCTCGGCATCCTGATATTAAACTCAAGATTGTGGGACGTGGGACGTGGGACGTGGGACGAAAGGTAAGGGAGTTCGGTATGGAATCGCGCGTGGAGATTTTGCCATGGACTGATAAGCTACAAAATTTGTATAGTGGGGCCTTGGCTACGCTCATCACCTCGGATCGCGAAGGTTATGGCATGACGGCCGTGGAATCATTAATTTGCGGCACGCCCGTCATCATGACTGACGTGGGGTGCGCGGGTGAAGTTGTCAAAGATGGAGTTAATGGTTATGTAGTGCACGTGGGAGACGTGGAGGCGCTGGCGGACAGAATGGAAAGAGTGTTACAGGATCCACATGGATTGCGGGAAAAAGTTAAAGATTTTAAATGGGAGGAGCCGAGTGTCGGGATGTTGGATTTATATCAGAGAGCCCTGGCCAGACATTTGAGATAAATATATGAATTTGTTATTCGTAACGCAAGTGGTCGACAAACAAGATTCAGTCTTGGGTTTTGTGGTCAGATGGCTTGAAGAATTTGTGGCTCAAGGCGTCAAACTGACGGTTTTTGTACGCGTTCTGAAAAAAGAGGATTTGCTGCCGAATGTCAGGGGAATCGAGATGGGCCAACCGAAAATCAGACGCATACTCAAGCTTTGGTATTATTCGATCAAGTATCGCCGGGATTACGACGTCGTCTTGGTCCACATGACGCCGGAGATTTTGGTTTTAGGCTGGCCGGTTTGGTTTATCCTGCGCAAAAAAGTTTTTCTTTGGTATATGCATCGCAGTGTGACTTGGTGGCTCAAAGTCGCGTTATGGATGTCGCGCAAGACTTTTACCGGTTCAGATTTGAGTTTAAGAGTTGACACTCCAAAGAAAATCGTGGTCGGCCACGGCATAGATACGGAACAATTCAAGCCTTTAGACGTCCAGCGTAAGCCGGAGGTCCTTTGGGTCTCGCGCATCCAGCCGCGCAAGAGGCTTGAGGATTCATTGAACTTTTTGTCAGAATTCCAACGTCAGAACCCGGATGCGCCTTGGTCAATGCGAGTCATCGGGTCAGCTCAAGGCCAAGAAAACTATTTGGCTGACATGCGGCGAGAAGCCGAACGGTTGGGAATGGCGGATAGAATCAAATTTGAAGGACCGATGGAGCATAATGCTTTGCCGGATGTTTTTGCGCAAGCCGCTGCTTTCATTAGTACCAGCCAAACCGGCAGTTTGGATAAAGTCGTGCTTGAATCTCTGGCGTGCGGCACTCCGGTGTTGGCGAAGGGCGAGGAATACGCCGGTTTAGCGGGCGTCACTCGGACGTCAGACGCACGGGCGTTCAGGCTGTTAGCCGAGCAGATTTCCAATCCGCAAGTCAATATGGAGGCCAGGGGAGGCATCGTTCGAGATCACGATTTGAGCAGATTGATCGGCGTATTGGTCAAATATATGAGTTGAGGTAAACTTAATGACATGCTAGAGAAATTAAGAATCAAAATTTATAACCTTTTGCGCTGGTCTGAAAAATATATCAAGACGGATATGGTGTATTTGGCTAAGGGCGGGGGATGGTTGATGTTGGGTCGAATCGTGGCCATGCTGGCGGCTTTTGGGCTATCCATTGCCTTCGCTAATTTACTGACCAAAGAAGTTTATGGCCAGTATAGGTATGTTATTTCAATCGTTAATTTTTTGATACTTTTTACATTATCCGGCATGGGGACGGCAGTTTTCAGGGCGGCCTCGCAAGGCAAGGACGGCATAATAAAATCAGCCATAAAAACCGAGATACGTTGGGGTTTACTGGGTAGCGTAGCAGCTTTATTGCTCGCGGTTTTTTATTATTGGAAAGGAGATTATGTTTTAGCGCCAGCTTTTTTTGTTATTTCTTTTTTCGCGCCTTTTTTGAATGTTTATAATTTATATGCCTCCGTTTTGCAGGGTAAAAAGCGTTTTGATTTATTGGTCAGGTATGATGTCTTGACTCAGTTTGGCAATTTTATATTAATACTGCCGGCCCTATTCATAACCAAACAAATTTGGATTTTGATTTTGCCCGTTTTATTGATCAATTCGGTTTTGCAAAAAGTTTGGCTTTGGAGGTCTGAAAAGAACGTTGTTTTTAATCAGGTTGACGATAAAGATGCGATTAAATACGGCAAACATTTAAGTTTAATGGGCGTCATCAGTCTGATTGGCGATTCCATCGATCAGATTATTATTTTTAATTGGCTAGGACCCGTTCAATTCGCGATTTATAACATGGCCCTGGCGCCGACTGAACAGATTAAAGGAGGAATTAAGATGATTATTCCGTTAGCCTTCCCAAAGATAGCCCAACAAACAACGGAAGTACTGCGCAAATCCTTGAACGCCAAAGTTATGCGTTTTTTGATTTTTTTGGCCACGGGCGTAGTGATTTATATAATTTTAGCAAAGTGGTTATTTGGTATATTTTTTCCCCAATATTCAGAGTCGGTAGTTTATTCCCAGTGGTTTGCGGCGTCGTTATTGGCTAGTTCCGCGACGCTTTATACGACGGCCTTGCAAGCCCATGGGGCAAGTCGTGTTTTATATTGGTACAATAGCGTCATGGCAATTGTTCAGATATTTTTATTTTTTGTCTTAATATATTTTTATGGCCTGCTGGGCGCGGTTGCGGCCAGAGTAATTATCAGGTTTTTTGGAAGTTTGTTATCTTATATTTGTTGGAGGCGTTTTTGCAGAAGCGAATCAAACATGTTATGAACCAAGAATTAACCAAGTCATCCGAACAGGTTAAAGATTTTTACATCTCTTATCATGATCGGATTACTGAAAAACGGTTACAATCGCCTTTCCCGATAAGGAAGTACGCGCATATATCCCAATATGAAGCCATCTTAAAAAAAATAGATCCCGACGATTCGGTATTGGATTCCGGTTGCGGCGAAGGAAACATCTGTTTGCTTCTCGCTGAGCGGGGGATACGGTCAACGGGGGTTGATTTATCAAATGCCAATATTCAATCGGCCCAAAAAACATCCAGGGAGAGAGGGTTGGACAAATTTACGACTTTCATAACAGGTGATGCCGAGCAGTTGCCTTTTGCGGATAAATCTTTTGACGTGATTGTAAGCTCGCATGTTTTAGAACATTTGCCGGATTTTGATAAAGGTTGGCAGGAGTTATGCCGCGTGGCTCGTAAGCGCATCGTTGTGGCCTTGCCGACCTGTTTAAACCCGTGCGCTTGGGCATTGTTGGGAGGCGACCATGGTTTCTGGCAATTCTCAAAAAAGTCATTTTTTGCCATGCCTTATGGTTTTTTAAGGGTTATTCTTAATTTATACGGCGAGGGCGTCCAGGAGGGGTACGCTGGTAAGAATGATATACCGCACATATGGCGTTATCCATGGGTTGTGAAACGCAAGCTAAAAAATACACAATGGGAATTGATTTCTTATGAAGCGAGTAGCTTTTGTTTACCGTATTTTAAGTTTTTACTTCCCTTAGTGCGCCTGATGGATCGTTTCCGACTTTCTATTCTGTTAAGATATTTCGGATATGGCTCAACTCTGGTTTTTAAGCCACGAACGACGGGGGACTAATTTAAGGTTGCATCCAGTTTATATTTTTAGCTTACCAAAAAAGCTTAATAAGATTTAATAATATGCGGGTCTGGACCAAAGAACAAATTGAGACGGCCAACCTGGTCTACCATCGGTACGAAGCCGAGTTGTACGACGAAGGGCATCCGGAAATTTTCGCGAGCGAGGAGCGGAGATGGGCGGATTTTTTTGATGGGTGGGACAAAGCACGTCCTGCTCCGGCGGTCATTTTGGATATAGGGGCGGGCACTGGCTTTATCTACGGCTCGATGGAAAAACATTTGCGGGAAGGTGATAGATTCATAGCTTCCGATTTGTCTCCAGAGATGTTAGAATTATGCCGTAAACGTGCTCAAAAATCTGGATTTTTGCAGATTTTGGTGAGTCCAGCCGATAAGCTTGCCCTTCAGGACAACTCTGTCGATCTGATTACTGTCAATAGCGTCTTACATCACTTGCCCGACCCGTCAGCTTTTCTGAGGGAAGCTTCCAGGCTACTAAAGCCCGGGGGTATTTTGGCCATCATGCATGAGCCAAACTTGGCCTTTGCCAAATCTTGGTTCATGCGGAACGTCGCTCGTCTGGCCAGCCGGCTGGCCATGCGTACGGATCGCTCGATAGGCGGGCAGTCCAAAAAGGATTATTCCCATATTTATCACGCCGTCAACCAGGAACTTTTGGAGCGCAGACTCATTGGCCAGCCGCTCGACGCGAGGCAGATACAATCCATGGTGGACATCCATTCGCCGACAGCTGGCGGAAGTTATGAAGAAATTGGATTTAGCCTCGATTTTTTTCAAGACCATGGATTGCGAAATTGGCAGGTGGAAAGTTTTAAGACGTACAATTTTTTGGGCAAACTTGATCCCACGGTCCGACTCTGGCGGCGCGGCTTAAATGGTATTTTAAAGATGGTTTTCCCGAATTGCGGATCGAGTTTTTCTTTGGTCACGCGAAAATCCGTATGAGCGAGTTGATTTTGGTAAGCGAGACTTTTTCCCCTGAGACGGGCTGGGGGACGGTGGCTAACGCCTTGGCTTACGAAGCCGAACGCGCTGGCTGGCACGTCATTAAGGTCGCATCCGACGGAACGGGGAGTCTTGGCACTCCGCTCGTGTATAAGGTATCCGATGGTTTATGGAAGAGACGGAAGGCGGCCTCGGATTGGAGTGACTGGATTGTTAATCAACCGGCTAAAATCGTTCATTTTATCACCGAACCGCAGTTTTGGCTGGCGACTCGCACAAAAAAGATTTGCGTGGGGACGGTTCATGGGACTTACGCGGCCGTTTCTGCCCATGGCCCAATCTGGTCACGATTCCAGTTCGCAAGAGGCATGGACCGGCTCGCCAAAGTGGCAGCTGTTTCGGCTTTCACCGGCCGCGTGGTCGAAAGTCGTTGGAAAAATAAAATCATCGTCATCCCGAACGGATTAGACAGGGCGATAACCAAAGAGCCGCGTAAAGAAATAGGTTGGCAAACCGGCTCCGACCACAGGATCCTACACGTAGGCGCTATCAAAAGGCGCAAAGGTTGTTTGGAGTTGATTAAAGGCTTCGCTGAATACGCTAAAAGTTTTGATGATGCGGTTTTAGCCATGATTGGACCAATCCAGGAAGGGGAATATATGGAACAGATAAGAAAAGCCATTCGGTCGATGGGATTGGAAAATAAAATTATGCTTACTGGGCGGGTGGCACGGGATGAGCTTCTTGCTTGGTACAATTGGTGTCACGTTATGGCGCTTTTGCCGATCAATGGTCAATCTTTCGAAGGCTTTGGTTTGGTTTATCTTGAGGCTAATGCTTTTGGGAAACCGGTCTTAGGGCTAAAAAAGACGGCAGCTGAAGAAGCTATCGGCCCTCAAACGGGCATTTTGGCCGCTTCGGCCAATCCGAAGGATATTTCCGAAGGCTTGCAATCGGTTTTGGACCAGGATCGAAAATGGGATTTTGGTTCGTGGCTGGCGGAGCATTCCTGGGAAAACGTTTTTAAAAAATATCAGGAAATATATTTGAGCTTAAGCGAGAAAAACTAAAATATTTTTGGCCCGATTAATCCAGCTAAAATTTTTGCCCAAGGCGTAGGCCTTTTCGGCTTTTAATTTGGCCTGATCAACGTCTGCCAGCAAGGATCGGATGGCTCTCGCCAAATCCGCCGGGTTATCGGCGATAAAAAATTCAGCGTCTTCCGGGCCGATAATTTCCCTAATGCTCGGTAAATCACTAGCCACGATCGGCGTCCCGCTGGCCATGTACTCAAAAAGTTTGAGAGGCGAGGTGTATTTTTCCGATATGGCTTCCTTGCCGCTGTTGGGCAATATCAAAACATCCGCGGCCTTGAGCCAGACGGCTATTTCCTCGCGCGGCCTGGCGGCTACGTTGATTATCCTTGAAGTATCAAAATTCCTTTGTTTAAAAAGCTTAATCTCTTCTTCGGTCCCGCCGACCATGTAAACGAGAGTGTCCAGCGGTAAAGAGGTTACGGCTTGAGCCAACGTATCAACCCCTTTCCATTTATAAAGATGACCCGTATAAAGCACAATTTTTTTATCCATGGGCAAGTCCAACTTTTTTCGCGCTTCTTCACGCGTGATAAGTATGTTAAAAGTTTCCAGGTCAACACCATCCGGCGCGACTAGAATTTTTTTAGACGGGTAGCCGTATTTTTCAACAAGGTCCGATTTCAATCCTTGAGTGATGGCGATTATGCCCGTGACCGGTTTAATAAAAAAGCTGAACAACCTCGATTTTTTATTAGGCATCTGGTGACATTCAAAAAAAGTTTTGTACCCTTTGCGTGAAAAAAGCCACGCGACTTCTAGGGTACGCGAATAAACGATTGAACCAATTGGGACTATTTGTTTATGGACTCTTAAAAGAAAAGAAAAACTAAGCAGGTAAAAAGCCACTCGGCCCAGGGCTTTATCCAAGGTCAACCAATCGAACAAGGGTAGGGAACGAACCTGGAAATTTTGTTTAATTGAATAATAATCGAAGAGCGAGCTAAAGATGGCATTTTTTCTTTTGGGTACTACCAGGGTCACATCCAGGCCAAAATTCGAAAAAGCCTCGCACATCTTTGCAATTTGGTAGCCATTGGCCTTTTCGGTAGGCATTCTAGCGTTGGTTATATAGGCTATGTTCATATACTAACTGGAGGCTAGAATAGCTCTTTTAAGCCTAGACTTCAAGTTGCCGGGCTTGTAAGCCGTTGTTAATTGTAATAGTGTAGTCAATAACTAAAACCGTTGTATGAATCAATCCCAAACATTCGAAGATAGGCGTTGGTCCAATTGGTCCCAGCCTTTAGTATTTCGTCATAAGGCGGCTTTGAAGTATCTAGCCCCCCGGGGTTCATTATTGGACGTTGGTTGCGGCGATGGTCTTTTTCTATCCATCGCTCAATCAAAGGACCTGGAATGCACGGGTGTTGATTTTTCGGAGTCGGCCCTGAGTGCTTTGAGCCTAAGGAATTTGTCCGTCCGTACGGTTCAAGCGGATATCATGGTTACAGGTTTACCATTTGAGGACGATACATTCGATATGGTTACCGCATTGGATGTTCTGGAACACGTTTTGGAACCCGCTAAACTGTTGCGGGAGTTATCCCGGGTCAGTCGTGGAAGTTTGGTTTTGAGCGTGCCAAATTTTTCCTCTCTGCCTAGCCGTTTGCAATGTTTGGCAGGCAAGGTGCCGGAGAATAATCGTTTAAAAAAAGGACACGTCTATTGGTTTAATTGGCGTAACCTCAACCAAATTTTGAATGACAATAATTTGGAAATTATAAACTGGAGCTGTAATTTTCAGGCGGCGAATATTCCGCTTTTCGGGTCATTGATGGCCTGGTTGTCTAGAATCATGCCTAATCTTTTCGCGTTATCTTTTGTAGTTTTGGTTCAGAAAAAGCAATAATTTATGTGCGGTATAGCGGGTTTTGTCGGAATTGGCTCAGAAGAACAGGTGCGTCGCATGACCCAGGCTATTGCGCGTCGAGGCCCGGATGACGAGGGCTTTTATTTTAGTGAGAGCGTGGGTTTTGGGTTTCGTCGCCTGAGCATCATTGATGTGGCCAGTGGTCACCAGCCGCTTTCCAACGAAGATGGTTCGATTTGGGTTATGCTGAACGGTGAGATTTACGGTTACAAAACAATCATGGATGAGCTGATAGCAAAGGGCCATCGGTTCAAGACTCGTTCTGACACAGAGGTTATTGTGCATGCTTATGAGGAGTGGGGAGATAGTTTTATGGAAAAACTGCATGGCATGTTTGCCATTGCGCTTTGGGATGTCCCGCGTAAACGTCTTTTATTAGCCCGAGATCGGATGGGTAAGAAGCCGCTTTATTGGACTGTCAAAAATCAGACGCTTTGGTTTGCGTCTGAACTTAAAGCTTTGTTGGCGGCCGGAGCAGTCGAACGGGAGATTGATCTCGTATCATTAGGTTTGTATTTTCGGACAGAAGCCGTGCCAACCCCGCGCGGTATTTTTAAAAACTTGCAAAAACTCGAACCCGCGACGGCCATGATTTGGTCAAATGGTCAGATCGAAAAGACTTGGAAGTTTTGGGAACCTCATATTTCCGGCCCTTCCCCCATAGATGGCGGGAAGGGCGGCACGACGGCGAGTCGTGACGGGATGAGGGTACTTTCTGAGCTCCGGAATTTAATTGACCTTTCTGTGGCTGATCGGCTCGTTTCGGACGTTCCTCTTGGTTTATTTTTGTCCGGAGGTTTGGACTCGGCGGTTGTCGCGGAAAGCGCGGCGCGTCAGGGCGGCCGGATGAAGGCTTTTACGATCGGGTTTGACGATCCTTCGCACGACGAGAGCGGCGCGGCCAAGCAAGTCGCTCAGGCTTTTGGCTTGGAACATTACGTTGATGTTTTAAAACCAGAAGCCGCGCTTGGCATGATCGACGAGGCCGTCAAATTATTGGATGAACCACTGGCTGACGCTTCGATCTTGCCGCAATTGTTATTGTCTAAGTTTACCCGCCAACAGGTCACGGTCGCGCTTTCGGGCGATGGGGGAGATGAACTTTTTTTAGGTTATCAGCATATTCGCGCGCACCAACTTATAAACAGTCTTCAGTCATCTGTCATCTGTCGTCAGTTAGCGAAATTCGACATTCGACATTCGACATTCGATTTAGGCAAATGGCTGTTAGGAAAGGTGCCGGCGGGGAGCGGTTACTTCAGTCTTGGTTTTAAGACGCAACGTTTGGCACGCGGGCTGGATGTCACGGACCCTTGGGCACGTGACGTGCGTTGGCGCGGGGCCATGGATGGCCAGATATTGAACTCACTCTTGTTGCCAGAAGTCGCGCAGACTGTAAACGTTGATTATGCCGAAAAACAATTGGCAGAAAGAGCGGGTGAGTTGTTGCAGGACAATCAGGACGTTAAGGACAATCAGGACGTTTTTTGGCGCCAATGGACCTGGGCTTACCTCCGCACTTTCTTAATGGATGATGTGTTGGTCAAAGTCGATCGAGCTAGCATGTGGTATGCGCTCGAAGCGCGCGCGCCGTTTTTGGACACGCGGATAGTTGAGTTTTTATTAAACGTCCCGTCACGCTATAAACTTGGCGCGTGGAAGAACAAACGTCTGTTTAAAGAGTTGCTTAGAGGCAAAGTGCCGGATAGCGTGCTCAACAAACCCAAACATGGTTTTGCCGTACCTGTCAGTAAGTGGTTGAACGGGCCATTAGCTGACAGATTCGATGCCTTGATCTCAGAAAGCCGACTAAAAGAACAAGGCTTGTTCGACTTTCAAGCAACTAAACGCATGGCTGATGAGCATCGAGCCGGGAGGATGGATCGGCGTAAAGAAATGTGGGCTATGTTCATGTTCCAGTTGTGGTACGACCAATGGTTTAGAACTTGAGTTTTCCGGAAGCGCGCCAACTTACGCCGGCATAATGGTGGATGTGCACGTCATCAAAAATATCCGGTGAAAACCAACTTTCAATTTTTGATTTTGGAATAAAAAAGGTTTGGGGCGCGTTAAGTTTATCGAAGACGTTCAACATATTGCGTCCATAAGGCAGCTTTCTCCAATTAATAAAATATTCGTAATAAGGCAGAAAGCCGAGAGGCAGAAGGTAGAGGCTGTAAATAATGGGATAGAGGAGAATGGTTAAGACATGCGCCAAACCCAAGAGCAAGGGTTTCGGAAGTTTGAGCAAAACCCATCTTTTAATCGGTTCCAGCAGATATTCATTCAAAGCATTACCTTCTTTAGCGTAACACCAAAGCAAGAAGGAGCCGCCGGGTTTAATTTGTTTTAATAAGTTTTGGAATGTCGCGTCAGGGTTGTCCGTATGTTGTATTACGCCGATGCAGAACAAAATGTCGGCTTTTTCAGGAACCTTCACGGTTGCGAGGTCGTCTTGGATGTATTCAATATTGTTAAAATTTTTATTGCGTTCCCGCGCCAAATCGGTCGTGTTGAGGTCGATGGCGTATATTTTTTTAGCCAAAGGCGCAACGAAATTAGTATGTTGACCGCCGCCACAACCCGCGTCTATGACGGTTTTGTCTTTAAAACTCTCGAGATTGTAGGGAAAAATCCATTCACTGAATAAAAACTTGGAATCATCCTCTAGCCGCTTCCATTGCCAATGCCACTCGGTTTGTAATTTTTGCATAGGTGTTATGATAATTTCTGGCTCCCGACATTATTCTTGGGAGAATCATATGTATTATTCGACTCGCCGTCAAACCGCCCTGCTGAAGTTTTCAGGATTGACAATCATCGAAATAGATGGGTGATCAATGGTATGATTTATTGCATGTTGCAGGATGGGCCCATAGGCGAGGATACTTTTGGCTCTAACATGAGCCAGGCTCATAATTATTATAATTGGATTTATCAAACGTTGAGTCCCGCCATAGGGAAGAGGCTGGTGGAAATCGGGGTTGGATCGGCACCGTTTATCAATTTGTACCCTGCCTTGGAATATTATTTTCCGGCGGACGTCGATCCGGAGATGGTGAGGGCCGCTGAGCAATCATGGATCATGAAACACGGCAGCCCGTCTCAAGTCAAAGGCATTGTGGGAGATGCGGGTCAAAAAGATTTTTGGGCGGCGGTTAAGGAGTGTCGGCCAGACTGTATAATTGCGGTTAATGTTTTAGAGCATATCGAAGACGACAATTATTTTATTGTTCAGGCCAGAGAAGCGCTCTTGCCGGAAAAGGGCCGATTGGTCTTGTTCGTTCCCGCCCTGCCCTCGATTTATGGGACCATGGACGCGGCGGCGGGCCATTTTAGACGATATACCCGCCAAGGAATCCAACAAATGGTCTTGCGCGCGGGATTCAAAATCAAAACGCTCAGTTATTTTAATTCTCTGGGGGTTCTTCCATGGTACTATCAAGGCAGGATAAAAAAGACTGAAGATCTTACCGATCAAGGATTGAATCAAAACATCTTGTTATATGACCGTTTCGGCGTTCCGATTACCAGAGTCTTGGATGTTGCATTCCGTGGGTTATTAGGGCAATCTTTAGTCTTAATCGCCGAAGCCGTCTAGATGCGTTTATGCTGAATTTATCTTTAATCATTCCCGCCTTAAACGAAGAAGGGGCAATTGTCGAAACGATCGACAATCTAAAATCTCTCGCTGCCCGCGAGGGTTGGGATTTGGATTTGATCGTAGTCAACGACGGGAGCACTGATAAAACCGGTCTTTTGGCTCAGGAGCGCGGCGCGCGCGTCATTCATCATCCGACGAACGGCGGCTATGGCCGTTCTTTGCAGGATGGGATAAGAGTGGCAAAAAATAATTTGATTGCCATAACCGATGCCGACGGCACTTATCCGGTTGATCAACTGCCTAAATTATTGGAGATGGTCACGGGTCGGGGTTTTGATATGGCGGTCGGCGCCAGACAAGGCAAGGAATTTAAAAGGGGTTTTTGGAAGTATCCGGCCAGAATTGCTTTTAGATTTTTAGCGGAATATGTCGCCGGGCGGCGCATCCCCGATATAAATTCGGGTTTAAGAGTTTTTCGCCGTGACGCGTTGCGGCCGCATCTGTCAAGAACCTGCAATGGATTTTCCTTTACCACATCCATCACTTTGATTTTCATGTTGAACGGATTTTTCGTGGGTTATGCGCCGATTGATTACGCGGAACGCAGAGGCGAGAGCAAAGTTCGCCATTTTCGCGATACCTTGCGCACGGCGCAGATATTAATTTCTTTGATTTCAGCCTACAATCCGTTGAAATTATTTTTGTTACTATCCTTCTTTTCAGCGGCGTTGGGTTTAATTTTTCTGATGATCTACTATATTTTTGGTTATTTTTCAGCCCTATGGATTTCCATGGCTTGTTTCGGCGGCGTCTTGCCCATTTTTGCTTTGGGCTGTTTGGCGGAATCGGTCAGGGTCAATTCAGCCCGCGATTATGAATAAGCGCTCTTTTTTATGGCCCGTCCTTTTTGGATTTTTGCTCTCTCTCTTTTTTGTCATAACTAAGCCCGGCGGTTTCCAAGACGATGCCGGTCAATATGAAAGACTATCGCAGTCGATTTTACACGGACAATTTGCGATGGATGGAGGACCGAGCATGTTACGTGAGCCTGGATACCCGTTTTTTCGGGCGTTAATAAAAACTATCAGCCAAGAGCCACTTTTGATTTTGATATTGCAAGCGGTTTTATTTGCTGTCTCCGTATTATTGATAGGGAATTCATTCGGTAAACTTGAGGGTAATTTGGGTACGGTTTCCGCCTGGGCGGCCGCGTTGTGTTATGGCGCGGCTTTTTATGCCGCACGGAATCTCTTCGAGATATTGGCCTTATTCCAGCTGTCAATCATCGTTTATCTGTTCATGCGCTGGATGGACGATTTACGGCATTGGTATCAGCCGATCGTTTTAGGTTTATTTTGCGGAGCGCTCTTATTAACTCGTTTTTCTTTCGTGTTATTACCATTAGCTCTATCCGTGGCATTGACAGTCAGACGCTGGCAGTTGGATAGAAAAATCATAAGCGCGCTCGGCGCGGGGGCGCTCTGCCTCGTTACGACGTCGGTGATATTGTTTCCTTGGATGCTGCGCAATTATCAAGAATTTGGCGTTTTTAATATAGCTTCAAGGTCGGGGACTGTTTTATACGCTCGAGGCTTAAAAGCTGAAGAGTCATGGGGCCGTTATTCAGCCAGCCTTGGTTCAATCGTTTTGGGCAGAGCCCTTTTGGCCGAGGTAGTGCCAAACGCGAATCCGATTTATCGCGATTATTGGGTAAAGACGTGGGCGTATTTTGATAAACTGGGTGCCTCCGGTCTGACTTTTGAAAAGGTTGATGTCATCATGGGTCAAGATGGCCGGAGCATGATTTTTAAAAATCCAGAAAATTTAGCCAGATATTTAGCTTGGAGCGGCTTGGACTTGATGAGGCTGCTCGCTTGGCCGTCTCCCTCAAGTCTGGGCAGCGACATTGAATATACTTTTGCGCCACAGGCCGTTGAACGGGGCGGACTTACCATCGCTCAAAATATTTATTTGGTCGCGTTGCACGTTTTACAGCTTGTTTGGTGGGTATTGTTGACTTGGTCTATTATTTTCGGTTTTAGAAAATACGGTTGGCGATATATGCCGGGGATCATAATCTTGGCTTACGTCTTGCCGCACGCGTTTACGGATAATATAGTCAGGTATTCGATTCCGATTCTACCTTTAGCTTGGGGAAGTGTGGCTGTTTTGGTCTTTTTTCTTATGCAAAGAACAGGCGTCTTTAAAAAATTAAAATTTTATGCGGGCAGAAAGACTTAAAAGGTATTTGATGCTTTTGTTGCCTTGGGCGGCGGGGCTTGTGATTTTCGGTCTCATCATTTGGTTAGCAAGCCGTTTTGGACCTTTGAATTATGACGAAGCGCGGTTTGATATCGTGCGTTTAGCGTGGCGAACATTATTAAAAATACCTTGGTGGATTCTGCACGGGGGCGTTGATTTCGCTCGCGCGCAGGCGGAGGTGGGCTTGAAAGGTTTTTTTGTTTTAAACTTTACGGCCAAGCCCTTGTGGATGATGTCGCTTATCGTCTCATCCTTCATCAGCGCCCATTGGGTGACCATGGCCTTGCCAACGGGCTTAGGTTTGGGGTTTTATGTGTATTTCTTAATGCGCCAGAGCGTGCCTTGGCCAATACGTTGCGCTACGTTTTTGTGCTTAGCCCTTTCGCCGCTGGTATGGTTGTTGGGATCCGCGGCCCTTTCGAATTTTGGAGCCGGTTTGGCGTTATTTACAGCCGTATATATTGCCCGTGAGAATTTAAATGCTAAACGTTCAATTTACGTCGGCATTCTAATGATGATTGCTTTATTTTTACATTATGCCATTGGGCCGCTTTTAGCCGTGCTGGCAGTTTATTTATTTTTGCGAGATCGTTTATGGAAAAAGACGGATATTATATGGTACTTTTTGGCTGTTGTGCTGATCTTTTTTATTTTGGTGGAAGGATCAACCTTGATAGCCACGATAGTATTGGCCAAAGCTTACACGGGTTCTACTTTTACGCCCTATTGGCAAGAGTTAATGCATCAATTTAAAGCCACGGCGGAAGATGGTGCCAAGCTTAATCCGTTTTATTATTCCATCATTTTTTGGAAGTTGGAAGGCGCTTTATTTGCCTTGGTTACAGCGCTGTCATGTCTGGCAACCTTTTTTTATAAAGCTGTCAGACAAGATCAAACGGCTCGAACAGCGGCTATATTGTTAGTTGTCGGAATCCCATCTTATTCATTATTGGCCACGCAAGGCTTAAGGGTTTGGGCATTTTTTTTGCCTTTAATTTTTTGGCTGTTGCTATCAGTCGGTGCGGTTGTCTGGAGCGGATTATCGAAATATCCTGTGGGAAGATTTATCTTATTGTTGCTCTTTTTGACCATTACCATCGGTCAACGTTGGACATATCTGGTCGATTTGGCGAATTTGCGCCAACCGCATCGCCTGATAAGGGAGGCGATAGCCAAAAAGGAGAATTTAGCCGGTGTCCCTTTGGTTGTCGCTTCCGTGTATCACTGGCCTAATCAAGCCTTGGATCAGCATTATCCGGTTCAAGCGTTAAAACTAGGCGGTAGTTTTTCCTTAGAATCCAATCAAACTGCCCTTCTTGAGTATCCTGAATTTTTTCCGAGCCTTAGCAATGAGTTTGAGAAGCAATGTTCAGCCGTCGGTGGGACTCTTAGCTCGTTATCATGGTCAGATATTTCGCAGTATCGCTGGACACAGGATATGGGTATTGTCGAAAGAAATATAGGGCAAAAAGTCACATATTGCTTACGTCGTTGATGCGGCTAAAAACACCGGATCTTTTCGGCGGATAAGCATTTGACCTTAAGCGGTTTTTTTGTCATGCTTTGCGTTATGAAAAGCGCCTTAATTACGGGTATCACCGGCCAGGACGGGTCTTATCTGGCGGAGTTGCTGTTGGAAAAGGGTTATGAGGTGCATGGCCTGATGCGGCGCGCCTCGACTTTTAATACCGGGAGGATCAACCATCTTTATCGAGATCCGCATATCAACGGGGTCAAGTTGTTTTTGCATTACGGCGATCTGGCGGATGGCAGTAATATTTCACGTCTGTTGGAAAAAGTTGCCCCTAACGAAATTTATCATCTGGGAGCCCAAAGCCACGTCCGTGTAAGTTTTGACATTCCGGAATATACGAGTGATGTCACAGGAATAGGGACGCTCAGGATTTTAGACGCCATCAAGGAAGCAGGCGCGCCGACTAAATTCTATCAAGCTTCCTCATCGGAGATGTTCGGCAAGGTTCAAGAAACGCCCCAGCGCGAGACTACGCCTTTTTATCCTAGGTCGCCTTATGGTTGCGCTAAAGTTTTTGCTTACTGGATTACAAGGAACTATCGTGAAAGTTATGGGTTGTTCGCCTGCAATGGCATTCTTTTCAACCACGAATCTCCTCGCCGCGGGGAAACTTTTGTCACGCGTAAAATTACCCGTGGTTTGACGCGCATCAAAGCCGGTTTGGATGACTGTCTGTATTTGGGGAACTTGGATGCTAAAAGAGACTGGGGTTATGCTAAGGATTATGTAGAAGGAATGTGGCGCATATTACAACATGATAAGCCGGACGACTATATCCTGGCCACCGGAGTCGCGCATTCGGTCAGGGATTTTACCGAAGAAACAGCCCGTTTGTTGGGCATCAATCTTGTCTGGCAGGGGACGGGCAGCGAGGAACAGGGCGTGGATCAGGTGAACGGCCGCGCGTTGATCCGGATTGATCCTAAATACTATCGACCGGCGGAGGTTGATATGTTGCTCGGAGACGCGACAAAAGCTAGGGAACGCTTAAACTGGTCTCCGGCTGTCGGTTTTGAAGATTTGGTCCGCCTCATGGTCCAATCGGATGCGAATTTATTCGGCGTGGAGCTGGCTGATTCAGGATCAATGGGAAACGGGACAGCGCATTAAGTCGATAGTCTTTTATGCAAAGTAATTCACGTATCATGGTGGCCGGTTACCGGGGCTTAGTGGGCTCGGCTATTGTGCGTCGGCTCCAGGCCGCAGGTTGTACCAACCTGCTCTTGGTCGGACGCGATGAGCTTGATTTGTTGGACCAGTCAGCCGTCCGGAATTGGTTTGAGCAACAAAAACCCGAGTACGTCTTCCTGGCCGCCGCTAAAGTGGGCGGTATCTGGGCAAATAAGAACCAAAAAGCCGATTTCATTTACGAAAATTTGCAGGTCCAGACCAACGTGATCCATGCGGCTTGGAAAAATGGAGTGAAGAAACTATTATTTTTAGGATCGAGCTGTATCTATCCAAGGATGTGTCCCCAGCCGATCAAGGAAGAGTATCTGATGACCGGTCCCTTGGAAGAGACGAATGATGCCTATGCCATGGCCAAGATTGCCGGGATACAAATGTGCCAGAGCTATAACGCGCAATATGGGACGGATTTTATTTCCGTCATGCCCACCAATCTTTACGGCCAAGGCGATAATTTTGATTTGCAAAACAGCCATGTCTTGCCCGCCATGCTCCGTAAGTTTCATGAAGCTAAAGTGCACCATGATTCATCCGTAACGCTTTGGGGCACCGGCTCTCCGCGACGTGAGTTTTTGCATGTGGATGATTTGGCGGATGCCGTAGTTTATTTGATGAAAATGTATAGCGGTTCGGAAATCGTTAATATCGGTACAGGGGAGGATGTCGCGATTAAAGAATTGGCCGAGATGATCAGACGGATTGTCAGGTTTGAAGGCGAGATTGTTTGGGATGCCTGCAAACCGGACGGTACGCCACGTAAACTGCTGGACGTGTCGAAGTTGCATGGTCTGGGTTGGCGACACAAGATACCTCTTGAAGAAGGCATTAAAGCGACTTACGAATGGTTTATCAAGAATCAAGATTATGTCCGAGCTAGTTAAGGGAGTTGTTCAGGCTTGGGGCTCGGCCTTTTCGCGATGGTTCTTTACCGAAAGAAACCTCGCTTCGGTTCCCATCCGTTGGTTTTATTTAAAACTCTACGGGTCTTTTAAATGGTTTTTTGAGCGTAAAGAAATGGCCGTTTTGCAGGCTCTAGTCAGGCCCGGATCTACGGTTTTGGATATCGGCGCGAACGTGGGTTGGACGGCATCGCATTTTGCTAAAACTGCCGGTCAAGTTTTAGCTTTCGAGCCGGATCCGGTAGCGCGTTCCATCGGCGAGTTTAAAACCAGGCATCTCAAGAACTTGACTTGGTTTCCGTTTGCCCTGGGAGAAAGGGAAGGATCAGTTGCTTTTTTCCAAAATCTTTCCAACCGAGCCGATAATCGCGTGCACCTGGACAATGACATGATGCCATTTTTTAAAAAAATAGAGGTACCCGTTAGGGATCTTTCAGCTATTGCGCGCCAAAACCCGGAATTATTTTCTGAGGTATCTTTTGTGAAGATTGATGTCCAGGGCGCGGAGGGGCAGGTTTTCAAAGGCATGGCTTCATGGTTGCTGGGTTTGCAGTCCAAGCCGGTGATTGCTTTCGAATGGTGGCCTTATGAATTAAGTCGCGCCGGTTCGTCCCCCGAAGAGTTTTTGGGGATGTTAAGAAATTTGGGTTACTCGATACCGGAAGAAATTTCCAAGACAATAAATCGAGTGAATGAAAAAGATTGGTACAGCTTGGCTATTATTAAACCCACAATATGAAGCCCATTGATTTGAGGGCGTATTTCGAAGCGCATGCCGCGGATTATGACCGTTGGCATGGTCGTAACAAGTTTTATTACCAGACGCTCGAGCGTTGGTTCCAGTCAGTCGTTCCTCCAAACCGCACCGTGTTGGAATTAGGGAGCGCGGATGGGAGGTTGTGCACTGAATTGAAAGCGACCAGGGTGGTTGGGATTGATTTTAGCCCGAGCATGATTGCCAAAGCCAAGGAGCTACATCCTGAGGGAAGGTGGATTAATGGCGATCTTACGGCCGGTCCGTTTTTGGTTACGGAGACCTTCGATTACGTGATCGGTGCCGATATTCTCGGGTATGTGGGTGACATCCAAGTTTTTTTAGAAAATGTTCAGCCGGCCCTAAATGAACGCTCCAGACTTATTCTTACCAAGCTGAACCCTTTTTGGAACATACCAATGCGCATCGCGGCCTGGTTAAGATTGGCCCAGCCACGGGCTTACGCCAGTTGGCTTAATCAGACGCAGACTGTCCAGCTCTTGGATTTGGCCGGGTATGATGTTGTGCGTAAGGGTAAATTTTGCCTGGTGCCGGTCTGGATTCCGTTGATCAGCTATTTGATCAATCGGTGGATAGCTCCCTTACCATTGATTAGGCGTTTCTGCGCGGTTGAGTATTTTATCGCCCGTTTAAAACCGACCGCGTCCGCCACAGTTGTTCCTAGTTTGAGCGTCATTATTCCGGCCCGGAACGAAGCCGGTAACATCCGATCGGCTTTGACGCGTATGCCCGGTTTTCCAGGCAAACTGGAAGTTATTTTTGTGGAAGGCAATTCTACCGATAACACCTGGCAAACCATCCAAGAAGTCGCGGCGGAGTCGTGGCCTTTTGAGGTCCGTGCCATGAAACAAGAGGGTAAAGGCAAGGGGGACGCGGTGCGTAAGGGTTTCGGTGAGGCTAAGGGTGACCTTCTCATGATTTTGGACGCTGATCTGACAGTCATGCCGGAAGATCTCCCGCGGTTTTACCGCGTGTTGGCCGACCGTTCGGCTGACTATGTCCAAGGAACGCGTCTCATCTATCCCATGGAAGACAAGGCCATGCGTCCCTTGAATTGGTTAGGTAATAAATTTTTTAGTTTCTTGTTCAGTGCTCTGCTGGGTCAGCGTTTTTCAGACACCTTGTGCGGCACAAAATGCCTGTGGAGGAAGGATTACGAAGCTTTGGCGGCCAACCGTAACTTTTTCGGCGAGTTCGATCCTTTTGGGGATTTTGATTTGATTTTCGGATCGGCTAAACTGAATTTCAAAATCAAAGAAATTCCGGTACATTACAAAGAGAGGATTTACGGTTCGACCAACATCAATCGTTTCCGCGATGGTTGGCTGTTAATTAGGATGAGTTGGTTCGCGGCCAAGAAATTGTTTTTTATCCCGTTATGAGAATCTTCGCCGGCCAGCAAGCTTATTTTGCAACTCTTCTGCATGAACGCAAATTTATTTGGCAAACGCGGGATCCTTTTGTGGGCACGCGTGAAAAAGAGTTGCTTACCCCATTATTAGATGTCTTGGATAAGATTCGATTGGGTAAGGGTGGGCCTTTAACGGTTTTAGAGAGCGGCTGCGGCGAAGGGGTCAATATTGCACTCTTAAAAAAATTCATTGAATCGCAGGTTAGTGACGCATTTGTCGGGATCGATCCCATTGAATCAGCCATACTGACCGCCCAATCACATGGTGTTGATGCCAGGATTGGAGACGGACTATCGTTGCCTTTTGAAGATAATACTTACGATGTGGTTTTTTGCCGTGACGTCCTCCATCATCTTGCCGACGATGTGGCAAGGAAGCGTTTCGTAGATGAGATGAAGCGCGTGGCTCGTCCGGGCGGGGTGGTTGTAATTATTGAACCGAATCCATATAATCCAACCTTGTTCTGTTTTGCCTTGTTCGTTTCAGCAGAACGAGGCGTCCTTGCAATGGATGAGAAACGCGTCAGGCGGTTGTTTCCCTTGGTTAAAGTAACTCGCTTGTTGCCATCGATAGCCTGGCGCCTTGGATATCATTATCGGTCACCGCTCTTGGGTTGGCCTTTTTGGGCCAAACCCTTAAAATGGATTTTACAGTTATGGGAAAGCTTGTGTCGCCACATGCCAACCAAATTTTGGGCTTACCGTTGTTACGTATGTCCAAAATAATATAATTTATTATGATTAACATCAATGAGAGGCTAGAAAACGAGCGTCGGCACGGAGTCTACCTGGCAAAAAGTCCTGAAGCAATTTGGGGACATGCGAGTTTGGCGGGTCGCTTAAGGGTAGACAGACGCATCGATTTATTTGCAAAATTGGCAGAGCTGAAGCCTGGCAAAAGAGTCTGCGAAATCGGGTGCGGAACAGGGCTTTTTACCCAGGCGCTTTTGGAAAAGACCGGAGCTGAGATCGTGGGCGTTGATATATCACCCGACCTTTTGCGGATGGCAAGGGAAAAAGTTAGTGATCCACGAGCGACTTTTTTGTTGGGTGATTGCATGGAGCCAAAAAGCCTGGGCGTGCCATTGGATTTTGACGCGGTCGTGACCAATAGCGTATTGCATCACCTGGAGCTGTCCAAAGCCTTACCGGCCATCCTGCTCATGCTTAAACCCGGCGGTGTTTTTGTCTGTTCCGAGCCCAATATGCTTAATCCTCAAATTGCCATCCAAAAAAATATTCCGTTCATTAAGCGCTGGGCAGGGGATTCTCCCGATGAAACGGCATTTTTTAAACGTAAACTAGCTAAAGATATGCAGAAAGCCGGTTTTGTCGAGGTTGATATCAAGTCTTTTGATTTTTTACACCCAAAGCTACCGGATAAGTTAGCCCGGGTGGCTGATAAAGCATTTAGATTCTTTGAATCAATCCCGGTTATTAAAGAAATTGCGGGTTCGTTGATAATAGCCGGGAAGAAGCCGCTTATCTAAATATTCAAAATTTTCCAGATGGAATAGCCCCCGGAGAACAGCACCAATCCAAGGCTGATTAAACAAGGCAAGGAGGACAGGGCTATTTTTATTAAGCGGGGGATTTTAAGTCCGATTTTATGATTATTTAAAAAGTGGATAGTTCCGAACAAAGCGATCGGGATAACGAAGATGTATTGCACGAATAAGCCCCGGACAATATACACGGGCCAGAGAAGAGCCGGGAAGCCAGCCGCGATCAGAGACATTGATTCGTTGCGGTATTTGTTGGACGCGATGGCTTTATATAACCCATAGAAAAATGGCAGCCAAAGCAGATGGAAGGTGGCTAATTGTGAGCCGAGGAAGTATTTCCATGTTCTAAACTGCGCCGCGTATTCGTTTTCGGAAAGAGTGAAAAAATTAAGGTAAGAGTAATTGGTTTTATAAATAATCAAGATTTGCGATAGACCGAAAATAAGTAAGAACGGTAAGGCGACGAGGAGCAATCTTTTTAAG
The DNA here is from genome assembly GCA_041661105.1 of Patescibacteria group bacterium. Classification (GTDB taxonomy): domain Bacteria; phylum Patescibacteriota; class Patescibacteriia; order 2-12-FULL-60-25; family 2-12-FULL-60-25; genus MWCR01. The sequence goes on from JBAZVB010000001.1 coordinate 226,132, forward strand.
GTTTTAATGGTTCCTGTTTTGCGTATTTGGATAAGACTGTAAATGAAAATAAATAGCAAACCAAAGGCCCCGCTTTCTTTCGCGGTTATTCCTATGCCGGCAGCCATGCCCGCAGCAAAGAAGTAGATGTATTTATTTTTGGTAAATCCTATCAGCGCGAGCAAGACGGTAAGTAAAATAAAAAAGTATCCGCTAATGTCGGTCATTAACGAAAAGCCGTATTTCAGCATAGGATAACTGCAAGCAAACCAGACCGTGCCAAGCGCGGCCATTGAGGATTTTAAATTGAAATATTTTTTCAATAAGATAAATAATAGAATTATTGTCCCAAAATACAAAGTCATATCTAGCAAAAGCATGGCTTGGTAAGGTGAAAAAAGCGGCGTAAGAGACGAACAGATGATGCCGTAGAGCGGTTTTAATAAGCGTATATGGAATAACGTGAGCTGACCCGATTCGACCGGGGCCGGCCGGCCGTCAAAGTAAGCTATAACGTCCATATAGCTTTGAGTATCGTTTTTATCCTGATATAATCCAAAAATAGCAAAATCAAAGACCATTACAGCTATGGCAAAACAAATAGAAAGTGCCAGCCAAAACCAAGTTTTGCTGGGGAGCGATTTTAAATATTCAAAGAATTTGTGCATATTTACTTAATTTAAAAAACAAACTATAACCGCAAAAAACTGTTGCCAAGGATTTTGCATAATCTTAACTCAAATCATGAACGAATTTCACGTGTCGGTCAAACTTTGACATAGTTCGGGTACTGATTAAGAATGGTAGCATATTCTCTTCGATCTCTGTGTTCCGGCCCGCAACGAAGGGGCAAACATCCAAGACGTCTTGCGCCGGTTGGTTAAGGCTCTTAGCGATCTGGAAATCGACTGGCAGATAACCGTGGCTGTCAACGGCACAACGGACGATACGCTTCAACGGGTTGGAGAATTCCTCGCGCCTAAGGCGGATCCCGCCGCATACACTCTTAATGAAGGCGGGAAAATTCCAAATTCCAAATTCCAAATTCAAGTCTTAGAGTGTCCGGAAACAGGGAAGGCTGCAGCCATCAAATTCGCCGCTCAAAATTCTCAAGCCGACATCTTTGGTTTTATCGATGCTGATCTTTCAGCTGACCCGGAGACGATTTTACCCATGGTCAAAATTATTTTAGCCAATCAGGCTGATGTGGTGATCGGATCGCGCCTCATGGACATTAAAACAACCAACCGGGGATTTCTGAGAACTTTGTCGTCTCAGTTTTTTAATTTAATGTCACGTCTGCTCTTGGGTTTAAAAGTCAAAGACGCGCAATGTGGTTTGAAAATTATGAATGCCAAAGCTAAAAAGTCTCTTTTAGCCTGCCAGGAAAAGGGCTGGTTTTTGGATATTGAATTTTTAGCCAAAGCGGTGCAAGATGGGCTAAGCGTAACGGAGATTCCCGTCCCTTGGATAGAATTCCGCTATGCTGGGCGCAAAAGCCAGGTAAGCATGTTAAAAGACGGCTGGGGCGCCTTGAGGGCCATGCTCCGTATAAGAAGCAGGCAAAGAAAATATGTATAATTTCAGGATAAGATTGAAACAGATTCTGCTTTTGGCGGGCGATTTTATCGTCTTCCAATTGGCCGTGCCTTTGATGCTTATCCTCCGTTATGGAAACATCACCCCCGAGAATTATAACCTCCACGCTTTTCCTTTTTTCGTCTTGTCTTTAATTTGGTTGATCGGGTTCTACGTGGCCGGGCTTTATGACCTTAGGCTTTCCCGTGAATCATTAAAGTTTTTGAGAACGTTTTTCGAAGGGGCGGTGGCCAACCTTTTGATCTCCCTCGGGTTCTTTTATCTGTTACCGGTTTTTGGGATTACGCCCCGTACTAACCTGCTCTTGTATTTTGCTCTGGTCTTAGTTTTGGATTATGTCTGGCGCATGGGTTTTAATTATTTGATCGCTAAATCGCTTTTCAAAACCAGGGTCATGTTCATCGGTAATCCTCAGGATGCCATACAGGTCGATGATCTTATTCGTCAGGCCGCCCCGGGTTTTGAACTTAGAGCTGTTGTTCAGACGGCGCCCGGCACGCGCTTTAATGATAATCAAGTGATTTGGTATGCCTCGCCGGTGGATATTAAAGAACTGGCGGTTAAGAATTTAATCGACACGATTGTCATCGGTCATAAACCGGAAGAAGTCCCAGGTTTGCAAGATGCTTTGTATGACACGATTTTTTCGGCCGTCAATTTAGTGGACCGCGCTACTTTTGAGGAAATGGCCACGGGATGTATTCCCTTGGAACATATTTCGCAAAGTTGGTTTTTGTCCCACATCAGGGAAGGGGAGAAGGTGGCTTACGAAGGCATTAAGCGTCTCTTGGATTTTGTGATGGCTGTCCCGATCGGGCTCGTGACGCTGATTCTTTTTCCGATTCTCGCCCTGCTTGTCAAGATAAGTTCACCCGGCCCGATTTTGATCAGACAAAAAAGAATCGGCTTGAAAGGCAAACCGTTTACGCTTTATAAATTCCGATCCATGCGCCAGGATGCCGAGGCGGATGGTCGCCCGGTTTTAGCCTCTGACCAGAAAAATGATCCGCGCGTAACCAAAGTCGGTAAGTTTCTGCGGGCGACGAGTCTGGATGAGTTGCCGCAGATTTGGAATATCTTGCGCGGCGACATGTCAGTCCTCGGTCCGCGCCCGGAACGTCCCGAGTTTGTCGAAGAGCTAACGCGCCAGATGCCTTTTTACGCCCTGCGCCACCTGACCCGACCCGGGATATCCGGCTGGGCTCAGGTCAACTTCCGCTACGCTTCTTCGTTCGAAGATAACCTCAAAAAATTGCAGTACGATTTGTATTACATCAAACATAGGTCGCTCATGCTGGATCTGGCGATTTTGCTTAAAACGATAAGGATTGTTTTGAGAAGGATTGGAGTTTAGGGTCTTCGAGCTTAAGAAAGTTTGTCATTCTTAAGCAAATCACGTAGGATTAGGGGCATGAATTTAAACTTTACGCAGATTAAAATCACATTTTGCGTTTTTTCTTTTAGCTTGGGAGCCGGGCTGGCCGGACAGGCTTTAGCCGCCGAAACACCCAGGTTGGTGCCCAACGATACTTTTTATGATCGGCAATGGGCCATGGATTTTATCCACGCGCCCGAAGCTTGGGCTCAGACAAACAGTGGACAGGGGTCAGTGCTCAGTGCTCAATCGTCGAGCACGAAGGAAGTTGTCGTCGCTCAGATCGACGGAGGCATGGATTTTTCCCATCCGGATTTAAAGGGAGCTTTGTGGACTAATCCGGAAGAGACGCTGAACGGCAAGGACGATGATGACAATGGCTTGGTGGATGATGTCCATGGCTGGAATTATGTGACCAACTCGCCTGATGTGAGGCCGATAAAAAGCATGATGTATCTTAACGGCGCTTTTGAACATGGAACAGCCGTGGCTTCGCTGATCGCGGGCCGGGGCAATGATAACATCGGAATGGCCGGTATGGATTGGAAGGCTAAAATCATGCCGCTGGTTATTTTGGACGCGACCGGATCGGGTGAGACGAGCCGTTTGGTGGTGGCTATTCATTACGCCGTGGCTCATCGAGCGGATATCATCAACATGAGTCTGGAGGGCGATGCTGACGATCCAGCTGTTAAAAAAGCTGTCCAGGAGGCGACGGCCCAAGGAGTTCTGGTTGTCATAGCGGCCGGTAATAACGGCGCCAACCTTGATGATTGGCCGGTTTATCCGACGTGTTACCAAGGGGCGGCCAATCAAAGCATGTTGGTCGTCTCAGCGCTTGAGGAAACAGGTGCCCGATATGTAAACTCGAATTTTGGAAAGTGCGTGAATATTGCGGCTCCCGGGGCGGACATGGTGGGAGCCAGACCGACTTATGATGAAACAGGCAATACCAAAGACGTATCAGGTTATGGCATGTGGGATGGGACATCCATGGCAGTTCCGTTAGTGAGCGGAGCGGCGGCTATGCTTAAGGCACAGCATCCGGATTGGACCGGTGAGCAATTGGCCTCGCGTATCCTGGCCACCGTTCAACCTTTCCGTAAGGGCATAGACGCTACCGGCTTAGGCCAGGGCGTTTTGGATGCGGGAGCGGCCGTGGCGTCTGCTCAGGCGTCTCAATATGGTCCATGGCAATTATTGGCGGCCAACCCCGGTCAGATTCCGTTAATACGCATTATCGATGAGAGCGGGAAATTGATCTATTCTTTTTACGCCGGAAATCAAAGTGATAAGAGGGGATTGCGGGTCAGCTTTATTCATTGGGACGAAGATCGTTGGCCGGATGTGTTAGTCACATCTCAAGGTGATGAATCGGGAGCTTGGCGCGTTTACCGTAGGGACGGCGTGCTCTTGGCAGCCGGCCAGGCGAGTCAAACTTCAGAAGATAAGATCAAAGGCGGTTTGCTGTTAGCGACTCAAGATTTGAACGCCCTTGGCAGGGAAGAAGCTTTGCTGACAGAAGCGAGCGGCCAGCGTGCTTGGCGTTTGGACTCAGTGACGGGTTTGGGGCAGGCCTTTTGGACGACTTTAGATGCCAAACCTATGGGTTCCATGGCCGTGGGTGTGGAAAGGCCTGAGCAAGTCATGCTTTTGATGACGCGCTCCTTGCCCTATTCAACTTTAGCCGTCGTAGACGCTCAGGGTTTAGGCGAATCTTCAAATGTGACTACAACTAATCCGGGCAATATGAGGATGGCTCGAGGCAGAACGGCCGATGGTCGGGAAGTCATTAGCATGATCCAGAGCGGTAAACCGACTTATCTCATTGAGCGCAACGGAATGTTGGATGTCACAACCGAAGCGATTAAAGTTACGCGTTGGATGCAGGCGCCGTTGGGTTTAGATGTTCCAAGCCAACAGGGGTATAAGTTTTATGACTTTTGGCCTAGATAAAGATAAATTAAGGAGGGAAATCAAGAAATTATCCAAGTTCCTGATTGTAGGGACGACGACTTTTGTATTTCAGGCCTCATTGTATTTTATTTTTTCTCGCTGGCTGGTCAGTTATCTGCCGCAGACAATGTCATATTTTTTGGCAGTTCTCTACTCTCTGATCTACAATTATTCGTTAAATAGGCTTTGGACTTTTGGCGACCAGACCTCGGCCAAGGGATCGGCCAAACGTTATGCGGTTGTGGCCTTCACGGCCAGTATTTTCAGCTCTATTTTATTCTGGATGGGTCATGACCTGCTGCACGTTTATGATCTTTATGTAGTGGTCGTGGTCAATTTATTGGTGCCTTTTTATACTTTTATATCTCACCGGAAATATACTTTTCATACTCATCCGCCCAAGGTCATGCACAGGTCTGGGCGTAAAGCCTCACATTCGGTATAATGCCCCCATATGGAGGGAAAAACTTACGAACGTAAGAATGTCATCGTAACGGGCGGGGCGGGTTTTATCGGTTCGCATCTCTGCAGCCGGCTGATTAAGGATCACAACGTCATTTGCATGGACAATTTTATAACCAGCTCGGTGGCCAATATAGACCATTTGTTGCGCGAGCCACATTTTGAGTTCATCAACCATGACATTACTCAACCGATTGAGTTGGCGCGGCACAAGGAGCTGGAGCGTTTTAAGATAGCGCTGAACGGCATTCATGAGATTTATCATTTGGCCTGCCCCATCTCCAAAAGACATTTTGATGATTTTAAGATCGCAACCGTTTTGACTAACTCAGTCGGGGTCAAACATGTTTTGGATATTGCCGTGGCTAACCAATCTAAAGTGCTTTACGCCTCGTCCAGCGTGCTCTACGGCAATCGTCCCAGCGGACACGCCGTCAAAGAGTCGGACGAGTGTCACCTGAATCATCTCACGACGCGCGGGGCTTATGACGAAGGCAAGCGTTTTTCCGAGGCTATCCTCCAGACTTACGCGGACGTTTACGGTTTGGACGTTAAAATCGCGCGCATCTTCAGAACCTATGGACCTCACATGAAGATTTTTGACGGCAACTTGATCCCGGACATGGTGTTGAACGCTTTGGACGGCAAGGATATTTCCATTTCAGGCGACGAGGAAACTCAAACCTCGCTCTGCAACGTTAGAGATATTACGGATGGCTTGATCCGGCTCATGTCGTCACCCATAGAATTAACTCTGGTCAACCTTGGCTCTGATCAGGAGATCCGGTTGGTCAGCGTGGCGCAAAAGATTTTGAATATCACCGGTTCAGCCTCGCGCGTCCGCTTTGAACCGCATATTCCACAATACATAGATCCTGGTTTGCCTGACATTACCCGAGCTAAGGAGATTTTAGGTTGGGTTCCGCTTGTCCGGTTGGATGATGGGCTTAAGGAAATGGTGGAGTACGCCAATTCAAATCGTAATTTAGTCTCATTTTAATTTTATCCGTCATGCTGAATTTATTTCAGCATCTCATGACAAATCGAGATCCTGAAACAAGTTCAGGATGACTAAAAGGACCAACAGCTATGCCTCCCATCTACGACAAGAAAAATATCCTGGTCACCGGCGGAGCCGGGTTCATCGGCTCGCATCTTTGCGAAAAGCTTTTAGCCGGAGGCGCCAGAGTCATTTGCGTGGATAACCTCATCTCCTCGTCGCTGAGCAATATTGATTACCTGCTCAAGAATTCGGATTTTGAGTTTATCCGGCAGGATATCAATACGGTTTTTGATCCTGAGATTTTTCCTGAATTGGAGCGCTTTAAAATTAAATTCCAGGGCATCCAGGAAATTTATCACCTGGCCTGCCCCATGAACGCCAAGCTTTTTGAGCAGACTCGCATGCAGACTTTGCTTTCGAACAGTCTCGGCATTAAGAATGTTCTCGACTTGGCCATTCGATATAAAGCTAAATTTTTGCACACTTCCACCTCAACTATTTATGGCCCGCGGCCGCAGGATAACCATCCGGTTAAAGAGACGGAGATCGGGTTAGTGGACAACCTCTCGCCCAGAGCCAGCTACGACGAGGGCAAGCGTTTTGCCGAGACCTGCTGCCAAACTTATCGCGAGGTGAACGGGCTGGACGCTAAGATCGCCCGTATTTTTCGCACTTACGGTCCGCGTGAGAGGTTGTTTTCCGGCGAAATGATCCCGGATTTTATTTTGAACGCTTTAGACAATAAAGATATCGAGATTTTTGGCGATGAAACGTTCAGCACATCTTTATGTTACGTCACGGATATCGTGGATGGCTTGGTTAAACTTATGACCGTGGAAGGGGATTTGGGTCCGGTTAATTTGGGCAGCGATGTTGATCTCCCTATCCTCAATATCGTCCAGAGTATTTTGGAAATGACGGGTTCCACCAGTCGCGTGGTTTTCCAACCCGCCCTTTTGTTTATGACCCCGCTGGGTCTGCCGGATCTCACGAAAGCCAAGGAAAAATTAGGCTGGATGCCGCTCGTGCGGCTGGATGAGGGTTTAAAACAAATCATCGATTACACCATGGCGCATAAGAACCTGCTTATGAACGCCTTCAATCCCACGCCCAACCCCCCGGAAACCAGCCAGCCAAAAGTTTAGCTGTCATTTCGACCGGAACGGAGTGGAGTGGAGAAATCCCTTATTCGAGAGTTACACAAATCAACTTTCGGAAGTGATTTGGTTTAAGTAAGGGATTCCTCCACTTCGTCACCTTCGTGACTCCGGTCGGAATGACACGTTATTGAGGATGCTAGACGTTTTTTTAATTTTTTCGTAAGATGCCGATATGCGTGTTATCGGAGTTATTCCAGCGTTTAACGAGCAATCCCGCATTGCCGAAGTTTTGCGGGCCAGTTTGTCGTATCTGGACGGGATCATTGTGGTTGACGATGGTTCGAGCGACCAGACTTTTGAGGTCGCGGCGAGCGTTGATTCGAGTCGAGTCACGGTTTTGAGACACGCGGTCAACCGCAACCAAGGCGCTGCTTTGCGGACGGGGACGGAAGCGGCCTTAATGTCCGGGGCGGATATCGTCATTCATCTGGATGCTGATGGCCAACACGACCCCAAAGATTTACCGGATTTGATTAAACCGATTTTAGACGGCCAAGCGGATGTTGTCTTAGGCTCGCGTTTTTTAGGCGTAGAAGCCACCGGTATGCCGCTGGTGCGGCGCTGGCTCCTCAAGGCCGGACGCTGGTTTAATATTTTAGCTCTTGGAATTTCCAAAAAGATTACAGATCCGCAAAGCGGTTTGCGGGCCATGACGGCGGAAGCGGCGCGCCGCCTAAGATTTTACCAGGACGGCAAAGCGCACACCTCGGAAATTTTGCGTTGCATCACGCGTTTAGGTTTGCGCTGGGTAGAGATTCCAGCCCATATCAAATATACCGAGGATACCCTGACTAAGGCCGGGACCAATAGGACAAGTGACGCGTTTTCCATAGCCTGGCATTTGTTTATCGGGGTGTTTACGAAATAATGTTGTCATCTCGACTGAAGCACTCCTCCCTTCTGTCATCTCGACTGAAGCGAAGCGGAATGGAGAGATCGTATAAACAGAAGTCGCCTAGTCACATTCGATCGGCGATTTCTCCACTTCACTCGTCTGACTCGTTTCGGTCGAAATGACATTATAGTTGGACTTTTAGCCAGTTTAAGGCTAAGATGTGCCCGTTATGTTGATTCAAATTTTACTGGTTTTAGGCTTTATTTTCGCCTTGTGGCTAACCTGGAAAAGGTTTAGACAACAAGTAATAACGCTATTTGAAGCCCTGGCCTGGAGCCTGCTTTGGGCTGGCGGCCTCGTGGTCTCCATCCTGCCCAAGCTGACGGAATATCTGGCCGCCTTTTTTGGCGTGGGTCGCGGCGTTGATTTGATCCTTTACGCGGCCGTGGCCATTCAATTTTTCTTGATTTTCAAGTTGTTTGTGAGCCACGAAAAAATTGAACGCCTTTTGACCAAGCTGGTCCAAGAGCAGTCGTTGCGTTCTGTCATTCCTGCGCAGGCGGGAATCCAGAAAGAAAAACAAAATTCGGATGGATCCCTGTCGTCGGCACTCAGCCTCCACAGGGATGACAAAAGGGGGATGGATCCCCGGGTCTCATCGAATTCGCTCGAGGATGACAAAGTATGAATGGTGACTGTCCGCTAGTCGACGTCATAGTTGTCTCGTATGACCATGCGCGATTTTTTGATAATCTTTTTTCATCTTTAGCCAAAGTGGATTATCCGAAGGATCGTTGGCGTTTGCACGTGGTCATCAACAAAGACGGTGATGGCACGCTGGAGGCAACTCATCGTCTGCTTGAACAATACAAATCTGACTTGCCGGAAGCTCATGTCTACGAGCCGCATTCTAACTTAGGATTTTCAGGGGGTAATAATTTGGCCATAATTTGGGCCATACAACGCGGGGCCGAATATGTTTATTTGCTTAACCCGGACACGATGGTTGATCCGGAGTTTTTGGCGGAAGTGGTCCAAGTCGCGCAAACTGAAAAAGGCGTGGGAGCTGTCCAGTCGTTACTTTTGAGGGGTGATAACCCGAATGAAATCAACTCGCGCGGCAATGCTTTGCATTTTTTAGGTTTTGGTTACTGCTTGGGAGATCATGAGCCTCGCGATAAAGCGCCGACAGAAGCTACCGACGTGGCGTATGCTTCAGGCGCGGGCGTGCTTTATCCGGTCAAGGTTCTGGAAGTTGTCGGTCTGCTGGATGAAACTTTATTTTCTTATCATGAAGATTTGGATTTGGGCTGGCGCATTCTGCTTTCCGGGAGGCGCAATATTCTGGCCCCCAAAAGTATGGTCAAACATTATTACGAATTTTCGCGTTCCATTACCAAATGGCATTGGATGGAGCGTAACCGCATCGCCGTCGTGCTTAAGAACTATTCTTTTTGGACTTTGCTCTTGATGGCACCGGCTTTGATCGCGACAGATGTGGCTATCTGGGCTTTGGCCGCCAAAGGCGGATGGCTTAAGGAAAAATGGAAAGCTTCTATTTGGTTTTTAAAACTGAGTACTTGGAGATATGTCCTGAGCGGGCGCGATCAGATTGGACGGATTAGGCGCGTACCGGACTGGCTGATCATAGAACGCATGACCTGGAAAATTGAATATCAGGATCTGAAAGCCGGTTGGGCCGAACGAATCGCCAATCCTTTTTGGAAAGCTTTTTATGTCAGCTATCGCTTAATAGTCAGATGGTAACTAAGTATTATGAATGGTCTACGAAATTACGAATTTGATACGAAATTACGAATCGGTTTCGGCAATTATTCGTATATTCGCGTAAATTCGTAATTTCGTAGACCCTATTTATGAAAGTCGTTCACGTGAGTTGCGTTGCGCCTCCCGAAGGCGGGGGAATCGGGGCAGTAGCCAACCAAGAGGTTCTGGGCCTGCGCAAACTTGGCGTTGACGCCGTCTTAGTCGCTCCTTCCGTCATCCTGAACGCAGGTGAAGGATCTGCGAAGCCTTTTGTCCGTCATGCTGAACTCGTTTCAGCATCTCACGAAGCTAATGGTGCGGAGATCCCGAAACAAGTTCGGGATGACGAGAGTATCATCCGTCTTCCAGCCTTGCGCATCGGTAACGTCGGACGGTTGATCGGCCTGGACAAAATCATTGAAGAGGCAGACGTAGTGCATTTGCATTACCCGTATTATTTTACAGCTGGCATGATCGCACGTTGGCGTCGTCAGAATAAAATTAAACATCTGGCCATAACCTTGCACCACGATGCGACTGATAAAGGTTGGCGTTGGTTGGCGGCAGAGCTGCAACGCAAATTATTTCAAAAACAAGTTTTAAACGCGGCTGACTTGCTTTTAGTCTCGACTTTGGATTACGCGCACCATTCGTCATTCGCGCCGTGGGTCAACGATTCTCGTCTGCATGAATTGCCTTTTGGAGTCGACACTGAACTATTCAAGCCATCTGTCATTCCTGCGGAGGCGGGAATCCATCCCTCCTCCGTCATCCTGAGCGAAGGCGAGGGATCTGCGGAGCATACGAACTTCAGTGAAGAATCTGCGAAGCTTCCTGTCCGTCATGCTGAACTTGTTTCAGCATCTCACGAAGCAAATAGTGCGGGGATCCCGAAACAAGTTCGGGATGACTCAAGAACCGTCGGCATGGTTGGCGTCATGGATCGGGCTCATCCCTTTAAAGGCGTGGATGTTTTGTTGAAAGCGGCCGCTAAACTCCCGTCAAATGTTCATGTTCTGCTTATCGGAGACGGGGACCGACGGGGTGATTATGAAAAACTAGCTAAGGAACTCGGACTAAGCGAACGAGTGCACTTCGTAGGACATTTGGATCGGAATAAATTAATCGAAGCTTTGCAAAGTATGGATGTTTTTGCCTTCCCAAGCACGAGCAATGCCGAAGCGTTTGGTTTGGCGATGCTCGAGGCTATGGCTTGCGGCGTACCCGTCGTAGCCAGCGATTTGCCAGGTGTCAGGGCTGTGGCTAAGGACGCTGGCCTAATCGTCCCGGTGAACGATCCAGACGCGCTGGCAGAAGGCCTGCGCCGCTTGCTGGACGATCCAGCAACCCGCCACAGCTTTGCCGTGGCGGCGCGGGACAAGGCTGTGAGTTACAACTGGGACAACCACGCGCGGGCTTTGCTCGAGCTTTATAACCAGATCCCCTCTACTCCCCTTGAAAAGGGGAGGTTTGCAAATCTATGAGAATCGCCATTCTAACCAACGCTTTCCCACCCTTGTCCCGCGGCGGCGCAGGCCAAATCGCGTCCATGCAGGCGGACTGGCTGGCGCAACATGGGCATGAAGTAAAAGTTTGGACGCCGGCGCCGTTTCCGGAAACAGAAGGACGCAATGTCGTCGAATCATTTAAGCCGCGGACCAGCGTGCCTTTTGCCAAGTTATCCAAAGCCGTCGCTCCAGCCCGTCTCATGTTCCACTTGGAGGATTTGGCCCCCAATCTCAAAGCTATCGATCAAATCCGCGCTTGGAATCCGGACGTGTTGCTTACGCACAACCTCACCGGTTGTGGTTGGGGCACGCCGCGCATTCTCAAAGCCTCGGGCGTGCGTTGGGTTCACATTCTCCACGACGTGCAGATGTTTGAGCCGTCCGGCCAAATGCGAGCGACATGTGACACGCGATATGTGACCCGTAATTCCCCGCCTGACATATCACGTATCAAGTATCACTTTTCACTAAAGTTGTGGCGCAATTTTTGGTCTACGCGACGCGCGAAAGCTTTTGGCTTACCAGACTTAGTTGTCAGCCCGTCCCAGTGGCTGTTAGACGTACACCGCGAGCATGGTTTATTGGCTAACGTCAAAACTCAAGTCCTGCCAAACCCCATCGAGATACCGCGGGGTTTTTGCGAAAATACAATCAGCGAGCAGTTAAAAGTGGTTTGCAATGCCCGCATGTCAGAAGATAAGGGTATCCAGGTATTACTCGACGCCTGGCAATCGCTCGATCCGCGCCCAGGACGTCTTGAGTTAATCAGCGGCGGTCCAATGCTCGCTAAGATCAAAAAATTAGATGATCCGTCCATTGGCGTCCACGGCCAATTGCCGCATGAGGAAGCCATGATCATCATGTCCTCGGCTAATTTGCTTGTCATGCCGTCCATCATCATGGAAAACCAGCCGACCGTGCTTTTGGAAGCTGTGGCCGCTGGCCTCAATGTCGTCGCCTCCGACGTGGGCGGCGTGCGCGAGATGTTACAAGGTTATGGCACCATTGTCCCGCCCGGCGACGTCCCAGCTTTGGCCAAAGCCATTCGACAAACCCTCAAAGAGCCAATCAACCCCCAAATCCGCGAGCAGATTTTGGCGAAGCATAATTTTGATGCGGTGATGGGGGAACTTGTAGGCAAATTAACAATTAAGAATTAACAATTAAGAATTAACAATTAAGAATTAAGAATGTCTGTCATTCCTGCGCTGCGCCCGGCCTATGGCGGGAACGCGGGAATCCAGAAAATGACGTAAAATAATCAAATGTATAAAACTTGGAAAAAATCATTGGGGAAATTAAGTGGCAATTTGACCACCAATGAATATATGCCCGAACGAATCAAAAACATCTTGCTTGATGAGGATTTGAGTTTGGGAAATAAATACAGACTGGAAAAGGTCAAATTCCCTAAATCTTTAGGCATTCTAGGTAAAATACGCGGCATGGATATCTTGGCCGGTCTGCAAAAGCTGCACAAACCCGGACATTTAACCGTATTCAGGGCGATCCGATTTCCGACAAACAAAAGAATTTTCAAGGCAATTTTTGAAAACGGATGTGCCTTGCCCAATTTCGAGCAAGAGAGGATTTTAGAGCTTTATCATGATCCGAAATACGTCCAAAAAAGAAAAGGCATTCAAAAAGACCGTAATTTTTGGGTTCAGCCGCAGGAAAGGGTAGTCAATGGATTACCGGTTTTCCATTTAGTCAACGATGCGATTCAAATTCATCATGCGTTCAGGCATGAGAGAGACAGGGTGCTGGTAATCGCTTTATATTTGCCTTACGCCTTGCTGAAGAATAAAAATATTCATTTGATTTCCAACAGCGCAATTGATCTGAATTACAGTGATCAAAGCCGCGACTTTGAGATCCAGGATTTTGTTTTCGACGGCCAAAGAGTCCAGGTCGCGCTTGAACCTTTAATGGCCCGCGGAATAGATTTGCATGAGATGTTCATCAAAAACCTACCCTGGGACATAAAAGGCTGTGACCGATTCGGAATAAAGCAGGATTATTATCTTTTGGACATTCACAGGATCAAAGACGACAAAAAGATTAAAAAATTGAGAAGCGATACGAAAATTTTACTGAAAAATAATAATTTTTTACATGGTTTTTTCGGCGATCAAAACGTCTTTGCGAGGAGAGCATCAAAATATTTACCTTTCGCATGTTTTAAAATTGAAAGATGACTATGTTCATCAGCGTCATCATCGATAAAAGCCTTGAGAAAAAAGATATCTTGAGTTATGACAGAATTTGATCTGATAAAAAAAGAAATAGAAAGCATTTTGCCAAATTCGCCTCTTGATTTTGAATTGCAGCACTCAGAGCTTGTGTTAAAGTGGGTGCTTAACCTTAAACCTGACGCAGATGAAGCACTCAAAATAGCGGCCTTATCTCATGATATTGATAGAGCGATCACTAAAATTACGGAAAAAGATTTGCAAGATTTTTCGAAAATCGATGAATTCAAAAAAGAACATTCGATCAGGTCAGCTCAATTCATCGGCGATATTTTGGAAAGACATGAGTATACTCAAGATATTATAGATAAGGTCAAGCACCTTGTTGAAAATCACGAATTTGGCGGAGATGAAGAATCAAGTATTTTGATGGATGCAGACAGTCTCGCTTATTTTGATTATAATATTCCATCGTATTTGAATAGAAACGGCAGAGAAAGAACAAAAGAAAAAATTAAATTCATGTATAAGCGGCTGTCTGCTAAAGCCAAGGTATCAGTTGATCAAATGAAATTTAATGATCAAGAAATTGCAGAACTTATTAAAGAGTCTATTTCTTAATTAAATATGAACAACGATAAAATTATTAAAAAGCTGGATGGAGCGAACATGGATATAGACCTCACCTCAGAGGATCAAACTTCATGGAAACAAATGAAGTGCCCTTGGAATGAGGCTGACGGAACATGCAATCACAAGTGCGCGGTTAAAAATATTTCAATTTGTGATTATTTTTGCGGGATTGAATATTTAGATACTGTTCTGTGCTGCTATCCGAATGAGAATACCATGGACGATAATGGATAGAAAAAGAAAAAGGCTCTCCGCTAAGTTGTGGTGTATAAACCACTGGCCGAAAGCCTTTTTCTAAGAGTAGAATAACATTTATACGATAGATGTCAAAGATGATTGTTTTATTTGACTTATTTTTTATTTATGGGCAGTATGTAATGAGTTATGCATAAAATAGATTTAAAAAATGTGGTTTGGAAAGAGGGCAAATTCTATGTAGCCCAATGTTTAAATGTGGATGTTTCCAGCTTTGGAAAGAGCATGAAAGAGGCTTTATCCGCTTTGGACGAAGCTTTGGAACTGTATTTCGAAGACGTAAAATCGCCGAAAATAAACAAAGTAGAAAGGCCGAAGCTTGTGAAGAGATCGATCTGCCATGTCTAAGCTATTTTCTTCCTCAGAAATTATTAAAGTCCTGCAAGCGCGGGGCTTTATTTATATTTCGCAAAAAGGCAGCCATGTTAAATTCAGGAAAACGGGCAACCCAACCCTAACAGTTATCGTTCCGGCGAGCAAAAAAGAAATTCCTTACGGAACTTTTAAGTCGATTTTACGCCAGTCAAATTTGACGGAAGAAGATTTTTAGAGAGATGGGATTATTTATTCCCCGCTGTTGACTCCTTCGGCTCCGGCTTCGTCAAATCAAACACGTAAATATTTACTTTGCCGTTATCAACTGACCAGGAAGCCTGGGAGATGTCGGTGATGCTTTGGTTGAGTTCGGAGGCTTTCCACCAGTAATCGTTGATGACCACGAAAACAAGATCAGACTTGCCGAGTTTAGCCGCGTCGCGGACAGTGTCCCAGGAAGGATCTTCGTAAGTCATTTTGAGATAAAGGGCATAGAGCGGGCCGCCGGTGGGGATGGGATAGAAAAAGACATCATCGGCGTAACGCTTGAAACCAAATTCTTTGACGGCCGCGGCCGAGACGCTTTGATCAGCTAGAACGGTGTAAGCGCGGCCTTTGGCATAGCGATCAATCCAACGAACAGCCTCCACATCATCTGCGCTGGTGCTCCAACCGCGGCTGGGTTGCACGGCGTCGTGTCTGGGCAAAGAGTTGTAAGCGTTGGCCACGCCGATGGACGCAAAGAGGATGATGGCCACAGCCGAAGCCAAAGGTATGGCGCGTTTTAATCTTTCGAGCAGATAACCCATGGCCGGGATGCTGCCGACTAGCAGTAGGAGAGTTGCAATCTGCCAGAGACGTTGGGCATAATCTCCTTTTTCATATTGGATCAAAAAAGTGAAATCACCGGCGTTTTCCAAAAGCCCGGACGCTAACCAAAGCGAGACAGCGCCGATCAAAAGGATGAGGATGGCCCATCGGTCATTGTTTTTGGATATGAATATACTCACGATCACGCCTAACAAGCCGATAGCCGGCAGAGAAATTCCAACGAGCGATGACCAGGCTGGCCAAAGCACGTATTTGTTGCCGAGCCAGGGAACAATTTTTGAGAGTTGGTCTATCCAACTGGAGATTTGAGTGACATTACCTATGCTCCAGTCAATGGCCAGCGAACCTTGATATTGGCTGACAAAGAAAAAGATGGCCGGGATAGCCAAACCCGAAATAATGGCTAGCGGCCAAGCCAAGTGTTTACGCCAAGTTTGACGTTCACCCAAAACAAATAAAGCCACCACGATCAGCGCCGAAGGTATGCCGGCTAAAGGATGGACAGTCATGCTCCAGGCGCAAAGCCAAAGCGGAGCGTAGAAGCTTAAAGTTTTTTTCCTGGCGCCTAAGGCTAGAATTACAGCTGAGAGTCCGAGGACTGTGGCCAGGCCTTGAGGCGTGGTGGCCACAAACATCCCGAGCGGGAAAATAACCAAAGCGGCTACGGCACTGCCCATCCATGATTCGCGTTTGAAAGCCAGAGCCAGGCTCGCGGGCAGGAGGATAGAAGCCAGGACGGGAACCAACCAGCGATCAATATCAGCCAAAGGCAAACTGCTGACGCGCGCCAGCCAAGTCGTAAAGACGTATTGGCCAATGTAATAAAACGGTTTGGGATTCAGGAAGCCGGTTTTGAGAAGAACTTGTTCGCCAGCCAAATGCAGGAAGCCATCAAAGCCATAGCCGATGCGATAGATGATGGGTGAGAGCCCGAGCGTGCCGGCCAGGGCCAACACGGCGTGCGAGGCCGTCAGAAGATTGGATCTGACGTAAATGGCCGACATGGCGCAAAGCGCCCAGAGTAGAGCCATGGCGGCTAATGTGCCGGCGGCTAAGAGCGGCCAGGGAGTGCGGATAGTTTCAAGCGTGCGGGCCTCCCAAGCGCTTTGTAAAACAAATCCAAAAGCGATGATGCCTGCCAGGATCAAAGCCGCGCCTATCAGCTTGCGTTGTTGGGTCCACTTCTCATTATCTTCCAGCAAGGGCTGATCCATCTCTGCTTGTTTCCAACCGATGCCGCTTAAGTGAGCGATGACCATGGCGATGATCAAAGACCAGGTATCAGAGAGATGGCCTAAAGCTCCGCCGGTATAAAACCAGATAGTTTGAATCACGCTTTGCACGGCCAGTATAATGAGCAGGCCAAGCGGCCACGAGACGGCCCAATAGCGTTCCGGTAGCAGATGTTTGCCAAAAATATAGGCATGAAACAGGATGGCAAACACCCAAAAAAATGGTTTGGCCAACCCGATATCAATCTTCAGGTATTCCAAACCAAGTATGATGATGATAAAGACAAGGCCGGCCAAAGCATCTAATAATTTCTCGCTCATACCACTCGTTACTTTTTACTCGTTACTAGTTACTGCAATTATGGTAGCATAAATGGGAAATTATTGTATGCCAACACTGACCAGCCGGAGCCTCATGACCAACGAGACGATTGTTTTGTGCCGGCATGACCGTGTCTTGGCCAAAATTCTTCTGCCCATTATCCCAAAGTGGGTTAAGCCTAACCACCTGACTGTCTTGCGATTTATTTTGGTGCCTTTTGTGGCTTATCTGACTTGGTCGGCCAATTGGTCCTGGTTGATTCCGGTTTTTATCTTTGCCGGATTTACGGATTTGTTGGATGGGACCTTGGCCAGAGTCCGTAAGCAAATAACTTTATGGGGAACGATTGCCGATCCGGCCGCGGATAAATTATTGATTGGTTCGGTAGCAGTTTTATTTTTAGCTAGGCATGTAAGTTTCCTTTTAGCCTTTACCCTGGTCTTTTTGGAATTTTTGATTATCGTAGGCGCGTATGCCCGCCAGAGGAGGGGAGAATATTTGAGCGCCAATTGGTCCGGTAAGATTAAAATGTTTTTACAAGTTGTGGGCATCGCGGGTCTTATGATTGCCAGGTTTGGGGATGTCCCTTGGTTGAATCCGATTTCCATCCTTCTGATTATTGTGTCATTTGGTTTTGCTATTACGTCTTTGGTGACTTACGGACTATGAATTTCTTCAAAATATCCCTGGTGTCATCCTGAACTTGTTTTAGGATCTCCGCACTTATGTCGGATAAGAACATGTTTGTGTATATTATGGCCAATACTGTAAATACAGTCTTATATATTTGCGTTACTAACAATCTTGAGCGCCGAATTCATGAGCATAGACAAGGCCTGGGAGACGGCTTTACTAAAAAATATAATGTTAAAAAGCTAGTATATTTCGAATCAACGAATGATCCGATGGTTGCAATAAGTCGTGAAAAACAACTTAAGAATTGGCATCGTGATTGGAAACTGAATTTAATAATGCAGCAGAATCCAACTTTTAAAGATCTATCTATTGATTTGTTCGGGGATGCTGAAACAAGTTCAGCATGACAATCGGTAGTTAGATAAAGTATGCAAAAGAAACAAGACCCGTGTGGGTCTCGGAGGAGGGACGGCGCAGAGAGCGTCGTTTTTTTGTGGAGGGAGGAGATCGTCAGCCGGTCACTTGCAGGTCCAGATGTTGAACTGCTGGTTGACCTTGGCGGGTGATCCCGAGGGGCAGGCGCAGGGCGGCTTGGCGGAGTCCTGCTGATCGGCTCCGTTGGTCAGGCAGACGACGTGGTCGCCGTGGCATTCCTGCGTCACGGACTGCTCGACGCGCCCGTTCTGGCTCTCAGATACCACGAGGTGGTAGCTACGTTTGGCCGCGCCGTCGCCGCACTCGTACTTCACGTCGCGGGCGTACATGACGAACTTCTTGAGCTCGCTCTTGGCGGGTGGCGGCAAGACGCTGGGCAGAGGGGGCACAGAGGGCAAGGCGGTTGCGGTGGCCGTCGGTTGGGCCGTCGTGGCCTGGAACGGGATCACGCTGGGCAGAGGGGGCAGAGCCGGGAGCGGAGCCGTAGCCATCGGCGCGGTCTCGGTCATCAGCGTTGTCTGCTGCGTCATCATGTAGTTAGAGGCTACTGTGTTGGCCATCTCGGGCAGGGTCTGCTGACCCGGCGAGAGGACGCAGAAGGTGGCAGAGGCAGGGTCGCTGTCAGGCATCACAGTCTTCCACCACGTGATGGCTTGATTGCCATTCACGCAGAAACACTTGACCGCCGCGAGCCGTCCAGCGTGCATCATGCCCTCGCGTGAGGGTGCCTGACCCTGGCACTCGGCCGGGTAGGCGGCATTCGGGGGTGTCGGCTGGTTGGGAGGTGAGTCGCCCTGAAGCTGATGACGATGCGCCACGCAGCTCGCAGAAGCGAAACAAGCAACGATGAGAGCGATGAGAACTGGAACGATCTTCTGGTTGTTCACGGAGCGCCTCCTTGGTTTTAGGGATAGCTGGTAGCTTGTAGACGATAGACTGTAGCCACGGTCATTCGGCTACCGTCTAAAAGCTACCGTCTACCAGTTACCGATAGGTCAACCTAGCATAAAACATGGGTAGAGTCAAGAGTTGGCTCTAGCCCCGCCATCTGCTACAATTTCCGAATTATATATAGTGAGAAAAGCTGAACTATGTTGCACCGAATCAAGATATTGATTGAAAAGCTTGCTCCCAACGCCTGGTTGGACGTTTATCATAAAATTTTGGCTAAGATGTCGTCTTTTTGGTATGGCCACCCCTCCCGCGAGTTGGTCGTCATTGGAGTCACCGGAACTAACGGCAAAACTACCACAGCCTATCTTTTGGCTAAGGCTTTGGGAGCCGATGGGTCTAAAACCGGCTGTACCAGCACGGCTTTATTTAAGATCGCGGACAAGGAGTGGCTCAATGCCACCAAAATGACCATGCTGGGTCGTTTTGCTTTGCAAAAGTTTTTGAGGCAGATAGTTGATGCCGGTTGCAAGTACGTGGTCATCGAAACTTCGTCCCAGGGTATCATCCAACATAGGCATGAACAGGTGGCTTACGATATTGGCGTGTTCACTAATCTGACGCCCGAACATATCGAGGCGCATGGCGGATTTGAAAATTACAAGCAAGCCAAAATAAAATTGTTTGAACATATCGCCGGCCTTCCGCCTAAAAAAATTAACGGTCAAGTTGTGCCGCGGGCATTTGTTTTGAATGTTGACGATCAATACGCCAAAGATTTCGCGCTTAAGGGTTCGCAGGCAATTTGGTATGGCCTGGGTCAAGGAGCTGACCTCAAAGCGGAGAACATCCACGAATCAGCGGATGGCGTCAGCTTTGTCATTCCTGCTTCTTCCGTCATTCTGAACGTAGGTGAAGAATCTGCGGAGCCAACCAACATCAGTAAGGAATCGGATGGATCCCTGTCGTCGGCACTCGGCCTCCACAGGGATGACAAAGTGGAGGTCAACCTCAAACTCCTCAGTCGCGTCAACGTCTATAACGCTTTAGCCACGTTGGCCGTCTGCCGCGTTTTGGGAGTTGATCTCAAAGCCGCTGCGCAAAAATTGGGAGAGATTAAAAACATGCCCGGACGTTTTGAGCGGATCGAACAAGGTCAGCCTTGGATGGTGATGGTGGATTACGCGCCAGAGCCGGAATCTCTTAAGAGATTGTATGAGGAAGTAAAATTATTGAACGCCAAGAGAATTATCCACGTGCTCGGTTCTTGCGGAGGCGGGCGTGACGTGGCCCGTCGGCCTGTCCTCGGAAAGCTAGCCGCCCAAAACGCGGCTTACGTCATCGTCACCAACGAGGATCCTTATGACGACGATCCGATGGAGATTATCCATCAGGTGGCCGAAGGCGCGCGACAAGGCGGAAAAAAGGAAGGAGAAGATTTATTTTTGATTTTAGAGCGCGGTCAAGCCATCCAAAAAGCCATGGACCTGGCTGAGCCGGGAGACCTGGTGCTTTTGACTGGTAAAGGCTCGGAACAGCGGATGTGCGTAGCCGGAGGCAAGAAAATTCCGTGGGATGATCGGGAGGCCGCCAAAGATGCTATTAAACAGACCATTGCCGAACGAGCGCAAAGAGCATAAACTATGCCCATAAATGAAATAAAAACCAAAATCCAAAAACCAATTATCAAATTTGGACATTGGTGTTTGGATTTTGTGAATTGCTTTTGAAGTATGTTTAGACTTGAATCAGTCATGCAATTAAAGGACGAAGAACAGATCAGGGCCATGGTGCGCCGTCACGCCGTCACGCTGGTCGGGAAGCTACTTTTGGCCATGGTTTTGATTGTCGTGCCCTTCTTTTTGCTTTTCCCACTTTTCAACCTGGGTATCTTTGGCGTCATTGTCTTTGCAATCGTGATTCTGGTTGGGGTAGTCCTGGCCGCTCGAACCTTGTTTGTCTGGGACAACGACGTACTCATCATCACCAACCAAAGGATTGTGGATGTTGACCAACGAGGCTTGTTCTCTCGCCATGTTTCCGAAGCGAGTTTAAACATGATCCAAGATGTGTCATGGAAAAAGCAGGGCTTCTGGCACACTCTTTTTCGCATGGGAGACGTCAAGGTGCAGACGGCTGGCGCCACTTCCACCATTCAGGGTGAAAATCTGCCGAGGCCCGAGAAGGTTCATGAATTGATCAATGATGTTAGGAATGAAGCGCCGCATCCTTCGGCCGTTAACGCCACGCCGGTCGAGAAAGACCGGAGGTCGCGTGTTAAGCATATCGCCGTCATGCTCGAAGAGGCGGATGACGCCAAAGTTATGGAAGTCGAGGCTTTGCTCGAGAAACAATCCCGCGAAAAGGCAGTGCAGAGTTTTTTTGAGAAATCCAATGTTCAGGGTTCGGGAGAAAATGTGCTAAAATAATCAAGTCATGCCTTTGCGCAAGCCTACCAATTCTCTGGTTTCGAAAGCTAAATGGCCGCTTTTCCTGATGGCTAACCTGGCGGTTTTGTTGGTGGTTGGCGTAGCTACTATCCGCGAATCGTATCGCGGCTGGACGGTGGATGGTGAAATCCGCAATTTGGAACAAAAAGCCCAGGATCTCGAAGGTAGGAAATCGCAGTTAGGGGAGTTGGCGACTCAGATGCAGGATCAATCTTTTGTGGAGAGGCAGGCGCGGGCCAAGTTAGGTCTGCAGAAACCGGGAGAGCATGTGGTGGTTCTGGAGGGCGTGGCGGCCACGCAAACCGCTTGGCAAATTGATGTCGTAGCTCCGCCGGCAGACGCGTCAAATACGGAATCAAATCCCAGACGCTGGTGGCGGTATTTTACCCAAGGCGGGAACAATTAACAATTTACAATTAAAAATTAACAATTAACAATTAAGAATTCATTTCTTATCGATCGTATGTCCAACAAGAATAAATTAATCACGTTGTTTGCCGTTTTAGGCGGGCTGATAGTCATTGTCGGTCTGGGTGGTTTGCTGATGTACGGAGTTTATTTCAAGTTGAATGACTCCGGTCCGACGCGGATTGCCGCGCGTATCTTTAACTTGCCGGCGGCCAAGGTTGGCAAGAGGACGGTCGCTTATTCCCGGTTCCTCTCGACCAGGGATGCCATTAAGAAATTTATCGGGAGTGATGCCGGCAAGGAAGTCCAGGCTGCCATGCCGTCGGATAAAATTCTAAATCAAAATATTCTTGAAAGGTTGATTAGAGAGGAATTGACCCAGGATCTAGCCAACCAAAAAAAGATAACTGTTACGGATAAAGATGTGGATGCCATTTTTGCCGATGTGGTCAAAGCGGCCGCTTCCTCGACCACGCCTGACGTAACCCAGTATTAATCCACTAACTATGGCTGGAGCGTGAGTGATTTCCGCGAGCAGGTTTTAAAACCGGCCTTGTTGGAGCAAAAAGTCGCGGTTCAGATGGCGCAGGACAAGCAGGGCGATCAAAATGCCATGGAAGACGAGCTCACGGCCATGCGCCAAAAGCCGGATGTGGTGGTTTATATAAAACTATAAACAGTGATCAGTGCACAGTGCTCAGTGTTTAGTATTGATTCTAAAAACGAAGAACCCCACCGCACAGCCAGGGGTTCTTTTTGCTGTGGGTGGGGATTGCCGCGAGAATTCGCGGCGAGGGTGGGTTCAGGTGTTGCGGTTGAGAATGGTTAGGAGCGAGTTGGTTAATTTGTCGCTCACGTATCGTGCAAGATTTGCCAGATTGAAGAGCGACTCTTCCTCGCTCCCCGGAGGCAGGTTCAGGCCAGCGAGGTCGTCCAACAGCTTGGTTTGCTCTTCGTTGGACAGGAAGCCGTCTTGCATGAGCCCCTCGATCATACGCCTGGCGTCGAATTCGTTCTTGAGCGGCATGTCGGTATTGGCAGGGCCGTCTATCCGCAGATGGTAGTAATCACCGTTAGCTTCGAAGCGGGGTGCATCCCGTCGTCGGAAGCCGAAGACCACGTTGAGTTCTCTCACCAGGTCTAGTTGACACTCGCAGAGCTTGTCGGCGCGTCTGGCTTCGGGCGAATCGCTGAGGCCGATCGTGCGAGGCAGGAGGCGATCTGTGTCCGTTGGAAGCAATATGCCAACCTCTACCGCGTGGCTGAGGAGGGTCTTAGCGCCTTCTCGCGAGAAGATGAGACTTCCGTAACTCGAGGTAATTCCTTCTGGGACGAGAACGACGTGGGCAGGGTACTCTGCGCAGAACTCCGATCCGCAGTGTTTTCCATCTTCGCATGACTCAAACCGCGCAGGCCCGGATCCTTCCTCATGCGGCAATGCGCCGCAGAAAATCCCGATCAGGCGTTCGTAGTTCGGATTTTTGGCGAGCGCCTTGGAGATCTTGTCGTAGCGGGTCTCCGCGACGGGGAGGCCGAGGGCGATGATTTGGCGTTCGAGCTCTGCCGCGCGATCGCCGTCCAGGTCGCCTGCTTTGATGGCTTGTCGGATGATATCCCGGCAGGCATCCACCGAGAACATATCACGGAGCGCCATCTTCTCGCCAGGATTCTGCACGACGATGCTTCCGTGCCGGTGCAAGTAATTCTCCACGATGAAACATCCGTGAATCGGCCAGCCGGCGCGGGTGGGGTGGGTGATGAGTCCGAAGGTGAAAGTTGTCGGAGGAAGTGATGATGGATGGTTGTGCGTCTCGCCTGGCATTTTGAACCTCTGGTTTGTGAGTGCCACACCCCTCTCTGCGGCACTAACATGTAAAAGTTGCGATGAGGGGCAATGAGGGCAAAGGATACTCTGGTTATCAGGTTTGTCAACATGTATAAGGTTACGTGTGGGTAGAGACGCAAAATTTTGCGTCTCTACATAAATCACAAATAACAAAAAACCAGACGTTAAGTCGGGTTTTTTGGGTGGAGCCAGCTCCGGGATTTGAACCCGGGACCTCTGCTTTACGAAAGCATTGCTCTACCGCTGAGCTAAGCTGGCGTGGCCTATCCAAGGCAAGGACTTTTTAGTATACTTTCCGCATGCGAAAGGTTTGCAATTTGATTTTGATGTCTGCAAGTTTACTGTTTGTTGGCTGGGGAGTCAAGGCGATGCCGGCTGTGGCGGCTGAAATGAGCGGGTACAGACAATTCTTCATCGACCAGGGCTTTTTAGGTCGGGCTTTTAAGTTGGATGTGGATGAATATAATCTGTCCTTGTCCTTTGGGCCGGAAAGTATTCCACAGCCCGGAGTTTTGCATGTTATCACGGAGGTCTCGTCGGCCACCAGCTCTAAGTTGGGCTATGCGCGTTTTGGGCGGGATGTGCGGGTGGAGTGGACGACTAACGCGGCCGAGACTCCTCAGACGATTGTTATTAAACTGAAAGATCCGTCTTGCGGCGTATCATCCTGGCATCAATGCGCGATCGAAGAGACTTACCAAGGAAATTCCAAATTGATAAGACCCAAACAATCAACTTTAGGTTCGGCTGAAGTGCAGATACGTATGGGCGCCACGGCCAGGTTAGTGGAAGTCGAGAATTATATGGCCGAAGGCAGTGCTTCGTGGTACGCCTATAAAAAATGTCCTTGCGCGGCTTCACCGGATTTTCCTAAGGGTACTTTGGTGCGGGTGACTAAAATTTCCGATCCGGTTAAAACCGTCGTCGTCAAAATTAATGATTTCGGTCCGGAGCGGGATATTTTTCCTGAAAGAGCCATTGATTTGGATAAAGTCGCTTTCGCCATGCTCGCCTCGACAGGCGCGGGCGTGATCCGCGTCAGGGTTGAGCCGCTTGCCCCCAATGATCCGGACGCTCTGGCTTACGGACGAAAGGTTTTAGCCGTCAAACCAGTCACGACCATCAAGCCGGTAGCTCCTAAGCCACAGGACGAGTGGGTTTTATAACCAAAATACATGATTGTTCTGAAACACGTTTCTAAAGTTTATCCGCCAGACGTGCACGGTCTGCGTGATCTTTCGGTGCATATCAAGCCGGGCGAATTCGTGTCTGTTGTGGGTACAAGCGGCGCGGGCAAAACCACTTTGGCCAAGCTTTTGATTGCCGAAGAGAGACCGACCCGCGGTACGATTGAGATAGGCGGCTGGGATATCACCCACATCCGATCGCGCGAGATTCCGTTATTGCGCCGGCAAATTGGCGTGATTTTTCAGGATTTTAAATTACTGCAGAAAAAAACCGTGTGGGAAAACGTAGCTTTCGCTCTTGAGGTGGCCGGGGAGACTCGCCGCCGGATTCACGAGGTAGTTCCGCATGTCCTCAAAATCGTTGGCTTGGATCAGAAAGCGCATAGATTTCCGCAACAACTCTCAGGCGGGGAACAGCAAAGGGTCGTGATTGCCAGGTCGCTGGTCCACCGGCCAAAGATTTTATTGGCGGATGAGCCGACCGGTAACCTGGATACCATCAACACCCGCGAAATTATCGACGTCCTCAAAAAAATTAACGCTTTCGGCAGCACGGTCGTCCTGGTCACGCATAATCGAGAAGTGGTCAACGCCCTGCGGCAACGCGTCATAACCCTGTCCGAGGGCCGCATCATCTCAGATCAAGCCGAGGGCAAGTATCTATTACCGTCTTAACGGACCAAACGTATCATGCGGACCAAGCGTCCTTTGACGTCCTGATCGTCCCATCGTCCCACTGATCACTGTCCACTGAGCCCTGAAATATGTTTATCATCACCTCCACCGTCAGAATCGTATCCTTCGCCTGGAAAAATTTTACCCGTAATCTCTGGATCGGATTGGCGACCGTGCTGGTGTTGGTTTTATCGTTGCTCTCGGTCAACGTTCTTTTGGGCGTGAACGCGGTTTCGGAAGCGGCCTTGCATCGTTTGGAAGAAAAAATCGACATCAGCGTTTACTTTGTGCCGAACACGCCCCAAGTCATCCTGGACACGGCGCGGACTTACATGGCCTCACTACCGCAGACTCAGGCGGTGGATGTCATGACTTCGGAACAGGCTTTGAATGATTTTAAGGAAAGGCACAAGGCAGATCCGAAAATTTTAGCCGCGCTCAGCGAGCTGGATCAGAATCCGTTGGGCGCCTCGCTCATCATCAAGGCTAAGGCGACCAGCGACTATCCGTTTTTGGTTGAAGCTTTGCAAAATCCGCAGTTCGCGAATTTTGTCGAATCTAAAACTTATGACGACAATGCCGTGGCCATTGAGCGCGTGCAAAAGATAGGCGAGTCGGTTCGTTATTTTGGCATTATACTCATCGCCATCTTCGCGGTTTTTTCATTGCTGATTGTCTACAATTCAATCCGGATCGCCATCTACACCCAACGCGAGGAGCTGGGTATTATGCGCCTGGTGGGAGCTTCCACGGCTTTTGTGCGCCTGCCCTTGATCTTGAGTGGCGTCTTACAGGCTTTGCTCGCCCTGGCTGTAACGATTGGCATAGTTGTTTTAGCCATAGCCTTTTTTGAGCCAAGGCTTAGGACTTTGTTTGACGGCGGGGATTCCGGCTTGCAAACATACTTTACGACTTATGGCTGGCAGATTTTTAGCATCCAAGCGTCGGCTATCGTCGTCCTGGTAGTTTTGTCATCCTGGGCGGCGGCCGGTAAATACCTTAAGAAATAATGCAAAATGCATAATGCATAATGCAAACTTTCAGTCGTATGAGAATTCTGGGTTTTGAAAAATCTCCCTTTGCTAAAACGGAAATTACCCGGTTGTTTGATATTTTGCCGGGGTTTATGACTGACGGATTGGAGTCATTAACTTATCAAGAAGGGAATTTACCCGCCGGACAATACAATCTCAGAGGCATTGACCACGCGCAGGTTCGGAGTTTGGTTTTACCGGGTGAGGACGCCAAAAAAGTTTTGATTATCTCTCCGGTTCACGCAAGCGAACATGAAAAGTTTTTTTACGCGGCGCGGTTTCTACCGGACTTGTTGCGCGTCTTAACCCTGCACGGGTTGGCTGATGCCGGAGAGGATGCTGTTCATGATTTGCCCGGGGAAGAGATGTCGCATAAGACTGAGATACTGTCTCAAGCTTTTTCGATCAAATCATTGGATGATACGCAAGAGGCCTGGCGCGTGGCTTTGATTAATCGTTTTTGCAGTCGAGGCTTTTCCATGGATCAAGCGCGGGCATTGTGTCGCGACGTTGAGGACGTCTTGTCCGAACTTGAGCCAGAGCTGGACGTGCCAGCCGCGGCTTATGATTTGAATAGGTGGCATCAAGCCGTAATCAAGCGTTTGGCTCGCGCCACGGCCAGAGACATGATCAATTCTAACGTGGAGGATAAACATGCCCGGGCAAGTTGGCTAAGGTCGGTTTTCCCCGAAGGACAAGAGTCAAATTTGGAACAGTCTAGCCATCCAGCCTTGTCCGTCGAGGTGACTGATCATCTCCGCGCTTTGCTCGAAGACGGCCAGGCGCATCGCGTGGCCTCATTGCACGGTTTGGCCCAAGCCTTACAAGATATATGACCAACCAAGCCTGCCTGATTATATTTAATCCCGAGCTCTTGCCTTTGGGAGAAATGGCCTTGGAAGGTTCGGCTTGCGATCAGATTAATCTCAGCCAAGAGGGAGAAACTCTTTTAGGCGCGCACATCGCGGAGTGGCAGACGCAAGGCTTGGCTTGTCAGCGTCCCTCTTTGATTAAAACCAATGAAGGCACGGGCTGCGCTTTTTGCAACGAACAAATTAAAATGAATTCCCAGGATTTTGCCCAAGCTTTCCGGTCGTGGCTGGAAGATCACGGATTTTCTCATCTGACTTTGCCTTTGGGAGCCATGGTGGCTTTCAGCGAAATTCAACGCATGGCTATTGATCCGCAAAAAAAATACGAGCTGGCGCTCATGTTGCGTGACTTACCCGTCCACAAGTTAGCGGGCTAGAAGTTTCTGGGCGATTAGGGTCAAGATGAAAATAGCTATGCCGCAAAGCACGATGACGGCTCCGGTCGGCAGATTAAGATAGATGGAAAGCGCGATGCCGGCTAAAACGGTAATTTCAGCGATGACCACGCTCCAGAGCATTAGACTGCGGAAAGAAGTCGCGAAGAGTTTGGCTGAAGAGACCGGAATGATAAGGAGAGCGCTGACCAGGGCAATGCCCAGCATTTTGATACCCAGCACGGCGGCCACGGCTACTGTCACGTAAAGCAAAGTTTGATAAAGGAAAACGGGCACGCCCGAGATCCGGGCGATTTCTTGATTTAAAACCATGAGGGCCATGCGTTTATATTCGGCCAAAAGGAAAATGACGATTAAAGTCGAAAGGACGAGCATGATGACCAGTTCCGACCACTGGATGGAGAGTATGTTGCCGAAAAGAAAACTGACTAAGTCTGGTTGGTAGCCGCTCTTGAGGGCCAGGAGGATGACGCCCGTGGCCATGCCGCCCGTAAAGATCAAACCGACTATGGCATCGGAGGCGATTTTAGTCCGGCGTTCCAGCCAGGACATGATGATGGCCAGGATGGCGGAAATGCCGATGGCCGTCAGCAGGGGATTGGTGTTGGTTAAAATGCCGAGCGCGACGCCGGCCAGCGAAGCGTGCGAGATGCCGTCGCTAAAAAATGCCATGCGGCGCAGGACCACAAAGATCCCAAGCAAAGCTAAAAGCGCGCCTAGAATAACTCCGGCGATGATGGCCCTTTGGACAAAGGGCAGAGCCAGCCATGACATCATAGCTTTTCGGAATTATGTAAATTCATATGCGGGCCATAGAGTTTGCGCATGACTTCCTTAGTTAAAACCTGGCGAGGCGGTCCGTCGCAAACGAGACTGTTTTTAAGGCAGAGAATCTGGTCCGCCAGGTCGTAAACCATATCGACCTCATGGCTAATCAGCATGATTGTCGCCTCATGCTCTTGGTTGACGTGGTGGATAAGCTCGTAAAAAGTTTTGGCGCCCTCGATGTCGATGCCGGCCGCAGGTTCGTCCAAAAAAAGCAGGTCTGGCTCTTTGAGCAAGGCTTGGGCGATCAAGACCCGTTGCAGTTCGCCTCCGGAGAGTTCGCCGATCAATTTATCGGCCAACTTATCCGCTTTAACTTCGCGGCAAATTTCTTCGGCTTTAACTGAACCGTTAGGCGCGGTAAAAGACAGAAATTCCCTGACGGTAATTGGCAAGGAGCGGTCAAAATCAAAATGTTGGGGCACATAGCCGATGCGCGGCAAGCATTCTTGGATGGGTTTCTGAAAAATTTTAACACTGCCTTCGTAGGGAATGAAAGAAAGCAAGGCTTTGAACAAAGTCGTCTTGCCAGAGCCGTTGGGACCGATGACCGCCGTAACGCTGCCTTTTTCAACCTCAAAACTCAAGTGATTCAAGATCATCTGACTTCCATATTTGACGGTCAGGTTTTTGACGGAGATGGCAGACATACTTTCGATGTCATCCTGAATTTATTTCAGGATCTCACGTAGCTTCGTGGGATGCTGAAACGAGTTCAGCATGACCAAGGGTTTATTGTGGTTATTTGAGGGCGTCAGCGATGACGCCCGTATTATACCTCATCAGGTCGATGTATCCCATGTTTTTTAATCCGCCTTCGGGATCAAGCACGGCGATTTTGAGTTTTAGGTCTTGAACAAAGGGGATAAGGCTTTGTTCGGAAAGTTGCGGCTCTGAAAAAATCATTTGGACATTGTATGTTTTGACCTTGGTCTGCAAGTCCGCGATTTGTTGAGGAGTAGGTTCTTTACCCGGGCTAATCTCGAAAGTGCCGACAATTTTTAGGCCATAGGCGTCGGCAAAATAGCCCCAGGCGTTGTGGTGGGTGATCAACTCTTTATGAGAGAGGTCACGGAGTTGATTTTTGATCTCTGCATTGAGTTTATCCAGTTGGCCAAGATAAGCTGACAGATTGTTCGCATATTCTGTCTGATGGGTCGGATCTTTCTGTGCGAGATAGCTGGCGATGTCTTGCGACATGATTTTAGCATTGGAAACATCCAGCCAATAATGCGGATCAACATTTTCGTTGGGAATGTCTGGGTCAATTTGGTCAGCCGGCAGGTCACGCAACTTGATACCCTGGTCCATAACGACGCTGGTCGCGTTGGGCACGTTATCCGCCAGGAGCTTGACCCAGTTATCCAGGCCATGCCCGATCGAAAAGATAAGTTTGGTTCCTTGCAGGTTACGGATCTGCTCAGGCGTCGGTTCAAAAGTATGCGGACTCGCGCCGGGCGGCAAAATAGTCTGGACATCGACATACGACCCACCAACTTGGGAGATGATGTTAGCCAGGGGATGGATAGTGGCGGCAATACGCAGTTTATCCGAAGAAGGATGAGCGGCTGGGGGGTTATTTAATACAACGAAGACGACAATCATCGCCGCCACGATCAAGACGGCTCCTCCGACGAATAAACTAATGGAACTTTTTTTCATAGCCACACGAACCATTGTAAGGGTTTTACCGGTTTAATAAAACCCCCTCTTGGGTAAGAGGGGGTTTTAGGAATTACGTCTCGGTTATTTGACGGTAAAGTCTATAGCCTTGATTTCGTCGTTCGAAAGTTTGACGGCAATCTGGTAATCGCCAACAGCCCAGCCCTTGGTAGGCATGCTGAACGTAAAACTACTGATGATATCGCCATCCTGTTCGACGGTGTTGGTGGCTGGCCCGACTTTTTCACCGGTTTTAGTGTAAACCAGGACGGCCTGCACGGTCATGTCCTTTTTGGCATTTTTAATATAAGCCGAGGTCAGAATTTGAGGCGTTTTGGCCGTATATTCCGCCTTGTGGGTTTCGACATAGCCGTCGCTACCTGCGGTGTCGTTTAAGCGGATGTCAAAAATGCTGGCGGCAGTTTCCGTCGGCGTAGTGGCTTCGCCGGTGGGTTCCGTGGTGGACTTAATTTCTGTCCCGGTTGGATTAACGATAATGGAAAGAATCTTCCAGGCGTCGTTTTCTTTAACTAGTTTATATTCGATGGGGGTTACTCCGCCCTCTTTCGATTTAAGCGTGCCTTCTAGCGTGCCCACGTCGTTTTCCGTCTTGCGGCTGGAGAAAGAGCTGGATTCGTTATTCTTGAGCGAAGGATAGGCATCGATAAATTCCTTAAACTTGTCCAATGAGGTGGAGTTTTGGAAATCCTTGGAATTATAAGAATAAGCTTTGGCGTAATCGCCGGCGCGCAAAGCGGCCAACTGCTGGTCCGCAACTTCGGCTATGCCTTTGGTCGCATAAAGAGCTAAGGCGATAATGGCCGCCACCGCCACGACGAAAACGCCGAAGGCGATTGCGCAACCAATCAGGACTTTTTTGCCTGTAGTGGTCATAAATAAATAACGATTAGGGATAAATAAATAACGTCAACAATTATAGCACTTAGGCTCATGAGTGAAAACTGGTGAATTAAGATTTTATTTCTTCCAGTACGACCGTAACGATCTTTTCTTGGCCTTTGCTCATAACTTTTAACTTGACCGTATCGCCGACTTTTTTGGTTCTGATGATAGTGGCGAGATCTTTGTCGCTGGTCAGTTTTGTTCCATCCACCTCAAGGATGATGTCGTTTTCCATAAGGCCCGCTTTGTCAGCTGGCGAGCCGGGGACGACCGCGAGATCACCTACCGCTGTTCCACGCTGAATAAGGGCGCCGTAATCGATAGAAAGGTTGTTTTTCTTTTTTAGATCTTCGGTAATCGGAATATAGCGGATGCCGAGGAACGGACGGACGATGCGACCGGTTTGCTTAACCGAATCAATGATATCTTTGACGTTGTTGGCGCTGAGCGCGAAACTGATATTTTCCGCTCCGTCAGTCGTGGCGACATTGATGCCTATAACTTCGCCGGCCAGGTTGAGCAGCGGTCCGCCTGAGTTACCCGGGTTGATGCCGGCATCAGTCTGGATGAGCTGGTCGAGGGCTTCTATGCCGCCCAACTGGTCCGTGGCCTGGATTGAGCGTGAGAGACCGGAAACAACGCCCACCGAAACCGTGTTGCGGAACTCAGCCAGCGCATTGCCTATGGCAATGACGCTCTGGCCAACCTCGAGTTTATCGGAGTCACCAAATGAGAGGTGGGGGAATCTTGAGCCCTCGATTTTAATCACAGCCAGATCAAGTACGGAATCGCGCGCTATGACTTTAGCGTCGTATTTTTTACCGTTATTCGTAAAAACGGTGTATTCAGCTTTTTCGTCCGCGACAACATGGCGGTTGGTCACGATATAACCGTCATCGGACACCAGAAAACCCGAACCGCCGCCGATTTCCTGCAACTGCGTGCCGTTTTGCCTCATCTGCGAAATTTGAAAGTCGCTGCCAAAAAAATCTCCAAAAGGGCTGGGGACGTTTTCGTAATATTGTTCGTAGACCGGAACATTTTTGGAAACAGTGATGGCCACCACGGCTGAGTTGGCTTTTTTAACCGCGGCCACCACCGCCTTTTCGTGGGTAGAGATGACCTCTGGCGGATTTTGATCCGCGGTTACCGCTGGGGAGGTCTGAGGTTGGTCAATAAGGGTGTTATAAGCTTTGGTTAAAACTTGCGGACGGTATTTGAGCAGGTAAAAAAGACCCGCACCTGTTCCGATGAGGGCGATAAGAGCCGCCATCACCCCGACCAATATCAGTTTTAAAATCTCTTTTTTATTCATATAGTTAAAGATTTTACCATTAATTACTCCCATACAAAAATCCCCCGTAGCTTTAGGCGAAGGGGGATTTGGTTCCGGGACAGGGATTCTCCGCCAAAGGCGGATGCGCCTCGGGCGCAGAACCCCGATTCACGGCTTCTCGCAGATCCGCCTCTGGCGGAAAAGGCCGCTGTCCTACTGTTCTAGGGATAATAAAAAACCGCTAATTTAATTTGAGCGGTTTTTTATGTGGTTCCGGGACAGGGATTC
>JBAZVB010000001.1:259348-488841 GCA_041661105.1 Patescibacteria group bacterium
CCCCGATTCACGGCTTCTCGCAGATCCGCCTCTGGCGGAAAAGGCCGCTGTCCTACTGTTCTAGGGATAATAAAAAACCGCTAATTTAATTTGAGCGGTTTTTTATGTGGTTCCGGGACAGGGATTCTCCGCCAAAGGCGGATGCGCCTCGGGCGCAGAACCCCGATTCACGGCTTCTCGCAGATCCGCCTCTGGCGGAAAAGGCCGCTGTCCTACTGTTCTAGGGATAATAAAAAACCGCTAATTTAATTTGAGCGGTTTTTTATGTGGTTCCGGGACAGGGATTCGAACCCCGATTCACGGCTTCAAAGGCCGCTGTCCTACCATTAGACGATCCCGGATTGATGTTTAGATAATAAGCTGTCAAGAAACTCTCTTCCTTTTCCTGATTTTAAGAATTTTTCCCGTTGCATAGCCTCGGAGCGTGTCGTATATTCTTCTGTTCGAATTATTCTCCATGGCCGTCTGCCTGATGTATAGCGACATTTACCGGCATTATGTTCTTTTAACCGATTTTGTACATCCTGAGTGCTTCCAATGTATCGCGTAGCATGCGTGAGACTTTGGAGGATATAGACATAGTACATAAGCGTATCAGTTGGATTCTCCGCCAAAGGCCGCTGTCCTACCATTCTTGTCCGCCTATGGCGGGAGACGATCCCGGAAGGCGCGCGCATTGTGCCACGGTTTATAGCCTTGGTCAAGACACGGCGTTCGCGAACGACCGTGTCAAGCCAAATAGACAACTGAAAAATATCCACATCCCACCCTTGACTGGCTCGTCTTAGGTGGTATGTTTTAAGTGCCGCTAGATCATTGTGCTCCCGGGTATCAAACAACGATGATCCGAGCGGTTGCCACTACGTTCTTTCCCAAGTCCATATGTACCGCGCTTTCTACTGATGAGTGCAACCTTTTTTTCCATCCACTTCCTCTCCTCCCACTCTCTCCCAACTCATCATACGCAACGCGCCCACATATTCTCATCTTGACCCTCGTCAAGAACAAGCTCGCAATTTTACACTTGCAGAGCCTTATCCCAGCTTCCCGACAGCCACTTCCGCTTGTTCCTTCTTTTCTCCTTTCTCTGTCCACCCCGCCTCATCCTCTCCTGCGGGGCTTCGTTTTATATATAAATGATTGACAGTTGTTGCGAATGATGGTATTTTTTGATTTCTAATTCTTGACCCGCTATGCATATGTTGTTTGATGATGTAACAGTAGCCCCGACCACAGACGAGTCAAAGCCAGTGGAGGCGACGCCTGCAGAGGAAGTAGCGCCAACCCCGGCTCCAGAGGAAAGTGCCGCCAAAGAGGGCGCTGACCAGGCCTAACCTCGGTGAATAGAATCCGCTTTAAGCGGGTTTTATTTTTTATTCGGCGCTAAAGCCACGTAAAAAACCCCATTGGTTTCCTTGGGGTTCGCGCTTGTCCGAAATCCGACCACGAATTTTTTAGCGGCCACTAAACTATCTAAAAATTTTTTAATTTTTTCTTGCAGTACCCCCGTGCCGCGTCCATGGATGACTTTAACGATTTTAATATCCCGCCTGGGAAGACCTGAAAATTCCTTGTGTAAAAAATTTCCAAGGGCATCTTTGGCCAAATTTATATCTAAATTGTGTAAATCTATTTCTGGCGCTTGTGTTCCAAGCTCGGCCGCATAAATAGCTATCTCTATCGGGTCCGAGTTTTGTTCGGAGAGAGGCATGCCCATATCGGGGACATTTTTCCATTTCATATCACTGGGTCTACGAAATTACGAATAAGCACGAATATACGAATTCTATGCTGCGTGTTACATGTTATATGCTACATGAAAGCGAAGGGTTGCTCAACCTAAAGAAAAAGCCTAGAATGTCCGGGTTATGTCCCAACGCCGGCTATTATATCTGTTATCGATCTTGTTTTTGATCGGAGCGGTCAGTGCATGGCAGGCTAAAAGGCCGAATAACCAAAAATCAAATACCAATTACCAAAAAGAGACGGAACTCGTCCAAACGACGTCAACCGCAGTATCTGCGACGACGACCCAGGCCGCAAAAATTCAAACTAACGCCTTGGTAGTCAAGGCGGTTGACGGCGATACGCTCGATGTCAAATTGGATGCTGAGCCCGCCAAAGAATATAAAATCAGGTTGCTCGGAGTAAACACGCCTGAGACAGTTGATCCGCGGCGGCCGGTGCAATGTTTTGGCAAAGAAGCCTCGGACTTCACGAAAAAGACCTTAAATGGTAAGCGTATAAGGCTTGATTCCGATCCTCAGGCTGATGAGCGCGATAAATATGACCGTTTGTTACGCAACGTATTTTTGGAAGATGGGACGGATTTTAACGCCTTGCTTGTTTCAGAGGGTTACGCCAACGCTTATGTTTCTTTCCCGCAAAATCCGGCTCGTAAAGTCGAATTAAGGAAACTTGAGAGCCAGGCTAAAGCCGCAGGCAAGGGTTTGTGGGCGCTCGGAGCCTGCCAGTAACTAGTAAAAAGTAACGAGTAACGAGTAAAAAGTGACGACTATGCATGTTAATCGATTTGAGGATCTCGTAGTCTGGCAAAAGTCGAGGGATCTGGTTCTATTAATGCATAAGATATTTCGAGAGAATCGAGATTTTGCATTCCGTGATCAGATTCTACGTGCCGTCTTATCTATCATGAATAATATAGCTGAAGGCTTTGAAAGGAGAAGTAGTAAAGAGCTTGTTGCTTTCTTGTATATATCTAAAGGTTCTTGCGGTGAGGTTAGGTCTATGCTGTATATCGCTTTGGAGTTAGGGTATATTTCCAGTCGGCAATTTGATGATTTGTTGGATAGCACGTATCAAATATCTAAAATGCTTTATGGATTAATTTGTAAATTATGAACTCGTTACTTTTTACTCGTTACTCGTTACATGTGAGGGTAACTTGGGCGAGGCGGATTATGTTTTGGTTCGCGCTGGTCGGGCTGTTTGCCGCGACCTACCTATTATATACTTATGTCACGGGAGTCGAACTTAAGTGCGGACCTTTGAGCGGTTGCGAAGTCGTCCGTAATTCCAAGTGGGCGAGTCTTTTTGGCATTCCAACGCCCGCTTTTGGCGTAGTTTTCTATCTGGCCGTGATCGTCCTTTCGATTTATCGCGCTTATGCTCCGCATAAAAACGCCGTCTATGCGCGCTGGTTAATTATGCTCATGGCCTGGGCCGGATTTATCGAATCGGTTTATCTAACGCTAGTCCAACGTTTGGCGCTCAACACGTTTTGTTTTTGGTGTTTGATTTCCGCCGCTTCGGCTACGGGCATTTTTATTTTTGTCTGGCTGGACAAACGTCTTGAGTTTGGAATTGAAACATCTTCCAAAGAGTTGAAGGTGGTTTTTATCTCATTGCTCATCGGGTTAGCGGCCGGAGGCACGGGTTTTTATTATTTATTGCAACCCAGCGCGCCCAGGACGGTTAATCTGACTTTGGGACAGGGCACGCCGGAAAAACTTTTCGTCCCGCCGACAACTACTCAGTCGGTTCCAACTCAGAGCCAACCAGCCCAAGAGGATTATCCGGTCGTGGCGAGTTCGACTCCCATCGAAGGACCGGCCACCGCCAAAGTTACACTGGTCGAATTTTTTGATTTTCAATGTCCGGCTTGCGGCGTTTATCACGAACTGGTTATTAAACCCTTGCGCGACAAGTATCGTGGTAGGATTAAATTCGCCCCCAGAAATTTTCCGTTGGTGGATATTCATCCGCAGGCTTTGGGAGCGGCCATTGCCGGCGTTTGCGTCCAGCGTCAGGATAAATTTTTCGAATATTTCGATACGCTATTCGCCAATCAAAAAGATTTGACTCGTCAGGACTTAGAAAAATACGCTCAGACGTTGGGTTTGGATATGGCCGCGTTCAAATCCTGTTTGGACGACAGTTCGGCTAAAAATCAGGTGCTTTATGATTACAACGCGGGTCGGGCCTTTGGCATCACCGGCACGCCGACGCTCATCATCAACGATGCGCTGATCGAAGGCTCACCTAATCTCGATGTCATGAGCCAACTAATAGACAGTAGACTGTAGACGATAGCTGGTAGCCTGAAATTAGCTACTGTCTATCGTCTACCAGCTATCGTCTTCGTTATGTAAGAGGTATTATACCATCACCATCTT
Organism: Patescibacteria group bacterium; assembly: GCA_041661105.1. Taxonomy (GTDB): domain Bacteria; phylum Patescibacteriota; class Patescibacteriia; order 2-12-FULL-60-25; family 2-12-FULL-60-25; genus MWCR01. Next base: position 263,485 of record JBAZVB010000001.1, read on the forward strand.
TTAATAATCCTTATGCCCTTCGAGCAAAATCCCTTCCTTCAAGCAAAATACGGCCTGAGCAAGAGCCCCGAAGTGGAGTCGGCTGCGAAGCGCACTGAAGCCCGCACCGGAGAGCCTGTTCCCGAGGACCCTGCTTCGCGTATCCAAAACTATCTTGATCGCATCAAGAACGTCTTGAATCCTCCTCGATTGGAAGGAGGATCCCATCGTCCTGATTTTGACCGGCGTGAGCGAAACCTTGAAATGCTGAAGCGAAGTCTGCACGGCAAGTTCGTGATCAAACAGGAAGACATCCCCGAGTCATATTTCAACTCCATAAAGCTTAAACACCGCAAAGAGGGTCACGGTGACATTGAGATTCCGGAAGACTTGCGCCAAGAGCTGGCCGGAACCATCGTGGCCGAACAGGAAAGTTCGCTCGACAACTGGGTGGACTACCTCGCTTCGGACGACGCTAAATATCCCGATGCCCTTAAATATTGGACCATGCGGAGCGTCCTCAAGATGGGCCGCTATGACAAGGGAAAAAAGAAATTCACCGAACGGTACGGCGGGGCAGTCAGCCCTTTCCCGGACATCAACCGCGAGGCGCTGGCCTACATCATCGACGCGGTCGAAAAGAAATACGAAGGCAGATCAGTCAGTTTCCCATACGATATTCAGGACGAGGAAAAGAAAGAATTCGACAAGTTCCTGCAAAACGAGAACTTTCCCAAGCTCTACGCCTGGGCGATCGACAAGATCAACCCGGTATCCGAAGAGTTGCTTAAGATCACGGACGGCGAATGGAGGCCGTATCCGAAAGGTTCCGACCATATGTTGCTGGCTGAATCTTTAGGAGGCAAAGGCACCGGCTGGTGCATCGCCGGGGAAGCGACCGCCAAAAGGTATCTCCAGGGCGGCGCCGGTAACCCCGGAGGCAACGATCTCGAAGTTTTCTATTCCCTGGATGAAGAAGGCAAGCCGACCATCCCACGGGTGGTGATAGTGAGCGCGGACGGCAAAATCTCCGAAGTACGCGGCGTGGCCAAAGAAGAAAACCTCGATCCTCATATCGGCGGCGTGGTCCAAGCTAAGCTTGCCCAACTCCCTGACGGCAAAGCCTTCGAGAAGACAGCCGGCGACATGAAGCGCCTCACGGCCATCGACGAGAAGGCCAAGGCCAACCAATCCCTCGACAAAGACGACCTCATCTTCCTCTACGAGATCGAAGCCAAGATTGAGGGCTTTGGTTATAAACGCGATCCGCGCATCAAAGAACTCAGGGACAAACGCAATCTCAAAGAAGACGCTCCGATTGTCTTTGAATGCCAGCCAAATGAAATCGCCTGGAACAAGGAAGACGTCAAAGAAGCTACTAAAGCCTACGTCGGCCCGCTGTTCCCCAATATTTTCAAAACCTTAAGCCACCTCGAACGTATTTATACTGCTTTCCCTGAAGGCAAAATTAGCCGTGGTGAGGTGGAAATTGGCGGCGATAGCGCCACAGAGCTTCAGGTCAAACTCGAAGTCATAGATGAGAAAACAGGTAATCGCAAATTTCCAATCCATGGCTATGCGCAGGATATGCTAAATAAAATGTATGAAAGCGAGGAGTTTCAGAAATTAGCCAAGAATCCTGAAAATATTCAAACAGTTCGTTTAAAAGTCGGGGATTTATTTAACGACCAAGGAACTCATACAACGGATGAGATTTATAAAAAGGCTGAAGAATTAGGCCTTGAACTCTGTCCGGCCGAAGTCGGACCCCATCTTCGCCTGAACTATAAGGAGCAACCGTTGAATGAGTGGGTTTACATTGCTATGAAGCAAATAACCGGTCCCGACGGCAGCCCGGGCATCTTCCGGCTTGTTCGCCATGCCGACGGGCTTTGGCTGGGCAACAGTTGGGCAGGGCCCGCGAGCACGTGGAATCCGCGCTGCCAGTTCGTCTTCCGTGTCCGCAAGTGATTTTTTGAAATTTGGGTTCTTTTTAGATCCTTTGTCGCTTTGGTGCTTGGATACTTTGGGCTAGTGCATACGTATTACCGTGACTCAGTAAACCCAGATAGGATGCCAAGGTTTGCGGGGATTTATTTTGTGTTGCTGAAAGAAGTACCAACCTCTAACATATGTGCAATATGCCACTTCAGAAAAAAGAACCTTCAAGTTCAAAGTCCATTGTTATTTTCGAAGACCATCCTGTGCGTCGGGTGTGGATTGAGAAAGATGAAAAATGGTATTTCGCCGTTCCTGACGTTGTTCAGGTGCTTACCGATAGCTTAAATCCAAGTGGCTACATCAAGGATATGCGCCGCCGTGATGCTGAGCTTTCCAAAGGGTGGGGGCAAATTGCCACCCCCCTTTCAATCCAAACCAAGGGCGGACGCCAAAAGGTGAATTGTGCTGACGTGCAAGGCGTCTTGCGCATCATCCAGTCCATTCCCTCCCGTAAAGCCGAACCATTCAAGCAATGGCTCGCAAAAGTAGGGTATGAACGCTTGCAGGAGACTGTAGACCCCGAGTTAGCCGTCATTCGAGCGAGGAAGAACTGGCAGATGCTGGGCAGGCAGGAAAAATGGATTGAACAGCGAATGCGCGGGCAGGAAACTAGAAATAAACTTACCGACTATTGGAGTGGCCATGGGGTCAAGGAAGGCATTGAATACGCCAAGTTGACCAACGTGATTCACGCTGAATGGTCTGGCATCTCAGTTAGTCAGCACAAACGGGTCAAAGGTTTGAAGCGTGAGAATCTGCGCGACAACATGACTGAGGCTGAACTCATCTTTACTGCGCTAGCCGAGCTTTCAACAACGCAAATCGCCAAATCTGGAAATGCCGAAGGATATGAACCGAATGAAGTCGCGGCAAAGAAGGGAGGCTCAATCGCACGCGGTGCGCGCATCCAGCTTGAAGAGCAGACGGGACAACGCGTCGTAAGTGCCGAGAATTTTCTCCCTGAAAGTAAACAAAAGAAAGCTATCTTGGAATAGTTGACCAGTGCTTTGTTTTTTGCTAGCGTGACGGCGTTCTCGAACCTTGAAGTGCGAGGTGGCCAGATGGAACGCAAAGAACACGATAGGATCGTAGACATAGTCATACCGGCTATCGAAAAGCTGATAGTTCAAGGCAAGCTCCAGCGGAGGCCTAACGGCAAAATTCCAGCTCTGGTATCGGACGTCGACGGCACGGTCGGCAAGCTCCAGCTCTTGATAAGCCTGTTGATTCTTATTGGCGAGGATTATCTCACCTGTGCAGAAACCGTCTTGCCACTGAATAAAGCTATTGCTGCGTATTATCGAGGCGCATTGGCTTTCCCCGAAGTTGTCAGCCTGGCGCTTAAGATCTTGCCCAAGGCTATCAAGGGTTTGCCTGCCATATCTATAGAGAGGCTTACCGAGAAAGTGGTCAAGACGGGACTAGAGCGCGTCTACCAATTTCCTCAAGCTTTACTCAATTGCTTGGCCACCCAACCGCCTGAAACAAGAAGGCTGATACTCTCGGTCACGGGTGCGCCGCAAATGGTAGCCGACCCATTCTGCCAGGCTCTGAATTTCGATGTGGCCATAGGATGCAACTACTTCCTTGACGAGACGGGTCACTTCACGGGAGAGCGGGACGAAACGTCGGCTATCCGGAAAGATGAGGTTCTCAAGGTTTTGGCGCAGGATTGCGGGATTGATCTCGACGAGAGCATTGGCATGGGCGACACGATGTCTGATTTGCCGATTTTGCTGGCAGTCAACATCAGATACCGCTGGGCTATCAATCCCAAACCGGAGTTGTTGGCCGCTATGCGACGCAATCCCGATTACAACGTCGTCTGCATCCACGACCACCACTCGACGGGCGTCCAGTTCTTCAGGGCTCTTTCCAACGGGTGCCTGTATGAGCCGCATAGGAAGAATTTCCTTCCGCCTGATCTTGTCGAGGCCCTGCCAAGACTTCCTGGTGAATACTGTCTCTTTGACCAGCCGACTCTCTAGTCGGTTTTTTTATACAAACGTCCTAATCTGTCATTCCGAGCGTAGTGCCGCCGAAGCTTATGGGCACGTAGTCGAGGAATCCCTTAATCGAATGTTATAGGTAAGGGATTTCTCCGCTTCGTTCACCTCCGTTCTCTTCGGTCGAAATGACAGAAAGGTTTTTGACTAGTTCGATGAGTGTGAGTAAGGTATGGCCACTATGCGTTACGAAATTCTATCAGGTAATCTGAACCAAACGTCGGCGGATGCCGTGGTTGAGGGTTTGTTTCAGGAAACAAATTTTAAAATCGGCGAAGGCTATTTGCCCCCAGAAACCAGCAAGGCTATTTTGGCGGAGCTTAAACGTCGCGAGTTTGACGCTAAGGAAGGGGATGTCTACGTTCTCCCGCTGCTTGGGTTTAAAAACTTTAAATATCTGATCGTCATTGGGTTGGGCAAGAAGAGCAATTACGCAGCTGATCAGCTCAGAGCAGTCGGCGCCAAGGCAATTAAGGCGGCTAATAGTTTCCGCGCTCAGAAAATTGTTTTTCATCCGGATTGGCTCAAAAAGGCAAAGGACCTCGTTATTGGATCGCAGGCTCTGGTGGAGGGGATAGAATTGGGAGGTTATCATTTTGCCAATTATCACAAGCGGACTGCCGGCGAACATCGCAAAAAACATAAAGCTGAAGAGATTGTTCTCTTGGCGGCCGACCGCGTATCTAAAATCAAGATCGAGAAGGGTGTGGGCTTGGGTAAGGTCTTCGCCGAAGCGACTATCCTGGCACGCGACATGGTTAACACGCCTTCCATGGACATGCATCCCGAGCAGATGGTTAAGATTGCGCAATCGCTCACGGGGCGGGGGACGAATATTACTTGCAAAGTGACGGATAAGGTTGGGATGGAAAAACTTGGCATGCACGCTTCTTTGGCGGTTGGTCGTGGATCGGATCACGAGCCTAAGTTTGTCCATCTGGTTTATAGGCCCAAGAGCAAGCGCGCCAAAAAAATCGTCTTGGTTGGCAAGGCTTTGACTTTTGATTCGGGCGGTCTTTCGCTTAAGCCCGCGGATAGCATGACCGACATGAAAATCGATATGGCCGGAGCGGCCGCCGTGCTAGGTGTCTTTAAGGCGTTGCCTTATCTGAAGCTAAACGTAGAGGTCCACGGCTTGTTTATCGCCGTCGAAAATATGCCGGGCGGCGCGGCTTATCGGCCGGGTGACGTGGTGGCGGCCATGGACGGGACGACCATCGAAGTCGAAAATACGGATGCCGAGGGTCGCATTACTTTAGCCGATGCTTTGTCTTATGCCACGCACAAGATTAAACCGCAGGTTATCGTCGACCTCGCCACCTTAACGGGAGCGGCTATCGTGGCGTTGGGCAGTGATCTGACGGCTTTATTTTGCAGTCACAAAGAACTTAAAGCCGCCCTCATGGATGCTTCGAAAAATTCCGGTGAAAATCTTTGGGAACTGCCCCTTTATCAGCCCTACAAAGAACTTATCAAATCAAAGATCGCTGATATTCGAAACGTCGGAGGCCGTCCGGGCGGAGCTATCACAGCGGCCCTGTTCCTGGAAAAATTTGTGCACGACGTGCCTTGGGCGCATTTGGATATCGCAGGACCCGCTTACGCTGAAAAAGAATCAAAGCCAGAGTGGGTGTGCGGCGGAACAGGTTGGGGAGTTAGGCTGATCCTCAATTACCTAAAAAACAGTAACTAGTAACGAGTAAAAAGTAAAAAGTTATGAGCGATTGGCCTCGTTACTCGTTACTTTTTACTTATTACTGATATCAGTGTGGATAAATGCGCATAACAGGTGTGCTATACTATGACCGTTCACCGTTATGCACGTCACGATTTACACGACTCCCACCTGCCCTTATTGCAAATTAGCTAAGGATTTTTTTAAGGATAAGGGGATTCCGTTTTCTGAAGTAGACGTAGCATCTGATCCATCGGCCGCTAACGACATGGTCAAAAAATCCGGTCAAATGGGTGTGCCAGTTATCGAGATCAATGATCAGATTGTCGTCGGATGGAACCAGGGCGCTCTGCAAGAAATTTTAGAAAAGGACAATAAGAAAAAAGTAAAAGCCACAGCTTAAAAATAATCAATGATCTTTGTCTAACAAAAATTATGACAACCATAAAAAAGTGCGGTTCTTCGAAAACACGCAAACCAGGATGTCCTAAAGTCAAGATTCCGAAGCTTTCGGAAACGATGATGCAGGACTTTGTCCAGCACAAGACCAGCGTTCTTGTCATCATGACCGGAGCCCTTAGCCTGGGTGCTTTGTTCGCCATGATGCTCGGCGTCAGCGCTGCTAATTTTTAAACTTGAAGTCAATCAGAACGGCCCATAGCCATGGGTCGTGTTTTGTTAGATGAGCGATTCTTTATACACAGCCTAGCCTAAGAACATGAGTATTTATGTGGTATTATGTTTTTGAATTAAACATTTTATTCTTTTTATACGTATACGTGTTATGAACTTTCTCTTAACTAATCGGTCCTTCAGTCTAGCGAGCAAGATACTGATGGGTTGTTTTATAGTGTTAGCCTATGGGTTAATACAAGGTCATTCGGCTTTGGCGGCTGACTGCACTTTTGCCAGCACAGAAGCAACTAATAGCTGGCACGTGGCCGCCAACTGGTCTTGTAGCGAAGTCCCGACCAGTACCACGCCGGTCGTCATCCCAGCGGCCACAACTACGAATATGCTAGGTGATGTGGCAGGCGAAGCCGGTTCCGTCACTATCGTCGGGACCCTCAGACCTTGGGGCAGTACTTTAAGCGTCAATGGAGACTGGTCCATGACGGGTGCATTCACCGCCGGAACCAGTACGATTGACTTTACAGGTACGGCTACGCAGTCAATCAATCATGCCACGATCTTCAATAATGTTACCGTCACTAAAGCGTCGGGTACGGTTACGGCCATAGCGGCTGTCACCATCGGTGGAACGCTTGTAACTTCGGGCGGAGGTACTTTTAGCGCCGGAGCGTCATCTATAGAAGTGACAGGCCTCTCCACCATCGGAACCGGCACAACCGTGACTTCTACTGCCGGTACTTTGACTTTTACAGGCGCCGTCACAGGCAATGGAACTGCGGCCATAGGTTCGTCCGCAGGCAATATACTGTTTACCAGCACTTTAACTTTGAACAATACCTCGTCGTTAAGCGTGGGTTCTGGCACGGCTACCACCACGGGCGCTCTCTCAGGAGCGGGTAATGTTTATAGTAATGCCGGAACATTGGTTATCGGAGCTTCTTTCACGGGCGTAGGTTTTTATGCCGGTTCAGGCACCGTTATCTTTGATGGAGGCACCATTGTCCATAACTTTACCTATAACAATCTCGTAATCAGAACGGCCGGGGCCGTCACGGTTGATGGTAACATTGTAGTCGGCGGCACACTCGCCACCTCTGGCACAGCCGCGTTGAATTTAGAAGCCAATACTCTGACCGTCACCGGCGCTTCCACTATCGGCACAGGCTCGACCGTGACTTCAACCACCGGTACTTTGACCTTTACCGGTCTGGTCACTAATTCTGGTAACCTCGGTAGCTCGACAGGTAATATGGAAATAGGCCCGATAATTCTTAACGGTGGATCGATCTTTGATGTTGGCGCCGGTACGGCCACCACTTCCGGAATTACTCTTAGCGGCACAATCAACGGCGGAAGCGGCACATTAGCATTAACTAATTTCTTGAATAGCGCTGGCGGTACCTTCAATGCCAACACTGGCAAATTACGGATCGCTGGAGCAGGTAATTACAATGTGGTTGGTTTTGCCTTCAATAACGTAGAAATGCAAAAGACAGCTGGCACAGCCACTTTCATCACCACCAGCCCGACCGTGGCCGGCACGTTGGTAACCTCAGGGGCTGGTACGCTTTCAACCGTGGCCCTGAACCTGACAGTCACTGGCATCTCCACCATCGGAACTGGCACAACCGTCACCTCCACCTCCGGCACTTTGACCTTTACCGGAGCTGTGACCAACGCGGGTTCAATCGGCTCAAGTTCAGGTGACCAGCTCTTCGGTTCAACCTTAGCCAATAGCGGAGTTCTGGATATCGGTTCTGGCGTAGCCACTTCCACCGGGAGTTTGGACAACTCCGGTGGTACTATTAATGGTAATTCCGGTAGGCTTGAACTGGTAGCTGATTTTGTCAGCCCAGCCCCTGGCACGTTTAATGCGGGGACGGGCACGGTTAGAATATATGGACCAGCCACTCAATCTATTCGTGGTTTAGCCTTCAATGATCTTCAAGTCATCAAATCAGGTGCGTCAGTCGCCACTATTACGGATGTCGCCTCTACAGTGGCCGGAACTCTCACGACTTCCGGGAGCGGTACGCTTTCGGCTGCTGGCTTGGGTCTGACAGTCACCGGCGCTTCCACTATCGGCACAGGCACGATCGTGACTTCCACCTCAGGTACTTTGACCTTTACCGGTCTGGTAACTAATAACGGCAACCTCGGTAGCTCGACAGGTAATATGGCAATAGGCCCGATAATTCTTAACGGTGGATCGGTCTTTGATGTTGGCGCCGGTACGGCCACCACTTCCGGAATTACTCTTAGCGGCACAATCAACGGCGGAAGCGGCACATTGGCATTAACTGATTTCTTGAATAGCGCTGGCGGTACCTTCAACGCCAACACTGGCAAATTACGGATCGCTGGAGCAGGTAATTACAATGTGGTTGGTTTTGCCTTCAATAACGTAGAAATGCAAAAGACAGCTGGCACAGCCACTTTCATCACCACCAGCCCGACCGTGGCCGGCACGTTGGTAACCTCAGGGGCTGGTACGCTTTCAACTGTGGCCCTGAACCTGACAGTCACTGGCATCTCCACCATCGGTTCAGGTACGACTGTCACCTCCACCTCCGGCGTTCTGACCTTTACCGGAGCCGTAACCAATGCAGGCAGTATCGGCTCAAGTTCAGGCAATCAACTCTTTAGCTCAACCTTAGCTAACACCGGCACATTAGCCATTGGTTCAGGTGTAGCCACCACAACCGGCGCTGTCACGGGCGCAGGCGTCATCCAAGGCAATGCCGGTACATTGGTGGTTTTGAACGATCTGACGTTTACGACCTTTACTGGAGGGACGGGTACTCTAAGGGTATATGGCGCAGGTTCGACTAATCAAAGCATCAAGGGCGGTGCTTTCTACAACCTTGAGATTAAGAAGACGGGCGGCACGGCCACCATCGTCACAGCCAATGCCACAGTGGGCGGTACCCTGGTTACCATCGGCACGGGTACTTTGGACGCACAGGCCAGGAATTTGACAGTCACTGGCATCTCAACCATTGGTGCGGGCACGACTGTAACTTCCACTTCAGGTACTCTGTCTTTCATCGCAGCAGCAACTAATAATGGATCGATCGGTTCGAATATTGGCAATGAGTCCTTCGGATCAACTTTGGATAATAATGGAACTCTTGACGTCGGCCAGGGAACAACCTTGGTCACTGGCACCCTGACGAATGGTGGAACCGGTACCATCAATGGCGGAAACAGTAGCGGTGGCGGCGCCTTAGAAGTTCGAGCTGACTATGCGAACACGGGTACGTTTAACGCTCAACAAGGGACTTTCAAGATAAGCGGTACGGCTACTCAATCCATCAAAGGGGAGGCCTTCAAGAATCTTGAAATGACCAAGGCTTCAGGCGTAGCTACCATGACTGCTATTTCAACGGTCGCCGGCACCCTGACTACGAGTGGCGCTGGTACTCTATCAACTGCCGCATTAGCTCTCTCTGTCACCGGCATCTCAACCATTGGCTCAGGCACGACTGTCACCTCCACCTCCGGCACCCTGACTTTCACAGGAGCTGTGACTAGTGCAGGCAGTATCGGCTCAGTCTCAGGCAACAAATTATTCTCATCCACCCTGGCTAACACCGGCACATTAGTCATTGGTTCTGGCGTGGCCACCACAACCGGCGCTGTCACGGGCGCAGGCGTCATCCAAGGCAATGCCGGCACATTGGTGGTTTTGAGCGATCTGACGTTTACGACCTTTACCGCCAATACGGGCAAGCTCCGGGTGTATGGCTCAAGCGCCACTGACCAAAGCATTAAGGGTGCCACCTTCTACGACGTTGAGATTAAAAAGACCGGCGGCACGGCTACCATCACCACGGCCAATGCCACAGTGGGCGGTACCCTGGTTACTATCGGCACAGGCACTTTGTCCAGTGCGGCCCTTAACCTGACAGTCACCGGAGCCACCACCATTGGCACCACCGGAACCGTAACTTCCACGGCAGGCACTTTGGCTTTTGCAGCCGTCACTAACGCCGGTTCCCTGGGTTCAAATTCCGGTCCCATCACCATGACCACCCTGGGTAACACCGGTACCTTGTCGATCGGCGGCATGTCCACCACCACAGGTGCCGTGACCTCAAGTGGAACTATCAAATTGAACGGCGAGACCTTAAATGTAGGCGGCAACTGGACTGACACCGGAACCCTAACGCCCGTGGCTGGCACGGTCCGCTTTAATGGCGGTGGAGCTCAATCCATTGCCACAGAAGCCAGCTTCTACAATTTGACTATCGATAAAGCCGCTGGCACAGCCACTCTAACCGGCCATGTCACCACCACTAACTTGGCGGTGGACGCCGGCACCCTGGCTGTGGCAGATAAGATCTTATACGCCCCTGGCACTTACACCAACTTGGGCCTTGTCACCGAGACCACGGGCAGTATCAAACATACGGGCGTTTATAACTGGGTGAATGGCAGTGGCACGACCCAAACGGAATATACCGTGCCCACTTCCTCATATCTCAGGGTCACGGATGCCAACCGTAACCTGAATGGCTCGTTGGCTGAAACGATTACTGTCCCTGTCACCCTGGATGCCACCTCAGGTAGCGATACCGAAACTATTACCTTAACTGAAACAGGCCTAGCTACCGGCATTTTCATGTCAGCCGCCATTCCTTCTTACTCAACCACCATTGTTCACCCGAACAACGGTGAGATCGAAGTCCTCCGGACAGGCAATGGCACTGAAACCTACACGGACAACCAGGATGCCTTTGATACCGGTGCGACTCTCGTGTCCGTGGCCTTTACTTCGGGCGGTAGCGGCGGCACAGGCGGTGGAGGCGGCGGCGGTGGTATGGCTCCGGTCGTGACCACCCAGCAGACCTCCTACAACGATCCGAACCGCATCGCTAACCTGGCCAATCTGGCTGCCATGAACCTGCCTATCCACTCCTTGGTTAAGCTCCCGGACGATGGCAAACTCTCAACCCAGGAAGACAGCGCGGTCTATTACGTCGGAGCGGATGGCAAACGTCATGCTTTCCCGAACTCCAAAGTCTACTTCACCTGGTATAGTAACTTTGATGGAGTGGTGGTCATCACTCCCTCCCAGTTGGCCAGCATCCCTCTGGGCACCAATGTCCGCTATAAGCCAGGCTCAAGAATGGTTAAGTTTACGACTGATCCTAAGGTCTATGCCGTGGACGTTAACAGCACCCTCCGCTGGGTTAAGACCGAGGCTCTGGCCATAGCCCTCTACGGAGAGAATTGGAACACCAAGATTGACGACATCAGCGATGCTTTCTTCTCTAACTACGGCTTTGGAGCCGACATCTCAGTCCCTTCTGACTTCAATGTCTCCCAGATCCTGGGTTTAGAGCAGTTCATCAGCGAAAACTTCAATCATTCCTAAGGACTAGAAACAAACAATCAAAAATCCCCCCGATGTGCATCGGGGGGATTTTGTAACTAAGAGATATTAGGCTTGGCCGAGCGTTTTTTCTCCTATCTTCCATTCGGCCGGACATAGCTCGCCGGTTTGGAGAGCCTCTAAGACGCGGAGCGTCTCAGTAACGGAACGGCCTACGGAACCGGCGCTCACCAGGGCGTAGCTGATTTTTTGCTCCGGATCGATGATGAATAGGCCGCGGTTGGCCGAACCGTCATTCGGATTATAAACGTCGTAAGCCATGGACAGGGCATGGGACGTATCGGCCAGGATCGGATAGTTAACTTCCGGCAAATCGCGTTCGAACCAGGCTTTATGGCTCCATTCGGAATCGGTCGAAGCGGCCAAGATGGAAGCGTTAAATTTTTTAAATTCAGGTTCCTGAGCGGCGAAGGCCTTAATTTCTGTCGGACAGACAAAAGTAAAATCTCTCGGATAAAAGAACAGGATCAGCCATTGCCCTTTGTAATCTGACAGGCTGATTTTTTTGAATTCTCCTTTTTGGTAAGCTGTCATTCCGTTGAATGACGGAGCCGGTTGGTTAAGGTTAAGCATATCTATTCAATTAAGAATTATGAATTATGAATTGAGACAAGACTGATAGCGTTGTTCGACCGCTTGCCAGTTGACATGGTTTAAAAATTCTTGGATGTAAGCTTTGCGATCAGAGCCGAAGTCGATGAAATAAGCATGTTCATAAACATCCATGACCAATAACGGAAGAGCGCCCCAGACTCCGCCTTGATTATGCGCGTCGTTGTTGTAGATCCTCAGTGTTTTATCATGCGTATCCCAAGCCAGGACCACCCAGCCGCGGGCAGCCATGCCGCAGGCTGCGAAGTATTTGAGAAAATTCTCCAGGGAACCGTATTTATCCGCTAAAACCGCTGACATTTTATCCGTCAGTTTGCCATCGCCGCCTAAGTTTTCGAAATACCATTCATGCATATACGTTCCGTTGACGGCAAAGGTCTCGCCGTCTTTGAGAGCACGCAACTCGGAATAGCTTTGATTAGCCGTGGAGAGATCGCCGCCATGCGATAAAGCTTTGAGTTTTTCGGCAATCTCATCCTTTTTGTCGACATAACCGGCATAGAGTTTGTCGTGATGGATGGCCAGCGTCTTTTCGCTGATATTGCCTTGCGCCCCAGAAAAGGGGAGAGGAAGTTTGGTGGTAGGCATATTTTTTTAATTACGAATGCCAAGTTACAAATGCCAAATTTTGGAATCGCTAAGCGATAATTATTAGATTAAATGCGGAAGGCCTCATAAATTTGGCATTTGGCATTCGTAATTTGGCATTATTTAGTTAGTGCTTTAAGTATCTCCGTATCTTTGGGCATGCCCTGGCGGTAAAATTTAATCACGCCGTTTTTGTCCACGGCCACGACAGTCCGTTTGATGACGGTGGCTGAGAAGAGTTTTTTAATGGCCCCATATTTTTTACTGACTTTTTTATCAGTATCAACCAGCAAGGGGAAGGGGAAGTGGTATTTGTTTAGAAATTTTTGATGGCTTTCCGCGTCTGCATGGTTAATGCCCAAGACGGCTACCTCGGCCTTGGCGTATTTAGACCAATCATCACGCACACTGCAGAGCTGAATGGTGCAACCGGGAGTCATATCACCCGGATAAAAAATTAAAACCACCGGTTTTTTACCGATAAAATCATTCAGGCTGACATCTTTGCCATCCTGTGATTTGAGGGTAAAGGTCGGGGCTTTATCGCCGACCTTGAGCGGCTCGTTATCTGACATATTTGAGTGAATTAAGATTTAAAAATCTGAGCTAGTTTTTTTTGAGGCAGTGGTTACAAGATCCTTTAGCTATGAAAACGGCGGATTCGACTGCTCCGGGATAGTTGGCCGTAACTTGAATGGGCGCTATGTCCCATAATTGTCCGCATAACTGACATTGGAAATGCCCGTGCGTATCCAGGGTAGCATCGTATTTAGTGGGTTTTGAGTCGACCTTGATTTCGGCGATTAGACCTTGATCAACCAGATAGGCGAGATGTCTGTAAACCGTTGACTGACCGATGCCGGGGATCAGATGTTGCATGTCCGTAAAACAAGCGTTGGCATCCGGATGATCGTGACGGTTGCGTAGCATATCTAAAAGAACCAGCATGCGTTCGCAGTCGCGGGATCTTTTGCGCTTAGTCAGGGTCTTGTCCATAAGTGAGAATGATTCTCACTTAGAATATAGCTTAAGGATATAGATAGGTCAAGAGCCAGCTGTGGACAGGGATGGACGTAATAAGGGGGGTTACGTAATATATGACCTATGAAATCAAAGATTCTTTTGTTGGCGGTTACGGCCTTGGTCGTTTTGGGGGCTGGGTGTAGCTGGATTAAGGATAAAGCCGGTAATACTACCATAATTCCAACTGGGCCAAAATTGGCTGATTTTAAAGACGCGGGGCCAGCTGTAGCCGCTAAAAAGGTCAATTTTGTACCGGGTAGCCAGATTGAAATCAGACAGACATATTTGGGGGTCGGGGCCAAAGAAGCGGATGCCGCGGCGGGCGATAACAAGGAGGGGGTTAGAATTATAACGATTGAGCGTTTTGCTCCCATGGTTTATGCCAATCTGAGCTGGAAATTGAGCCGGAAGATTGAAGCTGAGATGAAGACGGTGAAAGGCAATATTAAAGGCTTTGATCTAAAAAGCACGCATGATATTTATCTCCCTGCTTACTGGCCGAGTGATGACATTACGGGTAAGAGCACGAGCGGTATCTGGCTTTCCGAAGATGCCTTTACCGCCTTGGTAAAATCACGCATGACGTCCGTAGCGTATGGCATTCTTAACCCCGATTTATATGGAGCTATGGGAGTTGCCAAGGATTTTGCCGATGACATCAAATCGTTGCAAGATGTAGTTAACGAAGCAGAGAAAAATGATGATTTGGATTTGGCCAAAGCGGACGCCGATTACACCGATTGGACGTTAAAGATCAACGGACAGGATGTGGTGGTCCAGGTAATCAAGGCGCACAATTGGTATGGCGAGATGGTGGTTTTAAACAATCCTCAGAATCCGTTAATACTCAAAATGACTTTTAACCCTCTAGTTTCCGATGCGGCCAATCTTATAAAAGGCGGAGATTTTCTCTCTACTTTGGTTGGCTACGAAGTCACACGGTTGGATAACGTCCAATAAAAGACGGTAGCTATTAGACAATAGCTTGTAGCCAGAATTTCAGGCTACCGTCTAATGGCTATCGTCTATCGTCTTGTTTAGTTTCAGGGTGGAGGTAACGCCAGTAAAGACCCTGACGAATTTTATTAAGATCTTCGATGCGGCGTAACCGGGTCTTATTGCCTGCGGTTTTTTCTTCAGTCATCATTTTATGCAGTCTCCTTGTCTCTTCCTCCAAAAAACGCAGGGCAAATTCATCGAGAGTGATCTCTTCACCGGGTCCGCGTCTAAGGATTTTTAAGAGCTGCGTCCACTCTCGAGTCACGTCTTCCGTCTCTGTATCATCCGAAGTTTTGGTTTTGGAACGGGCTTCCAGGTTGACCTCGGTAAGCTTCTTTTGGATCAAGGCCTCTGCTTGATCAATGGGAATTTGCGGCACGGGAGCCCATTGCTCGGGCAGGTTGGTGAGGGCCAAGTTGCGTAATCTTCTGACGCGCGCTGTTTCATTCTCCGAGGCTTTGGCTAAATCGTCCAAGATAATCTCATCCACTTTAAATTTATCGTATCCCATAATGTCCTGGCAGAGCTGTCCTCGCCCGGTTTTTTCGAGATAATTTTGGATATCAAAAGGTGTCGTGAGGCGGTTGGGGTTGTCAGCCAGCTCACGCGATTCGGCTTCTTTGGATATCTGTCGTGCCAAGCGCCCAGGATCCGGTTTAGCCGAACGGGACGGCAAAAAGGCTTCTTCTCCTCTCATCATACGTAATTAAATTTTTCAGGCCATTTGGCGTCAACTTTAACCTCCAACTCCAGATGGACCTGAGTGTTGAGCGCTACTTCCAGTTCTTTGCGTGCGTCCATGCCGATTTTTTTGATCATGGCGGCTCCGGCTCCGATAATCATTCTTTTATATCTTTCGTTGGTAGTCCAAACAATCGCTTCGATAAAACGACCTCCGTTTTTCCTGAATTTAACATCTTCGACGGTGACTTTGACGGTGTAGGGCAGTTCCTTATCCAGAGCCATAAAGACTTTTTCGCGGATGAGTTCCTCGATCCATTGTTGGTGGCCCAAATCAGTGATCTGCAGATCTGGGTAATATTTTTCGCCTTCCGGTAAAACCTCAAAAAGGGCATCAACTAAACGGTTGAGATTCGTGTGTTTGGTGGCTGAGACGAGGAAAGTGGCTTTTTGGTCAACGTCGATTTTTTTATAAGCTTCCAGACTCCGGCTGGTTTGCTTGGTCAAATCAATTTTGTTAATGACCAGAAAAGTTGGTTTTTTGGCGGCTTTGAGCAAACGTTGAATGTGTTCTTCTTCGGCGCCTGGCAGGCGGGTCGGGTCAACGACATAAACAATGGCATCGATGCCCTCCAGCGTGTTGCGGACCGATTTGTTTAGTTTTTGGGATAAAGCGTCCCTTTTGCCTAAAAAGACCCCAGGCGTGTCCACGAAGACGATTTGTCCTCGAGTATCATGCAGGATGCCACGGATGGGCACGCGCGTCGTTTGGGGCTTGGACGTGACGATGGTTATTTTGCTTCCAATCAAAGCATTGAGCAAGGTTGATTTGCCCACGTTGGAACGGCCGGCTAGAACCACAAAACCTGATTTCATATGGGCAGTATAACAAATAGTCGTCCCACGTCCTAATCGTCCCACGTCCCAACCCATTCTCATGTTTAACCCTTCGTCATCCTGAACTTGTTTCAGGATCCCTGTGACTTCAGGCTTCGTGAGATGCTGAAATAAATTCAGCATGACCGATAGTCTAGTTATCTCAGTTTCATCGTGATGACAACCTCGACGTGTGGAGTTTGCGGGAATAAGTCTAAAGGCTGGATAGAGGTCACTTCGTACTTTTGCAGGAAAGCGGGGAGCTCGTCTTTTAAGCGACGGTAATTGCAGCTCACGTATATGATTGTAGAAGGGTGGAGTTTGCCCTCGTCGTCTAGCAGGGTTTTGATGACGCGTGGGTGCAGGCCGGCTCGCGGCGGATCGATGATGACGGCTTGGGCGTCGACATCTTTCCAGCTTAGATCTTCGGCTTTGCCTGAGAAAAAATGACATTGTTTTTCAACCCCGTTCATTTTTGAGTTTTGGTCAGCGAGCTTGATAGCTTCCTCGTCCAATTCATAACCATGAACTTCCAGATCCTTTTGTTGTTTGGCGGCCGCGATGCCAAAGAAGCCTAAGCCGCAGTACAGATCCAACAGAGTTTGAATTTTGAATTTTGAATTTTGAATTTGGAATACGTTAAGGACAACTTGTTGCAAGCGCGCGGCCATGGCTGAGTTAGTTTGGAAAAAAGAGTTGGGATGGATCTTGTAGGTGATGTCGTTGATTTTTTCCTCAAGCCAAGGGTTGCCTTTGAGAGCCTCAAAAGTTTCGGCGTATGAAATATCAGTAGGCTTAGTCAGTTCTCCCAGTAATAAAGTGGTGCAAAGCGGTTCCAACTTAGAGGTTAAAAATTGGCGCGCCGCCTCATCGATTCTTTTAGCGTCGTGGATGACCATGATGATCATCCTTTGTTGAGTGTTTTTACCATCCCTGATGACGACATAACGGATGTCTCCATTGAAAAATTTGGCATCCCAGGGTTGTAAATCAAACTCCTTCATCCAGTCGCGGACTATCTGTAGAATATCTTTTACTCCAGGTTTGAGAAGTAGGCATTCTTTGACGTCAACGTAATGGTTCCATGAGCCATATTCTTTAAGGCCGATTTCGCCATTCCAACCCACGCAATAATCCATGCGATTGCGATAGCCCAAAGTTTCGTCAGCCGGGATGATCGGTTTGACCTTATCGCTTAAATTCAATTCAGCGAATAATTCTCGTATACCCCGTTCTTTTTCTTTAAGCTGGGCTGGGTAATCCAAATGCTGCCACAAACATCCTCCACAGACTCCGGCGTGCGGGCAAGGGGCAGGCACGCGGTCCGGTCCGGGTTGTATGATTTTGTCTAGCTTGCAGATCTTGAGACCGTATTCACGCTTGGCAAATATCGTTTCAACCTCGTCGCCTCGAGCCGTAAAAGGAGTGACAACTTGGCGCATTTCATTCGGCAGAATCTCGATTTGCCCGAATCCGCGGCCTTTCTCGTCGTAACCTTCAATCTTCATGTTTATGCGGTGGCCGTATTTCATAATAACTTAACGTCCTATAACGTTCCAAACGTCCTGGTCGTCCTTTAGGATAGGACGTTTTAGGACGCGAAGGACGATTAGGACGATAGGCGTGAGTTTACCAGTAATCATTGACAAAAAGCAAAAAGACGGCTATTTTTGCGAGCAGGAGGATAAGGAAATGCACCTTACGCAGATCGTAACAAAGCCGCTCCCGCCCGCCCGCCATCCGGCGACAGGGAATGAATTCCATTACTCGGAGTGGCAAACTTCCAACGGATTGCTGTTGTACTCCGTCGAAGGCTTACATCCGCATGTAGCCCTGCACAAATGGGAGTGCGCCACGGCCGGGCAAGTCGTCTTTCTCACTTCGCTTTTCAAGTTGATGTGGGGCGGAGCTGACCAGGCCGTGTACGTGGATCGGAAGAGGCATCCTGACAACGAGCACGATGTGGATCTTTTCATGATCGGCGATGCGGGTAAAAGAGTTGTGGATCGATGGGGCGTTCACCTGAACGTCGTCATGCCAGAGAAGATGTGCTTGATGCCGCCGGTTACGGCGGCCAACGGGACTGTTGTCCCGAGCGTCATCCACGCTGCCCAAGACCAATATGGTGTTTCTTACATCTTCAACGGTCTCAAGCCAGTACCAATTGTGCGTGACCTCAAGCACCTGGAGGACTTCTGGGTCAACATGGGAAGGCTTTGGGTCATGACCAGGGGAGAGATGCACTCTCTGAGCGAACCGGTCAAACGGAGACTGCGTATCTATCGCCCTAATGGTGGCCTGGAGAAAGAAGTCGAACTGAGCTGCGTTGCTTGCGGCCGGCCGGTCTTTGTCAAAGACAAACTCGTCTTTCCGGTACAGCGCTGGTCAAACGGGCCATGGGAGCTCACCACGGGCAATGAATGTCTGTGGAGAGGGGTCGACATTTCAAACCTCTATGCCTATCAGGAAGGCGTGCTCTGCCTCGTTTCCGATGAATCTGGCCTTTGGCGTGTCATGCGCGGTCTATCGTTCTCTTCCGGCCGTCATCCCGGCGAGCTGGTGAAGGATGTGACCATGTGGCCGGGAGGCAAGCTGTCGTCTCACATGCGGATCGACAATGCTCATGAGTACGTGGTCTATGACGATCAGCGATACGGGACCCTCGGGAAAATCGACCACAAGATGATCATCCTTTTCAAAGGCCAGCCCGTTTACCCGGTCAAGTTGACCGATGATGGCGGATGGTGCGTGGCCTGGGGTCATGAGATCATCAGCCAGCCTTGCCAGAAGGTGCTGGAGATCGAGTCGGTCCAGAATAAGGAGGGGGCACTCTTGGTGTGCTCTATCAAGGATGGCAGCTTCGTAACCGAGTTGTATGAGGTTTGATCCTTCACTTCTTCCGACGCGATGTCGGCGGGGCACGAACTAGTGCCCTATTTTTTATGGAAAAAAATAGGCCCGGAACCGAGGGGTTCAGGGCTTGGAGTCGCGTCGGCTGGCCTCGATGGCCTCGTACTGGACGGCTCTTAGGGTGGTGGATGAGCGTCCGGTGCGCAGTCTGGGCTGTCGTTGCGAACTTGGACTGGCCGCCGGTCTCACAAAGATTTCATTCGTGTCCGGCGTCAGCACAAGATAGCGGTACTCAGTTTCCTCAGCGGTCCAGATCCAGGTAGGCGCCTGATTGATCTCGCCGATGAACTTACCCAGCGCCTTGGCGTTGCCTTCGAAGAAGGCATCCTTTTCCGGATCGGCGAAAATGATCCACCGCGCAAGGGCAAGCGCCGGTAAGACACGGATAATGGTCGTTCGGGCAACCACCACGTTGAGATAGAGCAGGTCGGTTCGCGTCAGGACCAGAATGGGCGCAGACGACTTGTCACCTGAGTTGACGTCATCGAAACGTGCTGCGGACTTGATGAAGTCCTCAAGTGTTTCGGGGTTGGTCTCGAACATGCGGGCATGGTCAGCTCCGCATCGGATGAGCAACTCCCTTAGTTTAGGTTGGGTATCCGGTGACGAAGACCCGTGTGGAAAGAGCGTAAGTCGTACCTGTTGAAGCATGAGGGCCTCCTCGGTAATGACCCAACCTCCATTGGTTGAGCTCATCAGTCTTAGCCTAATTTCAACCGATTGTCAATCGGTTTAACAGTATATACGGTCGGAATTAGGGTTTTAGTTCGGTTTTACAGAGTAGACAGGTTTTAGGCCTTGAATTAGCATATGGGCAGATGAGTGAATTACATCTGATTGCCCATAACATCCGATCGACAGAGAACGTAGGTTCTCTTTTTAGGATTTGCGATTCTCTGGGAGTCTCCAAATTATGGCTGACTGGATACACGCCCGGGCCGGAGCACGTGAAGGTTAAAAAGACGGCTTTAGGAGCGGAAAAGTCAGTTGTTTTTGAACAGATAATCAACGTCGAGGAGTTGCTGTCAAAACTTAAGGCCTCGGGCTTTAGTGTCGTCGGTCTGGAATTAGACGACAGGGCCAAAGCCTTGGATCGATACAAACCCTCAAAAGATAAAATAGCTTTGCTTTTAGGCAATGAAGTCGAAGGCATCAGTCCTTATTTGCGGGAGCAGTGCGATGAGCTGGTTTTCATCCAGCAAAAGGGGGTTAAAGAGTCGCTTAACGTTGCCGTAGCGGCCGGTATCGCGACTTATGAGCTTATGCTAAAATTAAAGCAAAATTCAAAGAGCAAAGTTCAAAATGCAGGTGGCCTACGGCATGTCATATGATAAATATCCCGAAGGGATTCCAATATTTTGCTCTTTGAATCTTGAATTTTGAATTAACTCTATGCCGTTTCTCTCAATAGTCATTCCAACCAAAAACGAGGAGGTCAACTTGCCAAAATTATTGACCAGCATTAAGGCCCAGACTTTTAGTGATTATGAAGTCATCGTGGCTGATGTAGGCTCAACCGATAAGACGAGGGAAGTTGCACAATCCTTTGATGCTAAGGTCGTTGAAGGCGGCATGCCTGGACCTGGTCGCAATAGGGGGGCTGAAGCTGCCACGGGACATGTGATTTTATTTTTAGATGCGGACGTCCTGTTGGTTAGCCCAAAGTTTTTGCAGGCTAATTTGGATGAGATGAAGCGTAAGGGTGCTTGCGTGGCCACAGCCAAGGTCAAGCCTCTGACGCGTAATCCAATTGATCGCGCCTTGCACGAAGTCTATAACGCTTATGCCATCGCCACGGAAAGAGTTTGGCCGCACGCGCCGGGCTTTTGCATCTTTGTCAAAAAACACGCACATGAGGAGATCGGCGGGTTTGATGAGACGGTAGTTTTTGCCGAGGATCATGATTATGTCCAGCGGGCGGAGAAAGCCGGTTACCGTTTCCGCGTTTTACGCGCCTATCCCATTGCAGTTTCTGTCAGGCGCCTCGAAAAAGACGGTCGGCTGGGCATAGCCATCAAATATGTTTTAGCCGAACTGCATATGATGGGCGGAGGGTCTTTCAAAGAGTTGCCCAAAGGCGGTTATGAGATGGGCGGAGATGCTTTTGATAAAAAAAGTTGAATAGTCAATGCGTATGGCCTACGAAATTACGAATTTGATACGAAACTACGAATGGGTTTTGAACAAAAAAATTCGCACATTCGCGACAAATTCGTAATTTCGTAGACCTAAATAGCATGTTGAATTTCATATCTAAACTTTGGAACAAGGAGACTTCGAACGTGACGGCGGCGGCTTTTTTAATCGGTTTTGCTTCGCTAGCCTCGCGTATCGTCGGCTTGTTGCGAGATCGTTTGTTGGCCGGTCATTTTGGCGCGGGCGACATGTTGGATGCTTATTATGCGGCTTTTCGTTTGCCGGATTTTTTCTATCAATTGATTGTGCTGGGCGCTCTCTCGGCGGGTTTCATTCCAGTCTTCACCGAATATTTGGAAAAGCACGGTCACGGGGATGCTTGGAAGTTAGCTGAAAAAGTTTTCACAACCATTGCTTTGATTCTTGGCGCCGTCTGTCTCGTGCTCGCGCTTTTGGCCGATAAGATCGTGCCTTGGACCGTGCCGGGTTTTTCGGGCGATAAGCTGGCCATGACCATCACGCTTTCGCGCATCCTGCTCATCTCAACTTTTACGTTGGGGCTTTCGGCGGTCATGGGCGGAGTCTTGCAGGCTACAAGACGTTTCGTGGCTTTTTCTTTAGCTCCGGTTTTGTATAACGTGGGCATCATTATCGGTATCATTGGTTTTACGCCCTCTTTTGGCGTAGCCGGCGTGGCTTACGGCGTTGTTTTAGGCGCTGGTTTGCATTTTCTGGTTCAAACTTTAGTGGCTGTACCCATGGGCTTTAAACGCATTCAACCGCCCAGCTTCAAAGATCCGGGCGTGCTCAAGATTTTAAAACTTATGGTTCCGCGCATTGCCGGTCTGGCGGCCCAGCAAGTCAACCTCATCGCGCTTTTGGTTTTGGCCTCGACTCTTGAATCCGGATCAATTTCGGTTTTTAATTTGGCCAATAATTTACAATACGTGCCTATCGGGCTGATTGGAATTTCTTTTGCCGTGGCGGCTTTCCCGGCTTTTTCAAAGTTTGCGGCATTGCGTGATTTGGACGGTTTGCGCCAGTCGTTTTTAACAACTACCCGCAAGATACTTTTTTTCATCGTGCCATGTACGGCGCTTATGCTACTTTTGCGGGCGCAGATCGTTCGTTTGGTTTTAGGCGCCGGCGTTTTTGACTGGACAGCCACTATCCGCACGTCCGATGTGCTCGCCATATTCG
Source organism: Patescibacteria group bacterium (assembly GCA_041661105.1). Lineage (GTDB taxonomy): Bacteria > Patescibacteriota > Patescibacteriia > 2-12-FULL-60-25 > 2-12-FULL-60-25 > MWCR01. The sequence continues at coordinate 286,202 of JBAZVB010000001.1, forward strand.
TTTTATCGCTCATCGCCCAGGCTATGATCCCGCTGGCCGCCCGGGTTTTTTACGCCTTGCAAGATACTAAAACGCCTCTTTACGTGAGTCTTGTCTCTCTGGTGGCCAACGTCGGCCTGGCTCTTTTACTGTGCGAGCCTTTTGGTATTTTGGGTCTCGCGTCTGCCTTTACGGTCGACGCGTTTGCCCAATTTTTAGTCCTTTGGTATCTGCTCCGTCGCAAATTTGGACATTTGAACAGCAAGGACGTCGGCAAGTCTCTGACTAAAATCATCCTAGCCTCAATCGCTTTGTTTGGCTTTGGCTGGGTCGCTCGTCAGGCGGTCGGCACCATTTTCCCGCTCAGGACTTTCTGGCAGGTGGCTTTGCAAGCCGGAGCCTCAATCGTCGTGGGTTGCGGAGCGTTTTATGTCGTCGCTTCGTTGCTCCGCATTGATGAGATGAGGGATTTTATCAACACTATCAAACTCAAGCTTTATCGCCAGGCTAAGATTGAAGAGGGCGCTGAGAAGGCGGGTATCTGAGTTGATTCCTCTGCCTTGATGCAAACATCAAGGCTGTCTCCTTTCTAAAAGGAGACACGGATTCTGAAAACCCCTGCCCCTTTAACAAGGGGTAGTTATTTAGTTGCCAAGTTACTTTGAAACTGCTCCTTGATAAAGGAGCTGGCGAGCAAAGCGAGACACGGCGTTCGCGAACGCCGTGTCGAGACTGAGGATTTCCGAACCCCTTTTTGTAAAAGGGGAGATTTGGCATAACGTGCCAAATCGGGGGAAATCTCCGGTAGTACTTTGTTCAGAATGACAAAAAGACGGCTCCTAGGGTATGATATGTCCAGTATGAAAAAATCCATGACTTTTCTCGCGCTGACCATCAGTCTCGCGGGGTTATCTTTTTTTGGTTGGGGCTGCTCAAAACAGTCAACAGCGACTAGTGATCAGCGGTCAGTCGATCAGACTCAGCTGACAGCGACGAGCACGCAGAATACGGCGACAACGACCGAAGAAGTGGTGGCCGTTGAGCCAAAACCGTTGGCTTATTTATTGTTAACTAAGGACGCCAAGGTGGTTGTTAGGCGCGGCGTGGATGAAACTCAAGGTGTTTCTGAAATGGAATTATACGAGGGTGATGAAGTCGAAGTCACGGCTGGCGAGGCGAGATTGCTTTATCCGGAAACCGGCATGTCGGTTTTACAGCCAGGCACAAAACTCAGGTTAATCCCGCAAGGCCAACCCAAAGAAGGCGGACTCGGTCTGCAGTTATTGCTTGAGGCAGGCAAAGTCTGGACCAGGCTCGAGAGATTATTGGGTAAAGATGAGTCATTGTCAGTTGATGCTAACAGCGTTGTAGCCACTGTCCGCGGAACGGGTTTTGGCATTGGAATCAACGATGGAAAAGTTAACGTGAGCGTGGCAGATCACCAGATAGAAGTTTCGACCAGCGTCATTCTGAATGTCGGGACCAAAGTTACTCAATCGGTCACTTTGGCGGCGGGAAACGGCTTAACCCTTGATCCAGCGTCGCTTAACAAAATGACGGACTTGAAGACGGAGATGTTGAAAAATATCCGCACGTTGACCAGCACGGAAAAAAAGCAACCCGAGTATCTTTTTGGCCAGGCCAGAATCGCGCCCGGAGAACTCAAGCGCCCGGCTAATCCTTTCCGGTGGAGCGCTCTCATGGCTTGGGACGACCGCTTGAGCGATAGGTTGCAACCAGAAAACGTCAAACAGTGGCTAGGCTCAATCCTTTGGATCCAACAACATCAGACTGAGTTGAGACAGGCGGAACGGGTATTCCAGGCCAGCACCTCAACTCCGGTCAGATTCCAGATCCCTCTTAAGGAGATCAAATTCATAATGCCGACAACCACTCCAGCGCTCCGAGGACCGTCATCTTAGTATGAAATTCTGGTTGGCTTATAAATTCAGAGGGGCTGATCTGGATGAACTTAAAGTCCAGCTGGCTGAGCTTAGGAGCCTGCTCGAAGCAAAAGGTCACGAAGTGGTGACCATGATTGAAAGTATCCAAAACTGGAATTGGCAGTCGCAACCTAAAACAGAAGTCCTCCAAGCGCAATATAAATTAGTTAAAGATTGCGACGCGGCGCTTTGCGTCTATACATCAGAAGATCCCAGCGAAGGTCGGGGTTTTGATGTTGGCTTGTTTGCCGGCATGGGCAAGCCGACAATTATGGCCATTCACAAATCCCTGTCCATTCCTTTTACTGAGGCTTTTTACAGCGAAAACCCGGCTAATCAGCAACTTAAGTTTGATCCAGTCATCAGGTTTGAGAGTTTTGGGGATATGGTTGATCAAATAGTGGACTAACAGCTTGATTATTAGGCGTATTTAAGGCAGAATAGCCTAACCTCCCATTGTCATTTCGACCGAAGTGAACGGAGGTGAACGTAGCGGAGAAATCCCTTGCTTAAAACTGTTGATTAAGGGATTCCTCGACTACGTCACCTTAAGCTCCCGGGTGACTCCGCTCGGAATGACAATACAGTTTTATGGATCAAAAACTAATCAGAAATTTCTGCATCATCGCGCATATAGACCATGGCAAGTCCACGTTGTCGGATCGGCTTTTGGAAATCACGGGAACTGTCGATAAACGGAAGATGAAGGAGCAGGTTTTGGATACCATGGATTTGGAGCGGGAACGCGGCATCACTATCAAACTTCAGCCGGCGCGCATGGCGTTCACGGCCAAAGACGGCGTCGAATATCAGTTAAATTTAATTGACACGCCGGGACACGTTGACTTCAACTATGAAGTTTCTAGATCTCTCGCGGCTGTGGAAGGCGCCGTCTTGCTCGTAGACTCGACGCAGGGCGTGCAAGCCCAGACGATCGCGAATTTATATCTGGCTATTGAACAGGATTTAACCATCATTCCCGTCTTGAATAAAATTGATTTGCCTAACTCGGAAGTTGAGCGTCGCGCCGAAGAGCTGATGAAGCTGATCGGGTGCAAGCGCGAAGAAATACTTTCCGTTTCGGGTAAGACAGGGGAGGGCGTGCCGGAATTGTTGGAACGCTTGGTGCGTGACGTCCCTCCGCCGCGCGGTAATCACAGCAAACCGTTTAGGGCTTTGATTTTCGATTCAAAGTACGACGAGTACAAAGGTGTCGTCGCATATGTGCGCGTCTTGGACGGCATAGTTAAAACCAATGAGGCAATACGTTTCATCGCCACTCAATCGCAAGGCCAGGCCTTGGAAGTCGGATATCTCAAGCCTGAATATAGGACTACGGCTTTTTTGGAATCAGGCGAGATCGGTTACGTTGTTTCCGGACTTAAAGATATTGAGGCCGTCAGAGTCGGCGATACGGTCACACTTGCGCAGTCACAGTACTCAGTACTCAGTACTCAGACAGGACGATTAGGACGTGGGACGACTGGGACGTTAGAGGACGTTGAGCCTTTGCAGGGCTATCGCGAGGTGCGGCCCATGGTTTATGCCGGTATTTTTCCGAACGAAGGCAACGAGTATGAGCATTTGCGTGACGCTTTGATGAAGCTCAAGCTTTCGGATGCGTCATTGCAGTTTGAGCCGGAGCATTCGACGGCCTTGGGTTTTGGATTCCGTTGCGGATTTTTGGGCATCCTCCATCTGGAAATAGTCAAAGAAAGATTGGAACGGGAACATAACATGGAGATTGTGGCCACTCTGCCCTCGGTGGCTTACGAGGTAACTTTGACGAATGGTGAAGAAAAAGTCATCAAATCACCTTTGGATTTTCCGGATCCTTCACACCTCAAAGAAGCTCGCGAGCCTTGGGTCAAAGTCGACATTGTCACGCCCTCCGATTATCTGGGCAATGTCATGGCTTTGGTGCAGGATCGCCGCGGCATTTATCACAATACTGAATATTTTGACGCGCAACGGGCCGTGTTGCATTACGATATGCCGCTTTCCTCGGTCATCGTTGACTTTCACGACAAGCTTAAGAGCGCCACGGCCGGTTATGCGTCATTAAGTTACGAATTTGCCGAATTTAAACCCTCGGATATTATCCGGTTGGATATTCTGGTGGCCGAAGAATCCGTAGCGGCCTTTGCCACTTTGATTCACGAGTCGGAAGCTTACCGTTACGGCAAATACGTCGTGGAAACTTTAAAAGAATCTTTGCCGCGTCAGCAGTTTGTAGTTAAAATCCAGGCGGCCATAGGCAGTAAGATCATTGCCAGCGAAAAGCTTTCAGCTTATCGTAAGGATGTGTTGGCTAAGCTTTATGGCGGTGATCGCACGCGCAAGGATAAACTTTTGAAAAAACAGAAAAAAGGCAAGGAGCGCATGATGAGCATGGGCAAGGGCCGTGTCGAGATCCCGAGCGACACGTTCATTAAAGTTTTAAGAAGGAATTAACCAATTAATTAATTTGTCATTCCGAACATTCTGTCATTTCGAGCGAAACGGAGTGAAGTCGAGAAATCGTATAAACAGAAGTTGCTCAGTCACATTCGATCGACGATTTCTCGACTGACGCTCGAAATGACAGATGGGGTAGAAATGACATATGCGAACTATGAACCAAAAAACCGTCAAGACAATCTGGAAAATTGTGGTGATTTTCGTGGCTATTGCCATGGTGTTGGGCTTAGCCATGCCGTTTTTCAGCTTTTAATTTCTCGATAAAGAGGATAAGCGTATCATGCGGACCACACGCACCATGCGGATCATGCGTATCTAATTAACTCTTTCTAGTTTCTAGTTTTAAGTTTCTAGTGTATGGCTAAGTCTTGGCAGTGCGTTACAGTAGATGTCGGCAGAGTCCAGCTTGGCCAAGGCGTGGTTTTGCATCCCATTGCCGTCAAGATGCTCGCGAATCGCGGGCTTTTTTCGGACGAAGAAATCACAACCTTTTTGAATCCATCCTGGGACAAGGGGATCCATAATCCTTTTTTGTTTACGGCCATGCGTCCGGCCGTGGACAGAATTTTTAAAGCCATTGAATCCCACGAACACATCATCATCCACGGCGATTATGACGCGGACGGCGTGACAGGATCGGCTGTTCTGGCTGAGATGCTAAAAATACTGGCGTCAAAAATCCCTCTAAATCTCCCTTTATCCAGGGAGACTTTTGACAACCCCCTCGATAAAGGGGGCGAAGGGGGATTTCCGGAAAGGTTTTTTTCTGTTGCCTCAACGATCGACATCTACATTCCGCATCGCGAGAAAGAAGGATATGGTCTCAACGCTGAAAGCATTGAGTTGATTAAAGCCAGGGGAGCGGATTTGTTGATTACGGTTGATTGCGGCATAGCCAATGTCGCCGAGATTCAGCGAGCCCGTGAGCTGGGCATGGACGTCATCGTCGTCGATCACCACCAGTTTGGCGAAGAGTTGCCGGACGCGATTTTGATACATCCCAAATTGCCGGGGGAGATTTATCCTTTTAAAGATTTGGCCGCGGTGGGCGTGGCCTGGAAAGTCGCCTGCGCTTTGGCTATCGACGGCCGAGCCAGAGGATATGACATTCCGGTAGGTTGCGAAAAATGGTTGCTGGATTTAGTAGCCATCGCCACCATCACCGACATCGTCCCGCTGGTGGGCGAAAATCGCGTGCTCGAAAAATTCGGTTTAGTCGTTTTGAACAAATTGCGGCGGCCAGGCATCAAAGCTTTGGTGGAATCAGCTTGTTGGAAGAAAGGCGAGCTTGATTCGGAGTCAATCGGTTTTGTGATCGGACCGCGCATCAACGCCGCGGGGCGCATGGAACATGCTTATTTGGCGGTTGATCTTATGTTGGAGGAGAGCCCGGAAGAGGCGGTCCGCAAAGCCGCGGCCTTGGAGACGGTCAATCGTAGTCGGCAAAAAGCGACCGAGTCGCTTATGCAAGAAGCTAAAGCTAACATTCTGGAAATAGAGGGTGAAGCTTTGATTTTTGCCTGGTCGGAAAATTGGTCGCCTTCCCTGGTCGGCCTGGCGGCTGGCAGATTTACCGATACCTGGGGCAAACCATCGGTTTTTGTAGGTAAATATCAAGGTGTTTGGATTGGTTCAGGTCGGTCTATCCCGAGTTATGACATTACGGCCGCTTTGCGCGAAGTTGGGCAGGGTTTGTTGACGCGTTATGGCGGGCACACGCAAGCCTGCGGGTTCAGTTTGGCGGAAGACGAACACGTCGCACAGTTTGCCGTGGCTATGCGCCAACATGCGGCACAAAAGTTAGTGCTGGGCGATCTTAAACCTTTTTTGAATTTTGAATGCGAATTAAAGTTGGATGAGATTGATTGGATGCTGTTGGATACTTTGAAACAATTTGAACCTTTCGGCGATAAGAATCCCAAGCCGCTTTTCGCGACCTATAATCTTAAAGTCGTGAGTTCATCCTTGGTTGGCGCCTCGCAAAACCACATTCGCGCCATTCTCAAATCGCCCACCGGCAAGACTCAAAAGTTTATGGGTTTTTACCGGGGAGATTTAGCGGGTATAATGACCCCGGGAGCCAGCGTGGATGTCATCTATGAAATTGGCAGTTCGGAATGGAATGGAAACCGTGAGATACAATGTAAGCTTATAGACGCACGACCACATTTTAAATAATTCAAAATGCAAAGAGCAAAATTCAAAATGTTGGTGGCCTTCGGCATTTATTATAAAGTTGAAAAATCCCGAAGGGATACCGACATTTTGCTCTTTGAATCTTGAATTGCTAAATATTATGCATTTACAGATATACACAGACGGGGGAGCGAGGGGTAATCCTGGGCCGGCCGGTATCGGAGTGGTGGTTGTGGATAAAGCTAAAGGCGTTGTCATCGAAGAACATTCGGTGTTTTTGGGCAAAATGACTAATAATCAGGCTGAATACAGAGCGGCTATCCTGGCTTTGGAAAGAGCCGTGGCTTTGGATGCCCAATCAGTCGAACTAATCGCGGACAGCGAGCTGATCATCAAGCAAGCCAGAGGTGAATATAAAGTAAAAAATGCTGACTTAGCTCAACGATTTTTGGAATTAAAAAATTTGGAAACAACACTGGGCGGACGCGTGCAATACCGCCATGTAATGCGCCAGCACAACAAGCGGGCCGATGCTTTGGCTAACAAGGCCATGGACCAGGGGCAGAGCCGATAGCGCACCACGAGGATTACGCGGACCATGCGCACCCAGCGTCAATATTTTTTATGTTTTACGTTTGATACGTCTGGTCCGTTTGATACGTTTGGTTCGCGAGAGTAATCCACATGCCCCAGGGGCGTTTTTTGTGCTATGATTAGGGCAGATGAAAAGGAGGAAAACTTTCATTAATAAGACTAAAAAACGTCGGGCGTTCCATGAGATTATGACGCCCGGATTTTGGCGCGCGCACCATCTCATACCGGCGTTTATTGCTTTGGTTGGTTTAGGTATGGCGCTAGGTATCGCGCATTTTTCCTCGCTTCAGCCTTATAAAGCGATGGCCATGGTTGGGGATAATGTTCGAGGTTGGGCTTGGTCTGATGCCATTGGTTGGATTTCTTTGAACGATCAGAATCCATCTTCCTGCGGTACGCCGCCTTGCGGCAATTACGGTCTGAATGTCGCGCCAACCGCCAGCGTGCAATTGGATGGTAACAATGGGCAGACTTTGAACGGATTTGTTTGGTCCGATAATGTCGGATTTATTTGTTTTGGCAACAGTTGCAATATCCCGGCTTGCAGGGGCGTGTTTTTGCCCTCGCCTCCTGGCACTGGTTTTTATTCTTACGTTGATCCCATCACGGATACCAACCCCAAAAAGGTTCATGGCTGGGCCGTCATCTGCAACGAAAAAGATTCAGGTTGGATTTCTTTAAATTGTGAAGAGACGGGCACTTGCCATACGCCGGCTCAACCAACTGATCTGCATTATCGTCTGGTTTACAATCCTCTTGATCAAAAATTTTACGCCGATCCTTTTAACGGTCAGCCGGCTTTGAGCCAGGGCGAACCTTTTGGATGGAATGGGAACAACGACGGTACGGGTTTGGGTTATATCAGTTTTTATCCGAACGTCGGTTCGCCGGACGGCATGCATATCGTCCCACCCGCTGAGGTTTGCAATAACGGGCTTGATGATAACTTTAACGGGCTGACTGATTGCGCTGATCCGATTTGCGTGGGCACGCCTTTTTGCCCTGTCGGTTGCCCGGGCGTCTGCGTGACTGGTGCGACTCAGGCTTGCGTGACGGGTGGCGGAGAAGCCGGAACTCAAACCTGCACGGTGGCTTGCGCTTGGGATGCTTGCGTAGCCTTGCCTCCACCGCCCCCGGAGCCGGATCAACCGGTTTGCGAGGATAACCCCGCTTGTGTTGGATTGGCGGGTGAAGCTTTAGCTAATTGCTGTTGCAACGACAACATGACCAATGGCGCGCATCCGTTGGATTGCCTTGATCTGCTCTGCATCGCCCAGGCGCCTAAAGTCTGTTCGGCCTGGTCAAAAGTCGTCACCGGCAATATTTACGCCGGGACCGGTATTTCCGGCACGCAAGCTCCTAAGGCGGTCAGCACGGGCAACGTCAAATATTGCTTGAGATCAAACGGCACGATTGATTGGACCAGTGAATCCAGCTGTAAGCAGGAAAGCGCCGGGGCAATCGCCCTGCCGTCATCTACGAATTTCTACCGTAATCAGTTGGGTTTCTTGGATCTGGAAGGCATCAGGGGCGGGCGGTACGGCGAAGTTGTGCCTATCAACTCATCGGATGATCTTCCGACTAATCTGGCCGGCAAAGTTTATCGTTATACCGCGGGCGGTACTTTTGAGCTTAAATCCAAAACTTTTGTTAACGGCTCTGCTCCGATTAGTCGCGGCAATGGTTTGCTTTTCATCGACGGAGGCAACCTCAAAATATCCGGCGATGTCCAATACACAGCTGATCCTGTCCAAGGCAGTTTGCGTAATCTGGCTTCCTTTGGAGTAGTGGTCGTCAAAAACGCGGTTGGCATGGGCGGAGACGTGGATATCGATCCGGCCGTCCAGAAAGTGTCCGGGACCTATTTTGCGGAGGGCCTATTCTCGACTGGTTCGATTAAAACCACCAATCCGGCTTTGTCTGACTTTAATTTAAAGATTATCGGCATTCTCGTCGCTCAACAGTTTAGGCTTCAACGCAATAACGACAACCCCTCGGTCCCGGCCGAAGAAATTATTTTTGACGGTCGAGCCGTGGTTAATCCGCCTCCTGGCATGCAAGACGCCAGCCAATCCCTGCCCAAAGCAGACGTTTCATTTTGATTTATGTCACTTTTTTTCAAAGATAAAACTAAAAATTTCATTGGCATAGACATCGGGCTCTCCGGGGTCAAGTTGGTTGAGTTGGCTAATGATGGGGGACATGCCAGATTGGTGACTTACGCTTATTGTGATTTGGGGGTTAATAATTTTGAAACTCTTTTTAATGAACGTATCGAGGAAACGGCCAAAATTATTAAAGACATGTTGAGCAAGGCTAAATGTACGACTAAAAATACCGTGGCGGCCGTGCCTGTCTCCTCAGTTTTTTCTTCCATCATCAGCGTCCCGGCCGGCAATGATAAGGAACTGAAAGCGGCCATTGCCTGGGAAGCTAAAAAACTTATTCCAGTGCCGCTGGATGAAATTCAACTTGACAGCAAAGTCATCGACGGGGGAGGCAAGGCGGACGGAGGCAAGAAAATCAGCCGGGTGTTGCTGACTGGAGCCCCTAAAACTCTAGTTAATCGGTATATTGACTTGCTCAACCGACGTTGCGGTTTGAATTTGCTTTCGCTCGAGACGGAGGCTTTTGCCCAGATTCGTTCGCTGATCGGACGTGACAGGTCGAGCATCATGGTGATTGACATTGGTTTTCAGCGCACCAATATTTCGGTGGTCGAAAACGGCATACCTTTCCTCAACCGTTCGATCGCGGTAGGCGGCGATTCCATCACGCAAACTATTTCGCAGATGTTGGGCATCACTTATCAGCAGGCGGAGACCATGAAGCGCGACATTCGATCTTTGGAATCATTTGCGCCGTCGGGCGATTTGGCGCCTATTCTAACCACGCTCATGAAACCGATTATCAACGAAGTTAAATATTCGTTCTCGCTTTACCAGGGCCAGGGCGGGCCGGGCGAACAGCGTAAGATTGATAAGATAATTTTGACGGGAGGTTCGGCGCTGTTGCCGCGCTTGCCCGAGTTCATCACCCAGCTTATGAATGTTAACGCGTATTTGGGCGATCCGTGGGCCAGGGTGGTTTATCCGACGGATCTCAGGCCGATTTTGGATGAGATAGGTTCGCGTTTTTCGGTCAGCATAGGTTGTGCCATGCGAGACATCACGGATTAATTATGAGAATGCAAAATGCAAAAAGCAAAGAGCAAAATTTTGGAAGCCTTCGGCACTATGAAATAATATCCCGGAGGGATTCCGGCATTTTGAATTTTGAATTTTGAATTTTGCTTTAAATCATGTCAGATATTTCTCTCCTCCCCCAAGATTTTAGGGAAAAAGAGGAGCAATTGAAGAAAGAGCAAGCCACCGAGCAAGTCCCGGCTGAGACGGCGTCGATGCACGTGCCTCAAGAGGAAGGCGAGGACGTGGAGATTATTGAGGTTGAAGAAGGGGAAGTTGACCAGGTGCTTAAGAATGAGCCCTTGCTTTCGCGCATTATTTACCAGACCGGCGCTTGGTTCGAAAAAATGCGGGACGATCTTTTTTCTCCCAGACAAGTCGAACCGCCGGCTAAATCCCCGCCGCAATTTTTCCAACCAGCTAAAAAAACAGTGGTCAGTAGTCAGGGTTCAGTGATCAGCCCTAGCGCTAAACCGCCTATTGCGGCTCCACTCAAACCTGTAACGCCGTCAGCTACTCCGAGTCCGGTTACTCCTCAACCCACAACCATCAAGCCGGTGGAGGGCCTGCGTCCCAAAGCCAGAATCATACCTTCGTCCACCAGCCCGAGACGTGTCAGAATCATCAAGCGGGTGCGTAAACCGGTTCACGTCAGCTTATTGGATGAGGGATTGGTGCGTGAGATGCAGGTTAACATCCCTAAACGTAAATTTACTCTGGTCTTCCTGACGCTTTTCTTTGCGGCGGTTTTCGTCTCGGCTTTTTTCCTTTTAGATCAACAACAGGCCAGGGCCATAGAATCCAAACAGGCGGCCAATCAGGAATTCCAGACTTTAGAAGGTCAAATCAAGGAATTGCAAGGCAAATGGTCAACGTTCAGCGATCTGGAGCCCAGGCTGATTGCCTTGAATGGCTTATTGGGTCAGCATATTTCCGTTTTAAATGTCCTGAAATTGTTGGAGCAGAGGACTCTGGCCACGGTTTCTTACAGCGGCTTTTTGATGGATAGCGCCGGTCAAATCCACCTGAACGTTACGACTCCCGGTTATGAAGCGGCGGCCAAGCAATTGCAAATTTTTAAAGAATCTCCGGAGATTAAGTCAGCCGAAGCCAACGCCTTTTCCTATGTCGAAGCCACGACGGATCAATCAGCTTCCGTGAATTTCCAGCTCACCCTGCAACTTCAGACGCGCGCTTTACTTTTCGAGAAACCGCTCTCGGAGCGTTGAGGGATTTTTCCTGCGGCTGTGCGCGGCACGGCCTTGGGAAGCAAATCTTCTTAACATGCCATCCTCATCGGACATAAAAATTACGCCTCAGGAGTCGGCTGACCTTCGACACGAGTTTAAGTCTGACGCGGCCGCGGCTGCAGCCGAGACGCCTAAGCCGAAACTCAAACGCCCGTCGAGAATCTTTACGGATTATTATGGTTCGGTTTTTTTGCTTTTAGTCGCGGTTTACGTGACGGGAGGTTTCTTTTTCATTAAACCTAAGATTGACGAAAATAAACAGATAGAAGCCGACACCAAAGCTCTGAACCAGCAAATCGACAATGATAAAAGTTATTTTGACGGTCTGACGGGTTCTGTGGCGGCGGCTCAAAGCATTGCCCCGGATGTGCTGACCAAAGTCGATCAAGCCTTGCCGCACGAAGGAAGCATCCCTGACCTTTTGGTTCAGTTGAGCGCGGCTGCGGTCGGTACGAATGTCGTGCTTTCCAATATTGTGTTTGATGGTGTCGGCAAAGTCCCGTCTACGGTTGCATCAACCCAGACGATCAACATGACGCTGACGGTCACGGCCAAGGATTATGCCACGCTCAAAGGTTTTCTGCGCGCCTTGGAGACCAGCCTCCGGATTTTTGATATCCAAACTATCTCAGTGGGCGGCTTTAGCGGCGAGAAAGTCAATTTCAATTTGCAGTTGAAATCTTATTATTACCCGTCTAAATAATTCAAAATTCAAAATGCAAAGTTCAAAATTATTGAGGCCTAACGGCAAAAATTATATAAAATCCCGAAGGGATACCGACATTTTGCTTTTTGCTTTTTGCTTTTTGCTTTATCGAATATGGCCTTAAAGATCGCCCCCTCACTTTTCGCCAGGATCCTGCTAGGCATCTCGGCTTTGTTAGCTGTGGGCGTGGTCTATTGGTTTTTATCCAAAACGTTGGAGTCTTTGCCCATGTCGACTATTCCCACGCCGCGCAAAGCTCAGGGCTTCAATCCCAAGGCGGATATTTCAAAACAACCGATTTTCAACGAGCTGCAGGATAAATTTATAGTCACCGCGCCCGATATGCCGCTCGGCCGGGACAATCCTTTTGTGCCTTACAAATCAACGGGATCCCTGGAAGTTCCGCCCGAAGGCTTATCCATCCCCGGCACGAATCTCAAAATCATAATGGCGCCGGCCGTCACTTCGACTGAAGCCGCGCCTACCAGTAGCCCCATGCTATGAACGACCAGATTTTAAATTTACTTCAAGCCAAAGGTTTGATCGACGACAAGGTCAGGCGGATTGCCGAGGATTTGGTGGCCAGAAGTAAGACGCTGGAGCAGGCTTTGGTGGGCGGAAAATACGTTTCGGACGTTGATTTTGCCAAATATAGAGCCGAGGCGACGGGTGTGACTTACAAAGATTTGACTGATTTCACGCCGGATCCCCAGGTCATGGCCCTGGTTCCCAAACAGATCATGGATAATTTTGACGTTTTGCCGCTTCGGTTAGACGGCGAAACGCTGGAAGTTGTTTTGCGCGATCCGCAGGATTATCAAGCCGTGGAATCACTAGAATTTTTAACTTCGGAAAAAGGTTGGAAGCTTAAAATATTTACGGCTCCGGCCTCACAACTTAAGCGCGTTAGCAAGAGTCTTAAAGGATTGAGCACCGAAGTCGAGGGGGCTTTGGAGCAGGCTAAAGGCAAGTATGAGAAGGCCAAAGAGGAAGAGGGGGAATTGTCCGGCAACATTGAGGAAATTATCAAAGGCGCGCCGGTTTCGCGCATTATTTCAGTTATTATGCGGCACGCGGTCGAGGCGGGCGCTTCGGATATTCACATCGAGCCCATGGAGAACGAGTCGCGCATCCGTTACCGCATAGACGGCGTGCTTAGGACTTCGCTTAGCCTGCCGATTTACGTCCATCCGGCTTTAGTTTCCCGCGTCAAAGTCATGGCTAACCTCAAGATTGATGAAACGCGCATTCCGCAGGACGGCCGCATCACGCAAAGCATCAATGGCAAAAAAATCGATTTTCGCATTTCGACTTTGCCCGTGGTTGATCACGAAAAAGTCGTGATGCGTATTTTGGATACCACGGCCGGCGCACCGACTTTGGTCAACCTCGGTTTCCGGAAAGAGTATATCGACATCATGATGATTGAAATCAAAAAACCGCACGGCATGTTCCTCATCACCGGTCCAACCGGTTCGGGTAAATCAACCACTTTATTTGCGGCACTGAGCACGTTAAATGCGGATGGCGTCAATATCTCCACGCTGGAAGATCCGGTGGAATATTTTATCGCTGGAGTCAACCAATCGCAGATTAAACCCGAGATTGGCTACACGTTTGCCACCGGTTTGCGCGCTCTTTTGCGCCAAGATCCCAACGTGATTATGGTGGGTGAAATCCGCGATAAGGAAACGGCTGAGTTGGCCATTCATGCCTCTTTGACCGGCCACCTCATCTTCTCGACTTTGCACACCAACGACGTTTACGGCCTGGTGCCGCGCTTGATTGACATGGGCGTCCAGCCTTTCTTACTGGCGGCTACCATGAACCTGGGTGTGGCCCAACGCTTGGCGCGCAAAATTTGTGAGAACTGCAAGGAAGAGCAGTCCATCCCGCCAGAAACGGTCAAACAGTTGACGGATGAGCTTAAGAAAATTCCTCCCAAATATCTGACTAAGGTCGATCAGACCAAGCCGTTGGTTTTTTACCATGGCAAAGGTTGCGTCAAATGCAGCAATACGGGTTATACGGGCCGCACGGCTGCGGCCGAGCTCTTCCAGTTCACGCCTCAAGCGCAAAGATTGATCGAGGAAGGTTTTGCGGCCAGCAAATTTCGTGAGGAATTCGCGCGCCAGGAGATGATGACCTTGCGTCAGGATATGATTCTCAAAGCCGTCGAGGGTTTGACCACGGTCGAAGAAGTCATGCGCTTGAGCCAGGAAGCCGCGGAAACAGAATAAATTTATGGACAAAGTAACCATCCTGCAAATCGAAGACGACGCGTTTTTGGCCAATATTTACTCGCAGAAACTTGAGAGCCTTGGTTTTGAGGTGCTGGTGGCAGGTTCGGGCGAGGAAGGATTAAAGATGCTGACCCGCGTCACACCGGGTTGCGTGCTCTTGGACATCTTATTGCCCGGCATGGATGGTTTCGAAGTTTTGGAAAAGTTAAAAGCCGATCCGGCTACGGCCAGCATTCCTGTGATTATCGTTTCCAGTCTTGGGCAAAGGGAAGATGTGGAAAAAGCTAACCGCCTGGGGGCCGCCGGTTACATGATCAAATCCCATATCAAACCGCAGGACATCGCCAACAAAGTTAACGAAGTATTGCACCGTTGAATATGGAATATGGAATTTGGAATATGGGGTTAACCCTAAATACAAAATTCCAAATTCTAAATTCTAAATAATATGTCAACGTTCAAGTATCAAATCAGGGCGGCGGACGGCAGGATTCAATCCGGCATGGTAGAAGCGCCCACACAAGACGCGGCAGGCGAGGCTCTTTTGGAACGGGATTATGAAATTTTGTCTTTGGAACCGTATAAAGGCGTCGAAGCGGCGGCTCAATCTATCACGCAGTTTTTGAACAGAATCACATCCAAAGAGATGGTGGCGGCCGTGCGCATGCTTTCGGTTATGGTTTCGGCTTCAGTGCCTTTGACTGATTCGGTGCGCAATGTTTCGCGTCAAAGCAAGAATCCTAATTTTAAAATTATCCTGGCGGACGTGGCCAACGAAATCGAAGGTGGCGCGCGGCTTTCCGAGGCTTTAGAAAGATATCCTAAAGTTTTTTCTCAATTTTTCATCAACATGATCCGGTCCGGTGAAACCACGGGTCAGCTTTCAGAAGTTTTGAATTATCTGGCTGACCAGCAGGAAAAGGATTATGACATGATGTCAAAGCTCAAAGGTGCCCTGAGTTATCCGGCTATCATAGTCATTGGCATGGGCATCGCCGGTTTTGTCATGATGGTTTACGTGGTGCCAAAACTAACTCAAGTGCTGACTGAAGCTAACGTCCCGTTGCCCCTAAGTACCAGGATTTTGATTGGGACTTCAGGCTTCATGTCCCAGTTCTGGTGGTTAATCATCATCGCCGTCGTGGTTTTTTCCGTAGGCTTTACGTACTGGATCAAAACAGATTATGGGAGATGGATTTGGGATAAGACCAAGCTCAAGATACCGATTGTCGGACAGCTTTTGCGCGAGATGTATGTCACCCGTTTTTGCCAATCCATGTCAACCTTGATGAAGGGTGGGGTGACCATGGTTCAGGCTTTGGAAATTGCGGCTTCGGTTATGGGCAATGCCGTTTGGAAGCGCATGATTATCGAAACTATTCAAGAAGTTAATGACGGCAATTCGCTAGTCACGGCCATGCAAAAGGAAAAGAGCGTGCCCACCATGGCTATCCAAATGCTGGCCGTGGGCGAGGAAACGGGCCGGTTGGAAGAGGTTTTGAAAAGAGTGGGGGATTTTTATTCCCGAAATGTGGCTAATATGACAGCCAATATCATGACTCTGATCGAGCCGATCATCATGATCATCCTGGGCTTGGCCGTCGGCACCATGGTCTCGGCTATTATGATCCCCATGTATAATCTCTCCTCAGCCGTTTAAAAAAGTGCTATAATTATCAACAGCTAATTTATTTATCGTTTAATTTACTTTTCGTACGTTACTATGAAGACCAAGAAAGGTTTTACGCTCATCGAACTCTTGGTGGTTGTAGCCATCATCGGCTTACTTGCCACCTTGGGTGTTATCGCTTTCCGCGATGCTCAAAAGAAAGCTCGCGATACCAAGCGTTTGGGGGACATGCGCTCTGTCGTAGCCGCTTTTGCCACGGCGAATAACGAAGGCACATATGCTTTGTGCAAGGCGGACTGTTCCGCTGCTCCGGTGGCCGGGGATTTACTGAGCGCGAGCAGGATTTGTAATAAGTGCGGCGCGGGCGGAGTAGTTGATGCCACGATTATCAATCTTGGTAATCTGACCGACCCCTTGTCGACCAATGTGGCACAAGGTGCCTGTGACGGCGTCAAGACGGCTTGTAACTATGCCTATACGGGCGTGGCGCCTTCTTTGAGCGCTTACACGCTTAGTTTTGTCACCGAACAAACAGCGGTGCCTGGCTTGGGCGCGGGTGCCATACACTCGACCAACCAAAACGGGATCGTTAACTAGCAAATTAGATGTCGATTCCAAAAGACGCCCTTCGGGGCGTCTTTTTCGTCCTAAGACGTCCTATTCGTCCTGGGTTATAGGACGTGTAAGGACGATGAGGACGCGTAGGACGGATAAGTATTTTTGATGTATAATATGCTTGTATGAAACTTAGTTCCAAGACAGCTTTTACCATACCAGAGCTGTTAGTTGCTCTTTTGATTGTTGGCATTCTGGGGGCTTTTGCCATTTATGCCATCAATGTCCAGCGTGCTACGAGTCGGGATGCTAAACGCATTTCTGACGTTAGCGTCATGCGGGCCGCCTTAAGCCAATACTGGCTGCAAAAAGCCTCTTACCCGGTGTCAGACGGCACTTATCTGGGTCAAGCGGCGACGGCCAGGTTGGGCGGCAATGGGCTGACGACCTTGGAAGACAATACTCTGCCGATTTTTCTGGATAGTTTTCCGACCGGTCCCGATAGTAATGAATACTATGCCTATCGGGCCAATGAAAACGGTTACAGCCTGTTATTTAAGACCGAGAGAGCGACGGCTTATGGGCCAGCCGGGACTTTTTACGCGCATTCAAGCGGTGTGGATAAACTGGATGAGACTAAATAACGGACTTGAATATGGAATTTAGAATTTGGAATTTTGGGAATGGAATCCGACCTCTAAATACCAAATTCTAAATTCTATATTCTAATCACCACTCATGTTCATAGAAATACTTTTGATTCTGTTGGCCTCCGCCGTATTTGGGGCGGTTTTTGGGTCTTTCGCCAACGTAGTGGCCATCCGTACGCACGATGAATCGAGTTTGTGGGGCAGGTCGCATTGCGTGGAATGCAAAACGCCGTTAAAAATCCGCCATCTGGTGCCTGTCCTTTCGTGGTTGATTCAAAAGGGCAAATGCGAAACTTGCGGCAAGCGCATCCATATCCAATATCCTTTGGTGGAATTGGCCGGCGCATTGTTGGCTATTATTACCGTGGCCAGATACATGTCTGTGCCTCTGGAAATAGCCTGGCCTTGGATTTTATTTGAATTTTTCTTTGGCCTGGCCTTGCTGATTTTTTTGGTCATGGATGCCCGTTGGATGGAGTTGCCTATAGAAATGATGGTGGGAGCCGGTGTGATCTTTACGGTTTGGAATATGCTCTTGCGCGTGGTTTCGGGCGAGCCGGCGGCCGAAGTAGCTTGGTC
The DNA here is from genome assembly GCA_041661105.1 of Patescibacteria group bacterium. GTDB lineage: Bacteria > Patescibacteriota > Patescibacteriia > 2-12-FULL-60-25 > 2-12-FULL-60-25 > MWCR01. Next base: position 304,112 of record JBAZVB010000001.1, read on the forward strand.
GCATATCGTGGGTTTTGCCGTGGTTGCCTGTTTCTTTTTATTGCAATGGGTTGTCTCGCGTCGGCGTTGGATCGGATCGGGCGATATCTGGTTGGGGGCCGTCATCGGAGCTGTCCTTGGTTGGCCAGTGGTGGGCATCGCCATCTATTTTGCTTACATCTTTGGCGGTAGCGCGGCCCTTGTTCTTCTATTGATTGGAAAACTCAAACCCGGCACTCGCGTGCCCTTCGCGCCCGCCCTCGCGGCCGGAGCCTTAGCCGCCATTTGGTGGGCGCCTTGGTTAATGGTCTGGCTGTCTTATGCGTTTGCCTAAAACAGGATTTACTTTGGTTGAAATGTTGGTCAGCGTGGCCGTTATCGGCTTGCTGGCCGTGATTGTCGTCGTTGGCATGGGGTCGGGCAAGCGCACCGAGGAACTTCGGGGAGCGGCTAGGCAACTGGCGGGTGATATCCGCAGTATGCAAGCGCGCGCTTTGGCGGCGGGTGATGTCAAAGCTTGTCCCAACACATTAGGCATTTTGACGATTTGCGACGATTCAACGGTCGCCTGCGTTGATCCGGCTGATTGTGCGGCTCGCATCCCTTCGTCCTTTGGCGTTAACGCGAGTTCGACGGATACCAGCTATACGCTTTTCGCTGAAGTGGAACCATCCACAGTTGATTATCATCTGACTCAACCCAACGAGGTTCTCCTTAATCGTCAATTATTGCAAGGCACGGGGCAGAATGTGATTATCAAAAGCGTTTTGACGGGCAAGCCAGCGCCTTTGGTGCCGAAGACGGGCGGTGACGTTAGTTTTACGCGCCAAAACGGCACGACGCGTCTGTACGACGGTTCCGGAGTTGAGCCGGATATCATGATTTTTCGGCTTTGGCATAAAATGTCGAGCAGTACTATGGACGTGGAGATTAACCGCATAACCGGTCGGGTATCTGTCCTATGAAGCGGCGTCATTTTGCCCCCGGCCAAACTTTGGTGGAGATGTTGATCGTGCTTTTCATCATCTCGGTCGGGTTATACGCGGCCGTGACTTTAATTTTTCAGAACGTGACCCTGCAAACTCAAGATGCCGACCAGACGATGGCTATGAATTTGGCGCGTGAGTCTTTAGAATTGGTGCAGGACAAGAGGGACTCGAATTGGTTAGATGGCACTAAGCCGTTTAACGACGGGATATCTTTTAATCCTGGCGATAATACGGATTGCACGGCCATGCCGGCTTGGAACGGGACAATCGTGCCTGATCCTTTCTTTGATTTCGCGCCTAACGTGATTGATAACGCCCGCGTTTACAAATCAACCGCCTTAGCTTCGGCGGGCATGTATACCAACCAAATGACGGCGACTTCCACGGATTATTATCGCTTGTTGACCTTTATCCCCATCTGCCAGGATCCGGTTGATCCAACCAAGAAATCTGCGGCCGAAGGCCAATGTGTTTGTCCACCGGCTGGTTTGGCCGCTTACACCAAGCAGGTTGGCGTGCGGGCCAAAGCGGATATCCAGTGGTATAGGCAGGGGATTAAGAAGAACCTGACTATTTACGGAGATTTTTATGACTGGCGCTAAACCCTCTCGTCCTAAAACGTCCTTTAACGTCCTAAAACGTCCTTCTTTGGTCATCCTGAACTTGTTTCAGGATCTCAAAAGCTTCGTGAGATGCCGAAATAAATTCGGCATGACTAATAAGCCTGGGTTTTCGGTTATTGAGTTGTTGGTTGTCATGGTTTTGTTTGCCGTTTCAATCACCATTCTTTCGCAGACTTATCTGGCTTTTATCCGGCTTTCGCATCGCACGGCTAATTCGGCGTCCGTCCAGCAAGACGTGCGTTTTGCCTTCGAATACATGGCCCGGAATATCCGTAATATGCCCATCGATTATCCGGCGCCGCCTTTAGCTCTCGAATCCGTGACTTCGACGCTGAGGTTGAGAAGTGAAAATCAGCCGGCGTGGATTATTAAACGGTCAGCGCCGGGTGACGCGCGTTGCGCGGATGATCCTGATGTGTCCTGCCTGATTGTTTCAAGTGATGACGGAGTTAACTGGGCGCCTATCACGGCCAAACATGTTAATGTCGAGACTTTTAAGATTTATGTCAGGCCCGAGCAATCTCCTTTTGCGCTGGTGGGTGGCAATTACACGAGCGACCAGCAGCCTTTTGTGACCATCCAAATGAAATTGACGTATAAGACGTCTGTTGAAAAAGAAAAGGTTAGCCTTGAGGCGCAGACGACCATAGCATCGAGAGTTTATGTACGCTAAAAAATCCTCCGGCAACATTACCGCTTTGGCCATGATTATGATGTCCATGGTTTTATTGGCGGGCATTGCCGTGGGCGTGGTTGTTTTGGAAGGTTCGCGGCGGGCCGTGGAAACCGACAGGGCGGTCGGCGCGTATTACATGGCCAACTCCGGCATTGAGATGCAACTTTATGATGTCCGCAAAAATGGGATGAGACTTTCGGCCGTGGCTACCTCGACCAGCCTTTATCCCGGAGGCTCAAGCTGGCGCTCTACCACCGGTTATGAGACTTCGACGGTTAAAACTATCCCTCAGTTGGGTGAAGAGGAGACGACTTTTGTTGATTTGTTTGATCCGGACAAGATCAACCAACCTTCCGGCGTGGCCAAGGTTAACCTCGTTTGGGACGGAGAGGCGGCCGGCTGCCAGCCGGATTTGGAAATTGGTTATACGGTTTGGGATGTGGGCGCTTCCATCGCCTGGCCGGTCGACGTAGCTGATTATACGATTGAATTTGGGCCTTACGCGTCACACGCCAGTTTTAATGTCGGTCCGTTGGACATGACCAAGGCGTATCGCATGCGGTTGCGTCCCTTTAAATGCGGGGCCAAAGATATCCGTATCACTATGCTAAACGGCGCGGATGCCGTCCTGCCTTATCCTGGGGAGATTGCTCTGGGCTCAGAAGGCACATATCAAAAAACCACCCAGCGCCTCCGGGTCACCATGCCGCGGCAAGACATCCTCTCCGGCATCTTTAGTTATATCGTCTTCTCGCAAGAACAACTTTGTAAGCGGGTTGGGGGAGCGGGAGTTTGTCCGTAACTAGCAAATATCATCAATAGTTGAACTCTTTAACACGATTTGTTAAGGTTGTTTAACTTGAGTCGTTCGTTGTTGTCTGATCGAAGGAGGAAAATCGATGAGTGACACATGCGAGAATCTGAGGGGAGCTATTGCGAGCCTGGCTATCAATCCATTCCGCACGGACGCCGAGACCAGCAAAAAGGTCACGGCTCACATCGCCGAGTGCGCCACCTGCCATGATCAGTACGAGCAGGATGTCGCTTCGAGGGAGAAGCTGGAGCAGAAGGGTTACGACCCCACGCACGATGTCGTTTGACCGCGCTGCCGCCGCCATCTCAAGCCTTGCGTTCAACCTCGCTGGTTGGACGTTTTTTTTGATGAGTGAGTTTATTTAGTGAACTCGAAAGTCGGAACAATAGTCGCGCATTCTTCGGCGCTGCCTTCGATCAAATAGACTAAATTGTCTTTTTGAATAAGTATTTTCTTGCCAGAGTTGCTGCCGGACTCAGTGTCTTTGACTAAAGTGTAAGAAGTTTCCGCTGCTGGATGACTATCAACGGTAGTTTTAGTCTCTTTAACGCTGTCAGGGTCAATCCCTCCCGGAGGAGCGGCTTTTAAGTCATCAACGGAATAAGACGACGTGTCCCAAACACTGACGGCGAAGCCGGATGTAAACTCGACATAATCTTTTTCACCCAGATTGGCCATGATGTTACTGGATTGTGTCTTCCATTCTTTGGGATATTTAAATTGAAAACCGTATTCTTGATTTTGGTAGGTCTTGAGAGAGCCCTCCTCATCTGTCACGGGGACAACGTCTTCAGTTGGCTTTTGATCCGTGGCTGTCGGTTCCACGGTTTGCTGCGTCACCGGGGTCGACGTTGTTGGTTGCGTTTGGCTCGTGGGTAGTTGGCTGCAACCCACGGCTAAAAAAGACGCGCCTAATAGCGTGGAACTAAGCATGATAAATTTTTTCATATGCCTTAATATTAGTCGATTTTCGACGCGTTGTAAACGATAGACAACCCACCTTCGCTGAAGCTACGGCGGGTTCGCCTTCAGCGAATAAAAAAACGCCCGCTCAGTCGGCGGGGCAGAAGGAGGCCGCGAAGTCGGGCAAAGATCGGAAGTGCGGCACGTGCGGTGGCAGGATCCCGAACGGGACGCGGTAGTCCGGATCGTAGAGGGCGGCCTGGGAACCGGCGTTCAGGGCGCCGTGCACGTCGGAGGACACGGAATCGCCAATGTGCAGTAACTCGTCCGGTTGTATCCCCGCCAAGGCGTAGACGTGCTGGAAGATGCGAGGATCCGGTTTCTCGAAACCCACCCGGCCGCTATCGGCCACGAATTCGAAGTACTTGTCGACACCCGTGGCCACCAGGTTCCTTCTTACTTTGCCGTTGGCGTTGCTGATCACGCCCAGGCGGAAACCTTTGTTCCTGAGCGTTTCGAGGCAAGGGACGGCATCCTTGATCAGATGCGTGAACCAGCTGTCCTGGGTCGGTTCGCAGGCCTTGAGGAAGTAGAGGAGGATCGACATGTCATCGAGACACTTGGGCAAGAGCCTGCAGATTAAGCCGCCAGAGTAGAAGGTTGTGACGCTCGGCAAAGGAAGATCTCGCAGGGCCTTGGCAATTCCGTCATCGTTCGTGTAGCGGAGCAGACAGTCGGCTTCTTTGACTTGGACGGCCGAGAAGGTCCGTCCAAAATGCTTCTCCGCCAGGCAGATGAACTCGTCGTGAAGGGGGAAGACCAGAGTATGGCCAATGTCAAAAGTGATAACCTTGGGCCTTTTCATGCATGCCTCCGTTGGATGTGTGCGAGCCCATTTTTAACATGCAATGTAATTTATCGCAAGGGTTTATGGCATGGATCAAATGATTGTAAAGCAAGTTCAATTTAGCTATCATATGCCTGTATGACCCAAGTCCAAGCCGCCGAGAGGATAGTCAAATTGCGGCAGGAGATAGACCGATATCGCTACCAATATCATGTTCTGAATAATCTCGAGATATCCGAGGCGGCTTTGGACGCGCTTAAACACGAGCTTTATAAACTAGAATCGGAATTCCCGGAGTTGATCACACCCAATTCGCCGACTCAGCGTGTGGCTGGCGAAGTGGCTAAAGGTTTCAAAAAGGTTAAGCATGAGGTGCGTATGCTTTCGCTGGAAGACGTTTTTTCTTTTGATGAAGCGGAGGAGTGGCTTAAGCGCGTCAAAAAAATTAATCCACATTGCGATGACCAAGGTCTTTACGCTGAAATCAAAATGGATGGCTTGGCCGCCGGCTTGATTTATGAGGATGGCCAATTAGTCCTGGGCGCAACGCGAGGAGATGGGACGGTGGGTGAGGATGTGACGGGCAACATCAAAACCATCGAATCCATTCCATTGGTTTTACGCGTGCCCAGCGAGAGAGAGCTGGACGCTTATGTTAAAAAATATCACGGTCACTTGGATGAGAAGAAGCTCCGGTCAGTCGCGACTAAACATGCGGGACGTCTGGAATTCCGCGGGGAGATTTACATGCGCCGGAGTGTTTTAAAAAAGCTAAATGTTGAACTCAAAAAGCAAGGAGAGGCTGAGCTGGCCAATCCGCGCAACGCGGCGGCCGGCGGCATCCGTCAATTAGATCCCAAAATCGCAGGAGAGCGCCATCTTTCTTTTATGGGCTGGCAAGTGGTGGGCGAGACCGGCACCAGGACGCATGAGCAACAGCATGAATTGTTAAAGCTTTTAGGTTTCCCTTCTAATGATTTCAATAAGCTTTGCCACAATCTGCAGGAAGTTCAGGGCGTCATGGAAAAAATCGGTGAAGCGCGCGAGAAGTTGGATTACCAATTGGATGGTGTGGTCATTAACCTCAATGACGACAAGTCTTTTGCGGATTTGGGAGTGGTTGGTAAAACGCCGCGCGGGTCAGTGGCCTGGAAGTTCGCAGCTGAGCAGGGGACGACTGTTGTGCGCGACATTAAGGTCTCTGTCGGTCGAACCGGAGTTTTGACGCCGGTGGCTGTCATGGACCCGGTGCAACTGGCCGGCACGACCGTCACGCACGCCACTTTGCATAACGAGGACGAGATCAAGCGTCTTGGATTGAAAATCGGTGATACGGTCATCGTGGAAAAAGCCGGAGATGTGATCCCCAAAGTCATCCAGGTTTTACCGCGCTTACGGACAGGTAAGGAAAAGACTTTCCACATGCCAACGCATTGCCCGATTTGCGGTTCAAAAGTCTCACGCAAGGAAGGCGAGGTGGCGACCATGTGCACTAATTCGCGTTGCTTTGCCCAAGAGCTGGCACGCATGGGACATTTTGTAGCCAGGGACGCGTTGGATATCCGCGGTTTGGGTGAGAAAATCCTGGAAACATTTTTACAGGAAGGTATCGTAAGCGAAGCGGCTGATCTTTTCCGCATTCAACCGGGCGATTTAGGCGGGCTGGAAGGTTTTGGCGAGATTTTATCCAACAAACTAGTCAAGGAAATTCAGGATCATCGCAAAGTGACTTTGCCACGATTTATCTACGGTTTAGGCATTCGCCACGTTGGCGCGGAGAACGCGTTGGTTTTGGCGCGTCACTTTAAGACCTTTGATAAACTGCGTCAGGCCTCGCTTGAAGAGCTGGATAGCATCGAAGGCGTGGGTGATGTGGTAGCTAAAGCGATCCACGAGTTTTTTCATAGCAAGGAGGAGATGACCAAAGTGGAACATATTCTTGAGTTTGTTCGTGTCGGACGCGAGACGAGTGAAGCGGCCCATGGCCGTTTGTCCGGGACGACTTGGGTTTTTACCGGCTCGCTCGATTCCATGGCGCGGGATGATGCCAAGGAAATGGTGCGTAAATTGGGCGCCGATGTTTCGGAATCTGTTTCTAAAAAAACATCTTACGTGGTCGTGGGCGCTGATCCCGGTTCCAAAGCCGATAAAGCCGAAAAGTTAGGCGTGACCATCTTAGATGAAAAAGAGTTTTTGAAGATGGTGCGATAGGGGGTTGAGCGGAAGCGGTTTTTTTGGTATTCTATTCAGGCATGACGACAAAAATAAGCGTCAAATCCGTCTTAAAGGCTTTTTGGCCATACGTTAAAGCCCAAAAAGGTTGGGTTTTTTTGACGTATTTGGGCGCGTGTCTGGGGGTCGTCTGCCAGCTGGTCACGCCTTGGTATTATAAGAATCTATTAGATGCCATAGCCACTAATATTCAGAGCCCGTCCAAGGCTGATTTGCTTTGGATTTTATTGGGCATTCTTTTTTGGAACCTCGGTGGCTGGATCAGCTATCGCGTGGGTGGATTTGTCGCGTCTTATGTTCAGCCGTTTATGCTGGCTTCCATGGAAAGGAAGAATTTAGATGCCCTGCTTGGCCACTCTTACCAGTACTTCACAAATAATTTTGCAGGATCGTTGCTTCGGAAAATTCAACGTTTTTCAAGGGCCTTCGAGCGCATCATGGATGAAACCGAATGGAATTTGTTACCGTTATTAATCACGATCGTGATAACTGTCGGCGCTTTGGCCTTGCGTAACGTCACCCTGGCTTGGGTCACGGCGGTTTTTATTCTGATAGTCGTTTTGGGTAACTATCTCTTCTCTTGGTGGAAATTAAAATATGACTTTAAGCGTGCCGAAAAAGATACGGAAGTTTCCGGCGCTCTGGCGGATGTCATCAGTAACAGCGTGAACGTCAAATTATTTTCAGGCTACGGGTTTGAGAAAAAAAAGTTTTTTGATGTTACGGAACAGCTTAGAAAATTGCAGACTCTGACTTGGTACTTGGGGGAGGGGAATAATGCTTTTCAAGCATTTATGGGTGTGTTTCTTGAATTTGGAGTCATGTATATGGCGGTGAGACTTTGGCAGCAGGGGATGATCTCGATTGGTGACGTGATTTTGGTCCAAGGCTACCTGATAGCCGTGATCGGACGCGTTTGGAATGTCGGGCGCATCATGCGGAACTTATACGAAGCTTTTTCCGATGCGCAGGAAATGGTGGATATTATCGAAAAGCCATTTGATGTTATGGATGCGAAAGGCTCCAAGCCGCTTAAAATAAAAAAAGGTCTTATTGCTTTTGAGGATGTGACATTCAACTACAATCAAACCAGGGAAATCCTCACGAACTTTGATCTGACCGTCAAGCCGGGCGAAAGAGTGGCTTTGGTTGGGCCTTCGGGCGCCGGTAAGTCCACCATCGTTAAATTGCTTTTGCGTTTTTATGATTTGGACGGCGGCAAAATCCAAATTGACGGGCAAGATATCAAAAAAGTTACGCAGATGAGTTTACGCGATCAAATCGCGCTCGTGCCCCAGGATCCATTCCTTTTCCATCGGACGGTTAGGGATAACATCCGCTATGGCCGGCGCGATGCCACGGATGAGGAAGTGCAAAAGGCCGCCAAGTTGGCTCATTGCGATGAGTTTATCGTCAACTTGCCTAAAGGTTACGACACCTATGTGGGTGAACGCGGCATCAAGCTTTCGGGCGGGGAACGCCAGCGCGTGGCCATCGCCCGCGCCATTTTAGCCAACGCTCCGATTTTGGTTCTCGACGAAGCGACTTCCAGCCTTGATTCTGAGTCAGAGTCTTACATCCAAGACGCGCTCAGAAATCTCATGCAAGGTAAAACGGTTTTAGTCATTGCTCACCGGCTTTCGACCATCATGCAGATGGATAGGATTGTGGTCGTAGAAAATGGCAAAGTTGTGGATCAAGGCTCGCACCAAGAACTTTTAGCCAGGGAAGGCCTCTACCAAAAACTTTGGAACATTCAAGCAGGCGGGTTTATCAGCTAGACCGTAGCTTGTAGACAGTAGACAGTAGCCTGAAGAGCTATCGTCTACCAGCTACCGTCTACTGTCTTGTCTAATGATGTTCATAAGTATAAACTGGCTGGCATATGAAGCTATCTAAGGAAGAGGTCGCGCATCTGGCCAAGTTGGCCAGGCTGGATTTGCCCGATGATAAACTGGAGAAGATGACCAAGGACTTTGGGGCGATTTTGGAATACGTCGACCGGATTCAAAAAGTTGACGTCGAAGGTGTTGCGCCTTTTACCATGCCGGCTAAGAGCGAAGGTTGGAGACCTGATCAGGCCTTTGAAGTCGATGAGGTTACTCGTGAATTGATTATGGCTAATTTTCCTGAACGGGCGGGTGATCTCTTGGCCGCGCCCGGTGTTTTTTCCGCCAGAGGCGGATCCGCCTTAGGAGGAGAGACACCGAAAAAATAAATTTTCGTCCTCATCGTCCTACGTCCTAACCGTCCTAAATCGAAGGACGATCAGGACGACCAGGACGAAAAGGACGATCAGACTATGAAACCCCTCAACGAACTAACCATCGCCGAAGCCCGCGAACTGCTGGATAAAGGTGAAATAACCTCCCGCGCGCTGACGGAAGCATGTTTGACACAGATCCGAAGTTTGGACGGAGCGCTGCACGCTTTTCTGGAAGTTTATGAAAAGGACGCCTTGGAAGCGGCCGATCGTTCTGATGAGCGCAGGACGCAGGACGATGGGACGATGGGACGAAATCCGTTAGACGGCATTCCGGTGGCCATCAAAGATAACATGCTTTTGCAAGGTAAACCCTGCACGGCAGGATCAAAAATTTTACAAGGTTACACAGCGGCTTACGATTCAACGGCCGTGAGAAAGTTGATCGAAAGTGGAGCTGTTATTTTAGGCAGAACCAACATGGATGAATTTGCCATGGGATCGTCGACTGAACATTCGGCGTATGGTCCAACCAAACATCCTCGCGATCCGGAACGCGTGCCAGGTGGATCTTCGGGTGGTAGCGCGGTGGCCGTCGCGTCCAACATGTGTCTTGGATCTTTGGGTTCTGACACAGGCGGCTCAATCCGCCAACCGGCTTCGCTGTGTGGCGTCGTAGGCCTCAAGCCAACTTATGGTCGTGTTTCGCGCTACGGCTTGATGGCCATGGCCTCATCTCTCGACCAGATCGGACCGTTTGCCAAGTCCGCGGAAGATGCGGCCACGATTCTTGAAGTCATCCAAGGACAAGATGCGAACGATCAAACGACGAGTGACGCAGAACCTTTCCAACATTCAACATTCAATATACAACATTCATCCGATTTGAAGGGTTTGAAAATCGGTTTGCCAAAACAAGCCTGGAAGTCCGGCGGCATAGAAGATCGCGTGCGCGAAAAAACGGAAGAAGCCGTGGCAGAATTGGCTAAGGCCGGCGCGGAACTGGTCGAAATTGATTTGCCATACGCGGACGAAGCTTTGGCCGTCTACTATATATTGATGCCCTGCGAGGTCTCGGCCAACCTTTCGCGTTTTGACGGCATGCGTTATGGCCTGCGTAAACAAGGTTTGCCTCTTTTTGAGACCTACGCCCAGTCGCGAGCCGAAGGTTTTGGCGATGAGGTCATGCGCCGCATCTTATTGGGGACTTTTGCTTTGTCGTCCGGTTACATCGACGCTTATTATGTCCGCGCTAAAAAAGTCCAAACTTTGATCCGGCAGGCTTACGAAAAAGCTTTTAAGGAAGTTGATTTGATAGTCACGCCGACTACGCCGACCACGGCTTTCAAACTGGGTGAGAAATTGGATGATCCGGTGGCCATGTATCTGGAAGATGTTTTTACGGTCAGCATCAACGTAGCGGGCGTCCCGGCCATCTCCATGCCTTGCCAGGATGATGGAGGAATGCCTGTTGGCATCCAACTCATCTCGTCCTGGTTCGAAGAGGCTAAATTACTATCAGTGGCAAAGATACTCGAATCACAACTAAAAACTAAAAACTAGAAAGAGTTTGCCAGTTGGACTAAATCACTCTTTCAAGTTTCCAGTTTCTAGTTTCAAACTCTGCATATGTACGAAGAAGTTGTTTATACAGGTGCGCCTAGTGGTCCGCCCGTGGGTTGGATCATCTTTGGCGCCATTGTCGCCATTTTGGTCATCATTGGTTTGGCGTTATTGATACGTTGGATCAAGAAGCGGTTATCCAGGCCGGAGACTTGGGGCATGTCGCGCGAAGAAGTGTCTAAAAGATGGCAGGAGATCCGGAAAGTCAGCGAGCAAAGCGGTCAAATGGGCATGAAGATGGCTTTGATGGAAGCGGATAAACTTTTGGATTCGGCTTTAAAATCAATCATGATGCCGGGCGATACTTTGGGTGAACGTCTTAAAAGCGCTTGTTATAAATATCCCAAGCTAAAGGAGGTTTGGTGGGCGCATAAACTGCGCAACCAACTTGTTCACGAACATGATTTTAGACTTTCGGACAGGGAAACTCGCCGGGCCCTTGATGAGTTTGAGAAAGCTTTCAAGACTCTGAACGTGCTTTGAATTTGGAATTTAGTATTTAGAATTTAGGGAAATATGAATAATGATGGAAAAATCAATTCATTTAAAGATTTATTTACTTGGCAGGAAGGGCACAAGCTTGTTTTACTCATTTATGAGCAGACTAAGCATTTTCCGCAGGATGAGCTCTTTGCATTGACTTCTCAGATGAGACGCGCCGTTGTATCCATAACCTCAAATATCGCGGAAGGTTTCAGTCGAATTTTTCCAAAAGAGAAGACAATGTTTTATTCAATCGCCAAAGGATCGCTTACAGAATTGCATAATCAGTTAATAATTGCCCATGATCTCGGTTATATCAATGAAGATGGGTTTAAAATTTGTGAAGAACAATTGGTTAAAACCCATAAACTACTGAACGGCTTAGTCACAGGTGTTCGTTCTTTACTTCAGCCTGTTGTTACCCCAAATACTAAATTCAATTCCCCAAATTCAAAAGTATGATTCCTTGGTTTGAACTGCATACTCTAGCCATTGGTCCGATCAGCATCCAGGTCTGGGGCACTTTAGTCGCTTTGGGCTTTTTAGCGGCCGCCTGGGTCGCCGCTCGTCGTGCCAAACAACAAGGCATCAACTCAAATCACATTTGGAATCTGGCGCCGTGGATTTTAGTTGCGGCTTTTGTCTCGGCTAGACTTTTTCACGTATTTTTTTATGACCCGGCTTGGTTTTGGCTGCATCCTTGGGACATTATCAATCCCACTCTCCCGGGATACTCGATGATGGGTGGTGTGATTGGAGGAGTCGTCGCCGGGTTGATCTACGTTCGATATCACAAATTAAACTTATGGACCGTCGCGGATCTAGTGGCTTATGCCCTACCTTTGGGGACAGGCATCGGACGCATCGGTTGTTTCTTAATCCATGATCATCCGGGAACGTTGACGCACTTTTTTTTGAGCGTGAAATATCCAGACGGCGTGCGTCATGACCACGGCCTTTATCTATCTCTTTTAGGTTGTGGTATGTTCCTTTTGTTCTATCTTTTAGGGCGTAAAAAGCGACCTCAAGGCTATTTCGTCGGCTTGTGGCTGGTCATAGACGGCACGGTCAGATTCTTTTTGGATTTTTACAGGATAGGGGATACGCGCTATGTTGGTTTGACGCCAACTCAGTGGTTGCTCATTATGACAGTCTCAATTGGGGTTTGGATATTGTCGCATAACTGGAAACTGGAAACTAGAAAGAGTTTGCTGGTTAACTAAATGGCTCTTTCCAGTTTCTAGTTTCAAGTTTAAAGTGTATTAATATGGATCAAACAGATAAAACCAGACAAATTTTTCTCATAGGCACGATCGCGTTGGGCGTTTTGATTGTCGGCGGATTGATTTGGGCCGTGGCCATGGGGCCGGGGGAGAGCAATACCACGATTGATGCGAATATTGTTTTTAACGATGATTCGAATCCGACTCAGGGCCCGGCGGATGCCAAAGTCACGGTCAGGATTTTTAGCGACTTCCAGTGTCCTGCCTGCAAAATGGCGGACCAGATCATTAGCCAGGTCATGAAAGATTATGATGGCAGGGTTAGGTTCGTTTGGAACGATTTGCCCTTAACTTCGCTTCACCCCAATGCTTTGCCTGCGGCTATCGCGGGGCGTTGTGCTCAGGAGGAGGATAAATTTTGGGAGTATGCGAGTCAGTTGTACGAAAATCAAGATACTTGGAAAGGCCTGCCTGATCCGAAAGAATATTTCGTTAATTTATCCGACCAGCTTGGATTGCAGAAAGATAGATTCGCGGCATGTCTTGGTCGGGATACGCCTCGCATGAAAGTTGCGCAGGATGTCCAGGAAGCGGCCTCGTTTGGCCTGGAGGCCACGCCCTCGTTTTTCGTCAACCGGCAGAAGTATGAGGGGGTCATAGATTTGAAGACTTGGCATCAGATTTTGGACGCTCAGCTCAAGTAGTTTGACAATTATCCCCGCGACCACGAAAATATAGCATCGATGACCGTTTGGTCTGTTGATAAATTTATCCACAACTAATAACTTAAGCCTTGTTCTATGGAACATTCAGAGAAGTCCAGCGATTCCAGTAATTTCTGGCAGGGGAATCCTAAGACGATGTTTGTCTTGGGTCTCATAACCGGCGTGGCCATCATGTCCACGATCGCGTTGGTTTTTGTGATCGACTTTTTATTCTCGGGTAGGAGCTTTGGCGCTTCGGCGGCTACCACCCAGGGGACGCAACAAGTAGCTCAAGATACCAACACCCAGCCGACTACCGATCCGACGGTTCAACAGCCCACGACGCCTTCCCAGCCGCCCAAGGCAGTCGATGAAGCTAAGGATCACATCTGGGGCAATAAGAGCGCCAAAGTCTCTTTGATAGAATACTCTGACTTTGAGTGCCCATATTGCGCCAAGCAGTATGACACCATGGAGCAGATTAAGGCGGCTTATCCGAATGATGTAAGGATTATTTTCCGCCATTTCCCGCTCTCGTTCCATCCAAATGCCGAGAAGGCTGCCGAAGCTTCGGAATGTGCTGCTGTCCAGGGCAAGTTCTGGGAGATGTATGCCAAGATTTTTGAAGCCAATAAGGCCAGCAAGATGAGCGTAGATACCTGGAAGCAGGTTGCCAAGGATCTGGGTTTGAATACGGATAAATTTAATAAGTGTCTGGATAGCGGCGAGATGGCCAAGGTTGTGGCTACCGACCAGGCCGAGGGTACGACGGCCGGCGTGGGCGGTACGCCCGCCACGTTCGTCAACGGCGAATTGATCGAAGGTGCTATGCCTTTCGAATCATTTAAAGCCAAGATCGACGCCGCCGGAGCTAAGGGATAAACCCCCTCTATCCGTCATCCTGAATTTATTTCAGGATCCCAGCACTAATTGCTACGTGAGATGCCGAAATAAATTCGGCATGACAAAAGAAACAAAAAAGACCGGACGACCGGTCTTTTTGGTATATGATCTGAACGAAGTTGAAATCCAAAATCCAAATACCAATGTCCAAAATTTGGTGATTGGAGTTTGGTTTTTGGATTTTTTAAAAAAATAGACGCGGGAGGCGTCGTTAGTAGAGTAGGTTGGCGATTTCGGCGGGCACGCTGTGTTTGCGCAGCTTTTGCCGGTCAGCCTCGTTCAGGGGATAGCTGAGCATCATGGTTTTGTCGCCGATCCAGTAGCGCATGGTGTTGTGGCTCATGCGTTCGAAGAAGATACTGAACTCTCCCCACATGACATAAGCGTTGGTGCCGAGTGGCGAAGAAGGTTCCAGTCCGCAACGTATCGCTTGGCCTTCCGGCCAGTATGAGACTTGGCCTATTGGAATTCCGTCGCCTGGCAAATCCACCTCGCGTTCCTCGCCGTCCGGGTCGCGGACATTAAGACGCATACGGTCAATCTTTTGCGCAAAGACGTAGGTGCTCTTTGACCCGCAAAAAATCTTTGACCCAACGGGCGTACGCTCGACCGGCAGACGGATATTGATGGCGTGGTGCATGGCGGCGTCCGACTTGGCACTCTGTGCGAACAGGACGTACGTGCTCGGCGTACCGCAGCCCATCAGGATCAAGGTCGCGACCAGGCAGAAAAGGTACAGGCGTTTCATGGCTTGTCTCCTTCTTCATAAGTGACGATGCCGGCGATGGACTGAAGGGCGCAGAGGTCTGCACAGGGATTGTCCGCGTTCTTACGAATAGGGACATCGTCGTTCATGCCATTCCAGTACACGTGGCTTGCATAGCCATCGCCAGGGCCGGGCATGAGAGGTCCGACGCTCAGCTGCAGTGTGTAAGGTTGCCAGTAACGCCAGCCTTGACTGATGGAGAAGATCGCACAGCCCGCGCTAACGCGATATAAGGCTTTGATGTCCTCGTTTCCTTGAGGACCTCCAATCTTGCCGCGGAGATGCACGTAACGCCATACGGTGTGCTCAGAGTAGTGCTCAATGCCCAGCTCGAGAAAGTTGGGGCCGTAGAGGATGCTCATATGCTGGATAGAATCGGCTCTGATGTCGCACTGCAAGAGCTCCATGCCTTCCAGGCCGGGAATTTTACGTATTTCGGCCATGGTGACCGCCTCGACTAGAATCATTGAAAAAGAGCGCTTGATTTCTCGACCTTCTTTCATGATATTCCTCCCATCACGGGATTCGTTCGGGATTTTCCGCGAACGGCTACCATCTCGGTAACGAGATTTATATAGCAAAAAAAGTCCCCTTTGTCAACACCCGAATGGGTTTGAAGTCCTGAGCGCAACGCATATAATCAAGTAATTATGCTCAACCATATAACAGTTCGTGTCAGTGACATGCAAAAGAGCAAAATCTTTTATTCTCAGATTTTACGGCCTTTAGGATATAAACTATTGGCGGAAAACAAAAAAACAGTCGGCTTTGGCATTGAGCCTACAGAGGGGAGGCATGATTTTTGGTTAATACCCGGCGAAGGCGGTCAACAACCGCATTCGTTTTCTTGTTTGGCTTTTACTGCTGGCAATAAGCAAATGGTGGATGAATTCTATCGAGCTGGTATAGAGGCTGGCGGAAAAGACAACGGGCCGCCAGGATACCGTAAGCAATATCATCCCGGTTACTACGCAGCCTTTGTGTTAGACCCGGATGGCCATAACATCGAGGCGGTTTTTGATGATTGGTCGATGACGCAATCATGAAGTGATTCGTCTTCCGGGAATCTTAGGGGCTGAAATTCTTTGCGCATATAAATTCAACTTAACATGTGAGGGGTAGAAATAGTATATTTGCCTGGTTTTTAAGAGTCTTGAAACAATTTGGATATTAGGCTAATATCACGCGCATTGGAGAGGTCGCATAGAGGCCTAGTGCACACGCTTGGAAAGCGTGCATACCGCAAGGTATCCAGGGTTCGAATCCCTGCCTCTCCGCCACAACAAAATAACCCTTTCGGGGGTTATTTTGTTGTGCTAAGCTTTCACAATGGAAATATTTATCATTTAGGTCAACTTACTATATGCCCATCTGCATCACCTTCGCCGGCCCGGTCGGCAGCTCGAAGACGCCCATCGCCACGTATCTGAGCTGGAATTTAGGTCTGCCTATTTTTAACAACGACGCTATCCGGAGCGAGGTGTCCGAGGATTTGGGAAAGTTTGACGTGGAAGTCTATACCCAAAGGCGACAAGAAAGAGGCGTGACCCTCATCAACTCGGGTATTTCTTTCATAAAAGATTCTAGTGTGGACAGGGCATGGCCTTTTGCAAAACCAAAACTGCTTGAGAAAGGATACAGATGCTTCATTATCAGCTTGGATCTCAGCAAGGAGTTAATGGAGAAACTTCATAAAGCCAAAGGCTACAATGAATCTTTGGAAAGATTGGATTCGATGATGGCTGACCATGAGAATTTTTTATCGCAATTCAAAGATGACGTAGGTTTCTCCATCACGGACGATAATTTTGGGCAAAGGTTAGAGCTTTGTCTTGGGGCGGTGAGGGAGTGGATGAAAACCTTTAAAGCCTAACCGTTATGCACGAAATCGAAGTTAAAGTACGGCTCAAGGATCTACAGACCATCATCGATAAGCTGATGGCTATTGATTGTCATTTGAGTGAACCGGTAACTCAGAAGGATCGTGTTTTTTTGAAAGCGGGATCGGATTATGTCAAAGCCAGAGGCAAGGAAATTTTTTTGCGAATTAGAGAACAGGCTGGGAAGAGTATTTTTACACTAAAAAAGGCCAAGACTAATGAGCTTGATTGCCTCGAGAAAGAGTTGGTGATTGACAACGCGAATGAGATGGCTGAAATATTAGAGCTACTTGGATACAATCAAATCATGGTCATCAATAAGACCAGGAGAAAGGGTAAATGTACTGGTTTCAATCTTTGCTTGGACGAAGTTGAGGGGCTCGGGTCGTTTTTGGAAGTCGAAGTCATTGCCGACGAGCCGGCGGATGAAGTTCAGGGTAGGATATTCAGCTGGCTTGAGAGTTTTGGCATCAGTGAATCTGATATAGTAATGCAGGGTTACGATACTTTGATCTACAATAAATAAAAAAATAGGCCCCTGCAGACGGGTCACGTCTTACCAGAGGACCAAGGAGGGTAGACTTCCGGGTCAATGATCACCGGATGTCGGGGATCGCCTTGCGCTGCCAACTGAACGATCTGGCGCACGTTTTCTCTGATCCACGTCTTGTGTGGCGCAATCGCGTCGCGGGGAATCAGGAACTTGATAGCCGGGGCAGAAAGTTGGGTTTCGCCGTCTTCGTCGCGGCAGTACCGGATGAGTTCTTCAAGGAACATGGGGTGGTCCAGCGCCATCGTACGGAGGAGGACCATGGTGAAGTTCTTGACCTTGCGGTTAACGCGCATGCCATTTGTGAGGATGCACTCCCTCTTGAGTCTGTCGTCCATCAGACCCTCCCTTGTAGTGCATTAGTTTTGGCACATGCCAGGCGGGCTGTCAAGCCCTTGAAATAGAGTAAAATTCAAAAAGCAAAATGCAAAATGTTGGAATCCCTTCGGGATATTAAATATCTAATTAATGCCGTCAGGCTATATGCATTTTTCAGCCAAAGGCTGATCCGCCTATGGTGTGAGAATTTTGCTCTTTGCCTTTTGAATTATTGGTGTATACTGACTAGTGCGGTGGTTTTTGGCCGCTATTTTGGCGTCTTATGCAAGACAAAATTTCTATTCGCGGAGCGCGAGAGCACAACCTCAAGGATATCAGCCTTGAGATTCCGCGTAACAAATTGGTCGTGTTCACAGGCTTATCCGGCTCGGGTAAGTCGTCTTTGGCGTTTGATACGATTTTTGCGGAAGGCCAGCGCCGTTATGTCGAGTCCCTCTCGGCTTATGCTCGACAGTTCTTGGGGCAGATGAAAAAGCCGGATGTGGATGAGATCGAGGGTTTATCGCCGGCCATCTCTATCGATCAGAAAGCGCACAGCGCCAACCCGCGTTCGACCGTGGCCACGATTACGGAAATTTACGATTACATGCGTGTGCTCTACGCCCGTGTTGGCCATCCGCATTGTCCGATTGGCGGCGAACCGATCCGCAAGATGACGGTGGATGAGATCGCGGATGCCGTGCTCCAGCGCACGATTGAGATTCACAGCAAACCGGAAGAGATTAAGAAACGTAAGAAAGTTGGCAGTAACAACGATATAACCATCCTCTCGCCGCTCGTGCGCGGCAGGAAAGGGGAGTATATGCAGATGTTACAGCAGGCTTACGAAGGCGGATTTTCGGAAGTCAGATTGGATGGCAAAATTTATCCTTTGCGCGATCGCGTGCCGCTTAGCCGCAATGTCCGTCATAACATCGAGTTGGTCGTCGACCGCATTCCGCTCGCCTGGCCGATCGAAAATAATAAACCTCTCAGGTCGCGTTTGGTAGAAGCGATTGAGATCGCCTTGGACCGCGGCAATGATTCCGTGATTTCTGTTCTGGACGACGGTTCAGAGAAATTAATGTCAGCGCGTTTCGCTTGTCCTGAACATGATTTTTCTTTTCCAGAAATTGAACCGCGTTTATTTTCCTTTAACTCACCTTACGGCTCATGTCCGACTTGCACTGGTTTGGGCACGGCTTTTCTTTTTTCGGAAGATCCTTGTCCTGTCTGTAAAGGTGCGCGCTTGCGTCCCGAGGCTTTACACGTCTTTATAAATCATAAGGGCATTGTTGATGTGACATGCATGACCATTGCCGAGGCACACGAGTTTTTTGAGACTCTCAAACTTTCAGAAACGGAGACGGCCATTTCGGAGGGGATTCTCAAAGAGATTATGGCCCGTCTCCAGTTTATGTTGGATGTCGGCTTGCATTACTTGACCTTGAATCGCATCGCCGGGTCACTCTCGGGCGGCGAAGCCCAGCGCATCCGTCTGGCCTCGCAGATCGGTTCCAAGTTGGTCGGAGCTTTGTATGTTTTGGACGAGCCGACCATCGGCCTCCATCAAAAAGACAATGCCAAGCTGGTTGAGACGTTGGAGAAGCTGCGTGACGCGGGCAACTCCATCATTGTCGTTGAGCACGACGAAGATACGATCTCGGCCGCGGATTATCTGGTAGATTTCGGTCCAGGCGCCGGCAAACATGGCGGACAGATTGTGGCTCATGGTTCCATGCCAGAGGTCTTGAATGACAAAAATAGTTTGACCTGCGCTTATTTGCGCGGCGATAAAAAGATCAGCATGCCGGCTAAGCGCCGGTCAGAAGCCAAACAGTGGTTAACCGTCAAAAAAGCCAAAGCTAATAATCTCAAGAACATCACGGTTAAGTTCCCGTTGAAAAGATTTGTCTGCGTGACCGGCGTTTCCGGCTCGGGCAAGTCAACTTTGGTCATCGACATCTTGTACCGCGCGTTAGCCGCCAGACTGAACGGTCCGATGGCCAAGCCTTCGGCGCACGACAGCATCCAGGGCATTGATTGGGTGGACAAGATTATTGACGTTGACCAGTCGCCGATCGGGCGCACGCCGCGTTCTAATCCAGCCACTTACACCGGCATGTGGTCGCATATCCGCGACTTGTATACGATGACGCCCGATGCCCGCATGCGTGGTTATAAGCCCGGACGCTTTTCGTTCAATGTCCCGGGCGGACGCTGTGAGCATTGCGAGGGCCATGGCCAAATCGCGATTGAGATGCATTTTTTGCCTACGGTTTATGTGCCCTGCGAGATCTGCAAAGGCAAAAGATTCAATCGTGAGACGCTGGAAGTCAAATATCGTAGCAAGAATATTTCAGATATCTTGAGCATGACGGTCGAAGAGGCAGACGTATTTTTTAAAGATATCCCTCCGGTCCGCGACCGCACTAAAGTCCTCTCCGAGGTCGGCTTGGGTTATATCGAGCTGGGCCAGGCGGCTACGACTTTATCCGGCGGCGAGGCGCAACGCGTCAAACTTTCGGCCGAACTTGCGCGGCGCGATACGGGCCATACCGTCTACATCCTAGATGAACCGACGACGGGTTTGCATTTTTATGATGTGCAAAAACTTTTAGATGTTCTCCAACGCCTGGTCGATCGCGGTAACACGGTGCTTATCATTGAACATAATTTAGACGTTATCAAAAACGCAGATTGGATCATTGACCTTGGCCCCGAAGGCGGTGACAAAGGTGGATATGTAGTCGCCGAAGGTACGCCCGAAGAAATTACGCAAATCAAAGACAGTTACACGGGGCAGTATTTGAAGAGGGTGTTGAGGTGACCTCGGCACCAGCCGCGCTTAAACTGTGATTATGATCCCTAAGAGCGTTAAAATAAAAAATAATAAGTTACCCAATAAACCCGGGGTGTATCTTATGAAGGATATTGCCGGGGAGATTTTGTATGTGGGCAAAGCCACCTCTCTCAAAAGCCGCGTGGAGTCATATTTTACCCGGCCGCGGGATGACAGGATTCAGGAGATGGTCGGTAAAATCGCATTGATTGATTACATTGAGCAACCAACGGCTATTGAGGCTTTATTTTTGGAAGCGAGTTTAATCAAACGCTATCAACCTCACTACAATGTCCTGGAAAAAGACGATAAAAGTTTTTCCTACCTGGTCATAACCAAAGAAAAATATCCGCGGCCGTTTATCCTGCATGCCACGGATTTTGACGATTCCTCATCCACGGCCTACAAAGCGGTTTATGGTCCATTCAAATCGGCCAGGGCGGTGCGGGCTTCGCTCGATATTATTCGTAAGGCCATTCCTTGGTCTTCCTGTTCTCCGGATCAGAAACGCGCGTGTTTTTATTATCACCTCAAGCAATGTCCCGGCGTTTGCATTAATGCCATTACGCCGGTTGAATACGCCAAAGTCATCCGTGACTTGATGGCTTTCTTTAATGGCAAGCGTGTCGAGATTATTCGTCGTTATCAAAAAGAGATGACGGTTGCTTCTAAAGTTCAGGATTATGAGCGCGCGGCAGAGTTAAGAAATCGTTTATTTGCTCTCGAGCACATTCAAGACGTCTCAGTCTTGGCTAAAGACGACGCGCCCTCACCCCAACCCCTCTCCCACGGGAGCAGGAGAGGGGCTTCTGAAATAGGGTTGTTTGGCCGTATCGAAGGTTATGACATCTCGAATATTTCCGGCACCTCGGCTACCGGATCCATGGTCGTCTTTAAGCACGGTTCGCCGGTCAAGGGTTTATATCGCAAGTTCAAAATTAGGACAGTCTTGGGCCCGGATGATTACGCCAGCTTGCGTGAAGTTTTACGCCGGCGTTTTCGGCATAGCGAGCATGGTTGGGAATGGCCGGATTTAGTTTTAATCGACGGGGGAGCGGGGCAAGTCAGTTCGGCTCTGGAAGTCATCGCTAATTTAGAGTCGGCGCGAACTATTCCTGTCATCGGCCTTGCTAAGGGTCCTAATCGTGATAAGGACGAGCTTGTCATTCCGCCCGCCTTTGTGGCGTTGAAGGACTCATTGGAAAAACATAAGGACATTTTAGTCCACGTGCGTGACGAATCGCATCGTTTTGCCATCGCTTATCACCGTAAACTAAGGTCGAAGCTGAAGTAGCTTCTGTCATCTTGAGCGAAATGAGTCATACGAATGAAGTCGAAAGATCTGGCTCGTGCTTTAAAACCAGATCCTTCGACTCCGTCTGACTCCGCTCAGGATGACAAGTAGTTATTATGTTATAATACCCTCATGAAAAATAAAGAGGATTCCTTTTTTAGCGGCGTTGACACCTTAGTTGGCTGGTATGGCGCTGGCGCAATTTTGATCGCTTATGCTTTAACCAGTTTTGGTGTGTTGCGATCGGATAGTTTGGTTTATCAACTCCTTAATTTAACCGGCGGTTTGGGCATTGTCGTTATTTCTCTAACTAAAAAAGCTTACCAGCCGGCTGTGCTGAATATAGTTTGGTCAGTGGTTGCCATAGTGGCCGTTATCAGTATTCTGACAAGGTGACGTTATGCCGAATTTTCTCAGCAGATTTTTAAAAAGATTTGGTCCTGGTTTTATAACTGGCGCGTCGGATGATGATCCTTCGGGCATTGCCACGTATACGCAGTCGGGCGCGGGGTTTGGTTTGGGACAGATTTGGACCGTGTTTTTCATGTGGCCCATGATGATTTCCATTCAGGAGATGGTGGCCAGGATCGGCATGGTAGCGGGTCAAGGTCTGGCTTCCGTGGTCAGGAAAAGATATTCCAAATGGATTTTATATATTCTCGTCTTTTTGATTTTGATCGCGAACACCATTAACATTGGCGCTGATCTGGGAGCTATGGCTGATGCCACGCGTTTAATCGTGCCTCAGGTCCCTTTTGCCGTGCTGGCTATCGGTTATACTGTTTTGATTTTGTTTTTGGAGATTTTCATCACTTATAAGACTTACGCTAAAATTTTAAAATGGTTCGCGCTCACGCTTTTAAGTTATGTTGTTACGGTCTTTCTTGTCACTACGAATTGGGGATCCTTATTCTCGGTCGCTTTCATTCCGCATTTTGAGCTGACCCGGGATTTCGTGATGATGATCGTAGCTATACTCGGCACGACCATCTCGCCGTATTTGTTTATCTGGCAAGGCAATGAGGAAGTGGAAGAGGAAGTTACCCAAGGCAGAAAAACTCTGGCACAACGTAAAGGCGCAACGGCTCAAGAAATAAAAGATATGCGTAGCGATACGATTATTGGCATGACTTTTTCTCAGATTATTACTTTTTGCATCATCGCCACGGCCGCGTTTGCGTTTTTCAGACACGGTCTTTTTGATATCCAAACTTCAGCTCAAGCCGCCTCAGCTCTGGTGCCTTTAGCTGGCAGGTTCGCATCTCTTGTTTTCGCAATCGGAGTCATTGGCACAGGCTTGCTCGCAGTTCCTGTCTTATCCGCCTCAGCATCATATGCTTTGTCCGAGGCTTTTGGCTGGAAAGAAGGCTTATATAAAAAATTCAAGCAAGCACATGGCTTTTACGGCGTCATCACCCTGGCAACTTTGATTGGTCTGTTGATCAACTTCATAGGCATCAGCCCCATTAAAGCCCTGATCTGGGCCGCTGTCCTAAACGGCCTGGTGACTCCTCCCTTAATTTTAATTATCTTGAAAGTGGCCAATGACAAAAAGATCATGGGCGCCAGGCTCAACGGTTGGCTTTCAAACAGCTTAGGAGTCATCACATTTCTTGTCACGACGGTTTGTGCCGTGCTGGTATTTGTCTTATAAAAAAGACGTTCATGGAACGTCAGGAGGCAGGGGAGGCGGAGGGTCGTCCGGTTTTGGCTTGAAGTACTTTTCCAGTTCCGTAACTGGAATAGGGACGCAGCTTTTGTACAAGGCGTGGATCAGGGCGAGCTGAACGGCCTTCTTTCCGTCTATCTCCTGGTCCATGTCCGAGACCTCGATCCGGCTTTGGGACAGGTAAGTCTCAACGTATCTGCAAAGGGCAGAGCTTGGATTGAAGTCCTGTCTAAAAAGCCAGGGAACGGGGATGACCAGGTTGGCGAAAGCTCCCGGAGCAATCAGCTCGTCGAAGACGATGGTGAGGCCATGCGCCCCGTCCTGGTCGTCCATGCGTGAATGCAGGCGTATCCCCACGGAACCTTGGTGGAACCGAGCTTCAACCTCAAAGGTGCATCCTGGTTTTAGTTCGCGGCCCTCATAAGAACATTTGAGGATCTTGTTTTGTAGTGGCGTGAACTCAGGGAGAGGGAAAGTTGGTCCCTTCATGCTCTACCTCGCTTTCTATAGGGAAATCGGTTCGGATGGAGGAGGGTCGCAAGTTCGTTCCTCCAAACACCGTATTTGAAGCGTATCTTTCCGTAAGTCGGGAGCAGAGAAGTTGAACACCATGCCGCAGTGGCAGATGGAGAGTTGCTCATGCTCGGCCATGCAAAGATCGCCGTCTTTGATGCCTTGGGTCGCGCAGATCTCGCCAAACCTACAGAGCTTGAGCACGGGTCGATCTTCGGGGCGACAGGCATTGCGATAGAGCATGTCTCCGTAGGAATCATACTCTTCGCGTGTCAACCATAAGCCATGCATGCAGTAGTAGCTTTTGGAGGCATTACCTTTTTTGGTGACATTGATCACGATGCAAGGCATGCCCTGCTGTCCGCAGTCGCAGGTCCAATCATCGGAGCATGGCTTTGTTGGTGCTCTAGGGAGACTGGTGGATGGAGCTGGCGGCTGGTCAGAGGGACTCGGAACAACGGAGGATGGGGCAGATACCAAAGGTTGTGACGATGCAGATTGTGATGCGACGGGACAGGGCGTCTCGCGCGCCTTGTTGGTTTTGATTTGGTCCGCCACGATGAAAGAAGCCATAGCCGCGAGCATCCCGCCCGCAATATATATCAACCAGAGGCTCTTTTGTTCGTTTGTCATGTCTTGGCACTCCTTGTGTTGTCAAAACGGTAAAAACCGTGTGCGAAAGTGATGGTATGGACGATATGACTCTTTGTCAAGAGGCGGAGGGTGAGTTTTTAGAATAAAAAATAGCCTCAGCACGGACGCTTTGGCTAGAGCTCGATGACTTCTGGTTTATCCGCGCAAGGGTAGATCTGCTCGCAATCCAGGCCCGGTGCTTCCATTCTGAGCTCGGGCGTGGAAAAGTCGATGATTACCCCGCAGTGGCAGGTGGATATCGTTTCGTGTTCGGCTATGCACGCCTGACCTTCGGTTAGCCTGAGGCGTGTACAGCTTTCGCCGATTTTGCACGCCTTGAGCGCCGGCCAGTCCCGCGGGCGACAAGCATTGCGGTACATCACGCTGTTGTAGAGATGTTGCTCTGACATGGTCAGGACAAGGCCGTAGGAACAAAGGAAGTTCTGCCGGAGTTTGACGTCAAAGCAGGTCTTTCCGTGTTCTTCGCAGTCACAGATTTTGCCATTGAAGCAGGTTGTGACCGGAGGGTCGGGGATAGGCGGTGGAGAGGACGAGTTTACTGATGGCGCCGGCTTGATCCCTTGGACCATCAGATCAGGAACCAACGCCCTGGCTTCGCTGGACGAAACGCCGGGGATGACGGTCGTAATGCCGATGGGCTCGAAGGGCGGCGTTTCAGGGTGATCGTTGATAGCTATGCTGATTACACAACAGCCGAAGAAGAGCACGCAGAACTTCTGGAAGCTCTCCCAGAGCTGAGAGGTAAGCCTTTGAATGAACATGACCTTGCTCCTTTGCAGGCAGGTAACTCGATTGCGGTCAGCCTACCAAAGCTTTGGCTTTTGTCAACCATAATGGTCTACGAAATTACGAATGGCTCATACGAAATTACGAATGAACAAAAAATTCGTATATTTGCGACGGATTCGTAATTTCGTAGGTCGCTGTGGGAAATGAGAGTATCCACATTGGAACAGAAAAAGAACAGTATTTTGGCTAATCTTAGTCACGTTTAGCCTGTGGTTAAACAGTTGACCATTTGTGACCAAGTGGCATAGACTGGGTGTTAGTGGGAGACGGTGGGAATATAAGGTTGCCGCATCTAGGGATGCGGTTTAGCTTTCCCGCTTTTTTTATCGTCCTAAACGTCCTATGTGTCCTCAACGTCCTATCTAATAGATAAGGACGACCAGGACGATTAGGACGACCAGGACTGATAGTTAGCTTGTTGAATATGTTTATTGGAGAGTTTCATTTCACGCTTGATGACAAAGGAAGGCTTTCCGTACCTATCGGCTATCGCACCGCATTGAACGATGGTGCAGTGGTAACGCGCGGGCTTGATCATACTTTGTTCTTATACCCAAAGGAACAATGGAGGACCCTGGCAGCCAAAATAGCTGCCTTGCCGCTTTCTCAAGCGGATACCCGCGCTTTTGCCCGCCTCATGTTGGCTGGTGCGATGGAAGTGGCGATCGATAAATCAGGACGCATTTGCATTCCTGAGTATCTGCGTACTTACGCGGGACTCGAGAAACAAGTTGTGATCTCCGGTTTATATGATCGTCTCGAAATCTGGAACGAAAACACCTGGCGCGAATACGTGACTAAGACAGAAGCCAATGGTGACCAGATAGCTGAGCGGCTTGGACCAATCGGATTATGAGCCAAGAGCAACCCCTACACCGGGCCGTAATGGTCCCGGAAGTTATGGAGGCGTTAAAACCCCAACCAGGCGGTCGCTATTTAGACGCGACTCTGGGCGGTGGGACGCACTCCCGGGAATTGCTCAAACTCTCAGAACCGGATGGCCAAGTTTTATCTCTGGATGTGGATCCTGTGGCTTTAAGTCGCGCCCGTGAACTCCAAAAGACCTATGGGTCAAGATGGCAGATCGCGGAGGCCAATTTTCGTCACCTCAGAGAAGAGGGCGAGAAATCTGGCTGGGTGCCTTTTGACGGCATCCTTTTTGACCTCGGTCTTTCATCCGACGAATTGGCAGATCCTTCCAAGGGTTTGTCCTTCCAGGTTGACGGACCGCTGGACATGCGGCTTGGGCCTCAAGCTAACGAAGATGGTTTGACGGCCGATACCATCGTCAATCGCTGGAAAGAAGGCGAACTGATTGATCTCATCCAAACTTATGGAGAGGAAAAGTTCGCGGTCAGGATAGCTAAAGCCATTGTCGCGCGACGTCATGAACAAGAGTTCAAGTCAACTTTGGATCTGGCGGAAGTCATAAAGTCTTCTGTCCCCAAGCTGGCCAGTCACCTTCATCCGGCTACCAAAACTTTTCAAGCTTTGCGCATGGCCGTGAATGACGAACTCGCATCGCTTAAAATCGCTTTGGCCGACGCGGACGAGATTTTGGCCCCTGGCGGCACAATCGTGGTCATCTCCTTCCATTCGTTGGAAGACAGAATCGTCAAACAAACTTTTCGAAAGCTCATTGGATACGAAATAACAAAAAAACCTCTCTGCCCGAGCGCGGCGGAGAACAAAAATAACCCTCGCGCCCGCAGCGCCAAGCTGCGTGCGGCACATAAAAACTCAACCAAAACTAATTTATGTCACGGACGTACGCCCTTGCTATGACAAGGCCTCATCAACGCTTCGGTTTTAAAGAACCCATCGGGCGCCAAATTCCCCGCGGTGCCATGGGCTGGGGTTTGTTGTGCCTTATGATTTGGGTCAGCCTGGCCGGTATCTATGTCACGCAGACCGTGGGAGCCGCGCCGCGCGGCGACCAGTTGCAGAAGTTGCAGAATAACGTTGATCAACTGCAAAAAGATGTCATGGCTCTGGAAGACACGACCGCCAACGCTTCATCCTTATATACCCTCGCTGAACGAGCGCAGGGACTCGGTTTAGTCCAAGTCCAGAACCCTGAGTACGTCAATCCGGCCGCCCATGCTTTCGTTCGGCGCTAAGGGTGCAAAGGTCAGCCAAAAATTCCTCCGGCCGCGCGTTTCCGGAGGATTTTTTTTATCGTGCCAGGGTTGACGGATTCTGCAGAATGTGTTATCTTCTCCGTCAACCAACGGCCTGGTTGGGAAGGAGGTGGCCGATGGGGTTTTCGTAGGGAAGTGGGTTTTTTGCAAGAAGCGATCGACTGAAGCACACACAAGACAAGGAGGCCAAGAAGATTCCAACAGAGAGGAGTGATAGGAGAAGTGATAAGTTCTGGCACGGAGCGATTTGCCAGACTTCGGAACGTGCTACGGCACGTATCCAAGGTCTCGTCCACCTACGGACGACGGTCATGGCACACGGTGATGTCAGCTCACTGTGGATCGTACAAGGTACATAACGCGAGGCGCCTCCTCGCGAGCAGCTCAGGAAGCTGCACCCTATCCGTCGGTAAATCCCGACGAATCTCGGGCCTAATGTGTTCTCCCGAATAACCCCGCGGCTTCGTAACAAAAGTAAACGGTATCACGACCGACCCGTCAAAGGCGCAAAAGCACACGCGACGGCCAGGTCAACGGCCCAGTTACGATGTTCTATGAAGCCAGAGCGCGATCGCGCGCCAGGGGGACAGTGGCGCCACGGGGCGCCGGCTCTGCTGACTGAGGACGCGACTTCGCGTCCTCTTTTAATTGTTTAACTACGCGGCCTTTTTTATGGTATAATCCTGCCATATGTTGCAAGGCACGGGGGCGCTCGCACGATTGCTATTTGTGGATTTAATCGGCAGCGTGGCTTGGTTTCCAATTTGGTGGTACACGACGGGCATTAAAAAAATGATCCAATGGTGCCTCGATGGTTTGCACTACCGCATCCGTCAATATTCTTTCGCGGTTTGGATCAAGAATTTTTTCGTACCCATGTACGGGCAATACGACTGGCAAGGTAAACTGATCAGTGTTTTAATGCGCACGGTGGTTCTGATCGGTCGCAGTATCGCGCTGGTGGCGGAGGCTGTCATTTATGTATTTTTAGTTTTGGCCTGGGCCATAGTGCCGCCTTTGGTTTTTATTTTAGCTTTGCAGAACATTATGTCTGGGGCTTTTATGTCCCAGGTGCCACGGCCTTGATATGAGCGAAGAAACTAACGTTCCAAAAGTCTCGTCGGCCATTGTTTGTTCGGCCTGCAACGGCGATCCGCGCACTTCAAGAAGTTGCAAGCAGTGCGGAGGCGCGGGCATTGGCATCCCGAGCGAGCAGGGTTTTTTGGTTTGGGCGGCTGAAGTGACAGATTTTACGAGCGCTGTGCGTAAATTACGCATCAAAATCAACGCCGTTATCCATCTGGCAACCATGACGGCTATCGTGCTTTGTCTGATCGTCTTTTTCGCCAATGTCATACCCAATTATTCCATCGAAGATGTTAAGACTTTGGTTTTTTGGACTTCGGGCCATTGGTTCGTAACGATTTTATATATTGCTATCATCTTAGCCGCTTATTTTATTTTTAGGATGAGCGAGTTCACGGCCGTGGCCAAGGATTTGCCGCATTGGCTCATCACTTCACGTCCTAAAACGTCCCTAAAGTCCTTAAAGCGTCCTAACCAAGTCAGTCAGGACGTCAAAGGACGCAGTGAGGACGCCGAAGGACGTTTTTCGGTTGATGTCTCTCCGTACTTTTCTCCTTTAGCCATGGAGGTTGTCGAGTCAGCCTATAAGTTGGCCAAGCAGATCGGACGCATTGAAATTACGCCAGAAATTCTTTTTGCTGCCGTCTTGGCCGGTTCTGACGGGTCTTTGTTTATGGTCAGGCTGGGCATGCCGTTTGATAAAATCAAAGAACCTTTGATCCGTTTGATTACGCGCGGCTCGGCCGGTTCTCCGCCCATTACTTTTTCGCGTGAGGCCAAGCGCGTGCTGGCTTCGGCTTTTGCTTTGGCAGACGAGACGCATCGCAAGCACGTCACGCCCATGGAAATATTTTTACAGGCTTTTGTGGCAAGCCAGCCTCTCCAGGAATTGTTGGATGGTTTGGGTTATCCGTTTACGCACGTGACGCATGTGGCCCAATGGGTGTTGCTTCAGTCAAAAATGAGGGAAGACCAGGAAAGATTTGTGCGGCTGGCCAGGCTCAAGCCAAAATCAAACATGAACCGGTCCATGACAGCACGTCAAACGCCTTTGTTGGACAGGTTTAGCGAGGATTTGACTTTGTTGGCGCGTCAAGGTTATCTCGCGCCCATGATTGGCAACGAAAATACCATGGAAGAGGTTTTGCGCGGTTTGGAAAGCGGACAAAGGGGAGTGGTTTTGGTGGGTGAGACCGGTACAGGCAAAGCGGCCGTTGTGGAACAACTGGCGCGGCGCATGGTGGAAGAGGATGTGCCGGAAATTCTTTTCGATAAACGTTTAGTCTCAGTCAATTTAGCTCAAGTCATCGCAGCCGGCGATCCTGGTTTGGCGGCTGAACGTCTGATCGAAATGCTGAATGAGATTGCTTTATCCGGCAATATCGTTTTAGCGCTTTACGGGATTGAGGCATTGGTCGGGTCTGGCAACGGACCTATGGATTTAGCTGAGGCTTTATCAACGGAATTGGATAAGGGTTATTGCATGTTCGTGGCCACGACCACGCCACAGGCCTGGACGCAATATCTGGAAAGAAGAAGCTTGGGACAAAAGCTGGTTAAAGTTACGGTGCCTATTCCTGATGCCAACCAAGTCATCCAGGTCTTAATGGTTAAGTCGGGCGGCATTGAATATCAAAATAAGGTTTTCTTTTCTTACGCTGCTTTGGAAAAAGCGACTTTCCTGGGCCTGCGTTATTTGCATGACGTGGCGCCGCCGCAGAACGTCCTCAATGTCATTCGCGAAGCAGCTGTGGCCGCGCGCAAGGCCAGGGGAGAGCAGACTTTTGTGACAGCCGAAGACGTAGCCAAGATTGTGCATGATAAAACTAATATTCCGGTGGAGATGGTGACGGAGCAAGAATCACAGCACTTATTGGATCTTGAATCGCATATGCACGGCCGGATTGTGGGTCAGGATGAAGCCGTGGTGGCTGTGGCTCGTTCCATCCGCCGCGCTCGTGCCGAACTAAGGGAAGGTAAACGTCCGATCGCCAACTTTTTATTTCTTGGTCCGACAGGCGTGGGCAAAACCGAGTGTGCTAAAACTTTAGGCCAGGAATATTTTGGCGATGAAACTGCCATGGTGCGGTTGGACATGTCTGAATATCAAGATAAACCTTCCGTCGCCCGCATGATCGGAGCTTCGGGTGATGAACGGGGCGGTCTGCTGACCGAAGCGGTGCGTAAAAAACCGTTCACTATTGTTTTGTTGGATGAAATAGAAAAAGCCCATCCTGATATCCTGAATCTTTTTCTGCAGGTGATGGATGACGGCCGCTTGACCGACGGCATTGGCCGCACGATTGATTTTACGAATACGATTATCATCATGACCTCCAACGCCGGTACGTCTTACATCCAATCAGCCGTCGCTGAAGGTCAATCCATGGAAAGGATTAAGACGGCTTTGCTGGAACGTGAGCTTAAAGGTATTTTCCGTCCGGAATTTCTTAACCGTTTTGATGGCATCATCGTTTTTAAGCCTCTGACACGCGACGAAGTTGTGCAAATCGCCTGGCTGATGATTAATCGGATCGGCAAGCAATTGGAGGGCAAGGGCTTTAAATTCCGCGCCGACGATATGGCCGTCGAAGCTTTGGCTGACGCCGGGTTTGATCCGGCTTTTGGCGCCCGCCCGCTCCGCCGCGTTATTCAAGACAGGATAGAAAATCAGTTGGCCGACCTTTTGCTCAAGAACGAGGCGGCTCGCCGCGATACGATCGTCCTGCAATCCGACGGCAGCTTGCACGTGGAAAAAGCTCCGGCCCTGTGATAAGTTAGAGCGGTTATGGATCAACGGAGTCTGTTAATCATCAGCGCTTGTGTCTTGGCCAGCGCGGCTTTGTTGTCTTTTATATTAAGTTTTTTTAGCCGTCGTTGGGCTGTTCAGTCCCAGGTTATGGATATCCCCAAGAGCTCGCGTAAAATTCATAAAGAACCGGTGCCGCTTTGGGGAGGATTGGGGATAGCTTTGACCTTGTTAATAGCCCTTTCCCTGCCAATTTTTCAGATGCTGATCAACGGTCAAGTTTTGATTACCAAAATCACGTTTTGGCAGATAATTGGATTTGCCATGGGTATCATTATCCTTTGCATCGGCGGCATGCTAGATGATAAATATGAACTCAAAGCTTGGAAGAGCTTGATTTTTCCTATCCTAGCTTGCCTGGTAGTCATCTTAACCGGCACGTCCATCGTGCATGTGACCAACCCTGGGACGTCCGCGGCTTACTTTTTGAACTGGTGGACGTGGCGACCTTTTGGGTCTTTAAGTTTTTCGTTTCCGAGTGATTTATTGACGCTGGTTTGGATGTTGGTTGCCATCTTCGCAACTAAAATTTCTGATGGTTTAGACGGTCTGGTCTCCGGCATCACCTTTATCGGCGCGGCTTTGGTCGGCGTCCTGTCCGTCATGAAAACTTATTTTCAACCGGAATCCGCCATCTTGGCCGCCGCGGTGGGCGGCGCGTATCTTGGTTTTTTACCTAAGAACATGCATCCGGCTAAGCAGTTTTTGGGGGAAAGCGGAGCAACCATCGCTGGTTTTTGTCTGGGTTTCCTGGCCATTGTCTCCAGCGCTAAAATCGCGATCGCCTTGGCCGTGCTGGCCATTCCGGTAGCGGACGTGGCTTTTGTCTTTCTTCGTAGGATCTATAATCGCAAACCCTGGTATAAAGGGGATGATACGCATCTGCATTTTAGATTGTTGGCGGCCGGCATTCCGCATCGCACGGTCGTCCTTTTGCTTTGGATCGTTTCCGCTTCGGCCGGCATCATTGCTTTAACCTTGCAGACGCGCGGCAAAATATTTTTAGTTGTCACTTTAGCTCTGCTGACGCTGTTAGTTTCCTGGTTGACTGACAGGATGATTAAACGACGCCAGTCTAATGTCTAAAAAGCTATTCGTCGCATCCCTGAGTTTTGCCGGCTTGATCATGGCTTGCGTGTTCGTAGTCGCTCTCTGGCCGTCTCAAGGAACAAGGCAGGTTGACGTTAAGGGCACGAAATTTTCGGTTCAAGTTGCGACCACGGCATTAGACCGGGAAAAGGGACTTTCTGGTCAACCTGAACTTAAGGATGATCAGGGCATGCTTTTTAAGTTTGATCAGCCCGATAAGCAGACTTTTTGGATGAAGGGCATGCTTTTTCCTTTGGATATCATTTTTATCCGCGACGGAAAGATTGTAGACATGGCATTGGACATGCCAACGCCTCAACCTGGCGCAAATTTACCGGCCCATACCTCGAAAGAAACGGTGGATAGAGTACTTGAGGTTAATGCCGGCACAGCCCATAAACTGGGCTGGGAGATTGGCACACGCGTCATCAGCCCTTGACGTGACAGGATATTCTGGTAGAATCTTTTTTACTCGCGTTCACTCGCGTAAGGATAAACCCAAACCCGGAGTTTCGAGATGTCGATGACGTGTGATATTAACCAGGGAACGGTCCGTGTTGCTTCAGACAAGTCTCAGCAACTCACAGAGCAGTTTGATGCCCAAGTTGAGGCACTGCTCAGGTCACGCATACTGACCATTGCACAGATGAGCGAGCAGTATTTCGTGTCGCTCGTGGAGCCTCTTCGTTCTCTCTTGGCTGACATCCGGCCAGTAGAGCAGGGCCATACCATTCTGATTGGAATCCCACAGGGGCTTGTCTCGATCGTTGCCCAGTGTGCAGCCATCTGTATCGATGGCAGGAACGTCAAGACCTGGCTCAACGAACGGCGTCTTGGTCGGGCTAGTGGTAGCGCGCCGCCCTGTCTACCGTATCTGGCGGTGGGGATCGACCTGGGTGGCGACTATCCGCCCATGTCAGGCCGCGAGTGTCTGAAGTGTCAAACGGAGAGCGGGCAGTCGTCCTTCTTTGCGGAGGACTTCCTCGCCTTGCTGCGTTGCCGCCCAAAGCTTCAGCCCGACAAGTACATGTGCGCCAACACCCGCTACGGGACGGAAGTAAAAGGGGCAGAAGAAACGACTTACTTCCAGGTCGAGTCTGAGAAGCTTCGGTTGCTGGCACAGGAGTCGGATTACTCTGACCTGGGTTTCCACTATCCTTCGTGCCAAAGTCGGTTCGATATCAATGGGAAACCCATGCTTCTCGACGGCAGCCCGGCCTCCCTCGATTGACCGCAAGGTCCTCGGCTCTGAACCCCACTCGGTCCCGAGCCTCTTTTTTTTATTAGACGGTAGCTGGTAGACAATAGACGGTAGCTTCAAAAATAGCTTAAGCACGTTCTGGCTACTGTCTACCGTCTATCGTCTACAAGCTAGCGTTTGACAGTTTGGGGGTTATTGAGTATTATACGGCCACTATGATTGCTGTAATTGCAACCGGGGGCAAACAATACCTGGTTAAAGAAGGAGATAAAATCCAGATCGAAAAGATCAAAGGCGAAAAGGGTGAAGCTGTGACTTTTGATAAAGTGCTTTTAGTGGCCGAAGAAGACGGCTCAAAGCTCGATGTTGGGACGCCTAACCTGCCGACCAAGGTCACAGGTGAGGTCCTGGAGCAGGGTCGGGCCGATAAGATTACAATCGTTCACTACAAGGCTAAAGTGCGCTACAAGAAGCGTCAGGGTCACAGACAGCCTTTCACTAAGATCGAAATCAAAAAAATCGGGTAACCCCCGGTTTTTTGTTATGTCGTTCGTCTATTTAGATACGCATCCGTGATCGTCGCTTCGTCGGCGTATTCGATTTGGGCGCCGGTGGGGATGCCGCGGGCCAAGCGCGAGACGGTCACGGGCAATCCTGTCAGCTGGCGCATCAGATACATGGCGGTCGTGTCGCCTTGAACATCCGGGTCTAAAGCTAAAATGACTTCACGGACTTGGTTATTGGGATCCTTAATTTTTTCCATCAGTCGACCGATTTGAAGCTGCTCCGGCGTGCGACCTTCGATCGGATCGAGTAAACCGCCTAGGATGTGATATCGCCCTTGGTAAATGCCGGCGTCTTCCATCACACGCACATCCTGGCTGTTAGCGACCACACACAAGAGTCCGGCATCGCGCCTAGGGTCTGAGCAGATGTAACAAGGTGAAGCATCGGTCCACATGCCGCAAACTTGGCAGGGGACGATTTTGGCCGCGAGTTGGGACAAAGTATCCGCGAACTGGCGGATATTGTTTTTAGGCTGGGTGGCCAGCCAATAAGCGTAACGCAAAGCCGCCCGCGGTCCCACGCCGGGCAATCGGTCAAACATGTCTGCTAATTCACGAATTGAACGGGGGACACTCATAACTTCTATTTAGTCATGCCGAATTCATTTCGGCATCTCACGAAGCTGGAGCTACGGGGGATCCTGAAACAAGTTCAGGATGACATAAAGTTATTTCTTCGTCATCTCCTGGATATCCTTGGCCAAATCCAGGCCGCCGATATCTTTGAGTTTACCGGATAAAACTTTTTGGAGTTTTTCGGCTGCGTCATTGGCCGCTTCCTTAATCAAATCTTGCAGTTTGGCTTTGTCGCCCATGACATCGTCCGCCAAAACAACCGAGTTGACGCGCTGGTTGCCATTCATGGTGATTTTAACTTTGCCCCAACCGGCTGAGCCCTCGATTACCTCTTTTTCTAAGGTGTTCTGAATTTGCTTAGCCCGGCTGCGTAAATCTTGAAATTGCTTGAGTTTGTTGAACATAGTTGTTATAGGTTACTGTCTTGCCGGATATACGTCAAAAAACAGGTTTAGTCATGCCGAACTTGTTTCGGCATCCCCGAACAAATCAATGGATAAGTCTTTGAAAGTTGGATTTTGTTGCATAATCAGATTCAGTTTCCAATCGCGGTGCCAGTTCTTAAGTTGCTTCTCACGATGAATGGCGACTGTTGGATCGTTCGTCGATTCGAAATATACCAGCTTTTTCACATTGTATTTTTTAGTGAAGCCATCTGCTAGGCCATGTTTATGCTCATATACTCGACGTTCAAGATTGTTCGTAACACCAATGTATATAACTGTGTTTACAGTATTAGCCATGATATAGACGGACATGTTTTTGTCTGACATAAGTGCGGAGATGCTGAAATAAATTCAGCATGACGAATGTGCTCGAAATGACAGAGGGTTTAAAACGGCGTGCCGGGCGGAGGCGTTGAGGTGATTGGTGTGTTGGGATCAAAATCAACCGGAGGCAACTGGGCCGGTGACATGGGAGGCGCGATTGTTGGTCTGGACGCGGAAGAGGGGATCGCGGCGTTGGCCATGGCGGGTTGCAGACCGGACGCGCCCTGTGGATGTTTGGCTAAACTGCGGAAACTGGCACGCGTCTCATCGAAAAATAATTTAACCAAACCGGTCGGGCCGTTGCGGTGTTTGGCGATATGAATCTCTGCCAGATGTCGTTCTTCGGGCGAAAGGTCTTCCGTGCGGTAGTTTTTATCAGCCGCTTTGCGGTAAATGAAAAGCACGATGTCAGCGTCTTGTTCGATTGAGCCTGATTCGCGTAAGTGTGAGAGTTTAGGAATGGCCGGTTTAACCAACTCGACGGCGCGTGCAAGCTGGGAAAGGGCCAGGACCGGCACTTGGAGTTCGCGGGCGATGGCTTTGAGGCCGCGCGTGATGGCGGCCACTTCCTGCACGCGGTTATCTACGCTGTTACTGCCGCGCGATTCCATAAGTTGTAAGTAGTCGATGATGATAAAACCCAAGCCGTGTTCCATTTGCAGACGTCGCGCCTTGGTCCTGATC
This sequence comes from Patescibacteria group bacterium, assembly GCA_041661105.1. Classification (GTDB taxonomy): domain Bacteria; phylum Patescibacteriota; class Patescibacteriia; order 2-12-FULL-60-25; family 2-12-FULL-60-25; genus MWCR01. The sequence continues at coordinate 340,511 of JBAZVB010000001.1, forward strand.
TCAACGATGTTAGCGGAGGCCGCGTCATCAATGTAGATCGGAGCTTCGGACAGCGTGCCGATGGCATGCCCGATGCGCGAGAAGTCATCATTTTCGCCCTGGTCAGACAGACGGCCGGAGTGCATCTTCCACAAATCAACGTTGGCTTCGGCGCAAATCAAACGGTCCACGACTTGCTCCTTGCTCATTTCCAGCGAGAAATAACCGACCGGTACTTTGTGTTTGACCGCCGCGTTGCGCATGAAGTCGAGAGATAAGGACGTTTTGCCGCAAGACGGGCGGGCGGCCAGAATCACCAGGTCGCTTTTTTGCAAACCGTTCAGGATATTATCCAGGTCGCCAAAGCCGGTGGCCACGCCGCGCAGTTTGCCTTTTTCGCGGTGAATCTCGTCGATGCGCTCAAACGCCGAATCCAAAATATTGGTGATGGGCGTAAACGCCGTCTTCACGAACTTTTGCGAAACACCGAAAAGTTTTTGTTCGGCCAGGTCCAGGACGGTCTCAACATCCTCCGACTGCTCAAACCCCAAAGCCGTGATGTCCTGCGCCGCATGGATCAGGCGCCGCAAGGTGGCTTTTTTTTGCACGATTTGCGCGTAGTGCTGGACATGGCTGGAAGTCGGCACGGAGTTGGCCAGTTGGATCAAATAAGCGCGACCGCCAATAATCTCGACCAGATTTTTTTCATCTAAGCGGTTGGTGACGGAGAGGATGTCGATCGGTTCATGGCGACGGAAAAGGTCGGCCATGGCCTCAAAGATTTCGCGATGCTTGTCGGCATAAAAATCCTCGGCCGTAATGATGTCGCCAATCTTGATGATGGCCTCCTTATCAATCAGAAGCGCACCCAAAAGGGACATTTCCGCATCTAGGTTTTGGGGCACTAGTTTGCTGTCATCCGTCATATGCCACCAAACTTACTCGTCCAAACCTGGCGCGTGAAGGTGATAAGCTCTGGGGTGGATGTGGATAACTTTCAGGTATGCTATAATGTCCTAAATGAAACAAAATTCGAGAGTCAGGGACGTTGTTTTAAATCTGGTGGGAACGGTCATTGGGGCGGGTATTTTTGGTTTGCCGCCGGTTATGGCTAAAACAGGCATTTTGGGCGGCACAATTTTGTTTTTTGGGATTTTGCTCGTCGGATTATCTTTGCACTTGCTTTACGTCCAGGTGGTTTTGGCGGACAAGGCTAAACGCCGGCTAGCCGGTTATGCGGAACATTGGGTGGGCCATTGGGCTAAATGGTTTGCCTTCGTGGTTTTTTTCTTAAAATGTTCCGGCGCCATTTTGGCTTATATTATTTTGGGAGGGGAATTTTTGTCGATTATAGCTCGCGGTTTTGGCCTTGATCTTAATCTTTGGATTTGGCAATTAATTTTTTGGGCTGTCGGGGCCTTCATTGTCTTTTTTGGATTGAAGATCGTTACCTTTGTCGAAGATGAACTGACTTGGATCTTAATCAGCGCCATGTTGTTTTCCATGGTCGTGCTCTTCCCGTTTTTTGATTGGCAAAGTATTGCCATGTGGCAGCCGTTGGGTTTTTGGCAGGCCTTGGGAGTCATGTTTTTCGCGGTCACAGCCATGACGATTATTCCAGAGGCCGTGGAGATCGGAGGCAGGAATGCAAAGATTGCGAACAGTGGAATCTTTTGGGGCACCATCATCTCCGGCATCCTCTCGTGGGGTTTTGGTTTGACGATTGCCTTAGCTTATCCGCAGATTACTTCATCTAAAGATATTGGCCTGGCTTTCCCACCCATTTTTTGGTGGCTGATTCCGGTTATCGGCATCCTGGCCGTCATCACCTCTTACATTACGATCACGCAAGCGGTTAAAAACCTCTGGCATTGGGACGCTAAAGCCAATCCGGTTGTCTCATGGATTATAGCCATCGCCTTTCCGCTCCTGCTTTTTGCCGTCACTTCCCGCAACTTTTTGGACACAATCGGTTTTGTGGGCGGAGTCCTGACGGGATTGAGCGGGTTAATCATTTGCTTGTGCGCCTGGTTTGCTATGAGGCGCAGGGGAGCGCGGATCCATTGGGTCTGGAAATGGGCGCCTTTGCCCCTGGCTTTATTGCTGTTAGTGGTGGTTTTGCAGGAGCTGGCCGTGTATGTCAGAATATAACCAAATAACGTCCTAAGCGTCCTGATCGTCCTACACGTCCTACCTACGTCCCAATTCGTACATTCGTATATTCGCGTAAATTCGTAATTTCGTAGACCCAATCTTAGTATGAAAAAATATCTTAAGTTGATTTACATCCCATTGCTCAAGTGGCTGGCCAATATGACGGTTGTCATGGTGATTTTCGGTTATCTTTTCCCAAACCCGCTGAACAAATGGTTGGAATTGAGCCTCGGTTGGGCAGTCTCTCTGTTGGTGGCTATGTTTTTTACGTATTGGGCCTGCCACCGAGAGGTGCCGCATGGCAAACAACTGGGCCTTTTGATTATTTTTTGGGTTGTCGTCACGGTTTTGATGGAAATGTTCCTAAGTTATTACACTTTTTACGATCCGTTCTTCACTTTAGTGCGCTACGAATTTGCCGTTCAGATGTTGCTGGAAATTTTAGGCATCCTGACCATCGTCAAAGTCCTGCGCCGGCAACACGCTTATAACGTCGCGGCAGAGGGGATTAACCTCGAAGGGTAAAACTGACAACTAACAACTGACAAGAGTTACATTTCGTCCTCACGTCCTGGTCGTCCTAATCGTCCTACGTCCAACCTCTGTCATTGCGAGGAGCAGCAGCGACGCGGCAATCTACTTTTGTCATCCTCGCGAATGCGGGGATCCAGAAACAAAAAAGAGGCGAAACCCCTTGACTTTTTTGTATCATTCTGTAATAAATAACGCATCCTGGCTCAAGGTGAGCTTGAAAATGAGGAGGTAGGCAAATGCCATGTCCGATTTGTGGAAGGGTGTATTGCGATCATAGTCCAGCTGAGCGAGGTCAGACTCAGGAAGCGATGATGGCTGACATCTACGCTCCGCCCGTCAGGGAGAATACGAGAGCGACGAGTCCCAAGCCCTCGGGCAAGAAAGCGCGTACGACGGCCGCACCCAGCAAGAAGAAGGAGAAGAAGGAGGGCCTGATCCAACGCAAGATGTACTTCGGTGGCAAGGTGCAGGGTCTTGGTTTCCAAGACGGAAGCATCTACCATGAGACCTGCGTCATCATGCCGGGCGAGTACGACTTCGGTGCGGCGGAGCGTACAGAGACGATTACGTGTACTTTCAACGAGATGACCGTGAACGGCGTGACCATCAAGCCCGGTAGTAGGCCGTTCGTGATTCGGCCAGGTGATCCGATCAAGGTCTCGGCCGAGCACGCGGCGATCTACCACAGCATGTGCAAGTAGCAACACCGCGTCGGCGCAGCTCTTACAGGCCTGGAGAACGACTGTTCACCGGGTCTTTTTTTATTCAGTCATTCTGCGACAGTCCGCCTTTGGCGGGAACGCAGGTGAAGAATCTGCGGAGCTAATTAACGCAGAGTCTGTTCGATCTCCTCTTTTAGAGGTTGTTCAACCTCATCAATTAAATCCAACGCAGAATTGATCTGTTCTAACCAAAATTGCTCAAGTTCTTTTGGAACAGGATGTTCGCAGGTAATAACTTTACAACAATTATTCTCTCCGCAATTACAAGGCATTTTTAGATCATCGTAGAAAACCCTGTAATCATAAGTCGCTTCTTCTCCTTGTTTGATGTCCTTAACCACGATGTCAAAGCCTTTCCCGGTATCTAAAATATTTGAATCACAAGAGTGGTTAAGAAGTTTCGTTTCGTCACACGGCATTAAATAAGAACCGTCTTTTTTGCGATAAGCATGTTCTAAAAAGATTTCTTTTTCCTTTTCAGACATCTGGTTGAATTCTTCTTCGGAAAGTGCCTGACATTTATTGCATTCAAAACAGATGATTGTGCCTTTGGGTATGAACTCTTTGGCAAATAAACCCTGGCCTTTATTTGAGGTTTCTTTGATAGAAAATAATTTTGCAATCATGTTTTTAAGTCAATCCCAAATGAATCCAAGAGCGAGAGGACTTCGGGGTAAGAAAATTTAGCTTGCTTGATCTTGTTCCGAGTCGGATCAATGTAATAATTTATAGCCTTAGTTAAATCAGCTTTTTCCAAAACTGTGTTATCGAATTTGCTGTTTTGCAGGTCTGAGTCAGAAAAGTCCGCGTCAGTTAGGTTTGAGCCCATGAATTCAGAGTTTCGCAAAGCGCAATCAATAAATTTTGTTTGACGCATTTCCAAGCCGCTAAAATCGCAAAGTTCCACTAGACAGTGGCTGAATGACCATTCAATGAGAAGGGATTTGATGGCCGAGAACAGGACGCCGATAATTTTGCAGTTTTTAAACGTGACGTTTTGGAAAGAGCAATGATCGACTTTTATATTCGAGAGGTTGCAATCTTCGAATGCGCAGTCAAAAAATGACGAACCAGAAAATTTACATTCGCTAAAATCGCATTGCTTAAACTTGCAATTCGAAAATTCTTTGAGCTGTAAATCTTGCCCGGGGCAAACAAGTTTGAGGAAGGTCTGGCTTTCGTGGGTTTGAGAGTCTAATTCCATAATCATCCCTCGACCAATAAAAATCCAATATCCTCTTTAGGCTTGTCATCATACTCTCCATTAACCAACTTCTCATAAATAGGCCAGTGACGATGGTACATGTATGCTGTTTTATCGACTTTAAATAAATCAGGACTGGATAAAACAAAAGCGAGTTCCTCCAAAAGATACTTCACGCCGATTTTGATTTTTTCCGCAGAGATATTTTCGTCACTTTTATTGCTAAGCACCTCGGCAGTGGTCTCTTCAGCATCAATTTGAAATCGGCGATTAGTTTCGTAAAGATGGGTCATGAATAGTAGTTTTTTTTGATAAACGTCAACTTTCTCCACTTCTTCCGCCCAATTTAATATGTGAATGTCTTTACCTTGGAAACTTGCATTTTCGCTAATTGTTCTCTTGGTGTGGTTGGTAAGTCGATTCGATCCCAAGCGTGCTTTAGAATTTGCTTTTGTCTCATCGTAACCAAGGGCTAGGTAAGTATAAATGGCCGGTTCATACGGTATCAAGATTCTAACAACAGAAAAATGCTTGGCGGCATATTCAAGAATTTCTTCAATCCTTTCCTTATTAAAATAACTATTACCGACACTCATCCAAATAATGACAAGTCCATGTTTTTTTAATACCTCGTATCCATTATCAAAAACCTTTCCCTTAAGACCATTAACTTTTTTTAATTGCATACAAGGTATTTTTTGGAGAAATGCTTTTATTATTTTGCTGTTTCAATTGCTTCTCGTACAAATTCTTTTATTGCTTCAAGATCATTCTCTCTTTTGATGCGCTCTATATCGGCATTGAATTTATCAACGAGCTCGTTATATTTAGCCACCGCACCTGGATCGCTGAGTTGGATAAATTGTTCCGCTTCCTTAGGGCGTCTTTCGCGAAGCATTTCTTCATAATGGGGGTGTGATTTTAATTCATCTATGCCTACAATCCGAGCAGCATCTACCCGAAAAAGATAATTTCTTATTGCGTCTACATCTAGTTTTCCGCCTTGAAAACAAAGTCTAATCAATTCTGCGTCTAGTTCGTTGTTATATGGTGGCCCTTCTCTGTGATCCATAATATTAGATTAAATGAAATTCACGTGTTTCCCTCCCTTGTATTGTTGCCAGATATTCCACAATAACTCATCAAGGGGGTCATGGTAACACATTGGTGGACAGTTGCTTATATCGAGCTTGGATTTGAAGATCTTCTTTCTTTTCTCTGATGCCCAAATTTTTTTAAACGATTCTTTTTGCAAATCGCCCAGACAGAAGTTTTTTAAACCCCGCGTAAAACAATCAGGATATAATTTGCCATCGGCGGCTATCACTGTCCTAAAGTTATCGCCGAAGCAGACGGGATACTTCTTTACTTTTTTTAAATTATCACTCATCTCCTTGTACTTATAATCAGTGGCGATAACTTTAAAAGTTGCACTGTCAAGATTTTTTTTCAATTTTGCAATTTTGTCGCTAGCATCAAAAGTATCTAAGTGAAACGGCCTAAATTGTACGTAATCAACTTTTAGCTTTTTTGCGATTTTAGCGGTTTCTGCCATGTGTGCAGCCCTTTCTTTATTTGTAAGAAATCCTATGCCGATCGTGCAAACGCTTTTTTGATTATTTCTAGCCTTAACCAATAACTTTATCTTGTTCCAAGCCCCAACATAGTTACAACTAATTCTGATATAAGTGCAGTGTCTCACGAGTTCTTTCGCTATGTCGGCATTTAGGAGGTCGGCATTGGTAACCAGTCCCACCTCAAGGCCTTTGGCTCTCGCGTATTTTATTGCGGATAGCGTGTCGTCGTTGCACAGCGGTTCACCGCCGCCTGTAAAAATAAGTCCTTTGCAAAAAGGCGCGATTTGATTTATCACACCCTTCATAAATTTCAATGAAAGTTGTGCGTTTTTGACGGTCTTGTTACCAGAACAACCCAGGCAATTGCGTGTGCACTTGTTTGTGGGATCGATTTGGATGCTAATAGGGAAGCAAGTTTTGCCTTTCAACCATGCCTGCACCCTGTCTAGGTGGTTAAATATTTTAGATTGAGATAAGTAGGTCGAATTCATAGGGCTATGCGACTAACTTTTTTTCCGAATCACCCCGCCATCTCCTTAACCGTCTTCATCAACATAGCGACTGTCATGGGGCCGACGCCGCCGGGGACTGGGGTATACCAGCCGGCCATGTGGTCGGTGCCATCGGGGTCAAAGTCGCCGCGGACTCTGCCGTCAGGCGTCTTATTTGTTCCGACGTCGATGACGACTGCGCCATCCTGGACGCTGTTGGCGGTCAAAAAGCCGGCTTTACCGACGGCGACTACGATAATGTCGGCCTCGCGCAGGTCTTTGTCGTCCACCCCAGCCCGGAGCGGCTTGGTGGCATCAGAAGCCAGCATGACGCGCACGGTGGCGCCGGCTTTTTCCAGAATATATTTGAGAGGATCGGCGAAGATGTGAGAATTAGCCACGATGATGGCCAGTGAATGGTTGGGGGTAACGCCGGTCGAAGCGATCAGCCGCAAGATGCCCTCGTGCAATGGGGGAATAATCTTAGCCTCTCCTGTCTTCAGGGCTAGAACATTTTGTTGATGGAAGCCGTCAGCGTCTTTCTTGGGATCAATGGCCGCGATGAGCGCGTCCGTGTCATGACCTTCGGGCAAGGGGAGCTGTATCAGGATGCCGCTGACTTCCGGGTCAATATTCCATGACTCGATAACTTTTTTTAGTTCTTCATCCGTTGTGCCGGCTGGTAACTTTCTAATATCCGTCATGATGCCGATATCGCTCGCGGCTTTGCGCTTGAGGGAGACATAGAGACTCGAGGCAGGATCATCGCCCACCAAAAGAACGCCCAGTTTCGGGCGCAGGTTTTTGGATTGAATTTCCGCCTTCAGCTCATCGAGAATTTGTTGAGCAATTTGCTTGCCAGGAATGCGTTGCATGGCCAATAAGATACCGCTTTTTAGGTGTTTTGTCCATTCCTATTCGTCATTCTGAACCCGTTCGACTTCGCTCAGGGTAAACTCCGGTGAAGAATCTGCGGAGCTTACTTCGGTCGGAATGACAGGCCGGTGACCGGAAACTTCCCGCACATCTCCTTCACTTCCTCGCGAAGCGCGTCGTACCACGGGTCGGTCTTGAGTGATTCTTTGTATTGTTTGATTAAAGCCAGGCGCGCCTCTTTGTCGCCAGGTAACTGAAAGTCTTTTATATGTTCGACGACCTGCACTATCCAATTCGCGATCTGTTTCATTTCAGCTTCACCCATGCCACGAGTCGTCGCGGCTGGAGTGCCGAGGCGAAGGCCGCTGGGATAAAAGGGTGAGCCGGTTTCACATGGTATGGAATTTCTGTTGGAATATAAATTAATGCGTTCTAAAGCTAAATCCATGAACATCCCTCGACCAGGACCGGTCGGCGTCAAATCAACCAGAATGAGATGATTGTCAGTTCCGTCGGAAACTAATTTTAGTCCGTGTGACATCAGCTCTTGCGCGAGGATTTTGGCATTGGAGACTACTTTGGCGGCATAGTCTTTGAATTCAGGTTTGGATGCTTCAAGCAAAGCAACTCCGATCCCGGCGATGGTATTCAGGTGAGGACCACCTTGCAAGCCCGGAATGATGGCCTTGTCGATCTTTTCTGCGAGGTCAACGTTTTTGTCCAATCCTTTTTGCGTGACCATGATCATAGCGCCGCGCGGACCGCGCAGCGTCTTGTGTGTGGTTGTCATCACGAGATGGGCAAAGGGCACAGGGCTTTCATGTTGACCGCCCGCGATCAAGCCGCTGATGTGCGAAATATCAGCCAGCAGATATGCTCCGACCTCGTCCGCAATTTGTGCGAATTCTTTAAATTGTATGGCGCGTGGAATCGCCGTGCCGCCGCAGATAATGACTTTTGGTTTATTTTCTTGGGCCAAGTGGCGGAGTTCATCGAAGTCAGTTGAACCGTCATTTTTCAAGTGATAGGGGACGCTCTTCCAAAATTTTGATGTCATTGAAAATTTCCAACCGTGGGTCAAGTGCCCACCATCAGGAAAGTGCAGACCCATAATGGTTTCTCCCGGTTCGCACAGGGCGGAATAGATTGCAAGATTAGCCGGACTGCCCGAATATGGCTGTACGTTGGCATACGGCACGCCGAACAAGCTTTTAACCCGTTCCTGCACCAGGGTTTCGACTTTGTCGACAACTTCATTGCCCCGATAATACCGTTTTCCCGGATAACCCTCGGCATATTTGTCGGAAAGCACCGTGGCTAGCGCCTCCAATACGGCAGGAGATGTGTGATTTTCAGAAGGAATGAGTTCCAATCCTTCGATCTGGCGCTGCTCTTCGGCTTTGATGAGCTCGGCCATCTGCGGGTCTGATTGTTGGAGAATCATAGGTTAAGCAAAGATTACCCTAGAATCTTTGAGATGTGTAGTGGCTTGACATTGGGCCATTTTTGGCACATACTACTTTTTCCGTCCTTTTAACTTTTTTGTCATGCTGAATTTAGTTCAGCATCCCACTAGCTTATTTGCTACGGTAGATCCTGAAACCCTCCAAAGGCGGGCGGGCAAGTTCAGGATGACGGAGGGAGAGGTCAGGATGTTAATCAAGGAAAGACTGGCGATTCCAAATGAGCAACATAGCAGTTCTATTCATTGGTGGGTGATCTTGGGGGCGCTGTTCTTGGTTTCCTTGGCACTGCGTGACTTTGCCCGGCAAACATTTGGGCTGGATCTCTCACAGGTTCTTATGGAGCTGACGCTGACGATCCTTGTCATCTGCCTGCCGGCTATCATCCTGATGGGCATCTGCGCAGTCGTGTGGCACGCCCTCAAATGGGACACCGGCCATGGGATCCTGCTCTCGTGTATCGCTCTTTTACCTCTTGTCATCTTCCTGCTCTACGCGCATCTGGAAATGAGCCGCACACTCACGCCGCTCAAGCTTGAGTTCAATGAATGCGCCGCGATGCATGGTGATCAAGGGATCAGGACATCATCTTTGGTCGCCATTACCCAAGCCCGCGATCGCCGATTAGCTGAGTATGGCTACATCCGGCTGGGTGGTTGGCGAACCAGCGGCAACGAGAGCGATTGCACGGCTATTTATCTCTTCTTCGGGGCGTTCTAGCGCCTCTTTTTCTTTTAGGCTAAACTGGTGCCAATATGGAGCCATACACAGAACGAGGGTTGGCTGAACCTTTGGAAGAACCCCAAGAAGCAGTTAGTCAGCTAACGGAACGCAGAAAAACACCCAATGCTCCCATTGAATGGGCTAATTTGTTGGGCGATCTTAAAAAACCCGGAGGACAGTTCGAGGTCTGGGGCAATGCTTTAGGCGAACCGCATGTTGAGCAGACCATCGTTCAGTTAAGCAAATTGAAGAGGAAAGAAAAAGAGATACAGGATAAGATGGAACAAGAGGTGGCTCGAAGGGTTTTTAATCCAACTCTGGAAGACAGAAAAGCGGTCGAAGCCTCGATGGTTAGATGGATTGACCGTTGGATGGTGCAATATAAGGTGGATGAGGAACATGGGTTTGGAATTTGGTCAAAAATGTTGGGCAATCTCCAGAGCTATGGAAGGCCGCGTTTGTACGGCGCTTTGGATGAAGCCGTGACAGAGTATTTTTTGGGAAAAAAGAAAGGTAAATAACGCGTATGCTTAACGTCCATGCCTGGAAACGCGTCCATTTAGTCGGCATCGGCGGCATTAACATGTCAGCCGTGGCTAAATTACTTTTGGCCTCCGGAGTTTTGGTTAGCGCGTCAGATTTGACGGCTTCTGATGCCACGGCAGAGCTCCAAGCTAAGGGCGCTAAAATAAACATCGGTCCGCATGATGAGCGTAATGTGCCGGAAGATTGTCAGGCAGTCATCCACACCTCAGCCGCCAAGGAAGACAACCCGGAGCGGGTCACGGCTAAACATCGCAATTTGTCTGATGTGACCAACTTTGAGTTTTTGGGAGAATGGTTTAAGGATAAAGATGTGATTTTGGTGACCGGCACGCACGGTAAGAGCACGACTACGGCTCTGCTCGCGGAGATGTGCATCCAAGCTAAACTTGATCCGACGGTCATCGTGGGCAGTCGTCTGCCTAACTGGCCAGATGCCAATTTGAGAATGGGCAAGTCAAACTTGGTGATCATCGAAGGCGACGAATACGCCAAGCATTTTTTAAGCTTTCACCCGTCAGGCTTGATCATCAATAATATCGAGTTGGATCACACGGATATTTTTAAGGATATAGATGACGTGCGTCACACTTTTGAGCGTTTGTTGCGACAGACCAAGAAGGATGCAATCGTGGTTGTAAACGGCGAGTCAGAGCAGGCCGTGAAGGCCGTTACGTCGATTAAGCTTCACGAACTCAAGGCTATTACTTTCGGCCGCAAGGAAACAGTCAAGCTTCAAAGTCAGGTTTATAATGCCATGGTGGAGAGTGCCCGCGTCAAAGATGTGACTGAAGTCAAAATTAAATACGCCGCAGAGGATTGGAACCTGCAAACGGTTTTGATAGGATCTTTTAATGCCATGAATGTGACGGCCGCGGCGGTCATGGCCAAGGAGCTTGGAGCGTCTCTCGAAGCCATCCAGCAGGCCGTGATGAATTTTAAAGGCATCTGGCGGCGTATGGAACTATTGGGAGAACAAAATGGCGCTTTGATTTTTTCGGATTATGGCCATCATCCCACGGCCGTGCGCGAAACATTGGCCGCCGTCAAACAAGCCTATCCCGACAAGCGTCTCGTGCTTTGCTTCCAGCCGCACCATAAAAATCGCACCAAACATCTTTTTGACGAGTTTGTGTCGTGTTTCAATCAAGCGGATATTCTGGTTCTTTGTGAAATTTACGATGTGCCCGGCCGGAGCGCGTCCGAAGATGCGGATGTGACGTCAACTAAACTACTCGAAGCTGTTAAAGCTCAGAATCCCAAACTCGTTTTCGAGTACGCTCCCGATACTCAATCGGTCATCAACCAGACTTTCGCCTTGCTGAAACCGGGTGACGTCTGCGTTTTTATGGGAGCGGGGGACATTGATGCTCACCTGCGTGAGCAAATTCAAAATTCAAAATTCAAAGAGCAAAATTTAGGTGGCCTCCGGCATTAGTTATATGGTAATATCCCGAAGGGATTCCAACATTTTGAATTTTGCTCTTTGAATTTTGAATTAATTTATTTTTATGACTCCCGAAACCATCTCTGCTTTCAAAAAACAATTCCCGGATATTGTCGAGAACGAGCCGATGAATAAGCATACTAACCTGCGCATCGGCGGACCGGCGCGGCTTTTTTTGGTGGCTGACGAGCCAAGCGTGCTTTTGGACGCGGCCGCCTTGGCGCGTAAGCTTAATGCTCCATGGTATGTTTTTGGTGGCGGTTCAAATTTGCTGGTTTCCGATCAGGGATATGATGGTTTGATAGTCCAAATCGCTTTTCGCGACGTTAAACTGCGTCAGCAGACGGCGACGGTTGAGGCTGGCGCCATCACGTCTGCCGTGGCACGTCAGACATCCGAGGCTGGTTTAGCCGGGTTGGAGTGGGCGGTGGGCGTGCCGGGCACGATCGGTGGAGCCATCTATGGCAACTCTGGTTGTTATGGAAGTGAGATTAAAGATAATTTGGTGAGCGTGGATTGTTTGGATAAGGAGGGCAAATCAGTGGTTTATCCTTTGGCCTTATGTCGCATGGGATACCGCGATAGTCGATTTAAGCACGAACCGCATGTTATCCTGCGCGCGACTTTTAAACTGACGCCCGGAAGCGCTGAGGCGCTTAAAAAACGCATGGATGAAATTATTCAGATGCGCAAGACCAAACAACCGTTGGAATTCGGGAGTGCCGGTTGCATGTTTAAGAATTTTGTTTTCAAAGATGAAGGCGAGCTGGATCGTCTCAAGCAGGACGTTAAAGAAATTCCCGCGGACATGCTATCCAAAAAATCCATCTCGGCCGGTTGGCTGATCCAGCAAGCTGGAATGATGGGCGAGAAAATCGGTGATGCTCAAATCAGCGATAAGCACGGAAATTTCATCGTCAATCTGGGCAAAGCTTCGGCTCAGGATATTCTCATGCTGACCAGCAAAGCCAAAATGAAAGTTCGCGACGATTACAACATCATGCTGGAGGATGAAGTCCAGCTCGTCGGTTTTTGACGCCCTCTTGCTCGCAGTCTAAACTAGAAGGGTCTACGAAATTACGAATTTGATACGAAACTACGAATGGGTCACGAAACAAAAAATTCGTATATTCGCGACGGATTCGCATTTTCGCAGACCGTTACATTTTTAATTCGTGATTCGTAATGATATGAATATCAACATACGTGCCATGGGCATGGATCTGACCGAGGCTATCAAGCAATACGTTGAAGAAAAATTCGAAACTTTGGAAAAGTACTACGATAATATTTTGATTATCGAGATCAGTTTGGGTCTCGAAAATCATCATCACAATAAGGGAGAAATTTACAGCTGCTCGGCCACGGTCAATGTGCCGAATAAGGTTTTTAAGGTGGAGAAGACGGAAAAGAGCCTCTATAAAGCCATCGACAAGGTTAAGGATCATCTGCGGGAAGAGATTACGGCCTGGAAAGAGAAGCAACGTGAGAGCACTCGCGAGTGACTAAAAACCGCGCAACCCAGCCCCTAAATACAGGGGCTGTTTGGTTGACTTAAAGACTTTTTGAGCATAAGATAGCCCTATTATGAGCATCATGAAGAAGATTTTTGGTGATCCGAATGAGAAGGTTTTGCGCAAAATAGATCCGTTTTTGGCGCAAGTTAACACTTTGGAACCAACCATTAAGACCCTGTCCGACGAAGGGTTGAAGGAAAAGACTAGAGAATTTAAAGAACGTCTGACTAAGGGCGAGACTTTGGATGATGTCATGGCCGAAGGTTTTGCCGTGGCCCGTGAGGCTTCGTGGCGCAACCTGCAAAAACGCCAGTATGACGTGCAAATCATCGGCGGTTATGTTTTGCACAAGGGTCAGATTGCTGAAATGAAAACTGGTGAAGGCAAAACGCTGACGGCTGTGGCGCCGGTTTATGTCAACGCTTTGGAAGGCAAGGGAGTCCACGTGATTACGGTTAACGATTACCTAGCCCGGCGTGATACGGTGTGGATGGGGCAGGTTTATCACGCATTGGGTTTGACCGTGGGTTGTATCCAGCACGAGAGCGGTTATGTTTATGATCCGGAATTTAAGGCCGAGCCTCAGCATGATGAAGAGCGCGATGAAACGGGTTCGTTTCGCGTGGACATGGATTATCTGCGTCCGGTTTCCCGCCGAGAGGCTTATGACGCGGATATAACTTACGGCACTAACAACGAATTTGGTTTTGATTATTTGCGCGACAACATGGTCACAGCTTTGAACCAGATGGTCCAGCGCGGCTTGAATTATGCCATCGTCGACGAAGTTGACTCAATTCTCATTGACGAAGCTCGCACGCCGCTTATCATCAGCGGGGCGGCCGAAGAATCGAGTGAGATGTATTATCGTTTCGCGGAACTTGTTCCGCGGTTGGAAGCTGAGACGGATTATTTGATCGATGAAAAGTTACGCACGGCCACCATCACCGAATCAGGCATTTCTAAAGTTGAAGGATGGTTGGGCGTGGAAAATCTTTATGCCCAAGGCGGGGTCAAGCAAGTCCACCATCTCGAGAACGCTTTGCGTGCTCATGCTTTGTACAAACTGGACAAGGATTACGTCGTCAAAGACGGCGAGGTTTTAATTGTGGATGAATTTACGGGACGTTTGATGCTTGGTCGCCGCTACAGCGAAGGTCTGCACCAAGCGATTGAAGCTAAAGAACATGTGACTATCCAGCGTGAAAGCGTGACCATGGCCACCATCACTTTCCAGAATTATTTCCGCATGTACGGCAAGCTGGCCGGCATGACAGGTACGGCCCTGACCGAGGCTGAAGAGTTCTTCAAGATTTACAAGCTAGAAGTTGTCGAAATTCCGACCAATAAAACCAGCCAACGCAAAGATAGCCCGGATCGCGTTTACAAGACGGAGAAGGGAAAATTCACGGCCGTTGTCCGGGAGATTAAACGTTTGCACGAATCAGGCCAGCCTGTCCTGGTGGGTACGGCTTCCATCGAAAAGAACGAAGTTTTGGGCGAGCTCCTGCGCATGGAAGGTCTCCCTTTTAACCTCTTGAACGCCAAGAACCACGAACGTGAAGGTGAATGGATCGCTCAAGCCGGCCGCCGGGGAGCCGTCACTGTGGCCACTAACATGGCTGGCCGAGGCGTGGACATTATTCTGGGCGGCAATCCGCCGGACGAAACTGAGGCCGACTTTGTTAAAAGCGTGGGAGGTTTGCACGTCCTGGGCACCGAGCGTCACGAGAGCCGCCGCATCGACAATCAGTTGCGCGGTCGCGCCGGCCGTCAGGGAGACCCGGGCACGACGCAATTTTACGTCTCGCTGGAGGATGATTTGATGCGCATCTTTGGTTCCGACACCATGAAAAAGCGCATGGACTTTTTGCGCATCCCGGAAGACGAACCCATTGAAAGCAAGATGCTCTCTAAGGCCCTCGAAGGCGCGCAACGTAAAGTGGAAGGTCACAACTTTGATATCCGTAAACATTTGCTGGAATACGATGACGTGATTAACAAGCATCGCGTGGCGATCTACAGCCAGCGCCGTCAAATTCTGGAAGATGCCGTTAAGCCGACGGTGGAAGGTGAACGTCCGCTCAAGACAAAAATTATGGAAGCGGTGGAAGGGGAGATTGAGCAGATCGTGTTTTTTCACACGGGTGCTGAAGATCCTTCGCTTTGGAGTCTGGAAGAAGTCGCTAAAGCCATCAACGCGCTTTTGCCGGCTGAGTTTGATTCGTCCAAGCGTCTGCAAGAAATCCAAACCAAATCCGGTGGCAAGCAATTTATCGCCGAACTGCGCACCGAGATTATCAACATCTGCATGGATCAGGCCAAACAGGCTTATAAGAGAATTGAAGAGAGTATCGTTGACATGGCGTTCATGTCTGATATCGAGAAAGGAATTTTGTTGCGTTCTTATGATGATCTTTGGACCGAGCATTTGGACGCCGTTGATCACATGCGTCGCGGTATCGGTCTCCAAGGTTACGCTCAACATGATCCGCTGGTGGAATACAAGCGTGAAGCTTATCGCATGTTCAACGAACTGAACGCGCTCATCAGCCGGCAGGTCGCCCATGGCATCTTTAAGATCCCCATCGCACAACAAGTCATGGTTCGCCAGTTTGGCGCGGGCTTAAACTCCAACCAGCCGCTGATGTTCTCCGGCGCGGCCAAGACTTCCGACGAACTCAATCAAGCCGAGGGCCAAGCGCGATCCAACGCTGTCAAAACAGACCCAAAATATAAAGATGTCGGTCGCAATGACTTGTGCCCTTGTGGATCAAATTTAAAATTTAAGCGCTGTCACGGAAAATAATAGGCCCCCCTCTATTCGCCTCGTCGAACTCGCCACCTTTCCCTCCATCGAATGGGGGAAAGGAGTTAAGAAAGTTTGTCATTCCTGCGACTTGTCCCACGAGGCCTCGGCGAAGGGGGAAGGCGGGAATCTAGAAAAATAAGTTATGTCCAAGCGCATTTGTTCAATCTTGATCCCTTACAAAACAAGTGAGGCTGGTATTTTAGTTTTTTTACAGAAACGAGCTGAAGATGCCTTGAGAGGTCAGGGTATGTTCGGTTTTTTTGGAGGCGGGGCGGAAAATGATGAGAATATTGAGCAGACCTTGGAGAGGGAGATTCAGGAGGAGTTGAGTATCGCACCCAAGGAATATAAATTTTTTGGAACTTACGAAAGCGAGGGCGCGATATTGAGTGTTTTTCTTATGGAGGTTAAAGATGATTTTGAATTGACCATCAAAGTCAACGAAGGGGAGTATGGGAAATTTTTTGACGAACAAGAGTCGCAAGCTGAAACCAAGTTAAGTGAGACGGATAAGCGGATTTTACGGGATTTTTGTCAGACTAAGCAATAGTGCTATATTTACCCCAATATGTTCCCAGATAAAATGATTGATCAGGGATTAAACTCGATAAAAAAAACGGTTAAGACCGGTCATGAAACCCCCAACCCTGAGGATAAATTCCCCGCACCTGATAAGTTGCCAGAGGTTAAATCCGGAGTCAGGGGTAAGAAGAAGTTGGAGTTTGAGGATGAGCTTTTGATGGAAAAAGTCGTCAGCGCCAGGGGCGCCATCGATGTCCTAACACAGGCTTATTTGGAGATCGGTGATGCAAAGGAATGGGAACCCGAAACAAAATGGGAAGTAATTGAAAAGTTAATTGCCCTCAGTAAATTTATAGCCGAAAGTGAAAATCCTGATGATTTAGTCAAGCAAAGCACTAGGAACACGAAGCTGATGGAAATGTACATAGCGACTGATAAGAAGATTGATGAGAAAACCGGTAAGAAAATGGATAAGCCGATAGATTCTGAGATTGTTGAGTGGTTTATCCGTAAGGCAAAAACCTCTATCGACAAGATTCTTGCGGATCTCGAGAATAGAAAGGCAGATTTAGAGAAAAATAATTCTGATAAAACAGAAGTAGCGTAAATTATATGAAAATAGGTATCATTGGCAGCATGCAGATGACGGAACGTATGCTTGAATTACGAACCAAACTCAAAGATCTTGGCCACGATGCTTTTATTACCAGCTTCGCGGATAGTTTTGTCGGTAAATCGGACGAGGAGAAGGAAAAGATTAAGATTGAACAGAAAAATAACCAGGATGCGATTCGGGAATTTTGGAATATGATGCAGGGCGCGGATGCTGTCTTGGTCGCTAATTACGATAAGAACGGCATAGCGAATTACATCGGCGGCAATGCGCTGATGGAAATCGGTTTTGCCTATGTGCTAAATCAGAAGATATTTCTGTTGAACCCCGTTCCAGAAATTCCGTTCTACAAATCTGAAATCGAAGCCGTGAAGCCGGTTATTATCAATGGTGACCTTACGCTTATCAAGTGATATGGCCCTCGAAGCAACTCACATGCGGTTTGCGCTTGATCTGAAAGACAGATATCAGGTCAAAGATTTGGATAAGTATATTTCCGGCGCGGTTTATCCGGATAGTCGCTATATCACAAAAATCGATCGTAAGCTCACTCATCCGGTTGATTATATGGAATGGGATATTTTGAGTTTGGATGATTTTAAGAAAGGCTGGCATACACATTTGGTATGCGACTATGCTCAATGGCTAGTCACGAAAGAAAAGAGGCCGGAGATTTTTGAAGGCGTGGTTAAGCCTTTTGGGCCGATATGGATTCGTCGTACCGCCATTAAGGTTTTACAAGATAATGACGACCTGCGCCACTTTGATATTTTATCTTGTCTGCCTTGTCTGGAATATATCGAGAATGCCAACGGAGAAGATGTTGGAGCTTTAAAGAAGTACAACCAAATTTTCATGCGCGAATATAGCGATCCCAAGTCCTTCGGCCTCGATAATAGCGACAGGATAGGGCTGGCTTTGGGAATTGGAAACGATCACCTACAAGAAACAAGACTGCAGGCAGAAGCGTATTTGAAAGATTCATTCATGCGGGATTTTATTGCCAATATTTACGATGAGATGCTCAATCGAGCCATTTTATGAGGATATGAAGAAACGATGGGGTTTTAAATAATTTTAATAAGCGAAAGTTATATGCCAATCACTTTAGAGCAAGAACAAAAATTAATCGCCGCTGCGCAGGAAGGCGTAAAAAATGCGCTTACTGTCAAAGGTTCACAAGACGATAATAGATATGGGGCGGCTGTTTTGACGGACAAAGGAAATATTTATGGGTCCGGTCAGTATTTTTCCGATACCCATTCGTTGACTTTACATGCTGAACAGTCGGTTCTGGCCCATGCCGCCGCACATGGTGAGTATGCCATCGAGGCTATAGCTATTTCATGGAATAAACCCGCTGGAAGGGGAGAGGGCTCGGTTTATCCTTGTCACATGTGCAAACAGGTTTTATGGGAAAGCTATCTTCGGTCAAAGTTGAATATGTTGATTATAATTGCCAATGAAGACGGGAAAGTCGTAGAGAAATTGAATTTGTTGGACATAATGAATTATACTTGGCCATAAAAATAGCCCTCAACTTGGTCAATATTTTCAATTTAGAAATTTATGCTCGTACCTGAATGGTCAGAAGTCGCCAAAAATTTTAAACTTGGGCATTACCGTCACTACAATGGCAACGAATATGAGGTGATAGGAGTCGCGCATCACAGTGAAACTTTGGAAGAGCTGGTTGTTTATCGCGCTTTATACGATCAAGGATTAATCTGGGTCAGACCGCTGGCTATGTTCATGGAAGAAGTTGAGGTTAACGGTCAAAGAGTACCAAGATTCGAGTATTTGGGTTGAAACAACCAGATCCTTCAGCTGCGTTCGTACGACTCACTTCGCTCAGGATGACAATCCGCAGTCAGGACGTGATAGGACGCTTTAGGACGTTTGAGGACGCGAAGGTTTGACATCCCTTGTCTAAAAGCCATCGGTTGGCTATACTTTTGCCGTTTATGTCAAAACCTTCTACCTCCGGATTTTCCGGCGTCCCTCGCGTTTCCGTCAAAAGGCGCATCGCACTGATAGTCTTGCTGACTGTCGTGGCCGGATCGCTTAGCTATTCTGGTCCCGCCAACTGGCTGATTGACCAGACGAATACTGCTTTGCACACCCATTTCGGGCACATCGACAAGCCTTTTGTGCTTGGCCTTGATTTGCAGGGCGGCACCCGCCTCGAGTATGAGGCTGACGTTTCGCGCGTCTCAAGCGAAAAACAGTCGACCGCTTTGGACGGCGTGCGCGATGTCATCGAACGCCGCGTGAATGCCATGGGCGTGTCCGAGCCTTTGGTGCAGACAACCCGCGCCGGCAGTTCCTGGCGTGTTTCCGTTGAACTGGCCGGGGTTAAGGATATCAATCAGGCTATTAAGATGATCGGTGAAACGCCGATTTTGGAATTTAAGGAACAGAATACCGATGCCGGTCGGGGGTTGACCGATGATGAAAAGAAAAAGATTGATGACTCGGTTAAGCAGGCTCAGACTAAGGCTCAGGACTTTTTGGCCAAGGCTCTTAAAGATTCTGGTTCATTTGAGACCATGGTTCGCCAGTCGACGGATGATTTGGTTGCTAAGGATCAGGGCGGTGAACTGGGTTTCATCAAGAACAGCCCAGAATATTCCGAAATTTATAACGCGGCTCAAAGTGCCCCTGTCGGTATCATGAATAAGGTCGTCAACATGGCCGGTGGCGAGGCGGTGGTTCAGGTTGAAGAAAAGAAGGATGCCGGGCAGGAAATAAAGACCCGCCACATTTTGATCCAATGGAAAGGCGCTGATCAGGCCCCGAGTTCAACCACCAGGACCAAAGAAGAGGCTTTGGCTGAAATTCAAAAGATCCAAAAGGAAGTGAAAGCCGCAAATTTTGCGGACCTGGCTAAGAAATATTCGGAAGAGCCGGGTGCGACCGTGAGCGGCGGCGATTTGGGTTGGTTTGGCAAGGGCGTTATGGTTTCACAGTTTGAGGAGAAGGCTTTTGCTCTCAAAAAAGGAGAGATTTCCGCTCCGGTTGAGACGGCCTTTGGTTATCATTTGATTTTTAAGGAAGATGAAAAGAACGTGCAGGACGTTAAAGTGCGCGCGGCTATTTTTAAGAAATTACAGGAATCGGATGTTTTGCCTTCGGCGGACGCTTGGAAGCTGACTGACTTGACGGGTAAGCAATTAGCTTCGGCCCAGATGGAATTTGACCAACGCACTGGTGCGCCGGAAATCGGATTGCAATTCAATGATGAGGGCGCTAAATTATTTGCCGACATCACCAAACGCAACGTAGGCAAACCGGTGGCCATCTTTTTGGATGATCAGCCGATCAGCGTGCCGACCGTCCAGACCGAGATTTTGGGAGGCAAGGCGGTCATCACCGGTTCATTCAGCGTCAGCGAAGCTAAGATTTTGGCTCAGCGCCTGCAAGCCGGTGCTCTGCCGGTGCCCATCAAATTGATCGCCCAACAATCAGTCGGTCCCATGCTCGGAGCGGACTCTGTCAAAGCTTCACTTGCGGCCGCTCTCTGGGGTTTGCTCTTGGTTTCTCTGTTCATGTTGGCCTTTTACCGCTTGCCGGGCCTGCTCTCTGTTCTGGCTTTGGGGGTTTACGCCTTGATCTCGGTGGCCATCTTCAAACTTTTGCCAGTCACTTTGTCGCTTTCCGGTATCGCCGGTTTCATCCTTTCGATTGGCATGGCGGTGGATGCGAACGTGCTGATTTTTGAACGTCTCAAAGAAGAACTAAAATCAGGCAAGAACTATTCTCAGGCTATGGAAGAAGCTTTTAGGCGCGCCTGGCTCTCCATCCGCGATGGCAACGCCACCTCGCTTATCTCCTGCATCGTATTGTATTGGTTCACATCCTCAGTCATCAAAGGTTTCGCGTTGACCCTGGCCATCGGCGTGTTGCTCTCCATGTTCACGGCCATCACCATCACGCGTAACTTGATGCGTTGGATTTTAACGCCGGCTATGGTCGCGAAACTGGGCTGGTTAGTCTTTGCCCCCAAAGCCAAGGCAGAAGATAAAAAGCAAGCATAGAAATTATGAATATCATCAAATATCGTCCGCTTTGGTACCTGATCTCGGCTGTCTTGATCGGAGCCAGTATTGTGTTCCTGGCGGTTTTTGGCCTGAAAGAGGGCATTGATTTTGCCGGCGGTTCACTCCTCGTCGTTCGCTTCGAAGCTCAGCGGCCTTCTCCGGTGGAAGCCGAAAATGTTGTCTCATCTTTGAATTTGGGTGGCATTGTCATCCAACCGGTGGGGGAGACTGACATGAGCTTTAGGCTCAAGGATATGGATGAGGCGACCCATCAAAAGTTTGTCCAACAACTTAAAGACAAATACGGCAGTATCACGGAATTGCGTTTCGATTCGATCGGCCCGGTTATCGGCCAGGAATTACGTTCAAAATCTATTTTCGCGCTGGTCATCGTGTTCGTCGCGATCATGATCTACATCGCCTACGCGTTCCGCAAAGTCGCGGTGCCGATAGCTTCCTGGAAATACGGTTTTATCACGGCTTTGACGGCCTTCCATGACGTCATCGTGCCAATCGGTCTCTTTGCCTTGCTTGGCAAATTGCACGGCCTGGAGGTGGGGACAACGTTTGTGGCCGCCATTTTGACTGTCATGGGCTTCTCGATTCACGATACGATCGTGGTTTTGGACAGGGTGCGCGAGAATTTACAAAGAACTTCGGGTTTGTTTGAGGATATCGTAAACACGTCCCTTAACCAAACTATCGTTCGCTCCATCAACACGACAGTCGCGACTTTACTGGCTCTGATCGCCGTCTATCTTTTCGGCGGCTCGACCGTGCGTGATTTCTCCCTGGCCTTGATTGTGGGTATTGCCGTGGGAGCTTACTCCTCGATCTTCATTGCGGCGCCTTTGCTGGTGACTTGGTACAAGTTTGACCTTAAAGCCAAGGCCAAGTTGCGCGGTAAAGCTTAAAAACCCTCGTCCTGGTCGTCCCATCGTCCTGCGTCCTCCGATAGGACGAACAGGACGGTTAGGACGTCATAGGACGTTAAGTTAGTTCGTTCGACTGACGGGCGTCGATTGTGATATTATGTTTGATATGGAGGATTTCATATCGTTTGATATTAACGCCTTTTTGGCAAGCGTTGGAACTAGCCCGTTTGATGCCATGGCTTACATCTTTTTGCATGGCGGATGGGCGTTTTTTCTGTTGGCTTTCATCTGGATGTTTATCTATGGCTGGCTGGAGTATAAGCAAATCAAATATATCAGAAGCAAGGAAATGGTTTGTTTGGCCATTGACATTCCGAAAAATACCGAAAAAGATCCGGGCCAGGCTTTAAGGGGAGTCGAAAACATTTACGCCCATTTGGCCGGCGCGCATTCCAGCATCTCCTGGACTGATAAGTGGATGAGGGGCGTTATTCAGGACGAAATTTCCATGGAAATCGTCAGCATCGAGGGGAATGTTCAATTTATTGTTAACACCGTCCGCAGGTTCAGGGATTTGGTCGAGGCTTCAATCTACGCCCAGTATCCGGAGGCGGAAATAGTTGAAATCGAGGATTACGCTAAAAATGTCCCGGCTTATTATCCCGACAGGGATTGGGATCTTTGGGCAACCGAGATGACCCCGGCGCCTAATCAGAATAAGTCGGACATGTACCCGATTAAGACATATCCCGTCTTTGAACACTCCATGAGCGGTGAGCTTAAGGACCCTATGTCCGTGTTGCTCGAGGGTTTTTCGCGGCTTGGACTGGGCGAACAGGCCTGGCTCCAGTTTATTTTGATTCCGATTGAGCAAGTAGCCTATAAAAAGAAAGGCGATGCTTTGATTAAAAAGCTGAAAGGCGAAAAGGTGGTGGCCAAGCAGACCCTCCCGGAACAAATTCTTTTCGCGCCTTTCACTTTATTTATCGCGCTGGCTAATGGCCTTGTGGGCGGATCAAACGAACCGAAGAAACCCGAAAAGGAAATGTTTGCGGCCAAAATTTTTAACCTGACTCCGGGTGAGCGCAAAGTCCTCGAAGCGGTTGAGAATAAAATATCTAAAATCGGTTATCTGGTTAAAATCAGGTTTGTTTACGTAGGCAAGAAGGCCGTCTTTAAAAAGCCGCGCGCCGTCAATGGTTTTATCGGTTTCATGAAGCAGATGAATGCCAATGACATGCTGTCACTAAAACCTGACCTGAATAAGGTCGGGATGACCGGCAGCCGGTGGTTCTTCAAAGATCAGCGCAATAACCTGCATAAGAGAAGGTTGGTTAAGCATTATCGCCAACGTTCGGCTTTTGACGGTTTGGCTCCGTACTATCTGAACACGGAGGAACTGGCCACGTATTGGCACTTCCCGCATACCTTCCAAGTCAAGGCACCTCAGCTCAAGAAACGCGAAGTTAAATCAGTAGAACCGCCTTATAACCTTCCGATCGCCTAACCGGTATGCCGATTCAGTACAATCACGACCATGAAAATGAAATAACTTTGTTCGCTGAAACTAATTTTAGGAACCAGCGGAGGCGTTTTGGCATAAAGACGGATGATCGCCGCAAGCACGTTTACATCATCGGGAAGACGGGTATGGGCAAGACGGTTTTGCAGGAGAACATGATCATGTCGGATATTATGGCCGGCCATGGCGTCTGCTACATCGATCCCCACGGCGACACGGCAGAAAAACTCTTGGATTACATCCCCTCCAACCGCATTAATGACGTCGTGTACTTCAATCCAGCGGACGCTGATTTCCCGGTGGGGTTTAATATTTTAGAAACGAGCGGGGACAGTCAAAAACATTTGGCGGCCAGCGGATTGATGGGCGTCTTTAAAAAAATCTGGCCTGACGTTTGGAGCGCGCGCATGGAATATATCTTGCTCAACTGCGTTTTGGCTCTGTTGGATTATCCGGGAGCGACTCTTCTCGGTATTAACCGTTTGTTAGTTGATCTTGATTATCGGACGCGAGTCATCGCTAAAATTCGCGATCCCATTGTTAAAACTTTCTGGGTGGCTGAGTTCAGCTCGTGGGAGGTTAAGTATCAAACAGAAGCCATAGCTCCAATTCAAAATAAAGTCGGACAATTTTTGTCGGCGTCTATTATTCGTAACATCGTCTCGCAGGTTAAATCCACCATTGATCCCCGCGATATCATGGACAGCGGCAAGATATTTATCGTCAACTTGTCCAAAGGTAGGATCGGGGAAGAGAACATGAAACTGCTAGGCGGCATGATCATCTCGCGCATTCAAATGGCGGCCATGGAACGCGTGGATTTGCCGGAAGATGATCGCCGCGACTTTTATCTCTTTGTCGACGAATTCCAGAATTTTGCCAACGAGTCTTTCGCGTCCATCCTTTCCGAAGCGCGTAAATATCGTCTGGCTTTGACGGTCGCGCACCAGTATATCGAGCAACTGACGGAAGAAGTCAGAGCGGCCGTCATCGGCAACGCCGGAACCATCCTAGCCTTCCGCATAGGCGGCACGGACGCGGCGTTTTTGGAACAAGAATTTTCTCCGACTTTTACGCCCGAAGACCTGGTCAACCTCACCAAATATACGATTTATCTCAAACTCATGGTGGACGGCGTAGCCACCTCGCCTTTTTCGGCCACGACTTTGCCGCCCATGGCTACCTTTACGGGCAACGCGCAAAAAATCATCGCCGTTTCACGCGAACGTTACGCTGTGCCGCGTTCTAACATCGAGGAAAAGGTTTTGCGCTGGAGCGGCATGGAGGCTATGACATCCCTTCGTCTTGCCGACAGTGAATTGCAGGAGGCTAAGGATAAACTCGGAGGCACGCCCGCCTCGATGATTGAATCGGAGCCGACAGTCGTAAGTCGACAGTCGACAGTCGTCAGTGAACACATGGCAGACGACAGACGACAGACGACGACAGACAACGCCGGTCTAGAAGTCGGACGCAGAGGGCCTCTGTTGCAAGAAATGTCCAAGGAAAGTTTAGAGAAAAGGGATGAGCATGAAGCGATCGTTGAATATCTGACAATTTCACCTGAAAGATTAAAAGCCATTGCCAAACCTCCGTCCGGCAAAAAGGATAAGCCGAAGTTTTCGCATACTTGCGACCGTTGCGGCAAGGTTTGGGATATGCCGATCCAGCTTGATACCAGTCGTCCGATTTACTGCGCCGATTGTATGCCCCTTGCGCGGGAAGAGCGAAAAACCAAAGGTAAAGTGGTCAAAATGGTGCCAGAACCGGAAGCCGGAGAAGTCCGGCGTGAAACATCATACAGACCAGAGCCGGCCCGACGAGAAAATAGGGATTCAAAACCAAGGGCCAGATCCGAGGCGCCTAATAGACCGCGCGTGGTGGGCGATTTAGCTTTGTCAGAAAGTTCGAAACCAGGAGCGCAGGAACCTTTTAAACCGAAGACGTCTGACCGCGAGTTTGATGTTCAAGAAGCCACCAAACCGCAGGAGACCAAACCCAAGGCCTACGGTTTAATGGCTGAGTTGGAACGCATCAAGGGCAGAGCTTTGGAAACCAGTAAATCAAAAGTTGAAAAGAGTATAGACGATCAACCGGCGGTTAGACCGCCAGAGGTAAGACATCAAGCTCCGGAACCTAAAATAGAGATGCAGGATTTAGACTTGGCTGAGGAAAAAGAAGAAGAGAAAGAGGAGATTCCACGGACGCTGACGGTTTTTAAGCAATCAAAACCAGCTTCCCAACCACCTCAAGCCTCGAGGGCTTCGACCGAATATCCGGCCGCCCCCATGCGTCATGACATGATTAATCCCTTGGATAAGCGGATGGCTAAAGACAGGAGGACTGACGCGGCCGGGACTCATCCGGCTCAAGGTAACGCTCCGCCACCTAAAACACTCAGGCCAGGGCAGAAGATAACTTTTTAAAAATATGTCTGAACGCGTAACCTTCAATACATTCGATGGCGTTAAGGTAGTGGGCGAATGGTATCCCGTGCCCACGACTATTGGCGTAGCTATCTTGTTGCACATGATGCCGCTGGATAGGCGGTCTTGGGTCCCGTTTCAACAGGTGCTATCCAAATACGGCATTGCTTCGTTGGCTATCGACATGCGCGGCCATGGGGAGAGCGTGGAAACTGAAACCGGGCAGAAACTTGATTATAAAAAGTTTCAGGATATTCAACACCAACAAACCTTAAATGATATTCAGGCGGCGTTGGATTGGTTGGATGGTAAAAAATATCCGCTGGACAGGATCATGTTAGTCGGAGCTTCCATCGGCGCGAGTTTGGCTTTGGCTATGTTACAGCAAGAACCAGGGCTTTGCGGCGCCGCCTTGCTTTCCCCGGGCAATAATCGCGGCATGAACGCGGTGGACGATGCTTTGTATGTCAAAGCCCATCATGCCCTTTGGGCGGCCGCTTCTGACAGCGACGATCCGGATTCCTTCGAAGTCTCACGTCAACTCATAGACAGGGCGGGTGCCATGCGCAAGACTTTCGCGCCTTACAAAAACGCGGGTCACGGCATCCATCTCTTCACTTCTGATCCCAAGCTCATGGATACCCTAGCGACCTGGATGCGGGATTCATTCCAAACTACACTATGACAGAAATTACCAAAATCCAAAGACCAATTACCAAGTGTTTTTTGGTTATTGCTTTTTTGGTTTTTGGATTTTTTAATCCAAGACACACCGTTTTAGCCGCCACCACAACCAAATTGCAGGTGAACCAACCTCATCGTTTGGCGCAAGCGGCGGATTTTGAGCTAAAGGAAAAAGGTTTTGCTTCGGCTTTGGTGATCGACGTCAAGACCAATAAAATTCTTTTTTCTTATGAGCCGGATAAACAGTGGACGGCGGCCAGTCTCACCAAACTCGTCGGAGCTTTGGTTTATTTGGATAAGAAGCCGGCTTGGAATTCGGTGGTGGCCATGTCAAAAAAGGATGAAGTCGGCGGCGGACGTTTACGCGTGGCTGTGGGTGCCAAGCTGACTGTCAGGGATCTGCTTTATTCCAGCATTGTAGGCAGTGCCAATAACGCGGCTACGGCCATGGCCAGGCTAAGCGGTTTGGGCATGACGAACTTTGTGGCGGCCATGAATAAGAAAGTTAAGGCTATCGGATGTACTCAGACCAAATTTTTTGATGCCTCGGGCATGGATAACAGGAATCAAACGTCGGTTCAGGATATGGCTAAAATCGCGAAAGCGGCTTTCAACGTTCCAGAAATACGCCGGGCAGCCTCCACGGCGCGTTATACGTTTAAAGTTCTTAATGCCAGTCCAAAGAATAATCTCCACACCATCAAAAACACCAACACGCTTTTGGTAGATGAAGATAACGGCTTATATGTCACGGGCGGCAAGACCGGCTATCTGGATGAGTCGAAGAATAACCTGATAGTCAGGCTGAGGCCTTCCCAAGGGGAAAGGTCCAAAGAGATCTTGATTGTCGTTTTTGGGGCCGAAACACGCCAATCTTTGTTCGATGAAGCGGCGCGTCTTGCCCGTTGGAGCTGGTCAGCGTATGATTGGTCGACGCCAACCGTGGCTAAGGCCTATGGAAATTAAATTCCTGCAATCTAAGCTAAAAGAAAAGAGGGTTCCCGACTATCGCCTTAAACAGGCGTTGCGTTCGTATTATCAGGATTTATTGGCTGGCTGGTCGGAAATATCTACCTGGCCCAAGGAATTAAGGGCTGATTGCCAAGACCTCTCATGGTCGCCCTTGACTTTGATTAAAGTCCTCGAGTCTGATGAGCCGGTTAGTGCGAAATTTCTTTTTGAGACTGAAGATAAACTTAGGATTGAGTCCGTTGTTATGCGCCACAAGGATGGTCGGAATACGGTTTGCATCTCCTCACAGGCCGGTTGTTCCATGGGTTGCACCTTTTGCGCGACCGGGGCTCAGGGTTTTGGACGCAATCTGACGGCCGAAGAAATAGTTGACCAGGTCATTCAGGCGGCGCGCTGGCTGGCAGGGCCTAAGGACGATCAGGACGATAAAGGACGATCAGGACGGGTGACGAATATCGTCTACATGGGCATGGGTGAGCCGTTTAATAATTCTGACGCGGTTTTTGAATCTTTAAAGCGATTGATGGATCCGGATATGTTTGGCTTGGGAGCCCGGCACATCAGCATTTCGACTTGCGGCATTATTCCCGGCATCCAGCGCATGGCCAAAGAAGCGCCTCAGGTCAACTTGGCCATCTCTTTGCACGCGCCGGATCAGGATCTGCGCGCTAAGATTATGCCGGTGGCCAGAGCGTATCCGTTGAATAAACTCATGCATGCCATCAGGGATTATCTGGAAAGGACTAATCGTAAGGTCATGTTTGAATATGTCATGCTGAAGGGCGTGAACGACAGCCCGGAAAATGCCGAAGAATTGGCCGATCTTTTAACGGATTTTCGTCATCTGGCGCATGTTAATCTCATCAAATATCATTCGTCGGAAGGTGTTAAGTACCAGGCCTCTAATCAAGATACGCGGCGAAAGTTTGCCAACGCCCTTAAGAGACGAGGCATAGCCGTTACGGAACGCACATCTTTTGGTGAGGAGATCAATGCGGCTTGCGGGCAGTTGGCGGGAAGATCCCGTTAACGTCATGCCGAACTTGCCCGCCCGCCTATGGAGGGTTTCGGCATCCCATAACTCAGAATCGAGATCCTGAAACAAGTTCAGGATGACCAAAAAATGAATAACAAGAATTCAAAAAAACTAAAAGTCCTGGTCGCCATGAGTGGCGGTGTAGACTCGTCGCTGGTAGCCACCTTGCTCGTCAAACAAGGGTATGAGGTGACGGGCGGGTTTATTAAAAACTGGTCTGACACGAAAGATTCGGCGACAGGTGAGTGCCAATGGCGCGGCGAACGTCGTGACGCCTTAAGAGTCGCGGCAGCTTTGGATATACCGCTGTTGACTTTTGATTTTGAAAAACAATATCGCAAACTGGTCGTTAAAGCCTTGTATGACGGTTATGCGGCCGGTTTGACGCCAAACCCGGATGTTCTATGTAACGAGTACGTCAAATTCGGATTGTTTTGGGATAAAGCTAAAAAACTTGGTTTTGACCTGATGGCCACCGGTCACTACGCTAAAACCAGTGCAAAATTCATCACGCCAAAGGCGGATCCCGCCACATACAACTTTAATGATGGCGGGAAAATACAAAATTCAAAATACAGAGCGCGGCTCTATCGCGGGGCGGATCCGGAAAAAGACCAATCCTATTTTCTCTATAGAATTAATCAAGAAGCCTTGGCTCACACGCTCTTTCCCATAGGCGACTTAATCAAGTCTAAAGTTCGTAGTTTAGCCAAAGTTTTTAAGCTTCCCGTCGCGGAAAAACCAGACAGTCAAGGAATTTGTTTTATCGGTAAGGTTAATTTCAACAAGTTTTTGTCAAAGAAACTCAAGTCTAAGCCGGGCAACATTGTTACGTCGGAGGGCGAAGTCATTGGCCGGCACCAAGGCCTGCATAATTACACCATTGGCCAGAGGCACCAAATTAAGGTCGCTGATACGCATGCCTGGTATGTGGCTGGCAAAGATTTGAAATTAAATCAATTATTAGTCGTAGATTCAGATGATGACGCCCGGTTGCAATTTAAGAACTTAAAACTGAATGATTTGCATTGGATTAGCGGCCGCGCGCCTAAAACTCCAGTCAAGGTTTTGGTCCAGGCGCGATACAGGCAAAAGCCTGCGGCGGCCATCCTAAAATCAGTCAAAGGGGACACGGCAAAGCTTTGCCTCGTAACCCCAATTAAAGCCGTTGCCCTCGGACAATCCGCGGTTATTTACAAAGGCCGGGAGTGTCTTGGGGGCGGAGTGATTGTGTGCTAGCCTATGGCCAATATGTCAGATGAAAGAGCCAAAAAATTCCAATGGATTTCGCTAGCTTACTTGTTATTGTTCATGTTAGCCGTGTTTTCACCATCCTTAGTCAATAAAGATTATTTTGGGATAATCGAGGCCAATGTCGAAGAGCTGTTGATATTCCTTTTTGGCCTTTCGGGCATAGCCATCTTTATGCTGTATGAGAGGTTGATGGAAAAAAAGGAAAAGGAGAACCAGGAAATGCAGAGCGCTTGCGAAAGCGCCAAAAAAGAACTGGTTTCTTCCTACCAATACATCGGTTCTGTGAACCGCCAGTTGGAAGTGCTCAAGAAGCTGGTTAACGATACCAGCGTCTCGATGTACGACCAGGTTAAATTGAGCAAGGATCTTCTTAAATCTTTGGTCACCGCGGCTTCGGTGAGTTTTGGAGGAGCGCCTACCCTCCTCAGGTTTGTCCACTTGGAAAAGCTTAGGACGGACCGGGAGTTTGTGCATCCAAATGGCAATACTAATGTTGCTTTGCCTTTTAAAGTTTCAAATAAAGATCTCAAAAATGCCCACGACCTGGGCGAGGTTACCCGGATTACGTATGAAGATAAATCGCTGGTGCTCGTACCTTCGGACAGGCGGAACGGTGATTTGAAAGCTTTTTTGGTGGTTCAGGATGCTTCTCAAGAGGGCGTTGAGTTTGACGCCAGCGTTCTCAAAGTCTTCGTCAATCAGGCTGAGCTGGTTTATCGCGCCTTGCGCGGGGACGTAGATTTCGTGGCAGAAGGTGCACCACTGGAACAGGTTGAGGCGGTTACTAAGGCAACCGAAGGGGAAATAGAATAATAACTTGATTAACCTCGTGGAATTGATACACTTTTGGCCTATATGAAGACACTAACCACCGAACAGGTAAGGCAGATGTTCCTGGATTTTTTTAAGCAAAAAGGCCATGCCATCATCCCGTCTGCGTCTCTGATACCGGAGAATGACCCAACCGTCCTCTTTACGACGGCCGGCATGCATCCGCTCGTGCCATATTTTTTGGGCGAACCTCATCCTATGGGCAAGCGGTTGGCCAGCGTTCAAAAATGCCTGCGCACCGTGGATATCGACAACGTGGGCGATAATCGTCACGGCACGTTTTTTGAGATGCTGGGTAACTGGTCGCTAGGCGATTATTTTAAAGAAGAAACCATCCAATGGTCATACGAGCTATTAGTCGGCAAAGAATGGTTTGAGATTGATCCCGAACGTCTTTTCATTTCCGTCTTTAAGGGCGATCCGCAGGACGCGGGACGCGGGACGGGGGACGATGAGTCAATCAACATCTGGCAGGCCCAATTTGCCGTCCATGGCATCGCGGCCGACGTGGGCGAGGCGGGTAAGGATGAGCCGGCTCTAAAATCGCAAGGCCCGCGGATCTATGCTTACGGCAAAGATAATAATTGGTGGGGCCCGGCCGGACAGACTGGACCCTGCGGTCCGGATACTGAGATTTATTATGATACGCGTCGGCCTCACGACCCCGAATTTGGACCCATGTGCCACCCGGCTTGCGATTGCGGGCGTTTCATCGAGATTTGGAACAATGTGTTCATGCAATACAACAAGCGTGATGACGGGCAATTCGAACCTTTAGCCCAGCGCAACGTGGATACTGGCATGGGCCTCGAGCGCATGGTGGCCATGCTACAAGGCGTTCCCACCATTTTTGACATAGACCTCAACCAGAGATTGATCAAGGTCCTGGCGGACGTTTTTAAGGTCGCCTATGGCCAAGCCGAGGAGCGTGACCGATCAATCCGAATAATTATTGATCACATTCGCGCGGCCACGTTTATTATCGGTGACACTCGCGGCGTAAATCCGTCTAATGTCGGTCAGGGTTACATCGTCCGTCGTCTCATCCGCCGCGCAGTCCGCGAGGCTCGTCGTTTAGACATTGAAACACTCATGTCACCGACCGTGGCCGAGGCTGTCATCTCAGAATACGAAAAAACTTATCCGGAGCTCGCAACCAACACCGAGAAGATTTTGAGTGAGTTGAAAAAGGAAGAAGAGAAGTTTGGCGCGACGCTCGAGCGCGGACTCAAAGAATTCAAACGCATGTTTGATAAAGGCGGTCAGATCACGGGTGAACAAGCTTTTGTCTTGTACTCAACCTATGGCTTTCCGGTCGAACTGACGGAGGAGCTGGTTCGCGAGCAAGGTGCAACGGTGGATCGCGAAGCTTTTAGTCAGGAATTTAAGAAGCACCAAGAACTCTCGCGGACAGCGTCAGCCGGAGCTTTTAAGGGCGGGCTGGCAGATCACTCCGAAGAAACGACGGGGTTGCATACGGCGACGCATTTGTTGCACCAGGCTTTGAGGATGGTGTTGGGCGATCACGTGGCTCAGAAGGGGAGCAATATCACGGCCGAGAGATTGCGGTTTGATTTTGTTCATCCGGAAAAGATGACGCCTGATCAAATTCAGCAAGTCGAGGAGATCGTCAACGAAATTATCCAGCGCGATTTGGCGATTGAGTATCAAGAAATGACGGTTCAGGAAGCCAAGGCGGCTGGGGCCATTGGTCTTTTCGAGGATAAATACGGTGCCAAGGTCAAAGTTTACACTGTCCATGACGAACAAAGCCCCAAGGGTTTCTTTTCCAAAGAGATTTGCGGTGGCCCTCACGTGACCCATACCGGGGAGTTGGGCAAGTTCAAGATCCAGAAGGAGGAAGCAGTTTCGGCCGGAGTGAGGAGGATCAAAGCGAATTTGACGTAGCCAAACCAGTATGAAAACTTTAGGTGCTTTCGAAGGTGTCGAATCCAAAGCAGCCGTTGAACCAAAAAAGAAAAAAGAAAATCCAACGACAAAGTTTCTAGATAAGCTGGAAACAGTCCGGGGCTTTTTTGAGCTGTCCGAAATGTTGCAGTCATGGCCAAGAGTTGAATTTTCTGACGTTCAATTGGACTATGTTGCAAAAAGGGTGCTCGAAATTTCTAATGACAACGATTTTGAATCTTATAATAGTGAAAGGCTACAAGTTCTTAAAGAATTACCGGAAGCTTTAATTGACCGTCCCAAGATTCACGAAATGGCATTAGATACTTTTTGGAGCATACTTTATGACTTTTCGCTTGAAGATTTGCCTTTCATTAAATCTAGATTTTGTCTCACAAAAGAAGATTTTGCGTCCAGAAAAACTCTTATAGAAGATGCTTATAGATTTTTTGTTGTAGACGAAATGGCGGCGATTCCCAATCTGGCTGAATTGACAGAATTTGTCGTGGATCCTGTCCCGACTCTTGAGGATGAAGGTAGCCAGGCCGGGTTGTTTGGAAAAATGGTGGCCGTATTCAGGAGCTATGAATTAAGAAATGATGTGGCGGTTACGGAAAACGTCAAAGGTCAGATTCATTACGGTGAACAGTTGCTTGAGTTATTGCGTACGATGCCGCAGGCTCGCTCCATACCCGGCCTTGTCTCCGCCTTGAATGTCGCGGTTCAAAATTCGGAGATAGCAGTCAAATATTTAAATTTACTGGAAGCTGACACGGGGTTTCCCGAGGAT
This sequence comes from Patescibacteria group bacterium, assembly GCA_041661105.1. Lineage (GTDB taxonomy): Bacteria > Patescibacteriota > Patescibacteriia > 2-12-FULL-60-25 > 2-12-FULL-60-25 > MWCR01. The sequence goes on from JBAZVB010000001.1 coordinate 374,026, forward strand.
GCAAAAGTTCTGGCGCAAGCGGTCTTAAAACAGGAGGAGGGGAAAAAGGACGAGGAAGTTTTGACGGGAGATGGATATTCATTCCGTCTTTTCCAAGGAGCGCGTGAAATCATCCCAGCAAAATTTTTAGAAGAACCGTATGCTTATGCTTTGCAGCACGGAAAAGTCATTAAAAATACGAATCAAGGAAAAGAGATTATCTGGAAGTTTCCCGGTGAGAACGGCGCTTTCATTGTTAAAAAAATTCAGGCAAATAAAATGCCTAGGCCTGATCACGAGCTCCGTATTCTCCAGCGAGCCAGGCTTTTGGGTCTTCAAGCCCCATTACCTTTGGGGTTATTTGAATTTCCCAACGGAGACGTCTATTCGTTAATGGAGTTCGTTGCAGGCGAATCAGGGATCGATTTGGCCCGTAAGTTATTCGATCCGGATGAAAGAAATGAACATACGACACGACAAGTTGGGAATGAAATGACAAAATTAGCTAAAGAGTTCCGTGAAAAAATGTGGATAGACAAACCCTGGCAAATCAAAGATTGTCTATTTGACTTTGGTCCTGACGGTCAAATTACCAGGGTGTTCCCTTTGGATTGGGAACGTTCTCATCCCTATGATCCGTTTAAGCCGGAAACGATCGAAGGAGAGAATAACTGGTCATAATAAGGCGATCCTGAGGTGAGGAGGATAAAGGCTACGATCGCTGATCAGATTTGAGTCTTGAACAAAAAACTCCCTATCGAGTAATGGGGAGTCGGAGTCAGGAGCTCTGTTCCGTGGCGGCCGTTTGCTCAGATGGTAGTCCGTCCAGCTCGAGGTATTCTTCTACCTCGTCTTTCATGGATTCAGGCAGGATGTTGGAGGCCAGGGCACGGCGCAGATTCTCATGTTCTAGGGTCACGCGGACCCCGGGATCGCGGTAGCCGTTGACTTCCTGGTGGGCCTTGAGCGTAGTGATGAGCTTGCCACCAAGACTGAGCTTGCGCGCATCGGCACGCTTTGCGTTCATCTTTTTGATGGCTGCGGCCGGATTGCTTGACAGAATCATCCAGACCAAGCCAATGGAATACGCGGCCAGGAATCCGGGCAGAGTAGCCAGGATGATGATCCAGCCCAACAGGAATCCAGGTATTGCCTTGAGTGGATGCTCATCGGGTTTTTTGCAAATCAGGGCGCCCATGAACGAATAGGCCAGAGCGAAAACGACGGAGAAGGCCAGCCAGAGCCGGAGGTAATGCAGGCGCGTCCACTTGACCGAGAGCGTTTCCGGTTCAGGCTTAATCTGCGGAAAGCCTGCCAGCTGGGCGGCCATCTCCGGGACCTCGGGCAATGGTGTGAGTGCGGTACGGTCACCCTGCAATAGTCTGGCCACACGGAATGGTTCGGTGCGGAACAGTTCGTACTCGGCAGTTCTGCAGGCATACCAGAAATTATCAATCCTGGTAATCTCGTAGTCGCCCTCTTTTCTATACCCGACAACATGGAGGCAATCTTTATTCATAAGCCACGGCAAGTCAGAGGTAAGTTTGGCAAAACCCAGGCCGTCAGGTGTTTCAGATGACTGCACAGATCGCAGCGTACTCGCAAGTTGGCTGACCTCGGGGCTCCGCAGGGAGTCAGTGGGTTTGCCACCGAGCAAGACTTCTTGGAAAGGTCTGGTTATCCCGGCTTTGTCTTTGGCCATTTTGACAGAGTCGATATTTTTGACCTCGGCGGAGTAGTCATCTTGCATTTTTTTGTAAGCCGGGTAGGCGGGATTTGGTTGGCCCCACATTACTGCGCCATATATAGCAGTCGCTATGGCGGCTACAATCAGACCGACGAATGCATAGGCGGCAAAGAATACGGGTTTGATGATTTGCATCTTCAAGCTCCTTGTTGTCGATGGACTACGCTGATTTAAGCGTAATTCGTCCAACTTGGCAAGGTTGACACAGCCCTTGAATATTTATGGACTTTAGCTGTATAATTAGCCCATTATTTCTGTGGATAAACAAATGACCGATATTTATGTCAACTAAGCAACAGCCGGCCAATCGGGATTTTTTGGTAGTTAAGGGCGTGGTTGAGGAAAATTTGCCAAGCGCCACTTTTAAGGTCAGGTTGGAGAATGGTCACACGATTTTGTGTCATTTATCAGGAAAATTGCGTATGAACCGCATTCGGTTGACCCCCGGAGACGAGGTCCAGGTTGAGATTACTCCCTATGATTTGACAAAGGGCAGAATAACCTTTAGATTATAGCCCACTTGTACGGTTCGATGATCCATGTATTTGGACCCAACCGGCAGGGTAGGAAGCCTAATTAATCCGTTAATTAAGCCGCTAAAAGCGGGCTCATCGAGACATGAAAGTTAGAGCATCTGTCAAAGCAATCTGTCGCGACTGCAAGTTAATCCGGCGCAAGGGCCGGGTCTTTGTGATTTGCAAGAAGAGTCCGAAGCATAAGCAGCGTCAAGGCTAAAAAACTATGGCACGTATCGCCGGTGTTGTTCTCCCGCCTAACAAGCGTCTGGTTATCGCCCTGACTTATATTTATGGCGTCGGTCATACTACGGCTGCCAAAATTATTAAGGATTCGAAACTCAGCGCCGATATCAAGGCTAAGGATTTAACAGAAGATCAGGAAAAGAAATTACGTGAAGAAGTCGAAAAGAAATATCGCGTCGAAGGCGAACTCCGCCGTGAGAAATTGGGCAACATCAAGCGCCTTAAGGAAATTGCCTGCTTCCGCGGCACGCGTCACATCAAGGGTTTGCCGGCTCGCGGTCAGCGCACCAAGACAAACAGCCGCACGGTCAGGGGCAATGTCCGCCGCACGATGGGTTCGGGCAAACGTAAGCTTGAGAAGACGTAATCTATTTGGATGAAATTTATGAGCACGGAAACAACCAACAAACCCAATACTGAGGCTACAGCCCCGGAAAAGGTCAAGAAAATCTCCAAGCCCCGCAAGAAGGGCGCTAAGACAGCCAAACAACTGTCTCATGCCAACGTCTATATTCAGGCAACCTACAATAATACGATCGTCAGCATCGCTGATTTGAACGGCAATGTAGTGGCTTGGTCAACGGCCGGGCATTGCGGCTTTAAGGGTCCGAAGAAAGCCACGCCTTATGCCGCCTCAATGGTCGTAAAGAACGCTTTGGAGAAAGTTAACGATTTTGGGCTCAAGGACGTCAGCTTGTTCGTCACGGGTGTTGGTCAGGGTCGCGAAGGAGCTATCCGCGCTTTCAATATTAATAACCTGAACGTGGTTTCGATTAAGGACGTGACGCCCATGCCGCATAACGGATGCCGCAAGCCTCGCGCCAGGCGTTTGTAATCAACTTGAATAATAGCTTATGGCATCAACGCAAACTTCTGTCTGCAAACTGTGTCGTCGCGAAGGGACTAAACTTTTTTTGAAAGGCCCTCGTTGCATGACCTCCAAATGCGCCATCACGCGCCGGCCTTTTCCGCCTGGCGTGCACGGTCCGGATCGCGCTCCCAGGATGACTGACTATGGCAAACAGCTTCGCGAGAAGCAAAAGGCCAAGCGGCTTTACGGTCTCTCGGAAACTCAATTCGCCAACTATTTTAAAGCGGCCGTCAAAAGCAAGGGTGATTCCGGCGTTAATTTGGTTCGCGCCCTAGAGACGCGTTTGGATAACACCATCTACCGCGCCGGCTTTGCCAAAAGCCGCGCTTCCGCCCGCCAGATTGCCTCGCACTCACAGATCCAGATCAACGGCCACAAAGTCAACATCCCTTCGTTTCACGTTAAACAGGGGGATGTGATTACTATCCAGGAGCGCAAGAAGGGTAAGTCTTCCTGGAAGAATCTGACGGAAGAGCTTAAGAGCTATGAAGCTCCGTCTTGGTTGACAGTTGACGTGCCTAACTTGATCGTCAAGATCACGGGCCAGCCGACCGGTGAAGAGTTGAAACAAATTTTTGAACCAAAACTCATCATTGAATATTATTCGCGCTAAAGCGCTTGAACCTTATGGAATCCCTTCTTCTACCCACCAAGATCCAATTTAAGCAAGGCGAGCGCCCCAATGAGGGCGTCTTGACCGTCGAACCCTGCACACCGGGGTACGGCACTACTTTGGGTAACGCGCTCCGTCGCGTACTGCTTTCATCTTTACCGGGCGCGGCGGTTACGGCCGTTAAGATCAGGGGAGTTGACCATGAATTTTCGACCATCTCTAACGTTAAGGAAGATGTCCTGGAGATTATCATGAACCTCAAGGCTTTGCGCATGAAGCTTTATTCGGAAGAGCCGGTCAAATTGAGCCTGAGCGTCAAGGGAGAACGAGAGGTGACGGGCGGAGATTTTAGCAAAAACGCTGACGTGGAGATTGTTAATCCGGAATTAGTCATTGCTACTTTGACCGACAAACAAGCTTCCATGGAAATGGAAATCACGATTGGTCCGGGACGCGGCTATCGCTCGACGGAAGATCGCCAGAAAGAAAAGTTGGATTTGGGCGTGATCGGCATTGATGCCTTGTATAGCCCGGTGCTCAACGTTTCTTATCAAGTAGAAGCCACGCGCGTGGGAGAAAAGACCGACTATGACAAATTGGTCCTGCACATCGAAACCGATGGCGCGTTGGATCCTTTGGACGCTTGTAATCACGCTGTCAACCTGTTACTAGATCACTTTAATTTACTCAAGGACCTCAAGTACGAAGAATAAATCGACCAAACGTCCTAATCGTTCTACACGTCCTAATCGTCCTACCGATTGAAGGACGACCAGGACGCTTGGGACGCGTAGGACGAAAGTTATATGAGACATAGACGCAAAGGAGCAACCCTAGATCGTAAGAATGGACCGCGCAAAGCATTGCTGCGTAATTTGGCGACCTCCATCGTTCTCTACGAGCACGCGAATACTACCTTGGCCAAGGCTAAGGCGGTTAAGCCGATCATAGAAAAGTTGGTGACGGCCGGCAAGCAGAAGAGCTTGGTTTCGCGTCGCAAATTGGCGGCTTATTTGACGATTGAATCAGCCGTCAACAAGGTTTTAGAAGAAATCGGTCCCCGTTACGCCAACCGCAAGGGTGGCTACCTGCGCATCATTAAATTGGGCGTCAGACAGGGCGACGGAGCTGAGATGGCCCAAATTCAATTCGTGAACGACTAAATATATGCCATGGAAGAAAAGACCAGGCTTCGCGCCGGTAAACCGCAAGACAATCGAGATCGACGCCGCCAGCCAGCCGGTTGGCAGGTTAGCTACGCGCGTGGCCATGATCCTCATGGGCAAGCACAAGCCGGATTATGAGCCGCAAAAGGACACGGGCGACCGCGTTTTAATTACGAATGTTAAAAATTTGTATTTTACCGGCAAGAAGATGGAACAAAAGAATTTTTACAGCACTTCCAACCGTCCGGGCGGTCTCAAAACCAAGCCGGTCAAGGAATTGATGAAGGAGACGCCTGAGAAGATTATCATCCACGCCGTTAAGTACATGTTGCCTAAGAATAAGCTTCAGGCCCTGCGCATGAAGCGCTTGACATTTAAAAGGTAGAACATACAACATTCAACATTGAATATTGAATGTTGATAATTGAATATTGAATCTATGCCAGAAGCCAAGAAGAAAACTACCGCCAAAGCGCCCAAGGAGAAGGCCCCGGCCAAGGAAAAGCCGGTCAAGGCCGTCAAAAAGGCCGCACCGAAGGCCCCAGAAGCGACTGATGTGATTGAGACCACGACCGTGGCCATGGAACATGATCAGGAAGTAGCTGCTAAAGTTGCCAAGGGCGGGTCTTTTATTCCAGCCATCGGACGGCGCAAGACGGCGATTGCCCGTGTGCGCTTGATTAAGAACGGCAAAGGCGCGGTGGCAGTTAACGGCAAAACTTTTGACGGATATTTCAAAACTTTTGATTTGCGCACCCAGATCATGGCGCCGCTCAAGGCTGTTGGTCAGGATACCTCGGTGGATATCAGTGCTCGCGTCATCGGTGGCGGCATCCGCGGCCAGGCCGAAGCTGTGCGCCATGGCATTGCCCGCGCCCTGATCATCCTCAACCCTACTTTCCGCAAAACTTTGAAGAAGTTGGGCTACCTCTCCCGCGACCCGCGCGAAAGGGAACGCAAGAAGTTCGGTAAGAAGAGTGCCCGCAGGTCGCCACAGTGGTCAAAGAGGTAATACTCGAGTCCCACAATCGTAAAACAACCCACGAAACACCCAGTAAACCTGGGTGTTTCTTAAGTTAAATTAGACCAAACTAATGAATCGTAGTAACCTAATATATATATGGGATCCGATGATTATCTAAAAGCGCAGGGTGCTATTGATGAGCTTATTGAGCTTAAAGAAAAGTATAAAATTGAAAATAAATTGAACGAGTGCGAAACACGGATTCATTTTATTGATAGATTATTAGTTGACGTGCTCGGGTGGCCTAACGATTTGGAAAATATTAAAAGAGAAAGAGCTATCTCGGTGGGAGAGATAACTCACCGTTATTTTGATTACTCACTTAATAAGGATGGATCTATTATTGCTGTGCTTGAAGCAAAGAAAGAAGGAGTCTGTTTTGATTTATTGGATGTAGATCAACGTGTATTTGCTTTGGATCAATTAAGAACAGGAGATGCAAAAAATCGTATTTTTTACGCAGCGGTTGAACAAGCTATTAACTATGGACGTTCATTAACGTCGACTTTTTCTTTGGTGTCAAATGGGCATCAAATCGCTGCCGTCTTTTCCGTAGCTAAGCCTGGCGAGCCAGATCAACTAGGAAAAGTAGTTGTATTCCATTCTCTTGAAGACATTAGGGATAACCTTCAAGATTTTTTAAAATTATTTTCTTATGATGTTTTTTCAGGCTTCGCCTCACCGTTGTCACTGTTACTTTCTTTAGAGAAAGAGCAATACTCAAAAGGATACGTTCTAAAAAGTTATTTATCATTGTATCCTAGGCAAGCAAATAATCTCGGCCATCCTGATTTTGTTGAGTTTCAAGATCAATTGAAAAACGAATGTAATTATATTATTTCAGGTATAGATAAATTTTCATTAAACGCTAATAAAATGGCGGAGTTTATTAATGAATGCTATGTAGAATTAAGCTATAAACCTTCTGAGAATAACGAATATAAAATTCAAAAAAAGACAATCATCTCTAATATATTTGGTCAGCTGGCTAAAATTCCAAAGTTAGTCGGTGTAGCGACTGCGCGAGGTATTAATCCTGAGTTGTTAAGAAATCCAAGCGAACCCATCATTATTCTGGGCAAAGTCGGGGTTGGCAAATCAATTTTTATTGACCGGCTTATTTATAAAACAAACGCCTTTCCTGCAGAAAATTTCTACATCATTAAAGTAGATTTTTTAAATTTATCACCCAGAATGCTGGATGATATTAAGATATACGTAGCAGAATCTCTTATTGAGGGTTTAACGAAGCAAGGATATGAACCAGCTGATAAGGGCAACTTATCAGATATTTATGCCAAAGATATAGGACAATGGAAAAAATTATTTAATGATTCAGAAGGATGTAATGAAAAAATAGCGGAAAAATTAATAGACAAAATGAGTAATGTTGTACAGTTTGCACAAGATATAGCAAAGAGAATTCGAAAAGATGTTGAAAGACGTCAAATAGTAATATTTTTAGATAACGTTGATCAACTGCCGAAAGATATACAGCGAAATATTTACTTTTTTGCGCGTGAACTGATGGGTTCCTGGGAAGTAAAAGTAAGTGCCATCGCAATGACGCCACTCGCATTTTACAGAACGGATTTCGATAGAGATAGGGATCCACAAAGTTTAGGTCATGGTAATGTATTTACTATTCACGCCGCTTCTACAATTGAAATTTTGAATAAAAGAATCTCTTTTATTCAAAAATTAATTTCTGAAGATCGGCTCCATGAGTTTGCTGGAGGCTTTAGTCCTTCAAAAGATAATAAATTAAGATTAGAAGTATTGGATTCGATTATTTCTGTTTTAGTTTTAACTAATCCAATCGGAAAAATGATAGCATGTATAGCCGGCGGAAATGTTAGAACTGCAATTAATATGGTTTGTAATTTTTTGAAATCGCCTTATTCCACTATTATTCAGTATTTGAAGCACAATGATGAGTATGAAAGTGTAGAAATCAAATATAATAATTTTTTACGAACTATTCTAAAAGGAGAGTGGGCCGACTATGATACTAATAACCTTTATATATTTAATATTTTTGGAGTCAGCCAACAATGCGAACGAGAATGTTTTCTTAAATTAGCGATACTCAAATTATTAAGTGAGGTGACAGAAGGTGACGGTTACCTAGATATAAATACAATTATAGAAAAAGAAAGACAAAATGGTTTTACTCCTGTACAGATATTAAAAAATATTCTTTTATTGGAGAAACATGAATTGATCGAACCAGATGATTTAAATAATCATGAATCAGAAGAGAGACTGGCTAAATCCTATAGACTAACCTCAAGAGGCAGGTTCCATTTAGAAGTTATTTGTAAAGATGCTAGTTACCTTGAAGAAATGGTTAAAGTGACTCCGATTTTTGATTCGAAATATAAACCGAATGCAGATACTTTTGACCCAGTTATCAGTTTGGACAATGCTGACAGATTTTTTAACTATTTGACGTCCTTGTTTGCCAAATATTCCTTTTCTAAGAATTTTTTCCCCAGTGACTTTTTTGATGGCATGAGGCTGTCTTTGTCTGAAAAAAGAAATGATGTCGAAAGGCATAGGCCAAAAAATCCTTAATAATAAGGGTATTGCTTTTTTTACTTAGCTGTTTTATAGTTAGCTCATACCAACACTTTCTCAATTTTTTTATCCCGTAATTATTCAAATAATGTTGTAAATGAGCATTTAAAGAGCGGTAAAACCGCTCTTTTTGTTTTAAATTAGCCAAATTTTATGGTTTTGGAGGCATAGGTATTCGGCATTTAAACCTGAATTAGCCTATCGACTAATTCGCTCTAAAAAGGTAATCTATGGCCATGTCTTTAGGCTCATCTATAGCCAAAAATACGGTCTGGCTCATGGTCGCCACGACCGGGCAAAAGGCCATTGCTTTCCTGGCTTTTTACATCATTGCCAGGTTAACTGGCCCCCATATTACGGGCGCTTATTTTTATGGCGTTTCCGTGACTTCGGTGTTCGTTATCTTGTCGGATTTGGGCATGACGCCGGTGGTTATCCGCGCCATTGCCGGTAATCGGGAAGATGGGCCAAGATTATTTTCGGCCGTTATCCGGGCTAAGATGTTTTTGGTGCCAGTCGCTGTTTTGGCCTCGATTGGATACGGCGTCATGATGCATCAGACTCCGGAGATCATGGGCACCATCGCCTTGGCTTGCGTGGCCATGTCAGCCGATGCCATCCATCTGATTTTGTACGGCACCTTACGCGGCAAACAAAACCTTAAACCTGAAGCTTTGGGCATGTTGATCGGCCAGATTGTGAGCGCGGCCGGCGCGGTGACAGCCGCTTTGATGCAATGGGGTCCCATGGGTTTGGCCGGGGCATTGGGTCTGGGCAGCATTTGGAACGTAATTTGGGCCAGTCGGGCCGCGATCAAGCATGGCCTGCGTTGGGTAACTCCCTCTTGGTTGGATCTGCGCCAACTAGCCCTCGAGGCGTGGCCGTTTGCTGTGGCCGGCATGTCCGTCAAAGTCTATTCATACATCGACAGTTTGATGATTCAGGCTTACAAGGGCACGGTGGCCGTCGGATACTACGCCGTGGCTTATAAGATGACTTATGCCATGCAATTTTTGCCGCTGACTTTTACGGCTGCGTTGTATCCGGCTTTGAGTTATGCCTACGCGCATAAAGAACATGATGAAGTTAAAAAAACTTTTCTCGGATCGTTGCGTTTTATGGCAGCTATATCCTTTCCCATCTCAGCCGGTCTATCAGCCTTGGCGCCACGTTTGATCCCTGCGCTTTATGGTGATGCTTTTAGGGGCGCTATCCCGGCCATGCAAGTCTTACCGTGGGTTTTGTTGCCTATCTTTTTAGATTTTCCAGTCGGAGCTTTGTTAAACGGTTCTAATCGCGCCCATCTTAAGACGATAGCCATGGTAGGCACCATGCTCGCCAATGCGTTGCTTAATGCTCTGCTGGTGCCTGCTTATGGGCCTCTGGGTGCGGCTTGGGCGGGCGTCTTCAGTTTTTGGTTACTCTATGCCATTGGCATGGGTTTTACCTATCGCGATGCGGGTGGACTTTGGAATATCATCCTGCCTCTCTTGAGGGCGAGTGTGGGCGCAGGAGCGGCCTGGCTGGCGTGGCGTTACATCGGTGGATTCATGCCGTTGCCTATGGCTTTTATCTTCGGTGGCGCGGTAGCCGTAGTTTTGGCTTTTGCGGTCGGACTCATCAACTTGCAGGAAGTGATGTTCGCTTGGAGACAATTGAAAAACCGTTTCGTGAAACAAGATCAAATTCATGCCGCCTAATTCGCCCAAGTTATATTGCTTGACCATGGACTATCCGCCCATGCGCGGCGGCGTAGCTCGTTATCTTTCAAATTTAGCCGAAGCCTCAAACGGACAGATGGAAGTTTTAGTGCCTTTAGAGCACCCAGAGGACGCTTTAGGACGCTTTAGGACGTGTGAGGACGTTAGATACGTTAGGTTTTGGTGGTCTGGTTGGCCTAAGTGGTTGCCGCTAGTTAAACGATGTCTTGAGTTAAAGGACGGGATTATTTTTGTATCTCACGTTTTACCCATCGGAACGGCCGCGTGGATTTCTAAAAAGATCGGCGGACCGGATTACGTCGTGCTTTTTCATGGCACTGATCTTAAGAGGATAAATACGGTTTGGAGAAAATGGTTGCTGAAAAATATATGTAAAAATGCGAAGCGACTGATCGTCAACAGCCAAGCGACGTCATCTGCCCTAAAAAAACTCATTCCTGAGACTGATACTTTAGTTTTAACTCCGGGGGTCACTCAGTTCTGTCATCCTGAGCGGAGTCCGACGGAGTCGAAGGATCTGGCTTGTTTCGATCGAACCAGATCTTTCGACTTCACTCGTCAGACTCGTTCCGCTCAAGATGACAAAAGTGTTAGAAATGACACAAGGAGAGCGCTTGGCATATCCGATCAGACGAAAGTTGTTCTGAGCGTCTGTCGTTTAGTGGAACGCAAAGGCATTGATACTTTGTTGCAGGCCGTGGCAGGGCTTAGTGCTCAGTACTTAGTGCTCAGTACTCAGTCACCGTCTAAATTCGAGTTAGTTGTCATAGGTAAAGGTGATTATGCTGAACCCTTGCATCAGCTGGCGAGTTTGTTGAAAGTTACCGTCAGATGGATCGAAAACGCTACGGATCAAGACGTGGCTGAATGGTACTCAGCGGCTGACATCTTTTGTCTGCCGTCTCGTGAGGCGGTTGATGACGTTGAGGGCTTTGGAATTGTCTTCCTAGAAGCCGCGGCCGCTGGTTTGCCAGTCATCGCCGGCAAGGGGTGGGGGACAGAGGAGGCAGTGGTTGACGGTGTGACGGGTTTACTTGTCGAACCATCAGCTGAGAAGGTTAAATATGCTTTGAGCAAACTTCTCGACGACGATCAGCTCAGACGTCGCCTAGGTGAAGCTGGCCAGGCCAGAGCTTTACGTGACTTTAGATGGGAAGATAGGTGGAGGACGCTCAGAAAGAATTTGGAATTTGGAATTTGGAATTTAGGGATCGACCCAAATCCTCAAATTCAAAATTCAAAATTCAATGACATTGCGGTTGTAATTCCATGTTGGAACCATGCGGCTCAGCTGGAACGGACGCTTGGGGCGTTGTGCGGTCAAACTTTATTGCCCAAAGAAGTTATCGTCGTCGACAATAATTCTAATGATAATCCGCAAGCTGTGGTTGAGAAATACAAAGACAGGTTGCCTATCTCTTGTGTTATCTACAAAGACAAACAAGGTGCGCCGGCCGCGCGGAATGAAGGAGCGAGACTAACTTCGTCTCCGTTTTTAATATTTCTGGATGCTGATGTTGAACTCGTGCCTGAGGCGTTAGCTATGATGCGTCAAATGTTGGAGGACCATCCCGAAGCTTCTTTTGTTTACTCAGATTTTTACTGGGACTGGAAACTTTTTCGAGGTCGAGCTTGGGATGCTCAAGCGATTAAGCAACTGAATTGGATTCACACCACAACATTGATTAGACGAAGCGCCTTGGTTCCTTTTGACGAAACGTTGAAAAAGTTTCAAGATTGGGACTTATGGCTATCGATGTCAGAACGGGGGCAGACAGGCATCTGGATACCGAGACCTTTATTTAAAGTCATTAAATCTTCTGGACGGACTGGAAAGATCAGCCATTGGCTACCTTCGGCGGTTCACCGCATACCGTGGCCGATTCTGGGTTGGATGCCAGATGAAATCCGTAAATACAAGGAAGCTGAAGCGGTCATCCGACAAAAGCATAACCTTGTCATTCCTGCGAAAGCGGGAATCCATAATAAATCGGATGGATCCTCGCATACGCAAGGATGACAGAAATATATGAAAGACCTGCGGATAGTTATTGTCAGCTGGAACGTCCAGGACCACTTAGGACGATGTTTGGCGTCTTTGCCTAGGGCCTGCGAGGGCTTGGATTGGGATTGTATTGTGGTCGACAATAACTCATCTGATAGCTCACTTGAAGTCATAAAAAAGTTTTCCAGCCAACACGAACAGATAGATGTCATAGCCAATAAAAAGAATTTTGGTTTTGCTTATGCCTGTAACCAAGGGGCTTCGCATTTAGATGCGAAGTTCATTTTAATGTTAAATCCGGATACCGAATGTCCAGCTGGATCGTTGAATCAACTCGTGGCCGCGGCGAAAAGGCGGCCGGAAGTGGGTATTATGGGTCCGCAGTTGGTTTATCCTGATGGACAATACCAGCCAAGTGTTCAACGTTTTCCAACGTTCCGCGATCAAAGTCTCATTCTTTTAAAACTGCATCATATTTTTCCGAATGCTCCGAGTTTGCAAAGTTATTTTGCGCAAGATCTTGACCGGGATAAGTCACAAGCCGTTGACCAGGTGATGGGCGCTTGTTTTTTAGTGCGTCGCGAGTGTTGGGAAAAGATTCACGGTTTTGATGAACGTTATTTTATATGGTTTGAGGAAGTTGATGCTTGCCGCCAGGCCAAAAAAGACGGCTGGCTGACTTGGTATGAACCGTCCGTCACCATCATCCATCACGAGGGGCAGGCTTTTTCCAAAGTTTGGTCTTCGCGTCGGCAAAGCTATTTTAACGACAGTCTGCGTAAATACATGCGTAAATGGCACGGGTTTTGGGCTTGGTTGGCGGTTACTTGTCTGAGCCCAATTTCATTGGCCATGGCGGCCATTTTGACGCCATTCATGTTTAAGCCCAAAACCAGAAAAAGTGTCATAAGAGCTGGAGAAAAAGATAGTTTGACAGACAAGGGGAGTAAGCTTAACAGTTGGAAGATATGGTTGGGATTGATTGTCTTTTTTGAGATTATTTCGGCCTTAGCTCAAGGGTATGCTAACGCGCAAATCGTCTTAACCATACTTTGTGGACTAGTCGTGGCTGGTTTGGCTTATCGACGACCATATCTTGGTTTAACCGTCGCGGCCACGGAATTAATGATCGGTGGTTTCGGTTATCTGTTAAATCTTCCCGGCGATGTTTTTGTGCGTGGCGTATCCCTGCGCATGGCCATCATGGCTGGTCTTTTTCTGGGCTGGGGTGTCAACGCGTTGCGTACCAGGGTATGGAAATATTGGCACTCGAAAGAGCTTTTGATTGTTCAAGTTTGGGTTTTTGTAGCGGGTATGATTATAGGCGGCTTGTTACGCGGTTGGCAGAAACATCAACTTTTTATCTTTCAAGATTTGAATGCTTGGTTTTTTCTTCTATATTTAATCCCGGTTTTAGACGTCGCTCATAGGTACGGCGATAAACTAAAGAAAAACATGGCGGGCGCTGTTACGGCGGCGCTTATTTGGTTGCCGCTTAAGATGCTTTTTATTTTTTATATTTTTACCCATGAGTTGTCGATTAAAGATTGGCTCTATATATGGATTCGCGACACGCGAATCGGTGAAATCACTGATTCGAACAACGGACTATATCGTGTCTTTTTCCAATCGGCGATTTATGCTGTCCTGGTTTTACCATTTATTATCGCCCGATGGATAGAAAAAAAATCAGATGGTAAAACCTCACGAGGGTCAGAAGCAGGCTATTTTATATTAATTACTTTGTCTTGCGCCGCCAGCTTTTTGGGTTTATCCAGGAGTTTTTGGTTAGGTGCGGCCACCTCGCTGACGCTGGCGGTTTTACTTGGTTTGATCAGAGCTTTTAGGCCCTGGGAAAAGGAAAAATTAATATATTTAGGTAAGGCAATCTTGGGTGGCGGAGCCGCGGCTCTTCTGGCTCTGATTTTGATTCTTGGAACTTGGAGGTTGCCTATTCCAAAGCTAGTCAACGGATCTGGTTTTGATTTTTTTACGGCCAGGGCGACCGTTTCTGATCCGGCGTCGGCCTCCAGATGGAATTTATTGCAACCTATGTTGCAAAAAATCTGGTTAGATCCTATTTTAGGACAAGGGTTGGGTTCAACGGTAACTTACAAGAGTCAAGATCCGAGAATTTTAGCCGAACATCCGGATGGTCAGATGACCACCTTTGAATTCGAGTGGGGATGGTTGGGATTTTGGATTAAGTTTGGCATCTTCGGAATTTTGATCATGGGATGGCTTATGATATCTCTGGCTTGGCAGATTTGGAAATCTAAATATGCTTGGTGGATTAGGGTTGGAGTGCTGACTGGGACGGTGGGGTTGATGGTTATTCATTTCTTTACGCCATACTTAGACCATCCTCTGGGTTTTGGGTGGATTCTGGGAGTAGAAGGCCTGTTGGCCATGAAGAGAGAGGAGCTGGAGCCCTCTGAGATGACGAATATAAAATAGCAAATAACAAGAGTTATTCTGTCATGAAGTGACAACCGTTATGTCAAATTTTGTCCGTAAATCACCAATCGGTAAATTATTAATTTGCCAGGAGGGTATTTTTTTGACAGGTATATGTTTTACGACGCAAGAGAAGTTAACTTCTCTTTCCGTCATTCCTACGAAAGCGGGAATCCAGAAACAAAATCCGATGGATCCCCGCATACGCAGGGCGATAACTAAACAACTCGACGCTTACTTTGCAGGTAAACTTAAAAAATTTGATTTACCCATCAAATTAACGGGAACGGCGTTCCAAAAAAGTGTTTGGAGAGCTTTGACACAGATTCCTTATGGTCAAACGCGGAGTTATGGGGAAATCGCAAAAATGATAAAAAAACCTCGGGCGGTAAGGGCGGTTGGGAGCGCGGTCGGTAAAAATCCTGTTGGAATAATCCTGCCTTGCCATCGCGTCATCCGGTCTGACGGCCAAATCGGAGAGTTTGCCTGGGGAGTGAAAATTAAAAAGCAGCTATTAAAACTAGAAACTGACAACTTACAACTGACAAGAGTGACTTAGTAACTCGTGTTAGTTGTCACTTGTAACTTGTGGGTGTCCGGCAATATATTCTTTAGCGGTCATGACGCGTTTACCTTCTGGTTGAAGTTCAAGTATCTCAAGAGCTGATTTGCTTCCGCAGACAATAAATAGACGGTCATGAACTATTTGAAAATTTACTCTTTTGTCATCTAACTCTTTCCAGTTTCCAGTTTCTACTTTTGATATTTTAATTCTTTTCCCATCACATTCCGTCCACGTTCCAGGCCAGGGATTATAAGCGCGGACAAGACGATCGATCTCATCAGCTGACTTTGTCCAGTCTATCTTGCCGTCGTCTCGCGATAAAATCTTACAATAAGTCGCCTGAGAGTGGTCTTGAGGTTGGGGAGTGATCTTACCGTTCAAATAATTAGCTAGAACGTCAGGCAGTGTCTCGGCTCCGAGCTGAGCTAGACGGTCGTGGAGCTTGCCGCTGGTTTCATCCGAATTGATCTCAATTTCTTTTTGAGCAAGTATATCGCCGTGATCCATCTCAGCATCCAAAAGCATGATAGTCACGCCTGATGTTTTGTCACCGGCAGCGATAGCGGATTGGACGCAGGAGGCTCCACGCCAGCGGGGGAGGAGCGAGCCATGGACGTTAATACAACCGTGTTTCGGCAGATCTAAAATGCGCTGAGGGATTATCTTGCCATATGAGACGACCACATAGGCATCAACCATTCTGTCATTCTGAACTTGTTTCAGGATCTCATAACTCTCCTCCATCTTAATCTTCTCAAATTGAAAGAAGGGGACGTTGTGTTCTTGGGCCATCACTTTGACCGGAGGCGGTGTTAGTGTCTGATGCCGGCCAAACGGAGCATCTGGCTTGGTTACGATGGCTACAACCTCAAAACGACTGTCCTTGAGCAAAGCGTCGAGGGAGGGCAGGGAAAAATCAGCCGTGCCAAAAAAGACAATCTTGTAAGCCATAATTGTGTGTAGAGTAGCGTTTAATTGCATCTCGTGCAAATAAAAAACCTCCGAGGAGGGAGGTGGGCGGTTAGGGGCAGACGATCTGCCAGAAATTCTGAGGCTCGGAGCTGGTCACTTCAGTTCCGTCGCCATAGGGAGCGGTTGTCTGGACAATGAACTTGGTTTGCCAGTGATTGGCATTGAAGGCAGTATCGCTGGCGATCTTGCGTTTCAGACCTCCCATGACCACGTAGCGGTTGGCATCGCCGTTGTAAGTAATGAGAGTGCCGTCAGGATGGACAGCGGTTGTGATCGAGGCGCCGGTTGCGTAGTCCGCAAAGAAGGCGTCAGGTACGTCCACAATGAGCGAAGCCCAGTTTGGACCGTAAAGAGCGGCGATGATGGCCTCTGACTCGATCCAATGCAGTTGGCCGCAATTGGTGAGGGCGTAGGTCTTGGGGTTGCTGGTAATTTTGACCAGGTATGTTCCCGGACGGATGGTTATGTTTTTGCCATCCGGAATGGCCGCCAGCTGTTCATCGGGGATGGTTTTGACCAGGTTGAAGTCCTCGGTCGTAAACCAAGAGAAGAAGGTGTTTTGGTTTTGGAACACGTGACGCTTCTGGTCTTCTCCGTAGTAGTAGACGGTGCTGCTGCTGGCTGAGCCCTTGATCAGGTCACCTGGGTTGAGTACGACCGCACCATCGATTGAGACGTCCGGTTGAGCATCAACACCAGTCTCGAGCGCGGCATCCGGTCCGGTTTCTACTCCAGTCTCGATTTGAGCGTCCAGATGAGCGTCCAGCGCGGCATCTTTGGCACTGGCTTCGGCCTCCTTAGCCGCGTCAGGACCGTCTGAGGTTGCATCAACGCTGGCGTCTGTCTCAGACGATTCGAAGAGAGCAGAGCTCTCTCCACAGCCAAACAGGGACAGACAAAACGCCAAAAAGAGCATTCGTAGCCAAAATCTCATGTTTTCTCTCCTTCTTTTGGGACTCTAGGTGTTTAGACCTTCTCAGCTAATTGAGTATCTGTCAAGTTTTTTTGCTAAATTTAGCCAAGTATTTCCTGCACCCTTCCAACCTGGCCAGACGTCAATCGGACTTTGATGCCACGGGGATGGTTAGGTGAGCTGGTGAGAAGGTCTTGCACAATGCCCTCGGTCAGCTTACCGGTTGGTTGATCTTTCTTGAGGACGATCAACACTTTTGATCCAGGTCTGATCATGCGACGATTCTGTGAACTTTCCGACGGCCCTTCTGACCTGGTAGCTGATTTTTGCGTTAAGAGTTTTAAAGTTTCTTTTAAGAAAGTAAACTCTCGTTTTTGTATAAAAATTCCTTCGTAACATTCCGGTTCGTCAGTTTCGATCGTCTGTATCGCTTCCGGTAAAGTCATCCAGACGACTTCAAAACCTTGTTCGATTTCTCTTTCCGTAAAATTCGTGGCGCCTTTTGAGATGATTCTGCCCCAATAACAATAGTTCGTTGACTGGAAATTCCATTTTAATCTGTATTCAATAATTTTTCCGACCTCTCCTTCGACGGTTATCTCACAACCAACTTCTTCCATGGCTTCGCGTTTTAAGGCTTGAATTTGATCCTCACCAGCTTCGATGCCGCCGCCAGGGAGTTTGTGAAAGTTGAATTTGGAGACAAAGAGCAGGGGAATCATCCCATTCTCATCAAAAAGCACAGCCCTAGAGCCCTCGCGGTATTTTATGCTTTCTTCATTATCCGGATCGCTATCTTTGATGATTTTGAGGAGTTTCATATTTGAGACTAAACCATAGTATCTCGAAACAATAGCCGTGCCAAATTTACTCGTAAAACAAGAGTTATCAACATCTTGAAAATAGTCTCAAAATCTGTTAATGTATAAACAGGTGCAGAGAAGTGAAATAAGCCTCACATTTAACGAAGTGGGGTTTTGTATTTGTCAACAATTGACAGGCCTAATTTGTAATGAGAGACTTACAACCTATGAGTAGCGAAATAATGGAAAAGTTACTGGAACATGATAAGAAATTTATTGAACATGATAAGAAATTTTTCGAGCACGGAGAGATATTGAAAGAACATACCAATATATTAAATGAGCATAGTAAAAAATTCATCGAGCATGACAGGAGATTTGATCAAATCGACGAACGACTCGATTTATTGTCACTTACCGTCCTTGATCATTCTGAGCGCTTGGATCGAATTGAAACCAATATGGCCACTAAATCTGACATCGCTGGCCTGACAAAGACTTTAGATCAAATCGTTTACTATGCCCGTAAAACAGACCAGGAGATGATATTTTTAAGCGAACGGGTTAGACGAGTAGAGGACGATGTTAAGTTGATTAAACCGTTAGTCGGCTTAGCGTCTTAAGCCGGCCATTTGCCTTGGGTAATTTTGGTGGCTTTGTCTACAAATAAAATTCCATCCAAATGGTCAATTTCGTGTTGGACGGCGACGGCCTCAATTTTTTTGACATCCAGTTCGGCGCGACGGCCGTGACGATCTATGAATTTAACTGAGACGCGTTTAGGTCGCGTGACTAAACCATAGACATTCGGCAGGCTAAAACAACCTTCTTCAGTTTCGACTTCAGTAGTAGAGATTTTGGTCAACTCTGGGTTGACCATAACCTTGGCCTCGCGGCCAATCTGGACGATAACAACGCGTTGGTTGACGCCGCATTGAGGAGAAGCCAGACCGGCGGCATTTTTTTGTGAATCAAAAGTCCTGAGTAGCTTCTCGATAAAATCCCGAAATTCCTGAGTTGTGATGTTTTCCGCGGGTACCTCAATTGACCGTTCACGGATGGACGGCTGGTCGTAAGTCACGATGGTGAATACGTCAATCATAAGGTGATGGTCTACGAAATTACGAATCAGTCGCGAATACACGAATTTTTTTGTTTCAAAGCCCATTCGTAATTTCGTATAATATTCGTATTTTCGTAGATCAATATCGTAGATTAGCTGAAAAAGGCGATGGGGTCAAGATCCAGGATACCGAGAGATGAAAGAGGCGTCAAAACATCGATTATTTGACCTCTATTTAAGCCCTCAGGCGGCAGAAGGTGGTAAACAAGCCTTGGTTCACGCGTATTTACGCGATTTTCGACGACATACGGCCCTTTGACTTCCCAGCCAGATTGGCCAAGTTTTTCTTGCAACTCGACCGTAATAGGGTCTGTTTCTACGGTTTTTACCGTGGCTATGAGCTTAACCAAGGGTCTGGCAGGTGGATATCCAAATTGTTTTCTGTCCGCTAGCTCTTTTGACCAGGCTTGTTTTAAGCCTTCATCCGTCAGCCATGAGCGGCTTTCATTGGCCAGGTTTTCCGGGCCTTGGACCAGAAGCTCGCCTTGCGAAAGGCTGACTTGTCCGGCTAATCGCCGGAAGGCAATGATGAGTCTTTCTTTGCGGCGGACATCCTCTGTATAACCGCCCATAAAATTAATATTCGTCACCAAGACTAAACTTTGGGGTGGGAGGTTTTGAGTTTGCCAATTTGCCAGATCCAAGACTTTGATATCTGCCTCAGCATAATTTTTGTCCAACTGTTTTTGAAGTGATTCACTGCCAACCATGGATTTATTGAGATTGGAACCGCCGCACATGGGGCAGGCGAAAGGCATGTCTTCTTTGTGCCCGCAACGGCGACATTGAGCATGCGTCGTCATGTTGTTCATGCCATAATCGCATTTGGCGCAAGGCATGACCCAACCGCAATCCGCGCAACGGATTCGGCCGCGGGTGCCGCCCACGGCATGCAAGATGCGAACCGGGTGATGGTCTTCGAGGGCTTGAGCGATTGAATTGATAGTTCTGGCTGATAATGATTCTACGCTGGAGCGTGAGCCAGGGGCCAGCGGTTCAATTTTGAGATCAAGTTCAATTGGTGGCGTAAGTCCTAACTCACCCTGCCCTCTCTTAGATAAGAGAGGGTTCTGCGTTTCTAAAATAAGGTCGTGCTGGCTCTCCTCTTGTTTAAGAGGAGTTGGAGGAGTTAGGGCTGACAACCTTGGAGTCGTGCCGATGTTAATCACCCGGAGCGCTGGATTGTGTTGGGACGCCAGTTCGACTAAGCGCCGCGCGTCATAACGCGGCGTCAACTCATCTTGTTTGTAGTCATCGTTTTCCGGTTCATCGATGATAACCACGTCGGCACAGATGCTGAGCCAAGCCCCAAGCCTGGTCGTGACGAGCATGCCGTGCGGTTCCCGCAAAAAGCCTGTCCAGGCTTTCCAGGCAGCGCCCGCGGCCGAGAGCGCATGGAAGCCATCGCAACCTAATTTATTTTTCAGATAATCCACGCGGGATTGCCACGGAGTCAAGATCAAAATTCTGCCGTTAGCCTGCTCATGCTGGACGGTTTCTGAGATGCCTCCTGGTCCGGTGTAACGGTTGATCAAATATCTTTCCTCAATCTGTTTTGTGCCTTTGGGACGGCGGGCCATGTGATAAAGAGTATGCGGTTCGTCTTTATCCAAGCGTTTAGGCACGGTCCTGAGCCAAGCATTGAATAAAGTCGCAGGTGAGACAAAAAGTTCATGAGCTGTTTCCAAACAATAACCCGCGATAGCCTCCGGCAACTTGAGGATTTTGTCCGGACTGGGCAGGGCGATGGCTTTATCGGCAAATTGGCTGGTGGGTGAAATTTTCGCGACCAAAGCCGGGATCATCCGGTTGCGGAACGGCACGAAAATTAAATCGCCGACATGCACTGATCCATCATCGAGTTGATAATCAAAAAAATCATGCCCCGCAGGCATCTTCAGAGCTGGGATGACGGAGATGAACATAAAATTATAAACGTACTTAACGTCCTAATCGTCCTGTGCGTCCTTAATATAAATTAATTGTCATTCCGAGGGAAGTCGGAGCGACGAGGAATCTTCAAGTAGAGACGGCTAGTGTGGCCAAGAAACTTTTTCATACCTTATTTGTAGCTTTGATAGCTATTGCAGAATGCTGTGCTCGTGGCTTGAGCCGTAGGCAGAGTAGTCGAGACTGAATAAACCAAAGCCAGGCATCCGTCTGATGTGCCGTGATACTCATATGTCGCTACGTTTGGTGCGCCTATGGCAAGACTCTTGACGTTGAACCTAGCCGCCGTAGCTTGGACCGCGTCAGACCGACCCGTATTTTGGCCATAAAGCCAGAGCAAACATTGAGTGCCTAGCTCCCAGATGCATTTGTCATTAGGCGTTCCTACTGATTTTTCAGCTGTAAGGGGAGTGGTATCCAAGACCATACCTGTCCCTGCGTCTGCCATACTTCTCATTGAGCCTGTAAAAATTTTTCCAGAAAAATAGGCATCACCTGTAGTCGTTGAGTAGTTAACTTTCAAATCGCCTATATCTGCTTTTTGAACTTTAAGATCATTAAGAGTACCAAGGGCGGTATTGCCCATATAGAGACCGAGGCCGATCAAACCAAGATTTAAGATACTAATGACAGTACTCCAACGGTATAGATATGGTTTTTTATTTTCTTTTTTGTCCGACATAGTTAGGCGATATCAAACTTCGCGACCACATAGCCTACTCCAAACGGGGCTTCGTAACTTAACATGTGCGGCGTGACATTCATGTTTTCCAAGGTGCCCAGTAAGGTCGCGATGGGGCGATAACCGCATTGTCCAGCGTTCTCGACGGTTTCCAGAGGCAGGGAGAGGAGAGGATTTGGATCGTTGGCGGAAAGGGCTTGCTGGACAGCTTCGTCAAACTTCGGGCCTTCCTGTGATGCGCCACCCGGGGACTCGGATGTTAATTTATGAGACAAATCAGCGCTGGCTATGACGGCCACGCGGCGAGTTTCGGCGTGGATGACGCGTTTGAGTTGCCGACCAAATTCAAAATGGGCTTTGCCATCCATCATGGAAGGCGAGACTGGGAAAAGTTTCCAGTTTTGCAGATGAGCCGTCAAAAGCATGATGGGAATGGAATATCCATAATCTAATTCTTCGCTGGAGGTCAAAGTGAAAGGCACGCCTTCATCGCGCATCTTGCGGTGCGTCCGGTCGATCAGCATGAAATCGCTTTTAGCGGTGACTGTCGTAGAAAAATCCCCGAAAGATTTAAGAGTGCCATTATACGAACCAGCCATGTTGGCGGAAAACGAATCAGGATAACGCGGGCCGTGAGGTGCGATAATGCAAAGTGTTTCAGGCTTGGCCAGATAAAGTGCTTGTTCCAGCTCCTGGTAAGCGGCTACGGTTTTGGCTAGTTGAGCTTGATGCTCTTTGCCAATGGCAGGCACGAGGAGCGGTGAGTGGGGGACGACGGCGGCGAATACGATCATATGTTCTATAAAGCAAAATTCAAAATTCAAAAAGCAAAATGTCGGTATCCCTTCGGGATTTTATATTATTTATGCCGTAGGCCACCTGAATTTTGCTCTTTGCTCTTTGCATTTTGAATTAAGTTAGTTAGTTGCAACGACAGTAGGTGCGACGGGCGTAGCTAAAGCCAGCGCCAAGCCTTTATCATAGGTTGCGAGGACACGATCAGGAACGGTGACTACATTTTGCCATTTGTAGCCCATGGTTTCAAAGACTTCAGCTGAGGGAATGGGTCGTAATTGTTGGTCTTCGATGGCGTAAACGGCAGATTCTGATTTGCTTCTGACCAGTTCGCCATCATGTAACGTATAGGGATCGCCCAAGGTATAGCCATCGATGGTTTTGACGGCGACGTTTTTGATGGGACGTCCCGGAAAGTAGAGTTTAATGAAGACTTCATCGGCCAAAGCGTGTTTGACACTGTTTTCCACATACCAGACGGTGGACGATTTAGTGGTCTTGAGCAGAGCGCCTTGAGGGAAGGCTGTTGCATCCGTAATCGGATCAAGCAGAGCCAGATCGCTAACATCTTTTTCAGAAGCCTCGATCAGCTCGTCGTCCAGAAAACCGAATTTATGCATGACCTTCGCGCTCGAGAAGAGCCGTTTGCCATTCGACGCTATTAAATAAAGATTACCCTCATCGGTTTTGATAATAGAGTATTTCGGAAAGCGCACATCAGTTCCTTGCGGATAGGCCGAAAGATCAGTATCAGAAGCGGTGAGAATCTTTTTTGGGTCAGCCATGGAGAGCAAAACTGCTTCGCTCGCGAACGGACGCTTCTCGCCGTTCTGGATCAGATAGGCGTTATTGCTGGGTGAGCCACGGACGATCGTCCCGTTGGGATAGGAGAGAGTGAACCAGCGTTGCCAGATCTTCCAAAGATTATAATTGCCGTGCAAATGCGGAGTGTAAGTATAAAGCATGGCCGTGGCATTGTTGGCCGGTGTGACATATTGACCATCAATCATCATAGTCTTGCCGACGGCTTTGCCTGAGATGGTGGCGCCAAAAGCCAAGAGTTGAAGCAAGTATTTTTCGCGATGTTGTTTGGCGGCCCACTCGAGTTGATTGGCGAAACCTTTGAATTGTTGGATATCCGGATCGTCTTTACTGCAACTATCGCAGACAGCGTAACCGGCGGCCCAGTCCAAATGTTTTTGGGATGGGTTGGCGTCTTCCACCAGTGATTGTTCTTTTTGGATCAAGGCCAATAAATATTTGGGGTTGATTTTATAGGATTGAGCCACACGCCAGATGACATCAATAGCCGGTTTGTCGATGCCGTCAATATCTCTGACTAAAAGTTTTGCCAAAGCGCCTTTGCTTTGGAGAAAATGTTTAAGGTAATTATAATTCATGCCGTAGACATCAAACATGTCGTTGTCAGTCAGGACAGAGTTGGGGTCAAAGCCGGGGTCGGTGTTGGTAGTCGCGGACTGGGCTTGAGCACCGGGGACTAGGCTAAAATTGCTTAAAAGCAAGGTGATTATGATCAAGCCAATAAAAGGCCTATGGGATGGCATATGTTATGTAATCTAGCACATATGCGGCCAAACATGTAGGATAATGATATTCATGAAGTTTTATTTAGTTTTAGCGGCCAGTTTACTGACTTTAGCGCTCCTGACCCAGTGGATCAGGCTTCCTCTGGCCAATCAAGGCGTCTGGATGAGCCCGGATGAGACAGCCAATATTATGTCCGCGGTTTCTTTGGCAGACCACGGCACTTTTAAGATTGAGAACCCGCTTCTTAAAAATTTGCCCTGGGTTTTTCCACGTAGTTTTGTGCCTTTGTCAGACCAGGGAGCCATGGCTCCGGTCGGATTTTTAGGTATGCCCTTGGTGTTGGCTATCGCTTATAAAATCATAGGCATTTTTGGCCTTTTATTTTTTACTCCGCTTTTCGCCGCGCTGACTCTTTGGGCGTTGTGGAAATGTCTGCCTAAAACTTGGTCAAAAGGCGTGCGCTGGGCCGTCCTCCTGACCTGGATTAGTTTTCCCACGGTCATTATCTATGCCAACCGCGGATCTTTTTCCAATCTGTTCATAACTTGCCTGGCCATTTGGCTTTGGTGGCTTTTGGCCGAGGCTCAAGGACGATGGGCTTGGCCGGTAGCCGGCGCTGTCTTGGGTTTGGCCTGTATGGCCCGTCCGACAGAGATCGTCTGGTTGTTGCCCGTGGCTGTTTTTGCGATTATTTACCGTAAAACAAATTGTCATTCCGAGCGGAGTGCCATCGAAGCTTACGGGCACGAAGTCGAGGAATCCCTTAGTTCAACTATTAAGCAAGGGATTCCTCCACTACGTCACCTTCGTGACTTCGGTCGGAATGACAAATTGAGGTACGGGTTGATGGC
The DNA here is from genome assembly GCA_041661105.1 of Patescibacteria group bacterium. Lineage (GTDB taxonomy): Bacteria > Patescibacteriota > Patescibacteriia > 2-12-FULL-60-25 > 2-12-FULL-60-25 > MWCR01. Next base: position 399,152 of record JBAZVB010000001.1, read on the forward strand.
TTTGGCCTTTTTGATCGTGCTTGGCATCGGAGCTTATTTGGGCTATCAGACTTATGGCCATTGGTTGGCTAGTGGTTATCAGATCAGATCGGAAACAGTGGTTAGTGGTCAGTCGTCAGTGGTCAGTCAACAAATGCAAACAATCTCTCTTTTAAAAACTTTACCTTTTCAATTCCATCCTCGTTTGATAATTTGGAACGCACATCACTATTTGCTTGATATTTTGTGGCCATGGCTTTTGATAGTTCTGGGAGCAATCTATATATCCGTCAGAGATAAAGTTTGGAGCAAACCTAACAAATGGATCGTTCTGGCCTTTGGCTGGACCATGTTTTGGCTGGTTGTATTTTATGGCAATGGCATCTATCAAGATCATGTCGGCGTGAATGTGGCGAGCATGGGTAATTCTTACTTGCGTTATCTTTTACCCTTGTCCGTGCTGGCGGCCGTATCAGTCGGCATGGTCTTGAATAAACTTTGGAAATATTGGAGTCTGCGTGCTTTGGGTTTGGCGATGGTCGTCTTTTTGATGGCTATGGGGCAATGGAGCGCTTTGTTGAAAGATAACGAAGGCATGGTGGCCAATGCCGTTGAGCTAAACCGTTATGCTGAAATCAGAGATCAGGCCAGGAGCCTGCTGGCGCCGCAGACAGTCGTGCTTTCTGATAGGAGCGATAAAATTTTCTTTCCTGTTTTCAACGTGGCTTCACCCATGCCGGATGATAAACGGGTTCAAGCTTTATTGGATGCTGGTTATTCTGTGGCTTTGTTTTTACAAACACAGACCAATGACAAGTTGGCGCAATGGTGGGATCGCGGATTTGATTTAGAATATGGATTTTCGGATGCTAATCAGACTATGTATACTGTAACCAGTAACGGCAATCAGGCGGAAATCCCAAAGGTTGATCAGAGTCCGACATTATGAAATTACCGAAGTCTTTAGTCGTAATAGCTTGTCTTATACCTTGGATCATCGGGGCAGGTGTTTTAGTTTGGATCATGATGTTGCGTTTTCCTTTGTCTGGAATTTTTCAAGCGCAAAGTAACATGACGGGCCAGAGCGCTTTTATTTATCCTTTTTTACCAGGTGAAAGGACAACTTCTCCCGGCAAACAACAAGATGGGTGGAGTGGCCAAAGAATCATCAACGATCCGGTTTACATGAACGTGCGGACGCCGGGGCCGTATGAAACAGTGGATGTCGCAGTTGAGTTCAGGACTTTGCACCAATCGCTTTTGGAATTTGGCTTAGTCAAAGATGCGGAAGGCAAGCAGCTCGACTTGTATCCGTTTTATTCAGAAATGCTGGAGAGCAAGGATTGGCAACCCGTGACAACAGCCAAAGGGAATAAGGGTTTTGTTTTAGCCGGAGTGGCCAAGTCGCGCTTGGATGACAAAGACACTCGTGGGTTAGCCATCTGGGGAACGAGCACAACAGCGCCGCTCATAACCGGGAGTTGGTTGGATGAGGCTCGAGCTTACGCCGTGAATTTGCGCGGTCAGCATGATTTTTGGGTATCGCCATCTGATGGAAAAATTAAATTCAGAATGGACGTTCAAGATGTTAATCGTAATCGAAGTGGAGGCATGTTAGCAGTCCAAGTATTTAGGGATGGCAAGTTGGTTTGGCAAGACACGGTGGCGGCCAGCGGTAATCGAGATCAGGGCTATGGTGCGGTTATTCCTGAGAACGTCAATCTTAAAGATTTACGCCCGGGTGTTTATCGCATTAAAGTCATGGCTGACGATGACGTGTTTATTCGACGAGTTGTAACTCAAAACTCTCGTTGGGTAGTTGGTCCGCGTTTGGTGTCAGGTGATATTGTTGGTTTTGCGACAACTTCCACCAACGCGCTCAAAGTTTGGACCACGGCTAGACATATTGTGGCTGAAACTTTTCATAAAGAAGGGTTACAAGATATCCAATTCGGTCCGACGCGCGGCTCCGTCAAAAGAACTCACACTGCTGTCCGCATAGATCGGATGGATGCGGTGACTGACCCGGTTGTTTTGAGCGCGCCCCGCGGCGACATTAGATTAGTGGCGGATGGTTATTTTGCTTTTTCACCTGACGCTTTTTTTGAACCGCAACCACGTCGCTTGACGCCTGAGACCAACGGTAAACAAGAGGGGATCCAGGCCGTTTTGACTTCTTATACCAGAGTTGAGGACTTGGGTGATGGCTGGAAGAGGGCGCGGCTGTCTTTTCCCGTGGCCGCGAATTTGGATACGCTGAGGTTTGTTCTGTCCGCGTCTGGCATAGCTTCGCGTGCCGGTTCGGTTGATATCAGACATATAACTTTGACCTATCATCGGCCACCCATGACGTTAAATACTTGGTGGTCTCTGCTTTTGGCCGAAGCTAAGCGGGCTTGGCACAGACTATGAAATTATTCATAAAAGACGCCTTGTGGCTTTTGGGAACGCACGTGGCCTTGGCCGCCAGCGTGACTTTAGTTTTGTTAATGGCTATCGAGTGGCTGATGCCCGGCGCCGTTCTGCCATTTGTGGATGTTTTTGACTTTTTATTGCCCGTTTCAATTCTTTTGCTTATCATGTTGGCACGTCAGTTTACATCGTCGACCATCTCCCGCATCGCCCAGATTCTGCTGGTAGGCGGGGCTGGAGCGGCTCTGCTTGCCATACTGGCCATTCGTGTGGAAAGCTATAGCACTAACACTTACGCTCTTTTGGCAGCAGTCATGGTACTGCTCGTAACTTGGTTGATCTCAGCTGTTAAAATTGACCAACTATGATAATTCAAAATTCAAAGAGCAAAGAGCAAAATTTTAGTGGCCTGCGGCATTATAAAATAATATTCCGAAGGAATACCAGCACTTTGAATTTTGCTTTTTGAATTTTGCTCTATATAAATATGCTTGATTGTCTTTTTTGCAAAATCATTGCTAAAACTATCCCGTCAGAGATTGTTTACGAAGATGACGTTGTCATGGCTTTTTTGGATATCAATCCCGTCAATCCGGGACATGTTTTGGTCATGCCTAAAAAACACATGGAGAGTTTTGGCGAGTTGCCGGTAGAACTGTGCGGGTCTTTGGCAGAGGTCATTAAGAAATTGATCAAAGTCATGACTGACGCGTTGGGCTATGAAGGCGTTAACGTAATCCAAAATAATGGCAAAGCCGCGGGCCAGGTTATCCCGCACGTTCATTTCCATGTTATTCCTCGCAAGACAGGTGATGGCCACGTGCATTGGCATGGGCATGATTACGCCAACGGCGAGGAAGCTGTCATGGGTGCTCGTATTCGCGAGGCTTTGGTTTGATTTATGCCTCCACGTCAACTCTCAACAGAGATCGCGCACGAAAATCCTTGGTACTACGTGCGACATGATAAAGTTGAATGGCCCAACGGTCATGAGGGTGATTATTTTATTGTCGACGGTGAAGCAGGCTGTGCCATTATCGTTGTTCAAGACGATAAGCTCCTTACCGTAAAGCAATATCGTTATCCCATTGGAAAAGAAAACATTGAGATTCCCATGGGTAGAGTTGATGGTAATGAATCGCTCGAACAGACTGCGACTCGTGAATTAGTGGAAGAGACGGGTTATCAAGCTGGACATATTCAAAAGATCGGCGTCATTTATCCAAATAGCGGGTTCTGCAATAATGTAATACATATTTTCGTTGCTTCTGATTTGAGCTCGTCCGAACAGGCTTTGGGAAAGGAAGAACATGGCTTAACTTTTGAATGGATACCCCTTGACGAATGGAAGAGACTGATTGGGCAAAATATGATAATAGATGCTGATACTTTGGCCGCTTGGGCCTTATATTGCAATCAGCCCCTCAAATCGTAATTCTTAATTATGAATTCGTAATTAATAGTATGAAACTCTTAGTCTGCGGCGGAGCCGGATTTATCGGCTCTAACTTCATCCATTACAAACTCCAGTCCGATCCTGGCGCCAGTATCGTCAATTTCGACAAGCTGACTTATGCCGGTAATTTAGATAATTTAAAAGACGTGGCAAATGATCCGCGTTATAAGTTTGTGCAGGGCGATATTATTGACCTTGAAGCCTTAAATAAGGTCATAAGTGAAAATGGTATTACCCATATCATTAATTTTGCGGCTGAAACCCATGTAGACAGATCCATCCACGGCGGTTGCCGGGATTTTGTGCTATCCAACACTTTGGGTGTGCAGGTTATTTTGGACGCGGTCAATATCCATAAACTGGAAAAGTACGTTCAAGTTTCTACGGATGAGGTTTACGGAGCTTTAAGTCTTGAGGATCCGGCTAAATTCACCGAACAGACGCCTATTAATCCCAACATGCCGTACGCAGCGGCCAAAGCCGGCGGCGACCTGATGTGTCATGCCTATTGGGTCACGCATAAAACACCGGTTGTGGTCACACATTGTTCCAACAACTACGGACCATATGAATTTCCAGAAAAGTTGATCCCGTCTTTTGTTTTTCGTACGCAAAAAGGCGAGCAAGTACCCATCTATGGTGACGGTCTGAATGTACGCGATTGGATTCATACCATCGACCATGCTCGGGCTTTGGATCTTCTGTTACAAAAAGGCGAACCGGGTGAAGTTTATAACATTGGTGCGGATAATGAACGTAATAATTTAGAGTTGACCAAAATGATTCTTGGTTATTTTGGCAAAGGCGATGAGATGATCAAATTTGTTGAGGACCGCAAAGGCCATGACCGCCGTTACGCCGTGGACGCGTCTAAGATTATGAAACTGGGCTGGTCGCCGCTTTACCCTCGCGAAAAATTTGAACAAGGTCTCAAGGAGACGATAGAGTGGTATTTATCCAACAAAGAGTGGGTTGAGGCGCTCTGGAAGCGCAAAGCTGAGTGGGATGAAAAAGCATTAAGGAAGTAATCAACCAATGCGACGCGGAGTCCGTTGGTAAACGACAGAGCGGTGCAGAATGGCTAAGATTAAGACGGTTTTTTTCTCAATCCTGAAGACGATGCGATAATCGCCAACGCGCAGTTTGCGATGTCCTTTAAGAGAACGCCGTAAGGGAATTCCGAAAACATCCGGTGCCATGACGAGTTTTGTCTCGATCGCGGTTTTAATCCGGGAGCGCCAAGCCGCATCCAGCGCCGGTATGTCGTCATGGACGACGAGCGGGTGGTACTTGACGGTATAAATTATTTCCATGCGGACGCGTGGGAAACGAAAACGACGCTTTTTTTATCCCGTTGCTTGGTAATTCCAAGCAACGCCCCGTCTTCTTCAATTTCCAAGGCCAAACGGAGCAGATCAAGAGCCGTAGTCGCGAGCGAGCGGTCGTCGCGCTTGGCAATGCGCTGCAGGTCACGTTCCATCACTGCTGGGACAGTGAGGTTGATGCGGGTTTTGTTGCTGGGCATAATTGATTTAAAGAGTAACGATGGAGTAACGCCTTGTCAAACGGTAGGTCAGTTGTGCACACCCTTGACGTTTTAGTTTTAATATGATTAATTCTTTATCGCTCAAATCAGAAGGAGGAGCCATGCTCAAAGTTGATTGCCCTCATTGCGGATCGACCAGAACGGTTCCGTGCGTCGGGATATACAAATGCGGACACTGCAAAGGAGAATACAGGCTCTCTGAGCTGGTTGAGGTCGTAACTCGTTCGTATGATGAGCGCTCGGCTTTCCAAAATGTAGGCCTGCCGGGCGAAGGGCTAGTCAGAGGCGCTGGAAGCGCTATTGGGAGCATTGGAAGAACCATCGGCGGTCTGCTGACCGGCTGGCGGTGAAACGAGCTTCTTGTTCGGGAGTGCCTAATCCGAGGTGCTCCCGTTTTTTTTGTTATCAACCGATGATTTGATTATTTATTTAAGCTAGACTAAGCTTTCATTAACTATATGAAAGGTTTAATCCTCGCCGGCGGCACGGGCACGCGCCTCCTGCCGCTCACAGCCGTGCTTACCAAGCAGTTATTGCCGGTTTATGATCGGCCCATGATTTTTTACCCGCTCAACACCTTGGTCAAGGCGGGGATTAAAGATGTCTTGATTATTGTATCGCCGGAATACTCGGGAAGCTATCTCAACTTGCTTGGTTCTATGTTAAGGCCTTTTGGCATTAATATCTCATTCGTCGTGCAAAATGAACCGCGCGGTTTACCTGAGGCTTTTATTTTGGCCGAGGATTTTTTGGATGGGGAAGCTGGGGCGCTGGTTTTGGGTGATAATATTTTTGAGGATGATTTTACGGAAGCAATCAGCACGTTTAAGGAAGGCGGTCGGATTTTCGCGCGCGAAGTGCCAGATCCCGAGCGTTATGGAGTGGTTGAGTTTGATGCTGTCACGGGCCAAGTCCTTTCGATCGAAGAGAAGCCCGTCCAGCCCAAGAGCAAGTATGCGATTCCGGGCATGTATATTTTTGACGGCCAAGCGCCGCAAATAGCCAAGAGCTTAACTCCTTCTAAGCGCGGCGAAATCGAAATTGTCGATATGCACCGAGCTTATCTTAGTCAGGGCAAGCTTGATGTCAGAGTTATCATCGGAGCTTATTTTGACGCCGGCACGCCGGATGCGTTGCTCGAAGCTTCGAACTACGTCAAAGCCCATGATTTCAAAAGCCGCTTCCATCCGGATATAGAAAAAGCCATCGCGGAGTTCAGCTGCGAATTTAAACGGTTGGTTTCTCTGAAAACAAAATAGCTAACAACTCACAAGTGACAACTTACAAGAGTTACTAAATCACTCTTGTCAGTTGTAAGTTGTCAGTTGAAAGTTTCTAGTTTAACCCCAGCGAGAAGAACGACGAAGATTTTAAAGTTACAGGCAAGCGCCAAAGGCCGGTTTGGCCGGCGCGGGTGCCGGCGATGTAAAGATTAGTGTCGGCGATCACAGCATCAGTCACTTCATCAAAAGTCGCGAGAGTTGTTTGGTTGCGTACGTTGCGCGCGTCCAAGCTAAACATCGAAACGTCTTTTTGGGTGGCGACCATGATGTCGTTGCCGGCTGGGTGCCACGAAACGCTGACAATAGGATCGCTTTGACGATAAATAAGCTCCGCTTCTTCTCCCAGTTTCCAGATCCAAACTTCGTTATTATTTTTAATGACAAATTGAAGAGCGCGTTTATAGGTGATGGGCGCCAGCCAATCTCCCGTGGCCTGTCGGCTGACGGTGGGTGATTGGGTAGTATCAATCCAGACCCAGCGGTTTTTATCCCTCAAAATCAGAGATCCTTTCTTGAGCATCCAAAATTGCCAGCCGCCGGGCGGTAAAATTAAACCCTGTTTGGCGTTATCGCCCTGGGTCAAGATGAGATCAGAAGCCTGGGGCATGATTTTGAGCCTCCAGTTATCTAAAACGTCTTTTAGTCCGGGAGCTTTTTGTTCGCGTGTGACGCTTTGGTCGCTTTTGATGGTAAGTTGGGTGCCGTCCGTCTGACCGATCAGGCCGCCTGACTGCCAGTGATAATAACCCTCAGGCAATTTGGTGGCCGAGGGCGGCGAGAATTGAACCAGCCAAAGACTGGATGAGCTGGCTGATTGTCCATAGACCAGGGCTTGAGTGTCATTTTGCGGATTAAGTTCTATCGAATTCACGCTTATTACTTCTTTGATGGAAACCTGGCTGGTGATGAGATTAGTTTTTTGGTCGATGACTCCAATTAAAGTAGAAGTGGCATCTTGCGACACGGCTAAGGCAATGCCAGAATCGGCGTCACTAAAAAGCTTAATGGTTTTAACGTTAGAGACGAGTTGTGGTTCCTGGTCTGGCCAAAGAATGATATTCGAAGCAAAAGTTACGCGTTCCGGATCGATGGAGAGAGTTTTTGACCAAGGGTGATAACCTTTGAGGTCAAGCTCAATATCGTAATTGCCGGGTGCCATGTTCTGCAGGGTGACCGAGGTTGTCTCCGGGATGGATTTGCCGTTCAATTTGATGGAAGCGCCCGTGGGGCTAGTATCGATAATCAGGGTGCCATTGCGTTCTATGGCGTGTTTCTTGGGATTCCAACGATAACCGGAAGTATAAAAAACCAAAGCTGGCGCCATAATCAGAAAAATTAGCGTAAACATCCAAGGCAGAACTTTGCGGTGAAAGGGGATTTTGACCATAGCGAGTGCTAACAATTTACAACGGACTGGGTTTTAGGTAAACTCCTCTCTATGCTTAATACACGTGAAAGACGAAGAAGCCCGCTTATTTGGGCCTTTTGTGCCCTTGGAATAGGCATTGCCTGTTTTTTTGGCGGTCTTTATGTTGGCCGGGCAGAGGTTACCAAGGCGGCGGTCAGCGATCCCCAGACAACAGTCGAGGGCGTAGGTTCGTTCCCAACCGCTGGCACGGTTGAGAATAAGATTTTGAATTTCAGCCAATTTTGGGAACTTTGGAAATTATTGAAACTTAAATATTACGACGATGCTTCCGAGCAGGCCATGTTTTACGGAGCTATGCGCGGCATGACAGACGCTTTAGGCGATCCGTACACAACTTTCTTTGAACCAAAAGTAGCCAAGGAATTTAGTGATTCACTGAAAGGTGAGTTTGAAGGCATCGGCGCTGAGATCGGCGTCAGAAACGGACAACTGCAAATCATTGCTCCGTTGCCCGGCACGCCGGCCGAAAAATCTGGTTTGTTGCCTGGTGATTATATTTTAGCCATCGACGGTACGAGCACGGAGAGCATGATCACGGAACAGGCTGTTACCTTGATTCGCGGGACAAAGGGCACCAGCGTTACTTTAAAGATTGGTCGACCGGCCAAAACGGACGCTAAGATCAAGGAGGAACCTATGATTAAAGACTACACGATTATTCGCGATAAGATCACTGTTAAAAGTGTGGTTTTGACATGGCCTAAAGAAGGTATCGCCATGATTGCGGTGACCAACTTTAATCAAGATACGGATGCCGAATTTAAAAAGGCGGTGGACCAAGTGCTCGAGAAAAACGTTAAAGGAATTATTTTGGATTTGAGGAATGACCCGGGAGGCTATCTTGATCGCTCGACGTATGTGGCGGGCGAGTGGGTGGGCGACAAAGTTATCGTCAGCGAGAGACGTAAAGGCAAGATCATCGACGAGTTTCGCGGCACGGGCAAAGGCAGGTTGGGAGGCGTGCCAACGGCCGTCTTGGTCAACCAAGGTTCGGCTTCCGCGGCCGAGATTGTGGCCGGCGCTTTGCAGGATTACGGCGTGGGTAAAATCATCGGTATGAAGACTTTTGGCAAGGGCTCGGTTCAGGATTATTCCGAATTTAGCGATGGCAGCGCCATCAAGATTACGATTGCTGAATGGTTGATGCCTAAAGGACGCAATATCAATAAGAGCGGCATTCAACCTGACATTCAAGTTGATAGGACGGCGGAGGATATCGATGCTAACCGTGACCCGCAACTTGATAAAGCCCTCGAGTATTTATCAACGGCGGGGACTTCTAACCATGCGACCTCAACCAAGCAATGAATCCCTAAACCACTCCAAAGCCGGGGTGGAGAGGAAATTTCCAAAAGCACAGCATAAAAAGCGCCATGCTTTTAAGTCTCGTCCCACGCGGCAGACTTCGGCCGGCGGCATCATCTTCCGCCGCAACAAAGGCGGGCGGGTCGAAATTTTGTTTTTAAAACGAGAAGACGGTCGCTGGACTTTTCCCAAAGGCAAACAGCAGCTCGGAGAATCATTCGTGGTGGCCGCTATCCGGGAGATTCGCGAAGAGACCGGCATCGCCGGACTGCGTTATGTCGCGCCTTTGGGTTTTACGGCTTTCAGGTATCTCGAGCGTTACCAAGGGCCGGTCAAGCCCGTAGCCAAGACTGTTCACTTCTTTTTGTTCGAAGCTCCGGCTGACGCCCAAACTAACATTCCCGGCACGGAAGGCATTGTTGAGGCTGATTGGATCCGCGCGGACAGGGCTTTCGCAACCATGAGTTACAGAAATATGGACCGTATTCTGGCTAAGGCGCTGAGACTTATTGTGGAAGAAGAGAGGGGATAGCCCCCCTCTATTCGTCTCGTATGACGAGCCACCTTTCCCCCATCGAATGAGGGAAAGGAGTTAAAAATTATTGTCATTCCGAGGGAAGTCGGAGCGACGAGGAATCTTCGAATAGATACAGCTAGCGAGACGTTGGCGAGAAAAGGGAGGTTATTTTGTTTTCATTTGATTGCCTATCGTGTAAAATACCGTCAATGCCGGGTATTAAGCCGATCCCATCCAGCGCGGTCGAAAAGGGACAAGAAACTCAAAAGCCGTTCGGCGAACGGTTGGAGGTTCTTTTTAAAGAAATCGAGGAATACTCAAAGGGTCCTGCGCAGAACGGCCTGAGAGAAAAGGCAGATCTGCAAACTATGGTTGACCGGGTTTTTGAACATTCAGTTGAGGATGGCCTTAAGCTAGCAGGTCTTTTACAGTTTAAGCCTTTGGATTATCAGTACTCCGTTCTTACTCCGCAGTTCGCCGTCAAGCATCCAAAAATTTATGCAAGATTATCGCAATATATAGAACAGAATTGGAGACGTAATTTTAGAAATGAATTTACTGAAGCGCAAGAGCATAAAAAAGACGTAACATGGTCGTTGGATGGCCTCGAGCATGGCGATAATCGTCTGCAAAATGCCAATTTAGAGTTTGTTTTAAAACAAGCCAAGGAAATAATCGAGGACATCGACGCTTTATACACCGAACTGCTTAAAAACCGTGAAGTTCCAACAAAAAATCTTGGCGGCCCTGAAAAAATTACCGCAGATGAATTTGCGGAAGATTATTTGGAACATATAGAACTGGTCATGAATGGCGCTTATTATGCCGCGCCAGTTGAAAAGGCTATGCGGGACCAGATAGCTAAATTAGGAAAAAAGGACGTCGCGGGTTTGCCGGAGCACTTGTTTGACGAACCCATAGTCACGGAAGAAGAGATCCGGGCGCAGTGTATCGCGTACTTGATTGATTATGATGCCATCAAACCCAAGTTAAAAGGCGCGAAATATTATTTAACCCAAGCCGCAAAAGCGGAAAACATAGAGGCTGAACAGAAATTGTTAAAAAAGCTGAAAGCAGATCTTAAAGTCACCGGGCAGCAAGTTAGATTGGATGCTGATAAGGACAAGTATGTGATTGAGGATATTGAGAAAGAAAAGAATGAGGTAAGAGAATATAAAGAAGAGTTAAGAGGAACTTATGGAGACATAGCTGGTGGTACCATTTTTGATGGAATAACATTAGTCGCCGCTGAGCAACCCGGGAGATTTATTATTAGAGATCAAGACGGTAAAGTTTATTTTGAGACAAATAAAGCAAATGGTGTAGACCAATTCCTTGTTTATTCGCATCAGATTAATGATGGTGGCCATAAAGCGGTTGTGTTTTACTTCTATAGTGAAGGGACTGCCGGCCCAGAGCGTACAGAGATTAAGATCTATCCAGAGCTGCATCAAACGAGAAGTAAAAACGTTGTGATTATTGGTAAGGAAGATGATTACAGCTCTGTAACAATTGGTGCACTGAACTATGATTTTGGGTTCAGTGATCCTGATAAATGCCCAGTTATAATTGATAGCTTAGGTAACCGATATGGTGAGGGTTATAAAAATCTAAGCTATCCTTCGGAATACGAAGGCAAGCTCTTATTTTTCGGCCAGCGGGATGATGATGTTTGGGAAAGGGTTATTATTGACGTGCAAGGAAAGGAAAAAAAGAAAGAGGAGGAGGAAGGCTGGCACGAAAATTCCTTTGGCTACAAAGAACTTTCACAAGTTTGGCAAGGCTTCCCCTTAGGACATGCTCACGAAATCGTTATTTCAGATGGTAAAGTTTATTATCTGCCTCCATCTGGAAAAGTAATGAGCGAATCCGGAGACGTTGTCTATGATGGTTCCGAAGGGGATGCTAAGCGCATCTACAACATAGATGGTAAGTTATATTTCGTAGTTTTAAGGGATGGGCTTGAGAAGCTGATTGACAGCGATCACAATAAGCTCATAAATACGTCGTTTAAAATTGAAGATGTTGCCAAGGTCGGAGATCATTTTTATGCTGAGATTCATAATGATATAGACAATAAAGACGATATAAAAAAATGGATTAAACCTCAAAATTCGGATGAGGTTATTAGGTTTAATAGAGGTAAACATGCAGGCATAGATGCAGGGCAGCCTTTTGAACACGAAGGCAAATGCTTTTATGTCGGAGAGACAGATCAGGGTTCGGAAATAACCGACCTTGACGGAAAGGTTGTATATAAAACTAAGAAAGAGATTCGTTTCCCTGTATCATTTGAAAATAAAATTTATTTTGTCGCTGACAAGGGCAGTTTTTCGGAAGTTGAAAATAATGCGGGCGGTTCGCTTGTTTATGCAGGCAAAATTTCTTCGCCGCTTGTCGCAGTCGGCGATAGTCTTTTTGCCAGCGTAGAAATAAACGGCAAGTTCAGGATTATGGAGAATATTGCAGGCCCTGGACAAAGAAGCGAACAATACGACGAAATAAAATCTCTATGTAATGACAACGGCCAGTTGGCTTTTATGGGTCTTAAGGACGGTAGATGGCACAAGGTTGTTATCGACGTGGCGGGTGAAGCTGCTGAACCTGAACCGGAGAGAGAGAAAGATTGGGATAGTGATAAGAGGTTGACTCTGCTTAATATCGTGCATCATCCAACTAAAAAGAGCATTGAAGAATACCATAATCGTTGGCTGATCGTCGGCGGTAGTGAAGCTGAATTAAAAGGAAAAAAGCGCGGGTTATTAGGGAAAAGTGTGAAGGTCGCGAAGATGTTTACCAAAGCCATTCAAGAAATACCGGAAGCGTTCATAAATACCGTGGCCGCCAAGATGGACAAGGCGCCAGACGTTATGGCTGACAGGTTGCTTTCGCGCATGTTCCCCCAGACTTGGGCGGACGAGCATGAGTTTGCGTCTGTTTTAAGCAACAATCCTTTTAGAATGGGTAATGAACAGTCGGACGTGCGCGATGCTTTGCGACCTTGTTCTTCGACCAGTTTGGAGGGAGGTGGCGCAGATGCTCTGGCAGATTCGCGCGTGGTGCTGGAAAGTCGCGAGCCAATAGATGGTTTGTTGGTTAAAGGCATATATGGAGCATGCAATCCGGACACAGGCCAGTGGAGAACGTCGTATTTTCCGGTGACGCCTGCCATGTCGGAGCCGCTGTCCGAAATGACGTTTACTTTGCCCAACACCAAAGGCATGAAGACCGTGGCTTTACCGGTACTGTTGAACTCTAAAATTATTCCAGAACGCATCAAGGCAGTTAGAGAAAGGAATGGAAAAACGGAAGAGGAGCCGCTCGAAGCCAGCATTGACGCTTTAGGTCAAGTTTCGATTGCCGACATTAAAAAATCCGCCGATAAAATTGTTTATTCCATTCAAGTCGGAGCCTACGAGCCTTTGATCGAAGTTTCAGACAAGCAATACTCGCGATATAAAGAAATGTTTGAGCGAGCTAATGGTCCGGATCTCGGGGCCAGGTTACCTGGTTTGCCAGATGAGATAGAGATCGAACTTAACTCTCAAAGATTTAAAGATCTGGAACCCAAGGATAAATTAATGGCCGTGGAAAAACTCGTTCGGTCTTTGGGCTTTTATGATTTTGATAACCAGGAAACCCTTGCCAGCAAGCGCAATCGTTCAGTGGCGGACAAGATAGCTCTCATGGGTTTGAGGGTGGACGATCTGCTTTCCGCCAAACCGGAACTCGAATCAAGCCTGCGCGGCAAGGAACTTGCGGGAGTGTGCGCGGATTTCGCGCTCATCACTTGCGCGGCTTTGCGTAAAGCCGGTTTTTTGGCGGGAGTCATGGAAGATTTCGGGCCACGCGGCAGCAAAAAAGTGATGATGAAAGATGCGCATGCCGTGGCTTTTGCTGTTTGGCCCAATGAGACCGGCGGCAATCGTCTGGTCGAGATTGACGGCACGCCGGGAGGAGCCGATCCTCGCTTGGCGGATATAACCCAACCGACTTTGGAGCAAAAAGAAGCCGCCTCAAAAGTCCAAATAAAAGAAGTTGTGCAAAAAGCTGAAGCAGAACTGCGAGAGATTTTGGACATCATCGAAAGCAAAGATGTCGAGGCCATCAGACAGCTTGAGAACGGCCGTCTAGAAAGATCTTTGAACGCGCTTCTGAGATATAAGGTAAAACGCCATCATGTGGCCAAGATCGAGGAACTGCTTAACGTCTTTTGGTATGGCGGTCTTTCCAGAAAAATGGAAAAGAACGAACCGGCTGACATGCTTGAGATACGCAAGACGATTGAAGAATATCTGACAAGTGCAAAAGCCGCCGGGCCAGAGTCCAAGGAAAAAATTGAGGCTGACGGCACGCGGCTGTTCAATACCATCGCGGAATTTATCCAGCGGTTTATGAAATCGCAAAAGACGAAAGACCCCAAGCAGGCCCTCGGATTGATGGATAGGGTTCTGGATATGGCTAGGCCCAGCTTAGAAAAGACCGAAGAGCAGGCTATGGCCGCCGTTATCACGTATTTAAAGGCCAAGAAGGTCGGTTGATTCCTCTGCCTTGATGCAAACATCAAGGCGGTCTCCTTTTTAAAAGGAGACTCGGAGGGATTTGGTCAGTGTCCCCTTTTCAAAAGGGGACCGCCACGGGTGCATGGCACCGTGGCAGAGGAATCAACGGGTTAGATGCCTGTGGACAGCTGACGTGCTATAATTTATTTCCGTATGAAGAAACTGCGGAAAAAAATCAAGAGTCGCCGCCGGACGACTATTTTTATTACCGGGGGTGTCATGAGCGGCGTGGGCAAAGGAGTGACCACGGCCTCGATTGGCGCTTTGCTTAAAGCTCGCGGTCTGCGCGTCACGGCGGTCAAAATTGACCCTTATTTGAATGTCGATCCCGGCACTTTAAACCCGACCGAACACGGGGAGGTCTTTGTGACGCACGACGGTTTGGAGACCGACCAGGATATCGGGAATTATGAACGGTTTTTGGATGAGGATCTGGGACGGGTCAACTACATGACTTCGGGCAGTATCTTCCAGACCATCATCAACCGCGAACGGGCCATGGGTTATGGCGGCAAGACCGTGGAATGGGTGCCGGATGTCCCGAACGAGATCATTTCCCGCATTCAGGCCGCGGCTGAACTGGCTGATGCGGATGTGACTTTGGTTGAGATCGGCGGAACGGTCGGTGAATATCAAAATTTATTGTATCTGGAAGCTTGTCGCATGATGCGTCTGGATCATCCGGGCGACGTCTTGATCGGCCTCGTGAGTTATTTGCCCATACCCGGCAATCTCGGCGAGATGAAGACCAAGCCGACCCAATATGCGGCCCGGAGCTTGAACGCGGCTGGCTTGCAACCGGATTTGATCATTTGTCGCTCTTCCCAACCGATTGACGAACCTCGCAAGCGCAAGTTAAGCGTGAGTTGCAATGTGGCGCCCAACGATGTCGTGGCCGCGCCTGACGTGTCCAGCATCTACGAAGTGCCGCTCAGACTCGAGGAACAGCATGTGGCCGAGCGGATTGTGGAAAAGTTAAAACTTAAAATCACGAAAGTCGATGGCAAGAAGTGGCGCGAACTGGCCAGCAAGATTCGCCGGGCGGTTAAGCCTGTTCGGATCGGGGTGGTCGGCAAATATTTTTCAACCGGCAACTTTGTTTTAAGTGATGCCTATCTTTCAGTTTTGGAGGCTATCAAACACGCCGCCTGGCATCTGGGCCGAAAGCCTGAGATTGTCTGGTTGAACAGTGAGGATTTTGAACGTAATCATCTTGATTTTAAAAAGCAGATGAGAAAGTTGGACGGCATCCTGATCCCCGGAGGATGGGGTTCGCGGGGCATAGAGGGAAAGGTGATGGCCATCCGTTACGCACGTGAGCACAAAATGCCTTATCTTGGTTTATGTTATGGCATGCAACTCGCTTTGGTGGAAGTCGCGCGTGACGTTTTGGGTTGGAAGGACGCTAATACGACGGAGATTAATCCTGATACGGCGCACCCGGTCATTCATCTGATGGAAGAGCAGGAAAAAAAGATGGAGGATAAGAACTACGGTGGATCAATGCGATTGGGGGATTATCCTTGCGTCCTCAAGAAGGGGACCAAGGCGCGTCAACTTTACCGTGAAGAAATTATCCGCGAGCGCCATCGCCATCGCTACGAAGCTAATCCCAAGTATCGCGAAGATTTTGAAAAAGCAGGCGTTGTTTTTTCAGGCATGTCACCGGATAACAAGCTGGCCGAGATCATAGAGATCGCCAAGCATCCGTTTTTCATCGCCTCACAATTTCATCCCGAACTGACTTCCCGGCCGTTTAGGCCCAACCCGTTGTTTATGGGTTTTGTTAAAGCCGCCATAAAAAACAAAAAACGGGCTTAGGCCCGTTTTTTGTTTTGTTTTGTTTTGAACGTCGTGTTATAATTGGCCAAATTATGTCTTTGACCCTCCAAACCATCCTCGCCATAATCGCCATCGCGGCTTTTATCTTTGCGGCTTACAAATGGCAGCAGAGCAAGAAAGTACCTGACCTGGGCATGAACGCCTTTACGCAAGACATTACGGAGCTGGCCAGGAATAAAAAGCTGGGTAAAGTCGTTGGCATGGAAGAGGTGATCGATAGGATCATCCACGTTATAGCCCGCAAGCAAAAGAATAATCCCTTGTTAATCGGTGAACCGGGCATAGGTAAAACGGCGGCTGTGGAAGGTTTGGCTCAGCGTATCGTCTCGGGTGACGTGCCTAAACAATTTAAAGATAAAAAAGTTTTGGCGCTTAAGCTCGGCGTGCTGATGGCGGGCACCAAATACCGAGGTGAGCTCGAAGATCGCTTGCGGACACTGCTCGAATCTTTTCAGGAACGTTCACGTGAAGTCATCCTTTTTATAGATGAGATCCACATGATTGAGCAAGCGCGCGGCGGCGAAGGGTCATTGGATTTGGCGGATATTCTTAAACCGGCCTTGTCACGCGGTGATTTGCAGGTTATCGGCGCCACAACTTGGAAGGAATATGAGCAATACATCAAGCCCGACCAAACCGTTGAACGGAGGTTCCAACCGATTTTGATGCAAGAACCTTCCAAGGCCGATACGCGGCAAATTTTGGACGGCGTTAAAAAGGAGTATGAGGCTTACCATGGCGTTTGTATCCCGGATGAAACGATAGCTGCCGCGGTAGAATCTGCGGCCAAGTTCATTAAGGGTCGCAACATGCCGGATAAGGCTTTTGACGTGATTGATGAGGCCTGTGCCAAAGTTTCAATCGAGACTTCGTCCAAACCGCACGGAGCGGCTTTGGGTTTAGTGCATGCCGCTTCCGCCAAAGCCAAAAGCGAATGCGCCAGAGGCATACCGGTTGTCACGCCTCAGGACGTAGAAGAAATAGCTAAGGAATGGAAGCTCAACAAAGCTAAACAGATTTAATTCTTTAATTCTTTAATTATTAATTGTTAATTTTTTATTCTAATTTTATGGCTACTCGAACAAAAACGAGAACCAAGACCAATACCAAGACCATAGCGATTGCCGCTACGGTTCTCGGTTTGGCCGCTGCAGCTGGTTTGGGATACAACATGTATAAGGGTAACAATTTTTCTGCTAACACGTCTAATACGTCCAACCTTACAGCAGTTCCTTCAAGCGATGCTTCAAGCAACAGTTGTAACGAAAAGCAGGTGAGCGACTGCCAGACGATTTATAATAAATTGGTGAGGGAAGTAAGTCCGAGCGACGCCAAGAAAGCTCAAGATGAGTGCCTCGCCAAATGCCAACCAAGCACGACTCCCACAAATAACTGCACTGAAAAGCAGGTGAGCGACTGCCAGACGATTTACAAGCAATATCTTGAAAAAGATCCCGCTAGTGCTCAAAAAGCTAAAGATACATGTCTTGCCAAGTGCCAGCCCGCTCAAGGCGGGATAACTGCTCCAACTGCCGGTAACGGAACTCTGTTGATTCAAAACCTGCAAACTCCGGCTTCCACTATCGTCGTGGCCGGTAAAGACGTTTGGGTTCCTTTTGCCACTTATAACCTGACGGGCGGCAATGAAGATATGACGGTTGACCGCATCGCCGTCAGCAGTTTGCCTGGCGGCGACAATGCTGATTTTACCAAAATCGCCATAGCTTCAGGCGGAACGGTCAGGGGCGCGTCTTTCGTGCCGTCAGGTCAGACAGGTAGTGTTGATATTGACACCTCATCCAATAAAATCACAGTGCCCAAAGGCGGAACCGTTCAATTCCAGATCTGGGCTATGCTTTCTCCAGTCGTGGCCTCGGCTGTCGTTAACGGCTCATGGACAGGAGTTGCTCGTTCGGGCCACATGCCCGCCCTTGGTTTGGCCAGTAACCTGCAGACGGGTGTTTGGTCGTCGTATTATGCCAATAAGCTGAATATTAAAGCCGTGGGAGTCAAAACAAACGTATTATATTTGGCCAATGCCGGATCTTTTAACGGCAATCCGCAAGTCATGCGTAAATCCAAGCCTATCGTCACCAAAATGAATCTGGCGACCAATACCTTGTCTAACGGAGATATGCCCCTTTACAATTGGTCAGTCGGCGCAGATTCGGCCGGACCCATAGCGATCAAGCAGATAATGTTGAGGATCGATACGTCACCTAATGTCAAACTGCTCTCATTCAAACTTTATCGCGGTTCGACGCTCATGTCGACGCAGGACTATTCGATTATTGACGCCCGGACCGGCATCAATCTCGTCAGTTCACCTTCCGCAGTAGTGGATACGGTCATGGTGCCCACAATATCGTTTACCAACGAACAAGTAGTGTCGGGCGGCAATACCCAATATTCCCTACATGCTACTATTTCCTATGTCGGCACAGGAAATACCGTCACCACTAGTTTTTACCGCGGTCTAAGTGATTCAATCGTGACCGGTACGTTGACCAATAAGAGCGACGGCCAATTCAATTCGACCAGCCCGTTAATTTATAATATAGCTTCCCCCTCTCAGACTATCTTGGGTACCTTCGTCTGGTCGGACAATTCAGAATTACCGCACAACTCCACAGTGTCCGGTTCTGCGGATTGGACCAACCACACTTTTGTGAATGACTTGGCCCAAATCACGGTCTTAAGTAACTAAATAGTTGAGTATAAAAAAAGTAGAGACGTTGCATTGCAACGTCTCTACTTTTTTATACTTTGGGTGTCACGTTAGCGAAAGTGACAAGCTTTGGTTTACCGTGAAAATTTTCGAGTTTTTTACGGGAGAAAGAAACCAAGCCAGCGGCCACCGCGTAGAGCGTGTCATCCTTGCCCATGCGCACGTTTAAACCGGCCCGGATCTTGGAGCCGCGCTGGCGAACGATAATGCAGCCGATCTTGGCAAATTCTCCTGCGTAGAGTTTTGTGCCGAGACGCTGGCCTTGTGAATCGCGGCCTAACTTTGTAGAGCCGCCTGCTTTAGTATGTGCCATATAATGCGGCTATATTAAACGTTTACTTGATACTTGTCAAGTGTATCTTAGCGGGTTAAGATTGATGGCATGGGTCAAAATAACGCTCAATTACGCCAAGAAATAGAAAAACACCTGGAAGAGTTGGCGCTGGGCCTCCGGACTCACGGCGGAGATATTGAGTTTGTTGACTTTGATGAGGACAAAGGTTTGATTAAAGTCAGGATGCATGGGGCTTGCGTGGGCTGTCCATTGTCAGAAATTACCCTTAAAGACGTTATTGAATCAAGTTTGAAGGACAAAATGCCTTGGGTTAAGGAAGTCCAGGCTGTAGATAAATAATTCAAAATGCAAAGAGCAAAGAGCAAAATTCAGGTGGCCTACGGCAATAATTATGATATAAATATCCCGAAGGGATACCAACATTTTGAATTTTGCTTTTTGAATTTTGCTTTAATTTTGTAGATTATGATGCGGCATGAGTGGCGTTTCAATACAAAATTTGCTTGGGAGAATCCTTTTTTACGTTGGCTAAGCATCGGCTTGGCCGTTGTTTTAATCGCAGTTTCGATTTTTGCCGTCATTAAATTGATTCAACTCGGTTTACCCTCAGGCTACATTGTGACGCACTACACGGTTTATTTAGGCATTGATCAGATGCTCCCGTTGCCCTGGCTGGCTGTTTTGATCAGCGTGCCAATCCTGGTTATTTTTGCTACTATGATCCTCGGGTTCATCCTGTTCCGAAAAGACAGTCTGGCAGGATATGCTTTGCTGGCCTTGGCCACCACCTCAACCGTCATTTGGTCAATGTATCTTTACTATTTGATAAAAATCAACACCTAATTATGTCGAGCATCATGTGGGAGGTCATGCGGATCGCCGCTTTTGCGTCGGTTTGTTTTTTGGTAGCCTTCATCTGCACGCCTTTTGTAGTCAAGTTCTTAAGGAAACACAAGATGGGGAAGACCATACGGTCGGCTGACGCGGCTCCCATCATGAATCAGATGCATGCCGCCAAAGCCGGTACTCCGACCATGGGGGGAGTCGTTATTTGGGGTTCGGTGACTTTAGTTGTGGGCTTGGTCTGGTTTTTATGCGCGACAGTAGGCCAGCCGTGGTGCGGGTGGAACATTCTCTCACGTACTCAGACTTATGTGCCTTTCGGAGCCATGATCGCGGCGGCTCTGGTTGGACTTTTAGATGATTATTTAAACGTTAAACACATTGGTCCCAAGGGCGGTGGTTTGCGGATGCGTTACAGATTGTTGGCTTATGCCATCGTGGCAGCCGTGTGCGCCTGGTGGTTCTATGCCAAACTGGATTGGAGCACGGTGCATGTTCCGTTTTTGGGCAATTATGATTTGGGATGGCTCTATATCCCATTTTTTATTTTTATCATTGTTTCCACTTCATTCTCGGTCAACGAAACAGACGGTTTGGATGGCTTGGCGGGTGGGACTTTGATGGCGGCTTTCGGGGCCTTCGCGGCCATTGCTTTCATGCAAGGCAGGACGGATCTCGCGGCTTTTTGTGCGGCCATCATCGGCGCCTTGTTGGCCTTTTTGTGGCACAACATAACGCCGGCTGCGTTTTTCATGGGTGATACGGGAGCCATGTCGCTTGGGACGGTTCTGGGGATCGTGGCCATGCTAACCAACCAGCCATTGTTACTGCCAATCATCGGTCTGCCTTTTGTGATCGAATCAGTATCGGTCATTATTCAAGTTATTTCTAAAAAGTTAAGACATGGCAAGAAAGTATTTCAAAGTTCTCCCTTTCACCATCATCTGGAAGCTATCGGTTGGGGTGAACCGAAAATTGTTATGCGGTTTTGGGTTATTGCTTTTATAGTTTCCGTCGTCGGGGTGATGATTAATCTGATTGACCACTAATTCATAAATAGGAGGCTATGAGAGGGGAACGCGGCAAGATTGATAAAAAATTTTTAGGTTTCCTGATTGCCATTGTGGCTTTCGGGTTGCTTATGTTGTTATCGGCCAGCGGACCTTTGGGCTATCAGCGTTTCCATGATTCGGCCTATTTTTTCAAGCATCAACTTTTGTACGGCCTTTTGCCCGGGACGATTTTGTTTATTTTCTTTTCCTGGCTTGATTACCGTAAGCTCGAGAAATACGCGTCCGTCGCTTTGATCGGTTCCATCGTCCTGCTCTTCTTGGTTTATATTCCTGGTCTGGGCATGAATTTTGGTGGGTCTGGTCGCTGGTTAAACTTAGGTATCTCTTTCCAGCCATCAGAGTTCGTTAAAATTGGCTTTTTGGTTTACGTGGCCGCTTGGCTGGCTAAAAGGCATGAGCACGAAGCGAAAACTTTGCAGGAGGGATTATTTCCGTTTTTACTTTCCTTGGGCGTCGTCATGATCCTGCTTATTCTCCAACCTAACACAGGTTCCATGGCCGTCATTGTCGGAGCTTCTTTAGCCGCGTACTTCATCGCTGGCGCGCCGGTCAGTTGGTTTTTAGCTTTGGGAGCCGCGGCCGCCGGTCTGGTCGCCTTGCTCATCAAGCTCACGCCTTACCGAGCGGCCCGTTTTTTGACTTTCTTGCACCCTGAGCTTGATCCGCAGGGCATCGGCTATCACATCAACCAAGCTTATCTGGCCATTGGGTCCGGCGGACTTTTTGGCTTGGGTTATGGCCACTCGCGACAAAAATATCTCTATCTGCCAGAAGTGGCGGGCGATTCCATTTTTGCCGTGATTGCCGAAGAGATGGGCCTGGTGGTCGCTTTAATGTTGATGGCGGTGATCGGTCTGCTGGTCCACCGCATCTTTGTCATCGGCAAGGCTACGGCTGATCCTTTTGGCAGGTTTTTAGCGGTTGGCATCGCCGCCTGGATCGGTATTCAAACTTTTTTCAACATTGCATCTATGATTGGTCTCATGCCAATCACGGGCGTAACCCTGCCTTTTGTGAGCTATGGCAGTTCGGCTTTTGTTGCCATGAGCATCGCTTGTGGTATAGTGGCTTCAATTAGCCGAGAAAAACAATTATGGCACGCGTCATCGTCCTGGTAGGTGGAGGAACCATGGGACCCATAGTCCCGCTTTTAGCGCTTTATAAAAAGTTGTCAGCCAGGCATCCGCAAGCCAAATTCGTCTGGGTTGGTACGCCGGATGGACCGGAAAGGCAGCCCATAGAAGCCCTGGGAGTGTCGTTCGTGACTTTGCCGGTCGCTAAATTTCCAAGATATTTCAGCCTAAGACTTTTTACCTGGCCTTGGGATTATTATCGGGCTAGGCAAGTGGCTAGGATTTTTTTAGATAAATGGAAGCCTGATATTGTCATCGGCGCCGGCGGTTACACTCAAGTGCCTTTGATGCGTTCCGCCAGCCAGCGCGGCATCCCTTGTGCCATTCATCAGTTAGATTTTGTACCTTTACTTTCCAACAAGTTGGTCGCTAAACATTGCGCTCTTATCACCACGAGTTTTGTCTATCATCGGAGGTTGATGACGGTGCCTAGCTTTAAATACTCAGAAAAGACGCCGATTCAGGAAACTCCCATCGCGACTCCCAACCGGTTTGCTGATGCAGGGTTACCGGAAAGGGCAAAAGCAGTTGAATATTTTGGATTGGAAGGCAATTTGCCTATTGTTTTATTTACCGGCGGGGGAACAGGATCGCGAAATTTGAATGCGGTCGTGGAGAAAAATTTAGATAAATGGCTAACTAAGGTTCAAATCATTCAGACCACCGGCCACGGCAGGGATCTGGGGACTCCGGAGCGGCCGGGTTACGTCAAACGTGAGTTTATGGATGCGGATGAAATGTTGTTGGCTTACATGGCCGCAGACGTGGTTGTGTCTAGGGCCGGGATGGGTGCGATTACTGATTTGGCTACGCTTTCCAAGGCGAGCATCCTCGTGCCCATGAAAAATTCTCCCCAGGAAAAAAACGTTAGGCACTTAGGCTTATCGGTCATCGGGATCAATGAGTCGACAACTTTATTTGACGATCTCTACCAGAACATCATTCATCTCATAAATCATCCTGAGGAAAGAATCAGGTTGGGTAGCGAAATTCACAATCAAGTCCGGACGGACGATGGATCGATGTGGGCTGATTTGATCGACAGGCTTTTACCTGAAGATGAGTAAAAAGTAAAAAGTTACAAGATCGAAGACTAGTTACTAGTTACTCGCTACTAGTTACTGGATTTGGTATAATATTCACAGTTTAAAAATAAGAAAGGAGGTGTAATAAAATGCAAAACGTCGCAGGTTTAGGTAAACGCATTCTTGGCGGAATTATTGATATTGTAGTGATCGTCATTTTTGCCATCATCTGGTCAATGCTTTTCGGTAGTAACATAAATGGTATGTACACCGTTACCGGCATTCCAGCATTTATAGAGTTTTTGGTGGTTATTCTTTATTATATTATTTTGGATGCCACGACAGGTAAAACGATCGGCAAGTACATCGTGAAAACCAAAGTGGTTAACGCGCAGGGCGGTAAGATTTCCTGGGGCCAGTCCATTGGGCGCAACCTTATGCGCATCATCGACGGCTTATTTGTTTATCTCGTGGCTGTCATAGCCATCGCCGCATCCAAAGATAAACAGCGTCTTGGTGACATGGTCGCCAAAACGTACGTGGTCAAGGGCTAAGTTCAGTAACGAGTAAAAAGTAACGAGTAGCGAGAAAACTGACAGAAATTTGTTAAGAAAAAGACCGCCGGGTAGATGCGCAAGGAATTGCGTGTTTACTACGGCGGTTTTAAGTAGTAGCCGCGGTCGTTCTAGACCACGTCAATGTAAACTTCTGCCCTGGCAGTGGTTGTCCCTCGCATTTCGTTCAGGTACTTTCGGAAGGCACGGTTGAGTTCCTCGGAGGCCTCGAGTCGGAGATGATCGCTGCCTGCGACGCTCTTGGGGACCCTGACGATCAGGATTGCGGTCGGGT
Source organism: Patescibacteria group bacterium (assembly GCA_041661105.1). Taxonomy (GTDB): domain Bacteria; phylum Patescibacteriota; class Patescibacteriia; order 2-12-FULL-60-25; family 2-12-FULL-60-25; genus MWCR01. The sequence continues at coordinate 423,429 of JBAZVB010000001.1, forward strand.
AGGGATCCGTAGGCACGCTCGGGTCGTGGCCGAACCAGCTTGTGATCTCCTCATCCTTCCAGAGCATTGGCATGTGGAGGATTTTCTTCAAGATATCGCCCAGCTTATCACGCCACTGGATGTTCATCTCATAACGCATGGGCATCCTTTGGCACAGATGCGCCAAGTGCGGATCGTCGGGCAGGAACGGGCTGATATTGCGTCCTTCGATATGGATCATGCGAACCTTCCTTTCATTCGTCCTTCTCGTTTTCCGTCCAGGCATCGCGAGCTTCGGCAAGGCCTGGCGGCTGGTGTTCGTCTTGGTAGGTGGGACTGGTCCCGCTCAAGAACGCAGAAGCTTCTTGCGTCTTGGGGCGTGTCGGTTTGAGCCAGATGGCGGTCAAGCTCTGCCCCATAAAGATCAGTATGCCTGGTAGCCAAACGGTGTGGGTAATCAGGGCAGACATACCGAGCATGATGAAGCTGAGTACAGCCATGACCACCGCGATGTAGTACAAGTTTTGCTCAGGGTTCTTCATGAAGTCACCTCGCTTGGTTTTTCTTGAACGTCAGTGCTCCGACCACGGCGTGCAGTACCAGACAGTTGATCGGATAGATCAGGTCTCCCGGTTGGCGGCGCCAGCGCAGGATGACCACGGCCAAGGCCAGAATGTAGGCTGTTGACCAGATGAACCAGGGGAGGGGTCGTTCGCTGTTGGAATCCTTCCAAACCCCCGCGAAAGTCGGGATGAAAGAGATGGCCACACAGGTCTGGATGAGGAGATTGGCATAGACCGCGGAGTTGAAGACTCCGTAAAGCACGGCTATGTCTATAGCGGCCATCATGACAATCATCTCCCAAAGCCTGGGCTTTTTCAGGTTTTTCCTTCGCAGAGCGACGGCCACAATAACTAGACAGGCGGCCGAACTGGCCAGCGGGAGCAGAGACTTGACCCAATCTCCGGTCGAGAGCAGGTAGATGACGCAGTTCAGGACTGTCAGAACCGGCCAGAGCAGCCACGAAGCGGCTTTCGGTCTCGATGTCCCGAGCAACATCTGGCGGTAATAGAGCCAAAAAGCCAAGAGATGCATGGCGGCGCTCAGTATGCCTAATGTGATAGCGATCGCTCCCATAGCGACCTCCTTGTAAATTGCCAAACGAACGTTACTCTGGCGCTAGACTTAGCAGTTTTATTGAAAAACGTCAAGATTCGTATTATTGAAATTTGAGCATTGGAGTCCGTTTGTATCTTGGTGTTTGGTTTTTGGATATTACAAAATCCCGCATTGCGGGATTTTGTTGTGGTGCGCTCGGTGGGGATCGGACCCACGACCATTGGCTTAAAAGGCCACTGCTCTACCACTGAGCTACGAGCGCAAAATCAATTCAAAATTCAAGATTCAAAGAGCAAAATGTCGGTATCCCTTCGGGATATTCAATATATTATTTATGCCGTAGGCCTCCAACATTTTGAATTTTGCTCTTTGCATTTTGAATTATACTCAATGTGCGGTAGAATTGTAGCTGAAATAACGATATTAATCAAGAGATGAGGATAGCCATGATTGGGGCCAAAGGGCTCCCCGGTTTGCAGCCTGTGGGCGGCGGCGTTGAGACGCATGTTGAGCATCTAGCTTCCAGTCTTGTCGCAGACGGACACAAGGTGACGGTTTATGTTCGGCCTTATGCCAATCCGTTGAATAAGAAGGAGTGGAACGGGATTAAACTGGTGACATTGCCCTCTTGGCACCGTAAGAATTTTGATGCTATAACGCACGTCCTGCTCTCGAGTTTACACGCTTTATCGGAAAAATACGACGTGATCCATTACCACGGGATCGGGCCATCCACGCTCTGCTGGATCCCCAGGCTTTTTAAAAGATCGTCCCGGGTGGTTGTCACTTTCCATAGCCGCGACCAGTTCCATGAGAAGTGGGGTTTGTTTGCTCGCATGTATCTGGCTTTAGGCGAATGGACGGCTGTCCGTTTTCCTCATGCCACAATTGCCGTCTCTCATAGCATCCAAAAACTTTGTTCGATAATGTTTAAGAACAGGGTGACGTACTACATACCTAACGGCGTTTATCTGCCGGAAAAAATTAGCGGAGTGGGAGAGCTTAAACAGTTTGGAGTTGAACCGGGGCAGTATTTCTTGCATTTGGCCCGGCTTGTCCCGCATAAAGCTCAAGATGATACTATCAAAGCCTTTTTGTCACTTGATACTAAAGATAAGTTAGTCATAGCGGGCGCGGCTTCTTTCGACGACGTCAGCTATCTTGAGCAGCTGAAAAAATTAGCCAACAATGATCCGCGAATCATTTTTACTGGCCATCTGGGCGGCGCAACTCTTAAGCAGTTGATTGCTCATTGTCGGGCCATCGTCTCTCCATCCAGGAGTGAAGGCTTGTCGGTCGTTATTCTCGAAGCCATGTCTTACGGAAGAATCGTCATCATGAGCGACATCCCCGAGAATCTCGAGTTGATCGATCATTCAGGCATTGCCGTGCCGGTGGGCGATGTCCAGGCCTTGACTAATGCCATGCGCTGGACTATAGAGAACCCGAAGTTGGCTGACGAGAGAGGAGCCAGGGCCAGGGAGATTATCAAGCGGCTTTATTCATGGGAAACAGTGGCCAGACGTGTTGAAAAAGTTTATAAAAATCAGATGGAACCGGAAAATTCGTATATTCGTATGAGCCATTCGTAATTTCGTAGACCATTCCAATAAAATATGAAACCGTTCAACTTCAAGCGTATTCAAAAACTTAAAAAGTCTTTAGAGGCGGATAGGAAAATTTTAGACTCCAAAGCCGACGAAGCCAGGCGGCAAGCTAAGCTGGCTATTTTTGCTTTGCAGAGGCAGGAATCATCCAGAGCCGATGATTACCTTAAGCTGTCACGCGACTTAATTCGCGGTTGCGTGTCTTTGGTCAAAAGACGACCGTTATTAGCCGGCGAATCAAGTTGGAAGTCCGCTTTGGAGGAATATACCGAGGCGCATTTATTTGAAACTTACCTGCAAGGTCATTTAAGCGTCCCGGCCGAGGCTGAAAATCATCCGGATGTGATACTGGGAGGACTGTCTGATTTGGCTGGAGAGATCGCACGTTATTCAATTTTAAGAGCCACAGAAAGAGATAGGAAATCCATCGAGGACGCGCATAAAATTGTTTTAAAGATTGTGGATATGTTAGCCGCGCTTGATTTGACGGGTTCTTTGCGTTCTAAATTCGATCAAACTAAACAACACCTGCGCAAGATTGAGGATATTAGGTATGACCTTTCACGCTAACTCTGAATTCAAAATTCTGATTTTGGGCTTGGGCAGTTATCCGCAGGGGACAGGCGTCTCTGCGGCTTTGTATTTTGCGAAGCGCGGATTTGAAGTCTTAGTAGCTGACCAAAAGACGGCCCAGGAAGTCGCAGACAACGTCAAACAACTTAAAAAGTTCAAGAAAGTTAAATTTCACTTGGGTGGTTGGAGAATTGAAGACGCCGATTGGGCGGATTTGGTCATTAAAAATCCGGGAGTCAGAAGGAATAACGAAGTTTTGAAACACGCGCTTAAGCTCAACAAGCCAGTTGAAAATGATGTCTCGATTTTTCTGAGACAAGCGCCGTGCCTCGTGATTGGCGTGACCGGCACCCGCGGCAAGAGCACGACTACGGATTGGATCGGGGACATGCTCAAACGGTCCGGCATTAAAACTTATGTCGGAGGCAATATCACGGTTTCACCTCTGACGTTTCTCGATAAACTAAAAAAGAAAGACGTAGCTGTCATAGAGCTATCAAGCTGGTTGCTCGAGACGAGCGGAGCCAACGGACTTTCACCCAAGATGGCAGTTTGGACCAATGTCATGAGCGATCATTTAAATACTTACGATGGGTTGGATGACTATGCTGAGGCCAAGGCGCAAATTATGCGGCATCAGAAGCCAAAAGATATTTTTGTAGCGAATTTGGATGACAGTTATGTCGGCGCCTATGCTCAAGAAGCGGCGGCTCGAGTTTTGGGTTTTTCCAAAAAGAAAAAAAAGGCCTCAACGGCTTTTGTCTCGGGGGGTTGGTTGACGGTTGAATTTAAAGGCAAGAAGCTTAACCTTTTGAAGACGGAAGAGATTGGCATCAAAGGCGAACACAATGTCATGAATGCCTTGGCGGCGGCCACAGCCAGCTTTGCGGCCGGGGCCAAAGTTTCGGCTGTCAGGGAGTCGCTTGAGAATTTTAAAGGCATGCCATACAGGCAAGAAATCGTCGGAATCAAAAATGGAGTCACTTTCGTCAATGACACAACTTCCACGACGCCTGACGCGGCTATCGCGGCTCTAAATGCCTTCGCTAGTCATAAGTCGTCAGTCATAAGTTGTCAGTCAGGACGCCGTAGGACGCTTAGGACGTTAAAGGACGCCGGGATAGTCCATTGGATCTGCGGCGGAGCGGACAAGGGTTTGGATTCTTCTAAGATGATTAAACTGGCTTCTAAAAAGAACCTAACTATCCATCTGTTGATTGGTACAGCTTTTGAGAAATTGCAAAAAACTTTCAAGTCAAACGGACTTAAACCGCAAAAAGCTACGAGTTTGAAACAGGCTTTTGATCAGGCTGTAAAAATTGCCAAACCCGGCGATGTGGTTTTGCTTTCTCCGGCCTGCGCTAGTTTTGGCTTATTTAAGAACGAATTTGACCGGGGTGACCAGTTTAATTCTTTAGTGCTTGCATGGAAAAGGGGGGCTTGACAGTTCTTCAGAGGAATCATACTATTCATATTATATGGCTCAGAAGCGTGAAAAAGAGATTCCTTGTTTCGCGACTACCAGCATGGGTGAGCGCGGGCAAGTGGTTATACCTAAAGAGATTCGCGATCTGCTAGAATTGAAAGTTGGGGATCGTTTTATTGTTTTAGCCACGCATAAACACGGATTAGGGCTGATTCCCATGGATCAGGCAAGAGAATTCATGACTCATCTGAAGCAACAAATGGAGGATATCATCAAATAACACTATGGCCATCCCAGCATTTTTTAAGAAAAAAAGTTTGTACGTCGTCCTAGTGATAGTCGCCCTAGGAGGTTTGTGGTTGTGGCAGCGTCAAACAGCCTCAAACGCTACGACTTATGAAACAGCCGACGTGGCCAAGGGCAAATTGGCGCAAACGGTTGAGGTGACGGGCGAGATTAAACCGGCGGAACGGATTGATTTGTCTTTCAAAACCAGTGGCACGCTTTCCCGCGTTTTCGTAAAAATTGGCGACCAGGTTAAAACCGGCCAGGTTTTGGCTGATCTCGAAGACGCGGATTTAAATTACGCCTATGATAGAGCTCGAGCTTCTTTGGCCGTGGCCCAAGCTAATTTAAACGCAAAATTAGCGGGCGAATCCAAGGAAACCATACAGATGGCGCAGGCGGGCGTGGACCAGGCTCAGGCGGCTTATGACAAGGCTCTTTCTGATTTAAACAATACGAAAATTCAAGTTCAAAATGATTTACAGACGGCATCGGTGGCGCTCGATACGGCTAAAAATAATTTGGCTAACGCCATTCCGGTCTCTGACCAAGGCCTGACGAATACTATTGAATCGGCACGCGTGGCTTTAAATACGGCCATGGGACCCTTGAGCTCGGCTTTGAATGATGGTGATGCCGTGGTTGGCGTGGATGATACGGCCAGCAACATGATGTATAGGCAATATCTTGGAGCTTACAGCTTAAGCGCTTTGGATCGGGCTAAATTAAGTTATGCTCCGGCTAAAGCGGCTAAATTGGAGGCTGAACAGGAAATAAAAAAACTGACTTCCGCCTCGAGCCGCGCAGATATTACTCAGGCCGCCAATAAGGTTCAGGATGCCATTGAAAAAGTTCAGATCTATTTATTGGACGTAAAAAATATTCTGGCCAACACTCTGGTCTCTGTTTATTTTACGGCCACGGATTTAGCGACTAAGAAAGCTCTGATTGACGCTGATTACACCAGTGTTTCAACCCAGAAGACGGCTATTGTCACCGCTGGGCAAGCTTTGGACGTATCCGTCTTGTCAAACGTGTCGGATAAAACAAAATTAGAAGATGCTATGAAAGCGGCTCAAGTCGCTTACGACACGGCCAAGACCAATATCGACATGAAGATTGCGGCTGCCGAATCAACCGCGGCTATTCAGAAAGCGGCCTTGGAGTCGGCCCAGGCTTCGCTTGATCTTAAAAAAGCCGGGCCCAGGGCAGTGGATGTGGCTGCTTTGCGGGCTTTATTGCAAGACGCGCAGGTAGCCAAAAATAAAGCGGAGAACGATTTAAACAACGCGCGCATCATCGCGCCGGTGGACGGGACGATTTCGGACGTTGTTTCTGACAAAGGCGAACAGGTAACGGCTAATACAGCGCAAGTCCGTATGGTCGGTACTTCGCAATACGACATCGAGGCTAAAGTACCGGAAGCGGATATCGCTAAGATCGAAGTCGGCCAGGTGTCGAGTATCACTTTGGATGCTTACGGTGACGACGTTAAATTCCAGGGCCTTGTCACGGCCGAGAACCCAGACCAGACCAAAGTTCAAGACGCGATTTATTACAATATTCGCGTGACGATTGATCCGGCAGGCAGGGATATTAAGCCCGGCATGACTGCCAACGTGACAGTCACAACCGGTGTCGTTGAGGATACGTTGTACATTCCGCTTAGGGCAGTTAAGACAGTGGATACAAAAAAGACCGTAAGGATTTTGGTCAACGGCCAACCGCAAAGCAGGGAAGTGGTTCTAGGTCTGCGCGGAGATGAAGGTAAAGTCCAGGTTATTAGCGGCTTGAACGTCGGCGAAAAAGTAATTTTGAGCGAGAAACAAGGCTAATAAAATTTATGGCCAGTGATCCTCAGCAACAGTGTAAAAAAGACGCCATTATTGAGGTTGAGAATTTGGTTAAACAGTATGAGAACGATGGCGTAGTCACCCCGGTCTTGCACGGCTTTAATTTTGAAGTGCCCAAGGGACAGTTTATGGCCATCATGGGACCGTCCGGTTCGGGTAAATCCACTTTGATGCATATCCTGGGCTTGCTGGATACTTTGACGACCGGCACTTATCTCTTTGAAGGCAAAGACGTAAGCAAAATGGATGAGGTGGCTTTGGCTACTTTGCGCGGTGAAAAGATAGGTTTTGTTTTTCAGGCCTTCAACCTTTTGCCTAAAGCTTCTGTTTTAGAAAACGTTAAGTTGCCTTTGCTTTATTCCAAAATTCCGGCCCGTGATTGGGATGCCATGGCCATGGAGGCTATTGAATCGGTGGGACTCGGCCACCGGGTCCAAAATCTCTCGAACCAGCTTTCCGGAGGCGAAAAACAGCGCGTGGCCATCGCCAGATCTCTTATTCGAAAGCCTTCAGTCATCTTTGCGGACGAACCGACGGGCAATTTGGACTCCAAGTCAGGCATTCAGGTTATGGAAATCCTGCAAAAATTAAATTTAGAAAAATGCGTGACTATTATTTTAGTGACGCACGAGACTTATACGGCTGAACACGCGGAACGGGTTTTGCGTTTGCGCGATGGAGAAATTGTTTCGGATGAAAAGGTTACCAACCGCCGCATTGCCAACGACGGCGCCATGTTAAAATAGTTTATGCACTTACCGGACCTGGTCCACAGTGCGTATGACAGCCTTTTAAGAACGCGGGGGCGTTCGGTTTTAACTATGTTGGGCATAGTTATCGGCATCGCGGCCGTGATTTTAGCGCTCTCTATCGGGGAATCGGCCAAACTTTTTATCCTGGCGCAGATATCTTCCTTTGGTTCCGACCAGCTAATGGTTGATAACGGGCCGCGGGCGGATAAAACGGGTGAAGTTTCGCTATTTGTCAAAGAATCCTTGGTCATGAAAGATTATAAACGGCTTAAAAAAGAACCCTGGGTTAAAGCCGTGGTCGGGCAGGTCTTTCAAACCGACTTGTTGCAAGCCGCCGGACAAGCGCGGAACGTGACTGTTATCGGCACCATGCCCGATGACATAACGATGAATGATTATCGCGTTGAAGAAGGAGTTTTTTTCACGGATGACGAGGTGGCCAGCCATAATCGATCGGCAGTTTTGGGACACGCTTTGGCTGATAAATATTTCGGGCAGGGGAACGCGGTTGGCAACAGCATCAAATTAGGCACGCAAAATTATAAAGTCGTAGGCGTGCTCGCTCAGCTTGGCTCAAAATTTTTTCAAAATCTGGATGAGATGGTCTATATACCCGTTACGACTTGCATGGATAAATATAATAAAGAGCATTTCACCTACATGACCGTCCAGTCTTCCATCCCGCTGGCGGAAGCGCAACCTTTAGTGGAAGAAATTCTCCGCGAATCGCATAACCTGGACAATCCCGAAGGGGATTACGCCAAAGATGATTTTCACGTTGTGTCACAGGAAGAGGCTATTAAGGTCGTCGGTCAAATCACGGGCGTGCTGGAGGTTTTGCTGGCGGCCATCGCCGCCATTTCGCTTTTGGTCGGAGGCATCGGCATCATGAATATCATGTTCGTGTCGGTCACCGAGCGCATTAAGGAAATTGGTTTGCGCAAAGCCCTGGGCGCGAAACAAAAAGATATTCTTAACCAATTTTTAACGGAAGCCATCATGTTGACCGTGGGAGGCGGAGCAGTGGGCGTGGTTTTCGGGACATTCCTGTCGTGGCTGGCTATCCAGATTATTCTGAGTTATCAAACCGGTTGGGTGTTTACCATCTCTTTAAACGGCGTGTTGCTTGGTTTTATCGTTTCGACACTGGTTGGACTGATTTTTGGTTATATTCCGGCGCGGCGGGCCGCCAGACTTAATCCAATTGATGCCTTACGGGCGAATGATTAATTATGAGGCTGCAAGATACCATGTCCATGGCTTGGAATAGCCTGATACGCAACAAAAGCCGCGCGGCTTTAACCATGTTGGGCATTATCATTGGTATAGGTTCCGTGATTTTAATGCTTTCCGTCGGTCAGGCGGCCGAACGATACATTATGTCGCAGGTCGCTTCCTTTGGGTCTGACATGCTTTTTATTGAAAATGGTCCGGGTGACGGGACACAGGGTTCAGGTCCGCCCACCACATCCATCAAACAGACGTTGACGCTCAAGGATTTTCGCAAGCTTAAACAGTTTTCATGGATCAGATCGGTCGACGCTGACGTTATGTCTAGTTTATTGGTTGAATACGGAGGGCTGAGCCGGACCAGGGGCATATCCGGCTCTTCGGAAAACGGCCTGTCGATTTACGATGCCGAGATCAGCACCGGCAATTTTTTCACGGCTGAGGACGTTGATGCTCGCGCTCGTTCAGCCGTTGTCGGGTCAAGCATAGCGGATGAATTTTTTGGTCAGGAAGATCCTATTGGCAAACAAATTAAAATTGATAAACGACCTTATCATGTGATTGGCGTTTTAAAACCGGCCGGCACGCGGTTCTTCACAAATTTGGATAAGCAGATCTATGTGCCCGTGACCACTCTTATGCAGGATCTGAACGCAGAGTATGTCCAGTTCATAGCTTTGAGGATTGGCAACACTTCGCCGGACGAAGCCAAGGAGCGCGTCCGTGTCCTGTTGCGCGATCAACACAATCTGGATAATCCAACGGGGGATTTATCGAAGGATGATTTTTTTGTGTCTGGCCAGGAGGATGCGCAAGAGAGCGCCGGGGTCATCGGCAATATCTTGCAGGTGCTACTGGCATCCATTGCCGCCATCTCGCTGATCGTCGGAGGCGTGGGCATTATGAACATCATGTTCGTATCGGTCACCGAGCGCACCAGGGAGATCGGTTTGCGCAAAGCGGTGGGCGCCAAACCCAAAGATATTCTTGGACAATTTTTAGCCGAAGCCATTTTGCTTTGTATTTGTGGTGGCATTATTGGCGTAGGTTTTGGCATAGGAGCTTCGTGGTTGGGTATTAAAGTGCTTCAGTACTTCCAAACGGGTTGGGTGTATGTCATGCCGATCAACGGCATCTTGCTGGGGCTGGGCGTTTCTACGGCGATAGGTCTGGTCTTTGGTTACTATCCGGCTAAAAAAGCCGCTGATTTGAGTCCTATCCAAGCCCTACAGTACGAATAAGGGCAGTGTGGATATTTATTTGGCTAAAATTAGACTAAATAGAGCGCTTGACTGGCTTTAAAGGCCTAGGTATTGTATTAGCACTCAAAAAGCCTGAGTGCTAACTATGGAAGACCACCTGGGTCAGATACTCAAATTAGTCATAGATCAATCCATTCAAACCGGCGAACCGGTAGGTTCGCAGTCTTTGGTGGATCAATATGATTTAAAAGTCAGCCCGGCCACGGTGCGTAATTACTTCATGGAGTTGGAAGAGGCTGGTTTTATCATGCAGCCGCATACTTCATCCGGTCGTGTGCCAACCGAAAAAGGCTATCGCTTTTATTTGCAAAATTTGATGAAGCCCAAAGCGCTTACCAAAAAAGAAACAGCGGAACTGTCAGAAGCGGCCAAGTTTGATAAAGAAGAAAACAGACGTCTCAAGGCTTTGGCTAAGGTCGTAGCTGAAATCTCGCAGAACGCTTCTGTCGTGGGTATCGGGAATATGGATAGCTATTACACGGGGTTGACCAACCTGTTCACCCAGCCGGAGTTCAAGGATTGGAACCATATTGTTTCGATCAGCGATATATTGGACAGATTGGACGAGGTCCTGGGTAAGTTGCGCCACGTTCATTTTGACGAGCCGACGACTTTGATTGGCAGTGAATGCCCGTTTGGCGCCATGTGCGGCGCGGTCTTGCTCACGGGTCCCCAAGGTTGTTTGATCGGCATACTCGGCCCCATCCGCATGGATTATCCGCAGGCCATTTCACTCATGAAAAAAATGCAGCAACTCATAACAGAATAAATATGCAAGATGAAGACACGCAGTTACTAGTGGACAGTGATCAGGGGTCAGTCGAGGACGACCAGGACGTAGGGCAACCAGGACGATGCGACGAATGTCAAAAGTGTGACGAGTATTTGGCAGGATGGAAAAGAGCCCAGGCTGATTACGCTAATTTGAAAAAGGAATATGAAAAAGCTCGGTCAGAAATAGCGGTTAATGCTAACGAGAATCTTCTGTACGAATTATTGCCGGCCATCGATCACTTTGAAATCGCTTTGCAACATCTGCCAGATATATCGAGTCTGCCGGACGGAGAGAAGACAAAAATACAGAGTTGGTTAACCGGTATCACGGCCGTCAAACAATTATGGGAACAGACGTTTAAAGAAATAGGGCTGGAGAATGTGGAGGTAGATGGCGAGTTTGATCCTTCAAAGCACGAAGCCGTCGGCAGTGAAGAAGATTCATCCAAATCTGATCATGCGATTCTGCGCGTGATTCAGCAGGGCTGGAAATACAATGCTAAAGTTCTACGTCCGGCCAAAGTCATCGTTAACTCAATAACTAAATAATCATTAAACCTTGTCATTCCGAGCGGAGTCACCCGAAGCTAAAAGTGACGGAGTCTCACGCCATAGGCGGATGCGCCTCAGGCGCAGAGGAATCCCTTCGTTAAACTATCGAGTAAGGGATTTCTCCACTCCGTCGCCTTCGCTCCTCCGGTCGAAATGACAAATATACCGTATGTCTAACTTAATGAAATGGTCACCGTTCTATGACCCATTCGATAAGATGGATGAGATGTTTAAGGATATGCCGGCCGTCTCACTTTCCAAACAGGGTTTAATTCCGCCCATCGACATGTATGACACTAAAGATGCCGTGGTCGTTGAGACGACTTTGCCCGGTGCTGATCCCAATAAAGTCAGCGTCAAAATTGAAAATGGCATACTGACGATTATGGGCTCAAGCGAGCGCAAGACCGAAGTGGATGAAAAGGATTATTATCGCAAGGAGATACGCGCCGGACAGGTTTTTCGCCAAATAACCTTGCCGGCACGGATTGAGGAGGGCGAAGCGCAAGCTGCCTTTGAGAACGGAATTTTGAGAGTCACCATTCCGAAGTTACCCGAATCTAAAGCTAAATCAGTTAAGATTAATGTTAAAAAAGTTGAATAACTATGTCCAAAATACTAGGTATTGACCTCGGAACAACTAACTCATGCATGGCCGTCATCGAGGGCGGCCAGCCCAAGATTATTGAAAACGCTGAAGGGGCGCGTACTACGCCGTCAGTCGTCGCTATTTCCAAGAATGGTGAACGTCTAATCGGCCAATTAGCCAAGCGCCAAGCCGCCGTTAATCCGGAAAATACGCTTTTCTCGGTCAAACGTCTAATTGGACGTCGCTGGGATGATAAGGAAGTCCAGCGCGACCGCTCGATGTTGCCTTACAAGATTGTCCAAAAAGGCGACGGTTTGCGTGTCATGATGGGCGGCAACCCCGCCAAAGGCGGATCCGCCTCAGGCGGAGAATATTCACCGGAAGAAATTTCGGCCATGGTCTTGCAAAAGCTCAAAGCTGATGCCGAAGCGCGTTTGGGTGAAAAGATCACCGAAGCCGTGATCACGGTCCCGGCGTATTTTGACGACTCGCAACGCCAAGCCACAAAAGTCGCGGGAGAAATCGCGGGCTTGAACGTCCGCCGCATCATCAACGAGCCGACGGCCGCGGCTTTGGCTTATGGTTTTGACCGCAAGAAGGACGAAAAGATTGTGGTTTACGATTTGGGCGGCGGAACGTTTGATGTCTCAGTTCTCGAAGTCGCTTATGACCAAACAACGCAACAGAATACGGTTGAAGTTAAAGCCACCAATGGCGACACGCACTTGGGCGGCGATGATTTTGATCAGATAATTATCAAATGGGCGATTGACGAGTTCCGCAAACAGGAAGGTTTGGATCTTTCGAAGGACCCGATTGCTCTTCAACGCATCAAAGATGCGGCTGAGAAAGCCAAGATTGAGCTTTCGACGGCCATGGAAACAGAATTGAACCAGCCGTTTATCGCGACTGACGCCGGTGGTGCTAAGCACCTGATGATTAAGTTAACACGCGCCAAGCTTGAGGAGCTGGTGGGTGACCTCGTTGAGAAGACGCTCGAACCGTGCCGCAAGGCTTTGACCGACGCTAAACTTTCGAACAGCGACATCAACGAAGTGATTCTTGTTGGCGGTATGACCCGCATGCCTTTGGTTTTGCAAGTCGTTGAAAAGTTTTTTGGCAAGAAGCCCAACATCAGCGTTAACCCGGATGAAGTGGTAGCCGTCGGTGCGGCTGTCCAGGCCGGTAACCTGCAAGGTGATCTCAAAGGTGAACTTTTGCTTTTGGATGTGACGCCGCTTTCCCTCGGCATCGAGACCATGGGTGGCGTCATGACGCGCTTAATTGATCGCAATACGACCATTCCGACTTCCAAAACGCAGATATTCTCAACGGCGGCTGACGGTCAGACTTCCGTCGAGATCGTAGTTCTGCAAGGCGAACGCGACATGTCAGCCGATAACCGCGTGCTGGGTCGCTTCTCTCTTTCCGGCATTCCAACGTCTCCGCGCGGCATCCCGCAGATTGAAGTCAGCTTTGATATTGATGCCAATGGCATCCTGAACGTCAAAGCGGTGGATAAAGCTACCAATAAAGTATCTAACATCACCATCACGGCTTCGACCAACCTTTCGAAAGATGAAGTTGAGAAGATGAAAAAGGATGCCGAGGTTCACGCGGCCGAAGATAAAAAGCGCAAAGAGCTGGTTGAGGTGCGCAACATGGCCGAGACTATGGTTTACACGACTGAAAAGATGCTGAAAGAAGCAGGGGACAAGGTTAGCGCGGATGATAAGAAGGCGACCGAAGAAAAGCTCGAAGCTTTGAAGAAGCTTAAAGACAGCGAAGATGTTGAGGCTCTTAAGAAAGCCGCCGATGAACTTGCGACTGTTGCCCAAAAAGTCGGCGCAGCTATGTACTCCGCCTCCGCTAAAGCTGCGGCGGACGCGCAGCAGCAAGCTCAGCCTCAGCCAGATCAGACAACGCCTCCGACCGAGGAGCCTAAGAAGGAAGAGCCGAAGGAAGGTGAGTTTGAAGAGAAAAAGTAGATTTCCCCAATTTGGCGCGCGCCAAATATCCCCTTTTACAAAAAGGGGTTCGGACGAATCCGTGTCCCCTTTTCAAAAGGGGACAGTCACGATGCCCCGCATCGTGACAGAGGAATCAACTAAATCACTAATCAACGCTATGCCAGACCTCAATATAAAAGCGCCCGACGAGTTGCTCCAGGGACGTTACACGAACATGATGCAGGTAAGCCATGCCAAGGAAGAGTTTGTGTTGGATTTTATGTTTGCCCATCCTCCCATGGGCGAGCTTGTCTCGCGTCTCATCGTCAGCCCCTCGCACATGAAGCGCATCGTACGGGCTCTGCAGGACAATATTCAAAAGTACGAAACGCAGTTTGGAACCATTCAGGAAGCAGGGGAACCGAAGTTGCTGAACGAAGCGATAGCATAATTCAAAATGCAAAGAGCAAATTTCAAAATGCTGGTGGCCTACGGCATTATATACAATAAATATCCTGAAGGGATACCGACATTTTGCTTTTTGAATCTTGAATTTTGAATTAATTAAAAAGATGCCCAAAGACTACTACAAAATTCTCGGCGTGGAGAAAGGCGCCAGCGAGGACGATATCAAAAAATCGTTCAGACGTTTAGCGCATGAGCATCATCCTGATAAGGGCGGAGACCAAGCGAAGTTTAAGGATATCAACGAGGCTTATCAGATTTTGGGCGACAAACAAAAGCGCACGACGTATGACCAGTTTGGGTCAGCGGCTTTTGAACAGGGCGGGCCAGGCCCCGGAGGATTTAATGGAGCTAATGGCTTTGGCGGTTTTGGACAGGGTCAAGGCGGCTTTAGTGTCAACATGGATGATCTGGGCGATCTGGGTGATGTTTTGGGCGGGATGTTTGGCTTTGGTGGCGGCGGACGTGGATCGCGCAAAAAACAAGGTCATGATATAGAGACGGAAATTCGCCTGACTTTTTCGGAATCTGTTTTTGGAGTGGAGAAAGAAGTCAAAATTTATAAAAACTCAGCTTGTTCGGTCTGCCATGGTTCTGGTTCCGATCCGGATGGCAAAATCAGTTCATGCCAGACTTGCGGCGGGCGCGGGCGCATCCAGCAGGCGCAAAGGACGATTTTTGGCGTCATGAATACGGCTGTCGCTTGTCCGGACTGCCAAGGCACAGGTCAAAGAATTGAAAAGCCGTGTAAAAATTGCAGCGGGACGGGCATGGAAAAGATAGAACGGACGCTCAGGATCAAAATTCCGGCCGGAATGAGCGAGGGTGAGGCTTTGCATCTAAGCGGGGAAGGTGAATTCCCGGGCAGAGGCGGCAAGGCAGGGGATCTGTATCTGAGGATCCGAGTGTCAGCCCATCCCATCTTTACTCGAAGCGATCATGAGGTTTTATCCACCGTTAGCCTTCCTTTTTCTATTTTGGCCTTAGGCGGTTCATATGAGATTGACACGGTTGATGGCAAAGGCGAGCTTAAGATCCCAACCGGAACCGTGGCTGGCACGGTTTTTAAGCTAAAAGGTAAAGGCGTGCCATATGCCAACGGTAAAAATCGCGGTGACCATTTGGTGACCGTTGTGCCGGACGTGCCGACTAAGTTGAGTCGTGAACAAAAGAATAAGCTCGAAGAGCTGGGAGAGTTGGGTCTCTGATCTGTCATTATTACAGTCAGTCATGCCGAACTTGTTTCGGCATCTCACGAAGCTTGTGTTACAGGGATCCTGAAACAAGCCCGCCCTGAGGAGATGCTGAAATTAATTCAGCATGACGAATGGGTTTAGGATGACTATAGAACGGTTAGTATGTCGTTTTAAGATGTGCTATAATGTCCAAGTATGGATCAAATAGCGTCTTTCTTGGCGGGTATTAATTGGGCTTCGCCCAGCTGGGACCTGTTTATATTCTTGTTTTTCATAGTAGGCTCTTTGCTTTACGGGTTTTCCTTGGGTCGCGACCGCATTATCGTCATCCTCGTCTCTGTCTACATGGCTTTGGCTGTCGTGGGCAACGCGCCGATCATCAACCAGTTCAAATTAGCCTTTAACATCAACGATAGTTACGTTTTGCGCATTTCTTTCTTTTTAAGTGTTTTTGTTGTCCTATTCTTTTTCCTTTCGCGCAGCGCCTTGCTCAAAACTATCGGAGAAAACTCAAGCGGCGGAGCCTGGTGGCAAGTCATTGTCTTTAGCATTCTTCAAATCGGGCTGCTGATCAGCATCACGTTATCCTTTTTGCCAAGTGAAATGCTAAATTCATTTAGCCAATATACGCGTGACTTTTTTGTGAGCGACATTGGTAAATCCTGCTGGCTAATCCTGCCAATCGTGGTTATGGCCCTGGGTCCAAAAGCCAAGAAACCTCAAGTATAAAGTAAAGTTGATTGCAAAAGACCGCCCTAGGGCGGTCTTTTGTCATCCCGACCGGAACGCAGTGTAGTGGAGGGATCCCTTACTCGATTAGTTTAACTAAGGGATTCCTCTGCGCCTGAGGCGCATCCGCCTATGGCGTGAGACTCCGTCACCTTGAGCTACGAGTGCCTACGCTCGGAATGACAGACACTACAAAGTTGATATTATGGAGTTTGAGTCAAGATGATTTGCGTGGCCTCGAAACTTTGCTTTAAGCGAATGTCCTCATTAGCCATGACCGTTATCTTTTGATCCGGTTTAATATCGGAGAGCTTAATAGCCTTTTCAGTATAAGGGAGCGGGGGAGCATTCTTACTGCCCGACTTGCTCCATCTTTCAAGTTGTTTGACCTGTTCTTCAGCGGTCAGGAAAGTTCTCGAGACAACAGTGGTAGAGGCGTTGACTAACACGGTTCTGTCATTGGATATGTTATCGATAAATTCGTTCGTATCCAGGTTTTCCGCCGTCAAAGTGAGTTGATTGACCTCGACTTTCGTGACGGTGCCTGTCAATGAAGTTACAACTGCGCCTTCCGGCAGAGGGGCTATCTTCTTATATTTCTCTCTAGCTAACAGATAACCGGCTTTGTATCCATTCTCATAGGCCTGGTTGGAAAATACTTGCCCAAGCACGCCGGAATTTGAGGTCGACATCTTTTTGTTTTGCACCCAGGAATTCAGAGCGATTAGCACCAAAGCGGTAAAAGCAATGGAGATGCTAAGAATTACCAGTATGTATCGGCTAATAGAAGTTTGATTGTTCATATTGATAAGCCCATTATAGCAAAAATTTAGGCTTTTGAGTTTGAGGTGTTGATAATTAATTAGAAAGTCTTTTTTTATTGTAACAGAGCCAAAAAATCAGCGTTTAAAAATAGATTTAAAAAGTTATAGACAGGCTACCTGCTTGTCTTGACTTTTTAGCTAATATATGCTATATTTGCACATTGCTCTTCGAGTTTTTTGAGCAATGACGTTCATCGAAAACTCGTGTTTTTTACTCCTCGATTCCATATCGAGAGAATGGTGGATACCATGAACCGCAACCTGATGATCAAGCTGATCGCACTCGTGATGTTCGCGGCAGCCCTGTTGGGTTGCGGTGGACCGGGCAACGAGACTATCGTTGCTCCTCAAATCGACGCTGAGGTGCCGGATCATGCCGACGCTCAGCCCCAACCTGATGTTGACGCCGGTCAGACCGACGCCGACTCAGCGCCCGAAGCATCGAATGATGCGGATGCCTGCTCAGACAAGAAGGGCGATCCGTGCGTGATGCCAGGCCAACCCGCAACGTGCGGGAACCTGATCTGCAACTGCGAAGGCAAGCTCGTCGTAGACGACGGTACCGTCATGGCGCCCTGCCTGGAAGACGGCGGGCCGAAAGACGCAGAGGCTGGTGTAGACGCCGAAACCGGCGTCGAGACCGGCACTGACGCAGATGCGGCAGAAGCTGATGTCCAGGTCGAATCCGATGCCGACGCGCAAGCTGAGGCTGAGGTAGGCCAGGATGCAGAGGCTGGTGTAGACGCCGAAACCGGCGTCGAGACCGGCACTGACGCTGATGCGGGTGTCATCGATGTGATTCCTCCGCAGGAAATCTGCGGCAATGGCATCGACGATGACAACAACAACCTGACCGACTGTCAGGATCCCACCTGCAACGGCTACGTGTCTTGCCAGTCCGAGATCTGCAACGGTGCGGACGACAACGGCAACGGTTTGATCGACGAGACGTTTGAGTGTGCCAAGGGCAGCGTTGTCCAGTGCACATTGCCGAACGCCAAGAAAGGTCAGTCTGCTTGCCAGTCGAATTGCCTCCTCGGGTCGTGTGTTGTCACAGCCGAAATCTGCGACGACAACTACGACAACGACGGCGACAACAAGGTCGACTGTGCCGATCCCACCTGCGTCTCCTTCCCCGCGTGCCAGTGCGTAAGCGGCGTTTACATGGGCGACCCTTGCACGGTAATTGGCATGTACGATTGCAGTCACACTCGCCGTTGTACGTGCGCTCTGGTTTGGGGCGACCCCAGTAACCCCGGCGGTTACTACTGTCTCCAGGCTGAGATCTGCACCGACAACGTCGACAACGACGGCGATGGCAAGATCGACTGCAAGGACCCGGACTGCACCGGAAATTCCGCTTGCCCCGAGATCTGCTACGATCACGTGGACAACAATGGTGACGGAAAAGTCGACTGCGAAGATCCTCAATGCGTTGGCACTGCCAGTTGCAACGAGCTCTGCGATGGGATCGACAACAACGGCATCAACGGAATCGACGAAACGTTCGAGTGCCCGCTGGGCAGCCTTGATCCGACTTGTACGACGTCTTGCGGAACGCAGGGCCAGCGTACTTGCGGAACTGGCTGTCACTGGGGGACTTGCAATCCTCCGCTCCATGAGACCGCGTGCAACGACACCAAGGACGATGACTGCGACGGCCTGGTCGACTGCTATGATCCGGATTGCTGGGGCACGGCAACGTGTGCCCACGATTTCGGAACTTGCAGTGCCTTCACGCCTACAGGCGTGCCCTACACGTGCGGGACTTGGACAGCAGAGTCTGTTCCTACTGAAGTCTGGCGCGTGTTCGGATGTTGCGCGAATAGCGAAAACGACCAATGGTGCCTTGGCGGTACGTACAACGACCTCTCGTTGATCCACAAGACCGACGTGTGGAACTTGGTGTCATTGCCTGTCGCTGGTAGCCCAAATGGTGACATCGTCTGCCTTGGCTCTGACCAGGTCTACATGACGTACAATCAGAAAAACACCAACGACGGGGTCTTCGCTCGGTGGAACGGTACCAGCGTGGTCAAGTTGGATAACGGAGCCTTGTCGAACCGATGGGTAAGATTTATGGTCGGATTTTCCGCTTCCGACATAAGGTTCGTGGTTTACGACCAGCCTCAAATGACTAACGCAAGGCTGTTCAGGTGGAACGGATCCGCCTTCGACACGCTGCCTCTCCCGACCTTCCCGCCGTTCAAGATGTTGGCCAGTGGCCTTTGGGGCATGTCTTCGCAAGACATGTATCTTGTGGGTCAGTTGCAAGATGGAAGTAACCCGAGCCAAGGTTTCATGTTGCATTTTGACGGAACGGGTTGGGCCAGGATCCAAACGCCGGTCAATGTAAGGTCGTTTGGCAGGATCCACGGCTCTTCATCGTGTGACGTGATGGCGATTGGATATGCTGACGCGCAGAGCCTGACCTTGCAAAGGAACGGCAATGTCTGGATAACCAAGACGTACAACGACAACGGTGACACCGCGAGCAGTGTAACGAAGGTCGCACCCTTCAAGTATCTGCTCTTCGGTGGCAGAGACCTCTACCCTGGGACCGAAGGTCGAGTGGCTACGGACAATGGAGATTTCACCGTAACATGGTCGTCCCCGGTCGCTGATCCTCTCGAATTTTCCGGCGGAAATGTTTCATGGCACGTGCCTGGCACTTCGACCATGAAGATCGCCGGAGAAGGTACCGGGGGCGCTCACATCCTCCACGCGAACTGTAATTAAAGCCTCTTATCGAGGCTCTCAAGCCCTTCCCACTCCGCTTCTGCGGAACCTCGGGAAGGGCTTTTCTTTTTTCCTGAGCTATTGTGGATAACCAAAAACTAAAGGCTAAAAATATGCTATACTAGTATAAATTCAACTTTATATATGCATAAAAAATACTTATTTGGTTCTTTGATTGGATTGTTGGGAATTTTGGGGATTTGGCAATTAGCCGCCAATGCCCAAACCTGGAGTGGTCCAAAGCCCGGCTGTTACGATCCTTCACAAACTGATTGTAATGTTGACGGAGTTATTTGGAATCGTAAGAACTTTGATACAGCGCCGTCTCAGCAGGGCAATTATAAAATAGATGGAAGGGCTCAGTTGGGCTCTGATTTAAGAGTAGGTGGAGATTTTTACTTTACAAGTAATTCAAAAGCTTTTCGAGTAGATAAAACGGGATCCGCAGGTATATTAAATATTGGAAATTGGAATTCAGATAATCTGGGCAGTGAACAGCCAGTTGAAGTCAATATTTTAGGAAATTTAAATTTAATCAATAACGATGCATTTAACGATCCAAAGATTAACGCACCTAAAATCTGTCTCGCTGGCGATTGTCGCATAGCCTGGCCAGTAGGTGGTGGCGGAGGTGAGGGAACAGTGACCAGCGTTGGATCTGGCAATGGTTTAACCGGTGGGCCGATTGTGGGTGCCGGAGCTTTGTCTATCATCTCATGTGGTGAAGGTAAAATTTTAAAAACAATCGGGGGTGTTTGGGTTTGCGCGGATGATGCAGATACTAATAGCGGAGGCACAATTACAACTGTAAGCTCACCAGATACCTCTCTCAATGTAACCAATGGTGCAGGTCCAGTCACGAATTTAAGCATTAACCAGACTTGGACCAATGATAGATATGTTAACGTTTCAGGCGACACAATGTCCGGTACACTCAATATTACCCCAGGTGCTGGATACGGTTTACACGTCAATTCAGGTGGTATTCGGGTTGAGAACGGCGGAATTACCAATATCGGGGATATGCAAAACTATGGGCAGTTGCAGGTCAATAGTGCAGGGACTGCCATCTCGGCCTATGGATCGGGTTATGGTGCAATATTAGCTGGCGGTGTCAATGGTTTATATGCAGGTTCTGATACCAATGGCGCCGGAGCTTATCTTTTTTATCAGACTGTTCCCAATGGACCGATCACAAAATCTGTTACCCTCGCCGGTAAAGATTACGCCATGGATGTTTGGGGCGGTGATACTCGTTTCCAGAATAACGTCACGGTTACAGGCGGAGGTAAAATTACGTCCGGGACTTTTTGTATCGGCGCAGACTGTAGAAATTCATGGCCAGTGGCTGGTACGGGAGATGTGACTGATGTTAATGCCGGTACGGGAATCACGGTCACCAATCCTTTGGGACCCTCTCCGTCAGTAGCCCTGAATACTGTTTATACTGACGGTTTATATGTAAACACTGGTGGCGACATCATGACAGGATCTTTGACTTTGAGCGGTGCTGCTTCAAATCTGGTCGTGGGTGGCAATAGCACAATCAACGGCAATGCAATCGTGCCTAACAATAATTGGGGTGATGGTACAAACACTGTTAGCTCAACTTTGGGACCGGATGGAACAACCTGGAACTCATACAACCCCGCCCCGATCGCCAATGGACAATGCTACTATCATAACTCACTAGCCATCGGTAATTGGTTGCATTGCCCAAGGGGCACTTACGCAGCAGGAGTCCAGATGGGCAATACTAACAATACAGTCGCAGGTATTACGTATAACTTGATGTGCTGTAAGTTGTAAGATTTGAAATTTCATAAAATCCCGCTGAAAGGCGGGATTTTTAATAATCTTGACACCTTCACTTTACTTTGGTAAAGTAGCTTTATGAAATGGGATAGCTCAAAATTCGGAGAGCTCTGCGAAGCTCTACTAAGCCTTAACTCTAATGACGAAGTAAGGCGTTTTTTGCGTGATTTATTGACGGAAGATGAAATTATTGAGTTTACTAAGCGTTGGCAAACTGCACGTTTGCTCGAAAATTGCACTCCCTATACCGATATTACAAAGATTACAGGTTTGAGCTCAAAGACGATCGCACGTGTCGCCTTGTGGCTCCAGAAGGGCAAGGGCGGTTATAAGCTTGCTCTCGAACGTTTGCATCAACACACCTCTCACGGAGTTGCCGCGAGCGGTTTGCTTTGATTTTAAACAATTAATGTAACCCTCTCTCGGTAACGAGAGGGGCTTTTGTTTTAATAGCATTCGAACCAGATGCGGAGGAAGAATATGGAATGCAAATTTAATGAGTTCTATACAGAATCGCTGGAACTAGCGCTTGAGGCACTTCAAAAGCAGATAATCCTTAGAACTGAGATCTTAAGATGGATCAAATGCGAGTTTGGTGAGCTGCCGGATTTTATTGAGAGTTTGGCATCTGAACCAAGCCTCATACTCGCACCGCATGTGGCTACCGCACGCTATGATGCAATTATATTTGCTTTGGAGGCCAGACGAATCGGTCTTCGTCCAGTATTCCTTGAATACACTAACGATGATTTCGTAACATGCTCACCCTTCAAATTAAGCCTTGTGCGCATGCGGTTTATTTCGCATAAAGGCAGAAATGGGGGACTGGTGTATCGAACGCAACAACCCCTCGATATCCTACCTCAACGTTCCGTACCCATCGGTTCTATCTTTACGCGAGAGGGTGATATTCTGCCAACATTCCATCACAAACTGCAAGATGCTGCCTTCGGAAGCCTCGGACTCGATCCACCGTGCCGCCTTGACATCTCCTCCTACTTTCTAAAGGTAAATATTCACCACAAGGCTAAGGCTTACTATCGTTTATACATGGCCCTCTGGTCGGCGTTCGCTATTCTCTATGAGGATTTTCATGGAGACGGCGAGGAATCTGGCGCTGGTTATGACCGATTCACTCAACGTATCGTCGAACCGGCTTGGCAAGAGATCAGATGTTCTCTCAATATCCATCCGCTCATCGTGCGTAAACCATGGGTGTCTAACTTCAGTTGCTATCTTGACCCGTCCCAAGAGTGGCGAAGCCATGGTATTATTCCACCAAGTCTATCCTACACCCTTCCTTGAGGTTTTGGGGCTTCCTCGATAAGATATCAAAAAGCCCTCCATTTTAATATGAAAAATAATATTTTTTCAGTCAATTCTTTTACTAAGGCTCTGGTTAACTTAGGTGAACGTCAAGGTAAAAATGAAAAAAATGCCGCTCGATTCCTAAAACAAAGTTTACGAAGTTTTGCCATTCCTTTCCGAGAACAGACTTTCCTTACGAAAGTGCCTGTTTTTCGCCAAATCAGTCTAATGGCTGACGGTAAACGTTTTTCTGCCATGCCAACCTGCTTTTCTAATGGATTAATTAGGAGTAAATGCGCAATTTTTGACGCTGTATCAGACATGCCCACGAATCTAAATGAGCCTTTTATTCATTTTAATTCAAAATGTAGAGCTATCTCGCGCAGCATACATTCGCAGGGCTTGTCACTGGCGGTTTCCCCTGAAGATGCAAAGATAATCCGACGCTCAAAAATGCTCAAAGCAACGGTACGTGTTCGCAGTCAGAAATACCAAGCAATAAATATTCTCGTCGGAAATTTAAGAAGTCCTAAAAAGGTAATCTTTGGACATTACGATTCATTGGGCCCAGGAGCATTTGATAACGCCTCAGGTATAGCGGTAATGTTAAAGACAATCATAAGGGATCCTGGGTTGTTGCACGACAATTTATTCGTATTTGCGGCGAACGAAGAGCTCTCCTACGATCGTCCTGACTATTGGGGGCATGGGTATCGTATTTTTGAAAAAAAATACCTAAAATTGCTTCAAAGTGCAAAACAGATAGTTGTTGTTGACGGGGTTGGAAATGATAAGACCAAAATCGATACCTCTTTTTCAGTTCTGAAAGAAGCCTTCCCGCTTAAAAGGTGGCGCACTTTTTTCCCAAAAACAGTCACCTTATATGGTAATTTAAGAAAAATGCTCAACATATACCATAGCGAGTTAGACACGATGAAGGCTGTAAAAGCATCCTATTTGAGAGACGCGGGAGATAAACTTCTTAGTATTTTAAGGAAAATTTAAACATTTAACCAAATAATATCTGTTTTTGCCTTTTTACTGCGCTTAATGTAGCCTAAATAGGAAATTACCAATATTCAATTACCAATATTCAAAAAAGCTCCAATAACCAATAATTTAAAAACTATTTGGTAATTGATAATTTGAATTTGGTTATTACTCGTTTATGCTGAAAATTTGGAATTCGCTTTCACGTACCCGCGAGGCTTTTGGATCTATTATTCCAAAAGAGGTCCACATGTATTCGTGCGGACCGACGGTTTATGCCATGCCGCATATCGGAAATTTCAGGGCTTTCGTGACGTGGGATATTTTGAAACGGGTTTTGGAGTCTGAAGGCTATAAAGTGGTTCACTGTATAAACATAACCGACGTTGGGCACTTGGTGGGTGACGGCGATGAGGGACAAGATAAGTTGCAAATGTCCGCCGAACGAGAAGGAACGAGCGCTTGGGATATTGCCAAGCGATACGAGAAAATTTTTATCGAGAACGCCGAAAGTCTGAATATTATACTGCCAGAGCCGCCGCTTTTGTGTCGTGCCACGGATCACATCCCGGACCAGATCAAACTCATACAAAGATTGGATGAAAAGGGTTTCGCTTATAAGACATCTGACGGTATTTATTTTGATACTTCCAAATTCCCTGAATACGGGAAGCTTTCTGGGCAACCTCTGGGAGAAAAAATGGAAGGCGCTCGTGTCGAAACAAACTCTGAAAAAAAGCATCCCACTGATTTTGCGCTTTGGAAATTTAGTTATCCGGACGGACGATCCTTTGATCCTGTTAAGGACGATCAATCCCGTCGGCGTCATATGGAATGGGAAAGCCCGTGGGGCCTAGGTTTTCCGGGTTGGCATATCGAATGTTCCGCCATGAGCCGAAAGTATCTTGGCCAGCCTTTTGATATCCACACGGGAGGTATTGACCACATTCCTGTCCATCACGAGAACGAAATTGCCCAAAGCATGGCCGCCTACTCTGTCCCGCTGGCAAACTTTTGGGTTCATAATGATTTTATGACTGTCGACGGTCAAAAAATGAGCAAGTCTTTGGGCAATACCTATACATTGGAGGATTGTCAAACCAAAGGGATCGAACCGTTGGCCATCAGATATTTTTATTTGGGAGCACACTACCGTTCCAAACTGAATTTTACGTGGGAAGCCGCCCAGGCCGCGCAAAACGCTCTCAACAACTTACGGGAAAGTGCTCGAGGTTGGGATATCCCAACCGATCACGAAGCGGACGCGGAATACCATGCCAGATTCTTGGAAGAATTGGATGATGATCTGAATACTCCGGCCGCTTTGGCCGTGCTTTGGGATTTGGTCAAATCAGACCTTGATAGCGGACGTAAAGCCGCGACTTTGCTAGTTTGGGATAAAATTCTTGGTTTGGGCCTGGAGGATTATGCGGCTAAGCCCGTATCAATACCTGAACATATCAAAGCTATAGCTCAAAGACGCTGGGAAGCCAGGCTGAGACAGGATTGGAATGAAGCCGACCAACTGCGTCACGAGTTGGAAGGCATGGGATGGCAAATGGATGACGGCCAAAACGACTATAAGTTAAAACCAAAAAAAACAACTTAAACACATTATGAAGAATCATATAATTTCCTCAATTTTCAAAGTACTTCTTCTTTGTATCGTTGTTTTAACAGTCAGTTCCTATTTCATTTATCACTCAGAATTTATCGGCCTAGTCATTTTTGGATTAGGAATTTTTTGTCTTTTGTCACTCTACCTTTTCAAAATAGCCATAAAAGCTGTTTGGCCGGATATTATTTTTGGAATAGTCGATAACGGATTACTCGCGATTTTGGCGATATTCGGAGGTGAAATTGGCGGGGTCATAGGAGCGATTATCGGCGGAGTCGTGGGCAACGCGGTTACGGACGGTATTGCGGGGATATTTGAAGGTATGATCGCAGAAAATATTCGTGCCGCTAAAATCAATGACAACCGTACTTTGCTCGGTTCTGCAATAGGTAAAATGTCAGGATGCCTCTTGAGTGCCGGCGCTGTTTTGATAATTGTTAATTTTTTCAAAACCACTTTTTATGCCTGAAAAAAGCTAACATGGACAGCGTGCATATTGTCATAATGCCCGTCACGATCCAAAAGCTATGCTCGTAATCAATAAATGGAATGCCTTCCGCTCTCATGCTGAAAAGCGTAGCTATTAGCGTAAGCGGGAAGATGATGCAGGAAAAGATTGTCAAGACTTTAATAATTTCATTCATTTTATAATCAGCCAAGGAAGTGTTTGTTTGATGTAAAGCCTCGATGGTTTCTTTTTGGAGTTGCAGATTATCCCAAATATCCTTTGTCGTATCCACCAACTTGTCAAAATATTCTTCAAAACGCCTAATGTTTGGAAATCTTTCTTGTGAGATCTCTATAAGTTTACGGATAACAGTTTTATGCCCCTGCATGCTTTTTCTAATATTAACTACGTTAGTTTTAACTCTCAGTAGTTCGCGAATAAGGTCTTTGCCTAAATTTGTAAAAACTTGTGATTCTATATTATCCACATCAGTTGAAATGTGCCTCATCATAGGATAGATAGAAGAAAGCATTGTATCCAAAATAATATAAATCAGATGCGGAATGTCCTCAGCTGGAATGCCTTCTCTTGCCATACTGCCTTTCGTTCGAGCGAAAATATCATACAGCTCCTGTAATGGCAAAATTTTTGAGGTGTCCACGGTTACAAGTAGATTTTTTTCAATATAAAAATCTACCTCAGCGGTTTTGATAATTCTGCTACTGCGGTTAAAAATTGGAAACTGCAGTATCATGAAAATATAATTTTCCCTTACGGCCAACTTTGGGCTTTGGACGGGCGGCGCAGTATCATCTAAATCTACATCATGAAAGCCGAATTTTGCCTTCATATCTTTCAAGGTTTTTGGGTCATTTTTATTCACCATGACCCAAGTCATCCTATCGGTTTCGACATATGTTAATACACGAAGACTTTTCTCGGCCATATTAGTGTCGTTATTATAACATACAATTGAATAAGTGTGATATAATTAATACAAAGACCTATGAGCAAAGTAGTTAAGTTTTTAGATAAGCTTGAGGATCGTGTCCGTGCCACCCTCAGCAGACGTCCAATTATTTATGCCTTCATTGGCGGTACCTCGATTGTTCTTTTTTGGCGGGGTGTATGGATGGTCGCTGATAGTCTTACATTTTTAACGGGACCGGTCTCTATTTTTATAAGCGTGGCGATTCTGCTCATGACAGGGCTTTTTGTCTCTTTTTTTATTGGAGATACCATCCTTATTTCAGGGTTAAAAAGAGAAAAAAGAGTGGACGAAAAAGTTGTTTCTGAATTAAAATCAGAGCTCGAGATACTTACTAACCTACAAAACAGATTCGGCCATATAGAAAAAGATTTAAAGAAGCTTAAAAGAGAAATAAAAAATCTCCCCCGGAACCATGGGGAGTAGTTACAATCTGTGCTATAATACAATCAAGAAATGGATCTGGTCCATAAATTATGGATT
Source organism: Patescibacteria group bacterium (assembly GCA_041661105.1). GTDB lineage: Bacteria > Patescibacteriota > Patescibacteriia > 2-12-FULL-60-25 > 2-12-FULL-60-25 > MWCR01. The sequence continues at coordinate 450,982 of JBAZVB010000001.1, forward strand.
CGAATAATCAAAAACCGTTAAAAATTGAGAAAGAGCCATCTTTATCTGTCGAGAAAACAGATAATCTTGAGATTTCTAGCGTTAAAGCCGATGAGCAGGCCATTGAGAAGGTTGTGGAAACTGAGGCGGCGGTTCTGGAAGCGGGAGTTGGTAAGGGTCAAACGAGCGTAGCGGCGCCCATAACCGCGGCGGCTGTGCCCACCGAGGCTCAAGTAGCCGCTTTGGAGAAAGACCAAATCACGGTTGAGGTGGAGAATATTCTTGAAAAAGGACTGAAGGACGTTTATGGTAATTTGCCGGATAATCTAAAGCCGCTTTTTAAAGCTAAAGGCGAGGAAACGGCCAATGCCATCTCGCAGATGATTAAAAGGACCACGGTTAAAATCGGCGACATCATGAAGTTGATCTTTAACTGGCTTAGGATGATACCCGGGGTCAACCGCTTCTTTTTGGAACAGCAGGCCAAGATTAAAGCGGATCAGATTTTAGTTTTGACTGATGAAATAAATAAGGAAAAGAACATCACTCAATAAAATGCTGACTTTTTTAACGTCTTTCGCCTTGCAGGCGGATGTCACCGATCAAGCATCCAATGGGATACTGGGTTTCGATATATTAGCCCAACCTTGGGTGGTTGAGGGCATAACGGTCATTCTAACTGTTGTCGTTGTAGCCATTGTTTTTTATTTGATTCGGCGTCGATTACATCTCAAAGTTGAACATAATCTGACTTTTGAGACGGTTGTGCTTAAGGTTAGAGTTCCCAAAGAAGTCAAACAAGAGGATGTCGAGCATGTTAAAACTCTGCAACAGATGCAGGAGCTGATTGGTTTTACGGAAACGATTTTCCACACCATCGGCAGTATCAAGCCGCAAGGCGGGGTTGGAGCTTGGCTTTTTGGTCGCAAAGATAATTTTGGTTTTGAAATGGTGGTTCAAAAGAGCCTAATTAGTTTTTACGTGACTTGTCCTCGTAAACAAAAACAATTTATTGAATCACAAATTCAGGCCCAGTATCCACATGCCTCCGTCGAAGAAGAGGAAGACTACAATATTTTCAGGCCTGACAGCGTCATCTTGGCCTCACACCTGACTTTTAAACGTCCCAGCTACTTCCCGATCAAGACTTATAAAAAGATGGAGAGCGATCCGATGAATACCATCACCAACGCGCTTTCCAAAATGGGAGACAAGGACGGAGCGGCAATTCAGTTTTTGGTCAGACCGGCTAAACCGCAATGGCGCAGGGAGGGGATACGCATTGCCCGCGAAATGCAGCAGGGTAAAAAATATTCCCAAGTGGGCAAGGGCATAGGTTCCATGGTTGGCAAAGAAGCATTTGATATCTTGAAAGGACCCAACCAAAATCAACCGAAAGAGGTTTACAAACTTTCGCCCATGGAAGAAGAGATGGTTAAGGGGTTGGAGGAAAAAGCCTCCAAAGCCGGCTTGGAAGTGAATATCCGCGTGGTGACCGCTTCTACGTCTCTTGAACAGTCAAAGCGTTACTTAGATGACATTTTAAATGCATTCGGCCAATATAATATTTTTGAATTTGGCAATACTTTTTCAGTCGCAACTCCGCGTCAAAACCGGGTTATTTCTTTTTTCATCCATCGTCATTTCGATAGTCGATATAAACTCATCCTGAATAGCGAGGAGTTGGCTTCCCTCTATCATCTTCCTTTAGCCTCAACCGAAACTCCGAAAATTGATTGGTTACTGGCCCGCAAAGCCCTGCCTCCGTCCAATTTGCCCCGCGAAGGATTGTTACTGGGACTTTCGGAATACAGAGGACATACGTATGAAATTAAGATGAAAGACGCGGACAGAAGACGTCACATGTATATCATCGGTAAATCCGGCGGCGGCAAATCAGTTCTGCAGAAATCACTGATTAAACAGGATATCGCCAATGGCAAAGGCGTTTGCGTCATCGATCCGCATGGTGATTTGGCGGAAGAATGTTTGGAATTCGTGCCCAAAGAACGGGCCGAGGACGTCATCTTCTTTAATCCGGCGGATTATGAACGGCCTATCGGTTTGAACATGCTGGAGTTTGATCCGGCACAGCCTCATCAAAAAACTTTCGCGGTCGAAGAGATGCTTAAGATTTTTGACCAGTTATACGATCTAAAATCAACCGGCGGACCGATGTTTGAGCAATACATGCGCAATGCCATGATGCTTATCATGGACGATCCGGAGTCAGGCTGTACCTTGCTGGACGCACCTAAAGTTCTATCAGACGAACAGTTTAGAAAATATAAACTGAGTAAGTGTAAATCGCCGACCGTTAGAGACTTCTGGACCAAGGAAGCGCAAAAAGCCGGCGGCGAAGCCTCACTCGCCAACATGGTGCCTTACATCACATCTAAGTTGACGCCTTTCATCGCTAATGACTTTTTGCGGCCCGTTATTTCCCAACAAAAAAGCGCTTTTAACTTCCGTCAAATCATGGACGAAGGTAAATTACTTTTCTGCTCGCTTAACAAAGGTAAGCTGGGCGACGTAAGCGCTTATCTGGTAGGCATGATCGTCGTCGGTAAGATTCTGATGGCCGCTTTGTCGAGGGGTGACATGGATCCGTCCAAGCGTAAAGATTTTTATCTTTACATCGACGAGTTCCAAAACTTTTTGACTGATTCAATCAACGCGATTTTATCTGAAGCTAGAAAATACGGCCTCAACTTAATTATTGCCCACCAGTTTATCGGCCAACTGACGCGCAAGGGAGGCGATACGCAGATCCGTGATGCTATTTTCGGCAATGTCGGCACCATGGCAGCCTTTAGGGTGGGTCCGGATGATGCTGAATTTCTTGAAAAGGAATACTTACCGGTTTTTTCCAAATTCGATCTCATGAATACCGAGGCTTTTACGGTAAACATCAAACTTTTGATAGACAATACGGCCAGTAAAGCGTTTAACATGAAAACCATTCAGCCCTCACCGGGCAATAAGGAGCTGGCTAACATGATTAAAGAACTGTCGCGTTACAAATATGGACGTAAACGCGAGATTGTGGAGATGGAAATGTTGGAAAGATACAACAATGTAGAAAAAGCCGCGCGTGACGAGGAGCTAGCCTGATAATTTTGAATTATTTGACTTTTCCAATAAGTCACGTAAACTAGAAATGTCAAAGAGGACTGTGGATAATTTGTGATAAAAGCATTTTATTCCGTCAACAAACAAAAAATATGCCTACCTCACGCAAACAACAAAAACCCCCGGAGGCAGAAGAAACAGAGCTTCAGGAAATACAAGTTCCCACCAATCAACCCGACGAGGACGGGAAGGTGATTTTGAACTCGTTCGAGGCAAAGCTGACACTAGCCAAAAAATTGATATTTAACCTAAAAGGTGATTTAAGTAATCTGGAGCGTTTATTGTCCAGTGAGTCAGAACCGGCCGATCTAGAGCAGTTTGTGCGTAGAACAGCCACCGAAGAAGGTGATATCATGCACCCGGTTAATGAAGGAAAAATAGTAGAGGGTGTCTTTGATGGTCAAAACATGATCGGTTCGGACGGTAAGTTGTATATGGTCCCGCCTAACTATGCTTCCAAATCCAAGCTAGTTGAAGGTGATATCATGAAATTAACCATCCAATCTAACGGTAGTTTCCTTTATAAACAAATTGGCCCAATCGAACGTCAAAGAGTCATGGGCGTTTTAACAAAGGATGAAGTCACCGGTGATTGGAAGGTTGTGGGCGATGGTCGGAAGTATAATATACTGACGGCCTCGGTCACTTATTTTAAAGGCCAGACGAGCGATGATATTGTCATATTGATTCCCAAAAACGCGCCTTCCAAATGGGCGGCGGTGGAAAACATCATAAAAAGAGACTAAAAGCTGGAATTCAAAATGCAAAGAGCAAAATTCAAAATGTAGGTATCCCTTCGGGTTTATTAATATTATTGACGCCGAAGGCAACCTGCATTTTGCTCTTTGCATTTTGCTCTTTGAATTGCTATTGTGTGGCCGTATGGCAAACCTAAGCCGCACCTATCGGCCGACAAAATTTTCTGAAATTTGGGGACAGGGGAATGTCACCGAAATTTTGCGCAAAGAAGTTGAGCAGAAGAAGTTAGGCCATGCCTATCTTTTTTCAGGACCGCGCGGGATCGGCAAGACGACGGCTGCCCGTATCTTTGCCAAAGCTGTTAATTGCGAGTCGCCTAAAGAAGGTGAACCCTGCGGCCAATGCAAAGCCTGCGTAAAGGTGGCCGCCGGTAGCATAGATGTCATCGAGATGGACGCCGCCTCCAACACGGGCGTAGATAATGTCCGTGAGGCGATCGTGGAACACGTTCGGTTTGTGCCATCTGAACTCAAATACAAAGTTTACATCATTGACGAGGCGCACATGCTCTCGACTTCCGCCTGGAACGCCTTGCTCAAGACGATTGAAGAGCCCCCGGAACATGCCCTATTCATCTTTGCGACGACTGAAAAGCATAAAGTGCCAGCCACCATTGTCTCTCGCTGTCAGAGGTTTGATTTTCACCGCATCGCCACTCATGACATGCTGGAGCGTTTGAAAGACCTGACAGCCAAAGAGAAGTTTAAAGTTGATGACGAAGTACTGGCTTCAATCGCCAGGCGGGCGGAAGGATGTTTGAGAGACGCTGAGAACCTACTGGGCCAGTTATTTAGTCTGGGTGAGAAGCATATTACGACCGATGTTGCCTCTTTGGTCATCCCACAGTCGCAATTACCATTGGCCGTTGACCTTTTGACGTTGGCCGCTAAGCGAGATACGAGCGGCGTCATACAAAAAATTCAGGATTTCGAGCAAGATGGCGTTGCCTTCATCCCGCTATTTGACGATTTGATCAGCGCCGTCAGGTCACTCATGCTGGCTAAAGCCGTGGCTAGCGAGGCTAAAGCCCTCAAAGAAGGAGAAGCTGGATCAAAGGCTTTGGCCGAGCTCATTAACTCTTTTGAACACCAGGAACTTTTGAACATCTCCCTTTTGCTCATGGAAAGGAGAAAGGATTCTAAGCAGGGCGTTGACTCGCGGTTTGCTTTGGAGATGGCCATGTGTGCGATTGCGATCGGAGCTACCAGTAATAATGATCAAAAACCAAAAATCAATGTCCAAACTCCTCCGCCAAAAACCAGTCCATCGCCCATTGAAAAATCTACTAATCAAAATTTTAACAGCCAAAAACCAAACCTCGAAGAAAACACCAAGATACAAGATACAAGAGACAAGCAAGCACCAAGCTCCTCCGACTTACCACTGTCTACTGACCACTGTCCACTGACTTTAGGTCAGGCGAGATTGTGGTGGCCAAAGGTGCTGAATGCCTTGGAAAGCAACAAATCACTTTTATTTATCCTCAAACTTTGTAAATTATTGGAAATCAAAGGCAATACTTTGGTTCTGCAGTTCGAGTATCCGTATCACATGCAAACTATCATGCAAAACGGCAAGAATAAGACTTTAATTGAGAACGTCCTGCGTGAAGTTTCCGGTCAGCCGGATCTCGTGATCGACGGGCAAGTCACCAACGGTCAGTCAACGGAAGAAAAACCTGAGATTAAAAAAGATACAGTCTCAAAATTACTGGATGCTTTTGGCGGTCAGGTAGTGGCTTGACACGGCGCTCGCGCCGCGCCCGCCTATGGAGGGAGCGCCGTGTCTTGACCAAAAGGCTTATTTTGTCTATGATTGTCGCATATTCCGGGGTCGTCTCCCGCCAGAGGCGGACAAGAATGGTAGGACAACAGACTCTTCCTCCAAAGGCGGATCTACGAGAATCTGTTTATCGGGGTTCTGCGCCGAAGGCGCATCCGCCTATGGCGGAGAGCCTACTAACCAATGTATTACGCTTACGTACTTCAAAGTCTCTCATATGGCACGAGATATGTAGGCAGTGCCCAGGATGTTAACGTGAGACTCAGTGAACACAATGCCGGAAGATGTCGATACACATCCGGACGAAGGCCTTGGAAATTGATGCATACTGAAGAATTCGAAACGCGTTCTGAGGCTATGGCCAGAGAAAAGTTTCTGAAGTCTGGACAGGGTAGGTTATTTATTGATAAATTGACGCAAGACAATTAATCCGGGGTCGTCTAATGGTAGGACAACAGACTCTGAATCTGTTTATCGGGGTTCGAGCCCCTGCCCCGGAACCAAAATAATAACCGCGAAAGCGGTTTTGTTTTTGGTGGAGGGGATCCCGATATCCGTTAGGTTAGCTAGAGTTAACCGGGGGAGAAAGACGATTTTTTACTATTAGCTGGGCTTCGACCGTTGGTCGGTCGTCATACAAGTCTTCAAGAATCCGTTGCACATAACCGTGTGCTTTCTCAACCTCCTCCGCAGTCACCTCGCGCCATTCATCGTGCAATACGTCATTTCCAAGTACTCTCACATCGTCATGAGCGCGTTTACCTCGAGTGGCTGTAATAACTCCATCTTCGATTGCTTTATTTATTTTGCCATAGAGATCCCCTTCGGTGTATCCATTTACCTTAAGCACCTTCTCGAGTGTTGATCTAAAGAGAGCGGACGAGGCACGATACGCACTAACTGAAAAACACAGCTCTGCTTCTCTAAACTCGGTTACGATCCCTTTGGGGATGGAGACTCCAGGCAAAGAAAGTTGTTCAATAGAGGTTGGTAAAAAACTCTCTAGCGCTGTATTGCCCGCACGATCTACATGGATTTTTGCCATGCCACCTCTCCCACAACCAGCACACCGAAATAGCCGATAGCGAACAAAATCGTACGCATGGTTGCCGAAGAAGTGATCTCCAGAGACATCAACGTCTGAACCACCACGATTTTCGAATGTCGTCACTACTCCTGAACAGTCCGGACAATGTGCACGGACATTGCCATTTATGAGTTTTACGTCCATATATTCATTATCATGAGTTTCAGGTTCTCACGAAATCAGGTATTTGACAATCTCTACGAAGAGGTTAGATAGTTAGATTAGTCCATACCAACATCTAGTCAAAAAATGTATAATCTCGCCCGTATGAACCCCATCCTTGGCCTGGTCGGTCCCAGCGGATCCGGCAAATCGACTTTGATAAAAGCTCTGATTGCGCGTCACCCGGATCGTTTGGAGATTTCCCGTTCTTTGACGACTCGGCCCAGGAGAGGGGACGAGGATGATTTGTTTTATACTTTCACCACACCGGAAGATGTCCGGGACCGTCAGGATCGCGGACAGCTAACACATTTCGCGGAATACGCCGGGAATCTGTATGCAACGGATAGAAATGAGCTGAATGAACTTCTGGCCCGCAAGATCGGCATCGCGGCTTTGGTTGAGGATGGAGTCAGGGCACTACGCCAAGCCGGTTATCGCGTCGTTGTGGTCAAAATCCAACCAGACCACTACGAGAGCTCTTCTGATGCGGAAAGACGCCAGGCTGACCAAATTAGAGCCCAAAGCGGGCTAATAGCTGACCATGAGATCATCAACTTCTTTGAACCCGGAGGTTTGGATAGATCCTTGGCCGCTTTCGAGATAATCTTGTCAGACCCTAACGCCCTCTAACTCCCTCTTAAACAAGAGGGAGAACATGAAGCAGATCAGAACCCTCTCTTGTTTAAGAGAGGGCAGGGTGAGTTAGGACTCACTCACTCGGAATGACAATCAAATTCCTAGTGTGCTACAATTTGACGTATGAATACAAAAAAATATTTGCTTCCGGTTTTAGCTATCCTTGTCTTGGCTGGAGCTGGTTGCACAGGCAAAAGCCAAAAACCAAATGCCAATGACCAAACAGGGACGTCAACCACGGTCGTCCAGGGCACGACTGACGACTCGATAGCTAAAGATACTGCCTTGAGCAACCCGGCCACGGTTTATTGCTTGCAAGAGGGCGGTAAGTTCACGATGCGGAAGACTTTGGATGGTTCTACTGAGGGCATCTGCGAGCTGGACAACAATATTAAATGCGAAGAATGGGCATATTACAAAGGCGACTGTCCAGCCGGAAGCAAACATGACAAGACAGCTACAAGCACTCAAACTACGACTACCACGAAAGAGACTGTCGGCGGACAGGGGACAGTGACCAGTGATCAGCCCGTCATCGTCAGTCAGGACCCAGAGGACACTGAGGACTCTAAAGAATCAAAGTTGGAATTGACGGTCGAGGCGGGTGATCCCGGAGAGATTGTGAATAAGTGGAAGACCAACGGTCTTAAATCAACCGGCGGTTTTATAGTCATCTTATCAGGCAAGCCAGGCATAACCGGGCTTGGCAAATACAATCATATTTTAAATAATCCTGATTCAAGGTCTTTTGTCTGGACTGACCTGGTTGCCGGAAGGGCGTATTACTTCAGAGTCTGCCTGAATCTTGACGGCGAGTGCGGAGCCATGAGTCCAGAACAACAAGCGACCGCCGAATAAATATGTCCAAACCCACGCTTGTCTACGATGACGGTCAAATGCGCTCCGATCTTGGCGCGACAGAGCGTGTCAGCCCACAGGATCTGCATGAGGCCCACAAAAACGTCTTAACCCTCCTCAAATCAGGCGAGCAGGGTTGGTTAGATGTTTTGGAAGATCAACCTTATCTAAAATCAATAGAGGATTGTGCCAAGAAATTTTCTAAATTCAAAAATTGTCTTGTTCTGGGTATTGGCGGGTCTGATCTTGGCACTCGAGCGCTTTACGCCGCTTTAGGCAATAAAACAAAAGGCACAGAGCTCTGGTTTTCGGGCGATACGACTGATCCGGATGAAATTTCTCGTGTCTTTGACCAAATACCGTGGGATAAAACCTGTATTAACGTCATCAGTAAATCCGGCAGGACATTGGAGACGATGGCGGCTTTTTTCGAAGCCAGGCAAAGGATGGAAAAGAAAATTGGATCCAAAAAAACTTCTGAACGTATCATTTGCACAACTGATCCTGAACACGGCGACCTGAGAGAACTCGCATTAAAGAAAGGCTACGCTATTTTAGAGATACCTCAGAATATCGGCGGGCGTTTTTCAGTGCTGACAGCCGTCGGACTTTTCCCTTTGGCTTTAGCCGGCGTGAAAGTCAAGGATTTATTGAAGGGCGCAATCGCCATGCGGGATGATTGGATGGAGGAGCATGGCTCAGCCCATTTCATTGATCGTTTCGCGGGTTGGCAAGTCGTGCATGAAACCAGGAAGAAACGTAATATCCACGTGCTTTTTGCTTACGCTGGACGCTTATCATCCTTCGCTAACTGGTGGCGACAGCTTTGGGCGGAATCTTTAGGCAAGGCCCAGCGCCGCAACGGACAAAAAAAATCATTTGGGCCAACTCCCGTCGTTTCCGTCGGACCGACTGACCAACACTCTCAAGTTCAACTCTATCGCGATGGGCCGGATGATAAGATCTACACGTTTTTGACGGTGGAGGGACAGGGTTCCAAGTTGCGCGTCCCAGCTAGCGCTAAAACTTTCGGTCCGATGTCTGCCGCCGCCGGTAAAACTTTTGCCAAACTCTTAGAAGCCGAGGCTGACGGCACGTTTGAGGCTCTGGTAGACGCTAAACGCCCCGCTGGACGGATCAGTTTGCCCAAGGTGGATGAGAACTCACTGGGCGCTCTAATCGTCTTTTTTGAGCTGGCTACGGCCGTCGCGGGAGAACTGTATGAAATTAACGCTTACGACCAGCCGGGCGTCGAAGCTGGCAAGCTAAGGACACAACAACTCTTGACAGGCTGATAGAGGGTGTCCGCCAACTGACATCAGTGCTATAATTACGCCATTCCTAATTCATTTTTGAATATTATGACAAAGAAGAAAATTACGCCGAAAAAACATTCAGCCAAAAACGGCCTCCTGGCCGCCGGGCTGGTAGCCGGTGCCGCGCTGGGCGTGGCCACTGCTTACTATCTAAATACGCCCAAGGGCAAGAAGATGTTGCATGCTGCCGAAAAAAAGGCTCTTGAGGTGCAAAAGAAGCTCATGAAGGAGCTCGACAAGACCAAGAATCTCACCAAGGAGCGTTACGAGGAAATCGTCGAGAAGCTCATGGCTTACTACGCTAAGACCAAAGATCTCAAGGCTTCAGAGGTGCCAGAGATAAAGGGCTACCTCATGGATAAGTGGAAGGTTATCCAAAAGGAATACAAGTCAGTTAAGTAAAAACTAGAAACTGGAAACTAGAAAGAGTCGATAAGTCGACTCTTTTCTAATTAACCCTTTCCAGCTAATTCTTGTGTGCCGTAACCAGAGTAGTTTTCTTGATGACTATTTTGCCGAGCTTGGCGCTAATTTCGACTTGATCATTTTCTTTGATCTCTCCCTCGATAAGTTTGAGTGAGAGCTCATCCAAAACCAAGTCTTGAATGGCGCGTTTAAGAGGACGTGCACCGTAAGCCGGATCATAGCCTTTTTCGGCCAGCAGATCCTTGGCGGCATCGCTAAATTCGATGGTGATTTTCTTTTCATGTAACCTTTGGGCAACATCTTTCAACTGTAACTCCACGATGCGGCGCAAATCCAACTTTGACAGGGCGTGAAAAACGATGGTCTCGTCTACGCGATTTAAAAACTCCGGACGGAAAGTTTCACGCAGCATTTCTCTGATTTTTTCCTGAACTTTGGCTTCATCCGCGCCTTTGCTACCCTTGGTCTCTTTAAATCCAATTTCATGAGTTTTGGTGCCGTAATCTAAGATCATGTCAGAGCCGATGTTGGAAGTCATGATAATAATCGTGTTTTTAAAACTCACGGTCCGGCCTTTGCCATCCGTCAGGCGGCCGTCATCCAGGACTTGAAGCAGGGTGTTGAAGACTTCGGGATGAGCTTTCTCAACCTCATCTAAAAGCACAACGGAATACGGCTGACGTCTGATCTTGTCTGTCAGCTGGCCGCCTTCGTCGTAACCAATATAACCCGGGGGAGAACCAATCATGCGCGAGACAGAGTGACGCTCGCCGTATTCGCTCATGTCCAATCGGATAATCGAGTCTTCGTTGTCGAACATGGATTCGGCCAAAGCTTTAGCTAGTTCAGTTTTACCAACTCCCGTCGGACCAAGGAAAAGGAATGATCCGATCGGACGTTTAGGTTCGGAAAGGCCGGCCCGCGAACGACGAATGGCGTTAGACACGGCATGGACAGCTTCTGTCTGGCCGACGACACGCTTACCGATTTCTTCCTCAAGATGAGCCAGCTTCTTAGCCTCAGTTTCGAGCATGCGAGAAACCGGGATGTGAGTCCAACGGCTAACCACATTAGCCACGTCTTCTTCGGTCACGGCATCCCTAAGCAAACCGCGCTTGCCTTGCATCTGCTTAAGTTTACGCTCTAATTCTTTAAACTCCTTATCTTTATCAGGGATGGTTCCGTATCTAAGTTCAGATACCTTCTCAAGATCACCTTGGCGTTCCGCGATTTCTGCCTGACTTTTCAGACTCTCAATCTGCTGTTTAACGGTTCGAGTCGCGTTCAGAATCTCTTTCTCAGCCTTCCAGGAAATCTCCAGCTCATCAGCTACTTCCCTGACTTCGGCTAAATGTTTTTCGAGCACCTTAAGCCTGGCCTTGGAGTCAGCATCTTCTTCTTTAACCAATGTCCGTTTTTCGATCTCAAGTTTGATCATTTCCCGTTTGAGACGATCCAAATCTTCGGGCATGGAGCCGATTTGCATGCAAAGGCCGGAAGCGGCTTCGTCAATCAAATCGACCGCCTTATCCGGCAGAAAACGGTCGGGGATATAGCGCACCGATAACTTAACGGCGCCAATCAGCGCGGCGTCCGTAATTCTGACACCGTGATGGACTTCATATTTATCTTTAATGCCGCGCAAGATAGCGATGGCGTCTTCCTCTGTCGGCTCCTCAACTAAAATAGGCTGGAAGCGACGTTCAAGAGCAGCATCTTTCTCGATATGTTTGCGATATTCTTTGATAGTCGTGGCGCCTATGGCCCGGAGTTCGCCTCTGGCCAAAGCCGGCTTAAGCAAGTTCGAGGCGTCCATAGTGCCGCCTTCTCCGGTAGCTCCGGCGCCAACCAGCGTATGCAGTTCATCAATAAAGAGAATGACTTTGCCGTGGCTTTCCTGAACTTCTTTGATCAAAGCTTTAAGCCTGTCTTCAAACTCTCCTCGGAATTTTGTGCCGGCCACCAGCGATCCCAAATCTAAAGAGACGAGATCCTTGTCTTTTAATGTTTCCGGGACGTCGCCGGAGATGATGCGTTGGGCCAAACCTTCAACGATGGCCGTCTTTCCCACGCCGGCCTCTCCGATCAAAACCGGATTGTTTTTGGTTCGGCGGGTGAGAACTTGCATAATGCGCCGGATCTCATCATCCCGACCAATCACAGGATCGAGTTTATCCTGTCTGGCCAGCTCAGTCAGATTGAGTGAGTACTTACTCAAAGCCTGGTATTTATTTTCCGGTTCAGGCGAATCAACCATGGCACTGCCGCGAACTTCTTTGAGAGCATTGAGGATAGTATCCACAATCACGCCATGGCGATTAAGGGTGGCGCCAATTTCAGAAGAGGAATCAGCCAGACCCAATAACAAATGTTCAGTCGAGATGTATTCGTCCTTAAAAAACTGCGCGACTTTTTCGGCTTGAACCAAAACTTTAGCCATGTCAGGGCTAAAGAATATTTGCCCAACCCCGCCCACGCTGGTGGAAATTTTAGGCAATTGTTTAAGCATAAATTCCAATTCACCCTGTAGACGAACCGCGTCAATCTGTAATTTTTTAAGCAAAGAGGGGACAACGCTACCTTCCTGGCTTAAGAGCGCCAGGCAAAGATGGACCGGTTCAAGGGCCTGTTGACCGTTTCCCTGAGCTATGTGATAGGCGAGTTGGATGGCTTCTTGGCTTTTAGTGGTAAAATTTTGGGGCATCATAGTTGGTTAGCACTCTCAATGTTTGAGTGCTAATAATTTGTACCATAGAGTTTTAAACAATGCAATGACTTTATCTGTGGTTTGTTTAGCTAAAGAAATTCAGCTATGATTAGGCATTATGGATCCACAAAAGAAACATCGCTTAAGCAACGCCTCCTTCGTTATTCTCCTCGTCTTTATACTTTGGGGCTTAATCGGCTTGATTTTTTGGCCGATCAAGGTCACTTCTTTTTGGGGCGTCGGCCTGGGAGTCATAGCCGAAATATTTTTCATAGCTGTTCTTTACGGCCGAGAATTTGGGATCAAAAAAGGTATTTTATCTTTGCTTGCGATATTCATTCTGATTATTGGCGCCGCTCTGCTCAATCAATTCCGCGGTTGGCCCTATGGTTTTTTGACTTACCACGACATCCTGGGCTGGAAAATCCTGGGCGTGGCCTGGCCCATACCTTTATTTTGGTCTTTCTTAACGGCCAGCGCTTTGATACTTATGCGGCCCAGAACTATCAGCCATGATCCAAAAGTTCTTTTTTCTTGGGCTTTTGACACGGCTTTTTCCGTTATGATCCTTTCCTTGATCGTGGAACCGATCTTAACCTCTTCCACGGCTCAAGTTTGGTCGATGACCAGCTATTTTTCCGGAGTTCCGCTAAACAGCTTCATCGGTTGGTTCGTCAGTTCTTTCGTAGCCGCCGCCGCGGCCATCTTGATTGGCAAGTTGTGGTTGGTTGAAGATCGGCCCAAACCCATCAACCTTTTTGTAGTTACCATCGGATTAATCCTTTTGGGGATCATGGCCGCCCAAAGGCTCGTCCTGGTTCCGGTGATAGGGCTTTGCGTCATAGCCTTAGTTTTCCTTTTGGTTTTACTTTACGTCCAATACAAACCACAAATTAAAAAAGATGGATCCTCGGTCGCCGCAGGCGACCAAGGATGACAAAAAGAGTTTTATTGATTGGTCGACGTACTGGCACCTGGCATCGTAGGCTGGAGGAGGGGCATGCGCGGACGCTCAATCAAAAACATGGCGTTAAAATCTTTATAATTGGCCGTGACTGTGCCATCTTTAGTCTCAGTTATCATTGAGATGATTTGGCTGACGTTGTTGACGCAGAATTGAATGGATAAATCTTTATCCTCTTGCTTGTATTGCATCTGGTAGAGTTTGCATTTTTTTATATTGTCAGTTTTAACCGAGATGGCCGCATCGTCAGCGACGCCAAAAGACGCCAAGGTGTCATCCGAGGCCAACATCGAACTGAAAAAAGCTTGCCCATAAGTTTTGGCAAAAGCATTATTGGTCATTTCCCAAGTTTCAGCGCCCGTCCGGACATAAACCGTGCCGCCGATAATTATCATTTCGAGGATCTTCTTATCCGGAGGCGTCAAAACGGCATGCAAACGGAGCGGCTTAACATATTTCACTTCACCTGTGACAATGCCTTCCGCTGTTGGTTGGGAAATAGACGCCCGAAAAGTTTTGGATGCCCGAAAATTTTTAACCGCCAGTTCCAAAGCTTTTCGATTGATGACCGCCTGATCCGTGACTTGCCCGACTTCGGGCGGAAGGTACGGTGAGGGCGCGTTTTGAGCTAGGGTCTTGGATTTTTCTTCCAGAGATCTCGTGCGCATGTAATGCCATCCCCAAAAACCAAGGGCCACGATGATTGGTCCGATGAGAAACCAAATGAGATATTTGCGCATCATATAGTTGCATTATAGCAAAAAAATCCACATCGTGGCACTATCTAGCAAAGTGACAAGTAACAAGTGACAAGTAACAAGAAAAAGTGATAAAGTGACAAAAATATTATGGGCAACCTCTTTATCGTCGCCACCCCCATTGGGAACATGAGCGATATCACGCTTAGAGCCAAAGAAACGCTGAAAAGCGTTGATTTCATCGTCTGTGAGGATACACGCGTTACATCCAAGCTCATGGCCGGTTTGGGCATCAAAAAGACGCTTTTGACGCTTCACCAACATACAAGCGACAGTCGCCAGACGACCATCATCGCTCGGTTGCTACGAGACGAAAACGCGGCTTATGTTTCTGATGCCGGGACGCCGGGCGTTAATGATCCGGGCGGCAAGCTGGTGGCCGAGGCCTTAAAGCAGGGGATAAAGGTCACGCCCATCCCCGGAGCATCCGCTTTGACGACCGTCATTTCTGTCTGCGGATTCCCCATGGAACATTTTACCTACCTTGGTTTTGTGCCGCACAAAAAAGGACGGCAGACATTTTTTAAAGATATTGCTGAGCGCGATGAAGCGGTCATCTTCTTTGAATCAACTCATCGTCTCATCAAAACTTTGGAGGCACTTGCTTCAGTCAGTCATCTTGAACCCACACGTCATGCTGAATTTAGTTCAGCATCCCAAAACCATAAGCTCCGTGAGATGCCGAAACAAGTTCGGCATGACGAACGATTGATTTTTGTAGGTCGTGAGTTAACTAAAATGTTTGAGACTCTATACCGCGGAACAGCGGCCGAGGTTTTAGAACAGATCAAATCAACCAGCATCAAAGGCGAAGCCGTAATCGTTGTCGCGCCTAAAAGTTTTCATGATTTATGATCTTCTTGATGATGTCAGCATTCTTCATTCATCATTCTTAATTTTGCATTAAATTCAAGTATGCGCTCAGTCGTTATCTGCGGGTCTAAAAAATACCGCGAACAAATCCATCAATTTGCACTTGAGCTCGAAAAGCTCGGCGTTTTGGTGTTCGAGCCAAATTTTAAGGAACCCTTGCCTGAGTATTACAAAGCTGAGACAGAGAATATCACTCAAATAATATTCAAAGGCCTGACACTGGAACATTTTGATTTCATCAGAAAGGCTGACGTGTGTTTTGTTTTTAATTTTGAAAATTACGCCGGCACGAGCGTCACCATGGAAATGGCTTATGCCCACGCTTTGTCAAAACCGATCATCGCCTTGAATCCAACCACCAACGAGCCTTGTCGCGATTCTATGATCGACAAAGTTGCCAACACGCCTGAAGAGCTGATCAAATTTTTGTAATTTTATGCTCGTTGAGGATCGTATCTATGGAAAATTTAAGATTGACTCGCCAGTTTTGGTTGAGCTGATCAACTCCCCGTCGATCCAACGCCTCAAAGGTATTAATCAACTGGGCATTCCGCCTAAGTATTATCTTTTTCCGAGTTATAGCCGTTACGAACATTCTATCGGCGTCATGTTATTGCTCAACCACCTCGACGCCAACGAAGAAGAGCAGATCGCCGGTTTATTGCATGACGCTTCGCATACGGCTTTTTCACACATGATTGATTGGGTGATTAAAGGACAAGGAGGAGGCGAGAGTTATCAAGACGAGACTCATTTGTCATTTTTAAAAAAGACAGAGTTGCCGTCAATCTTAAAACGTTTCGGATATAACGTTGAGAATATTGCCGACTACCATCGTTTCAGTTTATTGGAGAGAGTTATTCCTGATATATGCGCTGATCGAGTCGATTATGCGTTGCGTGAATTTCCAGATGATGTGGTTAGCGCGTGTCTGGCCAGCTTAACCGTTAAAGACGGCTTCATGGTTTTTGCTGACGATTACGCAGCCAAACTTTTTGCTGAGAAATATCTGGAACGACAAAAGATTAACTGGGGCGGGCTGGAAGCATCTAATCGATATTTTTATTTTGCTCAGGCTTTAAAGCGGGCCATGGAACTTGGGTTAATCAAATTTGAGGATTTTTATAAGGACGACGCTTATATTTTAGATTTGATTAAAGACTGCCAAGATGAGGGGTTTAAAAAAATTATAACGGCTTTAAACGTAAAAAAATGGGATAACCTGCCTCAATCTGGTCAACGCATGGCAAAAAAAGTCCGTTACGTCGATCCGCTCTGCGTTTCCGGAGAGGATGTGAGGCATTTAAGTGAAATAGATCCGGACTTTAAGCAAAAACTAGACGAGGATTTGGCAGAACAGAAAAAAGGTGTGCCCATAATATTGATTTAGCCTATGAAAATAACCATCTGCGGCAGCATCGCGTTCTTCGATGAGATGCAGGCCGTTCAAAAACAACTGGAATCCATGGGCCATCTTGTCAAGCTGCCTCCTTCAGAGATAATTAACGAATCAGGCAAGCCTATACCGGTTAAAGAGTATTACGCCTTGCGTAAACAGACGGAGACTGAGGATGGGTGGATTTGGGACAGGAAGGAAGAGGCTATGAGAAACCATTTCGATAAAGTCGCGTGGTCTGACGCGATTTTGGTGCTCAACTATCTAAAAAACGGAATTGAGAATTATATCGGAGCCAATACGCTGTTGGAAATGGGACTGGCTTTTCATTTAAAGAAAAAGATCTATCTACTTAACCCAATCCCGGAAATTTCATATAAAGAAGAAATCTTAGGCATGAAGCCAGTTATTATAAACGGTTCCCTTAAGAAGATCCCCTGACCCTTCGGGTCTGTCCCCTTGGAAAGGGGACGCAAACTAGTATGCAAGTTAAAGGAGACTATTTCCTACCATACAATCCAAAGCTCGTGGATAAGGCAAAGGAAATGCGACGGAATCCAACCCCGGCTGAATTTAAAATGTGGTATTTTTTGAGATTTCTGAATCCTAGATTTTTACGACAAAGACCGATTGACAACTTTATCGTAGATTTTTATTGCTCAGAATTAAAGTTAGTAATCGAAATTGACGGCGAGCCCCACTTTACCGAAGAGGGCAGGGCGCGTGATGCTGAAAGGACGGAAATTTTGAATTCTCATGGACTCAAGGTCATGCGCTTCTCCAATTCAGAAGTTCTGAATAATTTTGAAATTATCAAGAGGCAAATCTCAGAACTAATTAAAACTAAATAACGTCCCCTTTCCAAGGGGACAGTTCCTGCCTTTCACAAAAAAGGCAGGAACAGGGGATCTTATAGACAAAACAGCTTATTTATCGTAATCTAAGCCCCATGACCAACAAGTTTTACGTCACCACGCCCATCTATTACGTGAATGACAAGCCGCACATCGGTTCGGCTTATACCACCGTCGTGGCGGATGCTTTGGCGCGTGCCAACCGTTTGCGCGGCGTGCCGACCATGTTTCTGACCGGCACGGATGAGAACAGCCAAAAAAACGTGGAAGCCGCGCAAAAAGCCGGTGCCGCTGGCAAAATTTTAAGCGAAGCGGACTTTAGATCTTATTTGGACGAAATGGCCACGATCTGGCAACGGACCTGGAAAGAACTGGGCATCAGTTTTGACGATTTTATCCGCACCACCGAAGAACGGCACCGGAAAGCCGTGGATCGTTTTTGGCGGGCGGTTTCAAAGTCAGGTGATATTTACAAGGATTCTTACGAAAGCCTGTATTGCGTGGGTTGCGAGGAATTTAAAACGCCGTTTGCAATCAAAGATAGCCATTGCCCATTGCATCCCAATCAAGAATTGCAGCTGGTCAAAGAAGAGAATTACTTTTTCAGAGCTTCGGCTTATAAAGATGAATTGCTCAAACTCTATCATGATCATCCTGAGTTCATACAACCGGTCAGCCGCATGAATGAAGTCCGGAGCTATGTCAAAGACGCTTTTGAGGATTTTTCAATCTCTCGTGAAGCTAAACATCTTTCCTGTGGCATTCCCGTGCCGGACGACGACAGCCAGCGCATCTATGTCTGGTTTGACGCTTTGATCAACTACCTGTCAGCCGTCGGGTATGGCACGGATGACAAGCTTTTCAAAAAATGGTGGCCAGCCACTCTGCATCTCGTCGGCAAAGACATCATCAAATTCCACTGCGCGCTTTGGCCCACCATGATCATGAGCGCGGCCAAGTCAGATCCGCTTTTGCAAAACGAGGATGGATCACCCATGCTCCCGGAACGAATTTTCGCGCATGGCTTCTTTACGATTGACGGACAAAAAATCAGCAAATCTTTGGACAACGCCGTTGATCCGCTGGACCTGGCTAAGGAATATCCTTTCGACGCTGTCCGCTATTTCTTATTGCGCGAAATTCCATTCGGCGAAGACGGCGACTTTTCCAAAACCCGTCTGGCCGAGCGTTACAACACGGATCTCGGCAACACGCTTGGCAATCTGGTCAATCGTGCGATCTCGATGAGCCGAAAGTACTTCAATAACCAAGTACCAAACACCAATGTCCAAAATACGATGACCGCGTTGCCGGAAACGTCGTGGGCGGGGAGTGAAGGGATGGATACGTTGTGGCAATCAGTTGACCAATACATCGAAGCCACGAGACTTGATTTAGCGCTTGAGACGATTTGGACAGGCGAGAATTGTTCGCTGATCAGCGCTAACAAATATGTCGAAGAGACTAAACCTTTTAAGTTGGCTAAAGACAATTTAGAACAAGCTGGCATCGTCCTCTACACACTGCTCGAAGCCTGCCGCCAGTATGCCTGGATGATTGAGCCCATCATGCCCAACATTGCCGAAGAAATCATCCGCCAGCTTGGCCAAGACCCCAAGAAAGAACGCAAACAGGGGATTAAAGTCCTCAAAACCTGGGGTGGACTCAAACCAGGATCAGAATTGCCTGAGCCGAAGATATTGTTTCCGAGGAATTCTTAAATATGACCAAGTTCATTCTCCATGGTGGCGGATCGAAGACATGGAATGAAACAGAGCGCCAGGAGAATTATCAAGCGATTGCTAGAGTTCTAACAAACGGATTCAAAACACCCGTTAAAGTCTTATTGATTTATTTTGCGCGCGTTTCAGAACTTTGGGACGAAAAATTCGCCGAAGATAAAGTCAACTTTTCTAAAGAAGTGACCGGCGTTGATCGCACACTTGAAGTTGCGAATCCTGACCCAAAGTTGTTTGAGGAACAGATTAAAAAGTCTGACATTATTTTTGTCCGCGGAGGTAACACAAAACTTTTAATGGATGTCATTCAGCAAACGCCTCATTTTGGTCAACTTCTCAAGGACAAAGTTTATTTCGGTTCCTCAGCCGGCGCTTATCTCGTTTCAAAATATTATTACAGCAACGATCGTTATCAAATCGAAGAAGGTTTGGGCATTTTGCCTATCAAATGTTTCGCACACTGGGATGAGTCTCAACAAAAGAGCTTAGAAGAACTCGAAAAGTACGGTGAAGAACTTCCAGTCACTCTATTAAAGGAAGGGGAATACAAAATTATCAACTAGTACTTTTTTGACATTGGCAATTTGACTTTGATTATTGTTGTTTGGTTTTTGATGTTTCTGCTGATATAATCAGCAGTAATATGCTCCTCTTCAACATCATCCTAGTCCTTGCTTTGATTGCTTTTGTCGGTTCGGGCCTAAAAGACGGCCTGATTTACGCCCTGGGACGCATTGTGGGCGCTGTAATCGGCTTTCTGATAGCGAAATACTTTTATATCCAGCTGGCGGTCGTATTTTCGCCCTTCATGCCAACCGGCTGGGCCAAGGTCATCGCCTTTTTGCTGATTTTCATGCTGGTCACCCGGATCATGGGCTGGATCTTTAGCGCCTTAGACAAGACGTTCAACTTCATCGCCATCATTCCGTTCATGAAGTCCATCAATCACGCCCTGGGCGCGTTCCTGGGGTTTCTGGAAGGCATCCTAGTCCTCGGAGGGTTGATCTGGATCATCAAGACCTTTAATCTGATCCCGTCGGCCATGGTTTACATCAACGGCTCATCCATCGCGACCTGGATCTTTACTGGGTTTACAAAAGTGCTGGGCATACTGCTTTAATGCCAAATGACTAATGACTAATGCCAAATTTAGGTGTTCGTTTCACGAATTTAATAAATATCCCGAAGGGATTCCAATATTTGGCATTAGTCATTTGGCATTCGTAATTAGCTTCCATGTTAGTTGATACTCACAGTCACCTCCATTTCAAAAAATACGACGAAGATCGAAAAGAAGTCCATGACCGCATGGCTGAGTTTGGCATAAAGACGATAACCATCGGCACAGCCATGAATACCAGCCGCGATGGAGTGGCTTACGCGGATAAGCATCCGGATACTTGGGCGGCAGTGGGTTATCATCCGGAACATGTGACAAGTGATTTTGAGGATGAAGATGAAATCGGCGTGTTGCAAGAACCTTATGACATCAAAGAGCTAGAAAAGATTGCTCAGTCATCACCTCGCGTGTTGGCGATTGGCGAGATAGGGCTTGATTATCATTACTTCACGGAGGAAGGGAAGATGAAGCCGGGTTTATCTATCGAGCAAGCTAAGTTAGAACAACAAAAAATATTTCTCGATCAAGCCAATCTGGCAGCCAAGCTCAACAAGACTCTGATCGTCCATGTTCGCGACGCGAGCCCCGTGGACAGCAGTCTTTACGGGGCGGCTGACGATATGCTTCGTATCTTAAGCGATATTCGACATTCGATATTCGACATTCGAATCGTCATCCACGGTTTTACCGAGACCTGGCAAATAGCCAGCTCATATTTGGATCTGGGTTGTTATCTCGGTATCGGCGGTATCGTGACCTTCAAGCCGCGCAAGACTACGGCACCCGAGGACACGCTCGAGTCAATTGTTAAAAAGATGCCCATTGATCGTCTACTCCTCGAAACTGACGCTCCTTGGCTCGCGCCCGTGCCTGTCCGCGGCTCACGCAACGAGCCGACGTTTGTCAGACATGTGGCTGAACATGTAGCACGGGTTAGGGGAATGGGTTACGAAGAAATCTGTAAAATTACCACCCAAAATGCGCAGAAGGCTTTTGCTTGCGAGTTTTAGGCCATTTTTTATTTTTTAGCACCATTGACAGTCGCTTCGTTCGAGCCTATACTTTTGGCGTCTTTAAAAATATGTCAACGGAGCAAAGCGAGCTCAAAAGTGAGCCAAAAAAGCCTGTGGACAACGGGCTATCTTTAGCTCAAGCCTTTGGCTTGGCCTGGCAATTTGGCTATACCATGGCCATTCCGCTGGTAGTTTTCGCGATTGGCGGAAGATTACTGGACAAGTACTTCAACACCTCGCCTTTATTCCTGCTGATAGGCATTATTGTCTCGATCGCTATTTCATCCATCATGATTGGCACGAAAGCCGTCAAAATAATTTCCGATATATCTGGTAAAGATGATAAAGACATTCAAATTAAAAAATAGACCATGTTAGCCATTTCCATCGGACCAGAAGTCCTGACAACTATCGCGGGCATGCCGATCACCAACACGCTCTTGGTGATGGTCGTGATTTTTGTTTTGGTCGTGGCGATCGCCATCTCGGTTAAAAGGAATGTCAAAGTCGATAAACCAGCCAAAGGCCTGACGGGCGTAGTTGAAGCGGGTATGGAAATGTTTTTAGATTTTATTGATTCAATTACCAACGACCACTATAAGACCATCCGGATTTTCCCAATTGTAGCAACCATTTTTTTTGTCGTGCTTTGTTCCAACCTGGTCGAACTCGTCCCAGGCCTTGGATCAATCGGCATTTGGGAAGTGCACCATGGAGAAAAAATCCTTGTGCCCCTCATCCGTTCCATGTCAGCAGACCTTAACTTCACTTTCGTAGTAGCCATCTTTGCCATGGTCTCGGTGCAAGTCATGGGCATGCGGTTCCTCAAGATTGGTCCATATCTTGGTAAATTCTTCGTGGCCCCCTGGAAAAAGCCTTACTTCATCGGTACTTTCGTGGGGCTTCTTGAATTCATGTCAGAATTCTCAAAAACCCTTTCCTTTGCTTTCCGTCTCTTTGGCAATATATTCGCGGGAGAGGTCTTATTGGCAGTCATGGGTTTTCTTTCGCCGTTCTTGGCGCCTTTGCCATTTCTCTTCCTTGAACTCTTCGTGGGCTTTGTCCAAGCTTTGGTCTTTTCCACTTTGACCATCGTGTTTTTGAGCATGGCCACTACGGGACACGAACACGAAGAGGAACACGCTAAACGCGCCGATTACTCGAAGGCAACTTTTGGCGGCAAACCAGGAGGCGTGGTCAATATGAGCCACGAACCGCAATCGTAGGAGCATGCGATGACCCATAGTCCGCGAGGACGACGGGTTACTCATTCCCTTACGCCCATCAGCGACTTTAAAAAAACAAACCTTCTCCGTCATCCTGAATTTATTTCAGGATCACCCGTAGCTTAAGCTTCGTGAGATGCCGAAACCCTCCATAGGCGGGCAGGCAAGTTCGGCATGACGGAAGAAAAACAGTCGACTGTCAAGCGTGCTAATTCTTTGACACAAGGACAGAATCACTTTCCAACTTTTTGGACATTGGTCTTTGTTTCTTGGTGTTTTACAGTCTTATGGCAACCGAAGCAGCCAATTTAGTAGCTTCCAACCTGGAGTCGGTTAAGCTGGTAGCTATGGCCCTGGCCATCGCTGTCGGCGGCATGTTTCCGGCCCTTGGCATCGGCAAAGTCGGCGCCAAAGCCATGGAATCCATCGGGCGCAATCCCGAAGCGGCTTCCAAGGTTATGACGGCCATGCTTATCGCGGCAGCCTTTATCGAGGCTATCGCCATTTACGCCTTGGTGGTCGCTCTGATCATCAAGTTCGTCTAACTGGAGTCATTCACATTCAGTTGCCGGAAGTCTCACCCGAGGTTTCCGGACACGGACTGTGAAGTTCCGAATAAATAAAATATGTCTGACATGCTCACCAAACTAGGGATCGACGGCCGGCTGTTCATCGCCCAGCTCGTCAATTTTCTGATCCTCTTTATTGTGCTCCGCGCTTTTGCCTGGAAGCCTTTGGTTATGGCTCTGGAAGATCGCCGAGCCAAAATCAAAAAGGGGATCGGGGACGCGGAACGCGCTAAACAGCAGATTAAAGATATCGAAAAGGAACGCGAAGTGGTTTTGACCAAAGCCCGAACCGACGCCATGCGCATCATGGAACAAGCCGAACAAAAAGCGCAGATTTTGAAAGACGAGAAGGTTAAACAGACTCAAAATGAGATTGAACAGGAATTGAAAGAGGCCAAGGAACAGATTAAGGGAGAGCGCTTGGCATCTTATGATTTGCTTAAGAAAGACCTTTCAAAGTTGATCACGACCGCCACGGGCAAGATCGTGCAAGAGATGAATGCCACGGGTCACGAAAAGTTGATTCAGGAAGCTATCACCGAAATCGAAAAGAGTTAAAATATGACTAAGAAGCAGAACCGTTTAATCTTAGATCTGGCCTTGGGAGCCATCCTGGCCGCCAAGGAGCAGAAGCTCGTCCCGGAATTTATGGACGATCTGGATTTGCTTTCTGCCATTCTTACGACTGACGCGCGCGTCAAAAATGCTCTGACCAACGTAGTCGTGCCATTTGATAAAAGATACGAAGCGGTCAAAAACATTCTGGGCGGGCAAGTCGAACCATTAACTCTAAGGACTATCGGATTGCTCATGGACCGACATCTGATAGGTTCTTACGCGACTTTTCAATCAGCGGTAGAGGCGGCGGCTAAGGAAAATGCCAACTATCATATTTGCCGCACAGTCTCAGCCATCCCTCTCAACGAATCAGCCCAAAAGAAACTTAAAACCGCTCTTGAAAAGAAATTAACCGGCACGGTCAAAATCAGATACGAGATTGATCCGAGTGTCATCGGCGGATTGTCTGTCACTTGCGGCGACTGGCGCTATCTCAACACGGTTCAAGCCAAACTCCATCAGTTAACCCGACATCTCATCACTACCAACTAAACATATGGCAAACATCACTAACGCAACCGCGGCGGCCAAGATCGCTGACCAGCTCACAGCCCAGATACAGTCCTTCAAACCGGAAAGCGCTTCCGAAGAGATCGGAGTTGTACGCGAAGTCGGCGATGGCATTGCTTCCATCACCGGACTCAAGCACGTCAAATCCATGGAAATGTTGACTTTCGAGGATGGTTCCATGGGCGTCGCTCTTAACTTGGAACAGGATCGCGTCGGCGCCATGATTTTGGGAGGTTACATCGGCATCAAGACCGGCCAAACTGTCCAAGGCACCGGCAAAGTTTTGTCATTGCCCGTCGGCGACGGCGTGCTCGGACGCGTTTTGAATCCTTTGGGCAAGCCTTTGGATGGCAAAGAAGCTTTTAAAGCCAAGGCTGATTATCCCATCGAAAAAACCGCCCCGGGTGTCATGACAAGACATCCGGTGGACACGCCACTCATGACAGGCATCAAAGCTATTGACGCCTTGATCCCCATCGGGCGCGGCCAACGCGAACTTATCATTGGCGACCGCCAAGTAGGCAAGACGGCCATTGCCGTTGATACTATCATCAACCAAAAAGGCAAGAATGTCATTTGTATTTACGTGGCTATCGGACAAAAAGAATCCAAAGTCGCCAAGATCGTGGCCAAACTTAAGGAAGCCGGCGCCATGGATTACACCGTGGTCGTATCAGCCGGCGCCGCGACTCCAGCCTCGTTACAATATATTGCGCCTTACGCCGGTTGTGCCATCGGCGAATATTTCATGGACCAGGGCAAAGACGCTTTGGTGGTTTACGACGATCTTTCCAAGCACGCCTGGTCATATCGTGAGATCTCCCTGCTCTTGCGCCGCCCGCCTGGCCGCGAAGCTTACCCCGGCGACGTGTTTTATCTCCATTCGCGCCTTTTGGAACGCGCCGTGCGGCTTTCCAAAGAATACGGCGGGGGATCGTTGACGGCTTTGCCGATCATTGAGACTCAGGCCGGCGATGTTTCGGCTTACATCCCGACTAACGTGATTTCGATTACCGACGGTCAAATCTTTTTGGAAAGCGACCTCTTTTATCGCGGCATTCGTCCGGCTTTGAACGTCGGCCTTTCCGTCTCCCGCGTGGGAGGCGACGCTCAATACAAAATCATGAAAAAAATCGCCGGTCCGGTGCGCTTAGACTTGGCCCAGTTCCGCGAACTGGAAGCTTTCGCGCAATTCGCGACCGATATGGACGAGGCCACGCGCAAGCAGATCGAACGCGGACGCCGCACCGTGGAAGTCCTCAAACAAGGTCAGTATCGACCCGCGTCGCTGGGCCACCAAATCGTGACCCTCTACGCCGTGACCAAGGGTTATTGCGACGAGGTCCCGACTGAAAAAATCCAGGATTGGGAAGCCGGCTTGCATGAATACTTGGATACCGAAGCCACGGAAGTCGTGAGCAACATCGAGGACCAAAAAGTCATGACTCCGGAACTCGAAGCCTTACTGACCCAAACCATCAAAGATTGGAACCAAACTTTTTTGGCGGCTAAATGATTTCATTTTTAATTATTAATTTTTAATTATTAATTGATGCTATGGCCGTCTCAACCCGCCGTATCAAAGCGCGCATCAAATCGATCGGCAACACGCGCAAAATCACCAAAGCCATGGAACTCGTGGCCGGGGCTAAGATGCGCCGGGCTGTTCAGATGACGATAGACAGCCGGCATTACAGCGGCAGTGTCAAACATATCGTGGATGACATCCGCCCGCTCATCAACCAGCGTTCGCATCCGTTGCTTTACGGCCGCAAGGAAGCCACCCGGACGATCCTCATCATCGCCGCGTCCGACCGCGGCATGTGCGGCGGCTTCAACGCCCAGCTTGTCAAAAAAAGCGCCGAGTTCATCAAATCAAGAAAAGAACCGGTCAGCGTAATCATCGTGGGCAAAAAAATCGAATCTCCGGTCAGGCACATGACCAACAACATCTTGGCCTCCTTCCCATCCATCTCAAACGCGCCGTCTTTCGAACGCAGTAAGAGCGTGGGCCAGCTGGCTTACGACGAGTTTCTGAAAAATAAAACCGATCGCGTTTTCGTATGTTACTCGGATTTCAAAAGCGCTATGACGCAGATTCCGACCATCGTTCAGTTGTTGCCGGTTGTCCCGGAGGAGGAGTTATTGGCCAGCGGAGCTTTTGAAAAAGAAGAAAAGGACGAGGCTTTGGCAAAATTCAGTGAATCGCAAAGCTTGGCTGAAGATCGAGCTCATTCCAAAAAGTATCCGCAAGACTATGCCGTGGTCTTTGAACCGACTCCGCGTTACGTGCTGGACCATCTGTTGCCTCGGTTGATCGATACGCGACTTTATCAAGCCATGTTGGAATCAGCGGCTTCGGAACATTCGTCAGCCATGATGGCCATGCGCAGTGCCACTGATTCGGCCACGGAAATGTTGGATAATTTAACCTTTACCTTCAATCAAGCCAGGCAAGCCGGAATTACCCGCGAAATATCGGAGATCTCGGCCGGTAAAGCCGCCTTGGAAAACTAAGAGTATGAATATTGAATATGGAATTTGGAATATGGGGTTAACCCTAAATACAAAATTCAAAATTCCAAATTCTAATTAATGAAAACTATGAAAGGAACTATCACCCAAATCATCGGTCCGGT
The DNA here is from genome assembly GCA_041661105.1 of Patescibacteria group bacterium. GTDB lineage: Bacteria > Patescibacteriota > Patescibacteriia > 2-12-FULL-60-25 > 2-12-FULL-60-25 > MWCR01. The sequence goes on from JBAZVB010000001.1 coordinate 478,108, forward strand.
CGTGGACGTCGCATTCGCGGGGGAACCGCCGGCCATCTACAACGCGCTTATCGTGGAACGCCCGGAAGGTGTGCTGACTTTGGAAGTCGAGCAACATCTTGGCGAAGGCCAGGTTAGGACCGTAGCCATGTCCAGCACGGACGGCCTGGAACGCGGCACCGAGGTCATTGATACCGGAGCGCCTATTTCCGTGCCAGTCGGCGACCAAACCCTGGGACGCATGTTTGGCGTGACCGGAGAAGCCATCGACGGCGGCAAAAATCCCGAGAAGGTCGAAAAATCGCCCATCCACCGCAACGCTCCCACTTTTGCCGAGCAATCAACCAAAACGGAAATTCTGGAAACCGGCATTAAAGTCGTTGATCTGATCTGCCCCTTCTTGAAAGGCGGTAAAATCGGTCTCTTCGGCGGCGCCGGCGTCGGCAAGACGGTCGTGGTCATGGAACTCATCCGCAACATCGCCACGGAACACGGCGGATACTCGGTGTTCGCCGGAGTAGGGGAAAGAACCCGCGAGGGCAATGCTCTGTGGCGCGAGATGAAAGAATCGGGCGTTATCGACAAGACGGCTCTGGTTTTCGGCCAGATGAATGAACCGCCCGGCGCCCGCGCCCGCGTGGCTTTGACGGCTTTGACCATGGCTGAACATTTCCGCGACGTTCAAAATCAAGACGTTCTGCTTTTCATCGATAATATCTTCCGCTTCACGCAAGCCGGCTCAGAAGTTTCCGCTTTGCTCGGACGCATCCCTTCGGCCGTGGGTTACCAACCGACTCTGGCCACGGAAATGGGCAACCTCCAGGAACGCATCACTTCCACCGACAAAGGATCCATCACTTCCGTGCAAGCCATCTACGTGCCGGCCGACGACCTGACTGACCCGGCTCCAGCCACCACTTTCGGCCACTTGGACTCGACCGTGGTTTTGACGCGCGCCCTGACTGAATTGGGCCTCTACCCGGCGGTGGATCCTCTCGATTCATCGTCTACCATTTTGGATCCCAAGATTGTGGGCGAAAGGCATTATCGCGTGGCCCGCGGCGTGCAAAAAGTTTTACAGCGCTATAAGGACTTGCAAGACATCATCGCCATCATGGGCATGGATGAACTTTCGGACGAAGACAAGATGACCGTGGCCCGCGCCCGTAAGATCCAAAAATTCCTGTCTCAACCTTTCTTTGTGGCTGAAGTCTTTACCCAACATCCTGGCAAATACGTCACGCTTGAGCAAACCATCGCCGGTTTTGAAGAAATTTTGGAAGGCAAGCATGACGATAAGCCGGAGCAATCCTTCTACATGAAGGGCGATATTTCTGAAGTAACTATTTAATTACGTCCTAACCGTCCTAACCGTCCTAACCGTCCTTCATGAGACGACCAGGACGACCAGGACGGAAAGGACGACCAGGACGTTATGTCAAAGTTAATGTTCGAACTCACAACTCCAGAAAAAGTGGTCTTCCAACAGGAGATCGACCAGGTGACACTGCCTACCATGGATGGTGAGATTACGATTATGCCTGGACACATTGCCCTCGTCGCCCAACTTGTGCCGGGCGTGGCCGCGCTTAAAGAAAACGGTGTCAAAGAGGACGTAGCCGTCTCGGGCGGGTTCATCCAGGTTGACGGCAAAGGTAAAGTTACGGTTTTAGCTGACACGGCCGAACGCGGTATGAATTTGAATCTCGAAGACATCGAAAAGGCTAAACAAAGGGCCGAACAGGTCATGAAAAGTTCGGCTCGGGGCGATGATGAGACTTTTGCGCATGCCGCCGCTGAGCTCGAACGCGAGCTGGCCCGCTATAAAGTTGCTCTAAAATATAAGAAAGACGGGCACGCTATTAAAGCCCCTATCCAAAACGCGGAATTGACGGACGACGCCGGTCCGGTATAAGGTAAAAGAATTACGAATTACAAATTCATAATTACGAATTATTGATTATTAATTCGTAATTCATAATTCGTAATTGAATATGCGATGCTTCCTGGGTATACCTCTGCCGGCCGATTGTCGTAACGCCATTCGGGAATCTTGGGTCGTGCCGGAATTGGAAAGAGCCAGTTTAAAAATGACCGACCCCGGCCAGTGGCATATTACCATGGCCTTTTTTGGAGATGTGGCCTATGACCAACTCCTCCGGCTTATCCAACTCATAGGACAAGCCCTGGAAACTCCGCCCCAGGGCGCCTTCCGTGTCACCTCAATTCAAACCTTTCCAACCAAAAAACCAACCATGTACGTGGCTAAGTGCGTCCCAGAACAGGAAGCCATGTGGCAACAATGCGTCGGACAGTTGATCGAAATGGCTTCGCTCTGCGCCCCGCAAACGGATCGCAAGCCGTGGTTGCCGCATATCACTTTGGCCAGGACAAGAAACGCGCGCATTCTTGATCCGGCGGAAACCTCTTTACACAATATCGGTTGGGTTCCTGAGTTTGCCACTTTTTATCGCAGCGAGCCGACCGTCACGGGCCATAAATACATTCCTTTGCATGAATTCCGCCTCAACGTTTGATCAATCAAAAATGCCAAATGCCAAATGCCAAATGCAGACTTTTGATTGCTTTGGACTCGTTGTCCATGGTTATTCGTTGACCAGGATGGTGACTGAAATCCAGACAAGATACGCTCAAGGGCTAGGCACTTGGATAGTCACGGCTAATCCGGAAATTTTGTTACATGCCAAAAGAGATCCAGAGCATTGGGAAGTTTTAAGGCAGGCTGATTTTAGGACTGTCGACGGCACAGGTCTCAAATTCGCCGGATGGTTTAAAGGCGCAAGGCCTAAAAGATGCGTGGGCGTCGAACTAGCTGAAGCCGTGGCTAAACTCTGCGCGCAAAATCACTGGACGCTGGCTTTAATCGGAGGCCAAGAAGGCGTGGCCGATAAAGCCGCTTGGCATCTTCGTCGACAATACCCTGACATCGTCGTCTTTTCAGAAACAGGCGGCAACGTCAGTCCGGACGGTCATTTGGACGAAAAGGCAGAAGCTTCGCTGACTCATCTTGTTGAGATCGAACCGGACGTCGTCCTAGTCGCTTACGGTCACCCCAAACAAGATTTCTGGATACATAAATATAGATCAAGATTGCCCAAGACGAAAGTCTTTATCGGCGTAGGCGGCACCCTGGATTTTTGGGCTGAAACGGCCAAACGCGCACCACAATGGATGAGATCCATGGGTTTGGAATGGCTTTGGCGCCTTTTTACCCAGCCCTGGCGCTGGAAGAGGATTTGGAATGCGCTGGTTATTTTCCCGTTAGCTGTCTTGTTCGACCGACAAGCCTAGTTTGTCATCCTGAACGTAGGTGAAGGGTTAGTGAGCTTCGCAGATTCTTCACCTACGTTCAGAATGACCGAATAAAAATACCGCCTTCGAGAGATTTCGAACGCGGCACATAGCCTCAGTGTCAGTCGGCGAGTTCGCCTGTGACATACCTCATCCGGCGGATCTTCTTGGCCACTGAGGGACATTCCTTGTCCATTCGCTTGAGCGCATCCCAGTAACCATGGTCTCTGAGGAACAACCTTCTCAGCAACTCAATCTCGTCATAACGCCGCCCTTCAAAGACTGTGTTGTGAAGCGTGGATTGGACAATAGGGTAGAGACACAGGGAGACTAATGCCCAAGCGGAGAGGGGTTGATGTGAGAAGTAAGGTTCGTTGGGCAGAATCGACAAAACAAGATAGATGAAACTAACCAGTGCCGCACTGAGTGGCAGTGCCAGCACGAAGGGTAGTACGTTCAGCTTCCGCAGCTTCTTGACTGAAGCGCGGAGTCGAGCCATCCGATTCAGCTCATCGGCTTCGCGCTTGATGTCCTCGGCTTTATACAGCTCGGGAATCTTCTGCTGAGAGCTCATTTATCTACCTCCTGCGCTGATATTAAGAGGAAAATGACATGTGGTCAAGGCTCCGCAGACTCTTCACCTACGCTCAGAGTGACTAAGAGGGCGGGTTGCGATTATCCATCAAACAGCGTAATATTGCTCCATTATGGCCCAAAAACGCATTCGTGTCCGTGCAGCGCCCAGCCCGACCGGCTACATGCATATCGGTAATTTGAGAACGTATATCTATGACGTGTTACTGGCTAAACAGAATGGCGGAGATTTTATTTTGAGGATAGAGGACACTGACCAGGCCCGTTTCGTGCCGGATGCGACTGAAAGTTTCTGTAGGACGCTCAAACGCCTGGGCATTATTCCCAACGAAGGCGTATGGTTGTCAGAAGACGGCCAATCACTGGTCCAGCGCGGTGATTTTGGCCCCTACATCCAGTCTGAACGCAAAGCTAAGCATCAAGCTTATGCCCAAAAACTTCTTGATATGGATAAGGCGTATTTTTGCTTTTGTACGCAAGAACGGCTTGATCAGATGAGATTAATGCAGGAAGCTGCCCACCAACCAACTGGTTATGACGGGCTATGCCGCAAAATAGACCCTGCTGAGGCTAAACGTAGAGTTGAAGCCGGTGAACCATCTGTCATCCGTCTAAAGCTTCCAAAAGAGGGAAGCGTAACTGTTAACGATGCGATTAGAGGTAAAGTGACTTTTGATTGGAAGTTGATAGACGACCAAGTCATCATCAAACATGACGGGATGGCAACTTATCATTTAGCCGCCATGGCTGATGACCATGACATGGAAATTACCCACATCTTGCGAGGGGAAGAATGGTTGTCTTCGGCGCCCAAGCACATGTTTATCTACGAAGCCTTTGGCTGGGAGTTGCCTGTCTTTGCCCATTTGCCACTGTTACTAAATCCGGACAGGACAAAGCTCTCCAAACGCCAGGGCGACGTATCAGTTGAGTCTTACCTGGATAAAGGATACCTGCCGGAATCATTGTTCAACTTCTTGGCTCTTTGCGGTTGGAATCCGTCAGACAAACAAGAAATTTATACTGTTGACGAGCTCTCGCCTTTGTTTGAACTCTCAAAAATAAATAAGAGCGGAGCCATCTTTAATCTGGAAAAATTGAACTGGCTGAATAACCATTATTTACGTCAGAGACCCGTGGAAGACTATGTGTCCATGGTATTACCGTTCTTACCGGCTGATGAGAAAGACCTTGATTTTAAACGTCGAATAGCACTTTTGTTTAGAGAAAGACTTAACTTACCATCTGAAATATCAGCGTTATCGTCATTCATGTTCCAAACAAGTCTTGATTACTCTAATGTGCCGTTGACTTGGAAAGATCACCCCAAAGAAGAAGCTATCGAACGGCTGAAGACGGTTAAAAGTTGGATTGAATCAATGAATGAATCAATAGTCGAGGATGCTAAAAAGTTGGAAGAGACCATAAAGAACAAAATACAGGACAATGGATGGGGAAATGGGGATACGCTTTGGCCGCTTAGAGTCACCTTATCGGCTCAGGAGAAATCCCCAAGCCCGTTTGAGCTGATGGCCGCCTACGGTAAAGAACGCTCAATTAAGCGTATCGACGAGGCGATAGTATATCTGCTAAAATGACACAGTAAAAATATGGGAGACGATGTTTAACAAAATTTATAAAACGATTGTTTTTTTATCAATCTGCTCACTTCTGAGCCAGGTTTTATTCGTCCCTCAAACCAAAGCCGTCAGCTCAGCCAAGGCCATAGCCGACGAGAGTACCGAGCTTAACCAAGACCTGAACAGCAAAAGGTCACGCGTCAAAGAGATTCAAGGCTTGATTAGCACATACCAGGATAAAATTAAGAGCCAGGACAATCAGCAATTGACGCTAAGCAACCAAATACTTTTATTGGATAACCGCATCAGGGAGAAAGAACTGCGTCTCGCCGAAGCTAAGGCGCAAATCGAGGTTCTCAATCTGGAACTGCAGGCTTTGGATACGAATATTGCCCGACAGGAAACTAAGATTACCGTTCAAAAGGAATTAGTGGGTGACTTGGTCCGGCGGCTCAGACAAAGTGATGATGTTAACAGTTTGCAGATTTTTTTGAGTCGGCCGTCGCTTTCGTCTTATTTTGACAGAATTGAGGAGCTTAAGAAGCTGCAGGGCGACCTGGGCCAAACTTTGGACAGAATTAAAAATCAAAAAATTACACTCGAGGCCGATAGACAGGATCGAGAGAATAAAATTAAGGATTTGGAAGTCCAAAAGAAGCAATTAAAAGAAGATGGTCTGAGGCTTGAGATGGAAAGAAACTCAAAAGAGTCGCTTTTATCCGAAACTAAGAATAACCAAGAAGAGTTTAGCCGCATGGTCGGGGAATTGCGCCAACAGAGCGAGGCGACGGCTGATGAAATATCCACGCTGGAAAAAAAGTTAAAAGACAAACTTGATGCCATTGACCAGGCTTTAGCCAACGGTCAGACCTTATTATTGTGGCCGGTACCTGTCAGGAAGATCACAGTCTATTTCCATGATCCAACTTACCCTTTTAAAAACCTTTTCCAGCATCCTGGAGTAGACCTTAGGGCCGATGTTGGGACGCCCATCCGGGCCGCGGCCGGAGGATATGTGGCTTGGACAAAACTGGGGAGCATGTACGGCAATTACATCATGGTCATCCACCCGGGTAGCATAGCCACCGTCTACGGACATTTAACAAAATTCAACGTCAAAGCCGGCACTTACGTCGAAAGAGGCGATATCATTGGCTTTACGGGCGGTATGCCGGGCATGCAGGGAGCTGGCCTATCAACCGGCCCGCATCTTCATTTCGAAGTCAGACAGGATGGCATTCCGGTCGATCCCATGGGTTTTTTACCGGAAGCTATTCAGACAGACGAGCTGGTGGCGAAGCAATGACAGTCTGTCATTTCGACCGGAGTGAAACGGAGTGGAGAAATCGTCGATCTATTGTGACTAGGTGACTTCTGTTCCTGCGATCTCTCGACTAACGCTCGAGATGACAGACAGGAGACTATCCAAATCGCTCATAGTCGAAACATGGACGGCGGCGGCGCGATATTGGCGAAAGCCGGGGATGCTTTTGAAATACCAGGGAAAATGTTTTCTTAATTTTATTAAACCTTTTTCGCCATAATGTTCAATCTGCAATTCCGCGTGACGACGTAAGCCTTTCAATCGTTCCTCGAGTGAAGGATCACCTGGGTCTGGCTGACCAGAGAGAACGGTTTCGATCCTTTTAAAAATCCAGGGATTACCCAAAGCCCCACGACCAATCAATAAGCCTTGAGCACCGGATTGGTTCAAAGCCTCGATGGCTGATTTTGGATCAACAATGTCGCCGTTGACTAAAACTGGAATTTTAACGTTATCGACGACTTTTTTCACGGCTGACCAATCAGCTTGACCAGAATAGCCTTGAGCTTTAGTTCTGGCATGGATTTCCAAAGCGTCCGCGCCGGCCTGCTCAAGAATTTTAGAGAAATCAAGTATCTCATCCGGCTTACTCCAACCTAGACGCGTTTTAACGCTAAGTGGTAAACTAATGGTGCTTTTGATGGCATGAACAATGGCCGCCGCTTTGTCTGGTTCGCGCATAAGCGAAGCTCCGTTAAAATTTGAGACTGCCTTATGGACAGGACAGCCCATATTGACATCAATGCCATCCGGCTTAGACGTCTGCATGACAAGCTCGGCCGCTTGGGCCATGGAACCGGGGTCAGAGCCAAAAAGCTGTTGGACTAACGGCCTCTCGGATTCCTTAAAATCCAAGTAGGAAACCGTCCGGGTGTTATGCCTGATAATGGCTTCAGCCGAAAGCATCTCACGGAAAATTACGGCCTGTCGCCCCGCCATAGGCGGGCAAGCGCATTCACGGATCAAACTGCAAAAAGGCGAATCAGTAAAATCCGCCATGGGTGAGAGGCCTAAAATAGGCTTTGAACCTTGAGTCCAGTTCATGAAAAGTCAGTCTAACAAAACAAAACCACCTAGTCGAGAGTCTCTATGAACCTTGTCAGAAAACCCGCTCCCTTGCCGCTCAAAATCAATCCTTCACCTAAATCAAGCCGGATCAGCCCTGATACGCGTTTGGCTTCTTTGGTTAAAGTGATTAAATGGCAAGGCCGGGTTATAGTTTTGCTCATAGCGACCGTGGTCTTGGTCAGCATGGTCAAAGTTGAAGACATTAAACTGCCTTCACAGGAAGCTGTATTAACGCCACCTCCCATCACCACGGCCAGCTTGCAATACAATGCTTTTGCTTATCAGAATACAAAATTGGTTAACCACGGAGATGTGGTCAAAGATCCTGCTCTTGAAATAATCGGCCAGGTCTATGAATATAAGGAAGCGAAACAACAATGGCCCGATCTGATATTCGTGCTGAATGGCGCTTCTGTGCCTATTAGCGATTCTGGTAATTATCTGGTCGACCTGAACCTCAAACCCGGTCCAAACATTATTGAAACTTCGTTGCAAATCAACGGCAAAGACTACAACCGACAACAGATCGTCATCACTTACGCCTCGACTACTCAACTCAAGCCATGAACCAGTTCCAATTAAAACCACCCTACGCTCCGGCGGGAGACCAGCCCGAAGCCATCAAGCAACTGACGGATCATCTGAAAAAAGGCGACCGTTTTTTAACTTTGCTGGGTGCGACGGGTACCGGCAAGACGTTTACCATGGCCAATGTCATCCAAAATATTCAAAAACCGACTTTGGTTATTGCTCATAATAAAACTCTGGCCGCCCAGCTCTGCAACGAATTTCGTGAATTTTTTCCGGAGAACGCCGTCGAATATTTTGTTTCTTACTACGATTACTATCAACCTGAGGCATATATCGCCAAGACAGATACTTACATCGAAAAGGAAGCGCAAATCAACGAAGAGATCGATCGATTGCGCCACAGCGCCACGCAGTCTCTGCTGACGAGGAAGGATGTCATCATCTGTGCCTCAGTATCCTGTATTTACGGTTTGGGCGCGCCGGCCGCTTATGCGGCTACCGTCCTCCACGCCAAGACCGGTTCCGATCTAACGCGCGAATCAGCCATTCAAAAATTGGTTGACATGCAGTTTACGCGAACTAATGCGGACCTGACCCGCGGATCTTTCAGACTGACAGGACAAGTCTTGGAAATCATGCCTGCTCATGAAGAAAAAGTTTACAGACTTGAGACGGCCGGCAGTCGTCTGGAGCGCATCATGCAGATTGATCCCGTGTCCCGCCAAATTATCCGTGAGCAGCAGGATCTTTGGGTTTTCCCGGCCAAACACTTCATAACGCCGGGCGCGGAACGGGAAGGAGCCATTAAAGCCATCCGTGCCGAGCTTAAAGCCAGATTGGATTGGTTCAATAAAAATGGGAAGCTCCTGGAGGCTGAGCGACTCGAAAGGCGCACCAATTACGACCTTGAGATGATCGAAAACCTGGGTTATTGCAACGGCATTGAGAATTATTCGAGACCTTTGTCAGGCCGGGGAGAAGGCGAACCGCCGGATACGCTCTTGTCATATTTTCCCAAAGACTTTTTACTCATGATTGATGAATCCCACGTCAGCATCCCGCAAATCGGCGGCATGTATGAAGGGGACAGATCGCGCAAAGATACTTTGATTGACCATGGTTTCCGGTTGCCGTCTGCTCGTGATAACCGACCTTTGACGTTTCACGAGTTTGATCAAAAGATCAAACAAGCGGTGTTCGTCTCGGCTACTCCGGCTCCTTTTGAGTTTAAAAACTCAGCGGCTGTGATTGAACAAATTATCCGTCCCACAGGTTTGGTCGATCCGCAAGTAACCGTCAGACCCATCACGCCCAAGAAAGGCGAGGCGGGACAAATTGACGACGCCATCGAACGCATTAAACACACGACAGACAACGGCGAGAGAACGCTGGTGACGACTTTAACTAAAAAGATGGCTGAGGATCTGACGGAATTTATCAAGGAAAAAAAGATTAAAGCTTGTTATTTGCATTCTGACATCAAAACCGTTGAACGACTTGAGATTTTGTCTGACTTCCGCCGCGGCAAATACGACGTCTTAGTTGGCGTCAACCTACTGCGAGAAGGTCTGGATCTGCCTGAAGTTTCTTTGATTTGCATATTGGACGCCGACAAAGAAGGCTTTTTGCGGTCTGATACGTCTCTCATTCAGACAATCGGTCGCGCGGCCCGCAATGTGCGCGGACATGTCATTCTTTACGCCGATCACATTACCGGCAGCATAAAGCGCGCCATCGCGGAGACTGATCGCCGGCGGGCCAAACAAGTGGCTTACAACCAGGAACACGGCATCACTCCCCAAAGCATCAAGAAGGCCATCAGCGATTTACGCGGTTCGTTGGGCTTCGCTGAACCTAAGGACGTCAAAGAAATCCTCAAACTGGAATTATCCGCCGAATCTCGCCAGCTTGAAGACGTAATGAAACAAAAAGAAGCTGAGATGAAGACAGCCGCGCTTGAACTTGATTTTGAACTGGCGACCATTTTGCGGGACGAGATCATTGTCATCAAACAAGAATTGGATAAGCGACAGAAAAAGATGCCAACCGAGAAAGGCGACAAGGTGCCCAGAGTCAAACGCCCGCCCAGGCACGGCCGGACGAGAAACTAAAAACGCCTGTCATCTTGAGTGCAGTGAGTCCGACGAACGGAATCTCACGCCAGAGGCGGATGCGCCTATGGCGCAGAAAGATCTGGTTTTTCAAGCACGAGCCAGATCCTTCGACTCCGTCGGACTCCGCTCAGGATGACGAAAGGACTCTTGTAAGTTGTTAGTTGTCAGTTGTTATTTGTAACTTGTCAGTCAGGGTTGTAACGTATCGCTGTATGGATGCTGTCGAAGACAT
>JBAZVB010000002.1:0-381851 GCA_041661105.1 Patescibacteria group bacterium
TGGGGGGCTGCGCTAACCGTAGAAGGTAAAAGAGAGAAAGCGCTAGTTAAGCCGAGAGGGCATCGCAGACCCCCAAAACCTTTTGGTTACTTTTTAGTTATGAAAAGTAACATAGAAGATGTTCAAGTTGAAAATTGTGCGAATAAAAAGTAAAACCCGAGGTTTTGCTTTTTTTGGTGCCTCTGATAGACTTTTAGCGGCTCTTTCCCAGAAAGGTGGGTAGGAACATGCAGATTGCCACAATCCATGATCTGAAACACCTCTTGCCGGCCAATCGATGCTTCGTCAGCGGCCAAAACTTCCTTTCGGATGACTTACGCCCCATCGTCACCGGTTCGCCCGATCACGAGTGCCTCTATGGCATCTACCTGACCAAGCCCGCCGACGCCGGATATGCCGTCTGGGCCGCCGCGATCAACGCGCGGTCTCAAGACCTCGAATACCATCCGCCTAAGGCCAAGGATGACCTGGTGGGGCACATGGACCTCAGGACCAAGGCTACGGAAGAAGACTGGCTCATGGAACGAGCCTACCTCTACTTCTTTGACCCGTTGCCGCCTGATCTTTCCGTGGTGGACATCTCCCAATGGTCTCCGCTGGGCAAGCTCAAAGCGCTCAACTCACTGAGGTTCAAACTCTGTGAAGTCGAGCGTGCCGGCAGCCTGGTCCAGGTTTTTGCTCTCAACCATAAGCGTCCGCTGGTGATCCACGTCAACGAATGGCAGTACGTGGTCGTCAATCGGCCCATGCAGCCGGTCGCTGTGGCAGAGCTCATGCCTCCGGTCATAGCCGAGTTGAGGAAAAGGATGAATATCCTCAGGCCTCAGCCCTTCGAACAACTGATACCCACGGCTTCTGCCACGTCCCCCTTGCCTCCCGCTGACTGCTGAGCGGGTCTTTTATTTCCCATAAGTCGCTGAAAGAGTAATAATGATCGTAATTATGCCAGCTACAAGGTTCGAAATCCTGCCTCCTCAGCCCGAAGTATCTAAATCGCCGTCAGATCCCAGGTATACCCGGTATAAGCCCGCGGATAAGCCCGCGGAGGGTGTTATTGGTTATGAAAGTGATCGAGACGTTGATTTGGACGATTTAACGACGTTTGAGGTCAATAATCCTTTGGCCAGACAACACGCCGATGACGTCATGCATGCGAGGGTGCACAAACAGGAAGCCACGGGCGTGACCATCGATTTAGTCCATTTAAAGATCCTAACGGACAGAATCGCTAAAGGGTTATCCCAGAGAAGCAACACGTATCTTTCGATCTACCAATTTATTGCTGACAAGGATTTCTACGAGACTCTGTTATCTTATCTCGAGCATTTATCCAAATTGAAGGTGAAAAGGGCTGATGAAATTAAGCAACAAGTCAGCAGCTACCAAGGCCTGAAAAAAGATCAGGTGAACCTCCTACTAAAGTATCTTTTAGAACGCGATAAATACTTGGAATAGTAACGAGTAACAAGTAGCTAGTAACGAGTATTTGGTTTTTAACCTTTTTACTTTTTACTCGTTACTTTCTACTATTCTTGAGTAGTGTGCATCTTATTCACAGCCTGTATAACTTGATATTTAATCTCTACTTAGCGTAGATTTTTAGTTTGTCTAAAAGTTGGATACAATGATTATGGGTTTAGTGAGAGATATTCGCCGGTGCACCTTACATAACCACCACCCACTAAAAAACAAACGGCGAACATCAAAACACACCTCACTTTCCAAAGGGAAGTGACAAATAAAAATCAGTGCCAAATCCGCACTGAAGAGTCGCCCCGCAAAATCGCGGGGCGTTTTTTTACCCAAAATCGTCATAGCTTTTTAACCGCCATAACCGTCGCATTAGTCAGTAGCTTCAACTATCCTTAACTTTCAATTGAGTGGCTGATGTCGAGACGTCAGGTCTGGTCATTTACCCCGATTCTGGCAGGGGATGCGTGATGTCCATGTCCGACCACTCCTTAAGTTCTAAAATCGCAAGTGAGTCGCTTGGATAGATTGAGGCTTGGTTTCGGGGTGCCCGTTATAGAGCTAACCTTATATCTTAGGGATGTGCTCTCAATTTAGAGCCCGATAAAGGTTCGGGCTTAACAGACCCGCATAGTAATCGTTGTCCTCTCTAGCCACGATTGAAGTTGGTTGTAGTTTTGAGGTCAGGTCTTACAAAGATGATCAAAACTAAGTTACAGCTGATTTAAGTCGTTAAGCGGTTGTCAGCAGGCTGACAGATTGTTAAACGTCGTCTTTGGTTATTCTATCTTGATACATGGTGTGAAGTGCCGAATGGAATCCAGATCAGGTGAAGCTTTATAGTGATTAAACGAATTAAGATGGTAGCTGATATAGGAAGACAAAAATTGGCTAAGAATAAGACATGTGAATAAAACTGTTGATAAGATTAGAATCTTTTCGCGGCCACTGTCATTTTCTTTAAGTTCACAGGTTATTAACAAGCATGAAGAAAAGATATTTCGCTTAACAGAAGGAGAAATGATATGTCCATGGTATTAGCTATAATATTTGTTGCGTGGTGGGAAGACAGAAAGAAAAAGCAATTAAAATAAATAAAACTTAAAAGACGGTCCGCAAGGGCCGTCTTTTAATGTCTTACAGGTTATCAACATCTTGGCCGCCAAAATGCGTTCTCAAAATATCGCTATGTTATAATTGTTTTTATAAGATCAGCTTTTAATGATTTAATATGTGTAAGGGCTAATTGCCCATTCCTTTATATGCCAAAACAAATGAAACGCTCTTTGCCTAAGATTTATCTGATTGTCGGATTCGTCTTTTCGGCTCTTTTTGTTTTACTAGCCAAGCCTGAGCGTGCCTTGGCTGCTTTTTGCCCAGCCGCGGGAAACGATGTGACGATCGCGGCTGACTGTGACTGGGTCAGTGGTACGACCTATACCTATACCGGTCTCCTGACGATCAATTCGGGAGTAACAGTAACTGTCGTATACGATGCAGGAACTCCAAGCCAAGCGATTGTCAATTCCGACAGCATGCTTATTATTGGAGACATTAATCTAAACGCTCAGGGTTTTCCGGTTGGGGAAGGCACCGGAGCGGGTACGGATCAAGGCGGTGGAGGTTACGGTGGCACGGGTGGTGGGACCGGAGGAGGTATAACCTATGGCAGTGCCACTGACCCAGCGGATTTAGGTTCAGGTGGGAGTTCTACCGCGGGCGGCGGCGCGCTCAAGCTGGTCGCCGGAATTATAACCATCAACGGTACGATTAGCGCCAACGGAGAAAATTCTGCCATCTTAGGCGCGGGTTCAGGCGGTTCTATTTGGGTTCAGTCGTCAGGTACCTTGTCAGGATCAGGGTCAGTTACGGCTAATGGCGGGACAAGCCCGACTGGCGGTGGCGGTGGAGGACGCATCTCCATGTCGACCGAGGTCTATTCTTTTTCGGGGACAATGTCTGCGACCGGTGCCGGAGTAGGCGGACAAGTTGGTACCATAAGGTTATTCATGACCCCCCCGTTTGTCGATTCGTTAACCCCGTCTTCGATAGTAGCTGGAACTGATTCTCTGCTGGTAAGAATAGAAGGGAATAATTTTGAAAGCGGGGCGATAGCCAGATTTTCCGGCGTCGACAAAACAACGGCTTATATCAGTCCTACACTAATACGCGTGACATTGGGTGCATCTGATATGAGCACGGCCGGTGTCTACGAGATTACTGTTCATAATCCGATCAGCAACACCACGAGCAATGCCGCGGATTTTACCGTCAACAATCCTGTGCCGGTTTTATCAGGGATCACGCCTTCCTCAAAATATCTTGAGGATACGGACCTGACTATCCAATTGTTAGGATCAAGTTTTCTCACGGCCTCGCAAGTCTATCTGGATGCCGTGGCCAGGAGTTTTACTTACGTCGGACCAACCCAGTTAATCATGAATTTGTTGACTTCTGATTTGACCGTGGCTGGTTCGCATCTCATAAGCGTCGTCAATCCGATACCGGGCGGAGGCACTTCGACTAACGCGACTTTCACAGTCCTGGTTCGTCCCAGTCCGCCGGGCGGAGGCGCGTCGCCTATCAGCTATGATTATACAACTGGCAATGTGCCCAAGTCGCCTTCGGCTGGTTTTGGCAAATCATTGGATTCTGCCAGTATACGTTGGTACTTTGGTTCAAAACCGGGCAACAATATCATTGGTTTCCACTTGGTTAACGCGGATAATGGTTTAGTTCTGGCAACCAGCACTGATCTTGCGGCGACTTATATTGATGAAGCCGGTCTTAACGCCTCGTCTACTTATTGCCAGAGAGCCATCCGGGCTTATAGCCAAACCGCCAGTTCAATCATCGACGCTACGTCCATGTTCCCGTGCGCTACGACTTTGCCCATGGCCGTGGCGACTTCGTCTGAATTTACAAATAATCCAGTCAGAATCATATCAATCGACGTTGAAGCCCTGAATTTGGGATGGAGCCCAACCTCTTCGGCCTTAGGTAGGGGCAAGCAATATGGTTTCTATATCCCGGCTCTTCAACAATGGGTCGTGCCGGCCACGAGCAATAGTGCGACGACCGCCCCAACCAGCGGAGTTTATACTTTAGGTCAGACGGCTTTTTATCAAAGTATTGATCAATGGGGATCGGATTTTAAGGTCACCGGGTTAGAATCGGAAACGACTTATAATTTCATGATTGTCAGATCTGGCTTTGGAGTCTGGGAATTCTTGGCCAAAACTTTAAAAGGCGTCCTTACTTTTGAGGCCGAAATGGAGATGATTCAAGAAGAGATCATGCCTAACCCGACCGCCTCGACGACTTTAAGTGTTTTAAGTGGTGCGGCCCAAAGATCATGGCCCTCTTTAGCGCCAGCGGCTTTTATGGGCGCCGTAGCCTTGGCTGTTCATAAACACATCAAACGTAGGAAGAAGTCGGCCAAGTCGTCAAAGCCCGCCAAGAAGCAAGCAGACAAGACCAAGAAGAAATCAAGCGTACCAAAAAGAAAGTCAAATCGCTCCAAACTGGTTGCCGTCATGTTTATGCTTGGGTCTTTGGGAGCTTCTCTGACTTTAATTTTTGGCGCATCCGCCATTCCGGCTCACGCGGCTGGCGTGGAGACGCTGACTTATCAGCTTAAATTTACCAATACCGGCACTAAAACCGCCAAAAATGTCCTGGTCACAGACCCGATTCCCCAGGGTACGCTTTATTATCCGGGTTCCTTGCAGGTTGACGGTGTCAGTCAAACCGATGCCAAAGATGCGGATTATGCTTGGTATAGCGGCAGTCCCGCCCAAGCAAATTTTTTGTGGGTCACGGTTGCTCCCGGCCAGTCGCACGTGATGAAGTTCAGCGTTTATCTGCAACAGGGCGTTCAGTACGAACAAGTTTCAAATTCAGCCAGCTTGCAGCCGGAAAATGCCGATCCGGGCACTTTGCCTTTAGTTTTTCATGAACAGTCTGTTTGCGGCAACTCAAAAATAGAAATCGTGCGCGATCAAAACGGCGACCCCGTGCTTTCCGGCGGCCATGCAATTTGGGAATCATGCGATGATGGAGCGAATAACGGCCTAGGTTATGGCTGGTGCAAATCAGATTGTTCGGCCGTCGCTTTGCCGCCCACTAATCTCTGCGGCAACGGGAAGATTGATGAATGGACTAATTTAAAAACCAATCAGACTTACAAGGAAACATGTGACCAGGGTTCTTTAAACGGTCAGCCGGGTAAATGTAATCTGACCTGCAATGGCACGGTGCCTGTGGTGGTGCCCAAACCGCCCAAAAAAGAAGAAGAAAAGAAGCCCGAAGTTAAGCCCGTAACAGGCGGTGTTGTTACGTCAACCGAAGTTACACCGACGTCGACTGTCCCGGTTGTCGTCACAACCACGACTGAAACCACGACGACTATCCCTGCCCCGGTTGTTGAGACAGTCCCTCCGACGTCGTCAGGCACTGTCACAGCCGCTGGTTCAATTGGTGAAGCTCTGTCCAATGCGACCAGGCAAGCGGCGGATGCTTTAGCCGCGCCTGAAGTTCAGGCGGCCGCCATCCCCGCGTTAGGTGTCATCACGGCCGTTAACATCGTCTCCGGTGCGGGTTGGATTCCATTGTTAAATTACCTGTATTACATTTTCACCCAGCCGATCATGTTGTTGGGTCGTCGTAAGAAACAGAAGTACGGTGTCGTCTACAATAGTTTAAGTAAACTGCCGTTGGATCTGACAGCTGTCCGCATTAAGGACAACGCGGGTCGCATAGTGCAGACTAAGATTACCGACAGACAAGGCAGATATACTTTCCTGATACCCAAAGGCCAATACGCATTGGATATTTCCAAACCGGGTTACGTTTTTCCGACCAGTTTATTGGCGGGCAAGGTTCAGGACGTTGATTATCTTGACCTGCTGACAACCAATAAATTAAATTTTGCCGCCGCGGCCGTCGTCTCAAACAATATTCCGTTAGATCCTAAGGAGGATAAGCGTCCTCCCTCGGAAATCAAACGCAAGGTTTTCCTGAGGCGCGTTCAGGGTGGAGCGGCTATTCTAACTACTCTCCTTTCGATCGGAGCTTTTGCTTTGGTGCCTAATTATCAATATTTAGGACTGGCTGCCTTCCAGATCGTGACCTACTTTGTCTTCCGCCGCTTAGCCCATCGCAAGTCACCGTCGTCTTTTGGTGTGATTAAAGACGCTAAGACCGGCCAAACCATCAAGAACGCGGTGGTGCGCATTTTAGACGCGCAATTCAATCGTATTTTGGAAACGCAGATCGCGGATGCCAACGGCCGTTATGCTTTCTTAGTCGGCAAAGGCAAGTTTTACGTGACAGTCACCAAAGAAGGTTACGAATCGTTGCGCGGTGAAGTTATTGATTGTAGCAACGCCAAAGGTTCGATGGTGATTGATAAGGAATTAAAGTTGAAAAAATTATAAGTTGTTTTGTGCACAGTAAAATCCGCTGAAGTGGAGCTAATTGTGATATACTATCTACGAATTACGAATGGCTACATACGAATTTACGAATAAGATCACAGGTTCGTACATTGGTATATTAGTAAAGATTCGTAATTCGTAGATTAGTAATAAATTCGTAATTCGTAGGAGAATATGATTAAAAAAACACGTACCCCTAAAGCCGCCGGCACCAAGGCCGCCGCTGTTGTTGCGCCCAAACCAATCGAAACTTCAAAAAATAAAATGTCGATATACCTGGTTCTTCTGGCCATCGTTATATTGACGGGCGTAGCGCTCATGATCAATCAAAAGATCAAGTCGAGGCAGAGCGCGACCAAGTCCTCGGCCTCTGTTGCCGCTTCGCAAAGCGAGCAGGCCAAAAAACCTTTGGATAAGTCGGATATCTCGGCTTTAATAGCGCGCGTCGGCAGTCTGATTGTCGTCAATGCCAACGAAGAGCCCACCATCGCCACTGTCCAGGACGCGGATGCCTTGCGCCAAAGCAATCCGGTCTTTTATAAGGATGCCCGGAACGGCGATAGATTGCTGGTTTGGTCTGATAAAGCCGTCCTTTACAGCCCACAGATGGATAAATTGTTGGCAGTTATGCCCATTTTGGGCGGTCAGACGAGCATGATACTCGGGTCGACCACTTCCACCGCCGCGAACGCCAGTTCGACAGCCAGCACGCTAGCTTCTGAAAAAGCTACGGTTGAGGTTAGGAACGGGACACGGACGGCCGGTCTGGCTAAATCCATGGCCAACTTGCTCAAAGCCGAAGGCTTAAAGATGGGGGTCGTCGGAGACATGTATCAGAAGGATGCCAAGACGACTGTCATTTATAAATTGACTGATAAGGATATGCCCGCGACTTTAGCGGCCCTTAAAAAAGTGACCAAGGCCGAGGTGTTTCAAGTCCCGGTTGGAAACTTTGGATTTAAGGGAGACTTCGTGGTAGTCGTGGGCGCGGACTTTGTGAAGCCTTAAACATCATATACACAAGCGGTTTAGATCTCTGTCAGCCATATAAATTGCTTAACAGAGGTCTTTTTTTAGTCATTTGAACACATTTAGTAGTCAAGCGTATAATGAGTGCAGACCCCCAAAAGGGATTGCTCCTTCAAAAAACCACCAGCAAAAAGTTTGGTGGTATCCCGTTAGACAACTCGCCGCACACCCGCGGAGGAAAGTCTGTCGGACAAACAAAAACCAAATGTCCCGCCTCCGGACGGGATCCCGCCTACAATATAAATGTAATAATTGATGGCGGGGCAAAATCGCCAAAATAGTGATTTTGCAAACCACAATTTTACCCTCCATGCTTGGTTAAAATTGTAAGGCTGCATGTGACTCTCAGGGTCTTATGCAGCTTTTTAATTTAGGATCATTTGGTCTACGAAATTACGAATTTGCGCGAATATACGAATATACGAATGTACGAGTTAGGACGACCAGGACGTTGAGGACGATGAAGGACGTTTATGTTAGTATTGTGGCTGTATGAGAATCATCGCCGACCTGCATCTCCATTCCCGTTTTTCCAGGGCCTGCTCCAAGTCCCTGACGTTCTCCAGCATCGCCAAGTACTGCGAACGCAAAGGTATCCAGTGGGTGGCCACGGGAGACGCCCTGCACCCCATTTGGAGGCAAGAGATAGGTCAGCAACTCGAGGAGAGGGATGGGGCGCTGTACTTTAAAGACAATTCATCGCCCACCGCCTTTTGCCTCTCAACCGAGGTCGCCTGCATCTATAAAAGGGGAGATAAGACCCGTCGTTTGCATCACGTCATTCTTTTTCCTGATTTGAAGGCGCTTGATCAGGTCATAAAAACTTTAAGCGATCGGGGTTTTAACCTCAAAAGTGACGGCCGCCCGATTATGAGTTTGGATTCCGAGGAATTATTGAAGTTGCTATTGGAGATTGATGAACGGATTTTGCTTATCCCGGCTCATGCCTGGACGCCATGGTTTGCCGTCTTCGGATCAAAGTCGGGTTTTGATTCACTGGAAGAGTGTTTTGGCGAGCATTCAAAATATATCTACGCCATAGAAACAGGTTTGTCATCCGATCCTCCCATGAACTGGAGAATCAGCGCTTTGGATCATTTATTTTTAGTCAGCAACAGCGACGCCCATTCGTGCGAAAATTTGGGGCGCGAAGCCAACGTCCTTGAGATGGTTAAACCCTCATTCGAGGAATTCAGGAGGATTCTGGTTGAGCATGATACTTCCAAGTTCATTGAGACGCTGGAGTTTTTTCCGGAAGAAGGCATGTATCACGTGGATGGCCACGCTGATTGTAAGTTTTATTGCGACCCGGAAAAAACAAAAAAGTTGGGCGGACGTTGTCCGAGTTGCGGTAAACTGCTGACGGTCGGCGTGCTCTCCCGGGTCAATGATTTGGCAGACCGGTCGGTTAATCCCGCCCGCCCATCCGGCTCGGCCGCCTATCGCAGTTTGGTCCCTTTGCGCGAGCTGATTGCCGATTCTTTCAATAAAACTAAGGTCAGCAAAGCGGTCCAGCAAGAGTATGAATTAATGCTCGCCAAGGCGAGTGAATTTTCTATTTTATTGGATTTAAACGAGGAAAGTTTGTCGTCCATCTGCAAGCCTGAAATTGCACAAGCTATTTTGCGCATGCGAAAAGGTGAGGTGGACATACGTCCGGGTTATGACGGAGTGTATGGGGAAGTGCACGTGCGAGATGTTGCGTCTCTCCGGCCTAAGCAAACGAGTTTATTATGAAAACAAAATCCCCCGATTTGCATCGGGGGATTTCCTCCTATAGGAAGAAGATCATTAAAATTTAACGCTTCTTCTTCTTCGTAGCCTTCTTCTTAGCTGTCTTCTTCGTAGCCTTCTTCTTTGCCATGTAAATCACCGTCCTTTCTTAGTAGACTTGCTCCGACTTAATGTCGGAACATGTTCACAGAAGTAACTTCTGTAAGCATGAGGTGATTATAGCACAAATTTGGCATGTCAAGAAGGTTTTGAGATAGGATCGGAAGGAAGAAAAATATTTTTTAGTCATCTGTTATTCGGCTTCAAATTTTTTTTAAAATTATTTTTCTATTTACAAAAATTATTTTTCTAAAAAATAAATCAGGCGAGGTCAATCATTTCTTCGCATGATTGAGATAAAATTCGCGACTTATCCAAATTGATTACAGTGATTTGCGAGCTCGGTATTCTAAGAAGTTGGATCTTTTTTAATGAGCTAGTTTGCATCGCGGACGCAATAAACGGATTTTGGGTTGGCTTGGACGACGTTTATTTATCCACAGGTAAAAAAGTAGAGACGTCCCGCGGGACGTCTCTACTTTTAAATTTTGTTTACTTGTTCTGGTTTGCGCACTCCACGCAGAGACATTTGTTTTCCGGCAGGGCGGCTCCGCAATTGCAGTGGCAGATTTTATTTTCGCAGATCATTGGTTCGAAACATTTGGGGCACATGCATTCGTCTTCTTGGATGACGTTGGAGCAAAGGGTGCAATTCATAGCGTAAAAAAATTGTTAAGGTAGTTTGGCGAAATCAAGGGTGGCCAGTACATCTTCGATGGCAATCACCTTAACTCGGCGGCCGCTGCGTTGGTTAGGCGGCGTTTGAATCCAAATCAGGTGAGTTGTGGCACCGCCTTTGAGGACTTCAAAAACAGCCGCTCTATTTTGGCTACGACCGTCGTTTAAAAATCCTTCCTGACCATAGATGAGATTCCCGTTAAGCAAATAAGTCACGGGGGTCGAAGTCTGGAGCCTGGCCAGGAGACGGCTTTTAGCCGCCTGGTCGCTGGCAGAGACTGTTAGCCAGGATCCATCGTTGGATTGAGAGGCAATACTGGTTCCGCTGGCGGCGACCGCTAAAAGATTTTCATTATCCTGAGTCACTTTTGATCCGGGAGGATATTTAAGGGAAAGTCCAAGGGCGGTCGAGACGGCCAGTTGCCAATCAGCGGTCTGCGAGGCGAGCGGGGGAGCCAGGGTTTTAGCTTCGGCCAGCAACGTGCGTTCGAGCTCCAGGGCTTTGATGGCGTCTTGAGCTTTGGTTACTTCCTGATTAGCCTGCTCCACTTTTTCGTTAGCTTGGGCAATAGCCACCTGTTGCTCTTGTTTGGCTTTGAGCGTGTCCAGTTTAGCCTGCTCGGTTTCTTTGGCCAGATTTTCGCGGTCTTGGTTGGCCAAATGCAAAAAATAACCGGTTCCTACGCCCACCACCGCGGCTCCCAGCAGGACGGCTAACAGTATCGACCAAGCTCGTCTCATATGGCGAGGAGTATAGTCAGGCAGAAATAACTAGTCGAGAGGATAACTTTTTGACTAAAGTCAAAAAAGTCTATAAAGTCCATCAAGTCTTTAAAGTCTTCGTTAATTCAAAATGCAAAGAGCAAAGAGCAAAATTCAGGTGGCCTTCGGCATTATACAGTGAATATCCCGAAGGGATTCCAACATTTTGCTTTTTGAATATTGAATTTTGCATTATATTAGGGCCCTTAGCTCAGCTGGTTAGAGCGCCGCGTTTGCAACGCGGAGGTCATCGGTTCGAATCCGATAGGGTCCACCATTCCGAATTTGTTAAAGAAGTTGCCTCGGGGCTTCGCCCCTCGGCATTGGTTTCCGCCAAGAAATTCCAGGGGGTTTTGAATTCCGCCAAAAGAATTCCCGCCGAAAGTCGGCGGTTCGAGCCGATGGAAACAAGAAAATCTCTCATCCTTGAGGGATTTTCTTGTTTATAGAGATTTACGGCTTGGTTGGCTTCAATAATCCAGTTTCGCATGAGTTCGAGCCAATGATTACCTTTTCGTTCAAAATCCGATAACCTCTCCTCAATTGTTTTCTTTTCCGCCATTAAAATATTTTTTCGCTCTTGATATTCCGCAAGCTCCAACGCCTCGGCTAAATATACGTCAGTTAGTCGTTCCAACTTTTCTTTAATGGCGGAAATATTATCGCGGAGATTTTGAACGAAAAGGTCTGATGAGTGGCGGGATTCCATACTTTCATTTTCAAGTTTTGCTAAAAACTTTTCCCGCCACTCATCGGGCAAAGAAACTTTTTGACAAAGATTTTTCACTTGTTCGGTTAAAACTTCCTCCCGCAAAAAGCGATTTTCAGTACAGGCAATAGTTTTGCTCTTGTGGGTGCAACGATAATAAACAAATTTCAAACCACTTTTTTTGATATGTCTTTCAGCGGTTATGGCATAACCACAAATCCCACAAGTAGCAAAACCTAAATATTGAAAATTCTTTGGTCCTCGCTTTTTGCGGGGTTTTCCATTTTGAACAAGTGCAATCTGTATCTTGTCAAAAAGTTTCTTTGCAATCATTGGCTTATGCGAACCTTGATGCACTTCGCCTCGGTAGAAAAAATATCCATAGTAAAAAGGATTTTTCAAAATATGCTCTACCGAGGCGAGTGCGAGAGGTTTACCACTTCGGGAACCAACCAAGCCGAGAGAAAACATTTTGCGTTGAATTGCCGTGAGCGTATATTCGCCAGTAGCAAAAAGCTCCAATACTTCTTTTACTTTACTAAAAGTTTTTTTGTCAGGTTCAATCGTTCGCAAACGAGGTTCGTTAAAATAACCAATTGGAGCTTTTGCCGATAATTCACCACGGCGTATTTTTTGCCGAATACCACGCAAAATGTTTTCTCTTAAATTGTCGGTGTAATATTTTGCCTGTCCGAAAGCGACACTCAACATAAATTTTCCTTGAGGTGTCGCTTCGAACCAAAATGTCGGGAATTTTAGCGCAACGATTTTTAGAGTGTCCACAAAATATATGACCTTGCCACCGTCAATACTATTTCTCGCTAAACGGTCTGGATTCCACGCTAAAATGCCCGAGGCAACACCTTTTTCAATTTCGCCAAGCATATTGTTAAATATTTCACGACCAGGCTCTTTTGCCGTCTTACTCTCGTAATACTCACGAACGATAAATAAGCCCTGTTGCTTGGCGTATTCCCGAAGCTCCGTCAATTGTGCCTCAATACTCAAAACTTGGCGTTCTTCATCTTCACTTGATTTTCTACAATAAATAAAATATTTGATCATAGCTTCGGGAATTAAATTGATAAAAGGTTTTGCATTACACCGACAATTTTAAAATCTCTATTCATCGGCTCTTGTGCCTTTGGCACAATCCAAATTTCGTTTGGGAACCGCCGACTTTCGGCGGGAATTCTTTTGGCGGAATTCAAAACCCCCTGGAATTTCTTGGCGGAAACCAATGCCGAGGGGCGAAGCCCCGAGGCAACTTCTTTAACAAATTCGGAATGGTGGTGTTTGTTTGAAAAAGTCAGAACCCATTTTGCAGAAAATCCCAACGAATGAAACGGAACAAATACGGACTCGGCAGGGCAAACTATTTTTCTGGGGTTTTGGATTTGCCCTGCCTCGGCTGATTTCCCGCCCGCAGGAGGGGTCTGGGGAGGAATGCGGGCGGGTTTCGGATTGGGGGTTTTCGGAAATTCGGCGTCTACAAATTTGAATAAATTCCTCATATCTGTTAGTATAGTACTACGAACGAAATTAAGCAACAGTATTATGGTATCAATATATGGAAAGTAATCAATTAGGACAAAAAATAAAGAAATTACGCACAAAACTTGGTCTTTCTCAAGACGATTTTGCTCGTAAGGCTGATGTTGCCTACACAACACTTACCAAGATTGAAACTGGAGTTATTAAAAAGCCCTCTGTATTTGTTGTGAGCAAAATCGCCAAAGCTCTTAATGTTGATATTGAGGAATTGATAAAATAATTTTATGAAATTTGAATTAAAAAAAGTTCATAGAAATACGCCCATAGATGAGCTTATTGCTGATCTTAAAAATACTGCCACAAAATTGAATCAGGATTTTGTTACCAGAGAGCAACAAGATGAATTTGGAAAATTTGATAGTTCTAATATGGCTGACCGATTGGGAGGTTGGGCGAAAGCACATGAACGGGCAGGTCTTAATCTTGCGAGACATCAAAAAAGTATCCGATTGAGTGACGATGAACTTTTCCAAAATTTGGAAGAAGTTTGGACGAAACTCGGACATCAGCCGATACAGGCTGATATGTTTCCACCATTATCAAAATACAGTGCTGGTGTTTATAAAAAACATTTTGGTACTTGGATGAGGGGGCTAGAAATATTTGTTTCTAATATCAACAATGAAGAGAATATTTCAACAGAAAAATCAATTGCAAATTTACAGGTCGAAACCTCAACGAAACATAAAACGAAGCGCGAGATAAATTGGAGGCTTCGTTTTATTGTGATGAGGCGAGACAATTTTAAATGTAAAAATTGTGGGCGGTCTCCCGCGACTGACCAAAGTATTATTCTACATGTTGACCATATCAAATCGTGGGCAAAAGGTGGCGAAACAATTTTAGAAAATTTACAAACACTTTGCTCGGTGTGCAATATCGGCAAAAGTGATTTAGAATAAAACTATGAACGATAAAATTAAAAAACATTATCTTGGTTTTGGTACTTACACTTTCCCTGGTCTCTATCAAGAAAAGTTAAAAAATGATTTACCAGATAACATTCGGGAAATTGGTCTTTTGGTTCGCAAAAACTTTATTCATCGCACTACTCTCTCCGCTGGTAATACTGGCACAAACGCCGATTTAAAGTTCGGCGACATGACAAAAGTTCCGTGGTGGCGACAACCCGAAGACGATATTTTAGTTACTACTGGTGCTATGCTCGCCGAACTTTATCGGCGAGATGAAAGGGGTTTTGTAAATGACCGTGAACCAAAAGATAAATTAGTTCTGACTTGTCGTTTTGTTGCCATAATGATTGCAAGTATTTTGAAGTCAAAAGATATTCCGGCGCGAGTTCGCTCCGGCAACGCTCCATATTTCGATATGGGCGAACTTGGAAATATAAGCACCGACCATTGGATAAATCAATATTGGAGCGAACAGGAAAATCGCTGGATAACAATTGATGTTGACGGAAGTTTGAGTTTGAAGGAAAAATTTGACCCTTATGATATACCAAACGGAAAATTCGATTTTCCTGCCGACGCATGGCTAGGGATTCGCGCCGGAAAACTTGACCCGCAACATTTTCATAATGCGAAGCCAGAAAATGGTGCGATAGTTGTTCTTTGGTCGTTATTTTATGACTTCCATTGTTTGATGAATAATGAAATTATTTATATTTATGGACCCGCTGGAGGATATGGCGGAGATGAGAAGTTTAAAAAACTTACAAAAGGAGAATTGGAAAAAATTGATAATCTTGCCCGCCTTATGCAAAAGCCAGACGAAAATTTTGACGAGTTAGTAAAAGTTTGGGAATCTGAAAAAGATTTTCGTCTGCTTGTGGGTGGATTATTGTAATCAGCCGCCGAATTTCCGAAAACCCCCAGTCCGAAACCCGCCCGCATTCCTCCCCAGACCCCTCCTGCGGGCGGGAAATCAGCCGAGGCAGGGCAAATCCAAAACCCCAGAAAAATAGTTTGCCCTGCCGAGTCCGTATTTGTTCCGTTTCATTCGTTGGGATTTTCTGCAAAATGGGTTCTGACTTTTTCAAACAAACACCACCAACAAAAACTCCCTTCAGGGAGTTTTTGTAAACACCAAAATACAAACACCAATAACCAAACAATCTCAAATATCCAATATCCAAATGTCTATTCTTATGGTTTATATGCTAAGCTTTTAGTGTAAATATTGATCAACTATTATATGACAAATTGGAATATCTTAGCCGATGAGGCGGCTATACAGAAGACGGCTACGGCCTTGGAAGCCAATGGCATCAAAGTCATTATCATTAACTCTGGCCAGGAGGCTAAAGCCAAGGTTATGGAGTTGATACCTCAAGGCAGTGAGGTGATGACCATGGCCTCGCAAACCCTCGTTGGTCTTGGCTTGGTCGACGAGTTTAATGAGTCAGGCAAATACAATTCTATCAAAAAGAAGTTCGCTTCCATGGATCCTAAAAAAGACCAGGTTGAGATGAGTCGTCTGGGAGCTGGACCGGCTTTTGCCGTGGGTAGCGTGCATGCCGTGACCGAAGACGGCCACGTTATCGTCGTTTCGGCCACCGGTAGCCAGTTGCCGGCTTATGCCTATTCAGCCATGAATGTCATTTGGGTCGTGGGCGCGCAAAAAATCGTTAAAAATTTGGACGATGGCTTCAAGCGTATTGATGAACACGTTTTCCCGCTGGAAGATGTCCGCGCTCTTAAAGTTTATGGCGGACACAGCGGGGTTAATAAGACGCTAATCATCAATAAGGAGGTAGAGCCCAACCGGCTCACGATGATAATTGTTAAGGAAGTGTTGGGGTTTTAATTGATTTAATAAAAATAGAGACGTCCCACGGAACGTCTCTATTTTAGTAGACATATAAAAGTGCCTAGTAAGCTAGTCACTATTGATTGACAAACAAAGGAAAATAGACTAGTATAATGACAATATGACTAGCTAACTAGTCATAATAATTCGTAAATTCGTATATTAGTGGGAATTCGTAATTTCGTAGACCAAATATGCTTAAAGTTAAACTACAAGAAATAGCCCGTAAATTAGCCAAAAATAGTTCTGAAATGGCTAGAGAAACGGGTATTAACCGCAATACCATCAATGCTTTGATGCATAACAAGGTAGACGGTTTGAAATTCCCTACAATAGATAAGCTCTGTCAGACCTACGGTTTAAACCTGACCGATCTATTAGAATACCAGCCCGAAGAGATCGTTTCTGGTCAAACTACCCAAAATTACTTTCGTCAGGAAGCGCCTTATGTCCCATTTTTTGCCTGGCCATGGGTTACCAGCCTGGGCCAGTTTCCGGCCGACTTGTTTGATTTTCAATATAAAAAAACCTTTCTTTATTTTAAGGATAAGTACGCTTTTGTTTATCAAAATTTGGAAGACTGTAATCAGATGGCCTCGCATTTTTATAGGAAGTACTCTGAACCCAAAAATGTGGATCGCTTTATGGCGCTTTTTGAGTCAGCGGCCAAGGAAGGGGAGCGCATATATCAAGATATTGATCCCAAAAATTTATTGGGGCTGTCAAAACAGGACTTAATTGAGAATTACAAAAAATATTTGCAGACGGCAACCTGGTTATGGCGCATCAGCTATTTTCATGACGCTTTTGACGTTGGTTTTGAACGCGAAACGCTTAAAAAAATCGCTAAAGAAAAAAGCTTTACTGACGAAGAAGTTTTGATTTTATCGTCCATCGACGAACTTACGTTCCATGATGAAAGGCGCTTGGCTCTTTTGGAGCTAGCCAAGTCTTTTAAGGCGCGTAACAATCAAAGTCTTGTGGGGTTCCTGACGCAAGACGCTTCGGCCAAGGGGTTTGTGAGAATTTTCAGCTATTATAAAAATACGGGAGTTGGACGGCAGACCGTATCCATTAAAGAAATAGCGGGTGAAATGGATAAGTATGTTAAAGATAAAACATATCTTGAGAGTGAGTATTTAAAGTTGACTAATTATAAGAAAAGCAGACAGGAAAAAATAGCCGGCATTTTAAAAAAGCATCGATTATCTGCCAACCCGTTTTATTTTTTTGGGCGCATGGCTTATTTGCGAGAAAGGCGAAAACAAGTGACCCTCATGCTGGTCTCAGTGGGTGAGGCTTTACTTTCGGCTATTGAAGTCCAGACCGGCATAGCCAAGAAATACCTCGAATTTCTCAGCCATGAGGAAGTGGAAGGCGTGCTCAAGGGTCTGATTAGCCAAGAAACTCTAAAGGAGAGGATGGAAAATCCATTATTAATTGAATCCAAAGTTCAGGAATATCGTCTTATCGTTGGACCAGAAGCTGATTCCATTAAACAGGAATTAGAAGGCAGGCTGAGTGAAAATGAAGGAGCTTTTGTCATCCCGGGCGTCATGGCATCACAGGGTTATAGCAAGGGTTTGGCTAGAATCATCAGAACCAAAGCGGATTTTGTTAAATTCAAACCAGGGGAGGTAATTGTTGCCACATCCATCGGGTCTGAGTTTGACCAATATATACGCCAAGCGGCTGCCGTAGTCGTTGAAGACGAGAATCCGTTAAGTCACGCCGCTCAGGCGGCCCGTGAGTGGGGGAAGCCGTGCATTATCTCCGCCAAAGACGCGACTAAAAGAATTGAAGATGGCGATTCGGTAGAGGTACGTGCCAATCACCGCACGGTAAAGGTCATAAAGAAGTAATCGAATATCCGCTTTGCTGAATATCGAATATCGCAATATGAATCTAAAATTTTTTGTGGATCGTGACAAGATGTTCCCTTATCCGTTTTACATCGCGGATTTGGCGCTTATGTTGGACATGCAACCTATCGCCGGCCAAAATCTGACCAAGAGTTTTTGCGTTTTCGAAAAAAACCGTATCTACATGCATTATGACGTGGATTCGATTGATGGCATGGGCCTGGCTTTGATGGATAAGATTTTTCAAAACAACAGTTTTTATGAAGAGGTCATCCGACAAATATACGGACAAAGTCAAAAGATGGAAAAATTTACCGCGCGAACTAACGATTTGGATGTGGCGCTGATGTCAGATCCAGAGCTAGTCGACTGGTATGCCAAATACATACAACAAACTAGGGATTTACGGTCTTGGGGTTGGGTGCCTGTTTTAGTCGACGGTATGGACAAGCCCCATTTATCTAATTACCTGGAAAACAAACTGCGTGAATTCTTGAAAGATAAGGCGTCAGACCAACAGCTCGTTGAGTATTTCTCTCTTTTGACCACTAGCGACACCCCGAGCGAAGTACAGCAAGAAGAGCTGGCCAGGTTAGAGTTGCTACTAGAGATGGAAGAGCATCCTGAGCTTAGAGATACTCTTTTAAGTAAACATCTGAACGATTACGGCTGGCTGACTTACGGTTATAGCGGGCCGGCCATGACAATGGAATATCTGTCGAAGGCTCTTAAGAGCACTCTTGAAGGAGGAAATCTAAAAGATCAGATCAAATCTTTTCAAAATCGTTATGAAAATATCAAGAGCCAAAAACAAAGCCTTTTGGAAAAATTGAACTTGCCGGCTGATTTGGTAAGGCTTTTTGACATAGCCTAAATTCATGGCCATTAAGGATTTTAGGAAGGGTGTTTATCAAAGATCTTATTTAGCCATGGATAAAGTAATGGCAGAGATCGCCAAGCGACTGGATTTAGATCTGAAAAGCGTTAAATTCATGCTCTTTGAAGAGATCGAGGACGCGTTATTGAATCGACGTCAAACTCTTTACAAACCAATCGTCGCCCAAAGGTTAGAAAGGTGCTGTTTAGTGGCAGAAAACGGCGAGTTTAAGATTTATCAAGGCCAAACCTGCGATGAACAGATAACTAAGTTGATTGGCAAGCATCCGGCTGACGTAAAAAGTGAGAACGTGAAGGAACTCAAAGGCTCTGTAGCTTATACTGGCCATGCCAAAGGCATAGTCAAAATCGTTTTGGTCGCGGAAGACGTGGACAAGGTCAACGAAGGCGATATCCTTGTCTCTTCGGCCACCAATCCGGACCTGATTGTAGCCATGAAACGCGCCGCGGCCTTCGTGACTGACACGGGCGGTATCACTTCTCACGCCGCCATAGTGGCCCGTGAGCTCAAAAAGCCTTGCGTAGTCGGCACTGGCAAGGCTACCAGGGTCCTAAAAGACGGAGATATGGTGGAAGTTGATGCGGATAAGGGGATCGTGACTATTCTGTCATCCTCTTAAATTTGTAATTCGTCATTCGTAATTGAAGTTGTATGCTTACCCAAGAACAAGTCAAAAACATCAAGTGGTACCGCCAATCGGGCGCGGGCATACCTTTGTGTATCGGATTGGCCTACGAGGCTTGCGCCAATGCCATGTTCTACTATACAGGTTTCAGGCTCCCGGTCATGGGATTGTTCATGAAAACCCCGGAAGGTTTCAGCTTTTATAATTACTTTGATTACTCAAAAATTACCAAGCAGCTTGACCTGGTTCTGGCCAAATTCACGCAAGACCCGGATTTTTACGCTGGTTTGGCCCATGATCTACAGGTTTCACGCCACAAAATCGAATCATTCGGCCGGCAAATGCTTGATTCCAAGGTCGGTTCACCTGAATTCACCCAAGTTTATGGTTCATTTCTGGAAAATGCTTGGCGTTGCTGGGGTGATTCGCTTTTTTTGGATCTTTATGATCCTTTTGAGGACAAGATTATGGATTTTGTGTTTGGCGAGCTTAAGCAGCCCTTGAAAAAGCAGGACCTGACTACGTTGACCACGCCGGATAGCATGACCTATCAGCAGAAGCAGCAAAAGGATTTGCTAGCCGTCTACAATAAGGCTGTGGTTAGCGGCCTGACTCAAGACGTCAAAGTCGATCTCCAGAAAATGTCGGACCAATATTATTGGCTGAAAAACGATTTTGAAGTCCTGCAATACCTAGACGAAGCTTATTTCGAGGACCAGCTGAAGCAATTGTTGTCGGATGGTGATCTGGCCAAAGCCATAAAGACCAATTTGGAACGTTTTGTATATTTGCTTAAAGAAAAATCGACCCTCATTTCCAGCTTAAATCTCAGCCGTGATGTGCAGGACAGGTTGGCTTTCGTCAATTGGACGGCCGAGCTTAGGGATGAGCGCAAAAGATGCACGCAGATCAGTAATTATTACGTTTATCAGGCTATTGTGAAAATTGCACAGGAATTGAACCTGGATCTTGAGTGGTTAAAGTACGCATTGCCCAGCGAATTACCGTCGGTTATTCAAGGCGGCAAACAAGTTAAGCAAGTTATCGACCAACGGTATGGTTTGGGCATGGTCATGGAGATTTTGGAGGACGACAGTTTTGAGACGGCATCAGGTGCGACAGCCCAGGAGTACTTGACCATAATGGAGGGCTTGTTCCAAATGGGCGATATCCGCGGTTCAACAGGCGCCATGGGCAGGGTTACGGGCCGGGCTAAAGTCGTATTGAGTCAGTCGGATTTTGAAAAATTCCAAAAAGGTGACATCCTAATCGCACCTATGACTAGGCCCGAATATGTGCCGCTCATGAAGTTGGCTTCGGCCATCGTCACGGATGAAGGGGGCATAACTTGCCACGCGGCCATCGTCAGCCGTGAGCTGGGTATTCCTTGCGTTATTGGAACCCAAATCGCAACTAAAACCCTAAAAGATGGGGATATGATTGAGGTCAACGCCAATCATGGAATAGTAAAGATAATTAAATGATAACTATGACTATCGAGAATTTACCTTCAAAATATCAGCCTCTTTGGGAAGCTTGCTTGCCGCTTTTGAAGCAGGGGAGACCGGGAGATGACGAGCATGCCAAAGAAGTCGTGCAATATGTGCTTCAATACCAGTCCAAGCTCAAATTTGACCCTGATGTTCTGGTGCCGGTGGCCATGCTGCATGATATCGGACACTCGGCTATCTTGCCCGAGCACTTCAAATACGTGACCGGCCAACAAAAACTCATGAATGGCAAACTGGTCCATATGTTGGCAGGCGCTAAGATTGCCCATGATCTGCTTTTGCAGGTTGGATATGATGTCGAGAAGTCAAAAGAGATAGTGGACATCGTCAGCATACACGACGCAGACCAGCTTAAGATCGACGATTGGCGCAGTTGGTATGACACTGACCATAAGAAGATCTTTCATGACATTGATGCCTTGGATCGTTATAACGAGACTAGGATCAAACATTGCATCGAATCCGGTTTGTATGACAGAGATAAGATGATTCCCGAATTGCAGAGGTTAACTGAAAACTTTTTTTATCCTGAGCTTAAGCAAGTAGCGGAGGAAAACTTAAAGAAGCTATGAAACTAATGGAAGTCCTCAAAACGGAAAAGCTTTACGCCCAGGGTGTCAGTTCGGTGCCGCTGTATCTGATGACTTGCTCAAGGAGCGGGTTTACTATGGGATCTGACCTGGGATATCAGTTTAAGTTTTTTTGTCACACTTTCAAGCAAGGATATGGCGAGATGCTTTATCCGGTGTCAGAACTAAATCGCTTGTGGGAAATCATCAGGGAAAAAATAAAAGACAACCCAAAGTATTTATTTGAAGTCAAAGTTAAGTACCAAGAGCATCTGCTACCGGGACAAAAACTTTTCGCGTCATTATTAACTAAGGATTTAAACGGCCTTACGGAAGCAGAGCTGTTGAATCTGTTTAAACAATGCATTGAAATTTCGACCGTTACGGTCGGTTTGGGTCATATTATTGAGCCGGTGGGATTTGGCCTGGACGAAGAGTTAAAGCAGAGATTGCTCCAGCATCTGCCTGATAAAAAGTCTTTTAATTTGGTTTATGCCAATCTTACTAAACCAAGTCAGTTATCCTTTATCGCCGAGGAGCAGGTTGATTTGGAAAAGTTATTAGGATTGGACGGTCCGGCTTTGGAGGACGCCATCCAAATCCATCTTAAAAAATATTATTGGTTACTATGCAACTATACTGGCCCGCGTAAACTGACAAAACAAGCCATCCTGGAACGTTTCGAGGCCGTCCGTAAGCCCACCCAACAGGGACAAACAGGGAACCAGCCAATAGAAATCGAAATCGACGAGGAAACGCGACATATGGCCGACACCCTGAATTTCTTAGCCGTTTGGCAGGATGAACGCAAGCTGAACATTATGAAGGCCATTTATCATCTCGGGAGCGTGATTGAGGAGATCTCACGCCGGACAGGAATAAAAGCCGATCATATTGCTTATCTTTCACCAGCAGAAGCATTATCACTGGATAAGATGGAAGACTTGAATGATGTTCATGATCTAATCAAGCGTGAGGAAGGCGTTTTCTATCTTCAACTACCGGATGGAGAGGCATCAGATGTCTTGATTGGTCGTGATTACGAAGAAGCGATGAAGCTCTACGAGGCTCTGAACGGTCAAGGGTCATCCAAACCAGGGAGTAGCGCTATCTACGGATCCGTAGCCAACCCAGGTACTGCCCTTGGTCGTGTAGTTGTCTGCACGGACCTAGCCTCGATCGATAAAGTCCAGGAAGGAGACGTGCTGGTTGCTTCTATGACCCGCCCTGAGTATATGGCAGCCATCAAAAAAGCCGCGGCCATCGTAACTGACGAAGGCGGCATCACCTGCCACGCGGCTATCGTGGCCCGCGAGCTCGGTATCCCTTGCGTCATTGGCACCAAAGTCGCCACCAAGGTCTTCAAAGATGGAGATATGGTGGAAGTCCGCGCTAATCATGGGATGATAAAGAAAATATGAGCATAGAATTATCCAAAGAACAGAGCCCCAAATGGTGGATTCAGGAGACCGTAGCTCGGCTGGAGTTATGCTATCCGTGGATGAGGGGATTCGCGAAGATGGGCAGATATTTCGATCCGACCTACGATTTTTCGATTTCAATTTTTAAGGATGACTATATTTGGTCGGTCATGGAAGAAGTAAATGACCTCAAGATAGCGGCCGCCATCCATGAGAGATTCCATGCAGATTCAGGTTCTCTGGAGTCGATATTGGTAATTTGGCGAAATTTAAGAGTGACATTCGAATCTGATTTCGAGCTCATCCGAAATTCGGACATGAATACCCATGGCCGACAGGAGCTGTCTGACCTTTACCGTAAGTTCTATCAGGACTACGAAGACGTATTTACACCAGCTCTGCTTTGCGAGGCATTCGTCCCGTACGCTGAACAGTATGTGATACCGGAAATCTCTAAGCTCACTCAGAAGATCGGTATGGGGAAAGGCGAAAAGGTTGCCGGAGTGCTGACTGTCCCGCTCAAACCATCCAACCTCACGCAGGAAAGGATCGATCTGCTCAAGATTACTATCAAGTCGCTGGAAGGTAAGGATATCCAGGCAGATATCGTTCGACATCAGGAGGAATATTTCTGGATAAAGAACAATTATAAGGACGTCGAGCCCATGACAGCCGAGGAGTTTCAGGGATACGTACGTGAAGATGCGGCTAAGGGCATATCGGCCGTAAAGGAAGAGCTTGCCAGGCTGGAAAGCAACCCGACGTCGCTGGCCAAAGAGAAAGAGGATCTGATGTCGCGACTTCAGCCCGACGTGAAGTTGGCTTCCGGCATCAGACTGTTCGAGATATTGGGGGAGTGGCAGGACGATCGCAAGGTGATAATGCAGAAGGCCAGCTATTACATGACCATATTGCTGCGTGCCGTCGGCCAGCAGGTCGGCTTGTCATTCGAACAGATCGCGTATGCCACCCCGGAAGAAATCTATGGTCTGCTGGCAGGAGAGAATACGGTCACTGAATTTGTTCTCAAGCAAAGACGTAAGTTCTGTGTCGTGGTTATAACATCACAAGAAGAGAGGGCCCTGGTCGGCGACGAAGCCCAAAAAGTTTGGGACATGATATTCACCCAAGGCCAGGTACGCGAAAAGTCCATTTCCGGAGTTGTGGCTTGCACGGGCCGCGTGCGCGGCAAGGTCAGAATCGTCAGGGATCCGGCTAAGGATATTTTTGAGGAAGGGGAGATACTCGTTACTTCTATGACCAGGCCTGAATTTGTGCCTTTTATGAAAAAAGCTCTGGCTATTGTGACAGACGAAGGCGGTCTGACCTGCCACGCGGCTATCGTCAGCCGCGAGTTGAACATACCGTGCATTGTGGGCACTAAAGTCGCCACCAAAGTCTTAAAAGACGGCGATCTGGTGGAGGTCAACGCTAGTCATGGGTCGGTAACTAAGCTTAGTTAAATATGCAAGTTGATTTAAAAAATAAGAAGTGGGTTTATTACGGAGTTTCGGCTTATCCGATGTATTTGCATCCTTTTCTGGAAGCTCCAAGCCATTCATTTTATGCGCTTTACGGTGCATCTTGTGATGGAGCTGCCTTATGGCACGGGAAAAATTGCGACTGGCTGTATGATGAAAAACAGTTGCTTGGTTTTTCTGAAGCAGTCCTGCCTTCTCTTTTAGAGAATAAATGGGCTAAATATGATGAATGGTACAAGCTAGCAGAAGAGTTCGAGGTTTCGCATACAAAGCTGATGGCTCAGGATCTTACAAAACTGACGGATGGCGATTTGAGGAGCCTCGCGGACGAATATTACCGATTTTTTCTCACCCAGTATTCCAAAAATAACTGGATTGAGCCGTTAAGCATATATTTTCAGGAAAAATTGAGGCAAATATTAGCTTCAGAAAACTTAAGTCCCAGCCAAGTCGATGATTTAGTGGCGGAGTATAGTCGGCCAGTCAGAGATAATTATCTCAAAACATGCGCTAAAGAGTTAGTGACCGAACTAGACAGTTTGGCGTCTTTAGTCGCGAAATATCATTACATAAATAATGACTATACGGGCCCAAAAACAGTATCCGAAAACGATATTAAGGCTTTAGCGGCCACGACCAGCTTAGTTGAGGAAAAAGCAACCTCACGACTTGAACTTAAATCAAATATTAAAGATTTGCTTTGTCTCCTTCAGATCACGGCCACTATCCAAGATGTTCGCAAAGCCTACTCACTCATGTGGGTGAGTGGAGTACATTTTTTGGTGGGCGAATTAGCTAGCCGTTTCGGTTTTTCGATAGACAATCTACGTTTCGCTTTTTGGGATGAGATTTGGCAGAAGGATGTTGATCTGGGTTCTTTTAAAGACAGAACGGACGGAATGGTGGCCTATTATTACAAAAATGGAAGAGATATCGTAACTGGCCAAGAAGCCGAAAAAATCAGGCAAAATTTTGAGCACCATATCGTCGGTATCGATACTGATATGAAAGAAGTAAAAGGCATCGGCGCTTCTGGCGGAAAAATCAGAGGTAGGGTTTGCAATGTGACTAACCTGAGTCATTTTAACAAAGTAAAACCCGGCGATGTCCTGGTAACTCAAATGACCCGTCCGGAATATCTGCCGCTCATGAGGTTAGCTTCGGCTTTTGTGACTGATGAAGGCGGTCTGACTTGCCACGCGGCTATCGTTTCCAGAGAAATGGGCAAGCCCTGCGTTATCGCGACTAAAATTGGCACTAAATTTTTTAAAGATGGAGATTTGGTCGAGGTTGATGGAGACAAAGGAGTGGTTACTAAAATTTCTTAACTGCTCTTTCCAGTATTTAGTTTCCACTTTCCAGTCATTTCTGGCAACTAGGACAATAATGCGTCCCTCTTTGCGCTACGACCGTCCGGACGATCGGCGTGCCGCAGACTTTGCAGGGGAGGCTTTTGCGTTGGTAGACATTTAAAAATTTTTCAAATTTACCCTCCTGACCATGAGCATCCACATAATCCTGGGCACTGGTGCCTTTGAGTTTGATGGCTTGTTTTAAAACTGCCTGGATAGCTTTGGCTAGACGAAGACGGTCATCAGCCGTCAATGAGCCGAGACGTCTGGTGGGTTTTATTTTAGCTCGAAATAGCGATTCGTCGGCATAAATGTTACCCACGCCGGCCAGAGTTGTCTGATCAAACAAAGCGGATTTGACGTTGCGCGTCACGGGACGCTTAAAAAGCTCGGCGATTTGAATCGGTTTGAGCGTTAGCGGTTCCGGTCCAAATTCGCTCAGCTTTTTTTCCAAAGCCTCGTGAGATAGATAACTCATCCTCCCGAACTGGCGCACATCAGCCCAGACTAGGTAATGCGATCCAATCTGGAAAATCATCCGATCGTGTTTGGCGGGTTTGTAATTTTTATCAACTAAGATAACAGTCCCGGTCAACTTGAGATGGGTCGTGATGCCTGAGCCATCAGTGAACCTCCAAACGATTAGTTTGGCGCGACGGTCAATCATCTTAATTTTTTTGCCGGTTATAGCTTTGGCAAAAGCCTGGCCAGGCGGCGTCTCACGCCCGGTTTTTAGTATGCGAACGGATTTGATGATTTGGCCTTTGAGCTTCGCATCCAGTTGCCGGCGTATAGTTTCGACTTCGGGGAGTTCGGGCATATTTTTTTATCGTCCTTTAACGTCCTAATCGTCCTGTCCGTCCTGTTAAAAATTGGGTCGCAAGGACGTTTAGGACTTTTTTAGGACGACCAGGACGGTTGTTGGGAACAGTTTACCTTGCTTTTGAAGCCTTGACAAAGCCCGGTTTTATTGATAACAAAGCCATAGGAGGTTCAATCATGGTAGACCAACAAAAGTTCCAAGCCCTCAGCAAGGAATGGTCTGCCCTGGTGGACCTGTTCCTTGAAACGCCTGACGGCAAGGCTGCCCTCTTCACCCTGCAAGATGGGGAAGGCCGCATCTTCACAGCTATCCTTAAGACTTACGCCGATGCTTTGGATCAAGCGGCCGAAATCGTCGAATATTTCGCTCAGCAAGGTCACGGTGTTTTCGCCTTGGCCACGGAAGAGCTTCAAGAAAACGCGCCGGATCTTTATTCCGACGAAGGTTTGGCCCGCGCCAGATGCGAACAACTGCGTGACATAGCCAAGGACGCGGCGGCGATTATCAGCTACAACCGCCCAGAAGAGCCTCAGCCGGTGGCTATTCCCAAGTCTTTCAGCGAGATACCTATCTCTGATGATGTGGCGAAGGTGCTCGACATGGCCTCCCAACCTGGGTTTGACGTTTCCTGTGCCATTCAAGGCGTTGACGATAGTCTGGAGGCGGAGAGACGCGTGACGCGCCGTGCACCGGATGATGAGATAAGACGCATCTGGGCTTCAATTACGACTACGCCGCTCGCCGATCCACCCGGCGATCAGACTGATGTAAGGACGCCGGTTGTCGAGCCATCTAGTGTCAAAACCGTTCCTACAGAGGACGCGGAATTGGGAGACATTAGGACCGGTAATCTGAATGAGGTGCTCAGGAGATTCTCGCAGGCACCCTACGCTCTAGACCCTAACACGCCGCCTGTGAGCGTTTCGGATCATCCGGCCTCACCGCCACCTGCGCCAAAGCCCGGTGTCGCGCTCGGGATCGAATCGTCCATCCCGCCTCCGCCTGACGACGATGAAGCGGACGACGTAGAGATCGACTCGGCGCTCGATGAGTAAGTTTCAGCCCAAGTTAAACAGCGTTAACTCGACGGCCCCTTCAGCCGTCTCTTTTTTATTCAGATAACCAA
The DNA here is from genome assembly GCA_041661105.1 of Patescibacteria group bacterium. Taxonomy (GTDB): domain Bacteria; phylum Patescibacteriota; class Patescibacteriia; order 2-12-FULL-60-25; family 2-12-FULL-60-25; genus MWCR01. The sequence goes on from JBAZVB010000002.1 coordinate 27,914, forward strand.
AATCCAAAAACCAATATCCAAATTTGGTGATTGGTATTTGGTTTTTGGATTTTAAACTTGGGCTGGTGTCAACGGTTTTTTGCCTTTCAAGACAGCTATGATGTTTTGAGCGGCGACTTCTGACATGGCACGGCGCGCGGCTTCGGTCGCGCTGGCAATGTGAGGGGTCAAAATAACATTCTCAAAAGATTTTAATTCCATATTATCGCGCAAGTCGCAATCAATGGCCGGCTCACATTCAAAAACATCCAGGGCGGCACCCGCGATCTTCTTGGATCTAAGCGCCTTAATCAAAGCCTTCTCATCCACTACCGGCCCGCGTGCCGTGTTGATCAAAAAGGCGGTTTTTTTCATCAAATTAAATTGTTTGGTGGACATGAGGTGGATCGTGGAAGGCATGAGGGGAACATGCAGAGAGATGAAGTCGGCTTTTTTGAGCAATGTTTCCTGGCTGACCTTGCGTCCTCCAAAATTCTTTTCCAAATCTTGATTGGGGCGCATATCGGCGTATAAAAGTTTCATGCCAAAGCCTTGGACGGCGTGGCGCGCCACCATACTGCCGATGCGGCCAGCGCCAATCAGACCCAAAGTTTTTCCATTAAGGTCAGTCCCGTTCAACAGCATGGGTGACCAACCTCTGTATTGCCCGCGTTTGGCAAAATGGTCAGCTTCTGGGATACGGTGGGCCAAAGCCAGCATGAGGGCAAAAGTATGTTCGGCCACTGATTCGTTAACCTTGTCACTGGGCGTATTGGTGATGATCACGCCGTGTTTTTTGGCGGCCTGTAGGTCCACATTGTCAAAACCCACAGCATAATTGGCTACGACCTTGAGCTGTGGTCCTGCGGCCTTAAAGACCGCTTCATCAATCTTGTCTGTCAGCAACGAAAGCAAAGCGTCTTTGCCTTTAACGCCGGCCAGGAGAGCCTTTTGGTCAATCATTTGGTCCTTGGGATAGACCGTAATTTTATATCCGGCTTTTTTAAGCATGGCCAAACCGGCTTCGTGGATTTTGCGGGTAACGAATATTTTCATATCAATATAATTATAAAATAAATATTAAAGAATTCAAAGTTCAAAATTCAAAGAGCAAAATGTTGGTATCCCTTCGGGATATTATCATATCATTTATGCCGTAGGCCACCTGCATTTTGCTCTTTGCTCTTTGCTCTTTGCTTTACCTTTTGTTTATCTAGTTGCACGGCGTAAGTGGCGATCCAACGGAAGGGCGGAAGCAGAACGTTGATGACCAGCAAGATAATGACCAGTTGCGTCATGAGTCGGCTACTTGGGAAGTAACGATTGGCAATATAAAGCGCCAAAGTGTTGTTGAGATAGACCATGCAGAGAGCTAACGTGGCTTTTTCGGCATTGGTGCGCCACCAAGCCATGAGAAAAGCCAGAGCCGTCAAGCCGCCGATGTAAATGAGCATGACGATGATCAAACCGATGTCCCTGGCCGAAAGAATGATCGGGCCCTGGCCTGTAGTATCCGCCACAATCGCGGCAATGAGTATGCCAAAAGTCCAGACGGCCACGTTGCGCCAGATCGGATCGTATTTTTTAACTATCTTCGGGGCTTTGCGTTGGACCAAGGCGGCGATGACGAATGGGATGACGATGGTTATGAAAAGGTTGGCGAACAAAGTGAAAATTGGCACGGGCACGACTCGGCCGATGGCGACCCAAAAGATGAGAGGGATGGTAAGCGGGGCAAGCAGGGAGGTGATTGCTGTTATGACCAGCGCGAGGGATGTTTTGCCGCCAAAAAGATCAGCAATTAAAGCGATAGTCATGCCGGTTGGCATGGCGCCCACGATTAAGAAGGCCAAAGCCCAATCCGGAGCGAACGCGGCGGGCGGCAACCACATGGCCAGCGGCAAAAAGATCAGCATGAAGCCGGACGATACGGCCAGCATCTTCCAATCTTTGGCATAGCCCGTCAGCTCCTTCATATTCAAGCGCAGACTTGAAGTGAAAAAGATGAGCATTAGCAAATAAGTGCCGTAAGGGGCGATGGGCCGGAAATATTTAGGCAATAAAATACCGGCCACGATGCCGATCAGCACGATCATGATTTGGTTTTCGGCAAAGATATGCCTGATTTTATTCCACATAATTCATTCAGTCATGCCGAACCCCTTCGTCATGCTGAACTCGTTTCAGCATCTCACGAAGCTTCGAGTGCTGAGATCCTGAAACGAGTTCAGGATGACCATTGGTTATTTTGGATGATAAATTGCGGATTTTTATCTTGTCCAGGGTATTTCTCCGCGGGAATGACTTTAGAATGCCCGCTTTGGCGCCCATGTGCGTGATGACGCCCAAACTGTTGAGCAGGCCGGCGCGTAATCCATCCTTACAGCTTTTGGTTTTATGGTAAGCGGACACAAAAGCGCTGCCAAACGAATCGCCCGCGCCGGTTGTGTTGATTCTTTTGCCGGGCAGAGCAGGGGAATAGAGCAGATGTCTCGTAGCCTTTTCTAAAACATAAGCCCCGGATTTGCCATCGGTGATAACCAGGGCGATTTTCGGCAAGTTACCAAGCCGCTTTACAATCGCCGGGAGATTGTTGGTTGATTCTTTGGCCAGTATAGCTGCTTCTTCGCGGTTCAAAATCAATATATCTGTCAGTTTAAGCAGTGGACTGAGAAGGTTGAGGCCGTTGGTCAGCTCGCCGTTGCCGGGGTTCCAAGCCACTTTTGATCCTTGTTTTTTCAAGGTTGTAATCACCGCTCGATTTTTTTTCAAATCACCGCCCAAAGAAGTCAGATAAAGCCAACGGCTTTTAACTCTGCTCCAGACTGTTTCCGCCGGATCGAGTTGAGCGGCCGCGCCACGATAAACCAAAATACTACGCTGGCCTGTCCCGGCCAACAAAATAACGGAATAGGCCGTCTTTAAGTCTGGTAAGATTTGGACGCCGCGCGTATCCACTTTTTCGTTTTTGAGGACGTTCAAAATATCTTTTCCGTTTGGATCAAGGCCGATTGAACAGACGCAAGTTGTCTTTAAACCGAAACGGCTAAAAGTCACAGCCGCGTTGGTCGCCCCGCCGCCCGTCTCAAAAATTACATCGTCCAAAGGTATTTTGGCGCCCATAGCAAAACAAGCGTCAAAACCATCTGGCGCGGATTTGTCGGGCTTTCTCTCGAAGTGTTGGCTTTTAATAAAAACATCCCTGGTGCCGGCCCCCACGGCGCAAACGTCAAACTTTCGAAAAAGACGAAACATCGGGCTTATTATAACATGTAACATGTGGCTTGTAACAACCGCCCCTTGTCATCCCGAGCGGAGTCACCCGAAGCTCAAGGTGACGAGTCTCACGCCAGAGGCGGATGCGCCTATGGCGCAGAGGGATCCCTTAAAGCAACACAGTTAACCATCGAGTAAGGGATTCCTCCACTTCACTCCGTTTCGGTCGGAATGACATATTGTTTAGAATGTTAGAGGGTTGAAATGTTATGTGTTATGTGTTTCGTGTTACATGTCTTTTGTGCTAACCTTTTGACAAATATGCGAAAAATCATCCTTGGTTTGGCCCTGTTCCTGGCGGTCCCGTTGGGGGTTATGGCGGCGCCCCCTGATTTCAAAGCGGAAGTGCCGATTCAGGAAGAGAGAATACAGAATTTTGAAGTCACCGCTGACCTGGGAGCGGATAGAACTTTAAAGGTCACGGAAAAAATTGATTATAATTTTGGTTTAACTCCAAGGCACGGCATCTATCGCAACATTCCCGAAACTTATATCCGGGACGGGATGACCTACAGCTTAAAATATAAGATCGACCAGGTTTTGCGCGACGGTCAGCCGGAACCGTATGAACAATCGAGGCAAGGCCATCTTTTGACGTTGAAGGTTGGGCGGAGCGAGTCTACGATCACGGGTAAACACGCTTATACGATCGTTTATGAAACTCAACAGGCCATTAATTTTTTTGATGACGGACACTCGGAGTTTTATTGGAATGTGACGGGCAATGATTGGCAAGTTGGCATCGGCCAAGCTTCGTTTTTTCTCAAATCGCCTATGGGGCAGGCCACCTCGACTTTAAATTTTACCTGCTTTACGGGCGTGATGGGCTCTACGGAAAAAGCTTGCGAATTGCAACCAAAAGATAGCGGCTATTGGGTCACGGTCTCGCGCGTGCTCGACCCTTACGAAGGCATGACGGTTGTTTTTGGGTTTCCCAAGGGCGTGATTACTCCCGAGACAACGGCTGAAGCCGTCCAAAGAATCCTGAGCGATAACTGGGTTTTGTTCATTCCGTTGATCATCCTCGCTTTGATGCTGTATTTTTGGGCCACGCGCGGCAAAGATCCCGCTCCGGAGACGGTTATTCCGCAATATGAGATACCCCGCGGCATGAGCCCGATAGTTTTGGCCGGCACTTTAGGCAATGGCAGTATTGCGCATCGCGGCATCACGGCGACGATTATCGAAATGGCGCGCCAAGATTATCTGCACATCGAATACAAGACTAAAAAAGTTTTGTTTACGGATGTTCAGGACTACACCTTTATCAAACGCAAAACTCCGGTCGAAAGTGCTCCGGTTTGGGAAAAGACTTTGTGGAACGGGTTGTTTGTAAGCGGCAGCCGCGAGCGCTCGACGTTTGATGATCTGAAAGACGATAAATTTTACACGGATGTCCAAAGCGCGACCCGGCAGGCTGAGAAAGAATTGCAGAAATTGAATATCTTCGTGGCCAGCCCTTATGCCGTCAGGGCTTTTTACGTCGCGGCGGCGGTCATCATATTTATGGTAGTCAGGGTTTTGGGAGGTGAGGCGCCGATCGCGGCCGGGGCCGCTTTTGCCTCAGCTGTGATTGTGGTCGTCGTTGGCTGGTTCATGCCGCGCCGCACTAAAGAAGGCACATCGATCGTGGCTGAGGTTAAAGGTTTCAAATGGTTTCTTTCCGTGACCGAAGAAGCACGCTTAAAATTCCACAACGCGCCGGCCCGTACGCCCGAACAATTTATGGATCTCTTACCGGCGGCTATCGCGCTCGGCGTAGAAAAAGAATGGGCTAAACAATTTGAGGATTTGCAGATGGCGCCGCCCGAATGGGCTGAGGGCAACGCTCATTTATTTACAACACTGGCTTTGGCCAACGCTATTTCGCACATGGATAGCACTTCATCGTCCAGCGTTTACTCTCCACCGGCCAGCACGGCCGGAGGCGGTGGTTCCGGTTTTTCCGGCGGCGGATCAGGTGGCGGCTTTGGTGGTGGAGGTGGAGGGAGTTGGTAGCTCGTAATTCAAAAAGCAAAGAGCAAAATTCAAAATGCAGGTGGCCTTCAGCATAAATAATTAATATCCCGTAGGGATTCCAACATTTTGCTCTTTGAATTTTGAATTTTGAATTAAAAAAATCCCTGGGCTGGAGATAGCACAGGGTAGGACATGAACCCAGGACGGGTTCATTTTTCTTTGTCGGGAGTCGTCGGAAAGGGCGGGGGTTCCTTGGGCGGGGAGAGGTCGGGCATGGTGCTCTCGAGCTTTTTGGCCAAGGCCGTGAGCTCTCTGCCGCGCAGAAGTTTGAGCAATTCGGCGGCTAGCCTTTGGGCATTCTCCCTCTCGAAGGTGGGCAAAGAGCGGTCGATCTCGTCTGGAAAGATCGCATGGAACAGGAGAATCAGCTTCCGCCTGAGCCTGGGCAGGTCATCGGTCCAGACCCACCTACGTTCCACGAGGAGTATATGGTAGCCTCGCAGGTCATTGGGAGAGACTTTTATCCCTGGTCGGAAGGTGAGCCCGAGTCTACCAAAGGCTTGAATGAACTCCTTGTACTCGAGTTCTTCCATGGGCGTATTGGCCGAACTGCCGCTACTTTGGGCGGGCGGGGCTTCGTCGTCCGGTGGGAAAATTCCGAATTGCACCCCAGTCAGACCTTGGTCGTAGGCCTGACCCCGGCTGTCCATGATTTTGGGCGGCTTGTCGGAGTCGGCCGCTGCCTTGAGGTCATCGGTCACTGCCGAATCCAGCTCATCGAGGTTGATCACCTCAGAAGATTCGGCACCGACCGTGAGCTCGCCGTCATCTTTCTGGGCAAGCGGCGGACCGGGCGCGATGGCATCAGGGGTAGCTTCCCTGGGAAGGAGCGGAGCAGCGGGAATCGCGAAGACGTTGGCCAGAGCATCTGAGGGACGTTCAGATTTACGCGCTGGAGCGGGTTTCTGATTCTGCGAAGCAGATTTCGGAAGCGGACGCATGGTCATACAACGATCTTCATCGTCCTCCCAACCATCATCTCCGGCCTTTCCGGTATCCTGCTCCGCTATGGGACTTTTGGGGAGTCGCCCTTGGCTGCCAGCCTCGCGAAAATGTCCTGCGACTCCGGGGAATCGTCCTCCTCGACAGTTGCCTCGTCCGCCGCCTTGTTCTCGGCCGGTTTTTCTTCCGGCTCGGAAGACTCCGAGAACCGGAGCTTCTCGCGGATGGCGTTGAAGACCGGGCGGAAGCTCGCAGTCGGCAGTTGCTTGACCAGCCACTCGATGGTCACGATTTCCAGCTCCTGTTCGGGCGTGAGGCATTCGTGCCTGGCCTGGCGCTTCCGGAGCAGGTGCATGATTTCGATGACCTTCTTCTCGTCAATGGCCCGGATGTAGTCATCCATGGGGATTGATTCGAGCAGGCTGAGATTGGTCAGAGGCGGCTCATGGAAGGTTTTGGCGATTCCTTGCCTGAAGTACTGCCTCTCTTCGTTCATGCAGCTCGCGATCACCATGGTGATGAAAGCCTTGGTCGGCGGCGAGTCGTCTTTCCAGTTGATCCTGGCCACGAGCTTGTCAAAGCGCTCGGCCCGATTCGTATGGGGCATCTGCGCCTCGTAGCTGAACATGCGGATCTGGTCCACTGCAAGTCGTTCGTCGTTCTCGCGGATTCGGTTCAGGAAGCTAGCCTGGACAGCGGAAGTCATGGCTCGCGTGGTCTTGTGAGGCATGGTCTCGGCAAAACCTTTGAGCATATAGCCTAGACGCAGGTCAGGCCGAGTTTCCAGTTCGGTGATCCTGTCGTTGATATTCCAGTCGTCGAGTTGGGCTCCGGCCGGATACCAAGGCGGCGGGTTCTTAGCCAAAGCTTCGAACCATTCCGCCAGGATCTGGCAGTCGAGATGCAGAGTGTAGAACTCTGTTTCTTCGGCCTTGCGGGCATCATCAGCGTCGGGGTCAAGGTTCTTGTATTTGATAGGTTCGAACATCGGGGTCCTCCTTGGTTTTCTCCAATGCTTAAACGAAACTTCTCAATAAAACGGCTTTTTGTCAAGCCTCTAATATCAAAACAACCGCTAAATTAAGCGGTTGTTTTAGTTTCTGAAAGCACCATAATTGATGTTCTCGGAATCTGCGCGCTGTCCGAGGATGGACGAGCGCGCGAGGAGACTCACTTGATGAGTTCCCAAAGGGCGGGGATGTTGCGAACGAAAGCAGCTAGGTTGAGCAAGCAGCTCAGGACTGCGATGACGATGGCGACCTTAAGGTCGCGTCCGGAGAGAGCCAGGGCGGCTGTCTTGTCGGTGAGTTCCTTCTCAAGCTTGGCAACCTTGTCCTTCTCTTGTTCGAGCTCTTGCACCTTGATGAGGAGCTGAGCCGTGATGAGGTCTACGGGGTCAATCTGTCCTGGCATCAGGTTCATGGGACTCCTTTCGTGAAGTCGTCTACTGGCAGGAGATGATGGCCGCCTTGATGAGGTAGGATGTGTCCGGCTGCGTCTCGGTGTAGGCCACCATGATGGAGTCCAACGAAAGACCGCGGGCACGGGGGTAGTTCATGTAGTACCCCTTGATATCCTTGACCACGACGAGCGGCTCGGTGACGGCCTTCAGCTTGTCGTCGTAGACGCGGAGCACGGTCTTGAGCATGACCTGGTCATACTCGACGGCGGCGATGTTCTCGCCGATGGTCGTTACCATCTGCTCCGTCGAAATGCTCAAGGTCTCGAGTCCGCTTCCGTCGGGGTTCATGATCGAGAGGTGTCCCTTCCAACTGGTGTCGTCCGTGCTGGTCCACTTGACCGCGAACCTTCCGCCGATTGTCGTCATCCCGTGAGCATACGAGGTCGTGGTGCCGCCGGTTTGGAAGGTATCGAGATCAACGCGCTTGATGCCGCCATCTTCCTGACGGAGGAAGGCGCTCGTGGTCTGCAGGCCGGTGCTGTCAACGGCATTGACCGCGGCGCCGACAACCTGACCGATCGTGGCGAGGCCCGCGAGGCCATTCTGCACCCCGGGGTATTGGCTGGTGGCCAGGATCAGAGCGTTCCCGACTTGCCCGGTGGGAGCGACGTAGCGGATGAAGACCGTCGACGTGTTATACGTTCCGTCGAACAAACTTTGTCCGATCCAGTACCCGCCAGAGTCCAGACCCGCCATGCCTCCGATCGGCAACGGGTCTTCGAAATCCACCGTCAACGCATTGTTGACCACGCGGGCGGTGCGATACTTGCCGCCGGTCTTGGCCGCATAGGTGACCAGATAGCCGTCCGGCGATCCGAAGGGGATCATGCCCCACGATCCGTCGCAATCCGGCATGTCGATGTCGCCCGCTGAGTCGCCCTGGAAATCCAGGGTCTTCAGCGTGCAGCTCGGGGCCGCCGAGTAGAGGCCAAGGCCAAACCCCTTGCCACCGACCGTCTCGAGAAAGACTGGGTTAGCCGTTCCGAGGTTGACCGTGTTCTGCACGGCGCAGGTCTTGAGGCTGGGCGCGGTGTCGGTCGGTGCGTCAACCGCGGCATCCGTGGATGCCTCGATCTCGGCGTCGACTTCTGCCTCAGGCTTCGCATCGACCGAGTCGCTACCTGCATCGGAGACGGGGCACTGGCAGGGCTTGTAGTTCTGCCCGTCGTCGTCACAGACCTGCACGCCCTGATGGAGGTTCGAGCAAGCGCAGGCGACTTGGGCTCCAGGAACGCAGACGGCCGGCGGAGCGGCGTCGTTGGCAGGCAACTGTTCGTTGCTACCGATCGGCACCCTTTCTTGGCAACTGACGGTGAACGCGAGCACAAACGCAAACAACATCATCATGCGGAGAGATTTCATATCTTCTTCCTTTCGAGGAACGTTTGGCGGTCGGGCTACGCCATGAACCGTATGGTTAATGGTACCGCGATGTTCATCCAAAATCTTTTCCCGTCTGACACGACCACCCCTTTGATTCCCCTCCTACGATAGGCGGGGACAAGGAGTAGATCAGTTCAGATGGGAGCCTCGATATTGGAATCGAGGCGAGAAGGAAGGAACGGAGCCCTTCCCCCTTTGAGGTGGGAAGGGTAGGGGATGAGGGTTAGTTGGAAAGGACGGTGGGCGAGGCGAGGTTCTGGACGAGATACGAATTCGTCCAGTCTTTCGACCCGAGGTTGAGGTCCGTGTGGGGCACTTCGCTCTGGTCGCTCCAGACGAAGTCGCCGACCACGTGCCATGCGCCGAGCTGGGTCTGCGGATCGGCCAGCCCGCCAACATTGAAGATGTTAGGCGAACTCACGAACGGAACGTACGCGTCGTTGTTCATCAGCTGACCGGTCACGAGCGTGCTCGGATCGTAGCGGTAGAACTCGGTGGCGATCGAGTTGCCCGAAGGCTGGCTCGTGAGGACGACGGCATTCAGGCAATAGGCGTTCCCTGAGCCGACGATGTTGTCCTCGTTGGCCAGTGACATGGCCACGGTCGTGTTGAGCTGGCTCGCCGGCTTGCAACCGTTCTTGAGGTCGCTGGTAAAGACCGCGTCGGTCATGTTGAAACCGGTCGCGAGCGCAAACCCCCGATAGAGCCGGAAGTTGCAGAGCTGAATGCCAGCCGACGTTTCGATGTTGAACATCTCCTGCTTGTAACCCAGGGGATCGGTGCCGTTCACCGAGTCGACTGACGTGTGCCAACAGTGGAGCGACATCTCGCCGTTGAAGATCGTATTGCTGGCGAGTTGGGTCACAGCCACGATTGGCTTGACCTTGCGCAGAACCATGGGGTTCGGCTTGTCCGTCGGCGTGTACTTGGTGGGGATCTGAACTCCACCGTCAGCCGCGAACTTCACCAACCGTAGGCACGGCGCGTGTCCGCTCCGCGAAACGGTGTTGTCACCGGGGAAGTTGATGCTTGGCACAACAGGCTGTGTCTTGCCGGAAAGGGTTGCCTTGAGGCAACTCTTGGCAGGCACGGTCACGTTGGTCAGCACGCCTCCGCTCGCGAAAGCGATCTGGAATGAGTCGAAGGCTGAGGATGACATGTTGCCGGTCAGACCTTCGAAGGTCGCGTTGACCAGGGTGAAGTCGCCTCCCGCACCGTCACAGGCTTGCTGGATGTAGGGGTAGGCGAACGTCACCGGTTGATCCGTCAGGTTGCAGATGTCCTGCTTGCTGAACGGATAGGCCATGTCCTTGCCAGCCACGATGATGTCCGAGGCGAACGTGTCCGTCGAAGTCTTCACTTCGAGTACGGGCTGGAGCGGCAGAACTGTGAAGTATGCGCTATTCGAGTCGACCGTCCAGAGGAACTCATCAAAGTTCATCGGACGATCCACGGGTTCGTCTCCGCCAGCCTTCACGATTGCGCCTGTGCCGATATTCTGGATCTGGTAAACCTGGCTGTAGAGTTCGCCCGGGGCGTCCTCGACATTCCAGATGTCCATGACCACGTCCAGGATCTTGCACGTGCCAGCGTCCATGGCGCTGATGTCATGGAACTCGGCGCGCTGCGGCATGGTTTCGTTGTTGCCGGTCATCAGCTCGGTCGGACCCATCGCGGTCGTCGTGCCATCCATCAACTTAATGTTGCGGAAGTAGCGAGTTCCCATCGAGCCCTGGGTCGTGGCGCCGACTGAGATCGTCTGAAGATAGAGCAAGGTGGCGGTGAGCTCAATCTTCTTGGTCGTGCAGAACTTGAGCTTGTGGGGCTTGGCTCCCGTCGCGCCAGCGGTGAACTCCGTGGGCGATCCAGGCGCACCGCTGATGGTCAGGATGACCTTGGAGCCAGCTTCCGCGTCAGCATCGGCACCAGTCTCAGCGTCGACCTGCGCGTCAGCATCCGCTGTGGCTTCGGACTTGGCGTCCTTGGCATCTGCGTCGCTGGCCGCGTCCGCGTCAGTCCCGGCATCAGCTTCCGCTTGTGCGTCAGCTGTTGCTTCGGTCTGCGCGTCGGTGGCGACTGCATCGTGTCCCGCGTCTTCGGTGACGCTGGGGCAATCGCAGGGGTAGAAGTGCTCTCCGTCTGCCTTGCAGATCTGGAGCCCCTTCTCGCCTTCCGGACACGCGCAGACAACTTGAGCGCCTGGCTTGCAAGTTGCCGCGTCGGTCTCAGGAAGAGTCGTGGGATTGGTTCCCAACGACTCATCGTCGCACGCCGCGACGAACAGTACTGCAAGTACGATCAACAAATTCTTCCAGTTCATCTTTATCTCCTTGTCGAAGGAACGGTCGGGAACCGTTCCGGAATTCTCATCCGCTCTTGGTAACAGCCTTGAGCGGCATGCATGACATTTCCCGTATCAACTCCCAATTCAATATTCAGCATTCAATTTTCAACATTCAATATTGAATGTTCTATGTTGTATGCTGACGATTGTGAATTAGTACGGGGTCCCGAACGCGCGAGGAAAATTTGCGGTTCAGGACTAAGATGTGGGAAGGAGCGGAAGGGGCGGGGTTAGGCGGCGTAGCGGAGGAGACCTTGTTCGGACACGGCCTCGAGCGTCTCTACGATCGCGTCAGTGCCAAGCCCGGTCAGGCGGAACAGTGCGCGGATGACCTTTGCGCAGTTCTGCCTTACGGCTTCACGCGACATGTTGGTCTGTTCGCCAACTGCCTCAAGCGTCCGCGACGGCTGGCCATTTAGCCCGTAGTACTGGCTAAAGATCTCGGCGTACCGAGCCATCTTCTTGCCTTCCGCTTGCAACGTGGCCACGCCCTCTCGGATCCTCTCGAGACGACGCCTGTAGAGCTGGCAGAGCTCCTTGGCCTGGAGGTTGTCGTCGGGGTGGGCCACGGTGCCGGGCGTCAGCTCTACGATTGCGCAGGACTGCTGGTCTTTGTTGGCCTTGGCGTCCAGCTTGACCGGCTTCTCGCAGATGAGCTTGAGGCAAGCTTCGACGTCGCGCAGCTGCATCTTCTTGGAGGTCTTCTCCTTGCGCTGGTGGATCAGCTCCAGGATGGCAGCCGGATCGTCAGCCTTGCGTCCCGCCTTGGCCAGGTCGCCCATGGCCCGCTTGACCTTGCTGACTTGGCTGCAACGGTAGACCGGCAAACGGAGAGGCTTGTCGTCATCTGTTTCACCGGCGATCGCCCGCTGCATGGCCCTATGGATGCCGCTCGTAGCGTAGGTGATGAGCATGAAGCCCATCTCAGGCTTGAAGCTATCCATAGCGTGGCAGAAGGCGATCTGTCCCACCTGCATCAAGTCTATGATCTCCATGCCCTTGTTCTTGTAGCCCATGGCGATGCTGAGGATCATGCGGATGTTGAGGCTCAGCAACTGGAACTCCGCCCAACTCTTTCTTGCCTCCGAGGCATTCGAACGGATAGCGAGGAGGTCGTTCTGCTGAACCTTACGATCAGCCAACGACTGAACCTGAACGCAGTTGTAAGGCCGCAGATATTCGCTGATGCTGTCGTCGTACGTTCTCATGGTAGTAACCTTTCCTATGTGGGAAGAGTTTTTTAGCCTAGTGTTTCGAATGTACTGCGAGGTGGGATTTACGACGGTTAAGGTCGAAGTCCCTGTCCAAACCAGTAACGAGTGCCTAGTAACTAGTAACGAGTCCTATATGACTTGTTACTAGTTACTTTTTACTAGTTACTACAGCGTTAGGCTTGGATAGAAATTTCGCTGAAATAACTAGCAATAATAGCATAAATAAGCCTTTTTGTCAAGGTTGCCACTTCGATATTCTGGCTTAAATTAGCCAAACAAAATTGGCTCAAATGAGCCAAAAACTTCTAACTCCTCCAACTCCTCTTAAACAAGAGGAGGGCCAGTGCAGCCTTATTTCAGAACCCTCTCTTGTTTAAGAGAGGGCAGGGTGAGTTAAGCCTTTCCCTCACTGTTAAACAAAACCATCTTTTTCATGGCAATTTCGCGCATAAGGATAATAGCCGGTTCCAAAAGCTTGCGCGGATCTATCACGGTGCTCATCTGGTCGACTGCCTCGCGCACGCCGGCCGTAAAACCAAGGCGCAGGTCAGTGTCGATATTGATTTTACTAACTCCGTATTTGATGGCCTGCTTAATGTCTTCATCCAAAACCCCGCGCGCTTTACCCAGCTTGGCGCCGTGATATTCAGCGAGCTTTACCACGTCTTCCATCACGCCCGATGCGCCGTGCAAGACAATCGGTTGTTTGACGAGCTTGGCGATTTTTTTGAGGCGTTCGATATCCAAATGCGTCTCACCCTTGAATTTGTACGCGCCGTGCGCCGTGCCGATGGCGATAGCTAAACTGTCGCATTTTGTTTCTTGGATAAATTTGGCCGCTTGCTCCGGATTTGTCAGATGAGCATCCTTTTCTTCGACGCTTACAAAGTCCTCGATGCCCGCGATGGCCCCAATCTCCGCTTCGACGCTGACTTTTTTGGCGCGCGCCCAAGCCACAACTTGTTTGGTCTTGGCTACATTTTCTTGGTAGGACAAAGCCGAACCGTCAAACATGACGCTGGTGTAACCTTTTTGGATGGCTTCTTTAATAACCTTTAAATTTTTTCCGTGGTCCAGATGTAAAGCCATGGGGATCGGCGCTTTGGCCGCGACTTTAACCATGGCGATCAGATAATCCATGCCCGCGTATTCAATCGCGCCTTCGGATGTCTGCACGATGATGGGGGAGCGCATTTTAGTCGCCGCTTCCACGATGGCTTTGAGCGCTTCCAGATTATTGATGTTCAAGGCCGGCACGGCATAATGCCTCTCTCGCGCGGTTTTTAAGATTTTGATGGCAGGAACGAGCATAACAATTAAAAATTTACAATTAACAATTAAGAAACGGTTTCTGGTTTAAGGTGATTAAATTTTTTCAGGGTTTTTTGTATCTCAGATTTGGTTAGCAAACCTGCCTGCGGGCCGATTTTTTGGATGACTGACCAAGCATCGGCCGTGCCCCAGCGTAAAGCCGTGGGCACATCGAATTCGTGGAGCAGGGCGCAAGCAAAAGCCGAGGCAAAACTATCGCCCGCACCGGTTCGTTCGAGTGATTTACCGGGAAAGATGGGCATGTGCCAATGAGCGTGGCCGTCAAAAGCGTCGGCTCCTTTTTCTCCGTCCGTAATGACCACGCATTGGGTTCCCAGATGATGAAAACTCTCGAGTAAATTAAGCATGGGCCTTCCGCCGTCGCCCAGCAAGTGATGCGCTTCGTCTTTATTGAGAATAAAAATTTTGCTTTGGGCAATCAGCGGCTTCATGGGTTTTAAGCCGTGTCTGACATGGGTAGTGCCCGGTTGAAAAACGAAAACGGTTTTGGGATTCTTACGCAGATAGGTCAGTATGGCTTTGTCTACCCCGGAATATTTTTCGCCCATGGCCGAATAGTATAAGACTTTAGCTTTGGGCCATTCATGCAACGTGTACTGACGCGGTTTAAACGAAACGAGTTGGGTTCTCTCGCCTTGAAAGCTTAAGATGGCGGCCTCGCTGGTTTTTTGACCTTCGCAATCGCAGAGATTATTTTCGTTAACCTTCTCCCGTCTTAAAGCTTCTTTAATATCCTGCCCCTCCGCATCTTTGCCGATCCAGCTCACGAGCGAGCTTTTAAATCCTAAGCGCGCTGCGCTGACGGCCGCGTTGGCCGAGTTGCCCGCCGCGTGGACTTTGACCACGTGTTTGACGGGTATTTTTTCAGCGTATTCCAGACAGAGCAGACAACGGTCTTTATTGATGGAACAACTGACGGTCGCTTCATCGATCATGTAAAAAACATCGCGTAGAGTTTCGCCAACGGCCAGGAAATCCGTAGTTTGGGGAATGGTCATACTCATTTTTCCAAAGCATCGATCAGTCCCGCAACTTCGCTTAACCCCTCTTTGGCTTCTTTATAAAAATCAGCATCCGTTTCGTCAGCGTAGTATCGTTTTCTAATCAAGGATAGCCATTTCGCCCTCCTCTCTTCTATGCCATGCAGGATTATTAAAAAATCAGGAGGCATGGGCTGGCCGGTTTTTAAGTTGGCGAGGGCTTCATCGAAACATTCTTTTTCTATTTTAAATCCCAAAAGAGTATCTTCTTCTTTTGTGATTTGATCTTTTTTTATTTCGAATTCTTGGGGGCTGGTTTTTTCAAGTTCATGTCCAGGCACGATCAGTTTGGCCATGTCAGGCCTTTGCAGGCTCGTGAGCCTTGAGTTGCAAGCCCGTATTTCGCTTTTGACGGCATCCAGCTCTTTGATCAAAAAAGGCAACAGCCTGATTTTGAGTTTTGACTCTGGTGTTTCCCTCAAAGTTGTACGGGCAGACAAATTTTCAGGCGGAGCCGGCGGGAACTCGCCTTTTTTTCTTAAGGCCTCAATCTTGTCGGGCGTTAATACCCAATTCATATGAGGATCGTCGGGTTTTTTCATATCATTTACGTTTAATGACTCTTTGGGCGGCTAAGATGATTTGCTTTTCAGTCATCCCGTATTTTGCCAGCAATTCATCCGGAGCGCCAGATTCGCCAAAAGAATTAGGCATGCCGACGGGTTCGATGGGCACCGGAAAAGTTTTAGCCAAAGCCTCGGAAACAGCTCCAAAAAGTCCGCCGGTAATCTGATGTTCTTCGACCGTGACCACGCATCGGGTGGTCTTAACCGATTGGAGAATAGTTTTGGCGTCCAAAGGTTTGAGGGTATGACAATTAATGACTTCCGCCTCGATACCTTTGCCGGCCAGTTTTTCGGCGGCCATAAGAGCTTGGTGGAGCAGGGGACCGCAGGCAATAATCGTCACGTCATAACCTTCGCGGCAGACATTGGCTTTGCCGATTTCGAAGGGCGTATCTTTGACGGTCATGACGGGCGTTTTTTCACGTGCGAAACGGAAATAGACTGGACCTTTGTAAGCCGCCGCTGCTAAAGTGCACTTGCGCGTTTCTTCCGCGTCGCACGGGGCCATGACAACCAGGTCGGGAATGACGCGGGTGAGGGCTAAGTCCTCCAGTGCTTGATGCGTCGCGCCATCCGGACCCACGCTGATTCCGGTATGCGCGCCGGCGATCTTAACGTTGGCTTTGGTGTAACAGACGGAGACACGCAGTTGGTCCCAATTGCGTCCGGGAGAGAAGACGGCGTAAGAGGAGACGAAAGGAATCTTGCCGGCTAAGGCTAACCCGGCGGCGACGCCCATCATATTTTGCTCGGCCACGCCGCATTCCACAAAACGATCAGGATATTTTTGCTGGAAGGGGAGGACACGTGTGGATTCGGCCAGATCGGCCGTCAAAACGACGACATCCGGATTATTTTTACCGAGTTCCAATAAGGCCTCGCCGTATCCGTCGCGAGTCGGTCTCTTTTCGACAGTCGCGTATTGCCAGAACTCACTTAATTTAACGGGTTTCATAGTTATTCATGTTCGCTTTTTATTTTGCCGCCGAGTGTTCTGAGCTCGTGGAGCGCGATTCTCGCTTCGTCGCGGTTGGGTGGTTTGCCGTGCCACTCAAATTTATTTTCCATAAAATCCACGCCCTTGCCCGGGATGGTGTGGCAGATGATGGCCGTCGGATTAGCGGCTTGTGATTTGGCCTGGCGCATGGCGTCTAAGATCGAACGGATGTTGTGACCGTCAACTTCAATCACGAACCAATTAAAGGCCCGGAGTTTTTTGGCAAAATCTTCCAAAGGCATAATGTCTTCCGTAAAGCCGTCGATTTGAATGTTGTTACGATCAATGATCGTCGTCAGCTCCCTCAAATTCATCTTGCCAGCCAATAGATAAGCTTCCCAAGTCTGCCCCTCGTCAAACTCACCGTCGCTTTCCAAACACCAGGTATGATAAGTCGTCTGTCGTCTGTCGTTAGTCGTCAGTTTTGAACTTATTGACTGACGACTGTTGACTGACGACTGTTGACTGTTCATGCGTGAAGCGATCGCCATGCCGACGGCTTGCGATATGCCTTGGCCGAGCGGGCCACCGGATGTTTCGATGCCAATATCAAAATGACTGTTGGAATGACCTTGGAGCCGTGAGCCTAACTGGCGGAGAGTTTTAAGTTCGGCCAGCGGAAAGTATCCGCGTCGGGCCAGGGTCGCGTATAAAACAGGACAGATATGAGCGTTAGAAAGGACAACGCGATCGCGTTTTGGGTCATGACGGAGTTTGGGATCGACATTGGCTATGCCGCCAAAATAAAGCGCCGTGAAAACATCCGCCATGCCCAAGGGACCGGCCGAATGGCCCGAGCCCGCCTTAACCAGCATCTTGATGATGTCCTGCCTGATTTGGTTGGCGATCAACCCCATCTGTTTGACGGTTTTCCTCATATTGCAGGCATTGTAACACGCCCGTCAGGCATATATAAAAAGCCCCGACTTACGCCGGAGCTTTTTCTCCTTTCCCTCATTCGATGGGGGAAAGGTGTCACCGCAATATATTTAATTGAGGTGACGAATAGAGGGGAAATTTATTTGACGTCGACTGTGCCCACGATGGAGGTATGCAGACCATCGTAGTATTGGAACGAGCCGGTCGAGTTGAAGGTGTGGGAATATGATTGGCCGTACGAGAGGCTCTCGGACTGGAAGTTGTCGCTCTTCACGCTGTGCGTGGCGCTGTCCTGATTGGTCCAGGTCACGGTCGCGCCTTTTTTGACGGTGATCGTGGATGGGGCAAAGCCGGCCAGGCTGTTGCCGATCGCAATAGCGGCAATGGAAGAGTCAAAACCCTTATCCTGCGAGATGGTCGTAGTTTGGGTCAAGACGGAAGCCGGGATGTATTCGTTAGCTGTGGTGATGGCGTTGCCAATTTTGTAATTGGTAAAGAAGGCATCAGGCACATCATCGATCTGATTTTTCCAGTTTATGTTGTAGAAAGTCTGGGCCAACTGTTCGCTCGACACATGGCGGAGATATCCTCCCTCATCGACGACGTAGGTTCTGGGATCAGTTGTAATTTTAACCATCTTCTTGCCCGGGCGATAGGTCACATTGCCTCCGAGAGGAATGGCCTGGAGCATGGCATCCGGAATCTGCAACACGCCGTTAAAATCGTTATACCAGCTAAAGTAGGTCTTCTCATTCGGGAAAACCAGACGCTTGCCGTTCTCGGCAAAGTAATAGACAGTTTGACCGGAACCTTTAATCAGATCGCCGGCGTTGAAGGCCGTGGTCACGGCGGCTTGGCTGGCTACTGGCATGGCCATCCCAAGGGTCATAACAGCGGCTGAAGCTAGACTTAAGACACGTTTAAACATAAAACAAATTAGGTTAGACGAATAAAAGGATTTTGTTTTTTTAGCTGATTGAATTATGGATGTTTTTTTCGCAAAAGTCAATTTATCTATTGGATGGTCAGGGTAACTGTCCCTTCATTGGTGGCTCCCAACATGTCCGTGGCTTTGCCGTAAAACAACTCATTACCTTTAACTGTCCATGGTCCGGCCGTCACGATGCAAGGCGCCGCGCCATCACAATGCTTAAGCAGGTTATGGTGGCTGTCAAAGATATCCGAAGATTGAATTCCATCCTGATCGGCGCCGCTGACCGTAACGTCAACTTTTTCTCCGACATAGACCCAGGGTTTGGAAGTTTGGATATCAATGGCTGGGACATCATTATCGGCCAGCGTAATGGTTTTGGTCTGAGTGTAGTAAGTCCGGCCAAGCGTGTCTGTGATGATGCCGTAAGTGGTATAGACGGTTCCGACTACGCCGGTGAAAGCCTCCGTCCATTTACATGAACGACCTTGGTAGTCACAACCCTTGTGCGCGTTGCCGTTAACGTAGATGGTGATATTTTTGACATCAAGGCTGGTATCGCTTTCGACGGTGATGCCCGTGTACTGACCGGGACGGATAACCGGTTGGTCGACGCGAATAGCAGTTCTGGAATCCGGAGCTGTGCTACTGGCGGCGAGGATGGTTAAAGTCTTGGATGCCGTTGTCATGTCAATGGCTTCGGCTACGGCTTTAGCCTCGTAACTGGTTTTGTCGATATACCCAGGCATTTGATAATTGCCGGAGCATGAGCCCGTGTTGTTGCAAGTCGTAACTAATTTACCTTCAAAGTAGAGGCTGATCAGACGCATGCCGGTCGTGTATTGGGCTGTAGCCGTCAAATTCACTACATCGCTGACGTGCAATGTATCTTTGTCGCTGATCAGAGTCAGACTGAGGGGATTAGTCGAAGTGGGAGTCGGGTTGGTGGACGTAGGTGTGGGCGTGGGAGTTGGGGAGACAATGACCGAGGATTTATCGGTATCAATGTCGGCCGCCAAACGGGTCGCTTCCGAAGGGCTATAGTCAGTTGTAGCTGTGATGGTGGAACCGGTTTGGTAGTTAGTGAAAAAAGCATCCGGCACATCATCGATTTTGGTGTTCCAATCTGGTCCGTATAGGGAAGCGGCCAACGCTTCGGAGCTTACATAACGCAACGTGCCAGCGGCCGCCACGGCATAGACTTTGGGGTCGGTCGTGATTTTGACCAGTCTAACTCCGGGCCTGTAAGTCACATTTCCGCCAAGTGAGATGGCGGCCAGCTCCGAGTCGGTGATGGTTTTAACGCCCGAAAAATCAGCGAACCAGGTCTTAAAGGTTTTTTCGGTCGGGAAAACCAGCCGTTTGCCGTTTTGACTGTAATAATAAACCGCCGGGCCGGAGGCTTTGATCAAATCGCCGGCATTAAGGGTCGCGGCTTTAGCCGGTATGGCAATTAAGCAGAGAAGAGTGGCTAAGGCCACGGAGAGCAAAGAAACGTGTCGCATATGTTTAGGAGTATATCATCCAATTATAAAAAAGTAGAGACGTCCTCGGAGAGCGTCTCTACAATTAACAATTATTTTTTGGAAAGCTCGCGATAAGCGGCGGTGGGATCCTTGGCCAGAAAGATGGCTCCGGCCGCGTTCAAACGATTGGCTCCGGCTTTGATTATACCATGCGCATTCTTGATGCTTACTCCGCCATCTTCTCCGATATGGAGTTTGGGAAATTTACGTCTTAAACTTCGAATGGTCTTGAGCGTCTTCGACATAAACTTCTGCCCCGACTTTCCGGGTATAACGCCCATGACCAGCACTTCATCCACGAAACTCGAACTGACGACTGTCGACTTACGACTTACGACTGTCTTTGGGTTGATAAAAGAGATGACCTCTGTCAGGGGCGTGTTGGGGTTTATGGCTAAACCTACCTGTACCCTAAATTCATGCGCCCTTTCGATCAACTCTCCATGTTCGATGGGCACTTCCACGTGCCAGATGACGCGTTTGAACTCCAAGTATTCATGCCACTCCCGGATAATGCTCCAAGGATCTTCTACCATCAGATGTAATTCGATATCGGGCACGTCTTTCGGCGGGTTAAGCAGGAACTCCGCAAACCAGCGTCCGTTGTTTAAGTCGCGAGGAGTTTTATTGTTAACAAACAACCCGTCCATGATGTCGATCTGCACTGTCTTCGAAAGTTGAGCGGCCAGCGTCAGGCGCTTGAAGAATTCGCTTTTGGTTTCAACTAGGATGGCGGGGATGATTTCGTTTTTCATATGTTATGATGTTGTTTGTAGAGACGTCCCGCGGGACGTCTCTACTTAATAACAATCAACCCAATTGTTTCACGCGTCGGACGTGCCGGCTGGCAGGAGATCTTTTGGTTTTCAGAAAAACATTGACCATTTTTATAGCCTTAACTTTATCTTTATGATTCCAGCCAGAAAGACAAAGCACGTTAATGTCATCGTGTTCACGTGCCAATTTCACTTCTTCCGGCGTGTGGCCTACGGCCGCGCGGATGCCTTTAACACGATTAGCCGCGATGCAGACTCCAATGCCACTGCCGCAAAGCAATAAACCCCGTCCTGATCGTCCTAAACGTCCTAGTCGTCCTTTGTTATCGGTAGTTAGTTTTTTGGCTACCAGCGGGTAATCGTCACCATCTTTAAAAACAGGTGTCAGGTCAACAATCTTATGTCCTTGTTTAATGAGGTGAGCTTTGAGTCTGTCTTTGAGTGCGAAGCCTGCGTGATCAGCGGCGAGATAGATTTGCATATCTCAAGTATTTTAGCGCATTTGGGGTTTTACCGCTAAAGCATTGACAAAATGGTTAAAACGGTCTACGTTGGATTGTTCTCGCTCTTCGAATTATGTCTCGAATCCCATCAAGGAGGGATCCATGAAATTTCAAACCTGGTTTGCATTTGTTCTTGTCGTGTTCTGCGCGGCTTGCGGTGGTAACGCTCAAAATGGCGATGACCAACTCTGCAGTTTCCCGCCCCAAACGGATGCTCAGGCGCCGTCAGAAGCTGGCGATGCACAGCACGAGGAAGCTGAAGCGGAGGTCGACGCGCTACACGAACCCGAAGCTCGTGTTCCAACGATGACCGTGAGCTTTAATCCCAAGGCCCAGGGTTCGGTGGTGAACATCAACGATAAGTACATACAGCCGCTCTGGCTGGACCTGGAGGGTGATGAGCTGGAAGACATGATGACTTCGTCCTTGAGCCTGACGCGTTCAGGCATGGGCCAGGACTCTTCCATCCAACTCGCCTTGTTCGACAAGGACTACAACTTGCTGTGGCCGTTGGATGGCAACCCGATCAAAGTCGACCCGCAGACGCACAAGGCGGTCTTTCAGGGAATGAAGATCAAAGTGCCGGCCAAAGTAAAAGTTCCGATTGTGGCCATTGCCTTGTTTTCGGGAAAGCAGGAGGAGCTCCACGCCATGTCTCTGGCTCAGGCTTCGGACATCGTCACTGACAAGGGCGTTGTCAAGGGGGCCTTCCCCATCCAGGGACCAACTTTCTTGTTGGGAGGTGATCCCAACTACTTCACTCAGCTGGTCTATGAGAATCCGAACGGCCCCGTGTCAGGAACGCTGACCGGCGGCGAGCAGAACGGAAGACTTCTCGAGTTCGAGGCGCGTTCCATCTTCTACGAGTTCTGGTTTTATGGCTGGGGCTTTGACCTGGTCGCGTTGGATGGCGGCAAGGTCCGTGGTTCAAAAGGGACCTTCCTGATCAAGCAGGCCAGGATCACGGATGGTAGCAGCACTTATCTCTCGGATGGCATGTTCATGAATCCGGCCTTCACCGATCCGGGCGCTGAGGACATGTCCTTCCGTTTCTACCTTGATCAGTTGGTTTATCCCATTGTGCTCGGCAAAGGCATCAATAAGATCTTCGAGGTGCGGGTTGATTTGGCCGCGACCGAAGACGAGCCCGGCGAATTCTTCGGCCACAAGTACCGGCTGGATCTGCACATGCCCGTGTTCGGCAACGACTTGTACATTCAGACCTTCGCCGATTTCCTTAATACCGGGGCGGTGGAACCCAAAGCCAGCCTCCAAGGTCCTTCCGTCATGATTCTGGCGCCGTAACCAGTTCCCACCTCTCACCGCCTCAGGCCTCCCAGCCTCGAGGCGTATTTTATTTTCAGGACGAAGGACGATTAGGACGTTAAGGACGCGTAGGACGGTTGGTAGCAGGTTGACCATCCGTGTTTTTTCAGCCAATATGTGCGCTATATGTCTGACAAGAATACAGCCCCGCCGACCCGACCGGATTTTCCGAAAATGGAAGAGGAGATCCTGGAATTTTGGGATAAGAAAAAAATCTTTGAACGTTCCATCGAAGAGCGTCCAGAAAACAAGCGTTTTGTTTTTTACGATGGTCCTCCTTTTGCGACCGGCCTGCCTCACCATGGCCACCTTCTTCAAAGCGCCCTCAAAGACGCCATTCCCCGTTATTGGACCATGAACGGTTACCGCGTGGAGCGCATTTGGGGTTGGGATTGCCATGGCATGCCTATCGAAAACATGATCGAGAAAGAATTGGGGTTGAATTCCCGCCGCCAAATTTTGGAATACGGCATCGACAAGTTTAATGCCGCCTGCCGCGCTAGCGTCATGATGTATGACAAAGAATGGCGCAAATATATCCGTCGCTTCGGCCGCTGGGTGGACATGGATCATGCTTACAAGACCATGGATGATGCTTATATCGAGTCAGTTTGGTGGTCCTTCTCGGAACTTTTTAAGAAAAATTTGGTTTATAAAGATTTTCGCGTGTCTCTATATTGTCCGCGTTGCGCTACGCCACTTTCCAACTCTGAAGTGACCATGGGGCATTCGTATCGCGACGAGGAAGATCCGGCTATCACCGTCAAATTTAAAGTCATCGGGCAAGATAAAACTTTTTTATTGATTTGGACGACCACGCCTTGGACCTTGCCGGCTAATACGGCCATCGCCATCAATCGGGAGCTGACTTATCTAAAAATTTACATTCCGGAAAAAGATGAGTATTGGATTATTGCCGAGACGCGCAAAGACGAGGTTCTCAATGAGCTCATTCGTCAGGATCTGACGGATCAAAATTTGCTTTCTGAGGCCGTGCACGTGGAGCGTCAGTTGGAAGGCAAAGAATTGATTGGCTGGCATTACGAGCCGCTGTTTAGTTTTATGCCCATGCCGGAAGGCTTGGACGCTTATCGCGTGGTGGATATGCCATATGTCAGCGCGGCTGACGGCACGGGTTTGGTCCACACGGCTCCGGCTTTTGGAGAGGACGACTTTAACGCTTCCAAAGTTCATAAATTGCCGGTTCTGCTGACGGTTGATGAAGACGGTAAGATGTTGCCAGAATTGGGCGCTTTTGCCGGGTTGCCCATCAAAAAAGCCGACCCGCTGGTCGTGGAAGATCTTGAGAAGCGCGGTTTGCTGGTAGCCAACGAGCGAATCGTGCATAGCGTCGCCGAATGTTACCGCTGTAAAACTCTACTCATGTACAAGGCCCAGACCGCCTGGTTCGTGAATATCGCCAAACTGCGTCCTAAGATGCTGGAGACCGGCAAAAAAATTCATTGGATCCCGGAATCTTTCAAAGAGGGCCGTTTTGGCAATGGTTTGGCTACGGCGCCTGATTGGTGCATCTCTCGCACCCGTTACTGGGGAGCGCCCATGCCGGTTTGGGAATGCGACCAATGCAGTGAGCGTCGCGTGATCGGTTCGATAGCCGAGCTCAAGGAAGCGTCCGGCAACAAATTGCCTAAAGGTTGGGATATGCATCGTCCCGGCATTGATTCGGTTGAGTTCAAATGCGCCTGCGGAGGGACTATGAAGCGTACGGTTTTTACTTTTGATTGTTGGTTGGAGTCGGGCGGCATGCCGTATGCCTCAATTCATTATCCTTTTGAGAACAGAGAAAAATTCGATTCGCATTTCCCGGCGGATTTTATCGGCGAGGCGCAGGATCAAACGCGCGGTTGGTTCTATAACATGCACGTGCTTTCGAGCGGTTTGTTCGGCAAGCCGGCCGCTAAAAATATCGTGGCTACCGGCATGATTTTGGCAACGGATGGCAAAAAAATGTCCAAGTCGCAAAAAAATTATACCGATCCTTACGCGCTCATGGAAAGATTGGGAGCCGACGCGTTGCGGGTTTATCTTTTGTCATCGCCCGTCATGCAGGCTGAGGCCATCAACTTTTCAGATGAGGATTGTGCCCAGATGCAACGGTCAATTTTTGGCATACTTTGGAACGTCCGTCAGTTCTACCTGACTTATGCCGAAGACAAGCGCATCGAGATTCAAAAGCCCAGGAGCATGCAGGTTTTGGATCGCTGGATTTTTTCTAGGCTGGAAACTTTGACCAGAGACATGACTCAAAATATGGATGATTATGATTTAGCCAATGCTCTGCGGCCTTTGCGTCCATTTGTCGATGATTTTTCGACCTGGTGGTTGCGCCGTTCGCGAGAACGCATGAAGCAGGAAGCGGATAAGGATGACGCGTTGGACGCCTTGCGCACTTTGCGTGAAGTTTTGTTAATTCTTGCGCGCCTCATGGCGCCGTTCGCTCCGTTTTTTGCCGAGCGTCTTTATCAGGACTTGGAAGGCGATAAAATGTCGGTTCACTTGGACCGCTGGCCCAAGTTTGACGAGCGGGCGATTGATGAGCGCATGGAATCTGACATGGCCTGGGTGCGCGAAGTGGTCACGGCCGGGCTCGAAGCCCGCGTCCAGGTTAAGTTGCCGGTTCGTCAGGCCTTGGCGTCTTTGATGGTTAAACTCAAAGCTCCGGTCGAATTCAAGCGCCTTTCGTCCAAGACTGATTTTCTGAATTTAATCAGGGATGAGTTGAACGTCGAACAAGTTATTTTACAAGCAGCTGATCCGGACCAGGTAGAGGAGTGGGTCATCGCGCTGGATACTGTTTTAACGCCTGAATTAATGAAGAAAGGATTTTATAGGGAAACGGTGCGTCACATTATGCAGCTCCGCAAACAATCCGGACTGACGCCGACGGATAAAGTCAGGCTGTCTTTTGGCACGGATGATGAGGAAATGAAGGGTTGGCTGGTGGATTTTAAGGAGGATTTATCCAAGGAGATTAAAGCCGAAACTATTGAGCTGGAAAGTGCCGAGGTCGAAGGGGGAGAGATCATGAAGTGGAACGGACGAGAAATAAAAATTTGGCTTAAATAACATAAAATTCAAAACATGTAACTCGCAACGTGTAATGCCGGATCCGTCGTTTTGAGTTACAAGTTACACGTTACAAAAGGTGGGTGGCCTAAGCGCATTGACAAAAGTCAAAAAATGCGCTAATTTTAGTAGTTCCCCTAATGGGAGGGGATGCTGTTTCGACAACTAAACGCTTGCCAACAAGGAGCGACGCCATGTTCAAAACAGGTGACACGATTTGTGACAGGTATCGGATTTTGGATAGGCCGTTCGCCGGTGGCATGGCTAAGGTGTATCCGGCCGAAGATCTGGTGACGCACGACAAGGTCGCGCTCAAAATGCTCAAGGAATTGGACAACCCGGAAGCGGTCGAAAGATTCGAGAGGGAAGTCATTGCGCTGACCGAGCTCAAACATCCCAACATCGTGCGCATGCTGGGCAAGGCAGTCTATCCCTGGGCACAGAACCAGACGATGACGATCTGTGTGCTCGAGTGGATAGACGGCGGAATGTCGCTTGAGCCGCTGTGCTACGAATACGGCTGTAACCTGCCCCTGCCGTTGATGCTGAGCCTGATGTACCAGGTGGCTGACGCCATTGCTTACGCGCATGGCAAGGAGATCATCCATCGCGACATCAAACCCAGCAACATACTGCTCGACCTCGGATCCGATGGGGAGATGATTGCCAAGGTCGCTGACTTTGGCACGGTCAAGCTCCGGGAGTCTCCGACCAAACTCACCGAATTGGGTGAAACCCTGGGAACGCCTCTCTATATGAGTCCTGAGCAAGGACTGGCACCCATCAAGCCCATCGAATTCCCTCCGTCAGTTGATGTTTTTTCTTTCTGGGGCATGGTCTACGAGTTGCTCACTAATCGGCGGCCTTACATGCACAAGTGTCAGCCGGTGCCTGAGAATTATCCGCAACACGTAGAACCTTGGAAGCAGATCCAGAGCGGCACTCTGACTCTGGAGCCCATCGCGACGTTCAATCCGAACGTTCCGGCCAGCCTTCAGGTCATGATTCACCAAGGTCTGGACCGTGAGCCGACTGCTAGACCAAGCATGGCAGAGGCGGCCATCCTCCTGAGGCAGCTTTGGGAAGAGTTGAGCGAGGAAGACAAGGCGGATGCCAGTCGCCATGTGGTCGTACCGAGCTCGTATCCTCCTAACCCAAGTCCCTTTGCGGCGACTGTGGCGACGCCGGCAAGTCTGACCCGTCAGAAAATCGCCCAGGCCAAGGAGGAGCGCAGGACGTTGTTTGGTCTTGGATTCCCAAGCCAGCCGTCTTTCGCTCAGGCCATGGCGACAGCTACCGGACCACAGCTCGTGAGACGGGATCTGACGACCAAGTCGGTTGCGACAACCGCGTCCGGTCAGATCAAGGTCTCGGAGGTGGTGGCAGAAGCTAATCAAGCCTATGCCCAACCGGTCGTCATCGCGGCCCGTCAATCATCGACGCCGCCCCAAGGACCAGTGCCGGCTCCGTCCATGGTTCAAGCGCCTCCCGTGTCCGCACGGGTGTCGACCTCCAAGCGAACAACGCCCAAGCCGCCGCCCCAACCAGAGGTCCAGTCAGGCGCCGCGATGTACGTGGTGGCCCTGCTACTCGTGCTGGCTATCCTGGGGGTGGTGACAGCCAAGCATTGGTTGCCCATGGTCAGGGGTGATGCTCAGGCCGTGGCGAGCAACCAGGCTCCGGTACCAACCGCCACCGTCAGTCAGGTTGCCAAAGAACCTGAAGCGCCGGTGGTCACGGCTAGCCAACCCATCCCCATCAGGGTTCGGCCGAACCAGCCGGTGGCCGTTCCTTCCAGGTTGCCTCCGGGCAAAGGCAAACCTCTCACGGGTAGAGCCAACGACGGCTTCGCAGTCGAAGGCTTGCCGCCCGGCACGCCTCCTCCGCCCGACAACCCTTAAGTCTTGCGCGTTCTGCGCACAGACCAAAGCTCCCAGTCCATACTTTCCTCGGACTCGGGAGCTTTTCGTTTTATAAAAAAATTAGACGCGTGATGCGTCAGAGGAGAGTGGTGTCATCCGGGGAGACCGGGAGGATCATCAGAAGAAGAATGGGCTGGATCGACGTGGGGTCAACCGGAGAGAAGAAGTCGCCGCAGCGGGATGCGTGTTTGCCTGAGGGCAGACGCCATTGACGAAGTTCCGCATGCTTCCGCACTCGTGACAAAACTGATTTGAGACTACGTGCTCCGCGCACTTGTCGTTGGCCGTGCGGGCAGTCATCTTCTTGCAGACGTCGCAGAACTTTACGTCATGTTCCTGGCACTGGCCGTGGCGATGCCTGGTAGCACGGTGGCACACCATGCAGAAGATTGGCTCGCTGACCTGCGGTGTTGCCTTGGGTACGTGCGAAGTCACGAAGGTCTCGCGCCTGACCTCGCCCGTGAGCTGCTGGACAACGGTAGTGCGGAGCTTGTCGCGGTCTCGTCTCGTAGGATGTTCGATCTTGAACGTCTGTTGTCTGATCCTGCTCAGGATCGTCCTCACACACCGGCGCTGCGTCTTGCTCAGCCGAGAATTTCTTTTGTGCACGACATTCCTCCTTTGAGTTGAACAGCGCCGGTAATTTAATGTTCCGTAGCTTTTACGTCAAGAACGTTGGACGTTGTACGTTGTACGTTGTACGATACGTACCATATGTTGGCCACATTGCATGGAAAAGTAGCTGAGGTTTTCATGGATTTTTTTATCCTGGAAGTCAATGGCCTTGGGTATCGCCTCAAAGCGCATACCGGAACCTTGTCTGCCATTTCCGTCGGAGCCGATAAGCCTGTTTATTTGCATGAGCATATTCGTGAAGATGCGTATGATCTCTATGCTTTTTTGACCATGGATGAACTGGAATTTTTTGAAAAACTTTTAAGCGTATCGGGTGTCGGTCCCAAGGTCGCCTTAGCCGTTTGCTCGGCCGCGCCGCTTGAGAATTTACGATCGCGTTTGGCGCAAGGGGACGTTGATTGGCTGGCCTCGTTGCCCGGGCTGGGCAAAAAGACGGCGCAAAAAATCGTGCTTGAGCTTAAAGGCAAGTTAGTGGAAGTCGGCGTGATTAACGAAGTTGACCGTGATCTGATCGAAGCTCTGACCAATCTGGGCTACACGGCTTTCCAAGCTCGCGAAGCGGCTAAAAAGATTTCACCCGAAACTCACGACACTTCCGACCGCCTGCGCGCCGCGCTCAAACTGTTAAGCAAATAAACTCTTGTCACTTGTAAGTTGTCAGTTTTATGCATTTATTGGAGGTCAACGATCCTGCTAATTGGGAAATATTCCAGACCAGACAGCCTTGGGCCCAATTTCCGCAATCATGGGCCTGGGGTGAGTTTCGCAAATCACTCGGTTATCCCGTGCGGCGTTTTGCTTTGGCGGATGACAACGGCGAATGGCTCTGCGCCGTTCAGGGAGAGTATCGGTCTAAGGCTTTGGGTCTTGGCTATTGGTTCGCGCCGCGCGGTCCGGTTATCTCATCAAAAATCGATCGCGAAAATTATCGCGCCGTAATCTCCCATCTTGTCAGCTTGCTGGCTGAGAAGGCTCATCTACCACGCCTTGCACCATACGGTGCAGGGCAACGTAGTCTTTTTTGGCGTTTCGAACCGGTGGTCCGTACCGAATCGCAAATTCGTCATTTACCCCCGCGTTTTATCCGTTCTTTGGCGGTTAATCCCTCGAGTACAAATTTATTAAATTTAAATCCGTCGGAAGAGGACTTGCTGGCGCATATGCATGAGAAGACGCGTTATAACATTCGAGTCGCCGCCAAGCATGACGTCAAAACGCGTTTAACCTTTCACCCGGCTGATATCGACCAGTTCTTGCAACTCATGCGCGAAACCGAGTTGCGGGCCGGTTTTGTACAGCACTCGTCCAATTATCTTTATAAAACTTTACAAACCCTGGCCGCCGCCAAAATGGCGCGATTAAGAATCGCGGAATTGAATGGGGCCATGTTAGCCGCTGACCTGGAAATCGTTTACGGCCAGACGGTCACGTATCTTTATGGCGCCTCATCCCATCTCATGCGTCAGGCCATGGCGCCTTATGCTTTGCATTGGGATGCGATTCGGGCCGCCAAACAAGAAGGCAATAAATTTTACGATTTTTGGGGCGTTAATCCGGTTATGACATCTTCTCCGCTTTATAAAAAATCTTGGGAAGGCATCACGCGTTTCAAAAATGGTTGGGGAGGGGAACAAGTCGATCTGATCGGCACCTGGGATCTGCCCATGAACATGACCATCTACAGTTTGATTTTCATAAAACGATTTTTGTCAGGCAACGCCTAACCCAACTGTCATTCTGAACCCATTCGACTTCGCTCAGGGTAAACTCCGGTGAAGAATCTGCGAAGCTAATCAACCCTTCTGTCATTTCGACCGAAGTGAACACAAGTGAACGAAGTGGAGAAATCGTCGATCGAATGTGACTAGGTAACTTCTGTTTAAGCGATCTCTCCACTACACTTCGTTTCGGTCGAGATGACAAGGGGAGAGGGTCGCAATGACAAAATAAAAAAAAGAAGCGCTCAGTTGGGAGCGCAGGAGTCTGTTGGGCAAGAAGGCTCGGCAGTTTTCTTAGAGAAGCCCTGAGGCAAGACCAAGGGCGATTTCAACCAATGTTCGTAGGCCGCCCGCATCTCCTGGTAAGCCTCAGCATCGAACTCGAGCCGCAGGACACCAGGCGTGTTCGGTTGAAGGCCACACGTAGTCCGGCACCCACGGTTCATGGGATGAACTTCGTCTTTGTTGGTCTTCTTCCAGTAGAAGTAGACCTTGAAGACGTGGCCTTCACGGGTGAGGGTAGCCACCAAGGCCCTCAGCTTGGGCCTGATGTTCCACCAGTAGAAATTGCGGATCTGAAATTTCTGCTTTTCGGCAAAAGAGGTTAATTTCTCTACAACCTTTACGACCACGTCCAGTGTCGTGACGTTTTCGTCGGTTGAAGCCGGCAGGTCTTCGATCAGGAAGAGCTTGAAGATGTCGGGGTAGTCGTCTCCCAGCACTTGTCTGTCCGCTTCGCGCGGGCAGTTCTCTACCAAACGATTGTAGACGTAGGCGAAGAACAGTGGATCGTTCAGGTTTCCTGAAAGGGCGAAGACGATATCTTCGTGCGAAAAGAGCATGGGTCACCTCCGTGAGTGAAGCTACATACTACCTCAAGATTTGGATATGTAAAGTCAACTTTTGACGAGGCCGTTTATTGCGTGTGGGACCACAGTTCTTCGAAATAATCGTTATAGCTTTGCACGAGCTGGGGATTGGTTGATATGAACATCACCGGTTCATCGCCGGCCCAACTCGTAACCACGGCCTTGTTCCCATATAGCCATACGACATTCGGATTTTTGGCCATGGATAAAGTGTATTTTGTCTGCGTCCATGGAAAACGGGTGATGCCGTGCCCGCGCACGCCAGGATCAACGATGTTTCTCCAGCGCACGCCGGGTGTGATTTTGATTTTTTCCAACACAGGTTTAAATAATTCCGGATATTGATCCATAAAATAGCCGCGCGCCCCGATATAGCGCAACTCTTTAGCCTCAACGGCTTCCAAAAATATTTCTTGCAAAGCCTTAGGGCCTTGTATCACGTAGGATTCCTGTTGCCAGAGATAATCGAAGTGCGCCTGGAAACTCACCGCAATATCAGGCTGGTCGATGTACACGATGGTCGGTTTCTCGCCCAGGATGGACATGAAGACATTCCCGCCATGGATGACGATCTGCACGGGGTTCTTTGATGAGCTGATATAGGGTTTGATATGGCTGAATTTGCCTTGAGGGTCTCCGGCCAGCCGAAAGCGCTTCTTGATGCCTTCGACCGCCTCGGTATAGGCCAACATCTTCACTATCACGCCTTTCTTGATTCGCTCGGCATGGAAAGCGTCATAGAAGTCGCTGACCTCGCTTTTGGCGAGGCCGGTTGATGCCCCGAGAACACAGTACGTCTCCCCTCGCTTCAAACCGTCCAACATGTTGTGCATGGCTTCGCTTAGGGCACCTATCCCGTATTCTACCCTGACATTCTGGTTCCAGAGATATTCGAAGAAGTTCTTGAGCGCCTCGGCCGCTTCCAGACTGCGCATGCTGAAGACGACTGGTTCTTTGGCCGGCACGCCCACGGCAAAAGTCCGGCCATACACCTCAAACCAAGCTGGCATATCCTGTTTGAAGGGCAGGTATTTAGCCTGCGTCAAAGGCCAGGCATTCCGGCCAGCTACAAATTCAGGTGAAACCGCACGGTCAAACATGATTTTTTGTTTGATACCCTTCTTGATCCTCTTTTTATGGTAGGGGATCCAAAGAGCTTCGTAAGCTGGTGTGGTCGTCAGCTGGGAGCCGCCCATGACGTAGATTGTTTCATTGTCCGGCAGCTCCAGACTGCGTTCCCGGGCGTTGATGATACCCTCTGGCCCCTCGAACAAGCGTATGTCGCGCGGCGCTTCTTGCATCATCTTGGAAAGTTCTTCGGCTAGGGCTTCGGCCGAACGACGTTTAGTATCTATCATCTCAATCAGATTCTTAGGGCTTGATGCTTCGAATACAGCCACGCCGTTTTGAGTCAGTTTGCTGGCCAAGCCTTTGGCCAAAAGTTCATCCAGGCACGTATAGACGATACTTCGATGCAGTTTGGTGCTTTTGATGATGACGTTGGCGCGGCATTTTTTTGCCTTAATCAACTCTAAATACACGGTTATCTGGTTGGGTGTCAGCCCGATTTCAGCTAATTTTTCAGTAATCTGAGCTATTGTCATATTTTTATAGACAATAATATACCATAAAATAAGCCAAAAGTCAAGAAAAGTAGGCCTTTAAGTCTTTATTATATAGACAATATTTGGCTTAACCCAGCCTAAATATCTTGACAAGTCTAGAAAAAGATGATATATTCCTTTATTCAGTAATGGGAGAGCATAGCTGAATATCCAGCCCTCGACAACCATAAAGGAGATAGGCCATGAAGAAGATTTCCGCTGGACTCGTTTGTCTGATTGTCTGTCTGCTGTCCTCGGCTGCCCTGGCTCAGACCAAGGCAAAGATCGCGACCGGGCAGGTCTGGTCCACGGTTTTCCACGGAGGGGAGCCTAAGTCCGGTCCGGCTTCGACAACGCTCGGTCTGGCGCTGGCTATTCCTTTCAGCCAGAACTGGCTCTGGTATTCGGAAGGCGGTATAGCGACACCCAACTCCACGTTCTATCCGTCGCCTCGCGGGATCGTTGGCCCGGCGTACAAGCTCACGAACAAAGTGTCCATGGGCGTGACTGGCGTGTACCAGTACAACCCGAAGCATGGGGTCGTGGATTGGTCGCACATGGCAGGGGCAGGCGTGATGGTTGGGGTTGCCATCACCAAGGAGATCGGCCTGACCTTTGTCCTGGGCGGCGGTAAGGGCCTGCGCGAAGGCGGGCTATGGTCTGTATCTGTCCAGCCCCGCATCAGCTTCACGCTCCCGTTCTGAGAGCACTCGACCCGAGCAAGTCATTAAACTGCTCTTTTCTGTTTTATTAAATTTTTAAAATCAAAAATCCCCCGAAGCCCTTTAGGGGCGAAGGGGGATGGTGCACCCTAGACGATTCGAACGTCTGACCTCTTCCTTCGGAGGGAAGCGCTCTATCCAGCTGAGCTAAGGGTGCGTAATGTTCGCATCTTAGGTGATTACGTTTACGTTGACAAGCGTTGTTGTTCGATGGCGTGCGATGATCTGATGTCACTGATGATATCAAAATCGTCCGCCTAGGGCGGACGATTTTGTTGGTGCGACGGCCGGGGATTGAACCCGGGACCTTGGGCTTAAGAGGCCCCTGCTCTACCAGCTGAGCTACCGTCGCAAGTGAGGACGGAATGGCAAAGCTTATTTTGCCATTCAGGACGAACGCCGTGACGGCACGTAGTACCGTCCAAAAATTTTCTTATTTGCGCGGCTATATTACGTTTCTGAAAGCAATTAGTCAAGAAATTGCATGCTCGTCCTTATTAGGTTCGTCAATTTGTTTAAGAAAATTAACTATTTGTCTCAACCCAGCCAAACTAGGCAAAAGCCCCTTGATGATTTTTAGCGGGCGTGGTTTTCTATTACTAAGTATGAGAATCAACTATAGCCACCAGGTCTATTTTTTTCTCGGTATTTTGTTGATGGGCGCCTGCCTTTTGCCGCAAGGAGTTGAAGCGGCCACCAAAAAGAAGGCCAAAGCGTTGCCACGTTGCAACAAAGGTTTTTGCGTGGCCAAAGTCACTGTCACTCCTGGGGCCGATGAAAAGGATTTTAAAGATCCAACTACCCGTTGTTTGACGGCCGCCATAAAAAAATCGCATGACCAGGTGGTTGCCCAGATGAACAAAGACATCGAGAAGCACGGTCAGGGGCACGATTCAGTGGTTAAGACATATCAAGAAAAAATCGACATACTCTGGTCAGCCATGCACGAGCCTTATTGCGGTTATGGCAGCTATGGCATGACGGCCGTCAAACATTCCTGGGATAAGACCGTGAGCAATGCCCGCACGGCTTTTCTTAAAGCGGTCGGATCCAAACAGTTGGCTAAGAAATAGGGATGCAACTCACCAGTCCGGCTTTTAGCCACAATCAGCCTTTGCCCGCCAAATATACTTGTGATGGCAACGAAATCAGCCCGCCTTTGATTTTTGAGAGCGTGCCCGTCAATGCCAAATCGCTGGTTTTAATTTTGAATGATCCGGATGCTTCTTCGGGTGATTTTGTGCACTGGGTTATCTTTAATATTCCGCCGGACGTTAAAAAAATTGATGAAGGTCAGATACCGCCGGGAGTGGTCGCCAAAAATACTTTGGGAACCAACGCCTACGTCAGTCCTTGCCCGCCCACTGGCGAACATCATTATACTTTTAAACTTTACGCGTTGGATGCCATGATAGATCTCACGCCTTCCTCGACCAAGGATGACGTTTTAGATGCTATCCGGCCGCATGTCATGATTCAAACTGAGTTGATCGGTTTGTATTCACGTAACAAATAACGTTCCTGTCATCCCGAGTGTAGTGCCATCGTAGCACATGGGCACGAAATCGAGGGATCCCTTAATCCAACAGAAGTTATTAGTAAGGGATTTCTCCGCTTCGTTCACCTGCGTTCACTTCGGTCGAAATGACAGACTATTTAGCTTTCCACGCCATTAACTCTTTGGCTGATTTGGTATTTAGAACGTCAGCTTTGGTCGCCCAACCCCGGCGCGCGATGGCTTCGCCGAGGGGAATGTAATCAAAATGCTCCGGCGCGTGCGCGTCGCTGTTGATAACGATCTTAACGCCAGCTTTAATGGCTATACGCACATGCACGTCGCGCAAGTCAGATCTTTCCGGGAAAGAATTAATCTCAAGCGCCACTTTATATTTTTTAGCCGCGGCCATCACCTCGTCCATGTCCAAATCAATGGGTTCACGTTTGCCGATCAGGCGGCAAGTGGGATGGAAGACGCAATCAACATAAGGGTTGGACATGGCTTTGACTAACCGTTTAGTCTGCTCAGGCCGCGAAAGTTTGAAATTTGAATGGATGGAAATGCCGACCCAGTCCAATTTAGCTAAAGCCTTGTCGGACAAGTCCAAACTGCCATCTTTGTGTACGTCGCACTCCGTGCCTTTGAGAATCGTGAAACCTTTTAACGTTTTATTAAGCTTATCAATTTCTTTGCCTTGCTGAGCCAGACGCTTTTCGTTCAGACCATTAATGAAAGCCAGTGATTTGGTGTGGTCTGTCACAGCTAAATAACTCAACCCACGCTTTTTAGCCTCTTCAGCCATTTCCTTGATACTTAAAGCTCCATCTGACCAAGTTGTTTGCACCTGTAAATCGCCTTTGATTGATCCGTATGGAATCAAATTTGGTAATTTGTGTTTTTGCGCTGCCTCAATCTCATCACCACCCACGCGCAACTCCGGCGGGGGCGTATCCATGCCCAGAGCGCGGTAGATTTCTTCTTCCGTCTTACAGACAACTAAAATCCCTCTAAATCTCCCTTTATCGAGGGAGACTTCAGACAGCCCCCTCGATAAAGGGGGGAGGGGGGATTTCCGTAACTTAAACAGCCCATATTCATTCAGCGTAAAGCCTTTGGATAAGGCATACTCGCGTAACATAACATTATGTTTTTTATCACCTGTGAAATATTGGAGCGTGGCGCCGTAAACTTTATCCGGCACAACTCGCAAATCAGCATCAATACCGATTTTAAGTCTGACAGATGATCGGGTTTTGCCTTTCTCGTGAACTGTTTCGACCTGGGGGAGATGGACAAAAGCATCCATAACGCGTTCAGGGTTCTTGGACGTCGCGAGCAGGTCAATGTCGCCTACGGTTTCTTGTCTGCGACGGATCGATCCCGCGTAAGTGCAGCGGGTGACGCCCGGAACTTTGCTTAACTCTTTCACGATCTGGTCAGCCGCAGGCAAAATATAACCCAAAAGCTGTCGGCCGGCTGAAGCTTCCATGAGTTTGAGTTGTCTTTCGAGTTTCTCCTGGCTCTTCTCGCCCCAGCGAGGCAGCTTTTTGATTTTGCCTGATTGCAAAGCACGTTTCAGGTCATTTAAGTTTTTAACTTTGAGATGTTCGTAAAGTTCCTTGATGTGTTTTGGTCCAAGTCCTTCGATCCGCGAAAGCCCCCAAATATCAACCGGAAATCTTTTCTTCATCTGCTCATATTCTTTCACGTGTCCTGTCCGCAAAAACTCATCGATTTTTTCGGCCATGTTTTGTCCAAATCCGGGCAGTTCTTTAAGCGCTTTGACCCCACCTTTGCGCCAAGCCACCTCCACCTCGTCGCCCAAACCAGACATGGACTCAGACGCAATCTCATAAGCCCGCGGCTTAAAAGCCACCCCGTTCATTTCGTGGTAATAAGCGAACTCAAAAAATATTTTGGCAAGTTCTTGGGCTTTGGTCATATTCATGTAACACGTAACATGTAACACATAGCAATTGTTCCATGTTATGTGTTATGTGCTATGTGCTATGTGCTTTATGCTTTATGTCATATCATACATCAGCAGCCAAAGAAGCTCCAAAAGTTGACATTTTGGTCAAAAATGCGTATGTTCATCAGGCCGTTTTTAACGAGGACTGTGCAAGCGGATGGTCCGCCCAAGCAGATGTTCGTGACGGTATAGGAGGGTATGGCGATGACGACCAAATCAAGTCGATCACGTCTTCCCGCAGATGATCTTTCTATGACGCCAGGGCAGAGAAGGTCGTTCATTCATCTTGTGGAGGAAGTTGGCGCTGATGTCTTGGACAAGCTGGCGTACGATCGAAAAGCGGCGCAGAAGCTTCTCGCTCACGGCGGAGGTTTCAAAGCCCAGCTCAATGAGGCTTTCATGGCCGTGGCTCGTATGCAAACACCCTTCCTCGTGACAGACTGGCGAGAAGAGATGACGCGTTTCTACGGCGAGGTGTACGGCCTCAAGCTAGATTTGACCAACGTTGAGATCCCGGTCGAACAGCTCGACTTTGGATGGGCTTTGGCCATGGCTCAGGGCTTTACCTCGAACAAGATATGGGCCAAGTGCAATGAGCGTTTTCTGTGCAAGTCATACATTGGCAATGACTTGGACGCGGCGGTTCCTGAGCATGATCGCCTGCCGACCACGACGACCTACATCAAGCGCTTCCGCGACCGCGTGGAAGCCGATGTGGAGAACAAAAACCTTTCAGCCGAAGACCTGATCAGGCGCGCGGTTTCAGGCATCACTTTTCCGGAGAGGCTTAAGCTCGAGGTGTGGTACAACTGGAAGACAGACGGCAGTCATCTCGACATCGAAAACGTCACTCTGTGCACCGGCTCTCGGAACTCCGACGGCGGTGTGCCTTGCGCCGGCTGGGACGAAGGCGAGTTCAGGGTTCTCTGCTACTTTCCTGACCGTGTCCGCGACGGCCTCCGCTCCCGCTCCGCAGGTTGAACCCTTCCGTTTCGTTCCTTCCGTATGTGGTTAGACGCAAGATTTTGCGTCTCTACAACGCGTCTCTCCCACCGTGCCCCCGAGTCCTTCGGGGGCGCAACTGTTTTTGGATGATTTATTTTTTATCCTACGCCGTTGCTCGCAAAGGTTTAATCCTTTTTTTCTAAAATCTGTTCTGGCGGAAGCCCGACTTTGCGCCGGAACCTTTTAAATATGAAAGGGGCGGCCAGCATTCCAACTACGTAAAAAGCGGCCAAGACAATAAATAGGGTTTTGCTTTTTAGTAAAGATGAGCCAATGATAATAGCGGCCGAAACAGGCACGAGCATGCCAAGGAATGAGGATATTATGAAGGTCAAATAATTCATTTTTGCCATTCCAGCCATATAGGCTACTAGATCGGTATCCGTGCTCGGCAAAAAACGGGCAATAAAAGCTGTTTGCCAGCCGATTTTATCGGTATACTTTTTTAATTTTTCCCTTTCCTCATCGTTAATCAATTTGTTGAAAATACCTTTTCTTATACCTCTGCCTAACAAATAATTGATGCTGGAACCGATCACTCTGGCGATCAATCCGAAGAGCAGGGCTTGCCAAAAAGGAAAGGCTATCCCTCCAACTACGGTGACAACCTCGTTGGGCACGGCCGGGATGATAATGGTAAAGATGCTGAGGACGACGTAGATTGCTATTGCCCAGCTGCCATAAGACTGGATAGTCGAACGAATCAGCTCCGGTTGATCAAAGATTTTTTTAACAGGTAAGAAAATGGCTATGGGAACAAAAGTAACAATAAAAAGGAGCAAGGTCAGGCCAAATAATAAGATCCAGACTCGATGGCGCTGATAAAAGTCTTTCAAATTTGGCATAGTGGTTTATATATGACTTGTAACCGATTCAATTTCGTTTGCTGTAAGGAAGCCTCGCATTACCTTACTGAATATTTCGGCTTTTGTCGAAGTTTTCCATAGTTTATCCGGTCCGCCAGGAGATTTACGCCGGTTCCAGTCGCGGACCATATTTTTGACTTCCCTCATAGGTATCGAAACGAGGGCAATGTCCCGGATTCGTTCTTCAGGCCTAAGTTGTCTTTTAGCTTTGCTGATTTGGTGCTCCTTTTTTTCAACAATCCGCGGCTCATCGGTAGAAGTGAATTGGATGCCGATCCGATCTTCGTCATTAGTTTCGACGTTTACGCCGCGGGCAGCCATCTTGCGCTTGATTATAAAGTCGATTTTAAGTTCCATGTCCTGGTAAGCGTCCGCGTCAATGATTTCGATATCCAGGTCTTGATCGATGGCTATTTTTTTCAGTAAACATTTGACCATCTTTTCCGCGTAAACGCCGGTTTGGTCCTGGTTTTCCTGGCTGACCATTCGGATATAAGCCTCCTTTTTGAATTCATGGACCGATTCGCTTTGTGATTCGTTAGTCGCGATCTGGCGATCCAGCAATTCCATGATTTCCCGCCGGGCCTGCTCGATGAAATACTTTTTGCGGATCACGCGGGGGACGGAGGCCGGATCCAAATGATAATCCAAGCCCCACTCGCCGTCGGTTAACAGTTCGCCCAACGTAATCTCTTGTTCTCCGCAAGAAAGTTGGCCGTCTTTATAGGTTATGCGGTTCGCTCCCTCGACAGTGGCCTCTTTCTCAAAAGGGTTGTCGATCTCAGCCAATTGCTCCTTCAGTCTCGCCATGATTTTTTGTTTCCTTTTTTGCAATTTAAAAATCGTTTCCTGGGTTTTCTCCGGCGTCCCAAAACGTTCAGCCGCTTTTTCGATTTGATAATCCAGCACGATATCCATTTTCTCCCTCTGCTCATCCGTATTGTCAGGCTTGGCCTTGTCTTTGGCGATCTCGTTCATCTGGTGCAATTGCGTTTCAAATGATGGGCGCATATATGGCCAATGATAGCATAAGCTCGGTTAAGTTACCTATGCAATGTTACCTCTTGGCCTTTGGCAAATTTGAAAATAACGGCTGATACATGTCGTCCTTGATGTCGATCCGCAACTCATCGCGTCTTATCCTTTTGCAAAATTCAATCGGCGCTTCTGAGATAACGGCCAAGGGCTGTTGTTCCTCGCCTTCTCCCATAACCAGAACCGCGGCCGTAGCCAGGCTATCGGCTACGTCAGTTTTAGAAAAATAGAATTTTCGGCCAAAAATATCAGGTTTCCCGCGGTAATCTTTAATGCCTTTGAATCCGGCGTATCCCAAGGATACGCCGGTGACGCCAGCCCTGAGCGGGACGATGCGACTGTCAGTTATTAGGACTCCCAGTTTTTTTACTTTATATTTTTTCTGCAATTTTTTGCGAAGCTGACCAGCGGTTTTAAAGCAATCCTTGGGCAGGAGGATAAGCTTGCCGTTCGCGTTTGACTCGTCGATGCCGGCCGAAGCCATTACCATGCCATCTTTAACAGTCAGCCAAACGTATTTAGTCGGCATGGCAAACTCGCTTTCCGCGCGGATCAGCTTTTCTTTGGCCTGGACGCTCTTGACGATGGCTGTCCGCCTTTCGGCTAAGGCGACGATTTTTGAGGTAACGACAATGACTGACTGCTCTGGAATTTTTTTGATGTAGCTCGTGATGAAAGCAAATAATTCTTCGCCCTCCCGGAAGACACGCGTTTTGATTGGTTGGATGATCATGTTTTTAGCGGTTATCAGTTTCGTTATTTTGACGGAGTAAGCGCAGGCCGACATAAGAGAGCGGCGTATAGAGCAAGCCCATGGCCACTTTATAAAGCCACCAAGTGATGATGATGCTGATGAGCGTTCGGGTCTGGTATACCCCCGCAAAGGCTATGGTCATGAAGATGACGGTGTCGAGCAACTGTGACCATAAGTTCGAGAGATTGGAACGCAGCCAGAAGTGTTTTGTACCCAGTTTTTCGCGGAAAAAGAAGAACGAGATGACATCCTGGTATTCGGCGATCAAGAAAGCCGTGAGTGAGGCTATGGCTATGCGGATCGAAATGCCAAAAATTTGGTTATAGCCTTGCCGGGCCCATTCCCCGTCAATAGACCAGGGTACGGCGAGCGACAGGAACGAATAGAGGATAAAGAGAACCGTGGCAATGAATCCGGCTAGGACAAACAGTTTAGCGATGCGTTTGCCGTAAATTTCGCCGATCACGTCGGTCATAAGGAAGACCACGGGGAACGAGAATACTCCCACGGAAAGATGTGAGCCAAAAAGGAAGGGCATTATCTTGAGGCCCAGCGTGTTGGCCGCAAAGAGTGAAGCGAGATAGACGGCCAGCGCGATCATAATCTTCTTAAACGAACGGTCAGTCAGTTGAATCATAATGTTAGATTAAAGAGTAAATAATAAAATCCACCCGATAGGTGGATGGAATACAAAAATCTCCAACGCCTATCGGTCGGTTCAACGGGCGGCGCGGATAAATCCGGACCAGGTTTTTATGCGGCAGTTATGAAGCATGTCTTTAAAATTGTTAGAACGCATTATATTCCAATTTATCTTTATTAGTCAAATAATTTTTGGACAGTGGATATTGGTAACTGGAGTTTGTTTGGACATTGGTTTTTGTATCTTGGTTTTTACAAAAACTCCCCTAAAGGGAGTTTTTGTCGTGGTGGGCGGGGAGGGGGTCGAACCCTCATGGCCTTGCGACCGCAGGATTTTGAGTCCTGTGCGTCTACCAATTCCGCCACTCGCCCCCCATTCGTGTTTTATCCAATATCCGTCTTTACTCGGACTTGGCATATGTTATGACATCTCGACGCGCTTGGCAAGATACAGCGTAAATGATACAAATGACGCATTAAAAACGTCCTAAACGTCCCACGTCCTAAACGTCCTAAGCACTCAGGACGACTAGGACGATCAGGACGACTAGGACGATATCAATATCTATGTCCGACAAGATAGACAAGAATGCGCAAAAAGCCATCACGCCCAGGTCCAAGGATTATTCCGAGTGGTATCAGGACGTGGTTGAGCAAGCCGAAATGGCTGAGCACTCGCCAGTCCGGGGCTGTATGGTTATCAAGCCTTATGGCTATGCCATTTGGGAACTGATGCAGAAAGATCTGGATGCGCGTATTAAGGCTAAAGACGTACAGAACGCTTATTTTCCTCTATTTATCCCGGAAAGTTTTTTGAAACGCGAAGCTAAGCATGTGGAGGGTTTTGCGCCAGAAGTGGCGGTCGTCACGCATGCCGGAGGGCAGAAATTGGATGAACCGCTCGTCATCCGTCCTACGTCTGAAACCATCATGTACGACGTCTTTTCCCGCTGGATCCAGTCGTATCGTGATTTGCCGTTAAAGATCAACCAGTGGGCCAACATCGTCCGCTGGGAAATGCGCACGCGTTTGTTTTTGAGGACGACCGAGTTTTTGTGGCAGGAAGGCCATACGGTCCATCAGACAGAGGATGAAGCGGAAGATTTTACCAAACAAATGTTGGATGTTTATCGTCAGTTCGCGGAAGAGGTGATGGCTATTCCCGTCATCCCTGGGCTTAAGTCCGAATCCGAGAAGTTCGCGGGTGCTGTTCGCACCTATTGCATCGAAGCCATGATGGGCGACTGCAAAGCCTTGCAAGCCGGCACGTCGCATATGTTGGGCCAGAATTTTTCTAAAGCTTTTAACGTTAAATTTTTAGATGCCGATGGCCAGGAAAAATATGGTTGGCAAACCAGTTGGGGAGTTTCGACTCGCCTGATCGGCGGTTTGATTATGGCTCACGGTGACGATAAGGGCTTGGTTCTGCCGCCTAAGCTTGCGCCTTACCAGGTTGTCATCATTCCCATCGGCGTTACGCCGGAAGACATTGAAGCCTCGCAATCCAAAGCTCAAGAAATCGCTGATCAGCTCAAAGAAGCGGGGGTGCGCGTCAAAATTGATGCGCGTGACATGCGTCCCGGGCCTAAGTTTTTTGAATGGGAAAAGAAAGGTGTGCCCATCCGGGTAGAAATCGGACCCAAAGATCTGGCCAGTGGTTCCGTCATGACCGTCAGGCGCGACACGGCTGCCAAACAGACTTTGACGGAAGAGGGTTTGATAGAGGCTCTTCAAGAAATGTTAGATCAGATTCAAAAGAATCTTTACCAGAAAGCTTTGAACTTTCGTTTGGAGCACACGCTGGAAGCGGATGACTACGACAAATTCAAAAAAGAAGTCGAAGGTAATTTTGTTCTCTCACATTGGTGCGGATCAGCCGAATGCGAAGCTAAAGTTAAAGAGGAAACCAAGGCCACCATCCGCTGTATCCCGTTCAATGATCCAAATTCCAAATTCCAATCCCCAAATTCTAAGGGCAAGTGTATTTACTGCGGCCAGAAATCCGACACAGTCGTCATTTTTGCCAAGGCATACTAAATTCTATGCCCAGGGAAACTAGTCATGCTTACCGCGATGTGCCGGAAACCCAGCCTGAACCCGTAGTTGAAAAGTCAGCTAAGGAGTTGAAGGCTAAAGCTGATCTTTTGCGTGCCTTGGGTGATGAGTCAGCGGAAAAGGTACACGAGATGTTGAAGCAAAGTCCTTTTGCGGAGGCACTTAAAACGGATGAGGCAGTTTTGTCCCATGCACAAAAGGTGATCATAAAAAATATCCGTGAAGATAAAATTCAGTCCGCCGGAAACCTGCTCTATACATTCCCCCTGGCCAAAAATGATAAGATTCAGCGTGAAGCGCGTGAAGCGGCGTTAGAAAAGCTTTCTCGTGCGGGTGGACAGTATTCAGTTCCGAACGTTGCGTTCCTAGAAGACAAATTTGATTTAAAATCTGACCCAGAATATCTAAAGGGATTGATGTCGATCGTCACTCAGATGGTTCGAGAGGATCGGTTGATAGATGCGGATTCATTTCTTTGGTCATATGCCGTGCCGTTTGATGACGAAAAATTACAGACTTGGGCAAAAATCGGCGTCAATAAGATGCTGCTTGAGGGCGATATTCCTAAAGGATTTTTCGCAAGATTCCCCGAGCTCGTCCGAGATGAAGAAATTAGGGGATCAATGAAGCTACTGGCGCGTAAGTGTTTGACGCAAGATAGGGGAGGTGATTTTCAGCGTCTCCAAGAGTATCTGCCGGATCTCGCAGAGGATCCGGACGTCCGTAGAGCCTTGAAGCTAGACAGGGCAAGAATCATTGCGGATAAACCAGAGAAGCGTAATTATCCAAGTACTACCCATCGCGTCTTGAGTTATTCTGAAGAACAAGAGGCTAGACTTATGGCTTTGTTGGATACCCTGGTCAAAGGAATTCCCGCAGGGGAGCCAACGCCGGAACGGGAAGATTCTAAGATTATCGATTATATTCAGCAGACGCAGAATCATAGTGACAATCCTAGAGTTGAGCAGGCCGTGAAGATTGGGATAGGCAACTCCAAGCCAGAAGCCTCACTGGGAATCCTTGTTGGGTTGATTAAAATGTTTCCGGATGTAGTTAAAGAACCAAAAG
Source organism: Patescibacteria group bacterium (assembly GCA_041661105.1). GTDB lineage: Bacteria > Patescibacteriota > Patescibacteriia > 2-12-FULL-60-25 > 2-12-FULL-60-25 > MWCR01. The sequence goes on from JBAZVB010000002.1 coordinate 71,862, forward strand.
TTGGAGAGTCCGTGAAAGCGATTGTGGCGCATAGTTTGAAGACTCCAGAAGAAAAATACCGGAGGCAAGATCTTTATATTAAAGAAAGAGAAATACAAAAATATAGATCATGTCTTAATCTTTTGGGCTATTTCCCGGATTTGCTTCAAGACGCTGAAGTGCAAGAAATTTTAAAGGCAGGGTAATCCAATTTGTCATTATTTTCATCAAGGCTTACTAAAACTAGAAACTAAAAACTAGAAACTGGAAAGAGTAAATTAGCCTTAAAAAAAGGCTAATTTTAGCTAAAAAAACTCTTTCCAGTTTCTAGTTTCCAGTGATGCTCAGAGGGTTGACAAGGGGTATAATTTGTGACAAGGTAATTCATCCCCCGACTAGGGGGCCGTGTGGAGGACACCATGACAACCCAAGAAAAGCTCCAAGCAGCTTACGACGCCGTCTATGGTCAAGTTTACCTGGATGCACTTTCTAACGCGCTTAGGGGATGCGGCTTCCAAGGCCAGCTTCATGGATCTGAGGACTTCCTGGCTCTCAACGACCTTCAGGCGGACGAAGCTTTGAGGGTCTTCGGCAAGTGCACCTTTGCCTCCGTGTCGCCCGCTCTGGTGATGGCCACGATGAGGCGTTGACTCTGTCCCAACTGGGACCTATTTTTTTTTAATTCAAAATTCAAAGAGCAAGGTTAAAAATGTAGGTGGCCTGACGGCATTATTATAATATCCCGAAGGGATACCGACATTTTGCTCTTTGAATTTTGCTTTTTGCTCTATTTTTAGTTATAATCAGCGGTATTATGGCTAATCGGGAAAGGGGTTACACGACTGACGCCGAACGCAAGGCCTTGTGGCGCAAGCCTTTGGATCAAAAGCTGACAGATGCCAGATATAAGTTTGAGCGCATAGTGGGCACGCCGGCTCCCAAAGAAGACGTGGAGTCAGCGGAGTTGGAGCTAAAAGCCGCCCGTTTGGACGTTGAATCTTATGATTTTGAAAGGGACTCCACCGGCGCATGGAAGGGCGAGAGTTTGGGCGTTGATTTGAATAATGCTTTTGAAGAGTTACAAAATGAGGATGGTGATTTGGATCAAGAAAAAGCCAAAAGTCTACACGTGGTCCAGGTTAACATGGGGGAGCTGGATCGTTTGAATAAAGTTTATGGTCACGAAACAGGGAATAAGGCTTTGGGTGATACCTGTCAGTTGATCTACGAGAAGTTGGAGGCGGTCATTGGCGACGGAGTTAAAAAAAAGACGGGCAAAGATGCTACCTGGGAAGATGTGGAAGCTTACTTTGATGTTTACCGCAGTTCGGGCAATGATTTTACCGTTTTACTGCGCGATGTTGATGCCGAAACTGCCCAGCAGATCCAACGGTCTTTGAATGGTGATTTGCCCGTCGAGGGCGTAGGCCAAGGCGAAGCCGCGCCTTTGGTGGCCACTTATGCTCCTTTGACTGATGCGGTGGCGTATTTTAATGAAAATCAGGGAAGCATCGGCAACTCCAACCCGGGCAGAGCTTTTGTTGACGTGGTTAAAGAACAAGGTCAGATTTTAAATGATATCGAGAAGAACAACCGGCGCATCGATCGCATTCTCAAAATCGGGGATGAGGCAAAGGCTAAAGATCTTTACGACAATTATCTCAAGAAGTCGCTTGGACGCATGTTTGTAACCGATCCGTCGGCTGAAGCCATGGACTTTGAGTCTTTCAGGGAAGCCCTTAAGCAATCGAAAGATGAAGGTTTGGAAAAGGCGATCAGCCAAGCCATCGGCGACTTTAGATCAAGACAAAAAGAGGCCCATCACCTTTCAGCCACCCTTTCTAAATTCGTTTTTGATAAGAAAAAAGAAGAATTATTGAAATCCCAGGGCCGCGAGCTTAAAGAGGAAGATGTTTTGCGCACACAAGAGCCCAAGGTCGGAGTCCAGGCAGAGTCGGAAGAGATCAAAGATGAAAAGGAATTTTTAGGGCAACTGGAACCAACCACAGGGGAGAAAGAAATCGAAAGTAAAAATAACGAAGTTAAGCGTCTGGAAGCTTTAGCTGCAGGTGATCCGGAAAATAAATTAATTGCGGCTCGACTGAAACTAGCCCGGTCCGAACAGCACAATGTGGAAGTCAAACGTAAATCAGCTACCGGTTTGTATGAACGCGGTATGCTTTTCGGAGAAATCAAATCAAGGCTGGCAGAAGGCAAGCCTATAACAGTTGTGGCCATCGACATGGCTTTCCTTAAATACTTCGATAAGGAAGGCGGACGCAAGACGGGCAACGCGGCCATTATGGCGGCCGCCCGGATGTTAGATGCGGCCGTGCGCGAAGTGGATCCTTCGCTTAAAGCCGAGGCTTACAGCACCGGGGGAGATGAATTTGCGCTGACGCTTGAAACTGATGATCAGGAGATCGTGAGGAAGGTCCAATATCGGATCCGCGAAATGGCTAAACAGCTTCCGGTTCCAGCCTTGGATAAGGGGCGTTCAGAGCGGTACCGATCTGAAGAGCTGAATTTTAACTTTGGAGTTTATTCAGCCAGTGACATGGTTTCCTTTAGACAAGAATTAACGGACGCTCAGTTTAAACTACAAGCTGATCCAAAAAATAAAAATGCGATGGTCGAGGAAGCGGCGGATTATCTTTTTAGAATCGCAGACAGGCAGGTGGAAATAGAAAAAACCATTCAGCGCTTCATGTTCCTGACTCGCCGGTATTATTTCGAAAATATGGGCGGTGAGGAGCCTAAAGGTAATTATGAGCGTTTGGAAAGTTATTCGGCCAAAGCCATCGGGGAGGAGGGACCAAAACTGATTCGTCAGTGGGCGGGGGAGATAGCTACTCAAAAAAGTGCAGGCAAAGATTTGGATTGGGGAGCTTTGCAACGTAAAGTCCTGGAACATGTCATTGAAAGCGGTCAGCAGGAGATGGAAAAACACGTGGCCGAAGGAGAGTTTACGGATCGTTTGCTTGAATCAACCGTCCGGGAAAGATTTTTGAAGCAGCGTTTGGAAGAATTGGAAAGTACAATCAAAACCATGCGGGCTGATCTGGAAAAATCCGGGGAAGACAAGGCTGATTTAAAAAAAGAGATTTCTGAATTGGAAGCCGAAATTAAAACAGTCGGGCAACTGCGTAAGCGAATTGGTGACGGCTAGAGGGTTTTGGACATGTAAGTGTCCTGTTCGTGGTAGCCCAGTATTTTGTAGTACTCGCGTACGCCTATCCCGCTGATAACGGCTACGTGGTCAAAGCCTTCCTTGGCCGAGATTTCCTCGGCTTTTTGCATTAACATTCGGCCATAGCCTTTGTGTTGCGCCGCCAAAGGATCACTTTGATCGATATTCAAAGCCGTGCCATAGGTGTGCAATTCGCGAATAATCGCCGCGCCTTTCAAAACCGGAAACGATTCATAGATGAGTTCTCCTTCCCCCGTTTGGCGGTGGGAAGGGGTAGGGGATGAGGGCAGTCTTAAACGACAAAACCCAAAAACCGCGCTTCGATCTTCGTTTTCGACTGACAAGAAGACTTCTGTACCGCCGGCGTTTGCATAACGCTCCTCAAAAACTTGAGTTTTATCGCCGGTATGATCGCCGGCCACATGGCCGACTTCGCGGCAACGCAAACAAACGCATTGCATGCCGCGTTTTTTCATTTCAGCATCCAGAATTTCCCGTAAGTTTGATTTTTTATTGCCGTAAGAGATTTGAGTCGTGGGAAAATCGCGGATGACGCGCGGCACGCGGCAATAACGCGGCACCATGGTTTGCATCTTGACCAGCAGTTCCAGCAAGTCATCGCCTTCCAGCGGCTTGAACTCGCCTCTAACCATCCATTCGGCTAATTCAGAGTTGGGGAGCACGACACAGGGATAAATTTTGACCATGTCCGGTCTAAAACGCGGATCAGCGAATAAAAGACGAAACGACTCTAAGTCATCTTCTGCAGACGCGCCGGGTTGGCCGGGTAAAATATGCACATCAACTTTAAAGCCGGCAGTTTTAAGTAAAGCTATCGCGTGTTCCGCATCAGCCACCGTTGTCCCACGCTTGGTATAACTCAAAACTCTGTCATTGATGATTTGTAAACCAAGTTCAATGCGTGTGACTCCCAATTTACGCAAATGAATGACTTCCTTGGGCTTAACCCAGTCAGGCCGCGTTTCAATCGTCAACCCAATGATGCGATACGCCGCCGTCTCGTTGATCGCTTGAGCTTTTTCAAGCTCTCCTTCCCCTGCGTCTGTGGGGGAAGGAGCCGGAGGATGAGGGATCTCGTTCGCCGCTTCAAAACATCTCGTAATAAACCATTCGCGATAATCGGCCGTATAAGCCGACCAAGTGCCGCCTTTGACAATCAATTCGATTTTATTAGCTTGGTGCCCATTTCTCTCAAGAGTCAGGATTCTCTGCCGGACTTGCTCATAAGGATCAAACTGCAAGCTTAAAGCTCGGGCGGCGGCTGGTTCGGTTGAGATATAACTTTTGGGCATGCGAGCTTCCGTCGGGCAGTAGACGCAGCGTCCCGGACAGGGGAAGGGTTTGGTTAAAACGGTGATGGGAGCCACGCCGCTATCCGTCCTGACATTTTTGACGCGTAGCGCCCGTTCGATTGAATCGTTAGGCATTAACCCCTCGCTTAAGAGTTCCCGGTAAGCTTGCCAAAATTGCATTGAGGTCGGAAAGGCAAAAGGGGTATCTTTTAAATGGCGCCGCGCGACCAAGGCCAGACTGACCCGCGTCTGACAATCCGAAACAGCGGCATCCTTGAGAATGTCTTTGGCCAGTTGGAGTGATGGAGTAGGTTGCATACGAAGCTAAAAATCAAAAACCAAATAACAATGTCCAAATTTGGTGATGGGTGTTTGGTTTTTGGTGATTCTAGTTTATAGTATGCGTATGATGATGGAAAACCAGATTAGACGCAAGTTGGCCAAGGAAGTGGCTGATTTTTATAAGCATGAGGGCAAAATGTTCAGTTCCAAGCGGACGTTTGTTTGGAATGTTATGGATCTGCTCACGGGTCGGTTAAAGCCAGGGGACTTAGTCGTCGATGTGGGCGCGGGCAACGGACGTTTGGCAGATATTCTCCCGCCGGACGTTAGATATCTCGGTGTGGAACCGTCTCAGACTTTGCGTGAGGAGGCTCAGAAAAACTTACTCATGTCATTGCGAGGAGTAGCGGCGACGAAGCAATCTACTGTAGATCGCCACACTACATCGAACTTCGCTCGCGATGACAGAACTGTTGTCTCTGGTTCTCTCCCGTCGCTTGAATTATCAGACCAAATCGCTGATGCCGTGGCTTGTATTGCCGTTTTGCACCACATACCTTCGCGTGAATGGCGCGCACAATCCGTCAACGAGTTGCATCGCATGCTTAAGCCCGGAGGATTATTGCTTTGCACGGTTTGGAATTTAAGGTCTAAGCGCTTTTGGTCATGGCAGATGTTTAAAAACGCTTGGTTGCGTCTGAAGGGCGTGCCAGGAGGAGAGCCGGGTGATTTATATTACGCTTGGAAAGCCAGCGGGCGTCCTGACAAGCGGTTCGTTCACGCTTTTACGCTAAAAGAATTTAAGTCACTTTTTGATCCCGCGTTTTGGTCCATTGAAAAAATTGGAGCATATGATCGCGTTGGTTGGTGCCATTGGTTTCAGGGGAGAAACTTGGTGGCCTGCGTGACTAAAAAGTAGAAACTAGTATACCATTGTCATTTCGACCGGAGTGAGCTCGGCGAACGTAGTGGAGAAATCCCTCACTCGATAGTTTAACTAAGGGATTCCTCTGCGCCATAGGCGCATCCGCCTCTGGCGTGAGACTCCGTCACTTGAGCTTCGGGTGACTCCGCTCGGAATGACATTAAAGTTGATAAACAAAAAGAGCTGACCTTGTTAGTCAACTCTTTTTAGTTTCCAGTTTCCAGTTTTACATGGTCGGCACCGGTGCGGCTGCGGCAGGAGTCGAGGCCTTGAGGGCATCTTTGAGACCCTTGCCAGCCTTGAACTTCGGAACGATCACTGAAGGGATCTGAATCTTCTCAGTCGGTCTCTGTGGGTTGACACCCATGCGACCGGCGCGCTTTTTGGCCAAGAATTGACCGAAGCCCGCGATAGTTACCTCATTACCCTTTTGGAGTTCGCTGGTAATGGTTGCCACCAGGAATTCAACCATGTCCTCGGCTTGCTTCTTGGTGACGCCGATCTTTTCGGCAATGACATTGATTAGTTCCGCTTTGTTCATACGATAGAGTTATGAATGAATTAGCCCATCCATAGCCGAGTTAGGCTCGGTACAGACGGTTAACTTTAAAACCAGTATAGCAATATTGCGCTTATATATCAACTATTTCCCTTATGGGCTCCAAATTCAAGACGCGAAGGGTATCAAAATCAAAGGTGACTACTAAGCCATTAATTTCCGCTGGCCCCGTGCTTAGGAGCTCGTAGGGGGCCTTAACTCCGTCTAAAAACCGCTTAATAGAGCTATTTTTTTCAAATCCGATGACAGAATCATATGATCCAACCATGCCAATATCCGTACAATAACCAGTCCCTTTGGGCAGGATTTTGGCGTCAGCCGTGGGCACATGGGTATGAGTGCCGTAGACCAGGTTAGCCCGGCCGTCCACATAGTTTGCCAAAGCCATTTTTTCGCTGGTGGCCTCGGCATGGATGTCTATAATGACCAGCGGTTTTAGTTCTTGGGCTTCAATTTCTTTCCAAAAACGGTCAAAAGTCAGGAACGGGGATGAGGCTTCTTGCGGGACAAAGAGTTGGCCCTGCAAATTGATGACCAAGATCTCTTTGCCTTTGACGTTCAGCTTCATGCTCCCTTTGCCTGGCCGGGAAGGATCGACGTTGGCCGGCCTGATCATGCGCTTTGACCATTCCTTGTCTGCCAAGAGCGGGAGGCCCTGCGGGTTTTCCCAAATATGGTGTCCGGAGGTAAAAGCGTCCACGCCGGCTCCCGTGAGTTCCTTGAGTGTATTTTCAGTGGTCCCTCTTCCATGGGCCAGGTTTTCGGCGTTCGCGATTATGAGGTCGGGTTGGAAACGCGCTTTTAATTCCGGCAGCTTCTGAATCAATGCCTGGCGTCCAATCTTGCCGACTACGTCACCAAAAAACAGGAGTTTTATTTGAGCCATAGGGTAAAAGTATTAAAGAACTTTTTGTCATCCTGAGCGGAGTCCTACGGAGTCGAAGGATCTGGTTCGTGCTTTAAAACCAGATCTTTCTGCGCCATAGGCGCATCCGCCTTTGGCGTGAGATTCCGTTCGTCGGACTCACTACACTCAAGATGACAGAGTGCTGTTATTAACTCTTTCTAGTTTTCAGTTTCTAGTTTAATTTTAGCTTTATCTCGCGTATTCGACTATTCTTGTCTCGCGAATGAGCGTGACTCTGATTTCACCCGGATATTTGAGTTCTGATTCGATCTTGGCGGCAATTTGGCGCGCCAAGTTGGTGGCGGCAAAGTCATCCATGGCCTTCGGGTTAACAAAGACGCGGATTTCGCGGCCGGCTTGGATGGCATAAACTTTTTCTATACCCTCAAAACCCAAAGCCAGGTTCTCCAATTCCTCCAAGCGTTTGACGTACTGTTCGAGCGAATCTTTACGAGCGCCCGGTCTGGCTCCGCTGATGGCGTCAGCCGCTTTGACGATCACGCCTTCGAGTGTTTTAGGTTTATCTTCGTGGTGAGCAATGCACTGATACCAAATCTCCTCGGCAATGCCGAACTTCTTTAAGATCTGAACGCCCAGCTCCGGGTGTCCGCCTTGCAGATCATGGTCAACCGCTTTGCCGATATCATGGAACATGCCGCCTTTCTTGCAGATGAGCACGTTGGCGCCTAGTTCCTCGGCCAAAGTCGTGGCAAGGAGAGAGACTTCGATGGAATGTTGCAAAATATTCTGGCCGTATGATGTGCGGTATTTAAGACGGCCCAGAATTTGGACTAATTTCGGATCAATGCCGGCCATGGAAATGCCGACTTGGAACAAAGCGTCTTCGCCGGACTTCTTAATATCCAAAGCCAATTCTTTTTTAGCCTCTTCCACGGCTTCCTCAATGCGTCCCGGGTGGATGCGACCGTCGGAAATCAGTTTGTCCAAAGCGCGTTTGGCCACCTGGCGGCGGATGGGGGAGAAGCCCGAGATGGTTAGCATGTTGGGCGTCTCGTCGATGATCAATTCACAGCCGGTCAAAAGCTCAATCGTTTTAATGTTGCGTCCCTCGCGGCCGATGACGCGGCCCTTCATCTCGTCGCTGGGCAATTCCACGTTGGTCGTGGTCGTCTCTACCACGTGCGAGGCGGCCAAACGCTGGACGGCTACGCCCAAAATATTTTTGGCCTTGCGGTCAATCTCGTCAGATTCCATTTGTTCCAGTTTACGCACGCGAATCATTAAAGTGTCCTGGTGCTGCTCTTCGGCCAAAGCCAAAAGGCGCTCCACGGCCTGGTCTTCCGTAAGGTTAGCTACTTCCTCCAGTTTTTTGCTTTCCTCGACTTTAAGAGCGTCGATCTGTTTTTCTTTTTCGTCGATGGCAACTCCCTTTACCTCAAGTTGCTTCTTAATGTCGTCTATCTCCAACATCTTGGCGCCGAACGCGGATTCGCGTTCCACTAAAGACGCTTGTTGCTTCTTAAGTTCATCCTGAGTTTGCTTTTCTTCGCGGCGCGCATCCTCCATGATTTTAATGGCCTTGTCTTTGGCGCGAATCATCACGTCCTGCTCTTTGGCTATGGCGTCCTTGAGCAGTTTTTCGGCTTTGACTTCTGCTTCGGATAAAGTGAGCTTGGCTTTTTTAGCTTTGGCCGAATAGACGAAGTAGGTTACGATCGCGCCTATGGCCAGCCCCAAGATCACGGCAATGAAATAAAACATAACGTTCCAACCGAACGGTAAAAGTCTGCATTTGTATTCAACAAACGATCACGGCGCCATTCTGCTTGGGCCTTGTCCGGAAAAATCTGGGAGATTTTTGGCTGAAATTAGCATGAAATTAAAGGCGATCTAAGTACCGATGCGGGGACGTGATCAGCTGTGCAGCTTTTGCCATCCAGTGCGGTTAACAATATTAAGGCTGATGGCACTAAGGTTAGCAAAGGTTTATAGAATTGTCCAATGGCTCAGGATAACTGACAACTTACAACTGACAAGAGTTACTTAGCTGCTCTTGTAAGTTGTCAGTTGTGAGTTTTAAGTTAAAAAAGAGCCCCGGAGGGCTAGGTAGTTTGGGCTTTAGTTTGTGGCTGAGCCGGCATGTCCGCTTCAGCTTCCATCAGCTCAAGATTGGCGCGTTCAAGGTCTTTGGCATCAAGTATGAACTCTTCCGGTAGTCGGCTCTCGCTGGCCATACTACGGAATTGTTCGATGCTCGTGATGGTCGATCCGGAAACGCGGTATCTCGCTTGAGGGAGTTTGGCCTCGATCCTCTGGGTGACGGCATCTCGCTCCGCTTGCGCCTTGGCCTGCCGACGTTGGCGGTAGATGGGGAGCAAGACATCGCACGTCAAAAGAAAAAGGAGAGAACAAAATATTAGGAGGAGGGCGATCAGAAAAACCAATACTCCCAAAGGCTTGCTGGTACTTGGATCTCTCAGATCGAAAGTCATGCGGAAAAGTGCGAAAGAGTTGGCGGCGACTGCAGTGTAAAACCAATATCTGTAGTACTTGGATTGGCGCTTCCAATGCAATCTGCATTGATGGCGCACATCCTTGTCCAAGAGCAGAAGGAACTCACGCCCGTACGTGCGATGGCGTTTCCGCTTTGAGATCAGGAGGCGCGACCGCTTAAGGGCGAATGGCATGAAGAGCAAAAGGGATGTGCTCAACAGTGCTGTTCCGCCAGCGAGGAGGTTTGACGGCAGACTCGATAGGCCAAGCCACTCAAAAAGCGCTTGGAGTAGCAAGTAGAGGATGATTGTAAACAAGGTCACGCCAACGCGCTTACCAACATGCATGTCTAGACTCCTTTCGGTGTCTAAGGTTCAGGTTTGTAGGTTGAGTGAACACTAAAGAGGGAGAAAAGTCAAAGGTTGATTAGTCCTAACTCCTCCAACTCCTCTTAAACAAGAGGAGAGCCAGCACATCCTTACTTTAGATACTCAGAACCCTCTCTTGTCTAAGAGAGGGCAGGGTGAGTTAGGTCTTCCAGTTTCTTCGCATCTTCAATTTTATATTCCCCAATCCTCGTCCTCCGCAACGCGGTGAGATACGCTCCGCAACCAAGCTTCTCGCCCAGGTCATGCGCCAGCGAGCGGATGTATGTGCCGGAAGAGCAGGTGACGCGGAATGTCACGTCAGGCCAGTTATAGTCCAGTAGCTCTATCTCGCTGATATTAATGTCTTTGACGGGTCGCAGGTGTTCGACATCTTCTCCGCGCCGCGCCATCTCATATAACTTTTGTCCATGAACTTTTTTAGCCGAATAAGCCGGCGCCTTTTGCGCGTAGCCGCCGAGGAAAGATTGAAGTGCGGTTTGGATGTTTTGTAGAGACGCAAAATCTTGCGTCTTAACATTTAAACACGGCGTTTTAGGGTTTGATTGTTTTGAGTTAGACGCAAAATCTTGCGTCTCTACAATTTTTCCGGTCAAATCGTACGTGTCTGATGTCGCGCCTAGCCGCGCCGTAGCTTCGTAGGTTTTACCCAAACCGACGAATTGTTGGATGGTCTTAGTCGCTTTACCGACAGCCACAATCAAAAGCCCCGTGGCAAAGGGATCCAAAGTCCCGGCGTGACCGACTCGTCTCGTTTTATAAGCGCGGCGGACCTCGTCAACCACATCGTGCGAGGTGATACCAGCCGGTTTGTCTATGAATAACAGCTCGGAAAGTTCAGTTTCTGGCATATTTGATGACACTATATCATCCTTGACTAAATACACAATTTCCCTTATATTACGCCCTATCGTCCCTCCGTCAGAAAGATGGGGCGGAGCTCATAGCGCTCGGGTCTGGTAACCTGACGCCGTCGCTTAATTCAAAATTCAAAGAGCAAATTTCAAAATGTAGGTATTGCATTCGCAATATAAATATTATCCCGAAGGGATTCCAACATTTTGAATTTTGAATCTTGAACTTTGCTCTAAATTTATAAGTTATGTTAGTTATTCGTTTAACCCGCGTCGGTAAGAAGAAGCAGCCTGAATATCGCTTCATCATCTCCGAAAAAGCCCGCGATCCTTGGGGCAGAGCCCTGGAGATACTTGGTCAGTACAATCCAAGATCCAAGCCGGTCAGCATCGTTCTCAAAAAGGATCGCATCGAGTATTGGATTTCCAAGGGAGCTCAATGCTCTGACACGGTCTGGAACATTTTGGTGGACCAGGGCGTGGTCAAAGGAGATAAGAGAAAGGTGGTCTCAATTTCCAAGCGCCGCAAGGAAAAAGCTGCCAAGAAAGCTTAAAGACGAAAAGAGGCCGAAAAGCCTCTTTTTTGTTATAGTATGCAGATAATAGGATAACTATTTTGTTTATGAAGTTCCCTAGTCCAGAAATCAAACCAAGGGGGGAAGTGGGTAGCAGGGAACAGATCGACAGATTCAGGAAAGAATTGCATCGTTATTTTGGGTTGAATAGACCCACGGATGAAGATATGCGAGCTCCGTATGACTACATGACCTTAAGCAGGATGCTGAACATGCCTAAGGGCCTGGATCGATTGTTGTCGCAGGCTCGGCAAGTGCATGACCAAACGGCTGAAGATTTATTGACACCCATATGCGGTAAAGCCAAGCAGATTTTCGATTTTATAGCCTTCAAAGTCGATCCTGCTCGTGAAGAAGAGCGTGAATTCTTAAAAAGGGCCTATGATGGGGATAGCCGCGCTCAAAAAGAATACATAGAACTCAACAAGAAGATTTTGGAGTTGATGGAGATGATGAGGGATTTCAATGTCGAGTGACCGGATTTAAGTCATTGTCCAAGCGTCGCAAGACAAAATCAGAGAATAAAGCCTAATCAAAGGCAAAAATCCCGCTTAGGCGGGGTTTTTTGTAATGCCCAAGCCTTGACTTTAAGCCATTTTTGTAGTATAAAACGTTGTTCTTTGAAATAAGTCCAGTGAGGCATCGAGTATCCTATATAGTAGGATTTTGGATGCTTCACTGGACGTGAGTATGTGAAAGGCTTGGGCATGGTTGCTCTGGCCAAGGTTCTAACGAACCACTGCATTAGGCTCACGGCCAAACTCATACCCGCAAGGGGAAGGTGAGGAAGTGCCATGAAAAAAGGATACGTAAGGATTCCCATCGCCGGTCCGATGCCAACATGGGAGAAAGTGATGATGTGGTTGCTATTAATCCTGATGGCCGCCACATGCATCGGTGTTTCGATCGCACTGACGCGGGCGAACACTTGGAACTGGCATTCGTATGCGCTTGTCGGTGTGCTCGGCCTGACGTCCATGTCCATTGCCATGTGGCTTTTCTCCGACTCGAACCGCGCGAAGACCGTGCTCTGGGCAACGGTAAGCCTGGTTTTCTACGGGCTCTGTGTCTGGTTCGGCGGGTTGCCTGGCCGGACGAGTATGGGGATATTCTTCGCCCTGGGCTGCGCCCTGGTGGTTCTCTTACTCTGGTCGTGCAAACGAAGGAGTCCCGCATCTTGGGCATCATCGAGTCCTCGACCGGTGAGTATGCCGTCATATCTCTCGCATGCTGGGTTGTCTGGTTGATGCCTTTCTTCATCACGCGACAGCATGTCTGGGTACAGCTGGGACGCGGCTTCGCGGCCTTCGTCGGCACCATCGTGATCGGTTGGCTGTGCATCAAGATTGTGAAGGGTGGCTTCCTCAGCGCTTGCGGCCGGTTGGCCAAACGCCTGTGGAACACCTGCGTAGCCATGCCCGCCAAGTTCGTGTACACGATCCTCATTGGCCATCCGCGATACTGGTACAAGGTGGAGGATCATCTGGAGTACACGGAAAGTTCCTCCAAGATGAACAAGGCCGCCTTCCAGCCGGCATACGTCTACTTGCCTCTGGGTGGGATCTTCCGTAAGTGCCGTATGGTATGGCCCGGCAACCACTGGCGTATCGAAAGAGAACGCTTGGGGCTCCGTGGCTACAGGATTGTGGATCGGGAAGGCGGGGCCGTGGCGTTACGCGTTTCCCGTGCCTGGCTTTCGCTTGCCCGCACGTGTCTAGGTCCAGGCTACGAGGCCTACTCGAGACCGGTCTTGATCGTCGGTCATGATAACCGCGAGTTGGATATCGAAGCCAAGACAGCCGACAAAAGGATCCTCCACATCTTCGATCGTGAAATCGTCACATATGTGTTGGAAGGGTTGCGTCGGGAATCAGTTTCCCCGAAGGACACGATCTCGAGGCTCGAGTCGAGCATCTCGTTCGCCGAAACAGAACGAGTTGTACAGCTCGCCAAGCGCGATGCCGAGGAAGCTATGTATCGTCTGGAGCTTGCCAAGCGACTCGCGGGTGTTGCCGCTTTGGTCAAGGCCGCGCCTAGGAACAAGAAGCTGGGAGCAGCCCGGCATCAACTCACGCAGATCGTCGTAGGATTGGCCGATTCGGAAGAGAAAGCTAAAGCGCTCCTGCTGGACGCGCTGGAAGCCCTCGAACAGTCCGAAAGCCAGTCTAACTGACGGTCTCATTCTGACCGCACCCCACACTGAAGACCGCATCTTGCGCTTCAGCTCCTCGGGGTGCGGTTTTCAGTTTAATCTAAAGCAAGGCTCTATTGAGCAGAAAAGACGTCCGTAATTTTGACAAAAACTCCAAAATGTATTATATTAATTGCGGATTTTGGTTGAAGATGCCAATCAATTCCCTAGTTATTTACAGATAATTTAGACACAGCCCGCATCTTGGACTGATAATGTTTTATCCGTTTTAGGGTACGCGTCTTGCAGAGCCATGCACCGTATGGTGTCACGGCAAGCAAGCACGGCATCGTAGATCGGATTGTTCAGAGCCGATATGGCAGAACAGTTTAAGGACCAGCAGTTTATTGAGTACGTGGTTAAGTCCATCGTCAACCATCCGGACGACGTGAAGACTGAACGCACGGTCGACGAGCGCGGCGTGCTCATCACCCTCCACATTAATCAGGAGGATATGGGTTACGTGATTGGCCGCCAGGGCCAGACCGCCCGCGCCTTGCGCATCTTGCTCAAGATCGTTGGTGCTAAGGAAAACGCCCGCGTTAACCTCAAGGTTTACGAGCCTGAGAATGCCCGCATGGCACACCAGGAATCCCGCCGCAAAACCGGTGTCGAGGAACACGGTGAGGCGCGTGGTGACGTACGTAGTGAGCCACGTGGCGAAAATCTAGTTTCGGATCAGGATATTGCTGATCTGGGTATATAACAAACAACAATGATCATGTAACATGTAGCATGTAACATGAAAAAGCCACTCGGATTAATCCGGGCGGTTTTGTTTATAGACAGTTAAATATAGAAATGCAATGATGTCAGCATATGGCAAAGAAGAAAACACTCAAAGTCGATGTCCTGACTTTATTTCCAGAAATGGTAGATGCGTATTGTAGTGCGTCTATTTTGGGACGCGCTCAAAAGTCCGGATTGCTCAAAGTCACTTCACATAACTTGCGCCAGTGGGCCATCGACAAACATGGCCACGTAGATGACCGGCCCTTTGGCGGGGGAGCGGGCATGCTCATGCGCGTCGAACCATTCTACGCAGCGCTTAAAGCGCTGCACGTCCTACGTCCTAAACGTCCTACGTCCTCCGACAGGACGAATAGGACGGCCAGGACGATTAGGACGAGAGTCGTGTTGACCTCCGCCAAAGGCAAGATGTTTACGCAAAAAGAAGCGCAACGTCTCGCGAAGTACGATCGCTTAGTTTTCTTGTGCGGACGGTACGAAGGAGTAGATGAGCGTGTGGCGGAAAAGTTGGCGGACGAAGAATTATCGATCGGTCAGTATGTGATGACCGGCGGCGAGCTCGCGGCTTTGGTCATGACGGACGCCGTCGCGCGCTTGCGCTCCGGGGTTTTGGGCAAGGAAGCGTCTTTGGATGAAGAATCATGGGGAGACGGCGCGACCAAGGAATATCCGCAGTATACGCGACCCGAAATCTTCTTCGCCAAAGGCGAATCCGCCTCGGGCGGAAATAAATGGAAAGTGCCACCAGTTTTATTGTCCGGCGACCACAAAAAAATCGCCGAATGGCGAAGGAAAAATCAGGCCTAACTCCTCCAACTCCTCTTAAACAAGAGGAGGGCCGGCACATCCTTACTTCAGAAACGCAGAACCCTCTCTTGTTTAAGAGAGGGCAGGGTGAGTTAGGTTCGTTTTCGTGAGTTCCTCCCCGCCCAAAGCACCAAGCTCATAATCGTTCCGCATATGCCGATTAAGACCATCATGTAGACGAGTAGGCAATAACCGTATTCATAAGCCACATAGCCCCCCAGGAGCGCGGCCAAGGCCATGCTCAAGCTGAGGAATATGCTATGGGCTTGTTTGATTTTTGGTCGGTGAGCCGTTTCGGTTGAATCTTTAGCCAGGCAAGCCCACGAGGGATAAAGGATCCCTAAGCCAATGCCGAGCAAGACCTGCGCTAGATAGATCAAAGTAATGTCCCAGGAGATCAGGTAGATGGCCGGCACCAGCGTCACAATTACGGAACCGACGATCAGGCCGCCATGGGCGCGGATTTTAGTCTGCTTATGGTGCAAGTAATTTGAGAAGATCCAGCTAAAGCCGGCTTGCGAAACCAAAAAGACAGCTTGCGCAATGGCCACGGACATCAGATTGGCTCCGTCGATTCTTTCCACGATGAAAAGCGGCAAGATCGGCAAAATCAGGCCATAGGAACTGGTAACGAGGAGGTCGACGGCCAAAAGTGATTTCAGTTTACCGTTCATACTGTTACGTCCGCCGTATTTTCACGACGGATAGCGGGAGAGTGTCTAGTAGGAGCTAGGCCAAAGCGCCAATAAAGAGCGGCGAACATCAAAGCGGCGATGGCGGTCGTGACATCAAGATAAATGAGGAGCGCGGCCGGGCCTTGTTGATCCGCCACAAACCCTCCGACTAAAGCCAGGCCGGCCGCTAACAGCGTGCTCAAAGAGCTGTAACGGTCCAAGACATCATCATTATCAAGGGAGCAGGTTTTATCCATGAGTCGCGACCAGGCCGGTTCGCAAAATGCGATACCAATGCCGTAAAGCAACTGAATGACATAAACATCAATCATGTCGCGCGAAAGCAAATACAAAAAAGGCGTGATGATCACGAAAGCCGAACCAAACCAAAGAATATGTTGCGTGCGCCAGCCTGAGCCGTCGTTTTTGGCGTAGAGTTGTGAAAAAGGCCGGAGCAAACCAACCGAAGCCAGATAAATCGCCTCAGCGATAGCCACGGTTAAAATATTGGCTCCCGGAATGCGTTCCGTCAGGAATAAAGCAAAAATTGGAGTCAGCAATCCAAAGGCCGTAAGATAAAACGAATCGCCTAAGACTAAAGCACGAAGCCAACGGAACATAGGCCCATTATACAATGGGAAACACCAAAAACCAAATACCAATAACCAAATACCAATAACCAAACAAACACCAAACTCTTTTGTCATCCTGAACTTGTTTCAGGATCTCCCGTAGCTCAGCTTCGTGAGATGCCGAAATAAATTCGGCATGGCGGACGATTATTGACTTATTTCTGTCGACTGAGTACTGCGCGGGGTGTATAAAACTCGCAACTCAAAACTCGCGACTTATAACTCTTGATCTTAGGTTTCGAGTTACAAGTTACGTGTTACATGTTACAAATTCGTTATATGCCTAAGGGCTCATTGGAGGTTATCGTAGGATGCATGTCATCCGGTAAAAGCGAGGAGCTGATCCGCCGCTTGAAGCGCGCGACCATCGCCAAACAACCGGTGATTGTCTTTAAACCGGGCTTGGACAGTCGGGGCGAAAAGTTGGTCATCGCTTCGCGCGACGGACGTATGTTTGATGCCATCCCCATTAATGATCCGCAAGAAATTTTTAATCATTGGCAACCAGAACATAAAGTCGTGGCGCTCGACGAAGCGCAATTTCTGCCAGAAGGCGTGCTGGATGTCATCCAAAAACTGATGGATAGGGGAGTGCGCGTCTTAGCCGCCGGTTTGGACACGGATTTTCGCGGCGAGCCTTTTGGGATGGTGCCGGAGCTCATGGCCGAGGCCGATTCGGTTACAAAATTAACGGCCGTTTGCGTGCGATGCGGTGAACCGGCTATCAGAACTCAAAGATTAATCGCCGGCCAACCCGCGCCTTACGAATCGCCGCGCATTGTCGTCGGCGGAGATGAAATGTATGAGGCGCGTTGCCGAGCTTGCCACGAAGTGCCGCAAGCGTGTTTGTTTACGCCCGGAGAAAAACATTGTTTGCCAGAAAGTTAGAACTGTCATTCCGAGGGAAGTCGCATGCCCGCCTTTGGAGGGGAGCGACGAAGGAATCTTCGAATAGAAACAGCTAGCGAGGCGTTGTCGTAGGACGTTTAGGACGCAAAGGACGATCAGGACGTTTTGGGCAGAGTTTGCCAAAGCAGGTCAAAAGTCATCTTTTGCAAATCAGCTAATTCTTTTGATTCGATAATGATGGCCATTTCTTCCGCCCAGGAGGCGATCAGCATTTTATTGTTATAGATATTGATTTCCGGCGAAAAAACCATTTCTTTTTGGGGGAGAAAACGGATATCCCGCATTTCTTCTTGGTCGTGCTTGTGCCTTTCTATGGAAAGTTCGTTTTGAGGCACGATAGCGTGGATGAAAATCTTTTTAGCCGCGCGCCGTTTATAATATTCCGGAAAAAAGTTTGGCAAAGCCTCGTGCATGGTCTGCACGTTGGCAAAAGCCCGTATGGTCTCGCGCGAATTTAAAGTATCTTCATAAGCTTCACGCATGCCCTTCTCACCTTCGAAGAATTGGACCTTTGGGCGGGTGGATGAAATGTCTTGCAAAGAAATAAGTTGGGGTAAAAGGTCGGAAAGGCGTTTCTTCCGTTTTTCCAGGTTGGCCACGGCCTCCTCTTTTTCCCGTTCAAGATAAGAAAGCAGACGATCTGGGTCCAGCGCGCTGAAATACGTCTGGCTACCTTTGCGATATTTGCTGATGACCCCTTTCTGGATGAGCCCTTCCAATATGTCGTAAATTGTCGTCCGGTTAAGACCGGTTTTTTTGGCTAAAACACCCGCCTTAGCTGTCCCTATTTTCAGCAAAGCCAAGTAGGTGACAGTCTCCTTGGGCGTGAAGTTTACCTGCTCCAAGGCGTCTATTATGATTTGTTGTGGAATTAGTTTCGACATATCTTTTGCTTATTTTAGCCAATTTATCGCCTTAATTACAATACTATCATAGCACCTTCAAACACTTTTGTCAATTTGAGGTATGCTGTGTTTAACAAAACAACAAGAACCTTCACAAGGAGAGAAGCTATGAAATTCCAATTCACCCACCTTGCGCTTGATGTCATGCTTACCTGTAATCCAGATGTCTTGGAGGAGTCACAAGAAAATCGAGACGCGTGGGAGAGAATCCGACCGGTCATTGAAGAAACTCTTGGCTTCCTACTCTGCCAAGTGCGACCGCGGCAGCCAGACATTAACAGCCCGGGTGACCCACCAAGAGAGGCTGACACCCGATGTCTGGTCATGGCGAAATCCATGACCGTCACGGAACGAACCGGTGAATGCAAGCAATGCGGCTGGTTGGTAACGGAGCCGTTCGTGGCTTGCCGCTGCGGTTTCGATCACCCCGTAACCGTGATCGTCGACATAGCCGTGACTGCCTCTGGTTACAGCAACGAGTTCCAAATGGAGCTCAAGGTGAACAGAAGTCACGCATACTCTCTGAAACTCACCCTTTAACCCACCCACTCGGCCGCTTCGCACAAGCGGCCTTCCATCCGAGCTGACGAACTTCTCGCCGGTTCAGATGGGAAAATCACTGAACATTATAACTAGCCAGGAGGCAAGCCATGGAATATCTGCCCGAAACAAGCAAAGTTGTATTCTGCGATTATCATCAACCCGAAGATGCGGAAATCGTAGAATGTCTCTGCCTGTCCCCGCGTGATGATGGATACTCTTTCTATCCTAGAAAGAATCCTGTCCCGGCCGCCCGCTATGCGGATCTTCCTAAGAATTCGAGAGAAATCGAAGTAGTGCTTGCCAAGGTCGATCCGAGCCTCACTGTTAAGCAGGTGATTGAGGAAATCGAAAAGGATGGATCCAGGCCAGCGACGTACGAAGAGACTTGGTCGTATGTCAAGGCTTTCTTCGCCTCGCGTCCCGTTTGGAAAAAAATTACGATGCATGACGGCGGCGGCAACGTGACGTACTACGACGACAGCAAATCCCTCGAGCCAGGGGAAGTCCCTAAGCCAGGGGAAATAGAGGCTTACAAACAGGCACTGCAGGAATGGAAAGAGCTTTCAGAAAGGATGGATTTGGTCATCCTTGGCTCCAAGACGCGACGGAGAGGGGAAGAGCACGCAATCACAATTGGCAAGCAGCTCCGCCATCCTCCTCATTATGGCGAAATCGAAATATGGCTCATTGATACCCTCAGAGTGGTCATCTGGGAGCGGTTGCAGGGTGGATACATCCCTGTGGTTCATGAGAATTTCCGTTCATGTGTTGGAGCTCATAAGTCAAACTCAAAAAACGTGAGCGCGCAAGCTGCTTGTTGGCAACCCGCCCCCAAACCGTGGCACATCTGTTGTCAGTGCACGGGTTGGTAACCCACCTACTCGGCCGCTTCGCACAAGCGGCCTTCCATCCGAGCTGACGAGTCCCTCGCCGGTTCAGATGGGGAACAAAATAGACTTCCAACCGAAGAGGAGAGAGAGCCATGAAGATCATCGAACGCAAAGGCGTCAAGAGTGCATTTTTTCTGGAGTTCTACGTTGTTGAGCATCCGAATCTCTGGATGCTTGAGTGGAAACGGCACTGCTGGGGCCAAGAAAGTCCGGTGCATGGGGCTGTGGAGTACGTCATCGAGAGTATGCTTGATTATCTGCTCCGGGACGTAGAGCCCGGTTCGGATGACAAATACTCGATCTCAGTGTTCGAGTGGGAGCTCTGTGATTTGGTCCTCCACGGATCCATGAGCGTGAAGCTTGCAATATGGGGTGAATCACCCAAGCAAGCCGAAATACGGTTCCAGTGCAAGGACGGCAAGATTACGTATAGAGAGATCTATACGGAGAATGGTAAGGAGGTCCACATTCGCGATTGCCACAACAAAGCCGGAAAGATGGTGCGGCATAAGCTTGATGATGGTACTTGGGATGACGACGGCGCACTCATCGAGACAGTCGAGTGCATCATCAAATGAATATCCGTACATTTCCCACCTACTCGGCCGCTTCGCACAAGCGGCCTCCCATCCGAGTTGATGAGTAACTCATCGATTCAGATGGGGAACTAAATATACCTTCCAACCGAAGAGGAGAACGTGATGTTCAAAATTATTTTCGCACATCCGCCCATTGCTCTGGACTCAAAGTTTCCGGATACCAATCGCCTGCATGAAGTTGAGGAGTTCATCTCGCAACTTCTGGAAGTCCGGTTTTCCGGTACAAATGAGCCAGACACTATGACGGTTCTGCACGCGGAAGGGTTTGAGCGCGGGGTCCGACGTATACGAGAGCTTATCGTGCAACGTAATCATTCCGACTACCTGTATCGCATCACTAGCTGTGGGCAGATGGGTTACTGGGCTTTTTCCCAGGAAGACCCACGGCAAGACTATAAGGTGACCAAGCTTGTCCCTCTAAAGTGACAGATCTACGTTTTAGTTCCTCCCTCAAACATCTGCACTCGGCCGCTTTGCACTAAGCGGCCTCCCAATCTGAGTTGATGAGTCTCTCGCCAGTTCAGATGGGGGATTTTCAATAAAAAAGAGCACCTTAGGGGTGCTGAGAGAACCTTTCACGGACTCCAATCAAGGGCCCGATCAGATCAAGGTAAAGATCGGCCGAGAAAAAGTACTGGCCAGCCTTGTCTCCGTGGATCATGATTAGTGGCCCGCATAACTCGTTTTCTTTTGGTTCGTGGTAGCTCAAGTTTCGGTCGTATTCAACAAGAAACTGGGAGAATTTGTCTTGAGCTGAATAGTTGCCTTCGGCTGCGGATAGTAGGTAGTCGAGCGTACGATGAAGACCTGCATCGGCCACGAACGCCGGTACGCATCGTGTCAGCCAACGGGCCTGGTTGTAGTGAGCCAGAGCCTCGGTGGCGTAGTAGTGCTCATAGTCGACGTCCCAGCATTCCTCGTGGATGTGTCTAAGCTCCTCGCGCTTATAGCCGCTGGCCTTGAGTGATTCTTGGAACATGACCGCGTGTGTGGCCTCGTGCACCAAGACAGAAGCGACGTCCTCGTCTGCCAGGCCGGCGACACGGACCGGTATTAGGATACGATCCTCTCCCTCGAGGTAGGCCATGCCGAAGTTGCCACCATTGTCCCAGTAGGTTTCCTGCTTCATGTAGAAGATGGGCAAGGTTTTACCAATAGCCTCAATGACCTTTTTGACATCTTCCCATTTCCAAGCTTTTTGGACATCTCCGCAGGCTTGGATCAGCTGGCGTGCCTTGTACAGTTTTTTGGGAAGCTCAGGCGAGACGATGTCGCTCGGCTGGGTGATCTGGTGCTTTTTACTCTCTCCGGCGATTCAGCCAAAGCGTTCCGTCGCTAGGGGTGGAGGAGGAGAGGGGAGCTGAGCCTCGTTGACCCAGCGCCTGACCTCAAAACGCGGAGGCGCGGCAGGTCGGTAGACAATCTCATTGGAAGATGAAACCCAGCTGATCAAGCCAGTTATGGCGAAGATCGCGGAAACTAAGGAAACGAGAATCAGGAGGAGCTTTTTAGATTCGCTCATGGTTCACCTCGCAGTGTGAATGTACGATGGTTGTTGAGTAGTTAGACTGAAAAAGCCTTGTTTGTCAAGACTGATTTGACAGGCTTTAACTTGTGTTCTATTTTTGTTCTATATGGCATATCAAGCAGTTAACGAACCGATTGAGGTTTTGGTGGCTTTTAAGGGCAAAGAAATTGAGCCGATGCTCTTTAAGTGGGGCGGGCGGCATTATCGCGTTAAGCGTGTGAATTTGGTGCATACGGAGCGGCAGGGACGCGAAAAGCATTACATCTTTTCCGTCTCCGACGAGGCCAATGCTTTCCGTCTTCGTTTTTCCACTGAGACGCTTAAGTGGAGTTTGGAAGAAATGGCCTCCTTATAATTCAAAAAGCAAAGAGCGATATTATGATAATTCAAAATTCAAGATTCAAAGAGCAAAATGTTGGAATCCCTGCGGGATATTTATTAAATATAATGCCGTAGGCTACCTGCATTTTGAACTTTGAACTTTGAATTTTGAATTAAATATGTTCGCTCACGTCGACATGAACTCGTATTTCGCGAGTGTAGAACAACAAGCCAACCCGCACTGGCGCGGGCGGCCTTTGGGCGTCTGCGCTTACCTGCACAAACACGGTTGCGTGATCGCGGCCTCCATCGAAGCCAAAAAGCGCGGGGCGAAAGTCGGCATGTCAGTCGATGAGTGCCGGCAAGTCTGCCCTGATATGGTCTTTGTGCAGAACGATCCGCCCAAATACCGGGCCGTGACATCCAGGGTCTTTAGTTTGTTGCATCAAATTTCAGACAAGGTTGAGCATTATTCGATTGACGAAGCTTTTTTGGATTTGGATGGTTGGTATCGGGACGCGGCCGAAGCGGCTTGGGCTTTGTGTCGCGCGCGCATCCGAATCCAACAAGAGATAGGGGACTGGCTCAAATGTTCTATCGGCATCGCGCCCTCAAAATTCCTGGCCAAGCTGGCCTCTGACCTCAAAAAGCCCAATGGCCTGGTGATTATCACGCTGGAAAATCTGGATGAGACACTAGCTATTTTGGAACTCGAAGATGCCTGTGGGATTGGCCGGCATATCAAGCGACGTCTCAATCGCCTTGGCATCTATACTCTTTTAGACTTGAAACATTATCCTGTCGCTAATTTAATGCAGGTCTTGGGTAAAGCAGGCTGGACATGGCATGAGCGTCTTTGCGGCCATGACGTGGATCGGCTGGAAGTAGCCGGTGAACGTCTGCCAAAATCAGTTGGGCATTCCTTCTGTGTGCCGCGTCGGGCTAATGAGCAGGGTTTGATTTTGCCTATCGCAGTCCGCCTGACCGAACGCGCGGGTCGCCGATTAAGGTCATTTGGATTGTTCGCGCGGAGTATGAATATTCAGATTGGTTTTAGGGAAACGAGCGGTAAGACGCAAAATCCGTCTTTTTTCCATCCTTTTGACAATGGAGAGACTTGTTCCATGGCTTTCGGTGAGCCAGCCAATGATATTTTTTCTCTGACCCACGGAGCTACAGAACTTTTGAAAAACGTCTGGGACGGCCAACGTCAGGTTTCCTTTCTGGCTGTGACTTTGATTGATCTCGTGCCACCCAGCGGCCAGACTGCGCTCCCTTTGAGTTTTGTCATTCCTGCGAAGGCGGGAATCCATCCTCCTTCTGTCATTTCGACCGCAGTGAGCACAAGCGAGCGAAGTGGAGAAATCGTCGTTAACCAAGATTCCTCGACTGCACTTCGTTTCGCTCGGAATGACAGAGGGGAAATGAGGGAAAGGAGTTTTGAGGCATCGCGAGCAGTTGATGTTATACGTGACCGCTATGGCGATGAGTCTATTGTCTTCGCCAATATGATAAAACTAGGCACCGATTACGCGCCGGACCGGATCGGGTTCAGAAAGACAGAAGGCGTGGATGTTACTGGAAACTAGAAACTGGAAACTAGAAAGAGTTGTCTTGAGTTTTTTGGAGTGCTAAATCAATCAACTGATTCAAAAACTCCGTGTAACTCATGCCCGCGGCCGCGACTTCTTTGGGGCAGAGGCTTTGTTCAGTCAAACCGGGGAGAGTGTTGATTTCTAAAAAATAAAAATCATTGTCACGTAAAATAAAATCAGAGCGGCTGAGCCCGTCACAATCCAGGAGGGCATGGATTTTAAGGGACAAATCTTGAACTTGTTTCGTCATGGCCGGATCAAGCGGGGCCGGGCAGATCTCTTGGGTTTTAGCTGAAGAATATTTGGCGTTGTAATCGAAGAACTCGCCATCCGCGATAACTTCGACTGGAGGTAGGGCTCGTAAATCGTTTTGGTCCGAGTTGCCTAAAACTCCGCAAGTGATTTCGCGGCCTTCGATGAGTTGTTGTATCAGGACGGTCTTATCTTCTTTAAAAGCTTTGGCTAGTGCCGGTGATAACTCGTCTTTAGTTTTGACGATGGTAATGCCCACGCTTGAGCCGGATTCATTGGGTTTGACTACGCAGGGATACTGAACGAGCTCATCGATTTTTTGTTGGATTTCATCCAGGTTACGGTCAGTTTCACGAATGACTAAAAAGTTGGGGGAGACAATCCCGAAGCTGGCTAGATAATTGTGAGTCTTGGCTTTGTCCATGCAAAGCGCGCTCGCTAAAACTCCTGAGCCCGTGTAGGGAATGTTGACCAGCTCCAGCAGAGCTTGGATCCTGCCATCTTCGCCGAACTTGCCATGCAAAGCTAGAAAAGCCACATCGAAAGGTTTGCCTTGTGCGGTTGCGGCTTCGAAAGGCGAACGGACGACTAATTGATGCTCGTCTTGCGTGGGTAACTCTTTCGCAGGGTCAGCACTGCGGAGCAACCATTGGCCATTGGCGGCAATCTCCACCATTTGCGGCTCGTATTTTTCGCGATCTAAATTCAACAAAACCTGTTGACCTGATTTAAGGGAAACCTCGCGTTCATTGGAAATACCGCCGCATATAATGGCTACGCGAATTTTGGGAGGCATAGTTATTTGAGTATACGAATAGCGATTCCGGAAGGCAAGCAATAACGATTGACAGGCAGGGCATGGGATGCTACTTTCGGTGAACATTTCACAGCGGAGGAAGCCATGATCATTGATATGAGTGTCAGTCGAGTTTTGGTGCCGGAGGTGACAGTCAAGAAGTTCATCTTCATGCTCCCTGTGCGAGGCTTGGGCGAGGGTTTCGACGCCTTGCTCGCTAGCTCCAGCTGGAGTGAACTGAACAGCGAGAGCTTGAGGATCATGGGCTCGCTGCAAACAAGGCCCTGGGAAGGCAAAACCTTCCACGGAATCGTCTGCTACGACGGCGACGATTACAGCCCGGCTCCGGAGATGATTCAACAAACCCTGCAGAGCCTGTTCCCGAACGTCCTTCGTCGTCTGCTACCCGTCGGATTCGTGCTCTCGGAGCAGGACATGTCGACAGCCCACTATTATCGGATTATGGGCACTCTGGCTCGCAGCCCGTCCAAGATCCATGTCTTCGATTTCCCTCACAAGTGAGCTTCTCGCGCATCGCCCGCCTCGGCCGTCGGTGCGTTTTTTTATATTCGAAATAAAAAAAGACTCTCTTGCGAGAGGGGAGTTCGCGACTAGGCTATCGCGGTAGTTGCTTGAGGCCTTTCCACCAATCGGTGGACGTCATCTCGCGTAGAGTAGAGAGCATGGCCTTGGCCGAGTCGGTGTGGAGCTTGATGTTGTCGATCCAGTCTTGGGTTGCCGGATGGCCAGTTTCGATCAGCTCCTTGGCCGTAAAAGCGCATTCGAGACGATCGGCGTCTCTCAGGATACGGCCCAGGGGCGAAGCCTCGGCTTCGACTTCGTTCCAAAGCTCCAAGATAGATTGGCCGATCTTGTCCAGAGGTTCGGCCTGATCGTGAGCCGCTCGCGCCTTGTCTACCGTGACGTACCGGCTGGCAAGCTTGTGTGAGTCATTCGTCCTCGCTTCATGCATGTCATGAAAAACGAGGGCGGCGGCGGCTTTATTTGGATCGGGATAGCCCTCCAAACAAGCGAGCACGTACGCGATCTGAGCGGCACGCAGACTGTGTTCAGCCACGGAATCAGGAGTTTCTACCAGGGCTAGGCGCCAGCCTTCGTGCTTGATGCGACGTAGATGACCGAGTTCGAACAGGAATTTGCAAAGGAGCTTGATAGGTTCCATGGGCGGGAGGTTATCCCTACCCAGTCTTCTTGTCCAGGAGGAGACACACGCAAACAGAATTTCTACTCATTGGAGCACCTCTTAACATGGAAAGAGCGCCTGCCCGCCTGGACAGATGCTCAGGAGAGTTTTTTCCACGGAATCATAATAGACGCATTTTAAAAAATTGGGTCAATAGCGAGCAACGACGATTGACAGGTGTAACAGTTAGTGCTAGGTTTTGGGCACACTTTAGAGGAGGAAATCATGATCATTAACATGGAAAAGGGCAATCCCATCGGGATGAATCTAGCTATCAAGGAACTCCTTTTTATGCTCCCGGTCGCCGGTGCATGCCAAGGTTTCGCCGCGTTCCTTGCCCACTGCTGCTGGAGCAAGTTAAACCAAGTCCCTGCCTATGACAGGCACTTGGGTTCTGTCATGAAGAAAACCTGGCAACTTAAAACTTTCTGTGGGATCGTCTGTTACTACGAACGCGACGGGAAGTTCTGTTACGACAAGGCTCCCGGACTTCTCAGTATTAAGCTGTTGCGCCCGGTAACGAATCCGCCCGATCGCATCGGGTTCGTCATGAGTGGTTCGGAGATCCCCGGCGAAGAGCGTTTCTTGATCATGCGAGCGCTCGCCCGTACGAACCTTCAAGTCGAAGTCTTCGACTTCAACTTCAGCTGCTAGTTTCTCACGCATCGCGCCCTTCGGTAGTCGGTGCGTTTTTTTATATTCGAAATAAAAAAAAGACTCTCTTGCGAGAGGGGAGCGCTAGGTTGCGGGAGTAGCCGCAACGTTCTGGGTTATCCAGTCAAACCAGCCCTGCAGGTCTTTCCAATTGGCCGGTAGTGGTTGGAGTCCCAGGGTGAGCCCAATATCGTGCAGAAGCAGGCACCAGGCCAAGGGCAAATCAGAGTAGATCCCCTTATCGGACGGAGGATCTTTTTTTAGGTGGTTGGCGATGACTGTGAATGTGCTGCGGTCGGCGACCGCGAGTAGTTCTTGGGCGGCTGTTGAACGACTGACCTTGATAGGGGTACCATGGAGGTCATACATGATATCCTTTTCGAACTGATCAATGAGCTGCTGCATCACGTCTTTCACCATGTGAGCCTCCGGGTGTGAGTTGTGCGATAGGTTAAACAATTACTGCTCATTTGTCAAAGCATGCTTTTGGTCAGAATGCATCTTGACATCCGCTCCATCTTTGGCTAAAATAGCCGCACTTTTGGCCCCATCGTCTCCCGACATTGCACTTTGAATAATATGCAAGTCGGGATGCCGATCGCCATATGAATAGTGGCGTATCGGCATATCGGTTAGGATTCCCACATTTTAGTTGGCACCGTTTACAAATATGGCTTTTACCTATATATTGCTCACCGCTGGAGAGACTTACTATATTGGCAGTACCAATGATATAGATGAAAGACTCAAAGAACACCAAAATGGAAGAGTAAAATCGACCAAGTCCAAGTTACCCGTTAAGCTTGTATATCTAGAAAAGTTTGATACACGGGCCGAAGCACAAAAACAAGAATACAGAATAAAGAGATGGAAAAGTAGAAAGCTCATTGAATCGCTTATTAGGAAATCGCCAAATAATTTGGCCCCATCGTCTATCGGTTAGGACAGCGGCTTTTCAAGCCGTTAAGAGGGGTTCGACTCCCCTTGGGGCTACCAAAAACAACTTTCCCTCGCGGAAAGTTGTTTTTTGTATCTAACTATAATCCTTACCTCAAAGTCTCCAAACATTTTAGAAACTTATTAAGTAGGCGAGATATCGTTCTCGCCGAACGCCCACGATAGTGTTTGTGGGAGAGCGACTCTATAGACTCAAGTAGGTTCAACCAGAGACGACCGAGGAAACTCCACTACTTGCAGATAATGAGCGCGCCGTGGATGGGGTTGTAGATGTCCGCCGCGGAGAGACCGCCCCCCCATGCGGCGAAAAATGCGTACCCGGGATCTCCTCTCGGGAAACCCGCGACGATCTTCGCTTGTGCGCTGAAGTCGTTCAACACCGTCTCGAGTTTGAGATCGTGGAGTGGCGTGCCATACATATCCATCAGATGGAAGAAAGCGGATGTGGTCCCATCATCCTCCCAGGTTGTGGTCACGAGGTAAACCTCCGTGGTCCAAAAACCAATAGGGGTTGTGTCGTAACCCATGAAGTGCGGAACGAGAACGGTGTTGATGAGTTGACCGTTTTCATCGAGGAAAAGGAGTCGTGTTGGGTCAAAGACCGGCACGATCAGATTGGGGTGGTTGGAAACCCAGCGCTGGATCGGAACAACGAAGCCGCCTGTTGTCAGCCGATTGATCCGTTCGATGAACGAATCGCTCATGTTCGGACCGTCGTTGTGCCACGTGTCGAGGTCCATTTCTTGGTACTTGCCATCGCCGATGAAGAGGGAGAGCTGATTCTGCTCCTCGTCTGGCGATTTATGGATGGCAATGACATTGGTCGCATAACCATTCGCGAACGCCTCCAGATCGTAACTTCCCCCGTAACTTCCGCTGTTTAGGGATTTGTTTAGGCATTTTCCATCGCGAAGCGCGAGCGATGTTACGAGACTCCCCGTCATTTTTCCGTCAGACGCCGTTTTGCCAAGTCTGATCGTCACGCAAGCCGTGGCCGGATAGGGATTAGGTTCGACGGCGATCCAGGCTTGTTGAGACAAAAAATGGACACTTCTGACGAAAATAGGCGAAAGGAACGAGGGATTCTGTGGCAACCGAGACTGTTGAAAGTTGCCGCCGGACGCATCCATCCAACCGATTGCGGTTTCGCCGGACGCATTCGTTTGGAATGTGGCCAGCGTATTGTTGAAATTGCCACTGACGACTTGCGGATAACCGCCCGCACCAAGCGCCACGGACTTCTGTGCCAAACCATTGTGATCGAGGAGTACGAGCGTGCTGCTCGTGTTTCCCTGACCGGTGTCGGTGGTGAACGCGAGCGCGTAGCCATCTCTTGACGGGATAAGAGCGATCTCCCCGCCGATCCCGTAATCCTGGATTGGACCTGCGACGCAGTTGGCGGGCGGTGGAGACGTGTTCCGCATCGGCGCGACCGGCTCTGCGTTCCCGTTTGGCGAGAGGACTTCGCCGGCGCAACCGAGGACGCCGAGCACGAGAAGGAGCATTCCAATGATGCAGAAAGTGAAACCCTTGATGTTCGTCATTGATATACCTTTCTTTCTTTTTGTTTCCTTGATTGGTTGTAAAAGAGCTCGAGGTGATGAGCCCTCAAAGGAGCCGGGAAGATTCCCACCCCCTACAAAAGGCTCATTGTATTAAATTCAATTATTTTTTCACAAAATGAACTTATTCTGCTATCTTTACGGCTTGCTGAATTGTTTTAACGACCAGTTTAACGATCGGGTTGCTTTGTTCAAGTTTGGGAATAACGCGCTTCCCTTTCCGTTCCTTTCGCAAGAGGTTGGCGTGGGTTAAAACTTTCAGGTGTTGCGAGGCTAAAGACAAAGAAATGTTCAGAATCTGCGCGATATCGCTGATGGAAAGCTGCGGCTGTTTTAAAAGCATACAGAACAGTCGGTAGCGACTAATGTCGCTCAGTGCCTTAAAGGCAACTACCATCTTTTTGTCAGTTTCGCTGAATATTTTACGATTTTTTGCAACTTCTTTCTCGCTAAGCATAGATAAATCAATTTAATACTCGTTTAATAATTAAAGCGTATACCTGCTTGGGCAATTTGTCAAGGGGTCACGTCATTCGTCCAGCCTATCTACTCGACCCGGCAAACATAGAGCAGGTTGACCGTTTTTTGAGCCGTTTCCCTCGCTTTGCCGAATTCGTGCCAGCGATCCAGCTCGGAAACAAGCTCGTTCCACCGCGCACCCACATGGTCTACCAAAAAGAAAACCACCCTTGCGGTGGTTCTTCTTTTTGTGGAATTTGGATGAACTAATAAGTCACAAATAAAGTCCCCTTGGTTTTATCTCTGAAAGAAAAAGTCAGGGTCAGCGTCCGACCAATTTTCATCATCACCAACTCTTCGCCTTCGGATAGATATGTCTTATATCCCTGCCCTTCAAGGTAGTGCTGAACGGCCGTTTTATCACTGTCGGTTATTAATCGTCCAAAAAGATATTCCAACCCGCCGAAAACATCTTTATTTAATTTTACCTCGTTAGCGAATACTTCATTGAGGATGGGCAAGAGCTCCTGATGAATCTGAATAGCGGATTTGTACATCGGTTTTATAGTTTCAGTCTCCGGCGCGTTCGCGAAATTTATTTCCACCCAAGTTTGTGTTTTGGGCGGGATTTGGGGAGGAGAAATTTTTGGCAAAGAAGAGGTAATCGACACCACTTGAGCGAGATACGTGGCGTAGATGTCAATGACTTTTGTTTTATAAACCGGCGTTTTAGGTTGAACTTTTTTATCAATTTTTAAAGATAAACTTTTCACCACGGGTGCAAAGTCTCTTAAGGCCAGGAACGGGCCGACATCTTTAATGGATAGATCGGTGTAGTCGGAAATCATGCCTTGGTTATGGGCGGCCTCGCCGTTGACGTCTAATTTAACCAGTAAAGTGTCCACAAAATAACCCTGCCCCATGCTGTTGGTATAATTTAAAATTGATGTGTTGTAACTGCCGGCAATGATTAAGCCGTTGTCAGAAGTCGGGGCTACCCCGTAGCCATAAACATAATCCTCCAGACTGATTTTTTTCGACCACTGCGGATTAAAATCCGCGTCGGTTTTTACCAGTAAAAGACCGTTACTTAAAGTAGTATCAAAACTCTTGGCGGTTTTAACATAATTTTCCCAGGCCAAAAGAAGTTCCGGATCATTGGTCATTTTACCTTTTTCACAGTCATTTTCCCGATGCTTGCTCGCGCACAGATCATTGAATTGTTTGAACTTTTCATCAACCGCGTCGGCTTTATTTTCGTGATCGCTTCTGGGGGGCGGGAGGTAATCCAGTTTAAAGACAAAACCGTTGTCTTTAGTCTTAACTATTTTCGCCTCGTTGATGTTATCACCAAATTGCAGGCCTAATTTTATAGCCTTAGCCCACTGTAGATCGCCGGAATTGTTAATTTTGACGGCCGCCAATGAATATTTCCCGGCTGGAGTCGACCAGATGGAACCGGCGGATAAAATCGGAGAAAGAAAACCTAGCGCCATATAGCCGTCAGACGTTTGCCGAATGGCGAAAAACTTACCGGCCGCACTCCGCTTTGTCCTGTAATGCATTTTGGTATGACCGTCCTCCCCGGTTGTGTAGATGGATTCTTCCAAAGGGACAATCTCTAGGCTTTTTGACCATTCAATTTTAAAATTCGCGTTAAATTTAACGACGACCGGTATGGTTGTATCCTCAAATTTTTCCGTGGGGCCGCTTTCCTTACCAGCGGTTTTAGCGCTACCCAAGGCGATAAAACCACCATCTGCCAAGGGTTGAACGTCGACGTTGCTCATTTCCATCTTCTGCGACCATTTGTTCTTCCCGTCTTTATCAAATTTAGCCAGCACGGCATAAGTCGGCGCGGTTTTTGTGCCAAAACCCGTCTGAGTAAAATAACCGGAAAATATAAAACCACTATCTTTTGTGGCGTAAACGTTAAAAACCCGGTCAGTCGAATAATCGCCGACCATTTTAGTCCAGAGATGGTTACCCTGCTTGTCGAATTTAGTCAGAAAGATATCATCCCACTTCTCTTTTTGCTTTAAATAGTTTTTGTCAACAAATCCTGCTCCTTGGCTAGCCATTAAAAAGCTACCATCTTCAAGCTCAATCACATCCCGGCCAAATTCCTCGCCCTTTTTGGCGGCTCCGGCGTAACTTTTATCAATGCTGACTAAATGAGATGTTTGAAAAAGTTTGGTCCACTGCACATTGCCTTGGGCATCAACTTTAGTAATAAAAGCATCTTCATCAGAGAGCACTCCAGATTTGTCAGAGAGGCTTTCACCGGTAAAAATATAACCGCCGTCCTTAGTTTGCGAAATACCTCTGGCCGCTGACCAGTCCTCAATCCGATAATGCTTAACAAAAGTCAGGGTTTTGATGCCATCCGGAGAAGCTTTGACTTGAACGGCTACCCAGACAATCAAAGCGCAAACAATAATCGCCGAAATTCCAAAAATATATTTGAAACTTTTGAATGTGGATTTCCGATTTTTCATATTATTACCAATTATTATAGCATTTTATGAAGAAATAAAAAAACCGCAGCCATAGACCGAGATCGGTTTGGTGCGGTCAGACGTATTTCCAGCCGACATCCCAGAGGAAGGTGAGGCAGGGTGCGAGGTTGGGACGTTCCTTGAGCAGACGCGCGGCGACAGCCACGCTGGCTCCGGAGCTCGTCCCGACCCAGTAGCCGGTACGCTCCCGGATGATCCGTGTCCAGGTCGCGGCTTCTTCCTCGCTCACAAGAGCGGACTCGTTGACGAAGGATGCGTCCATGACCGGCGCGATGGCTCCCGGGCTGAAGCCTATGACGTTGTGGAACCCGTGTGGCACTGGCAGGCCCGTACGCTCTGCCCATAGCACAGCCGAGCGATCCACTTCGACACCCACCGTCCGAAGGTTCGGGAAACGTTCATGGAGCACTCGGCACGTTCCGGTTAGAGTCCCGCCCGTGCCAAACCCACACACGAACGTGGTGAGCCTGTTGCATTTCTTTTTGAGCTGGGCACGTACCTCCCTTCCGAGCCGATGGAATGCGGTTGCATTCATGTGGTTTTCGGATTGACTAAGGAGGAAGCGTCCGCTCGGATTCTCGTTGACGTACGCTTCGGCGCGAGCGCGAGCGGCGGCCACATTGGTGCCTGGTCCGTCAGATATAATGATCGACGCGCCGTAACTCCGCGTCTGGTCATAGCGCGCGTCGGGCAAGCCGTCGGGCATCACGGCCGTGCAACGGTATCCCCGGAGGGAGCAGAGCCAGGCCATGGCAGCCGCGCCGTTGCCCGTCGTGTAGTCCACGACTTCCATGCTTGGGCTGAGCTTCCAGGTGAGTTCCGCTTCCTTGATCATGGCGGCGTAAGGCCGGACCTTGTGGCTACCCGTCGGGTTCATGAACTCGCACTTGGCGTAGAGAGGTCCCGGAATGCCGAGCATGTCCGAGATATTGATGAGCGGGGTGTTGCCGATCAGCTTGTCGATGTCCCGCCACTCCGCAGGACGTGAGAAGGGATGTTCCATGGGACATGCCTCGCGTAAAAAAGGTCAGCGGTTTTCCCTGCCGTAGGGGTCGGGATGACGCCGATTCTTTATCATTTTTTGCCTTCTTAGTCAATAGATTGACACCCTCCCTCTCTCCCAACACAATAGACCCTAATGCAACTGGAGAGGACGCCGGAATTTGAAGAGGCTTTGCAAAAGATGGAAAAAGGCAAGGCTTTTGTTTTTATTACGGGCCGCGCCGGGACGGGCAAGAGCACGTTGCTTCGTCACTTTGTTGAGCAAGGCAAACTCAAGGCCCCGGTTCTCGCGCCAACCGGCGTAGCGGCCCTCAACGTCCAGGGTGAAACCATTCATCGCTTCTTTAAGATTCCGCCTTCGGTTGATTTGCAGGTGGCGCGTATGGAGGCGGAAAATCGTAAGAAGCCGGAAATCTATCGTCAAATTCAATCCATGATTATTGATGAGTTGTCCATGGTCAGGGCTGATCTTTTGGATGCCATGGATATCTTTTTGCAGATTATACGCCATGACAAGCGTCCGTTTGGCGGCGTGCGTGTCATCGGCATCGGTGATTTGTATCAACTGCCGCCCGTGGTTACGACTTCTGATCAAAACGAATTTTCGCAGAAATATAAAACGCCTTACTTTTTTTCATCGACCGCCTATCGTCGTCTGCACGCTGCCGGACAGATCGACTTTACTGAACTGCTCAAAATTTATCGCCAAAAAGATCAGGAATTCATCGAGCTTTTAAATGCCATCAGAAATCGCGAGACCAATTGCGAACAACTCGCCAAGATTAATCAGCGCATCATTCAAACGCCCCCTCCCGAGGACTCGATTGTGCTGACGCCTACCAATGAAGCCGCCAATGTCATCAACCAAACTAAACTCGTGAGACTCGATACGCCGATCCGCGTCTTTGAAGGAGTGGTCGAGGGTAAATTTAAAGAACGGGATATGTCCACGGATCTTTCTTTAGTTTTAAAAGTGGGTGCTCGGGTTATGTGCGTGGCCAATGATCAAAAAAATAGATTCGTGAATGGCAGCTTGGGCTGGGTGATTGCCATCGACGAGCTAGAAGGGGAGCAAGTTGTGATGGTCCAACTGGATGGCGCCAAAGAGCCAATCGTCATTGAGCCTTATACCTGGAATATCCATCGCACTAAATTCAATCGCAAGACGGGTAATTTGGAACAAGAGCCGGTCGGCAGTTTTAAGCAGGTTCCGCTACGATTGGCTTGGGCCGTCACCATTCACAAAAGCCAGGGCAAGACGTTTGATAAAGTGACTTTGGATTTGGGCCGGGGAGCTTTCGCCGCTGGGCAGATCTACGTGGCTTTAAGCCGCTGTCGGACTTTGGAAGGCCTGAGCCTCATCAAGCCCATAACCTCCTGGCAACTCAAGCCCAATGCCCATTTGGCTTATTATTTTAATGAAGTTTTGAACCAGCCTCCGGAAGCCGAATATTTGGATGAAGAGGGTCAATTGGCGCTGTATTGAGCAGGTAGCCTTCAATTCATGGCTCCATTGACTTAAATTTAAGAATGTGCCTATTATGGCACATAGGGGGAATGTTCCTCCTATGCATCTGCCCAAGAGGCAGGCGCTGTTTCCATGCAGAAGAGGTGTGTCATGTGTTGTAAGTGGCTTGTTTGTGTGTGCCTGCCCCTGGTCTCTATCGGATGCGGGGTCGATACAACCGAGAAACCGAAGGAGGCGGCGACTTGGTCGTCCAAGCCTCAGAGTCTTGGTTGTAGCCATGATTCTGCCGGTTGCGCCAATGATGCGCAGTGCTCGCAGTTCGCGCAGTGTCAGACTGGCGGATGGGTCGCGTGTAGCAACGGGCGTTGCTCGGGTTTCCAACCTCAGAGCTACGATATCGATTGCATCCTGAAGTCCTCGTGCAACGGCTCGGTCAACACGGGCGGTTCGGGAGGCAGTCCTCCCGGACAGAACGGCACCTGCGGCCAGGTGACTCCGCCTCCAGAGCTTCTGTCTCACGACGCGAACGATGCCAACTGCAACTTTGCCGAAGGCATGCGGCCGAACGAGGATCAGTACCGTGCCTGGTTGCAGTTCACGGCTGACCAACCGAATTCCACGGTGACCGTCCATTCACTTTCCAGCTACTGCCTCAACTCTAACGGGACGATCACGCCGCTCGGAGGCACGGCCAAGGGTGAAGCGACCATCACGTGGGCCGGACACTACCGACGTGACACGTGGTACAGCCCATCAAGTCCGGTGAAGACCGTCACGTTGAATGGGAATAACACCTACCCCGTACCCAACAATCCGCTCTTGCTCCATTTGGGCAACGGTGGCCTGAGCCACGGGTGCCAGTACATCGTTCTCAAGGCTGTCATCAGCACGACGGGTGATGCCAAAGGAGAGCTGGGCATAGATGGCTACGTCGGTAACTCCTGGAGTCACGAAATCGGCGTGAGCGGCTGGAAGTCGTGTACGACCGGCCAGGTGACGCTCGTGACGCCCTGGGGCAACAACAAGACATGTGACGACTTCGGGGGTGGCAGTACTCCGCCGCCGGCCAACAACTCCTGTGATGGCCAAGCCAACGGCATGATTGAGGTTTTTGGCGGAGGCACCAAGGGCGAATGCCATGGGGGTCAGCGCCAATGCAACAACGGGACCTGGGTTGTTATCACTCAGCCCGTCGAGAGCACGCCTGAGGTTTGCGATGGCAAGGACAATGATTGCGATGGCGCGATCGACAACGGCAATGTCTGCGGCCCGCTCAATAACTGTCCGGCTACAGGCATCAAGATCACGCCCGGACCAGCGCTCTTGAACCCGTGTCCTTCGCTCATCACCAAGACTTGGGGCATGGGCGGCAAGCAATACACGTCCGCGCCTGGCCAGCCCCTCATCATCAACGACTACTGGACGGGCTACGCCTACTTCGAGACCGTGTGCAACGGCCAGGAAGGCAGTTGGCCATCCGGCGTGACTAACGCCCAGGCCGGCTTTGCCGAGGTCTGCACTCAGGGTCAGAATGTGACGAACAACACGTTCGTCTGCTGGGACAAGTACAGCAACAAGTACCGGCCGACCGTCCCGCTTTCTCCAAGCGGCGCCGGATTCTGCCCGTAACTCGCCTCACAACTCGAGGCAACGCGACGCAACACTGCGCCGCGTTTTCTTAATATCAATTCACAATTTTTTTATTAAGCATGGATTGACAGTAAGCGAGTTTAAGCGTATATAATCAATCAGTTCTTTGATAGGAGGTAATCACATGCAGAATTCGTTTTTCAGGTTGTGTCTGTTGGTTCTTGCGTTGATCGGCGGTGCGTCTGCTTGTTCGGGTGGAGGGTCTTCTTCGGAAGGCATTGGAGGAGCTGGAGGCGTCGGAGGCATCGGAGGTTCAGGCACCGCAGCCGGTGGATCGGGCGGGACAAACGTGTGTAGCACGCAAGGCGTGGCCGAGGCCGACCTGCCGGATGTCTTTGCCCACACAGTGTGCGACAACATCGGCCCATGTTGCGCCAACATAGGGTCGGCCTACGACGCGCCAGCCTGCACTGCAAACGCAAGGGACGTTTTTATAAAGTCCTTCTCTGTGAAAATTAAAAGCGTACCCGGCACAACGTATGATCCGGTGCAGGCATGTCTGTGTATTGAGATCATCCGTCAGCAGGCCACGACTTGCGTCTCTTCTCCAAATGATGAGATACACGAAATCGACGATGCTGATAAACCAGGGTCGCCTTGCTATGGCGTTTACAAACCGCCCGTAGGTACAACGCCGCTGGGTGGCGACTGCCAGGAAAGCTATGAGTGTGCATCGGATGGCAAGAACTTGGCTATATGCGATTATTGTGCGCTTGATGGTGGGACGAAAAATTTCCACTGCGGGTTGAGCACCGTTGTCGCGGATGGCGAGCACTGTGATTGGCAGAAGGCTGAATGCAAAAGCGTCCCTAAAGCCTTTTGTGCTTCCGCCTCATTTTGCGACCAAGACACATCGACCTGCAAGAAAGGGCTCAACCTGGGCGAGAAGTGTAATCCAATGCCGTACAACTGCGCGGATGGCTTGTACTGCGGTCCGGGTAATGTTTGTACGCAAGATGTACCCAGGTATCCGGTGGACGAAAAAATATGCAAGGGCACGGATTGGGGTTGAACCAGTTTTCGCCCAATGCCCGTAACTCGCCTCACAACTCGAGGCAACGCGACGCAACACTGCGTCGCATTTTTTTATCGCTTTGAGTTACATCTGGCGATGATTGAAAATATCTCAGACTTAAGGTAGCATGGGGGAACTGCGAATATGCCTCAAAAAAGTCAAAAAAATAGCGGAACCATCAGGATTTTAGGCATCGAAACCAGCTGCGACGAAACCAGCGTGGCACTCTTGGAATTCAAAATTCAAAATTCAAAATTCAAAATACTAAGACATTACATTGCGACGCAGATTCCGATTCATGCGCGGTATGGGGGAGTGGTGCCGGAGATCGCCGCCCGGACGCATGTGGCAGAGATCATCAACTTGTTGGACAGGACTTTAGGGTGGTCGAAACAATATTCCAAATTCCAAATTCCAAATTCTATAGATGCCATAGCCGTCACGCGAGGCCCTGGTTTGGCAACCGCCCTGCGAGTTGGCCTTGAAGCGGCTAAAATTTTAGCTTGGACGTATGACAAGCTGTTGGTTCCGGTTAATCATCTCGAGGGTCATTTGGCCTCGGCTTGGCTGGTTCCTCAGAATAGAAAAAATTGGAAGTTTCCAATTTTGTTTCTATTGGTTTCAGGCGGTCACACGGAGCTGGTGCTGATGAAAGATTTTGGATCGTATAAAGTTTTAGGTCGCACGCGTGATGACGCTTCGGGTGAAGCTTTTGATAAGACGGCTAAACTGCTTGGGCTGGAATATCCCGGCGGTCCCAAACTATCGCAACTCGCGGCTAAGGGCGATCCAAAGGCTTTTATCTTGCCGCGGCCCATGATCCACGATCCGTCACTGGATTTTAGTTTTTCAGGCTTGAAAACTGCCGTCAGACAGTTAGTTGAAGGACGATCAGGACGTTTAGGACGACCGGGACGAGTGGAGGACATGTGCGCCAGCATCCAGGCAGCCATCGTTGATGTCCTTGTCGCCAAAACGGTCAAAGCCGCAGTTAAAGTCAGGCCCTGCACAGTAGCAGTCGTAGGCGGCGTGTCAGCTAACCCAAAACTCAAAGCGGATCTTAAGGCCGCGTTAAAAAAGAATTGCCCGGGTATAAAATTGCTCGCACCGGCTAAAGGTTTGTTTACGGATAACGGCGCCATGATTGCCGCGGCAGGGCTTTGGCATTTCATGAAAAACAAGAAAACATCATCCTGGCGTAAACTAGATGCTGATCCAGGTCTGGATTTATGAGTCATCCTGAACTTGTTTCAGGATCTCTTAACAGTTAAACTTGTATGTGAGTGCTGAGATGCCGAAACTAGTTCGGCATGACATCCCCGATATGACAAATGTTCGCAAAGTTACAATCAAGCACGGTAAAACTACCAAGCGTTTTGACGTTCATGAACTCGACGATTGGCAGTCGGTAGCCGATGCGCTGGCAAAAATTATCAAGCCCGGCTCAATTGTCTCGCTCTCCGGTCCGCTCGGCGCTGGCAAGACGACTTTGGTTCAGTACCTCGCGAGAACTTTAGGCGCCCCCAAGCGTGCCATCTCTCCAACTTTCGCGCTGATGAGGATCTATAAACTTAAATCACAAACGCATAGTGGCATCTGTCGATTAGTTCATGTTGATGCTTATCGTCTGGAAGACGCGAAGGATCTGGTGGTGCTTGATCTCGACGAAGAACTAATGGAACCCGGAACGGTCGTGCTCATCGAATGGCCGGAGAATATCAAGAGATGGCTGAAAAATAAAAAACAGACGATTAAGGTCGTGATCAAACTCTAATTGTCATTCCGACCGAAGTCACGAAGGTGACGTAGTGGAGGAATCGCTTACTCGATTGTCACACTGTATTTACAAGGGATTCCTCGACTCCGTGCCCTTGGGCTCCGATGGCACTCCACTCGGAATGACATGAGTGATTTTTTAGTTAGCTGGTCGGTGTGCTTTTTTCCGCTTCCGCAACTTGTTTATCAGCTATCTCTTCGGCTTCCTCGTCATAGCTCGTGGCCATGCCGGCTACGCGCAGGACCTCCTCGACCGAAGTCAATCCGCGTGAGGCTTTGAGCAGGCCGTCCTGGGTCATGGTGACCATGCCGAACTTTTTGGCAATGGCCAACATGTCGTATTCGGAGACTGACTCTCCCAAAATCATGTGTTCGATGTCTTTATTCATCGTGAACAGCTCGTAAATGCCCAAGCGTCCTTTGTAGCCCAGCCCGTTGCAGGTTTTACACGTCTTGGTTTTTTCCGACGGGCCATAGAATTCCAATTTGTCGATATCAATTTTAATGTTAGCCACCGGAGGCAAGTCACTCAGTTCTTTTTTGACCTGTTCAAAAACCGCTTCATCCAATTTGATGGGCGCTTTGCAATCCGGGCAAAGGACGCGCACCAGACGTTGGCCGATGACGCAGTTCAAAGCCGGAGCCAGGAAGAAAGGTTTAACGCCCATGGAAAGAAAGCGGGGGATGGCGCCGGCCGCGTTGTTGGTGTGGATGGTGGAGATAACCAAATGCCCCGTCAAAGCGGCCTGAACCGCGATTTCCGCCGTTTCAGTGTCGCGGATTTCACCGACCATAACGATATCCGGGTCTTGGCGGAGGATGGAGCGCAAGCCTTTGGCAAACGTGTAATCTTTGGAGTGGTCAATCTGACTTTGGTTAATGCCCTGGAGTTTGTATTCCACGGGATCTTCCAAAGTGATGATTTTAACTTCGGACGTATTCAATTTTTTGAGAATGGCGTACAAAGTCGTCGTCTTACCCGATCCGGTCGGACCGGTCGTCACGATCATGCCGTTAGGCCTGGCAATTTCCTGTTTGAGGCGCTCCCAAGCAATACCCTCCAGTCCAAGTTTTTCAAAATCAAGAGAAATTGATTTGGGTCGGAGCAAGCGCATGACAACCGATTCACCATAAGCCGTGGGTAGGGCGCTGACGCGGATCTCAATCTTTTCATTGGTCAGGTAAATGGTGATGCGCCCGTCCTGAGGCACCGTATCAATGTTGATTTTCATGCCTGACAACAACTTGATACGAGAGATAATTAATTTCCATTGATCTTTCGGAATTGAGGCCGTATCGTTGAGAATGCCGTCAATGCGCAATCTGACTTTAATATCCTCTTCCTCGGCTTCAATGTGAACGTCGGAGGCGTTACCTTTCAGGGCCGCGCCAATAATCAGAGTCACCACGTCGGTGATAGAGGCTTTTTGCAGTTTTTCTTGCAGATCCTTAAAATTGGAAAGTTCTTTTTCAAAACGTTGCAGGTCTTCGGATGAGATTTTGACTCCGTAAACAACCTCAACCGTTTTAGGCAGAGCTTCGTAAAGCGCCAAGCCGAATTGCAGGCTGGCTTCCGAACAATAATAGACCTGCACGTCTGAGGCATGATCCTCGGCTAACTTTTTAGCCACTGCGAAAGCTTCTTCCGATGGTTGGGACGTGGCCAGCCTAATTTCGTCCGTGACTTTGAGAAAAACGATGACTTTTTTAGACTCAGCTTCTTCCCGCGAGAGCAAAGTCAAAGCCTCGGGTGAAATTGGGAAGCCTTTGAGGTTGATGTAGGGGAGCGAGTGTTGAGGGGCTTCTCCTTGGACTTGCCGTTCGATATCTGAAGTCTGAATTTGTTTCATCTTATGTTCCAGAAGTTCGATCTGGGACATATCGGAAACGCTTTTGATTTTTTTAGCGCTGGCCCCGGCTAATTTTTTAGCGCCTTTAAATACGCCCGGTGACGAGACCTCGGAAGAAGCTGTGGTAGTCGGTTTTTTCAGCAGGTCTTCGATGGAGGGAGTCTTGGGCTTGGGCAACGGATTGCTCATAATAGTAACGAGTAACGAGTAACTGGTAACGAGTAATGAAAAGACTTTTTACTTGTTACTTTTTACTTGTGACTAGTTTAGGATTGGGGAACGTGAGTTTGGCGGGTGACAAAGCGGATAAAGCGGTGCAATTTAGGAACAACTCCGCCTTCGCCGAGCTTGCGGAACATGAGCGTCCAGAGTGCGTACTGGAAAGTTACGGTAAAGCCGGTAAAGAAGATTATAGCCAGAGCGGCTATGCCCACAAACATGCCCGTGCTGATCTGGAAAAGCGTAAAGTTATTTCGGAAGATAGCCATGACATAAAAGATGGCCGGCAGGAAACACAAGATAAGCAGGGCGACTAAGGCTAGGATGGTCAGAATTAAGATGACGCAGGCTTGGAGTATGGCGGTTTCGAGCGTAACCAGCCAATGTTCCTTGAGGACTAGCCAAGCGCGGTGAAAAGCTTCGGACAAACTGGCGCCTTGCAGGATCATGGCGTTAAGGGCGTAGATTTGAATGACGCTCAGGACTATGGCCAGCGCAAAAAAGACGACAAATGAGACGAGGTAGATGGCGGTGAAAAGTGTGCTGTTTTTACCCAGGGCTATAGCCAAAGGTAAGGACACTAAAAATCTGGCCAACCAGACTGAGACAATGATGAGCGCGTTTAAGATAGCGATGGGGACTAAAGCGCGGCCACTGACCGTCAGGGCGGCTTTGAGCTTGCCGCGCGTGTCGGCTTTCCAAGCTCCTCCGATGGATTGCACGAGGACGCCTTGGCTGACGCAGGCGAAACCGGCTACCGCCAGCAGGATAAGGGAAAGCGCGAGCAGGGCCAGTATGGCTTGGAAGAAGGGCAAGAAATGAAAACCCCCGTACGTGCCCACGTTCCAAATTTTTACGGCCGTATCGCCGATAAACAACTCGTTACCTTGGTTTTGGATGGTATTGAAAAATTTCCAACAGGCATCAAGCGAACCGCCGGTATTAAGGACGGCGGCGAAGATACCAAAGATCCAAAGGACTGGATTGCGCCAAGCGGTTTTTAGGGCTTGGGGGATGACCTCGCGGTAAACCGGACGGTCATGTGGAATGATCGATTTGCTCTTAAGCATATGGCCGGAATTATAACACAAAAACGCCCCGGATGGTCAGGGGCGTTTCTATTTTAGGTTTCTTCGATTGTTTTACGGTTAGCCGCGCGTAGTTTGTAGGCGTCGGGGTGGTTGGCCGGATTGGCGGAGGGGAGCTGGACAGCCTCAAGGAAAGCGTCGCGTTCCAGAGTCTCTTTTTCCATAAGTTTGAGGGCGACCCGATCCATGGCCTCACGGTTATCCGTGATGATTTGTTTGGCACGTTCCAGGCCTTCTGAAATAAGCCGGTCAATTTCGCTATCAATTT
The DNA here is from genome assembly GCA_041661105.1 of Patescibacteria group bacterium. Classification (GTDB taxonomy): domain Bacteria; phylum Patescibacteriota; class Patescibacteriia; order 2-12-FULL-60-25; family 2-12-FULL-60-25; genus MWCR01. Next base: position 114,369 of record JBAZVB010000002.1, read on the forward strand.
TTTCAGCGATTTTTTCCGAGTAATCTCTGTTTTCATGGATGTTACGTCCGAGGAAAATCATGTCTTCTCGTTCACCGTAAACGCGTGGACCCATGACAGAGCTCATGCCCCACTGGGTGACCATGTCTTTGGCCAGTTGAGTGGCACTGCGCATATCGCTTGAGGCGCCAGTGGTGATATCGCCAAAGATTATCTGTTCGGCGGCATAGCCTCCCAACATGACGGAGAGATCTTCTTGATATTCCTCGCGCTTTCTCATGTGACGGTCCTCAGTCGGCGTTTTGATGGTATAACCGGCGGCCCGCCCTCGCGAGATGATGCTGATTTTTTGCACCGGATCAGTATGGGGCAGTAAATGAGCGACCAAAGCGTGGCCCACTTCGTGATAAGCCGTGGTCTTGCGTTCTTCTTCGTTCATGACGCGGCCGCGGCGCTCCGGTCCCAACATGACTTTTTCGATTGATTCAAATAATTCATCTTCGCCGATGGAGGTTTTGTTGCGGCGCACGGTCAGGATGGCAGCTTCGTTCATGAGGTTCATCAGGTCGGCTCCGGAGAAACCCGGTGTTCTTTCAGCTAGCTTGCGCAGTGAGACGCTTTTGGCCAGAGGTTTATTTTTGCCATGGATTTTTAAGATAGCCTCGCGGTCATCGATATCAGGCGGATCAAGCATGATGCGGCGGTCAAAGCGTCCCGGCCTCAGAAGAGCAGGGTCCAGCACGTCGGGACGGTTGGTGGCCGCAATCATAATGACACCGGCGTTAGGCTCGAAACCATCCATCTCAACCAGGATCTGGTTTAAAGTTTGTTCGCGTTCGTCATGCGAACCGCCCAGGCCTGACCCGCGTTGGCGGCCAACCGCATCGATTTCATCCACAAAGACAATGCAAGGTGCGTTTTTCTTGGCCCTGGCAAAAAGGTCGCGCACGCGCGAGGCGCCTACGCCCACGAACATCTCCACAAATTCCGAACCGCTCATAAAGAAGAACGGCACGTCGGCTTCGCCGGCAATGGCTTTGGCCAGCAGTGTCTTGCCCGTACCCGGCGCGCCCATCAGCAACACGCCTTTGGGGATCTTGGCGCCAAAGCTCGAAAATTTTTCCGGGGTTTTCAAAAACTCCACAATTTCCATGAGTTCATGTTTGGCTTCTTTGACTCCGGCCACATCTTTAAACATGACCTTGTCCTTGGCATCTTTGGATATTTCGTGACCCGCGTTCTGGCCAAAGGAAAGGGCTTTATTATTTTGACCCTGGACCTGCCTTAAGAAAAACCACATGATCACCAAAAGCAGGAGAATCGGCAGGAGGGTGGGGAGGACAAGCGAGGCCCAGTAATTGAATCCGCCGGCTTGTTTGATCTCGGTCGGGATAGCGCGCATCTTTTCCGCGTCCACGCCGTAATCTTTAAAGACAGTCTGGATTGATTCGGTGGAATCCTTGGTAGTCGCCGTTTTACTGCCATCTTTGTAAGTTGTCTCGACTTGGTCGCCGCTTACGGTCAAACTGGCCACGTTGCCTTTTTGCACCTCGGTCGCCAAACTGGCGATGTCCGTGCGCTTGGCCGTATCCAGCGAAGTCGTAGCCAAAATCACGCCCAAGATGACCATGACGCTGGCAAAGATGATGATGTTGCGGACGGTTTGATTCATAGAGTTTAGGAGAGCGCATTATTATGCGCCTTCTCAGTATCTTATCAAGTTTTAACAGTTTAGCAAGTCATAAACCGTTGATAGCAAAACGCCCCCGAAGGGGCGATTTGATTACTGTTTCTTTTCAGGTTCGGCTTTAGCTTTCTTGAGCGAAAGGCCGAGTCTGTGGTTTTGCGGCTCGATGGAGACGATTCGGAAATCGAATTCGTCGCCGACGCGCGCCACCTCGTTGACGTCTTTGACCGGCTTTTCAGCCAATTCGCTGATGTGGGCCAAGCCATGGATATCCGGATCAAGTTCCACGAACAGTCCGAAGGGGTTGATCTTGAGCACGCGGCCCTTGACCCACTGGCCTTCCTGGTATTTGGCGCCGACATTGAGCCAAGGATCATCCATCAATTTTTTCATGGACAGGAAGATCTTTGAGCCTTCGAGATTGATGATCTCAGCCCGCACCCGATCGCCGACCTTGAGGACGTCGCGCGGATGGTCAATGCGTTGCCAAGCGATTTCGCTGATGTGGACCAAGCCTTCCAGATTGGCGTCGAATTTGACGAAGGCGCCGAAGTCAGTCACGGCCGTGACGGTTCCCTCGACCGTATCGCCCACTTTATATTGTGAAATGACGCTTTCCTGTTTGGTTTCCCAGACGGCTTTTTCGGAAACGATGAACTTGCCTTCCTCTTCGTTAACGTCGATGACTTTGACATCGAGTTCGCGAGTCACCATCTCCTTAAGCTTTTCAAGAATGCGATTCTTTTCGCCGCCCTGTACGCGGGGATAGTTTTCCGGTGAAAGCTGCGAGACGGGGAGGAAGCCGGAGATGCCTTCCAAACGGACGATCAAGCCGCCCTTGTTGGCTTCGAGGATGCGCACGCTGACCACCACGCCGCTCGTATAAAGCTCTTTGATTTTCTCCCAGGTCTTCTTGCGACCCGCGCCCTTAAGGCTGAGTTCGAGTTCGCCGAATTCGTTATCCAGGTCAACGACCGTGGCATCGATTTCGTCGCCCACGGCCAGCACGGCCTGAGGATCCATTTCCGGTCCGCGGACCAAACCCACGGCCAGACCGCCGATATCAATTCTGACTTCGTTGCGGCCGACGGAAATGACTTTGCCATGCACGACATCGCCTACCTTTGGGAAAGAGGTGTAAGCCTTGTCCTGCAGGAGCTTTCCGATCTCTGAAGAAACTTCGTTATTAGTATTATTATCGGTCGTCATAACGGTATTGGCTTAGCCATCCTGCCGGGCAGACCTTTGCCGGGCATTCAAGCGCCTTCAGCGTTTGGCTTTAGAGCCTTATTTTATCCGCTTTTGGCTTAATTTAAGTATCGAAAGAATACACGCAAACCTGATTTTTGGCAAGCCCCTAAACCGCCCATGGTTGACTGACTTTTAGCCTCGGAATAAGCTGGGTTTGCTCTCCAGTAGCGGGAGCGGAGAACAAGGAGTCGTTCCATGAAAAAGCAAGATTTGCAGGCAGTAGACAAGGTCTCGTTGCGTACCCGCAAGTGGCGGGAGCCTAAGGACTTTCAAGAGTGGATTGGAATTTGGAACAACCTGGAATCGCCCATATTGGCCGCGGCCTATCTTGAGACGGCAGTGGACTTCTATGAGTGGAGACCGCAGGCCATCTCTTTTCTGATGCGCGTTGTCGATGCGGATGCGGGGAAGGAACATTGGAAGCTTCCGAAACGCGGAAGATGCTCGCCGGTCTCCTTGGGAATTAGGCTCGCAGCCGCTGAAATTCTCATCTTCTCCTACCTCAAGTATGAACTGGAGAACGTCGACTTCTCACGCGTGGCACGCTACTACTGGATTCCTGATTTTATCAGGGAACCGGCCTTGTTCGGAGAAGTTCTGCATTTCATCATGGCCCACGCTAAGGATGATTTTTTTATGGATGATTCTATCCATACCAGGTCAGCCGTGAAGAAATTCCTCAAGCTTTGCACCAGTATTGAGGAGTGCGGCAGCGTTTTCTATTCGGTGCGCTATAAGCACCTCGCTGATTTTTTCCGCGCCTTGATTGTCTACGGTATGCCCGACCTGATCGACGCAGGCGATATCATCGACCCGAGGCAGAAGATAGCAGCTCTTGAGGAAGTGGTATTTCACATGCATATCGATCCGTACAATGGCCCACGATGGGATGTTCCATCTTGCCTGGAAGAGGCTTTGGCCTCCAGTTGGAATCCTTTGTGCAGAGCGGCAGAGCAGCTTCTCTTGGCCAAGAAGAGACTTGAGGCCTGCGAAAGATTCCCTCGCATACACTAACCGGTAACCACTCCGGTTTTTTTTATTGTCTGACCCGGATAATTGTTAATTGTTCGTTGTTAATTTATAATTGATTGATATGGATCTTTCATTGAGCCTTAAAAACCGCTTGCCCATGGTTGATTTTCTCTCAGAATGGGAGGATTTCGCGACCAAGGAAACCAGAGCTAAGGCGGATGCCATGATTCAAGCTTTTGATGACAGCCAGGAAATGGATAAGGTTGCCTTGGCCGAGCTGGTCATCTCACTGGCCGAGGAGATCTGGCCGGCGCGTTACGCCTTGGCTAGGTTTTTCAAAGAGGAGGGCGCCTTGATCGAATGGGACATGGTAGAAAAGGCGGTGCGGCGCGGGACGGCGCATCTTATGGAAAGGTTTAAGCAATCTACCGGATGCAAAAGCCTGGATGAGATGCTCAAGCACGAAGACTTTGATCAATCGTTCCGGGAAGAGGAGAGGAATGAGATTGAAAAAGTGCGGCATCATCTTTTGGAAAGCTATTGGGCCAAGCATCCCTCGTCCCTCCAGCCCTTGATCGAAGAAGGCCGGTCGATATTAGAAGGTTGCAAGCAACGCTTAGAAGAGCTCAAGTCCATCGCCGAAGGCTTGCCTGCCTTATTGGCCGAAGAATTATTATCCAAGATCAAAAGTCTGGAGGACAGGATTTATTTTCAGGGAGAACATGTATCTTTGGAGGTTTTGGACGGGGAGGTAGCCTATTACCGAGAGCAGAAAGAATTGCCGATTGAAGAATAGTCCTAACTCACCCTGCCCTCTCTTAAACAAGAGAGGGTTCTGAATCAGAACCTCCTCTTGCGAAGTAAGAGGAGGCAGGAGGAGTTAGGTCATTCTTGTGTCATGACCAGCCGGGGGATCAATGCCCCGCGGCTGTTTTTGTTATAACCCACATGCAGGGCAGAGCCAGATGTCCCGTAAGCCGAATCAATGAAAAAGTCTCGCGTGTCAGGCAAGCGGGAGGCCGGAGCGCGGCCGTTGAAGATGGCAAAATGTTTGAGATAATCTTTTAAGATCCAACTTTTGCCGTCCCAAACCATGCCGGCTTCCGGGAAAAATAAAATTTCTTTTTTCTTACGGTCAACAAAACTCGCAAAGTGTTGGTCCATGCGTCGTGAGGACTGTCCATCAAAGTGAGTGGCGACGACGGTCGGTTTTTTCGGATCAGTTAGGGCGGTCAACACAAGCACGGCCGCGCCGTTCGATGCGAGAGTCGTCGTGAGATTGGTGGCGCCTAAAAAACGTTCGGCTCTTTGGAAATTCTGCCCGTCAAAAATATAGAAATATCGGCTAGTGGCTGTTTCGACGGCCATTAACCAGCTACTGCGTAGAGGATAAAAAATCATTTTTCTGTATCCGTTTTGTGTTAGCTCAGATGGTAGGGGAATGTTAGCGATTGTCTTAAGCGAACTCTGCCAGATGACCAAGCTCCGGCTGGTGGGAATAATCCAAAGCCCTCGTTTGCCCACGATTTGGCTGATCCATTCTTGGGGAGGCAATGAGGTCATGACCGGGCTGACATTTTTCCAATAAACGCCATCATATTGGAAAGCCAGGTCAGGCTGAGTAAACCAGGGGCTCGAGTCGCCAACCACCAACCAGTTTTGTCCGTCCGAGGCGACTTGGCGGATTTTTTGGAAACCGAATTTTTTCAGGTCTGGCGTCAGGTCAAAAACTTTGCCCTTAGATGTCACTTGGAAAAGCTGGTTGGGGTTACCGGCTAACCACTCTGTGCCGCGGCTCGAAGCAAAAGAAAGCAAGGGATAGCTATCGGTTTGGTCCAGGGTCGTCGTCGGAATCTGCGCCGAAAGGTCAGTCCATTTTAAGGCTGGCGTGGCGGCCAGGGTCGGCTGGACGCTAACCATCCAAGCCGCCAAGCTCAGGCCGATAATCAATGAGGCTTTTAGACGCGCCATAATTCCGAATACCTTGCCTGAATCAGGCCAAAAGTCAATCCTCGATGGAAACAAAACCCCCGCCGTAAGGCAGGGGCTTGTTCATCCAGGACGTTTAGGACGACTAGGACGATCAGGACGTTATTTCTTGTATATTGTTTTGTAACCGTTCCAGGTGGCGTTGCCTAAGTTGTCGATCAGCTTGGCGCCGTAGGTCAGCGAGCTGGCGCTGTACGGGCCGCCCGTGTAAGAACAAGTGCCGGTGCCATTGCAAGTTTGGACAACGTTGGCGTTGACATAGATTTCCATTTTTTGGATACCGTTGTCATCCGCACCATTGGCCGTGAAGGTGATGTTCTGGCCAGAGGTGTAACCGTTATCGGCATTCGAGCTCACGCTGAGCGTGCCCGGGACATTGTTCTGATTATTCGTCACTTGATTGTTATTGTTGTTGCTATCCGTTAGTTGGACATAGGTCGTGTCAGACCAGACAACATTGGAATTGTTGTCAGTCACCCTGATTTGGATAGGCAATGAAGTTACGCTCGAGTAATTTGAACCGCTCACGTTGGCGCTACAGCTGGCTGAGGTGCCGTAACTTGAGTTACAGGTCTGCCAGACTGAGTTGTTGACGTAGATCTCCATCTTTTGGATACCGTTGCCGTCAGAAGCGTTGCCCGTGACGGTAAACGTCTCGTTGCGCAGGAACGAAGTTTGGTTCGGGGAAAGCGAGAGCGTTACCGTGGTGTTGTAATTGTTATTATTGTTGTTATTGTTGCTACCGCCGACTTGCACGTACTTGATGTCTGACAAGACCGTATTGTAATTCACGTCAGTCACTTTGGCTTGCAAAGGCAAGGACATGGAACTGCCCGTGTAATTCGATCCGACCACATTGGCTGAACAATTACCATAAGTGGTATTGGACAGCGTGCAGGTGTTGACCAACACATTGTTGGCATACAGATCAATGCGGCGGATGCCGTCTGAATCGTTGGCATAAGCGTTCAAAGTGAACGTCTCACTCAGGCCATAGGAAGTCTTGCTGTCAGAAGTCGAAAGCGTGACAGTCGCGTTGGTGTTGTTATTGTTGTTGGAACTTGAATTGGTGACGTAGATTTGCGGGTTGCTGGTTGACCAGACGGTGTAACCATAACGATCCGTCGCCTTACTCTTCAAAGTCACGTAAGTGCCTTGAGAATAATTGCTGGCATAAATCGAACGGCTGCAAGACTGGGTTGAATTGGCGATGTCAGAATAAGTACAGGTTCCGACCAAGCTGTTGTTGGCATACAAATCCAACTGGCGCAGGCCGTTGACCGCCGTTCCGTAAGACGTGACTGATTTGGTTTCGTTATAACCCATGTTGCTCGAAGCGGTGCTATCAAACCAAGTCGAAAGCGAGTTTGAAGTGCTGTTATAATTGGTATTCAGATACAGGGTCTGGCTGGTGGCCTGACGGCTGTAATAATCCGTGGCGCGCACATAAACCGGGATCGAGCTCAGGTTGGAATAATCACTGCCATAAAGCGTGACCTGGCAGGCTTGCGTGCCATAAGCGCGGCTGAAATTACAAGTCTGTTTGACGATGCCATTGACGACGATTTCGATTTTCTGCAAACCATCGCCGGCGTTAGCCTGAGACATGATGGTCTTGGAATCGCTCGTCGCAAAGTCATTGCCCGTCGGGCTGGTCCACGCCCAAGCCGACAAATTGCCATTGGTTCCGGTGTTGTTTTGATTGTTATTAGTATTGTAGTTGTAATCCGTGACAGTGTAGGTGCCCAACCATGACCAAGCTTCCTGGCCATTGGTTCCAACCACGCGGCCATTGAAAGAGACGGCACTGCCGGTTGTATAGTCATTGCCGTTCAAGGCTGCACTGCAAGTGGCGCTGTTACCGTTACCGGCGCAAGTCTGTTTGATGGCGCCGTTCACGTAGATTTCCACGCGGTTGATGCCCGAGCCGGCGTAACCGGTCACATTGACGTTATTGGTCGTGCCGCGCACCAAATATGGCGTGTTGTTATCAACCGTCATGTAAGCGCTAACGCTCGTGTCATAGAATTTGATGATGCTGGCCGGAACATAAGCCACGCGGTTTTTGCCGCTGGTGATTTTGGCAAAAGCGCCGACGTTGGAACCCAGCTGCCAAGCGGCCGGATCAATCGTCATGGAGCAAGTGGTGTTCTTTTTGGTATTGCCCGGGGTACAAGTCTTTTGATAGACATCATTAATATAGAGCTCAATCTTTTTGATGCCATCGTTGGACTGGGCGCCCACCGTGTAGGTCGGTTTGGTGTTATTGGCCTGATACTTGAAATTCGGATTCAACCAAGCCCAATAAGTGATGCGATTCTTGGCGCCGTTGACCGTGCCAACTTTTTCGTTGCTGTAAGTGTTGTTGGTCGTGACGACAATAGGCACACCTTGATTGTTAACATAAGTTGTCCCTTCATCCACGCGCACTAATTTAGCCGTCAGGGGAGAGGAAGGAGTGCTCAGATCGTTCGAAGAAACCGCGCCGCCTAAAAGATAGGTACCGCTGCCGCTACCGATGGTCTGCACGAAATAATCGCGCGTCTGGCCGTAAGACTGGAAATTGGTACCGTCAAAACGCACCAAATCCTTGCCGCTCACAATCATCCAAGACTTGCCGTTGTAACCCACGATGGATTTATTCCAGGTAAGGCTCGGGAGGTTGTAAATAGTTTTGACGTAACTGTTTTCAATCACGTATGCGCGGTTGGCAGAATTAACGTAGTCGCCGCCGATGAGCAGGACTTGGCCGCCATTGCTGGCCAAAGTCTGAACATAATTCAAGCCACTTACCTGACCGTTAAGATCAGAATAATTGCCGTTGTTGTAATAATAGATTTTATTGGCTTGAGGCATGACAATAATCCAGCCGTTGGAGGTCGGGACGACTTGAGTCACGATAAAAGCCGAGTTGCCGTCGATCGGTGAAACATGGCGGTTGGAATAAACCAACGGCGAGTAACCCAAGTAATTCGAGTTAGGCAAAGTGAGTTGCGAGACTGTGCTGTTGACCTGGTTCCAGTTAAAGACACGTCCGCGGTTCGTGACAATCATCCAACTGCCATCCTTGCCCGTCACGGACGAGAGGCCTTCGTCAGAATTGATGTATTGCTGCCAAAGGTAGGCGACCGAAGTATAAGTACCGTTGCGGTAGGCCAAAGCCTCGAAGTTACGGTCAGACCGCACGACATTTTTTAAAAAGATAACAGACTGGCCGTCGCTCACGATGTCATCCACGCGTGAGAGGCCGGCATTGCGGACGTCGACGGTAATGTCAGTCATGATAGAACCATCGGTGCGCCAAACATGGCCGCCGGACCAAAGTTCCTGACCGTCGGTCAGATACCAATACGGCTCAGCGCGGGCAATGGCCCAAACCGGGCGGTTGTCGCGGGCTGTCAGTTTGTCCGAAATATCGGACCACTGCCAAGGGCCGGTGTCGGCCGAAGCAGCAGTCGGGATTAATGAAACGAGACACAAAACCGCAATTAAGACGGTTAAAGCACGGTTGAGTAGGTTTTTCATAGTGGTTTTTTGGCTAAGTTATGCGGGTTTAAATTTCTTAGACATTAACATGTCTGAAGAATCGGTTAATGTAGCAAAAAATGACGCTTTTGTCAATCCCTACCAGTTACTCATAGGCCAAACTTTTTGTCTAGGTTTATTTAATGACCTTCATGACAAAATGACGGCCCTGGCTTGATTGACAAAAGCCCTATTTTATGGAAGATTTAAACATCGTCCTTTTACTATTTATAACGAGAAGAGCGTTTGTTTCCTGAATTTTTCGGGCAACGCAGGCTCTTCTCGTAAACACGGAGATTATCAAAGTGTGGCGAGAGAGACCTGGGCCTCGGGATAGGGGCAGAATGCTTTTCGGGCGATCACAAGCCTGGAAGGAGATGGATATCATGGAGAAGCCGACGTTTGCAGAGCAGTGGAGCAAATTGACAACCGGACAGCAGCAAGCGGTCGCCGAAAAAGTCGGACGCGCCGAGGAAGCCAAGGGTCTGGACAATGTCTACAAGGCCATCCTGAATGGTGATGTGCTCATTCAACTCAAGGATGCAACCAAGATTCTGGTTGATGCACAGGGCCGTTGCATTCCGAGCGAGCTGGGTGTGAGTTCAAAGGTCGTTGATGCTGATCGAGAGTTCTATCTTGCCCAACCATACTTGAACTTCGAGGACATCCTCACCCGCACTTGCAGGTTCTTTGATGCCGCAGTTCCGCTAACGCCGGACGAGGTCAAAGTGCGATTCCAGGTCGCGCTCGCCAAGGTCAAGGAGAGTAAGCGAGTATGCAAGCTCGCCAAAGGCGCGTACCTGCCGTTTGTGATTCCGCGGATTGACAACTCTGCCCTGAGCGGCACGGTGGAGAAATTCATAGAAGCAACGCAACGAGCATACAGGGTACAATTCCCAGGCCATTGGCTCACCAACGTGCTCCAGGGCGATCTTGCGGGCAAGGTTTCGATTGCATCCGAGAGCCGCTACAACCGTTTCATGGCGGCCATGGTCAAAGGACCGGTGGTGGGTGTGTATTTTCCCACGGCCTTCCAGGGCTATTCCATTCCCGCGAGCCGTGAAGCTATCACACATCTGCCGGAAGATTTTATCCTTTCCGGAGCGCTCGAGATCCTAGCTGCAGTCGTGGCTCATACGGCCACATTGGCTCGTGACTGGCATGTCCTAGGGTTGGACTGTTCGGCTATGTCATGGTCATCTGCTGGTTCCGATTACTCGCTCATCTTCCGGGCTCATAACGGCGATGCAGCCTTCGCCCAAAGGAGCCTGCACGAGCGCGAGAACTCCTCCGCCGGGCTCACGGTTCTCGGATAGCAGGTCACTTGTCCGCATTGGTTACTGCTGATGCGGATATTTTTTTACTCAATTACGAATTTAACGTCTCGCTAGCTGTTCTTATCTGAAGATTCCTCGTCGTTCCCCTCCAAAGGCGGGCATGCAACTTCCCTCGGAGTGACAATTAATATATTTAGGACGGCCAGGACGAAAAGGACTTTTAGGACGTTGTTAGTGTTTCCAAAGCCATCAACCACTCTTGTGGTTTGGCTGGGTGACAAAAGACGGTTCCGGGCGGAGCAGTTTCGGGTAAGGCACCGGCGGAGGAGGCAATGATGGGCGTGCCGAGGTGATAGGCCTCGTGCAAAGGCAAGCCAAAACCCTCATACCACGAAGGATAGAGCATGGCGGTTGCATTTTGATAAAGATATTTTAGTTCCGCGTCGCTGACATGGCCCGGCGCTTTAACGTGAGATAGAGGACATTGGTTTAGCCTGCATTTGACTTGGCCACCCAAGACAATGGGTATCAGGGGCAATGTTGTATGTTGTATGTTGTATGTTGCTACGGCGCGTAGGGCGGTATGGATATTTTTGCGCGGGTCAGATCCGCCTAAAAGCAGAACAAATCTCTGGACTGAGTTTGGCAGCCAGTTTGGACGGAGAGACTCGACATCCGGCAAGCCAAAATCCATGGGCGGGATGACGCTGGTCTTGTTTTTATCCAGTTTAAAAATTCTCAACGCATCTTGTCGCGTCTGTTCTGACACGCAGTCGAGCTTGTCCGCGCCTTCGACGAGTCGTTTGATCGGAATTAGCCTGTGCCACCAGCGTCGTCTTAAGGTAAACCAGCGCGGCTCAATTAAAAAAGACAGATCGTGAATTAAAAGATGATAAGGCCGATGGAGCGGGCCAACAAAACCAAGATTTGGTAAAAGGACCAGATCGATTTTACCTACACGTTTTTCCGCTGCCCGTGACAGCGAAACGAGTCGCAAAATCGAAAGCATCGTCCAAAGTTTATTGGGTATGCGGAGATGGAGATATTTAAAATGATGAGTCTCGCAGAATTCTTGGACGGCTCGTGAGGGTTTAAGTCCGGTTGTCACACAAATAAACTCGTGTAACGTCGAATTGTCATCCTGAGCGGAATGCAATGAAGTCGAAGGATCTGGTTTGATGGCTCGAGCCAGATCTTTCGACTCCGTTCGAGGACTCACTTCGCTTAAGATGACAGAAAACGATGTTGAATGTTCAATGTTGAATGTTATCCAAAATCTGGCCGCTCGTCCTACGCCGCCGCTGCGCTCGTCGGCCAAAGCCCGCGCGTCAATCAAAATACGAGCCATAAACATTGCCTAGCATGGCCTCGTCCGTTTCTTCCGCGGGCATGAGGTTGAGGCGGGAGGCTATTTGCTTGACCAGCTTCTCCTCGAAGGCCGAAAAAGAAAAACTTTCGGCATGGCGACGGATATCTTCCGGTTTGTAGTCATCAGCTTTATGTCTAATGACTGCGTCCCCGATGTCTTCCCAGGCTTGAGTTTCGATAAACGCCCCAGTTTTACCCGGGATGATCGTCTCGGACGCGCCGCCTTGCCCAAAAGCGATGACAGGACGACCGGCGGCCATGGCCTCGATGGCCGTGATGCCAAAATCTTCAATTTGTGGATGGATAAAACCAATGGCGCGTCGGTAAAGTTTGATTTTATCTTCATCGTTGACGGCGCCTACGAATTTTGTCCGGCGGCCGGCCAAGCGTTTGAGTTTTTTAAGTTCCGGGCCAACGCCAAAGATGATCAAAGGCATGTTGAGCTTGGCAAAAGCTTGGACGATCAGATCAAATCGTTTGTAAGCCACCAATCGGCCGCCGGCTAACCAGTAATCTCCCAAGTGGCGCGACATGGGGATGCGGTCAATGTCTACCGGCGGGAAAATGACCTCGGCCTCGCGGCGATAATGGCGCTGGATGCGCCGGCGACTCGTCTCTGAATTGGTAAACAAATAATCAGGCCGTTCAGCCGCCATTTTGTCCCATAGCCTCAAACGATGGAGGAGCCAGGGCAAGGCGGCGCGGATGATGCGAGGTTGCGGGAGGTCTGCCAGATAGCCGAGGCGTTGTTCCCAAAGAAAACGGGTCGGCGTGTGCAAGTAACAAAAATGTTTTGACCCGGCCGGAGTAATCACGCCTTTGGCAAAAGAGCTCGAGGAGCTGATGATCAGGTCAAAACCCGAAAGGTCGAGATGCTCGACGGCCACAGGCAGGGCCGGCAAATACCATTGGTAATAGCTTTTGGCCAAAGGCCAGTCATTCAAGAAAGAAGTAGTGATTTGTTTGCCCTTAAAGTCCGGGTGAGTGCATTTTGGGTTGTGGACTATGACATGGGTTTTGGCTTGCGGAAAAATCCTTTGGAAGGCCGCCAAAACACGCTCGGCCCCGCCATCTTGCACCAAATAATCGTGCACCAAAGCGATGCGTAGCTTGCCCAATTCATCTTTAATCTTCTGGACCTCGGTCGGCATGCCAGTATTTTAGATGTCCGTCACAGCCTTGTCGGGTAGGAGTGTCAACCCTTCGGCTTGTATATCTCTGCCATGTCTTTTTCTATGGTTTTCTTGAATTCATCGCCAATGACCGACCAATCCAAAATATCCACACGAAAAGGCAGTCTTGATTCTGAGAACGCGTCTTTTTTGGCTGTAAGCACGCCTGTTGGCAAGGGTTTGGCAGTCATAACGGCTAAATCCAAGTCAGACGTCTTTCTGGCTTTTCCATTGGCGCGTGACCCAAAAGCCGCCACCCGTTCTTGGGGAATGTGTTTTTTGATTATTTCCAAGACGATTGTCAATTCGTCTGGCCGGAGGACAATCATACGCGGGATTTCAGATTCTGGAGGAGGGTTAGGGTGTCACAACGAACGATAGATATCATGCACGCCGATAGAGTAAAAAACGATATCTCCGTTGGACATGCGTTTAAAGATGATCCTTATTTTTAAGTTTACTGAAACGGACCATGATCCTTTCAGTCTGCCTTTTAGCTGATGAAGCCGCAACGAAGGGTGGAGCGGGTTGGAGCGGAATAGCCTTTCAGTCTCCATGGCACGCTGTTGAATGGCGGCGTCCAGCTTTTTGAATTCTTTGACGAAGGCGGGGTGATAAAGGATATTTTTTATCAGCATATCAGCCCGTCAATTCCTTCAAGGAACCGGCCTTCACCAGTTTGTTCGATGCGTGGAGGCGGTCAACTTCCTTAGAACGTCTGACCAGTTCATTTTCGGTAATCAGTTCAACGTCGTCTTGCTCCAGCAAAAAACGCAAATAATCGCTTATGGTGCGGAAACCTCTTTGCCGTGTCAGGCGGCGAGTTTTATTCGCCACGGTCGGCGTCAGGGTAAACGAAATGGTAGTACGCATAACAAGTGTATTATAAAGTTAATACAAAAAATTGACAAGGCCGCTTTGTGCAGATGTCAAGGCTTGTTACTCGCCATCTTTCTATACTCTTCCGAGCTCATAATCTTGCGCATATCAGCGATTCTTTCGGTAAATTCAATGCCATTCAGATGATCGCATTCGTGCTGGATAACCCGGCCAAGCATGCCATCTGCTTCGAGCCGGAATTCGTTACCCTTCTCGTCACAAGCTTCGACGATTATTTTTTCCGGCCTTTTGACGGGAGCGAAAAGTTTGGCATAAGCAACACTGCCACAGCCTTCGTATATCTCCACCTGTTTTTTCGATGACCAAACAATTTTAGGATTGATATACACCCGCAGTTTATCTTTTTTTAAATTTCGATATTTCGTTTTTCTCACCTCGGTCACGAATATTCTAAGTTTTTCGCCAATCTGAGATGCGGCTATTCCAATCAAATCATGATGACGCACCGAATCAACCAGGTTTTTGATAACCCGTTGAGTTTCTTTGGCACTAACCTTGGTGACAAATTCAGACTTTCGGTTTAATAGCGGATTGCCGATTTGGATTAGTTCTTTGATGATCATAGAGTGAATTCCTCGAGGCCAAAAGTTAGTCGTAATATGCCCGGGCTTATAAAATTAGAGGTTCTTATCTTTAAAACACCTATTTCTTTTGTGTTTTTGACGTGTTGCCCTCTGCAGGGCGTGATTACATCGTTGCCTATTCTTACAATACGAACCTTTTCGATCCCTGCCGGTAATCTATGTAAGGAACACAACCTTTTTGCTTCTTCGGAACTAACTTCTTCGAACGCGACTTCTCGGCCTTCGGAAATTATTGAGTTGGCCCTCTTCTCGGCTTTTTCGATGTTTTCTTCCAACGGAATTTCTCCATCTAATTCAAAATCACACCTAACTTTTGGCCCTTTGAACCTAGAATCTATGATTTTTCCGTGAAATAGTTGCCCAAAAACAGCCGTTAAAATATGTTCTGCGGAATGTTGTCTTGGGTCTATATCGCCCATAACTTATAAAATTTTTTTATTCGGTTATTTACGCCGGTTGCCATGCTGTTTTTCTTGGCATAACTAAACAGAAGAATGTGCTTATGGCGATTATGAATAATGAGGCACCAACGATCCAAACAGGTTTATCAATAATGTTTCCGTAAACAAACAGGGGAACGCCGACTACAAACGCAACCAATACGCCCCAAAACACACCGCGAGCGTCAAGCTTGCTCCAGTATAAACTCAGAACTGTCGGTACAACGACGCAGGCGGCAACCGTATTAAAAATCCACCATAAATGCTTTAAGCCGAACCCCGGAATGTAATTTGCGGCGAGGGCTACAATGAAGCCTAAGGCAGTTATTCCAAGCATTGCGATTTGCGCGTTCCTAACTCCTCTTTTATCAAGTCTTTCTCCGATAGTTTGTTCTTCAGAAGTAAGTTGCGCTCCTTGATCTATTCTTTTTAATATGTCTTTTTCTCGATCAGAATATTTAACAACGTCCGTAACATATAAGGAACTGGTCGCTACTACTCCAGAATCAAGAGTCGAATATAAAGCGCTCAAAAGCATAACCACGAATAATCCCATAACCCACAAGGGCAATAGTTGGCTGACTGCGGCTACGCCGATAAGCGAAATGTCCACGCCTGCCGGCAAAGTGATGCCTAAAGTTTTATTCGCTGCTAAAAATCCTAAGCTTGATAACGCGACAGGGACAATGCCAAACATGATCGCGCCAAAAATAAAAGATTTAACGAGGTTATCTTTCTTGATGGCAAAAGCGCGTTGCCAGTATTGCTGATCGGATATAGCGCCGGAAATCAAACCAATAGCCGTCACAATTCCAAAAGAAAAAGCCACTCCGGGATCAAATATATTTCTAAATTGTCCCGTCACTCCGCCTAAACCAAGATTGATGGCCGACCAACCGCCGGCCGCCGAGATAGCCCAAGGAACAACAACCACTACGCCTATAATAATTGCAACAAACTGGATTAAGTCGGTAACAAACGAAGATTCCAATCCCGAGATAAAAGCATAAATTAAAACCGTCCCCGCCATAATTAGCATAGCGGTAACAAAGGGAATACCGGTAAGAAAAGATACGAGGTGTCCGCCTGCGAATAATTGGACGGCTACCGCCATGAGTTGATAGAAAAAATACGGGAATAAATACATCTTATGAACTTTTTCACTTTGCAGGCGATGTCTTATGTATTGCGGAAGCGTATAGCCGTACGGCATTTTTTCGCGGATTTTTGGCGCGAGCCAAATAAAAAGTAATAAAGCGATGATGTTTGGAAATGTGAACCAAAAAATTCCGGGCAATCCTTGTTGATAAGCCGATTGCACGGAAACAAACAATGCCGGCGCCCAAATCCAAGACGCGGCTATACTTGCCGCACCGAGCCACCATTTAACATTTCTTTCAGCTACTAAAAATCCTTGAATGGAACGATATCGTTTCCACCGAGCGAAAAAGTAGGTGATAACTACCATGAAAATACCGTAAATGACCAGCAGGATGTATCCTTGAGTTGACGTGAGAGTCAAAAGTTTGTCCATATTTTTAAGTTAAAGGTTGAGTCTTTTTTGCATCTTACTCCGGATTCAATCGCTAAGTAAAGAAAAATTGGAGTTTCCTCACTTCTTAGCGCAAATCACTTCATACAGCGGCTCTTGTACGTCCGTGGGTTGCCAGACTTTCTGAGGTTTGAGCAATTCGACCAGCAAGGTCTTCAATTCATCCGGTGTGATGAGGTAGCTTGATGAACCCCCGTTGAAATATTCGCCGTTGACTGTCCCGTATCCAAAAACATCGCGGCGTTTCTGCGCTTGATCAATGGTAATCACGCCTGTCAGATGGATGTCGCCCAAATTAATTTTTTGTTCGTGATCGCCTTGATCAATATCTGCTTGTCGCGTCACGTCTAAAAATAAAATCCCGCCGTCTTTAACTTTTGACCACATCTTAATAAGAGTAGCCTGTATCATTTGGTAGCATTTTTCCGGATTAAAAGTCGTCTTGTCAGTTCCCCAGGCTCCCAGAGCCGTTATGCTGTTTCCACGCATCATGACGGCATCAAACTGCTTATCGCGCAGTTCTTCGTCCTTGTCTAAATCCGTGACATCCAGCTTTTTATAACTTATTTTTGGGTCACCGTTTATCTGTTTGGCTCGGTTTAACAGATAATCATCCGAATCAATGCCGACGCAATCAATTCCTGTTTGTGATAAGCCATGCAGTACGTGTCCATCGCCACAAGCTGCCTCGAGGATCGTGCGGACATTGTTCTTTTCGAAAAAATCACCCAGCGATTTGATAAGCTCCGGCCCGCAAAAGGCTGCGGAAAGTTCAGCCCATTCTTCGGAAAGGGGGATAGAGGGTTTTTCTATATTTATGCCTTCGCGTTTCATTGTTAATTTAGGTTTTTTGAAAAATATAAATTCCCAACGTCATGTCTCCGTAATAGTTATCAATAGCTTTTTCCTTTTTGAGCATTAGTTGGCAGTTTTGCGACTGTGCGATGTTTTGGATTCTTTTTTCGAGTCCTTGTTTGGAAATAGAAAGGAAAGTTCTTGGAATTTTTGTTTCTCCGAGCCCCCATTTGTCCTTAGTTGATTCGGTAAATGACCAGACAACAAAATTTCCTTCCTGAGCCTCGTCAAATTTAGAGTGCATACAGCTCACGAGAACATAACCCGCATCCTTTGTTTGTTTCACGGCATTGGCCAATAGTACATCAGTGTCCAGCCCGACAAAATTCACCATTTCTCCCATAATTGATACTAAATCAAACTCTCTGCCGTTCAAATAAGTTTGATCTTTGTAAACATCGTTTATCATCGAGCCTTGATATGCCAAAACGCCTTTTTTTCTTGCTTCTTCGGTAGCCGCTTCCACTTCCTCTATGCCGTATAATGCCTTTCCCTTGAACAACTCCGTCGTTCTGGACCCGTCATCGCATCCTAAATCAAGCACATCTTTAATTTCTGGATATTTACCGATCAATTCCCTTATTGCTTCGTTGGCTTGCGGAGTTTTTTCATGGAAATAAGGGTTGTAAGATGGATCCTTCTCTCTAACAAGATGAGTATTTTTTGCTTCTTGCTCGTAACTCAGTGCAATAATGTCCGATAAATCGATACCATAAACGTCTTGCATATCCAGGAGTGCTCTCTCTGACAAGAATTTGGGCGTGGGATGGCCCGCGATATCAAATTGTCTCAAATCTTCAACAAAACAAGTTTCTTCTGCTTGTTTTAACCATGAATGGGCAATGTCTTTAAAAATAGAAAGTCCTTTTTGCTGGGAAGGATTTTGTTTAACAGCGCCCTCGACTATTCTGTCGGCTTCTTCGTAATATTGTTTAATTCTTTCGAGTTCCGTTTTCTTGTATGATAACAAATCACCATGATTTAAATCTGAAACATCGAGACCATATTTTTCAATACCTTTTTTTGGAACATTGATATATCCCTGAGCGAGGTCCTCATTTAAGTCCGAGAGATTGTCAGCTAATTTGATAGCAAGCCCATATGAGGCTGCAATTGATTCTTTAGATTCCTTATCTAAACCGGGACACAGTAAAGAAAGAAATTGCAGGCCTATGGATTTTCCGATTTTGAGGTTTAAGTCATCTAAATCAGGGGAATCTAGAATCTTCCCTTTTCGATCGAGGTTCTGTCTTTCAATTTCCCAATAATTAACGACTTCATCAAGCACTTCTTTAGCTTCGCTGAAATCATCCTCGTCTAATCTTGACAGCGTCTGTCCCAACTTAAAAATATCCTTTTCCCACGTTTTGGTGAGTTCCGCAGTTTCTCCCCGAAAGCCTTTATTTAATATCTCTTTGGCTCTATCCAAGTATTCAATGTTTGAGTCATTGTCTATTTGATCGTCAATAACAGCCAGCGCATGATTAACCAATGAAAACGCCGTCTGTCTGTCTCCCTGCAAATACTCGGCGACTTGGTCATAAATTTTTGTCCTCCCGTATTTTTCCATTTCCAATTTTCTCTCCTCCGAGACGTATCCGCGTAAATCTTTTTCTGCAAGTTTTTCAGTTTCAGGATTTGAGCCGATAGTTGGATTGGGAAATTTCGGATCCATAGTATTTTTGCATCTTACTCCGATTTCATTTGCCACGTAAAGCCAACCCACCTTCGCTGAAGCTACGGTGGGTTATTCGTCTTCGGCAAATAAAAAAGAGCCCGGTTAGTTCATCGGACTCACGGAATAGGAAGGTCGAAAAGGGCGGGCTTGTCGGTGGGCGGCTCCATAGGGATGAACTCGTCATAGAGGGCTGACCTGCAGGCATCGGCGAAACCTTTTGGCCCATAATGCGCCTTACCGTTAGGTTTCAGATGCACGGGCTGACCAGGCAGACACTCGATGCTAAGGCGGGCGGCCAGATTGTCCTTCTTGGTCTTGCCCTTGAAAGCCACGCCGATCACTGGGATGTGACTCTTACCCTCCTCGTTGAGCATTGTCTTGAGCACACCGGGCAGTGCGGCGGCCATGCCAGCGCCCGCGATCACAATGACGTCATTGGGCAGATCGTGGGCGTATTGCATCAGCTTTTTTAGGTTGCGATGGCAACTGATGACATGGCAATGGACCTCGGCCTCGTCGGCATCACGAGCACGCTTCAAGAGAGCCAGGCCGTCCTCCATCTGTCCGAAGTCTGATTTACTGCCAATGACAACTTCGATTTTGACTTTGGGCATGGTGTCCTCCTTTCAAAATTGTGATGGAACGTGGCTAGCTTAAGGGGAACCCACTTGGGATGTCAATCCAAACTGACAAGTGACAACTTACAAGAGTTGCTAAGTCACTCTTGTCAGTTGTTAGTTGTGAGTTGTCCCGGTCTTTGAATTTTGGATTGGTTAGTGTAAGGTGTCGGCTGGTTTTAACGATCGGACATTAGGAGGAAGCCTTGCTAAGCACATTCAAAAAAGCAACCAAGTCAGCTTTGGAAGAGATCAGGGAAGAGATGCGCGTGCGACAGACATCAGAGGTGTTCCTTCTGTTCGCCATGGGCAGCCAGTTCGACCATCTGATCAAGCAGAGCCTGGAAAAGCTGGGCGTGTTCTGTCTGGTCGCGGATCCGTGTACAGTCACGGCCGATGACGTGCGCCAACTCTCGCCCGTGGGGATCATCCTCTCCGGCGGACCGGCGTCCGTGCATACCGAGCCTCCGCCCTTCGACGGAAAGATTTTCGAGCTTGACATACCGACCTTGGGCATCTGTCTGGGTTTCCAGATGTGGGCCCATCACCTGGGTTTCGTAGTTACGTCATCCGGACATCGCGAGTTTGGCGTGCACGACGCCACCCTGGTCGAATCCTCACAACTCTTTGCGGGCTGTGGCGAATTCACCAGCGTTTTGGAAAGCCATGGTGATCGCGTGGAACCGCACGAGGGTCTGCATGTTCTCGCTACGACGGACAACGCCCCCGTGGCTGCGGCCCGCTATTCCAACCTGTGGGGCGTGCAATTCCATCCCGAGGTCACGCATACGACGCATGGCCTGCGCATGTTGGAGAACTTCTGCTTCAGCATCTGCGGCGCCAAGGATTGTTTTCCGGCTTCCCAGGTCGCTCAGCGCAAGATCCAACATCTGCACGAACAGATTGGTGATGGTCGCGTGCTCCTGGCCCTTTCCGGCGGCTCGGATTCCTCGACCGTGGCCTACTTGCTCAAGGAGGCGATTCAAGACAGGCCCGGGCAGATCCGCGCCGTGTACATTCGCGGGATCGATCGTCCGGATGATGAAGCCTTCGTGCTCAAGTACTTCGGCAATCAGGATTGGCTCGAGCTCAAGATCGTGGACGCCACGGAGCAATTCTTGGCAGTGCTCGCCGGTCATCTGACAATGAAGGCCAAACGCGTGGCCATGCGTGGCGTGTACAAAGCTATCCTGGAGCACGAGGCTGAAGAGTTTGCCGCGTCCTTCATCGCCCAAGGCACGCTCTATACGGACATCTCGGAAAGCGGCGGTGGCTATGACGCCGGCGCGCGCAAAGCCCAGATCAAGTTGCATCACAACACCAACCTCGGTTTCAATCTGCCGGAATTGTTGCCTTTGGATGACTGCGTCAAAGACAGCGGCCGCAACATCGGCCGTTCCATCGGAGTACCCGAGGAATTGCTCGTGCGTCATCCTTTCCCTGGCCCAGGCCTGGTGGTCCGCATCGAAGGCGAGGTCACGTCCGACAAGCTGGCCATGGCGCGAGCCGTCGATTGCATCTGGATTGAGGAGCTGCGCAAGTGGCAACTGTATGACACGGTCTGGCAAGCCGGGGCAGTGGTCACGCAATCCATCACGACCTGCACCAAGGGCGATGATGCGACCAGCGGCGTAGTGGTAGCCCTTTGGGCCGTATGGAGCGTGAACGGTTTCACGGCCACAGCCGCCGAGTTGCCCAACGACTTCCTGCGCCATGTCGCGCGGCGTATCACCAACGAGGTGAGGGCCGTCGGCGCGGTAGTCTACCGCCTGTCAGACAAGCCGCCTGCTACTATCGAATGGGGCTGATCATTCGCAGTCTGCTCTAACCCCGCGTCTCAACGCTCACGAGACGCGGATTTTTTTTATGCTCGACATAAATCAATCTTTAGTTCATAATCCCGCACTGACATCGCACCTTACACGGAAAGGACAACAGGTCATGAACTCTCGTAGAGTTAAGGCAACCGCCGAGCATCTACGGCGGTTCATAAGCAATCTGGTCGTGGCCAACACCTTGAAGCGCGAATACCTGCCACCGCAGTTCGCTGTCTACCATGTTACTTACGACTGTAACTTGCATTGCGCTTGGTGCAGCCGCCGGCAAGACAGACGAGAAGCGTCACCGAATGTCAGCTGGTCGCGCATCGAGCAGATTTTCCAAAGCCTACGCCAGGTCACTCCTGCGCTTTACCTGACCGGTGGTGAGCCGCTCCTCAATCCTCGCATCGAAGACATGCTCAAGCTGGCCAGGTTGATGGGCTTCTATCCGATCGTCGTCAACACCAATGCCACGTTGCTCGAAGAAAGATCTTTGGTGCCTGAGCTGGCTAATGTAACAGTCGCCGGTCTGCATTCAGTGGATCCAGAAAGGCTGGCACGTATCTTTGGCATTCAGGCATCGCTTGCTCAGAAGGCCATCGAGAATGTGTATCACTCGGCCAAGGTGGCCAAGAGCTGTGGCAACGAAGTCGTGGTCAATTGCGTGCTGGCGCCAGACAATGCGCAAGACGCGCAGGGCGTGCTGGGCTTTTGCCAAAAGCACAAGATCCCTTTGGCAGTCACGCCGGCTATTCAAGACCGTGAGCCGTTGATCAAGGGGGCTGATACGACGCCAAGTTCGGCTTACGCCTCATTTCTGGATCGGGCCATGCTTTCCAAGCGGCTAGATTCGGCTTCGGTCGAGTCCTCGCTGTCCTACTTGCGATGCATCCGATACTGGGAGCTGTTCGACTGCCGTCCCACCAGCATCCTGAGCGTCTCACCCGAGGGATACGTTCTCAATCCTTGCGAGATCAAGTATGCCCATCTGCCCAAGCGACTGGCCTGGATTGATGGCAGTGATTCGCTCCCTGATCTCCTCCCTAAGCTCTTGGATGGCAAACGGCATTTCTCGTCTTGCTCCAAGAATTGTCTCAAAGCCTGCTACGTCGAACCGGCTTTGGCGCTCGAGCACCCGCTCACCGCCATCTCCGAGCGCCTTCGCTACTGACTTATCTCAAAAACCGCGAACTCAAACGGAGTGAGCGGTTGTTTTTTATATGGGGATAACATTTATAGCCTATTCAGTTTTTATTCGGTATAATACAAGCAACATATAATATATTAAATATTCGATATGGATCGTCTAACAAAAAAGCAACAGTTAATATTCTCTTTTATAAAACGATTCATAAAAATAAATGGTTATTCTCCGACAATTGATGAAATACGAAGGGATTTTGGTCTCAAGGCTTTGTCTGGTGCTCACCAGCACGTAAATGCTTTGATTGAAAAGGGATTGTTGTCTAGACAGGGTAACGGCGCAAGATGTTTGGATGTAAAAAGGATAACGACCGACAAAATTGAAGTGCCACTAATTGGCAAAATAACGGCAGGTCAGCCGATAGAAGCTATAGAGGATAGAAAAGAGATTATAAATTTGAATAAAGATGACATTACAGGTTCTGGTAAGCTATTTGCATTGAAAGTGGTCGGTAATAGCATGATTGGAGAGGGGATCTTTGATGGGGATACTGTTATTTTAAAGCAACAGGCTACATTCGAAGATGGTCAGACCGTGGTGGCTATTATTGATGAAAACGAAGCTACGTTGAAAAAAATATATCGTGAAAAAGGTCGTTTTCGTTTGCAACCAGCCAATGCGGAGCTTTTTCCGATCTATAGAAAGGAAGTAGAGGTACGAGGTGTGGTAGTTAAAGTTGTGCGCGATTATATAAAAACACAAAATGCGGTAAGCAAGAAAGAAGTAATTTTTAAAATGGCGGAGCTGTTTTGTGGTCCAGGAGGCTTGGCTCATGGAGCATTAACAGCGTTCGCTTATAATCAAAAGGGTGAAAGGTATGGAGTACAGCCAGTTTGGGCAAACGATATTGATTCTGCAACATGTAAGACTTATGCGAGAAATGTTCATGCAGGTGATGCATCGTGCGTCACGTGTGGCTCTGTAGAAAATATTGATTTTAAGAAAGTAAAAAAATTTGATGCCTTAGCTTTTGGTTTTCCGTGTAATGATTTTAGCATAATTGGTGAACATAAAGGTTTTGATGGCAAATATGGTCCTTTGTATACATATGGCGTGAAAGCTATTAACATACACAATCCAAAATGGTTTATTGCAGAAAATGTGAGCGGACTTCAGAGTGCCAATGAAGGCAAGGCTTTTAGAAAGATATTGAGTGGTCTACAGAATGCCGGCAATGGCTATAAAGTTACCGTGCATCTTTATAAATTTGAAGAATATGGAGTACCGCAATACCGTCACAGGGTAGTAATTGTGGGAATCAGACGTGATTTGGGATTGGAGTTCAAAGTTCCAGCACCCACTACCAAAGAAGATCACTTAACCGTAAGAGAAGCTTTCGAAAATCCGCCAATACAATCAAGCGCACCTAATAATGAGATTACAAAACAAGCAAAAATTGTTATCGAGCGTTTGAAAAATATACCTCCGGGAAAAAATGTTTGGTATGAAGGACTGCCCAGACATTTACGATTAAACGTCAAAGGTGCAAAAATGAGCCAAATTTACAAAAGACTTGATCCCAATCGGCCGTCTTACACAATTACCGGAAGTGGCGGAGGAGGTACTCATGGCTATCATTGGGAATATCCTCGCGCTTTAACGAATCGTGAACGTGCAAGAATCCAAACATTCCCCGACGATTTTGTTTTTGAAGGATCCAAAGAAGAAGTGAGAAAACAAATTGGGATGGCAGTTCCTCCAAGGGCGGCGAAAGTAGTGATTGAGGCAATATTGAAAACTTTCGCAGGCGTTCCCTATAAGTGGATTGAACCAACAATCAATATCTTAGGCTAAGTTAGATCATGTCGATCAAGCTTCGCCATTCCTCGGGGCTACGTTTCAATTTTCCGCTTGGTAGCACGTATCGCGAGCCATCAAAAACCTGTCCTGGTATTTCAGTTTTTAGCTCAAGCTCATCATAGCTACACCATCCGACTACCTCGCAGGAAATATTGTCAAAATCAGGCATTTTGTCTCTGTAGCTTACGTAATATGGTTGTTCTTCAACTATTATTTGGATTGCATTTTTTGTAATGCGTAAGATGTGATCATCGGGTATATCGGGTCGGCATAAAATGTATACATCAGAACGTCTATCAGGAAGTGAGATTTCATTTTCTCCCAACACAAGGAAAACATTTTTTGGTTTTGAGGACTTTATCCCTATACCAATTCGTGGTGGACGCTTCTGTCCATTTTCTATGACGCCGATAATATCTTGAGGTACGATGTCGTTATGTATTTCAAAGTCTAAAAGTACATCAAAATTAAAATGCTCTTTAAAGAATTTCATGACGGCAACCTCGCCTAATTGACCTTTTATCCAATTTGTTAGTTTTTGGCCAAATTCTCTTTGTCTACCGGTACCGAAATCTGAAGTTACATAGTGTCTAAAATGTTGAGCTAAAGCAAAATCGAGACAGAGCGCGTAATCCTCGAGGTCTAGCTCAACGGTTCTTTGTGCTTTTGTGGTCAGCCAATTTAATAATTCATCTTCATCAAAATAGAAACGGCCTCGATTACCCTTTCTTGGTAAACATTTAAATTCTTGACCTATTACATAATTTTCAAATGTTTTTTTGTCCAAGCCAGTATAAGCTAGAGCTTGTTTTTTATTGATAACACCCATAGGTAAATTACTAGGACTTATAAAACTCCACTAGTATGCCCCTTTCTTCTGCAAAACCGCAAATGGCGTCTTCAATAAGATGTAGAGATCAAGGAAAAGAGACCAGTTTTCGATATACCAGGTGTCGAGGCGGGCTTCTTCGTCAAAAATTAGATCACTGCGGCCGGAGATTTGGGCCATGCCGGAAATGCCGGGTTTAATCGTCAAAACGCGGCGCTGGACGTCAGTGTATTTGTCCACTTCGCGCGGTTGGTGCGGGCGCGGGCCAACGAGCGACATATCGCCGGATAAAACGTTGATGAAGTTTGGCAGCTCGTCGATTGACCAGCGGCGCAGGAACTTTCCAACCTTCATGACGCGCGGGTCGTCGGCAATTTTGTAGACAGCGCCCTCTTTGATGCTTTTAGACTTGATCAATTCACGTTCCATCTCGAGATTCTTTTTGGAGTTGGCGAATTGCGGTCCGATCGAAAACTTTTTGTACATCGAGCGTAATTTATAAGCGTAAAATTCTTTGCCTTTTTCGCCTACGCGTTCGCTTTTGTAGAGTATGGGGAAGCCGTCCTCGATCAGGACGAGCAAAGCGCCCAGGATCCAAAGCGGGGAAGTGATGATTAGTAGGATGATTGAAAAGACAATATCTTCGGCCCTTTTGGCGATGCGGCCCCAACCATCCAATGGCGTGGGTTTGACTTCGATCAAAGGCACGCCACCCGGAGTGGAGACTTCAATGTTTGTGAAGCGCGCGGCAAAAAGATCAGCCAAATATCTAAAATGAAGATGATATTTATTGGCAAAACCAATCAAATGCAGAGCTTGGTCTTTAGGTAAATCCGGGTCAGCCAAGACTATGCCATCCAATTGATGTTTGGCAACCAAATTTTTTAAGACGTCTTTTTGTGCCTCGCCCCAGTTGGAAATCTGTTTGACAACCGTAAAGCCAAAGATAGGCGATTGTTTAAAGATACGCGCTAAATTCTGCGCCTGTTGATCAGATCCGATAATCGCTACGCGTTCATGACCGAAGCCCAAGCGTAAAAGTTGGTGTTGAATAGTGCGTAAAATGAGACGGCCAAAATAGACAAAGAAGATCGATAAGGCCCAGATGGCGATGATGATAAAACGCGATTGGGTCAGCTCGCGGCGGAAGAAGACGGACGCGATCAGAATCATAGCGCCGGCCGTGCAGGCCAGAATGACGCGACCCAGCTCGTTCCAAGCCCGCATGGTGCGAGTCGAATATAAGCCGGCGATGACGAACATGACTATCCAGACGCCGATGAAGGTCAAAGATGTTTGGATGTAGGTGGAATAGGGGATGTCCTGGAGGATGGGGCGCACTTCGGTCGCAAAACGCGAGTAGCGCAAAAGATAGGCGGCGGCCGCGGCACAAGCCAGGGCAATGGCATCCAAAGGCAGACGTATAGCCGTAAACCACAAGTTGAAACGATTCATGGCCACATTATAACAAAAAACCCGTCATAACGTATATGTTGGACGGATTTTTTGGTTCAGACCTAACTGTAAGCCGAATTTTGTATCCGGTGCATTGTAGAGACGTTGCATGCAACGTCTCTACAATGCACCGGACGATGACTATCTATCTTGTCCCGCAATTGCTTGCGGGATCGTGCGAGCGACCAGTCCCCGATGCCTTTATGAGGTTCGGGGTCTTGCTCTTGCACCAGAGAGGGTTTGCCGCTGTCATGCGTTACCGCAGACAGAGATCGGTAGCAGTGCATTGGTCGTTTCGGGGAGAGACGCAAAATTTTGCGTCTCTACATCCGAACGGACATACCCACATCCGATCACGTTTCACTTTTGATCGTCTCTGTGGCACTTTCCCTGGGTTTGTGGGGAACGTTCGGCACGTGTCCGTTCGTTCGTCCATTATGTCCCGGCCGCCGTTAGCGGCTCTCATTGTCCCGTGGTTATGTAGAGACGTAAGATCTTACGTCTCTACATAACCACGGGGGTGTTCGGACTTTCCTCCCCGTAAAAGCCGCTTACGCGTCTCACGGGGCAGTCATCCGTCAGGCCTGAGTGGGCAGAGAATATCAAAAAATGGGTCATTTGTCAATTGTTGGCATCCGGATTTATTGCTATGATTAGGGCGATATGACCAAGCGTTTCAAGATTGCGTTGTTGGTGGTGCTAATTTTAGCCCTGCTGGGAGGCATATATGGGTTGTTTTGGTCTCTGGGAAGCTTGCAAACAACGGCCGCGCCTAAGCTCCAATTGGTTATGGAAAAGGGCACAGCTTCGGTCGTGAGGGCGGGATCTCAAACCAAAGAATCGGCCAGTAATGGCATGGAACTCAAACCCGGCGATCAGGTTATGACTGATCAAGGCGCGGCGGTAAGCATCACGTCTTTCGATCGGGCAGTCACTCGCTTGGATGAAAACACAACTTTAACGATTACCGAGGCCAGCTTGCAGGGTACGTCTTTTGTTGCACGTTGGAAGCTTGAGGCCGGACGGGCTTGGTCGCGCGTTTTGCGGCTCATGGATTTGGACAGTGCTTACGAAGGCCAGTCTAATCAAGTCATAGCCACTGTCCGCGGCACGTCTTTTGTCATGACAGCTAGCCAGGATAAGGTCAGTTTGATGGTTGAACACGCCGCCATCCGTGAAGCAAAAAATAAAAATGCCAAACCCGAATTTTTAGTGGGTGGCCAATGGATGGATTTGAAGCCGACGGGTGAAGTCATGAGCAGGGGAGAGACTCCTACTAGTACTTTGAGTGATGATATTCGCCAAAGAATAAACTTGGAAGAAGATGTTTGGCGAAAGGCCAATTTGGAAGAGGATGAGAAGTTCTCGAAAGATTCTGCTACCAACCTTCTCGCGTCTTTGGGTTCGGCCAAAGGCATCAAACCTGATAGCTGGCTTTATGATCTTTCGCTTTGGTCTGAAAATTGGCATCTTTGGTTGGCTGGTAAAAATTCTCCGGAACTACAATCCAGATATATCGGCCGCCGCTTGGGACATATCATTGATCTGATTGGCCGCGGCAAGTCTGGTTTGGCCTATCAAATGCTTTCGCAGGTAGATAAAGATGTCGATGCTTTGCTCAATGGCAGTCGCGGCAGTGATTACAGAGCCGGCCTGAAGCCTGTTATTAGCCGCGTAATGTTGGCCGTCTCGGATGTTGATCCGAGTAGTAACGTCTTCCGCTACAAGCTCGACGTGGAAGATCTCTATGCCCGCGTTTGGGATGATTCTCCGGCCCAGACTTTTTACGCCCGTTCCTTATCGGTTGACGCGCGTCTCGACGAAGGCGAAAGATTTAATTGTGATTCTAAAGATTCCGATCAGGTTAAAGAAGCTATCAACGCCGTCGAGCAGGGAATGGCCAGACAAAAAAATGATTACGCAAAAATTAAGTCAGGTTTGACCAACATCCAAAGATCGATTTTGGAAGATAAGATGCAGGTCCAAGGCTTGCGTTTGGATTTCTTAAATAAGCGTCTGCAAGCTTGCGCGGTCTCCGGCCAAGGGGCAGATATATCGGGGGCTAACGCGACTTCGACCGCCGCGACCTCCACGGAGGTGGTTCCTTCAACTCCAACCTCGTCGAGTCTGGTGGCTCCAACCAAAAATCCGCCGCCCAAAACTCCGACGACTACTGCGACTAATCCGACCACTAAAACACCAACCAATCCAACCACGCTTGGTTTAGTTCGGATCGAGCTTTTTGTTCAACCTAATCCGGCCACGGTGGGTGATAAGGCCAACCTCTACGTCAAAGGATACAAATTAGACGGTTCAACTCCTGACGTGACAAGCAATGCTACCTTCCAAGTTATTGGGAGCTTGGGTACGCTCGTCGGTTCGACCTATCAAACTTCTAAAGCCGGATCGGTCACGATCATCGCTACGGTTTTGGATGGCACGCAAAAGTTAACAACTCAGACATCGCTTGCAATAAACCAAGGAGTGACTTTGTCCAGGATCAGCATCCGACCTTCAGGAACCAACCTCAAGCCCGGCCAGTCGCAAGCGCTGACTGTAACGGCTTATTATTCCAGCGGATTTTCCAAAGATGTCACAGCCGACGCGACTTGGTCGGTCTCCAACGCCTTGGCTCATATGTCCGGTTCGACTTTAGTAGCAGGGAATTCAGCTGGCGGTGTCACCGTCACCGCGCAATACTCGGAGAGCGGTACCACGGTGACCACCGACGCATTTTTCCAGATAGTTTCTTTAGCCGCCGCGACCCTTCAGTAACTTTATGTCATCGCGAGCGAAAGCTATTTTTCTGTCATCTCGAGCGAAACGGAGTGTAGTCGAGAGATCGCATAAACAGATGTCACTTAGTCACATCCGATCGACGATTTCTCTGCTCCACAGGCGCATCCGCCTCAGGCGTGAGACTCGTCGTACTCGCTCGAAATGACAGAGGGGATGGATCCCCGCATACGCGAGGATGACAATAATTGCAATGACAAGCAGCAAATATGTTTTCTAGCAAAAAGAACAGTGATTGGCAAAGGCCGTTGGCCGTGGGTTTGGCCGTCGGGCTTTTGTGCGCGGCAGGCATGGCCTTAGGCCTTCTTTCGACTTGGAGTAACCGCCTGACTGACAGGCTTTTCATGCCTCAGTCAGCTGATCCGCGCATCACCATCATCGCGATTGATGACGCAGCCATGGCGCGTTTGGGACGTTGGCCGTGGGCCAGGTCTGTGCACGCTGAATTAATCGATAAGATCAGCCAGGCTAAGCCGCTGGCTATTGGTTACGATGTAAATTTTCCGGAAATTTCGGATCAGGAGAACGATAAAGCCCTGGCCGACGCGATTCGTAGCGCGGGGAATGTTGTTCTGCCCATTGAACTGACTTTGACCAATCAAAACTCGCAAATTTTTTATGATCCTTCGCGTGTTTTGATGCCCATTCCTCTTATTGCGTCAGCATCTGCGCGGCTTGGCCACACAAATACGCCGCAAGACGTGGATGGCGTAGTGAGAAGGGTGCCTTTGGCCGTTGCTTCGCCCGAAGGTTCTAAGATTCCGCATTTTGCGGTTCAAATTGCCGAGATGGCAGGCTTGAAAATCAACCTTACTCAGGGAACGGATAGTTTGGGACGGTTAATCGTGCATTACATTAACGCGCCTAAACACAGCTTCCCCATGCTTTCCGCGGCGGACGTGTTTGACGGCAAGGTCAAACCGGAGCAATTGGCTGGCCATTTTGTTTTGGTCGGATCAACTGCGCCTGATTTACACGATGAACAATTAGTCCCGACTGCCACGTCGCAACCTATGCCAGGCGTAGAGATTCATGCCTCGATTTTGGATACGTTACTCAAACAAAATTACTTGCGCGAAGTTCCGGTTGTCTTATCCGCGCTTTGGCTGATTTTATTGGGCGCGATCCTCGGTTTTCTGGTCCCAAGACTCAAAGCGCGTTGGTCCATTCCTCTGGCTTTAGGTCTCTGGATAGTTTCTATCGTCGGTTCATTTGTTTTATTTGATCGCGGTTGGATCGTGGATCTGCTCTGGCCGACCATTGCCATCATTTTGGGTTTTGGAGCCGTCATGCTCGAACGCCGTATCGCGGCCGAACGCCAAAAGCGGGAGATTCGCGCGGCCTTTTCCCGCTACGTAACAGAATCAGTCGTCACCTCCATCCTGGCAGACCCTTCTAAGCTCAAATTAGGCGGTGAGCGTCGCAGGATGACAGTCCTTTTTTCAGACATCCGCGGCTTCACAACTATCTCCGAGGGTTTGCGGCCGGAAAAACTCGTTGAGATCATGAACAAGTATCTCTCACGCATGACGGACGAGGTTTTTAAACACGAAGGCGTGCTCGACAAATATATCGGTGACGCGGTTATGGCTTTTTGGAACGCGCCTTTGGACCAACCCGATCACGCCAAACGCGCGGTTGAAACGGCCTTGGATATGTTAAGCGCGTTGAAGGAGATGAATGCGGCTAAGGTCTTCTCCTCCAAAGGCGGATCCGCCTCTGGCGGAGGTGATTTAGAATTAAAAATCGGCGTGGGCGTTAACACCGGGGAGATGGTGGTCGGTAATATGGGATCAGAAGAACGTTTTGATTACACGGTTATCGGCGACAGCGTGAATTTAGGCTCGCGGTTAGAGTCCCTTACCAAAGAATACGGCGTCTGTCTGCTTATCACTGATTCTGCCAGGCAGGAGTTGAACAGCGGTTACCTGATTCGCACGATTGATTTGGTAGCCGTCAAAGGCAAGAAAGAACCGGTTAAGATTTTTGAGGTTATAAAGCGCAGCAAAAACGCTTCGCAGGCTGACCGCCTTTTCGTCAAAAAGTTTGAAGATGCTTTGACGGCTTATTTCTCGAAAGATTTCTCCGGAGCAGTTAGGCTCGCGGATGAGCTTTTGGTCGAACGTCCAGACGACGGTCCAGCCAAGACCCTCAAAGCTCGTGCAGAACATTTTATCCAAGAACCCCCACCAGCCGATTGGAACGGAGTTTGGGTGATGACGAAGAAATAAATAACCCCCTCTATCCGCCCCCTCTATTTATCATATTGCGGGGGCACCTTTCCCCCGTCGAACGAGGGAAAGGAGTAAGATGTGTCATTCCTGCGCAGGCGGGAATCCAGAAAATTTAAAAACTATGATCAAATATATTATTTTTGATTGGGGCGGCGTGTGCTCATATGCGCATGCGCTTAAGGATTTCGCACGTGATTTTGCAACAAAGACGGGGAAAGACGAAGATGAAATCGAAAGAGTTTTTAGGGAGCTTGAATATCCTTACGAGACTGGCAGGATTACCCCAGCCCAGTTCTGGACTGACCTGAGGCAAAGGCTGGGCGTGGATATGCCGATTAAGGAAATCCAGGCTGTAATGCTCCATTCCTGCGACCTCTCCAACAAGGAAGTCCTTGACCTGATACTTGAGCTAAAGAATAAATTTAAGATCGTTTTATTGAGCAACAACTACGAAGATCTGTTCGCTCATACTAAGCAGTTCTACAATTTTGATAAGTATTTCGATCTCACTTTTAGCTCATCAAACATCGGCTTCAAGAAGCCGGAACCAGAAGCTTATGAGCATGTATTGAAGACGTTAGGCGCAAAGCCAGAGGAAGTGGTATTCATCGACAATAAAGAAAAAAATATCATCGGGGCAAGCAATCTAGGAATAAAAACAGTCCATTTCAAAGACGTTGAACAATTAAAAAAAGAACTGAGCCAATATTTATAAAACTCCTTTCCCTCGTTCGATGGGGGAAAGGTGATTCCGCAATATAATAAAAGAGGAATCGGATAGAGGGGGTTTATCTCCCCAACCCCATCTTCTCTCTCACAATTTTCATCTTAGCTTCAGCGACGACCAATGCTTTGTCGCGACCGGCGTCTAATATTTTGTTGAGTTCGGTCGGATCGTCCAAGTATCCCTGAATTTTGGTGCGGATCGGTCCAACGTGTTGAATGACTGCCTCAGCCAGGGCCTTCTTAAAGTCGCCGTAACCTTTGCCTTCAAAAGCGGCCCCGATATCTTTCATGGTTTGGCCGGTCATGTGATGGTAAATCGTCATGAGGTTGGCCACGGCTGGTTTTTTCTCGGCATCATACGTCACATCCGCGCCGGAATCAGTCACGGCTCGCATGATTTTCTTGCGGATCGTGTCATCGTCATCCGTCAAAAAGACGGCGGCCATTTCGTGCTCGTCGCTTTTGGACATTTTGATCCCCGGATCCTGTAAACTCATGATGCGGGCGCCGAATTGCTGGATCAAAGGTTGGGGAATCACAAACGTCTCGCCGTATCTTTCGTTAAAGCGTCGAGCCAGCACCCTCGTCAGCTCGACATGTTGCAGTTGATCCTCGCCCACCGGCACGATGGACGTGTCATAGAGCATAATGTCGGCGGCCATGAGCACCGGATAACCAAAGAGGCCCAGGCTTGATCCGTTGGCCCCGCCTTTTCTCGACTTGTCTTTATATTGCGTCATGCGCTCCAACTCTCCTATTTTGGCGATGGTCATCAAAAGCCAGCCGAGCTCTGTGTGTTGGGGGACTTCGCTCTGGATAAAAAGGATAGATTTTTTAGGATCAATACCGCAAGCCAGATAAATAGCGGCCACAAGCTGGATCCTGTTTCTCAGCGTAGTGACGTCATGCGGCACGGTTATGGCATGTTCGTCCACGATACAAAAATAGCAGTGATGCTGCTGTTGAATGTGGACCCATTGCTTGAGGGCGCCGATGTAATTGCCGATATGGAGGCTGTGCGTCGGTTGGACGCCTGAGAAGACGATATCCTTCATAATGGCCATATGGTAACAAGCCTGAGGTTTAACGTCCACCGTATATGTAGAGACGTCCTGGCAGGGCGTCTCAACTCACGAACCCGATCCTTGCCTCAAAACCCCGATTTATGATAAGGATAGGGCGGTTCCTCGAAAAGAAAGGGCAAAGCCATGACCGGGATTAAAATCAATGCAGTGCTCGGGATCCCGGCTGACGAGATCCTGACAAAACAACACAACCTTTGGGTTGGCGTCAGCGACAGTGGCTGGTTCCTTGCGCCTGGGCATCTTGAGCAGATCATCTGCTGGGCTCTGGAGCACACACGGCAGGAATTGCTTATTTGGATTCCTGGACGGATGTACGCCGTCAATACCTACCATCTTGATAAGATAAGCCGGGCGAGAGCCTTGCGTGAGGGGTACGCGATCGAAGATTGTTTTAGAGCGCGAGTTGAGACCGTGTTCGCAAGCCGTCCCTCGGAAGAGCGCTCTCACGTCCAAATCGCCGGCTATGACGACCTCCTGACACCAACCATGGTCCGCCGTCGATCTATTCTGTACCGCGCCTTTAGCGAAGAGGGTGAGTTCTACTCTCGGGTGATGGAGGTTGTCGAAGATTACCTGATCGCGCGACAACGCACCGTGTCCAAAACTCGAATGGAGGCGGTGGCCATGTACCAACTTCAAGAACTCCCGATGTTCATCGCCCCCGTGCAGACGATTGATGCGGATACGGTGTACGTCGCAGAGATCTACCCCGGTCTTGGCAAGTTCGACTGGTTAGTTCGCGATTTGGTCGAAGGCCGCGTCTTTCCAGACCTCACCCAAAAACTGCAACTCACTGAACAGTGCGGTATGGTCAGTGTCGAGTTGGAAGGTAAATTCTAGTGATCAACTTCTTACGCATCGGTACTTCGAGAGGACGTCCCGGTGTTTTTTTATACCTAAAACCCCTTTCCCCCGTACACGGTGGGAAAGGGGCAGGGGATAGAGGGTTAAACCTCGATTATGAGCGTAAGCACCATTGGCCTACGGCCGGTTTTGGCAAACAGGAGCTGGCCGAGTTCTTCACGCACTTTGTCTTTGAGATATTGCCCATTGGCGCTGGAGCGCGGGTCGTCGTCCTTCAGGACATTGGCCACTTTGCGCTTGGCATAGGGTATCAGGTCATCATTTTCTTTCATGAGAGCAAAGCCACGCGTGATAATTTCAGGCAGTTTAAGCAATTTGCCGGTTTGGGCCGAGACCACAGCCAGGACGATAGCCATCCCATCCTTGGAAAGCTCGATGCGATCGCGCAAGATGATGTGGTTGGTGTCGCCCACGCCTAAACCGTCTACGAAGACGTATTCGGAAGGCACTTTTTTATTGGTCAGCATGCCCATATGGTTCTTATCGAACTCCATAATCTGTCCGTTATCGGCAATCATAATATTTTTGAGATCAAAACCGCCTTCTACGGCCGCTTTGGCATGGAGTCTCAAAAATGAATGATGGCCTTCGATGGGAATCAGGTACTTTGGCCTGACCATCTGATGCATGTACTTCAAATCTTCCTGGCGAGCATGGCCGCCGGCGTGCACGTCCATCATTTGGTAGTGAACAACCTCAGCGCCTTCGCGATACAAAGTATCTTTTAAGCGTTGAACGCTGCGTTCGTTACCCGGAATGACAGAAGACGAGAAGACAACCGTGTCGCCTTGTTCGATTTGCAACATGGGATGTTCGCCGTTGGCGATTCTCATAAGGGCGGCGCGGTCTTCGCCTTGAGCGCCGGTGCAAATGACGGCCACTTGTTCGTCCGGGAGCTTAAGGGCTTGTTTGATATCAACCAAAGTTCCTTTTTGGATTTTCATGTAACCCAATTCTTGGGCAATAGCCACATTGGATTTCATGGAAAAACCCTCGATGGCAATTTTGCGACCCTGACGTTCGCAGGCCCAGATGATTTGTTGGATACGGCCTAGCATGGACGAGAAAGTTCCAATAATCACGCGGCCTTTGGCGTTGATGATGATGTCATCGATATTATGTTGAATATCGCCTTCGGTCAGCTGGCGGCCAGGCAATGAAGCATTAGTCGAGTCGGCCATTAAAGCCAAGACGTTTAGTCCGCCCAGGCGCTTGATTTTATCAATTTCAGTCGGCAAATCCCCCGAAGGATTGGTATCAATCTTAAAGTCTCCGGTGTGGACTACGATGCCGGCCGGCGTATGGACTACCGTGCCAAAAGAGTCGGGAATGTTATGCGAGACTCTGAAAAATTCCACTTTAAAACATCCAAGCTGGATAACGTCGTCGGATTTAACGACATGGATCTTTAAGGGAGCCACGCCTTTGTAATCTTCCTGGCGTTTTTTGACGATACCGGCCGTGAGCGCGCTCATAAACATGTCCGGATTGCCCAGGCGAGGTGCCAAATGAGGAATAGCGCCGATGTGGTCCAAGTGGGCGTGCGAAATAATCACGCCACGGATATTTTTGAGTTTATCGGCCAGGTAACTGATATTGGGAATGATGTAATCGACGCCCGGCATATCGTCTTCCGGGAATTGCAAACCCATGTCGATCAGAATGATGTCGTTTTTATACTCGAGAAGCGACATGTTACGGCCGACCTCCTCGTTGCCGCCCAAAACCATAATCTTAAGACGGCCATCCTTGCTCAGGGTGTCTTTGTCAGTGCCTGTCTTTAAGCGCGGCTTATTTTTATACGTATGTAGCCGCGGTTCTTCGGTAGCAAAAGCTCCGCGTCTTCCGCGATTACCGCCGCCTTGCTGTCGGCCTCTGCCAGGCGCTCCGCCTTTTTTGGGTGGCGCTTTGGTTTGAGTTGGGCTTTGGTTAGGTCTTGGACCTTTGATGACCGGCGTAGTGGCCGCGGCCGTACGCAAATGTTCGGTTTTTAAGGACGCTTGTTTAATAGCTTTGGCAATGATTTCCTTGTTGTCCATGCGATGCGCCGCTGGGGCGGGATTGGAAGGAGATTGCTTAAAACGGTTAAAGCCATAACCGCTATTCCCGGGTCTGCCGGTTCTGCCGGAAGATGGGTACTTGTAAAAAGGTGACATATATTTTTTTATTGGATTCCCAAAATTGACGCAACCATCAGATGCGCGGATATTTATAGGAAGTATTTTGCGCTTGCCCGTAGGCTAGCTTTCTCAAACACAAATTAAGAATAATAAATTTATAGAATTGTCGTCGCCTTTAAAGGCGGATATATCTCAAAAAGAATTGATCAATCAGATTCAGAAGCTTAATTGTTCGAATCACGACTCTTGGAATTTGGCTTATTTAAGCCCAAATTGGCAACAACCGTTATTCATTTATAAAAGTAATATAGCATGTGGGCGAGGGATTGTCAATGCTCGAAGTCAGGGGGAGCTTTTTCTTTGGCTATTTGTAGTCTTTTAAGCAATTCGTTCTTAATGACTTCTTTAGATTCAGTATCCAGACGGTCATATTCTTCCATGAAGTATTTGATCCTTTCAGCTACTTCCTCCCCGCTGGTAAGGCGAATGATATTCGTGGATAAATCTAATTGGAAATTACGGACAGACATGGCATTGTTAATCATGCTGTCAAATATTCGTATAACCTCTCTGCGTTGCTCTTCTTTAGGTTCTGTGCACTTTTCTACCGCCCGAATATCCGCTCGGAACATCTCGTCCAATTTCATGTACTGATATTGGGCTTCTTTAGATTGTGTTGTCTTGTCTTTTAAAATTTCATCCAAACGGGCCACGATATCTTTGTCCGGAATGAGCGGCAAGGCGCGTTCGAAACCGTGTAGCGCCCGGATATTTTCTATTTTTACTGCTTGATCCCATAATTTTGGACCAGCTTTCCATATCTGATAGCCGGGCTCGCTCCATTGGAAATAATCTTTGACCAACTTGTAATTCCATTCTGCAGCTTGAGGCGAAGCGCCTTTTTCAGACCCCAAGATCCGTTTAAATTCCGGTTTCCAGGTTTCCCAAGAATCGCCTCTGAGTTGTAGAAAGGCCATAGCCATCAGTTCGGCGAAGTATTCAGTCATTCTCGCTTCAGTTTCCGATTTTTTATCCTGGCCGGGTTTGATTTTTATGGATTCAGGGTATGAAAATTTCGGCCGGCCGGGATCGGAAACGGCGACCAGGGTCATATACATCAAACTGAGAGATTGCTTGGCATCTAATTTCACGTTCGAACCGGCGTCTGAGCCATGAGCTAATTCGTGTGAGATGCTCTTGAGCATCTCCAGCCGGGTATGAAAATTATGATGACCAGTATCTTTTAAGGTTTCAGATGTAAATTCAATCTCGATGGGGTTGCCTTGCCACGATTTCTTACAGTGTCCATACTCCGCTTCTCCTTCGAAGCCCGGATAGGGCATGGGTATTAAACGTGGGTTGACTGAAATTTTAGAAACATTAGATGTCCAGGAGTGGGGGTAGATGCTCAGGAGGTCCCGGAGGGCTTTTTCTTCAATATCCATCTTGTCGAAATTTTCCAATTGTAGAGGGTTTTTTCTTTCGTGGAAGTTATCTGTGTAGGCTTCGTGCATGTTCATCTCGGCTGAAAGCACGTCTTCACCAATGGCAGCCTTGAGCTGGTCTATCATAACCCCGAAGTTGGGGAGTTCCGGGTCATCCGGCCTATCTCCTTTGTGGATTGAGGTCAGCGGTCCGCGGCCCAGCGCCGCCCCGGCAGAACAGGCTTCGATCGAAGGCGTAGCGACCATCAAAAGTCCCGCGATGACTTTGGCGCGGGCCGGTGAACAAATCCTTTCCAAAAATGTTTTGGGTTTTGCCGTTTCTGCCCTGAAAGGGTTCTCAAAACCAGTCATGACGGCATTATACCAAATGAACGCAAGTTCTACTCTTTGGTCATTGTTTTTTTTGGTTTTTGGTGTGTTTACAAAAGTAGAGACGTTGCATGCAACGTCTCTACTTTTGTTGGTGGGCGGGGAGGGACTTGAACCCTCATGACCTTGCGATCGCTAGCTCCTGAAGCTAGTGCGTCTACCAGTTCCGCCACTCGCCCATTATTTTATCGCAAAGAACGGTCAGATTATGTCGGTTTGGTTAAAATATGTCAACGGATTAGAGCAAAGAGCAAAGTTCAAAAAGCAAAATGTTAGAATCCCTTCGGGATATTTATAAATATTATTTATGCCGTAGGCCACCTGCATTTTGAATTTTGCTCTTTGAATTTTGAATTATTTCCATCGTAGTCCTGTCTTGATGTACCACTGGCCAATATCCTGGAAGCGGTCGCTGGGCCGGGCCACGCGCATAACGTCGTTGACGCCCTTGATGCGGCTCGAAATGACGTAGGCATAAAACGGCCTGACGAGAAATAGGGCCGGAGCTCGTTTCAAAATATTCAGGGCTAAGTTCAATCGGCTTTTTTCGAGCATCTGAGTCGAGGTTGAGGAGTTGGTCTGTTCTATCAATGTATCGATTTCCTTATCGGCCAGGCCTGAAAAATTCATGCCGCCTTGCGCCGCTTGTCCGCTCCACCAAATAGGAAAGAGATCCTGGTCTGGACGCAAGAGCACATTCCAGAGTACGACTTGCGCGTCGCGTTCATTACTGGATTTTCTGAGCAACAACCTTGTGTCTAACGGTTTGACTTCAACCTGGGCGCCCAAGAGTGACCATTGGCGTTTTAAGCTGTCCGCCACTTTTAAGAGCACGGGTTCATCCGGAGCCATGATAGTCAAAGTCAACTTGGTAGATGAAGGAGTCGAAACAGGGGCGGCCGCGGGTTTTTTGGGATCAATCTTTTGATAAACCCGGACCGTATCGTTGCTGGGCAAGACCCATCCCGATTCTTGTAAAAGTTTGCGCGCGGCATCCAAATCAAAAGCTGTGCTGGTGACGGCCAGAAAAGGGAAAGGCACTTCGGACACGGCGGCCAAACCGTTATAGTCGGCAATAAGGTCTTGGCGGTTTGTGCCGGTAATGAGTGCCTGTCTGACTTTTTGATCACTCAATGTTTTGTCTTTTAAATTGAAGAAAGCAATCGTCTGCTGGGGGATTTCCAAAGTGACTGAATGCCAGCGGGCGGCTGAATGGAATTTTTCAGCCTCATCGGATGGGATAAAAGAAACAGCATCGACCAAGTCTGATTTGAGGGCGTCTTCGGCTGATAGCCTGTCCGGATAAAACTGGAAAGTCAGGGTTTTGATGTGCGGTTTTAGGCCGTAATACTTTTCGTTCAGCTCGAGAGTGTAAGAACGAATCACTCCGTAATTATCGCGCGTAAAAGATTTGACCAAGTATGGGCCGGAACCGATGGGTTTGACGTTTAGGCTGGCCAATCTGGCATTAGCGGCTGGTATGCCCTGCCACAAGTCGGAAGGCAAGATGCC
Source organism: Patescibacteria group bacterium (assembly GCA_041661105.1). Lineage (GTDB taxonomy): Bacteria > Patescibacteriota > Patescibacteriia > 2-12-FULL-60-25 > 2-12-FULL-60-25 > MWCR01. The sequence goes on from JBAZVB010000002.1 coordinate 154,474, forward strand.
AACCGTTAAAGCCGTAATAAAAGTGGCATCGGGTTGATCCAGAATAAACTGAATAGTCTGGTCATTGATGATGTTGGTTTTGACTCCTCTGAATAAAGGCGCGAGCGTCGAACTGCGCGCTGAATCCTGAATTGATTCAATCGTGAACTGAACATCGTCCGCCGTGAGCGGCTCTCCGTTTTGGAATTTGGCCTCCGGCTGGAGATTGACGGTCAAAGTCTTGCTGTCAGCGCTCCACTCATAACTCTTGGCCAGATCCGGCACAGCCTCCATGCCGTTCATGCGGAACAAACCTGAGTAGATAAGACTTACCAAATCCGCATCCGTATCATTGGCGGGTGAGTCAATAGGATTGAGGGCTTGCGGTTCGCCGATGACGGCTTCGGTATAGGTGCCCCCGGCCGCGGGGACCGTCACCAAGTGACTAATAGCCAGGACAGTCAGGGTCGCAAGCACAAAAAGCACCAGCAGGGAAAGGGAGGCGGTCAAGACTCGACGCTCCGTTTGGTTTAGGACGCGGGTTATGTAACGTAACTGACGCCAGTGGGGGATGCTGGTCGGCCGGGTCACGGCTAAAACCAAAGCATGATCCCGACTCGCGTCCGGGATTTGTTCAATTGAAGTTTTGGAATCCGGAGTAAGCCAAAAAAGGATCCTGCGGATCCACGCGCGAAGGCGTGCGAACATAGCAGGCATAATTTATGTAGGGATTAGGCCAGGGCTATATTCAGAATAGCGGTCACAAAAAACAGAATAGCCAGTCCTATGGTGGCATAGTACAAGCCCTTCTCAAGTCCGCGTTTTGTTCTGAAAACCGTGCCTTCGCCGCCGAAAGTAGCCCCTAAGCCTGTCCCGCGCTGTTGTAGCAAAATAGCGGTTACAAGCAGGACGGAAAGCACGATCTGGATGATAGGAAGAATGATTTGACGCATGGCTGACACATTAACCCCCAAAGGCCTTAAAGTCAAGATTACATCTCTAACGTCCTAAACGTCCTAATCGTCCTGACTGACGACTGATGACTGACGACTGATGACTGTGATAGAATGATCGCATGGAGGAAAATAAACCTTGGTATAAGCGGACTTGGGGCCTGACCCTTTTATTGGTGGTCTTTTTAATGCTTCTGGGGTCGGTTTTTTTTGTGCGGCAGGTTTATGTTTTTTATAATGACTTAAAACAGGGCAAACAGCCCGATTTCTTGGTGGGCCGTCGCTTTTCCGGAACGCCGAATTCGGTGCCCAAACCGACTGACACTGAGTTGGCGGAGATAAGACAAAAAGCGGTCGGTAGAGGCGATGATCCATTCAGCGGGTCGGTCAGTTCCAGTCATGAGATTGTGGAGTTTTTGGATTTTGATTGCCCTTACAGCAAATCCGCCCTGGCCACGGTTCACGACTTAATCAATCTCCGGCCTGACATCAAGATTATTATTCGCGATTATCCTTTGTCCGATATCCATCCGGACGCGGAGAGGGCCGCCTTGGCCGCGCGTTGCGTTTGGCGCCAAGGCAAACCGGCGGTTTACTGGAAGTACCACGATTTACTTTTTGCCAACCAAGGCAAGCGTGACGCCGATTCTCTCAAGCAGTTCGCTTATCAAGCCGGGGCTGATTCAAGATTCGAGACTTGCATGCAAGCCTCGCAGACGGCGGGAGCTTTACAACAATCCATGATGGACGCCAGGGCCGCGGGCGTATCCGTCACGCCGACTTTTTTTGTGGATGGCCAAATGGTCGAGGGCGCGGCTGATACGCAATATCTGATTAACCTTCTTCAGGAGTAGTTATGCCAAGAAGCTTAACAGTCGTAACGAAGTCTCTGGTGCTTGCAGGATTCATTTTTTTGATTACAGTCGCGACACCTAATACAGCCCTGGCAAATGTAGATTGCAAATCCAGCGGCGGGCAGTGCGTGCCCGGAGACACTCTGCCGGTTTATTGCCCTCCGGGCATGAATCAATTCACCCAAGGGGATTGTTCGAAGATCGGTAGCCATCCCTATGTGGCTTGTTGCAGGGGCACGGCGGAAACAGGCACTTCCGATGTCACTGGAACTAAAGTGCAGCCTAAGCCGGGTTTGGGGGCGGTCCCTTGCGGAGCAGGTCAACTTTATGAGGATGGTAATTTATCTTTTACTGATTGTTTGAGCAAGGAGGACTGTTTTGCTAATCGAGGCAGAATCACTGGGGAAACAAACAAAGCAGGTTGTCCGGAGGACCAACCCCTTTTTTGTTGCATCATGAAGAAGAATCGCTGTAATGATTCGAGCAGGCTTCCAACCAAGATCTATCTTTGCACGACGGCCTCGCAATGCACGGCCAACAGCGGCGCCGTATTTGCCGGCGGCCCCTCTGGTTGTGGCACGGCCTACCCGATTTGTTGCGAGTTCAATGATAGCCCGGACAATAAAACCCCGATGCTTAATCTGGGCGAGCCATTGCAAGGCTTGAGCGGAGCCACGGGGGGTAGGACTGCGGCCGTCAGTCGCGTAGCTCGTAAATATCAAAACATCAATTCTTTTTGTTATACCGAGGTTGATTGCGCTAAGTCTTCTGCGGCAGGTGCGTGGGTCAAGGGTAATGGCTGTCCCAATAAGGGCAATACGCCCCAAGGTTATTGCAAGGCGCCTCCTCCCCAATACGATCTTCAATATCCTATCGGCGGGGTTAAGACGATCAGCGATCTCAAAAATTTCATCGGCCTCATCTTTAATTACGCCATGGGCATCATCATGATTGTGGCGGCGGTTATCTTTGTCTACGGCGGGCTCCGTTACATGTTCGCGGCTATCTCCGATGACGTTCAGGTGGGCAAAACTATTATGGTTGATTCGGTTATCGGTCTTCTGTTGGGCCTGGGGGCTTATGCCATTATGGCCAATGTCAACTTCAACACGGTCAACCTCCGTTCGTTTGATGTTTTCATGATCAATAAATTGTCATTTTATGATGCCTTGTATTGCAAAGACGTTTTGCCGGCGGCTGGCAAGGACGAGGTGAAACTCCAGGAGGCCGGGACGCCGTTCGCGCCCGAGAATTTCGATATAACCAAAGGCTATCCTTTAGTTTTAAAAGATACGGAGTGCGGGCATGAATATTTTATAGAGGGAGGCGATTCATTGAGTGTTTGCACTGGCTCTGGTTGCGGTGGTAAGGGCCTTTGTCTGAATTGTTCAGGCGATGCAAAAAATTGCCGATCTAGTTCGGAAAAGGAACACGTTTGTTTTGACGCGAATATAGGCGGAAACGTTATTTTGAGTTATCCAGCCTTGGCTAAATATGAAGGTAAATGGGCAAATCAATTTATAAAAGCCTATGCTTTTTGCATTACCAATGACGCAAACATGAGCGGAAGGGACTTTACAGAAGTAGGCAGAAGCGAAAATATGGTCGATAAACCAAAGTCTTCGGGTTTAACCGGCGGGGCAGTTACGCCTTACGCGATAAAAATTAATCTATCGAAGATTGAAGAAATTAAAAATAATTGTTCAGGCAAATCAGGTTTAATTCTCGAACATCACCTGGATACGGATTGGAAGTTTGCCAATGCAGGTTTTAGCGTAGATGCTTATTATTATGTCAATAAAAATTGTAGTTTCACGAATGCAACTCAGGAAATATTCGAAAGAGCGTCGAATTGGACTATAGATTCCACGATAGACAAGATGTATAACGCGACCCCAGGGAAAGTTAATCCTAATTATGATTGGACATTCAATGGCGCTTGGTCTTTGGATGAAATCTTAAAGACTAAAGACAGCCCAATTAATTGCAGTATAAACATGGGTTCACCGGACACAAAGCAGGGATTTTGGCACACTTGGACATCGGATTTATAGAGGGATGGCGAGACTCTTGCTCCCCTAGATTATTTGTGGTAGGCTCAAACGCAACATGCCTGCCTCGAATTTCATTTCAATCAAGGGTGCGCGCGTTCATAATCTTAAGAACGTCTCGATTGACCTGCCCAAAAATAAGCTGGTGCTGATTACCGGCCTCTCCGGTTCGGGTAAATCATCTTTAGCCTTCGATACCATCCATGCCGAAGGTCAGCGCCGCTACATGGACAGCCTGTCTTCTTATGCCAGGCAGTTTTTGGAGTTGCAGGACAAGCCCGATGTGGATGAAATTCAGGGCCTTTCCCCCACGGTGGCTATTGATCAAAAATCATCCTCGCACAATCCGCGTTCTACGGTCGGCACGGTGACTGAAATTTACGATTACCTGCGTTTGTTGTTCGCGCGCGCCGGTCGCATCCATTGTCCTGTCTGCGGACGCGCCGTGGTCAAGCAAACCCAAAAGGAAATCGCCGACAAAATCGTCATTCTGTCACAGAACTCCGATGTCTTACTGCTGGCACCCATGGTGCGCGGTCAGAAAGGGGAGCATAAAGTCGTTCTCCAGGCGGCTGAGCACGCCGGTTATCGCGAAGTGCGTTATGACGGCACGTTGGTTGATATTCGTGAGCTGATGCGCACCAAGGTAGACAAGACTAAGCCTCACGATGTCGAAGTTCTGGTTTCGCGGATTTCTAAAAAATCAGGCCTGGTTCCCACGGCTTTGAACGAGTTGCTGAAGAATGCCTTGGAGCTTGGCAATAACATGGTTATGGCCGTGGCGGAAGAGACGGGCGAAGAAATGTTGCTTTCAGAGAACTTATTTTGCGCCACGGATAATATCTCACTGCCCACTATCGAGCCCCGGTTGTTTTCGTTTAATTCACCGCATGGCGCTTGCCCGGAGTGCGCCGGTTTGGGCACCAAGTTGGTTTTGGACGCGGATTTGGTCATGCCGAATAAGCGTTTGACCATTGCCCAGGGCGCCATCAAGCCCTGGACACGTATCGCCGGCAACCAGACCACGCATCTCAAGTTGGTTGAGGCAGTCGGTAAGAAATACGGTTTTTCCATTCACCAAGAAGTTGGTCAACTTTCGAGCGAAGCCATGAAGTATTTGCTTGAGGGCACGGGCGAAGAGGTTTTTGAAGTCGAAAATAAGAGCCTGGCTTTCCCTGGCATTCTGGCTTTATTGGAAGAGAAATACAGGCAGACTGATTCGGAATACGTGCAAAAAGAAATCGAGAGTTACATGCGCGTTCTCATTTGCCCGAGCTGTAACGGCCGCCGTCTCAATAAGACGGCTTTGGGCGTGAGCGTGGCGGGCATGAATATTGCTCAAGTGGTTGAGCTCTCACTCGACGAAGCCGGTGAGTTATTCGAGAAGTTTGGGAAATCGGTCCCGGTCAAATCCAAAGCCAGCAAGATCTCACGCGCCAAAGTCGACCATAAACCCGATCCCCAAGGTTTTACGGAGCAGGAGCGTTTGGTTGTGAGCCGCGTGCAGTCGGAAATTAAACGCCGCATTAAAAATCTTTTGGATGTTGGTTTGGGTTATTTGACGCTGGATCGCAGTGCCGTCTCGCTTTCGGGCGGTGAATCGCAACGCGTCAGGTTGGCCGCTCAACTGGGTTCGGATCTCTCGGGAGTCATTTACATTTTGGATGAACCGTCAATTGGTTTGCATCAGCGCGATAATGAAAAATTAATCCAGACCATGAAGCGCCTGCGCGACATCGGGAACACCGTCATCGTCGTCGAACACGATGAGGCTGTCATGAAAGCGGCTGACTTTTTAGTTGACGTCGGTCCGGGAGCAGGGGAATACGGCGGGGAAATTGTGGCTTCCGGTACGTTGGCTGAGATCAAGCGCAATAAGGAATCGATCACCGGCGCGTATTTGCAAGGCAAAAAATCAATTGCCCTCCCCAAAGCTCGGCGTAAAGGCAACGGCAAGAATCTGGTGGTGCGCGGAGCCACGGAATTTAACTTAAAGAATGTTGATTTCAAACTTCCCCTTGGCAGGTTGGTGTGCGTCACGGGCGTTTCCGGGTCAGGCAAGTCGACCTTAGTCTTGGACATCCTGGGTCGGGCTCTTTCAGCTTCTTTCTATCACGCCAAGGACCTGCCCGGCGCGCACAAGAAGATCGAAGGCATGGACTACTTGGATAAAGTTGTTTCCGTTGACCAATCGCCTATCGGCCGCACGCCGCGTTCCAATCCGGCCACTTATACGGGCGTCTTTACCGGCATTCGTGATTTGTTTACGGATATCCCCGAGGCCAAAATGCGCGGTTATGACGCCGGCAAGTTTTCGTTTAACGTCAAAGGCGGAGGCCGATGCGAGGCTTGCGGCGGTGATGGCTACGTCAGAATCGAAATGCAATTTCTCTCCGATGTTTATTCCGAATGCGGCGAGTGCCACGGCAAGCGTTATAACGCGGAAGCTTTGGAGATTCATTATCGCGAAAAAAATATTGCCGATGTTCTGGATATGACTGTGGAGGAAGCCCGGCGTTTCTTTGTTGATCAGCCATTGATTTACGAGAAATTGTCCGTCCTGCATGAAGTTGGTTTGGGCTATATCCGTTTGGGGCAACCGGCCACGACCCTTTCGGGGGGCGAAGCTCAGCGCGTCAAACTGGCCACGGAGCTCTCGCGCCGGGCCACGGGTCGCACTTTGTACATCCTGGACGAACCGACGACGGGTCTGCATTTTGACGATATCCAGCGCTTGTTGCAGGTGTTGAATGCCTTGGTCGACAAGGGGAATACGGTTTTGGTCATCGAGCACAATCTGGATGTCATTAAATGCGCCGACTGGGTTATCGATATGGGACCGGAAGGCGGGGCTAAAGGCGGCTTTATAATCGCCGAAGGCTCTCCCGAGGACGTGGCCAAGCAAAAAAAGAGCGCCACGGGCCAATATCTCAAAGATGTCTTGAAAACGTCCTCATGAGTCCTCTCTGTCATTCCGACCGGAGTCACGAAGGTGACGAAGTGGAGGAATCCCTTTCTCGATTATCAACCAGGTTACTTTAAGGGATCTCTCTGCGCCTGAGGCGCATCCGCCTATGGCGTGAGACTTCATCCCCGTGAGCTACGTTGGGATTTCGCTCGAGATGACAAAAATGTTTTTAGTTTTATCTGTTTGTGTTATCCTGTCTCTTATATGAGACGCTTTTTTGTATCAACCTTTATTGTGGCCGTCATGGGATTATGTCTGCCTTCAGTCGTGGCGTATGCCGCCGCTGTTGATATCAATAATGTCACGCTACGAGCCTCTAAGGCCGTTATTACAGCCGATGGCATCGATCAGACAACGATTAGCGTGGGAGTCAAAACGGTCAATTATCTTCCGGCCGAAGGCGTGACGGTTAAGCTCACCACCTCGCGGGGTAGTGTGGATGAGGCCACGCCTCAGGAGACGACTACGAATGGCTTTGGATCGGCTCAGTTTATCCTTAGGTCGCTTAAAAACGGCACGACGACTGTCATGGTGGATATTAACGGCCAACGGGCCAGCCGGACCGTCCAGGTGGCTTTTACCAAGGGTCTGGATATCGGTCTGGCCGCCGGCAGTTTGATCAAAATTCCCAGCGACAGCGACGAGAATACTTATGCCGATTCGGCCGTCTACTATTACGCCAACAACGGCCGTCGCTACGTCTTTCCGAACGAAAAAGTTTATTTCACCTGGTACTCTTCTTTTGACAACGTCAGAACCCTATCCATCGAAGACATGTCAAAGATACCGATCGGCGGCAACATAACTTATCATCCGGGCGTCAAACCGGTTAAATTCCAGACGGATGACAAGGTTTACGCCGTTTACCGCAATGGTGAGCTTAGGTGGCTTAAAACGGAGGAGGTGGCCAGGGCCATCTACGGATCAGACTGGACGTCCAAAGTCGACGATATCAGCGAAGCTTTTTACGTCAATTACAAATTTGGCAATCCAGTTGAGAATGCCATTGATTTTATGGCCGACACGATCGCGGGCAAATTCTCAACCATCGAAAAAGATAAAGGCATTTAGAACTAATGCAAAAGGCAAAGAGCAAAATTCTCACGCCATAGGCGGATCAGCCTTTGGCTGAAAAATGCAGGTGGCCTTCGGCATTATATATAAAAATATCCCGTAGGGATTCCAGCATTTTGCTCTTTGCTTTTTGAATTTTGCTTTTTTAAAAAGCCCGACGGGGCTTTTTAAAGTTTAGGTTTGAGTTCCTTGAGACGTTTCTTGTTCTTCCGGACGAAGGTCAGGACCTTACGTCTGACTTTGACTTGTCCAACCAGTTCAATCTTGGCGATCGTTGGCAGGCTAAGGGGGAAGATCTTTTCTACGCCGATGCCTTCGCTGCTTTTGCGGACGGTCATGGTCTTTTGGATGCCGCTGCCGCCGACTTTAATCACCAGGCCTTCAAAAACCTGGATGCGTTCTTTTTCCTCGCCCTTGGGATTCTTTTCGCGGATCTTTTGGTGAACGCGAATCGTCATTCCGGAGCGGATATCTTCAGCGGGAATGATAGGATGACTGGTAGTTGCCATATTTTTATTGGTGCGGGCATGTTAGCTGAAAGCGCGTCCAACGTCAAGTCTTACGACTTTGGCTTAGGAAAAGACGGATGGCCCTCTCGGTCTCGCGCACGGTTTTGGCCAGTTGGCCATCGGCGTTAATAATCACGGCGTCAGCGTATTTTTTGGCGGCCATGAATTTTTTGTATTGGGCTATGCGTCTTTTATAATCTCGGGGATCGGGTTTTCTGGCCAGGAGACGTCGCTTGAGGCTGTTAAGCGGCGTGACAATAAAAATCGCCAAAGAGCCTGGGATTTCCCGTTTAAGGGTCCGCATTCCCTGATAATCCAGATCGACTATGGTGGGCTTCCGTCCGGCCAAAGTCCGTTTGATATCGGTTTTATGTGAACCGTAATAATGGCCATAGACCCGGGCCCACTCGTAAAATCTTTTCTTTTTAATTTCGTTTTTGAATTGCGGGACGGTTATAAAGTGCCGATCCCGATTTTTTGGTTCACCGGGGCGCCTGGGACGTGTGGTGCAGGTGATCAGCCTTTTAAGAGGGATTTTTTTACGCTTGAGGAGTTGATCGACCACGGTCGTTTTTCCAGAACCGGATGGACCGGTGACTATGATGAGAGGTGCTGTCATAAAAAAGATTAGTTTTTCATGAATTCTTCGAAGGATGGATCCGGAGGTATGGAAAAAGTCAGCCGCTCGCCGGTTTGGGGATCGTCAAAAGTCAGCTCCACGCTTTGCAACATCAAGCGAGCCGGATGTCTAGCATCCACGCGTTCTTGAAGATTGGATGTTTTATAGAGTTGGTCTCCGACTACCGGACAACGCAGGGCGAAAAGATGTGCCCGGATTTGGTGAGTACGCCCGGAAAGTATCTCAACTTCCAAGAGCGTATAGTTTTTGATTCTTTTTAAAACACGGTAATGCGACCAAGCGACTTTGCCCCGGGGATCGTTTTCCGGTCGGGCCGACATCCGGGCGTGGGTTCCAGAACGAGCGATGCGGAAACGGATGTCGCCGTCTTCTTTGGGCGGCGCGCCTTGCACCAGGGCCAGGTAAACTTTTTTAGTCTGGTGATGGGAGAACTGTTGTTTAAAGTTGTCGTAAGCGTCTTGTGTTTTAGCTACCACCATCAGCCCGCTCACTTCTTTATCTAAACGATGGACGACGCCCGGCCTGCTCGGATCCTCACCAACTTTGGCCAGGGGAGGGAAGTGGGCGATCAACACATCAATTAAAGTGCCATCTTCATGTTGCGAATCAGGATGCACCAAAAGCCCGGCCGGTTTGTTGACCACAATCCAGTCGGGAGTTTCCTTGATAACGATGTCCTTAAGTTTGATCGTGACCGGCTGGGCGACGCGAATCTGTTTTTCGTGCCGCACCGTTGTAGCCACAATTTGTTCAAATCGAACCTTTTGTCCGACTTTAAGGAAAGTGTGGACGGCCGCCTTTTTACCGTCGATTGAGCCCGCGCCGGCTTTAAGTTTTTTGGAAATGGCGCTACGCGTCGTATCCGGCATTTTGTCTGCCAAAAAAACATCCAGCCTTTGTCCGGCTGATTCGGGTTTGATTGTCCATTGATTTTTGGCCATGGGCATAGGTTACCGTAGCTTGGTTAAAAAAAGAAGCCCCGAGAGTAATCAGGGGCAGCGTCTGGCTTGAGTCTTGGCCTCGCGACGACAATCGTCAACGATGCGGGCGGCACAGCGGAGCAGGAACGAGTAGCCTAGCTCGTATTCGGCTTGCCTGGGTAGCGACCGGTAGCGCCGGTTCATTTCCACGAACCTCCCAAAGCTTTCGATGGCTTTGACAGCCGAATCGTGGCTTGGGGATCCCTTGAGGTCATCCAGGGCTGACGAGACAAGCTCCTGGTTGATGACGAAGGGCAGGGGACGGGTAAAGCTAGCAGGGCGGTGGTCGAGCAGTTGCTTGAGGGCGGTGAAGAAAAAGGCTTCGCCCTCCAGCATGGAGTTTTGATCAAGCAGTAGCTTGAGTGAGGGTGCAAAGAACGCGAACTGGAAGTAGATTGTCACTTTTTGCTCTAAGGCACTCATGGCAAGACTCCTTTGTTCAATGGGTTATTTAGTCAGGTTTTGGCCTTTATGTCAACCCCTGAAACATCCACGTCCTAAAACGTCCTGGAACGTCCTATCCGTCCTGTCGAGAGGATGGTTTTTTCTTCTTGACAAAAGGCGATTTTTATGGTATTATAGCCAATATTAAGCTATATAAAACACTTTTATGAACGAACAACCGCAGCCGCTCAAACAAGAGGGGGATGCCTATTTGACGGTAGAGGCTCAGAGCAAGCAGACGCTGGATAAATTAGCTAAGCGCGATGAATCAGTCGAATGGGGTGAAGCGACTTTGAATAAGCTTGGTTCAAAAGAGATGGCGGATAAGGTTTCGGCCGCGCAGGCCAGCGAAGCTTTAAGGAAAGAATCCGTAAAGTCACGTTCAAGCGAGTTTGTTAAAGATGCAAAAGCTTTAGCTGAAGAACTGGAAATGTTGAAAAAAATGGGCAAGCCGCAAAATCCTTCTGATCAGAAATTATTTGATATGGGTTTGGATAGATTGAATCAAGCTTTTGATTCTCAAAAATTTGTGGAGATCTACGGCCAAGAGGCGCCTCAAGCTTTGGACTCCTTTGCCAGCGTCAACGAATTGCCTTTGGAAGCCAAGTATATCTTGAAAGATGCGGTCTTAAAGGCCATGCCAGGACAAGAGCAAATGGCAGCCTAAAAATTTAATCAAAACGATGTAGAGACGTCCCTGCCACGGTCGTTCGCGAACGCCGTGGCCTGGCAGGGCGTCTCTTTTTTGGTAATTGGTTTTTGGATTTTGGTTTTTTTTAAAAAAAAGCCCCCGGAAGCCGGTAGGCGGAGTGCTGTCAGCCCTTAGATCTGATGGGCCAGTCGGCCGCATCAAGTCTGTTGGGGTCACGAGGCTGTCTGGAGCGGTGCTTGCGTCCGATTTCGGCGCGGTAATCTTCTACCAGACGGCGCGCGCAACGGTAGAGGAAACTCACGCTTTGCCTGGTCATTTCAGGCCGTTGATAGGCAGTTGCCAGTCTGAGCGTCTGCCGGTTCATCTCGTTGCGATAGCCGATAATCCACCGCATGACGTTGCCGGCTTCCTCCCGATTGAACAGAAAGATTTCCATCTGGGCAATCTCGGAGTCGCTCGGCTCTTGAGGCAAGATATCCCGGTTAAAGGCCCGCGGTCTGATCTGGGCGATAGCCCATAAGGTATCGAGGAACCAGTGATTGTCCCGAAGGTCCTGATGCTGTTCGATCAGTGCTTTGAGCCCCTTTTCAAGAGCGGGGAAGGTTGCGAAAAATCCGTTATATGTCCCTATCATGGCCGCCTCCTGTGCAAGGTCTATTAGACCAAATCCCGTGGTTTTGTCAAGTCTCGGGCGCATGCTATATAATCCTTGCATATGTCTAAAAAGATGGAGTTGGGGCAACCCTCTCAAGAACCGGTTTCGCGCAAAACCTTGTCCTATGGGGGGAATAAGGCCGACTGGGAGGCCGAGGCGGTCACTTTGGGCGCGCCACCTTCAGGCAAAGTCATAGCCTACGCTTTACTTAAGGAAGCGGAACTTGAGGATTATCAACCTGCAGGCGGGGAAACTGGTTTTGTTGATAAAGTATCTTTTAAACACACCGCAAAAAAGACCCCGACTCTCCGGTTGGATATGGAAAAAACTGATCATAAGACTAAGCATGGCCATGATGGTAAAGAAGCGCCGGCTGTCACAAAGGAGCAAGAGGCGGCCATGAAAAGGTTAAACGCTTATATCAGGCAAGAAGGTGAAAGTTGGAGGGATCTTAAACTGGATGAAGGCAGTAGGCTGGGTAAGAATCAAACCATAGCCAAGACCTTGGAGAAGGATAAGGACTTTGTCGTGAGACGGATGTCCAGAGTGGCTGAGGAATTTTTGAAATTTGCCGATCAATACGGGAGCCGCATCAAGCAGGGTGCGGACCGGTTGTACTATGCCATTTGTCGCCGCGAGGGAGTTGACGACGAGCTGATCATAAAATCTTGGGCCATGGCTTTGAATCAACGGTCAGAAGCTCAACCTAAATCCAAAAAATCGAGTTCAATTCGGTAAGTTTAGCCAATTGATTTGATCCGTGAGGCGTATTTACTTGACATTGCGCCAGAATTATCTATTATATACGCTCGTCGCTTTTGACGAACCTTGGAGGTAGAGAGATGAAAGAGGACCCACGGGGCATGTCACCCCGATTCAGGTACGTACTTCAGATCGCCGAACGGGCTGATGAGCATGATGTGACTCTGAGTGAGGTCACGCAATGCACGATGTTGGAACATGAGGCAGAGGCCAGTCTCGCGGCGATCAAGCAAGCGGCTGAAAAGGTCCGTCAAAAGTTCGATCGTCAACCGTCGAGATGTCCCAGTACGCCTCCGCCTCCATCGACTCCTCCGGAGGCAGTCTCGGCATCTCCGTCTTCGCCAGCTCCTTCCGAGCGCCCCCGCCCTGAGGGGTTCTTTCGCCGCCGTCTTCGCCTTGGCCACACCTGAGACCTGGCGAACCAAGATCTGCCCCTCGCGGCAGGTCACTTCTCCCCGAGCCCGCAAGGCTCTTTTTTTATTCGCGAATGCGGATAATCACCCGAAGCTTTCCTGACCCACGTAGCTTTAGCGTAGTGGGTAGCGAAGGGGGACGCTCTTGCCCTCTTGTCCAAATCAGATAAAAAGGATAAATTGTTGTCCATCCAGCATTTTGCATTTTTAATTTTGCATTTTGGATTAAAATGGGGCGCTTAGCTCAGCGGTAGAGCAGATGTCTTATACACATCGGGTCGTAGGTTCGAATCCTACAGCGCCCACCAAAAAAATTTCCCTCTTGAAGGGAAATTTTTTATAGCAGCGTTAGCATATCTTCCTCTGGATTTGTCAGGCGGTTGGTGGCCGTGATCCAAGACCAGCGCACAATCGGGTCGCCTTGCTCGGCTTTCTCGACATACGCCCTGGCCAGGGGATCGTGCGAATACCCGCAACCAATGTCGCAATTTATTTTTTCCTTGATTTCTTTTAATAATTTTTCGCGTTCGGCTTTGGCGATAATACTGGCCGCTCCAACATGACGATGCCAAAGGTCAGCCTCATTCTCGGCTTTGAGCGAGTTGATGTCAGGCCAACCGGATAGATATTGCAACAAGCTGCGGAAGGGCATTGTTTTACGAACCGGCGCGTCCACCATGATTTCGGCCGGGGAGTCGGGGTGAGCGACATGGAACTGCCTGATCAACTCAGCCATGTGTTTGATTTCAAGTCCGTTTAACGTCACGGATCTATTGCGGACTGCTTCATCAATTTCCGTCGGCTGGATGACGGCGGTCGCGAACCAGCAGCGTTCCCTCAAGGCCTCGGCCAGTTTGTCGCGTTTAGCTGGCAGGATAAGTTTGCTGTCAGTCACGTTATGCATGGCACACCAGCGTTTGTCGCGTTCTGTGAGTGCGCAGATGGCGATCACCATAGGCCCAAGCACAGGCCCGCGCCCAGCTTCGTCCACGCCCGCATACCTAAATTCCTCTGGCAGAGGCTGTTTGCGAGCTGGTTTAATGGCAGGGGAACGGGGCATATTATTCGTCCTAAACGTCCTAGTCGTCCTGTCGTCCTATTAACGAGCGGGAGGACGTGGGACGATTGGGACGGATAGGGCGTGGGTTTAAGTGATACATTGTTCAACAAGTTGATCCAGATATTCAAAGCCAAGTTTCAGGAAAACGCCATCGTCTAATCCAAAGCCCATGGTTTGCCTCAAAAGGTCGTCAGCTTTGATCGATCCGCCGGCTGACAAAAGATTTTTGAAGTTGCTCGTGAAAGTTTGGGGATCTTCCTCGTGTTTTTTGGCCAGAGCAAAAACCAAGAGCAAACTGGCGGCGTAGGTGTAGCAATAGAAAGGATGAAAGTAGATATGGCTGATGCGGGCCCAAGTCCAGCGTTCTTGGTCGGGATAATCAATCGCGCCTTGTCCCAGCTCGCGTTTGAGCCGGAGCCAATTTTCCGAAAGCCAATCAGCCGTCACTCCCTGCGACTCGGCTCGCGCGTAAGCCTGCTCTTCAAAGCGGGTGATGAGCGATTGCTGATAGATGGCGTTGCAAGAGTGCTCCAAAAAATGTCGCAGAGCCGAAGCATATGCCTCGGGCGATTGTCGTTTGAGCTCCTGCAAAAATAAAAGTTCCCCAAATTGGGAAGCTGTCTCAGCCAAGATGAGCCCGGGATGCTTTTGGATCATCTTTTGTTCCGCAAAAAGCAAGGCGTGGATGCCGTGTCCGATTTCGTGGGCCAAAGTAGTGGCATTGGCCAGTTTGCCTTGGTAGCTTAAAAGCACCAAAGGATGTTCTGGAGCATACATGCAATACGCGCCCACCGCTTTGTTGGGCAGAGGTCGCGCGTGCACCCAAGGATTGTCAAAAAATTTCTTAGCCAGCTCTCCATTGCTCGATCCTAGATTCGCGAATGATTTAATAGTCATGTCCTTGGCTTTGTCCCAAGGAATTTCGGTGGAAGCATCTGATTTAAGCGGGGCGCTGATGTCACTGGCCGGCAAAATATCCATCCCCATTTGCTGGGCTTTCCAGGCAAAAAAACGGGTAAAAATAGGGCGTTGGTTTTCAGCCTCGCTGAGTAGTTGCGGTACGAAGCTGGTTGGCAGGTCGTCCCGATCCGCCACCCAAGTCAGCAAGTCTGGATATTGGCGCAGATCTTTTTCCGTCAAAACATTACGCGTTTGTTCGGTGTAAGC
The DNA here is from genome assembly GCA_041661105.1 of Patescibacteria group bacterium. Classification (GTDB taxonomy): domain Bacteria; phylum Patescibacteriota; class Patescibacteriia; order 2-12-FULL-60-25; family 2-12-FULL-60-25; genus MWCR01. Next base: position 169,635 of record JBAZVB010000002.1, read on the forward strand.
GAACGTGAGATTAGGTTGTTCTTGGGCGTAAGCCTCGCAACGGTGTCCGTAAGCCTCGGCCCGTACCTTTGGATCAGCATGTTCTAATAAAACTCCGATCAACGACGGCGTTAATTTGGTCGTTTTCCCATCTACCTCTATCTCGCCAAAAGGTAGACGAGGGTTAAGTTGGTTTTCAAAACGCGCCCAAGCCTCGCGCTCGCGTTGCAGAGTTAAAATTAAAAGGCGTTCTTGCTCTTCGGGCAACAAATGCGGTTTGGCGCGTCTTGCCTGGCGAATAAATTCAGTAAACTTTCCGGCCGTGCCATGAGATTTTAGAGTCAGCGCCTCCTCATCCGTGAGTTGGGCCACCATCAGAGGGAAAAAAGAAACTTCAGCTTCGGCTTGCGCCAATTTGCTCTGGATTTGTTGGTTAAAAGCCGCGGCTTGCTGGTCAGTCACATCCTCATCGGATCGCAGGCGGGCGTAATCAGCTAGTTTGTGCGCTAAAAAAATGTGATGATCAAAAATTTCCAACGCTTGGCCCCAAAGATCAGGATCAACCGGAGGCAGAGTCATAGCGCCCTTCAATTTGCCGAGCTCCTGGCGCAAATTAGCCATGGCGGAGAGGTCGGACGTTATTGCTGGATCGTCGTAATCTTTATATTGATCACTTAAATCCCAGACCGGCAGATTAGCGTCACTCATATAACTTAAGCTTAGAGCTCATTATATGTATAGTCAAACTATCAACTGAACGCCAAGCAACAGGATTCTGGACGAAGCGAGGACTGTTTGAGCTCTTGCCTATCTAAAAGCAAGGCGAGTTCCGCAGCGAGGGAAGAGTCCTGTTGCTTGGCGTAACTAACGTGTTTTGACTTAGATGGTGTCGCATATTAGACTTCCCCCATATGTCTATTTTAGTTATTGGTAACGGATGGATCGGCAACAAGTTCATCGAGCGTTACCCCGAAGCCCGCATGTCCACGGTCATCGCCAAGAGCCCGACAGATATCGAAGAGATTCTGGAAACCGAAGACCCGGATGTTGTCTTGAATTGCGCCGGTGTCACGGGCCAACCCAATGTCGATTGGTGCGAAACTCACCAGGTCGAAACGGCGGTTGGCAACACCATGTTGCCCATCATGTTGGCTCAGGCTTGCGCTGAGCGCGGCATCCACTTCACCCATTTGGGGAGCGGTTGTATTTTTTACGGCGATTCACCTCAATTCGGCGGTTGGCGCGAGGATGATTACCCGAATCCGGTGGCTTATTATTCCAAAACTAAAGCCGCGGCCGATTTCGTCCTCGGTCCGATGCCAAACGTCGCAGTTGTCCGTCTCCGCGTGCCCATGGATGCAACTCCGTCACCCAAAAATTCTATCACTAAGCTCGCTTCATATCCCAAAGTTATCGACGTCGCGAACTCAGTCACAGTCGTGGACGACCTTTTAGATGTTTTGTATCAAGTCATGGAAAAGCGGGCCACGGGCATCTTCCATGCCGTGAACCCTCAACCCTTGGCTTGGCGTGATTTATTAAAATGGTACGAGGAGATCGTTGATCCGAACCACAAAAACGAGTGGATCAGCGAAGATCAACTGGTCTCTCAAGGTATGGCCGTCAAAAAACGTTCCACCAACGTCTTAGCTAATCTTCGTTTGCCCGAAATCGGCATCAACATGCGTCCAACGGAAGAGGCGGTTAAAGATGTGTTGCGCGCTTACGCGGAGAAGATGAAAATAGCAAATAGCAAATAGCAAGAGTTATGCATGTATTCTTATTGCGCCACGGCGAATCAACTTCTGATATTGAAGACCGTTATGGCGGTGATTATGATGATCATCTAACGCCAAAGGGTCTGGCAGAGGCGAAAGAACTCGCGGAAAAGTTAGCGGGCAAGGGAATCGAGGCTATATATACCAGTTCTAGGGTCAGGGCCAAGGAAACGGCGGATGTTTTAAAGGATGTTTTAAAATGTAAAATAGAAATTAACTCTAATTTACGGGAAAGGAACGCTTATGGCGTTCTGACAGGCAAGGTCAAGGCCGAAGCTAAAGAAAAATATCCGGAAATGGCCGAAGCCGTGAAGTTTTATGGCAATACCATTGAAGGCGCTGAGAGCTATGAGAATTTTACGGAGCGTGTGAGAAGGGTTTTTGAAGAATTGACGTCCACGCAACATGAAACTATTGCCATCCTGACTCATGGTGGACCGATTCGTTGTTTTTTTCGAGAAGTTGTGAAGCTGGGCGAACTGAAGTCGTTGGGAGATTGTGCGGTATTTGAGCTTGAAAAGAGCCTTTCGGGCTACAAGATTATAAAAATAGATGGGGCGGTAGAGGCGGGCTAGTAAAATATGCAGAAACTCAAGGTCTACGTCGCTGGCAAGGTGTCGCCTAACTCGGTTTTTGGCCGTCATGATTGGCGTGGAGGTTTTTGTGCCAAGCTGGCTGAACTCTCGGGGTTAGAAATCGTAAATCTTGATCCCACGCAGAGCAGTGGCGATTTCAACTTAGATGAAAACGATGCGAGGCTGATATTGGGCAGAGATTGTTTCATGATCAACTTGGCTGACGTGGTTATCGTGAATTTGACGGATGATATTAGTGTAGGCGGTTCGCAAGAAATGCTGATTGCAAAATATTTTCAAAAACCGTTGGTCGGCATCGCGCCCAAAGGCGGGAAATTCAACAAAGCCGAGGCGGAAATCAGGGGAAAGATTTTTAAGGACTGGGTGCATCCTTTTGTGGCCGTGCCCTGCGATGCGATTGTCGAAGATATCGAAGGTGTCGCGGAGTACATTAAGTCTTTTTTAACTAAAGTTACCGAGCCGATAAAAGATCTATCCATCCTCGATGAAGCCGCCGCTTATTATCTTGAGAAGCATCATAAAAATGATGACTTTATAAATAAAATTTCAGTATGAGCTCCATTGCCATCTGTGTTAGCCTGGATTTCACTCATGAAATCGTGGATATAAAGCAAAAGCTGGAGGAGCTTGGGCACGAAGTTCATATCCCGCCCACTTCTCAGGTGATTTTACGCGGTGAAGTAAGCGTGGATGATATTCGGCATGAAAAAGCGGAAGGAGTTTTTGCCTCGAGAAGCATTAAGGATGATGCAATCCGACGTTATTGGAATGTGATTAAGGATGTGGATGCGATTTTGGTAGCCAATTATGAAAAGAAGGGCATTAAAGATTATATTGGCGGCAATGCGCTCATGGAAATGGGTTTTGCGCACGTGCTTAACAAGAAGATTTATTTGTTGAATGGCATTCCGGAGATGGGTTACACGGACGAAATTAAAGCTATGCAGCCGGTTGTGCTTAACGGTGATTTGACTGTAATTGATTTGAAATAAAAAAGCCCTGAGATCGAGCTGAACGCAGGGTTAGACTCTTCGGACCATGCACCAATAGTTGGCGAGTCCTTGCCGGGTGACGTGGAAACCGTCCGCTTGCTCTTCCAGCCAATGGGTCTTGACGCAGTGTGCGATGGCGGCCGTCAAATCCTCACGATAGACTTGTTGGGAGAGGAGCACCTCCTCGATTTCTTGACGAGTAAAGGTACAAGCCGTGCCGTCAGGGACTGGTTTGCCGCCTGATTTTACACCGGCTATGCGGGAAAGTTCTCTGAAGAGGCAGAACATTTCCACCCTGTTGGCCGGCCGGTAGACCGACTGGCTGGACAAGGCAAACGGGATCGTTCCATTGGACATAGCCATCCTCCGTGGGTTTCTGAGTCGGTCAAACCTAACACATTGCTTTTAAGATTTCAAGCCAGCGTGTAAACTAACGGCGTGTCTGACATTATTGACCCGCGCCACGAGGCTTTGGTGGAACATCTTTTTCAAAGGACGTTGCTGGTTTTGGAGATGCCGGGTTTTGAGTTGCGGCCCATGCGTCGTCGTACAAGGGGAGAGGGCAGGCTGCGCTCAGTCGTTTACGGGTATACTCGTCTAAATCAAAAATTGATCACGATTGACCTCTACACACCACGGACCATGAAGCCACGCAAGATGGATGCTATCCTGCGGGTCATCGCCCATGAGTTGGCGCACCACCAAAAACCTCCTCGCATCTATCGCCAATGGTTCCGTTTGGTCCGCATGATCCATCACCCGCCTTTTTGGACCCAATACAAACGTAACGTAGCAAATTTGCAGATGGATGAGATGCTTAAGACATACTTTGCCTAATACCACGAAGGGCGCTGCCAAGATACGAACAAAATCCAAAAACCAAACACCAATGTCCAAATTTGGTTATTGGTATTTGGTTTTTAGTTATTATGCGAAGGTGGGTGTTTGGTGTTTTTAAAATTTGTGATATGGTCAATGTCCAAGCTTATGATTGATATCCGCCCGTTTAAAGTGGTCCAAAAGAACAAGCCGACCGAAGATCTTTGCCGGTTGATTTTAGAGCCCGCGGATGGCGAGCCGGTTTTTGATTTTAGCGCGGGCCAGTTTGTGATGGTGCGTGAGCCTAACGATGATGGTTCATCGACTCATCCGCGGGCTTTTTCCCTAGCATCCGCTCCTTGTGAGTCCCGGGATAAAATTGAGTTTGGCATTAAATCTCAAGGTTCTCTCTCGAGCGCGTTGTGTGCTTCTCAGGAAGGGGACACCTTCCATATTCAAGGGCCTTATGGAGCCTTCACGCTTAACAAGGACGCTCAACAAGTCGTCTTCTTTGCCGGCGGCGTGGGCATGACTCCCTTTCGGTCGCATATCCGTGAGAGCTTAATGACCGGTTTGAATCAAGAATTGATTCTTTTCTATTCGAGTCAATATTTAAATGACCTCATGTATCATCAAGAATTTTTGGAGCTGGCTAAGCAACACTCAAATTTCACATACATCCCGGTGGTCACGCGCGAGTGTCCGGTCGATTGGCTGGGCGAATGCCAGCGCATCGATTCGGCCATGTTGGATAAATATGTCAAAGATTATTCAGTCGGTGAATTCATGATGTGCGGGCCTGCTCCGCTCATGGATAGCCTCCGGGAGATGCTCCAGGCCAAAGGGGTGGATACGGATAAAAGGTTGCGTTTTGAAAGATATTAAACTATAATTTTCTTATCTAACCATTAAGTCATCCCGAATTTATTTCGGGATCTCACGAAGCAGGTTTGCTTTGATGGATGCTGAAACGAGTTCAGCATGACAAAACATTTTTATGCAAAGACAGTCAATTTCAATCGCGTTAGTCGCTAGTGCCATCGCCTCGTTAGCTTTTTTCGGGGCCGGGTGCAATCCGTTTCAAAGCGCTCAGGACAAAATAAGCGAAAAGATCGGAGAAAATGTGGCCGAAGGCCTTTTGGGTAAGGCCACGGGCGGCAAAGTGGATATCTCAAAGGACGGCAACGAAGTAACTTATAAAGATGAAAAAACCGGCGATACAACCGCTTATGGCGAGGATCTGAAGTTGCCGGATGATTTTCCGAAGAGCGTTCTGATTTATCCCGGAGCCAAGATCGGCGGCGTGACCATCACTAAGCAGGGTAATCCCTCGGCTTGGATCGTGATCAGTTCGGCCGATGAGCCCAAGCAGATGGTGGATTGGTATACGAAAGAAACTAAGGCCCAAGGCTGGACGCAGGAATCGAGCATGACGATCGATAAAGCTGAAATCAGGACCTTTAGCAAAGGCAACGAAACGCTGAGTATGAATATCATGCCAAGCGATGATGAAACCAAGGGTAAGACCTCGGCCATTATCACCTGGGAGCAGACCATCCCTCAGCCAGAGGATAATATCGGCGATGACAACTAGGAAATTCTAGTTTACAAAAAAGACCGGTTTCCGGTCTTTTTTGTATGGTCGGGCCAGTGGGATTTGAACCCACGGCCTCCTGCTCCCAAAGCAGGCGCGCTACCAACTGCGCCATGGCCCGTTACCCGCCTGATGTTACCTGATGCCTTGGCAGATGTCGAGTCTTGATGAGTAGCGTGACCCCTGCTAAGCTTAGTGCGGTAAAAGGAGGGAGATCATGCACACTTTTCGCGTCTGGGCGTTCTTGGTGATTATCGGTTTCTCATGCGCTGCTCCGAGCATCAGGTCGACTGTCTCGCATCCAGGGGATCAGCCTGCGCGCCCCAACGAGCCCATGGCTCCGAGTCTCCCGGAACAGCCTGTCGTAGCCATTCCTTTTGAAAACCCCCCTCCGCCCAACCCCAGACTCAGCCCAACTGGCTCCTCAGCCGGATTCATGCCCATCCTATAGCACGCGTCCGGCTCTTTTATACCTTGCAAAACCGGGTTATCTCTGTTAACTTACTGACTAGAATTTGGAATATAGAATTTGGAATTTAGGAATTGATCGCCCATAATTCCAAATTCAAAATTCCATCCCCAAATCCGCGGGTATCGTATAGTGGCTATTATGCGACCCTTCCAAGGTTGAGAGGCGGGTTCGATTCCCGCTACCCGCTCCAAGCAGAAAACTTCCATCGGAAGTTTTTCTGTTAATACGGGGTCTTGCATAATGGTTCGTTCTTGGGTAATATAACGCCCGTCAAGCCGAGGTAGCTCAGTGGTAGAGCGAAGGACTGAAAATCCTTGCGTCGCGAGTTCAATCCTCGCCCTCGGCACCATGGGCGTGTAGCTCAGTTGGTTAGAGCGTTACACTGATAATGTAAAGGTCCCTGGTTCAACTCCAGGCACGCCCACCACGACAAAAACTCCCTTCGAGGGAGTTTTTGTAAACACCAAGATACAAAAACCAATGTCCAAACTTTAATTGCCAGCCAAATGTCTATGCTATATCCTAATTGTTACTTCGGTATGCACAGATTTGATCATCTCATGGTCTTGATAGAGACGTACCAATCCTGGGGTTATTGGATTATTTTTTTGGTGTCAGCTCTCGAGTCGCTGGCCGTCGTCGGTTTGCTTATGCCGGGCACGACTATCACGGTCATCTTTGGGTTATTGGCCTCAGAGGGATTTTTCAATATTTGGCTCTTGATGCTTTTGGCTTTTATGGGAGCCGTCATCGGTGACGGCATCAGTTATTGGTTTGGCAGTAGGGGGCTCAGGTATTTTAAGGATGAAAAAAAGATTATTAAGGCCTCTCATTTTGAATTAGGGCAGAAATTTTTTGAAAAATACGGGCCAAAAAGTATTTTCTTGGGCCGGTTTATCGGGCCGTTGCGTCCGCTAATCCCGTTTATCGCCGGCCTCATGCACATGCGTTTGCGCACCTTCTTTTTTTGGAATATCACCAGTGCCGCTTTATGGTCAGTTTTTTATATTTTCGTAGGTTATTTTTTTGGCGCCGCTTGGAGAGCGATCGGTGTTTGGCCGGGCAGAATCAGCGCTATATTTTTAGTCATTATCATTGGCATGGCGGTTTATTACGCTAGAAGCAAATTATTAGAATTAAAAAACGGTAAAACATAATATGCGCATTGGTATAGAAGCCAGAATGATGGGCCCGGAAAACACGCGCGGGCTGGGTCGTTATATCCAAGAGTTGGTCACGGCCATGCTTGAAATTGCGCCCGAAAACGAGTATGTCCTGGTGACCCGCACCCTTGACCATGCTTTGAAAGATCAGGTGGAGACGGTCGTGGCTGATATGCCTTGGTATTCCTGGCAAGAACAGACTAGGATGACACGCGTCTTGAAAGATCTTAAAGCTGATGTCGTCCACGTGCCGCACTGGAATGTGCCGCTGACTTATTCAGGCCCGCTGGTGACCACGATCCATGATTTGCTTTTGCGTCACCAACCGGCCAGCGCTAAGGCAAGTACGCGAGCTTGGCCGATCAGACTAGCCAAGCGTCTTGGTTTTCGCATGGTTTTAGATCACGCCATCAGTGCGAGTCGTCGCATCTGCGTGCCGACTGAATTCACCAAACAGGATCTTATAAATTTTTATCCCTCAGCCGCGAATAAGGTCATTGTCACCGGAGAGGGGATCACTTCATTAATTCAAAATTCAAAATTCAAAATTCAAAATTCTTTAGACATGGGGCGGTATCTGTTGTATGTCGGTAGCGCTTACCCGCATAAACGGCTGGATCTGTTGCTCACAGCCTGGGAAGATGTTTCAAAACAGTATCCTGACTTGAAATTGTTGATTGCTGGCGAACTCGACATCTTTATGAAAATGCAGAATGAAGAATGCAGAATGAAGAATGTTCCCAGAGTCGAATTCTTGGGTAAGGTGACGGATGACCAGTTGTCCGAGTTGTATCAGGGAGCCTTAGCCTTGGTTTTTCCTTCGAGTTTTGAGGGTTTTGGCCTGACGCCTTTGGAGGCTTTGGCGCACGGTTGCCCGGTAGTCAGTTCTGACTCAACCTGTCTGCCGGAGGTTTTGGGTAAAAAGGGCGTTGTCTACTTCAAATCCGGGTCCAGGGATGGTATGCTAACAGCCGTCAAAACGGTGGTGGATAACCAGGTTCAACTTAGAAATGAAGCAGCCGAAGCGGGCCAGGAATTAGCCCGGAGGCATTCTTGGAAACAAGCTGCTCAAAAGACTCTGGAAGCCTACCATTCAGCCGTTTTGGGGTAGGAGGCATGGAAGAAAGGAAAAAAACATCTTTTAGTTTAAAAGAGGACGGCCCCGGGAGGGTCGAGGATTTTGAATCAAGCCTGCAAAAAGTAGTCGAACAGGAGGGAGTCGTTTTCTCGACCCCGTCCGGGATGAAAAAGAAAACTCGAGTTAAGAAACAGCCGTGTAAAAAGCCGGTTTTTTTATTGAACAAGCGCGCGACGAGCGGTTTTGAAGACACGACGGAAAAGTTAGACCTGGAAACAGTGGCCTGCGTCGTGCGCCGTCACGAACCACCCAAGTCCAATCCAGTTAAAATCAATTATCGGACGCATAATCGTAGCCCATTCGTCGTCTCTTTGAGAGATTTAACCGTGCATGAGGATGGCATGTCGGAAGAACGCGTTCCCATGGCCGCTCAAGTAGATTATGCGCAGAGTTTAGCTTTGGGTAAAACGGGCAACTTCAAGACTTTGGCTGCAGGCACTTTAAAATCCAACGTCCATCCGGGAACCGGAAAACATCAAGTCAATAAATCCACGACCGCTTCAGGCACTTTGAGTCTGCGTTTGCTTGGCCAGCGCCTTAAGCTGGCGGGACAAAGTTTATTCCGTCAGACCAAACAGGAAGTGGGCGTCTTAAAGGCAGAGGAACAAAAATTGGTTCAAGAAGCTGAACAGGAATTTACCGAAGTCGCGGAAGATGTGGCGCAGACGCGTTTCTCATACGTTAAAGCCGGTTTGGGTTTTTTGGGATTGGTGGTTATTCTGACTTTACCCGCCCAAGCCCTGGTGGCTTATCGCCATCTGACCAGCGAGAAGGATCAGGTGGAGTCGCAGGGAGCGCAGGCCGTGGCCGCCTTATCCGGTTTATCCGGAGCGTCGAGTTTGAGCGTTTCAGTCAATCAACTGCAAGATGCTTCAGGTAAGTTTAAAGAAGCGGATCGTTTATTGGATGAATCGAGGCTTTTGGCGGTCGGCGCGGCCGCCGTTGTTCCCAAACAATACAAGAGCGCGCGCGCTTTGCTCGAAGTCGGTGACAAGATGACGCAAGCCGGTCAGCTTTTGGCCATGGGCTTTGGCAAGATTTTTGATGATCCGGCCAGAGGTCTGATCGAGAGGCTGGAAGTCATGAGTGCTTACTCACGCGGAGCTCTTCCTCTTTTAACTGAGGCTGAGGCAGCTGTTCAACATGTGGACATGGCCTCAATCCCGACCGAGCAACAAGCTAAGGCCAAAGAATTGCCGGGCAAAATCGGACAGGCCAGGGATTCTGTCCGCGAGTTCGCGGTTCTGGCTGACGCGTTGGTGGGATTTTTAGGCAAGGACAGGCCCCGCACTTATCTCCTGGTCTTTCAGAACCAAACAGAGCTCAGGCCCAGCGGCGGTTTTATGGGTTCGGTGGCCGAGGTCACGGTTGATCAAGGAAAACTGACTTCCATCTACGTACCCAAGGGCGGCACATACGATCTCCAGGGCCAACTGCTGGCGCGTGTCATCCCGCCTAAACCGCTCCAGCTCGTCAAGGCGCTTTGGCAGTTCCAGGATGCTAACTGGTTTGCTGATTTTTATAAGACGGCCGATAAAATTAGATGGTTCTGGAGCAAGTCAGGCCAGCCGACTCTGGACGGCGTCGTAGCCATCAACGCGTCTTTCATGGAAAAAGTCTTGCAGGTCACGGGCCCGATTGATATGCCGGATTATGGTAAGACCATCACGGCTGATAATTTTTTATTCGAGACGCAGAAGGCGGTTGAAATCGAATACGACAAAGAGGCTAACACTCCCAAAAAATTTATTGGAGATTTATTTGCCAAGCTCATGGAGAAAGCAAAAACTTTCACTCCAGAACAATGGGTGGCTCTCGCGACTAATTGTAATCAGGCTTTGGAGACCAAGGAAATACAGATGGCCATGTTTCAAGCGGATGAAGAGGCTTTAGTCGAACGTTTTGGCTGGCAAGGCAGGCTCAAACCGGCGCCCGGTGATTCTTTAGCTATCGTGGGGGCGAACATTGCCGGACAAAAAACAGATGCGGTGGTTCAAGAGAGCGTCAAACATTTAGCCGAGATTCAAGAGAACGGTAGCATCATCGATACCGTGCGTTTGCAAAGGACGCATACGGGACAAAAGGGTGAGTTGTTCCGGGGCGTGCGCAATGTCCAATATCTCAGGGTTTACGTGCCTAAAGGTTCCGAGCTTTTGGATGCCCAGGGTTTTGATCCGCCTCCGGCCAATCTTTTCAAGCAACCGCTCGAGACTGATGCGCAGGATCCGGATGTTTTAGCCATAGACCAAACGGCTAAACCAGGCATGAACACGGTTTGGACCGCCTCCGAAGATGATCGCACGGTTTTTGGCGGATGGCTGCAACTTGATCCGGGCAAGAGCCAAGAGATTGTTTTGCGTTATAAATTACCTTTCACCGTGGCTGATATCTTGCACAGAGTTCAGGAATCACCCGGTCAGAATTCGGATAACGCGACGCGTGGAGCTTACCTTATGCTGTTGACCAGCCAATCGGGCAAGACCCGGCAATTTTCGCAAGAGGTTAGGTTGGCTGATAATTGGAAAGCTCTCTGGACCCGCAATCCTGCCGTCCAGGTGTCTTCTGAGGTTAAGCAAGTAACGGACGCCGGCGGTCTTAACTGGCAAGGCACTTTGGATCGAGACCAAGCCACGGCCGTCCTTTTATCTTCTAGCGGAGACGGTCATGAGCAAAAATAGTAGAAAATTTTTTAGTGGAAACTTTTCCGAAGCGCGGGCCGAGGTAGTTAGGCGCGATCGGGAAGTTGAACAAAGCCTGCGTACGATTTACGCGGGAGAGGAAGGCATGCCCGACATGACCCGTTTTGAAAAAATAAAAAGTCACGGTTGGATCGTGGCGCTCATCGGCATTCCGTTTTTTATCATTCTCCTTTGCGCGGCAGCTTGGGCGGGCTTTTGGGCCTTCAAGTCATTCAACGGTTTCAGCGATAAGGGATTGGTGCTCAGCATCGAAGGGCCGAGCCAGGTGACCTTGGGTGAAGAAACGACGTATTACATCAATTATTTAAACTCGCTCAAAGAGCCCATGGTTGAAACCGAGCTCAGGGTAAATTTTCCGGCGGATTTTATCATGACCGAGACTCAGCCTCAGATTGCTGACAAACAGATGGTATGGAAAATCGGGTCATTGGCCGCCGAAGAGAAGGGTACGATCACGGTCAAAGGCCGATTTACCGGCGCGCTCGGGACTCTTTCGGCCATCCAGGCCGTCGCGACTTGTCGCCCGGCCAGCCGTTCAAATAATCTTGAGGTTTTAGCTACTGAGCAGATCACTTACGCCGCTACTATTTTAGAAGGATCCATCACTGTCCCGGAAAAAGCCATCCCCGGCAATCACATGGATTTGATTTATCATTTAATAAATAAAGGCGTTGACGCCTTGAGTGATCTTGAAGCCAGAGTGACTTTACCCGAGGGTTTTGCCGCGGATTCTGTCACGACCAGCCAGGATGTTTTAAAGGATAGACTTTATTCGAGAAAAATAACTACGCTTTCAGCTGGCAGTTCAACGGAGATAATTATTTCCGGCGTCTTCGCGTCTGGCTTCGGCGGCCAGGCCAAAGTCACAGCTGAAGCGGGAACCCTAGCCGCGGACGGAACTTTTATGCCGGCTCAAAAAGCGGAAGCGAGTTTTCCGGTTTTGGCCGGCGATCTCAATCTTAAGTTGGTCGTCAACGGATCGGACGCCAGTGAGAGGAGCGTGGGTTATGGAGAAAACCTGCAATGCACCATCGGTTATGAGAACACAGCCAATGAACCCCTCAAGAACGTAACTCTGCGCTTGCTTTTGGAAAGCGAGAATTCTACTTCTACGGCGCAAAAAATGATTTTGATAGATTGGGACAAACTGAAAAGCGCTGCCAGCGGAACGCGTCAAGACCAATCTTTGGTTTGGAATGAGGCCGGGAGGTCGGAGCTCAAAGAAATCGCCCCTCGGGGCGATGGATCCATCGAAATTTCTATCCCTCTGACCGGGCAGGCGACGGGTACCGGGATGAGCCTGGTGCGGGCTACGGTTTTTGCGGATATCGGGCAGATGGGGAACTCGAAAGTTAACCGCACGATCCAGATCGCACCTATGGTTTTTAAACTTAAGTCAGATGCCAAGCTCGCGGCCGAGGCCAGATATTATTCCGAAGAAGGCGCGCCTTTGGGTTCTGGACCAATCCCGCCCAAGGTCGGAGAAGCTACCCGATATCGTATTTTCTGGACCGTCAATAAAAATGTCCATGGCTTAAAAGATATGGAAGTCTCCGCCGTTCTGCCGCGCAACGTGAGGTTCGCTAATCTTGTGACTAGTACGGCCGGAGAGCTGGCTTATGACGCTACCGCTCGGCGCGTGGCCTGGAGGCTGAATCGTTTGCCAGAAGATGTCGGGAGCGTAAGTATGGAATTTGACGTGGAGCTGACTCCCGTGGCTTCTGATGACGGTAAATTCGTTGACCTGATTGGCGACGCTAATTTTCAGGCTGTAGATGAAAATATCAAAGAAAATATCATGCAGGTTATTAAAGCTATAAATACGGATTTGCAAAACGATGAAAGCGCCAAAGGCAAAGGCGTGGTGAGGAAGTAAAGTTTGATCATCGCAAGTCCGCGGGCAGGCTCAAGCTCTCGGAGGAGAGAAAATCTCGAGTCGAGTTAACGACTTGAGACGAGAGCTTTGCATACCCAGCGGACTTTCAATGACCATAGTCCTCAGTCATGCCGAACTTGCCCGCCCGCCTATGGAGGGTTTCGGCATCTCACGGAGCTTTGAATCTGTCGTGAGGAGATGCTGAAATAAATTCAGCATGACGAACGGGTTTTTAATGAATGGGTGCCAAGGGCGAGGTAGAGACGTTGCGATGCAACATCTTCCTCGCCCCCGGCAAGCTAGCGTTTGGAGACTGGTGCTAGAACCAGCTGCGGGAGCTGTCGGCGACCCAGGTGTAGGTCTCGACGAGCCACGATCCTCCGAAGAACCAGACTCCGATGATGAGGAAGGCGAGTGCCAGGACGATTTGACCGAATTTCATGTCATCCCCCGAGGAACATCCGCATGGTGTTCTTGAGGATGCCCACGTGGAATTCGTGGTCCGCCCAGGCGCAGAGAATGATGACCACAGCGATCAATAGTGCTCCGCTATCTTTCACTTCACACCTCCTTGAGATGGCGGCGGACGATGTCCACCACCTTGTCGAGAGTCAACCGCGAGGAAGAGAGAGGCGAAGACTCGATGTAGTCCTCGTCGCCGATCCACAGCTCCGTGCGCCGGAGCTCTGCGTACGCGCCGAGCAAATCCACGGCTATCTCGGCATTGCGCCGGGTGACAGTGAACTTGACGACGGTTCCGCGCCGGATGTCATTCGGATCGAGCGGATGCTCGGGGTTGCAGACGACCACGACGTCGGAAAATTCCTCGCCGATCGTCTTGGCATCCTCGTGATTATGAATGGAGGTCACGGTCACGATCCGTCGGTCGGACTCGAGTCCCAGCCGGCACCCGTTACGAACCATGTCCATGCGAAAGCTCATTACGTTCTCCTTTGGGCCTTTTGTTTGTCGAATCAGGCCCCAAGTACAAACTCCTCTTCTGACGTGATTTGTGATATGTGACTCGTGACTTGTCTGATTCTGACATGTCACGTTTCACGTTTCACGTGTTGCTTTTGAGAAGTTGGTGCTTGGGGAGGGCGCAGTAGATTTCTGCGCCCGTGTCACGTTGTTCTTGAACGACGTGACGTGGTGGGAAGGAGCGGTTCAGGACGGGAGTGTGTGCTGGTACCCGGCCAAGGTCATGGCCAGGCTGAGCATGTCAGGCTGATCCATGTTTGGCGTGGTGGCCTGCGGCTCGACACCGTTGAGCGTCTCGGCCAAGTACCTCTTTGCGGCCACGGCCATGTCTTGTGGCAGGGTGAGGTCAGCCAAGACAATGATTTCGTCGATGAGAAAATCTGAGACGAGATCCGGTAGCTCGCGGTAGGCCTCTGTCAGCGTGTTCTCGTCCATGTCTCCATGCTGCAGGTTGTAGACAAGGAACAGCGCGCTGGTCACGAAGCTGACCGGAGTGACGATGCATGTCAGCCGCTCGGCAAGCAGCCTGGCGAAGGCGCGCCGGGGGCAGCCATCGCATCCGTAGTGCGAGGCGAGCAACTTTTCCTTGATCGTATCGGACAGGATTGCGTTCATGGTCTTTCTCCAAGTTCTTTCAGGGTAGGAGCGCGGCTGGGATCCATTGGTGAGACTTGCGGGGGTGCATGTCTTCCTTGCTTAATCCGGCCTGAAGGCAAATCTCGAACGCCTCTTCTCGGATTTCTTTCATTTGGTCGTAGATTTCAAGCCTCATGTAGTCGCCGATGACCAACTGGGGCAGGGAAGCGATCTCGATGAGATCACGTCTTGAGACCTGACCTGCGCCGCCGGCTCTGCGGATGATGGCCCTCGCCTTGATCAGTTCGGCTTGACACTGGGCGCGGGCTGCTTCGAAACCGCAGTCTTCGCTGTATCCAAGATCGAGCTGGATCGAGAATTTGCCAGCATGAGCCATCAAGAGCTTGCCAATCGCCTCCTCGGCACTCGTCCCTCCGCAATCTACTTCTGGCTGCTCCAGAATGTATGCACGGAAATGGGACGAGCTATCCTTGATGACGACGATATTCTTGAACGGTCTATCGCAGAAGATATGATTGAACATCATGTTCTCCCTTCAGAGCCTCCGTCCTTTTGAAAGGACGAAGTGGTTAGTTGTTGACAGAGACTCATTTGGGGAGAGCGCAGTAGATTTCTGCGCCCGTGTCACGTCGTTCGCGCTGTGTCCGCCTATGGCGGGAACGACGTGACGTGTGGAAGGTGCGACGTCATCGGTAGAACTTGGCGATGATGCCAAGCCTGTGTTCTTCGGCCGCCGAGGGTGTTGGCTCCGGATAGCAGACCGGATCCCACGGCATATCGATATCGAGGATCATGAAGCCTTGCTGGCAGCTCAGTCGGCGCTCTTGGCCGTTCAGGATTTCGTCGCCCATCGTGGTCGCGAACCCAGTATTGGAGCAGAGCTCGAGGTCGCGGCAGGCACAAGGCTTGAGAGTAGAGTCCATCGAACTTCTCCTTCAGTTCTGGGTGTAGAACTTGAACTCGGGGATGCTTGAGTTGATCGCGACGGAGCGGGTCT
Organism: Patescibacteria group bacterium; assembly: GCA_041661105.1. GTDB lineage: Bacteria > Patescibacteriota > Patescibacteriia > 2-12-FULL-60-25 > 2-12-FULL-60-25 > MWCR01. The sequence continues at coordinate 185,316 of JBAZVB010000002.1, forward strand.
CGCCAGGGGCCAGATAGCTGGTGACATGGCAACCGCCGTTTCCGTCATGATCGTCGCAAACCGTCATGATGAAAGGCGAGGTGTTCTGGATCTCGATCTCGGACTTGGGAGCCACGGCAGCGCAGGACTTTGCGCAGGACTGTGCGATCTGAGGATTCTTGCACAGGACAAGCGTGACATTGACGAGGGTAGGGCTGGGGCACATGACCCCTGGCTCGTTGCTGAGCGCAGGGCGCATGGTCTTCTCGTTCTGGCAACCGAACGCCGAGAGCACAACGAGAACGAACGCGATCATCTTGATAGAGTTCATGGAACTTTCTCCCTTGAGAGCCTCCGTCCATTTGAAAGGACGAAGGTAGTTTTCAGACAGAGACTCATTTGGGGAGGGCGCAGTAGATTTCTGCGCCCGTGTGGAAGGTGCGTCGGAAGTGGAAGACTACTTCTTGCCTTTGCCCTTGCCGTTCTTGCCGTCGGACTTGCCCTTCTTGCTTTTGGGAGCTTCGAGCTTGGCGGCTTCGGCCTGAGCGGTCTTGCGAGCTTCGGCGGCTGCCTGCTCGCGGGCGAGATGTTCCGCTTCGGCGCGCTTGGCCGCGTCTGCCTTGTAGGCCTTGACCTCGGCAGCGACCCTGGCGGAGAAGAAGGTGTAGGACTTGCCACCGACCAGCACGCTGTACTGGCCGCTGAACGTATCCTTGACCTTGGCCAAGCCGAGGAGTTCGATCTTGACCGCCTTGGCGCCGCCGCGTTCGTAGGCCACCTCAACCATCTTGCGGAACTCGGTCTCCACCTGCTGGTCCTTGGTCGGAGCAACAGCGTGAGGAGCCGGAGGAGGCGCGAACTGCTGCTTGTGGCAGCTGACGCAGAGCGGGTACTCCGGAGCCAGTGTCTTGTGGCCGCAGTTGGTGCAGCGCCCGACGTTGCTCTTGGGAGCGAGCTTGCTGGTCTCGTCGGACAAGAACTTCTTGTCCGCTTCGTCAGCGTGAGCGCGGCAGAGCAGGCGATCTGTCAGTTTGAGGTAGAAGCATCCCGGCATCTTGCACTTGCGGCTGGGGATGGCGGGGTTGCTCTCCGCCGGGTCTGTCACCAGGTGCAGGTGGGGGTGAACTTGATCGGAAGCGGAAGCGGCGTTGGAGTGCTTTCCCATGGTCTTAATCCTCCATTGACGGTTGATGCGTGCGAACGATGCACGCAGTACGTTGAACGTTCGAAGGTGAAAAGAGCGAGAATTATGCAGAAGTTGTCATCAACACGCGTGACAAGCTACGTGTGAAGCGTTGCCCCGTAAGCAACGTAAGTTGCTTCTACGGGGGGTCCTCCTCTGCATAATTCCGGCTCCTTAAACAGTAGTCAGTGTTCATTTCTGGCTACTGTCTATCGTCTACAAGCTACCGTCTCTTAATATAAAAAACGGCGATTTCCGTAAAACCCTGGGAGAGTTGCACAAAAATTGCCGCCTTAAACTTACAATGATAACTAAACACGCAATTGCGTAGTTTAGCCAAAAACTCTCTCCTCAGAATTTTTGCTAACCTAGCGGAAAAGCTAGATTTTAACTTGATTTTTAAAGGTATTTTCTAAACCGCCATTCGATTTAGAACTAGCTAATATAGCACAAAACAGCCCTTTTGTCAAGCCTAACTCCTCCTGCCTCCTCTTACTTCGCAAGAGGAGGTTCTGACTCAGAACCCTCTCTTGTTTAAGAGAGGGCAGGGTGAGTTAGGACATCTAAAAACCCGTCAGAGACAGGTTTTTAGAGCCGGGGGAAAGCAATGAGTGTGGCGCTTTCCCCGGGAGAAGTTGATTAGCCCTTGTGGGCTCAGGCCTTGGCAGGATCATTGGCAGCCTCGAGTCTGTTGATTGTCACCACGCATGGGGTGAGGTTGGCTGTGACCCAGGTTATGTGTCCTGCCTTGAGCAGGATTCCCTGGTAGATGCTGAGCGCGAGCTGGCGCGTTTGCTCCGGGTCAGAGACGCCCCTTCTGGCGCCTGGTCCGCGATAGCTTGACCGCATTATCGCGCGGCCGTTTTTTGGAGTCGGAGCTGACTCCGGTTGTATCTGCGAAGCGAGTAATAAAATAAACTTACAGCGCATGACGACCTCCTTTGGATCCCGCCAGTTAATTGGAAGGAACCAAGACTATTATGACACAAAAACCAAAGCCCAAAAACCAATCTCCAAAAAATATCCAAAAACCAAATAACAATGTCCAAATTTGGTAATTGGCATTTGGTTTTTGGTAATTAAAAAAAAGACACGCGAGGGCGTGTCTGAGCGGGGGAGCTTGAGGCTCAACCCTTCTTGTGGCGGGCCAGGAAGTCCTTGCCCTTGCCGACGGCTGTGTTGATCGGAACGTCCTTGGAGCAGGGGCCGGAGCGGAGGCACTCCTCCTCGCTCCAGGAGTCGAACTTCACGTTCAACAGTGCCTTGAGAACCGGCGGGTCTGCCACGTCCTTTGGTGTGACGCCGCCGCGGTTGCAAAGAACGCCCAGGCCCACGACGATGCCCCCGACGGAGCGCGTCGCTTCGATGACTCGCTTGGAAGAAAGGCCGGTCGTGGTCACGTCCTCCACCACCAGGACTCGCCTGCCCTTCACCAGCTTGTCGTAGCCGCGCTTGATGACGAACCTCGGGTGCTTGATTACGACCTCATCGCTCTCCTGGGGATGTGAAGTGGTCCAGAAGACCTCCTTCCCTTTGTCATCAATTCTGACAAGACGAAGCTCATACGTGTAGACGTGGCCATTCTCGACCTTCTCAACCTTGTGAACCATGGTTTCATCGCGCTCGGCATAAGTCGCCAGCACATCGCGGTCCGTGATTTCCGAGAGATGGAAGGCGGTCCACTGCGAGAGGATGGTGCCACCGATGGCCGGCGCAACGACTACTTCCACGTCAGCCTCCGCGAAGTTTTCGGCCATGGCCCGGCACAGCTTGGACGTCAGATAGGTATGCGGATAGGCCGCGTCCTTGTTGACGTACTTCGTGCCGTGATTGCCGGCTGTGTAGACGATGTGGCTGTCGACGATCACGCCGCCGACTCCTTCAAGAACCTGCAGAACTTCTTGCTCGTTCATGACTTCACCTCCTGGCGCATCTCTGCGCGGATTTTGGTGCTCTGCTCGTTCAGCTTGAGGGTTTCGCGTCGTGCGGCTTCGGCGAAGTCCGGGCCATGCGAGGCAAAGATGACGCCCGAAGACGAATTGGCGATCAGCCCGGTGCCGCGGCTGTTCAGGCCGACTTTCAGCACCGACTTGAGTTGTTCTTCGAGAGGCTTGTCTTTTTGTTGCTTGCCGATGGCGGGCATCAGGATGTACATGTCGTCGCCTACGATCTGGCGCACGTACCCGAGCTCTTCGGGATAGGTCGCGCCCACCACCAGCAGACAATTGCCGTGCTTGTTCCACTTGCGGGAAACGCGCAGGGCAACGTACTGGTAGAACGGGATGAGGTAGCCGGGCTTTTTGTCGTAGCTCACGATGTGGGCGGTCCACTGATCCTCGAATCCTTTGGGAAGAGGATTGTTTTCCGTGAGCTCGGTCAGCTCTTCGTAGCTGACGTAGACCGGTTTGTCCTGGAACTCGCCGCTGCCCGGGTTGGACGTCTTGCAGAGCACGATGATGCCCTTATCAGTCCGCTCGAGGAACGGCTTGTTGGCCTCCTCGCCCAGATACGGGTGGATGGTCAGTGCATCCGCATTGAGCTTGTCCAACAGTCCGGTAACATAAGCCTTGTTGGTCTTGCCGATGTCGCCACGTTTGGCATCGAGGATGACCGGCAACCCGGGGCAGGTTTCGCGGATCATGCAGAGAGTGCCTTCGAGACCCGCGTGCCAGCGAATCGGATCCGCTTCGTAGAAGGCGGAGTTGGGCTTGTAGCAACAGATCAGGTCGCCCGTCGCCTCGATGATGCCTTTGTTGAACCTGAGGAGGGCGTCGGTGTCGTCGTCATCATCGATCACGCAGTTGGGCAATTGGTCCCAATCGCTATCCAGCCCCACGCACACCAGCTTACCCTCGGCCTGCTTGGCATCCAACATCTCGATGAACTTGCACGTCATGACAAAATCTCCTTGCCCCATATGGGGCTTTGTTACAGAACAACAACCTTTACAGCTTGGCGATACCTTGGGGCTTTTCGTTGAGATTGTCAACCCGACAACGATAATTCAAAATTCAAGATTCAAAGAGCAAAATGTTGGAATCCCTTTGGGATATTAAATATAAAATTAATGCCGTCAGGCCACATACATTTTGAATTTTGCTTTTTGAATTTTGCTTTAAAAAAAGAAGGCCGAGATTGGCCTAGTAGTTGGCGTCAGCGGACGCCCAGCTCCGAACCGTCGTAGACAAGTCCCTTGGGTTCGATGATGACTTGCTTCTGGCTGCTCTCCTCGATATGGCCCGCCTCCAAAGCGTCGAAGCCGCACTTCGCAATGACCTCCAAAGTCTTTGCGACGTGCGTTTCCGGAACGAACAGCGCGAAGCCGGCGCCCATGTTCAGGTTGCCGTAGGCCTCGCGGTCATCCAGCGGCCCGTGCTCCTGGATGAAGTCGAAGATCGGCAACTGCGGAGGCAGAACTTCGACCACGTACTTGAACGGCTTCACCGCCCGCATCAGCTTGCGCCAGCCGTGACCAGTGACATTGATGGTGTAGTGGATGTCCACTCCGCCATTCAGGCAAGCCTCGATGAGTGGCACGTAGATCGGCGTGGGATCGAGCAGCGTCTCGCCGTAAGTGCGGCCATCGGAAAGCTCGGTCAAATACTTCTTGGGCAACTTCTCGGAGATTTCGCGCGCCAAGGTCAAACCGTTGGCGTGGATTCCAGAGCTGGCAACCAGGATGATCGCGTCACCGTGTCGGATGTTGGCGGGATCGATGATCCGATCCTTGGGCTTGATGATGCCCAAGGCCGAACCGGCGAGCAACGGGTCTGGCAGGCCCTTGAGAGTAGGCGTTTCGCCGCCGCCCCAAACGCAACCCGCCTTGTCGCAGGCCTTTTGCCAACCAATAGCCAAGTCAGTGCTACGCTGCTCGTCCTTGAACCAATCTGAGTCGCCGACGGCGAGGTGCATTGCGACAGAAACAGGCAGGGCCCCCAAAGTGATCATGTCGTTCACGATCATGGCCACCGTGTCCTGAGCCATTTGGTCGTAGTAAGTCTTGCCAGTTAGTTTGTACATGGCCTCGGCTACCCAATTCTTGGTGCCCAGGCCCTCTTCCACGTGAGCCAGATAGCAGTCCGGCGTCTCGAACAGGTAAACGCTTTCGCCGCGGCTCCATTCAATTTCGTTGAAGCCAAACCGGCGTAGATTGACCGCAGTCGCCCGACCCGAGGCCTGGGCAAGTCGCTTGAACGGATCCATAGCGTCATAATCCACTCCCGTGCCGGCATACGTCATCCCTTTTTCCTGTGTCATGACTCTCTCCTTGATGTGATGGTGCATCAACCTTTACAGCTGGCAGCACTTTGTCTGATTAATATAGCTTTGTCAATAAAAAAATCGATCCTTGTCAGGGATCGGGGAGGGGGAGCAAGCGGCTAGTCCGTAGTCCACTTGGCGAGCTTGACCAGGCGCAGGCCTTTGGTCGCGAGCGGCGCGTCCATATGGGTATGCATCAGGGCTTCCAGGTCACGCGTCTGTTGCGGGTCGTACGGGTTGTAGAAATTGCCGAGTTCGCGCGAGTGGGCGTTCATGAACTCGTAGAGTTGGAAAAGCACGGCGTCTCTCTGCTGGTTGACATAACCTTTATCCGCTTCGGCCTCGCATTTTAAACCGCCCTTGATGTTCATCGACTCTACAAAGCGCCCGGCATCCGCGATTTTAGTGTCCACGGTCAGCTCGAGGCGACGCACCTTGGGGTTGTCGGTGATGGGTTGAACCGAGGCCTTGGCTTGTGCTTCGCGCGTGAGCCTGATCTGTGAGCTTGGTTTAGCCCAACGTGTTTGTTGAGGTACATCAACAACCTTGCCGCTATCATCGAGGATGACCACAGAGTCACTCCAACCGATCGTTGAATGACTAGGAACGATGAGTACGCTACCAGCAAATCCGAACGCAGAGCCAATCAAGCCTAAGATGATGCAGACATTTCTCGATATGACGTGCAATTGCACGAAGTCGTCCTTCCGCCTACATCCACGGATTATTAAGTAGAAGCCGATGAGGAGTAGGATGATGCTGAGAACCAGAGCAGCAAGGGGTGACATGGCCTTTGTCCTTTCAGGGAACGAGTTGTCTGTCGCATACTTTAGGAGCCGGACGGTTGATTTGTCAACCAATGCCTGCTAATATGCCGACGTCTAGAGCGCCCTTAGCTCAACGGATAGAGTGCCGGTCTTCGAAACCGGTGATGGGGGTTCGATTCCCTCAGGGCGCACCACTACAAAAAACTCGGTAAGGCCGAGTTTTTTGAAACATCAAACATCAAACACCAAACATCAATCACCAAATTTGGTAATTGGCATTTGGTTTTTGGTTATTAAAAAAAGAGACGGCGAGAGGCCGCTCAAGATACTGCGAGGGAAACGCCTTCTTCGAGATAATCCACTTGACTGGCGTCATTCTCACATGGGTACTCTCCCGAAGGAGAGTGGTCTGGAGACTGCGGGGAAACCGGAGTGTATTCCCTGGAGCGCAGGGCGAACTTCAGCCGGGCGCGCAGGCGTTGCCCCGGCTTGATCTCTCCTTTTACAATCCGGAGGAGTTGCTCCGCGGACAGATCGACGAAGATGGCCGCTTCTTCGAAAGAAGTCATCTCTTCCGGGTTGAGCCGGCGTTCAAACTGCTTGATCAGATCGATCATGGTCGGCAGCCAATGCAAGGCCGTGGCCAACTCCAACTCGATCCAAGGGTTCACCTGCAGCGTGCTCTCACCCTTTCCCAGATGAAAGGGAGCGTAATCCGGCGTATTGGGAGGAGCGATGAAATAGCCCTCCTTGAGTCGGGTCGGTATCCAACCCGGCTTTTCGGGCGTGCCCAAGAGATACTGGGCCGCAACCCGTTTGCAGACTCTGTTGAGGACCTCCTTGCTAGCTTGAGCCTCGAAGGGTGGAGTGAAGAATTTTCGACAACCGGGAAGGTCCGGAAAGGCGATGGAATATCTTCCTTCTGCCAGGACACTCACGATGATGGGATAGTTAACCATCACGCACCTCCAGGGTTTGGTCTAAATTTACTACCATTTTGCTTGAACCTTGTCAAGCATTTAGCGTTCCCCAGTTCTTGGCTTCTAGCCCCGCTTGGGCGGCCGCGATCTGCGCTTCCTGTTTGGAAGTGCCGCTGCCGATAGCTACTAATTCTTTTTCCAAAAAGACGCCGACCGTAAACTCTTTGTTATGGTCAGGCCCGGTTTCCTTAAGAACTTTGTAGGATGGGGTAACGCCTAACATCTCTTGGGCTGTCTCCTGGAACTTGCTCTTAGGATCGATGTAAAGCTGATTTTTAAGAATGAAAGGCAGGTGGGAAAGGATATGTTTATGAATGAAGCCCTCGGCTCCTTTGGCTCCGCCGTCAAGATAGATCGCGCCGATGATGGCCTCGATGGCATTGGCCAAAATATACATGCGAGCCTTGGAGTCTTTATCTTTGGCTTCGCCTTTGGACATGAGCAGGTATTCCTCGAACTCTAGCTGGGACGCGATCCCGGCTAAAGTTTTGGCATTGACCAAAGACGCCCGCCAGTTAGTAAGCTCGCCTTCGGGGTTGGCGTAATTTTTATAAAGATACTCGGTTACGATCAATTCCAAAACGGCATCGCCTAAAAATTCCAGCCGTTCGTTGTGCTCGTACTCATAGTCTGAATGTTCATTCAGATACGAGCGGTGAGTCAGGGATTGGAGCAGTAAGCCCTTGTCCTTAAAAACATAAGACAGCCGTTCTTCAAGCGGCTTATAATCTGATTGCGGTACGGTTGTCATAACATTCGCGTTAGCGGCGAACGTTGCTCACGACGCTGACGGACCAACAGGTATCCGTGCGCTTCGTCAGTCTCGTTCGACGGGTTTATGATTAGTCACTTTTTACTCGTTACTTTTTACTTGAGCCGGGTCAGGGCTTTCTTTGGGTTTGTCAGCCGCTTTAGCCACGCCTTTGGCCGTTTGGTCTCGGAACACGGCTCCTAAAACGCCGTTAACAAATTTGCCGGACGATTCTCCGCCAAAAGTTTTAGCCAGCTCGATCGCCTCGTTGATGGCGACCTTGGAAGGAATCTCTTGGTCGTACATCAATTCGTAAATGCCCATGCGTAAGACATTTCGGTCGACTGTCGTGATGCGTTCAATCGGCCAGTCTGGGGCAAAATGCCCAATCGCCCCGTCGATTTCGACTTTATGCTCCATGATGCCTTTGAGCAACCCCAAAGCAAAAGGTCGTTCGTCCATTTCGGGGGCGAATTCTTTTAGATTTCGATCCATGATTTCAAAGGCCTGTTCCTTATCCTGGGCATGGAAATCCCATTCGTATAAGGACTGGAGGACCAATGAGCGGGCGAGGTGGCGGTTGGACATAGAAAAGGTGCGAAGTTAGAGCCTAAGATTATTTTAGGCCGTGGCGGGTTTTTTGGTTTTTTTGAGCAATTTTTCTAATTTGTGATCTTTACCTTTAACGTGAATGGCATGACCACGGTAAGAAGTGGCTCCGGGCGCGGCGCGATGTGAGAGATGATTCTGTTCGCTCTGCTTATCTTCGGCGATGTTGTTGCCTTTCAAAGCAAAATGTGAGGCGCGACGGCGCTTGTGTGAGCTTGTTCTGCGATGTCCAGGAAGACCCATAACAAAATAACTGATGATTTATGCCTCAATAGTAACAAAAAACCTCATAGATGGCAAGAGGCTCAATTTAAAGCAAAAAGCAAAATTCAAAAAGCAAAATGTCGGTATCCCTTCGGGATATTAATTTATCGCCGCAGGCCACCTGCATTTTGAATTTTGCTCTTTGAATTTTGAATTATTAGACGATTGTCCTTTGGGTGTAGGCCGGGTTGAAATCGTGCAGTTCTTCGGGCTCAAACCAGACCTGGATCTCCTGCTCAGCCTCTTCGACATTGCCCGAAGCGTGGATCAGGTTAAAAATACCAGTCTTTTTAGCGTCGGCGTGCTTGTATGAAACGTGAGAGTAGTCTCCGCGGATGGTGCCGGGAGCCGCGGACTTTGGCTCGGTCCCTCCGACCATCTTTCTGACCAGCTCAACCGTTTCAACGCCTTCCAGAACCATGGCCACGACCGGTCCGGAGAGCAACATCTCAACCATAAGTTTGCGGACATGCTCGCCGCGGCGAATAGCCAGGTCTTCTGTGTAATGTTTCAGGGCCGTCTCTTCGGTCGGCCAAACCATCTTGAGACCGGCGATTTTTAGGCCCACGCGCTCGAAGCGTTGGATGATTTCGCCAATCAACCCTCGTTCCAAGGTGTCCGGCTTAAGCAACACTAGGCTACGTTGGATTGTTTCACAGACGTTATTCATATGGCCGCGAGCATACCAGTTAAGTTGAATTTTGAAAAGTGGAATATCTACATCTTGACCATATGCTCAGCATACATTAGATTGATATCCTTCCCAAAATTAGGAGGAGGACCATGGGTGTCTACGGAACAAGTTGCCCGCCACCGTTCTATCACAACTCGCGTGAACTCAGGATTCTGAGGGATCTCAAGGAGCGTATCAGACCCTGCATCTCCACCTCGCCCGAATGGAAAAGGGTGATGGCGGAGTTCGATGCTGAAGAAGCCGTCATTTTGTCTCAGCGCTTGGCAGACCACCGGGCCGAGGTGTATCAGAATTTTTCCGGCCTGACGTTTTTCCCTCCCAAGCCCTCCAAAAATGGGGGTAACCCCGAATTTGACCGGCGTGAAATACTAGCGCAGATCAAGCAGAGCTCGTTGTTGACTGGGGAAAGGCGCCGATTCAGGCGGATCGTCAAGCTTATGCGTCAAGCAAGGCTGGAGTTGCCGCCCGATCTTACGCCGGTCAAAGCCAAACGTAAGCTGATTGAGTTGCAGGAAAAGAAATTATTCCTGACTTACTCGTGTCAATACGGATTGGACAACATGGAATTTTGCGAATTCCAGAGGCTGACCCACGAGGCTATTAAGCGGACCAGTAAGTATCTGGAGCAATTGCTTAATGCCTACGTGCCGATCAATCACCGAGGCCAGCTCGCTTTTGCCGCCAGTGTTTTCAATGCACGGGATTTCCCAAGTTTGATTGCATTAGCCGGTACAAAGGCCGGCCGAGGCGTCATCTCCAAGCGGATCGGACACGAGGCCCGGGTCATGGCCGTGTTTGCTCAACTCGAGTTCGAACATCTGATCGGGGTTTACAATCCGGATCGGGTGGACGCCATCCGCCGAGATCTCATCTCGATTTTTGAAAACAATGTTTTCGATCCCGGCTTGAGTCAGCGCCTAGTGGTCGTGGCAGAACTTGATCCGGCCAATGATTATCGCGTTAAGCGGGATGCGGAGGGGAAGCCTCGGCTTGCCATTTACGGGGAAGATGCGCCGGAAGCCCATCAAACGTCGACGGCCTCACTCTTAGTCTTGCCGCGTGACGTCAGGGTCATCAATTGCAATGGGCGGCTAGTTCCCGTCTATTTCTTAGATCGCCACAAAGAGATGATCTTCGCCAAGTTACTACGGAAGTTATGCCGCGATCCGGCCCATATCACGGATCATTCCGCCTTCACTTGCGTGCTATTTGGGAATGGAAGTGACGAAGAAGCTCTGGCCAACAAGTTAAGGGATGAGATCGTAGTCAATCCAGGCCAGGTCTCGGCCCAAAAGTCCAACGCGGCCAGGGCCGGAGCCATTGACCCACACAATCTGCATTCGTCGTTGGATCGCCGGGGAGAATCCTATATTTTCCGCTGGGGAGGCATTAACCATGAGCTCCAAATCCTGGACATTGCGACCTTCATAGACTCTATGATATGTCGCAACCGGATTTCGCACCTTTTCTACAAGTTTCTGACTTTGGTCGATACGGCTTTTCCTTTCATCTGGCCCAAGGAGCTTTATGGCAAGGACTGGCTCGACGCCGGGTTCAGGGACATCCTCTGGGAGTATTTGGTCAAAGAGCTGTGGACCGGTCCAGAAGACCCGGAAAAAATCTCCCGCATCTCTCAATTGCCTCCGCCGTCACCCTTGACCAGCGAGGGCACAACCGCTCCTCCTGACGCGCCAAGATAGCGCGTCCTTTTTTTTGCGTAGCACAATCCGCCGAAGCCTTGGCGAAGGTGGATCGATATCTTTATCTTCTGTGATATAATTCATCCATGTCTCAGGTGATAACAGAAGTCCGCGTCCCTCGGCCGGAGCCTCCCGCTTTGGAAACAGAGTCAGTCACCGAAATTAAAGCTGATTTCATGACTTTGGGTGGAGGAGTGATTTTGGCCGTGACGATTATCGCGACTTTCTTTCTGATTTTTTCATTGCTTGTTCCCATGGTGGAACAATTGCAATTAGTGATTATCGCCCTTTTGACCGGCGCCTGTTGGCTTTATCTGGTCAATCGTTTTTCAGAAGGTTTTAAGTTAAGAGAAGAACAGCTTGAGTTTGATACGGCGCTTGGCCGGCGCCAGATTTTTAAGCTCAACGAAATTATCGGTCTGCGCCTGACTGACCTGGGCTGGAGTTTGAACGGGGATTTTTACATTTTGGAAATATCCACGGCTGAGAAGCGGCGTCCCATGCAGATTGGGCTTGGGCCATGCTGGCGCCGTCCCGAACTCTCGGCTTTTGTACGGACGATAGGTAAAAAATTAGAAAATCATCAACCAGAACCATATGAAGACCAAAGCGAAAGTTAAGCACTCAGCCAAGCCGTCCAAACGACCGTTGCCGCAACGGCCTTTTTACAAGTCTTCCAATTACCAATCCAATGCCGCCCTGGCCTCGGCTCCCATCAAAAAGCGTTTCATGCATTGGGTCTGTGCTCCGCAGAGCCAATATTCACAAGCGGAAGATGTACCTTTTACGGAAAATCTTTATTGGCGCATTTTTAGAATTATCGCCGAGTTTATCGAAGGTTTCGAATTTTTATCCAAACTTAAGAGGGAAGTGACATTTTTTGGCAGTGCGCGTACCTCAAAAAATAATCACTATTACAAAGTGGCTGAAGAGTTGGGCCGGATGTGTGGCAAGGCCGGTTTCACGGTTATCACCGGTGGCGGTCCGGGTATCATGGAAGCAGGCAACAAAGGCGCGTTTAATGCCGGAGGGGAATCGATTGGTCTGGACATTGAATTGCCAACCGAACAGAGGCGTAACGAATATGTGACAAGGGCTATCGGCTTTCATTATTTCTTCACACGCAAAGTCATGCTCTCGGCCTCGGCTCAAGCCTACGTCTTTTTTCCCGGCGGCTTCGGCACTTTAGATGAAGCCACGGAAATGCTGGCCCTTATCCAAACCGGCAAAGTGCCGCGGAACGTGCCTTGCATTTTTGTGGGTCGAGCGTTTTGGACGCCGTTCTATGCTTGGATTAAAAAAACACTCCTCGAAGATCAGGCTTATATAGGCCAAGAAGATTTAGACCTCATCGTAATGGTAGATACGCCTCAAGAGGCTTTTGCGATCATCAAGCGGACCAAGGAACGGGAATTGTAACATAAAAAAGTAGAGACGTTGCATTGCAACGTCTCTACATAAATCACAAACGAATTTATTTTTTAACTAACGCCTTGCGGGCGGCTGTCTTGGCCTGTTTCTTCTGTTTTTTGGTCAGGGTCTCGCCTTTCTGGATAGACTGCAGTTTCCTTAGGGTCTTCAAAGCGCGGGTCGACAAAACAACCTTGACTCCGCCCATGCGGCGAGTTTGTAAATTGACCCCTTGAAGGCGCTTGGTGGCGCGGTTAGAGTGGCTCCGGTTATTGGCTACATTGGCCTTCTTGCCGGTCAAGACGCAGATACGTGACATAGGATTGGCACAAGGATACACTCATGCGCTACAATTGACAAGTCTAACTTATCGTCCTACTACGTCCTAACCGTCCTAGACGTCCTAACCGTCCTATACGTCCTGATTAGATAGTTATGAATCTCACTACTTTGTTTTCAGACCCAATTTTGTTCGTCCTATGGATCATAGCGGTCCTGGTGGCTTTAACCATCCATGAATTTTCGCATGCTTTGGTAGCTACCTGGTTAGGCGACCCCACGGCCAAGCGCATGGGGCGGCTTTCCTTGAACCCCTTGGCCCATATTGATTGGTTTGGCCTGGCCGCCCTGGTCTTGGTCAGTTTTGGCTGGGGTAAGCCCGTGCCTTTCAATCCTTATCAGCTTAAAGATCAAAAATGGGGGCCGTTATACATTGGCATCGCGGGACCTATCAGTAATATGCTGATGGTTATAATCTCAGGCTTGTTATTGCGCGGGCTGGCACCTATTCTGGGAGGCTCCAACTTACTGATTGTTTTTTTGAGCCTTTGTTTCCTCATCAATACGGCTCTCATGCTTTTCAATTTGATTCCTCTGCCGCCTTTGGACGGTTCTAAGATAGTTCTAGCTTTATTTCACCAACCCAAATGGTATAAATTTAGGGAGGCCATGGAACGCTACGGATCTTGGACTTTGATGGCGCTCGTTATGCTGGATATTTTTTTGGGCGTAGGCATCATTAGCTCTGTGCTTAATGGGCCTTATCATTGGATTGCCAGTATCTTCGGGTTGAATCAATTTTTGGGGTTATGATCAAATCAAGAATTTGGTCGGATGCGGAGTCCGGTCCGTTGCTTGATAAGGTTACATCGGACGGAAAAGCAAATCGAGCCAAAGAAGTTTGGATTTTGTTGGCTGCTCTAGCTTTGACCAGCATCTTGGTAGAAATAATTCGGCCCAATGGATTGCAACCCTTAGATTTATTTATTTGGAGGCCGATACTTATCGTCGGTTGTTTAGTTTTATCCGGCCTTTGGTTAAAAATTTGGTTTAAAAAATCTCCCGAAGAAATTTGGGAAATTTTAAAACTTAGTCTGCCTTGGGCGTTATTAGGGGCTTTGGTTTTTAGTCTCATCAACCTTTGGCCGCAGGATTTGGGAAGTTTGCCATTAACCTTGGGAAATTTACCGGGCTATTTTTTCAGTCTCGGCTTTTGGCCAATGGCGGCGGGCCCGGAAGCGATTTTGCGGGGTTTTGCTTTAGGTTTAGCTCTATCAATTTTTTGGCGCGAATTTAAAGCTCACAGCAATGATCTCAAAGCGGCCGCGGGCGGGGTCGGCGTTTGGATCGCCAGCTCGCTCGCTTTGGCTCTGCCATCTCTAATTCTTAATCTCACAGTAGCTTTTAACGGGTCTCATGTCCTAAGCGCCACCGCGACCGACCTAGCTGACGATTTTTCACGTCTCAATCTCAACGCATTCTGGGGCAACCTCCAACTCACGCGCTGGTTCACGGGTTTTGGGGGACAACTTCCAAACTCGATGGCGCTTTTCACGCTGTCGTGGGTTTTTGTTTTGCTTATCGTCCTTATCGCCGTATTGTTTTGGCGGCCGCGTCATCTTTTTCAATTTTTAAAAACTGAGGGATCACTCTGGCCGTTTTTTTTCTTTGTGACGGCCGCTCTCTCCGGTTTGTTGGCGGGCTGGGGCAAGATGCATCATTCCGGTTTGGATTGGGTTGCCTGGATAGTTTACGTTATCCTTTTTGTTTTTTGGTTCTGGCTCGTTAAGCAATGGTCCAGCCCTGATAAGTTAGGAAGTTTGTTTAGCGCCTGGCTGACGCCTCTCGTTCTCTTGGCCGGGGGATTGTTGGGCTGGCCGGTCTTACTGCCGATCATAGCCAGCTTGCTTGTCATGTGGATTCAGGGAAGGGAGGAATTTGGTATTTTGAATTTTGAATTTAGAGGGTCGAACCCCAAATACCAAATTCCATATTCTATATTCTTGCTTTCCCTATGGCTTTGCCTGGCCAGTGCCTCACTGGGTTTTATGCGCGGTCCGCAATACATTCAAGAATCGATGATCTGGATCATACTGGCTTTTGGATGTTTGCTTGCGCCGGCCGTGGCTTGGTTTTACGTCAAAAACAAACCGCAGGCTTGGGTTATAACCATTGCCGTTTGGATGGCGGTCAGCTTGGTTTCCAGCTTATTGCTGAAAACCTTTTTGGTCAGCGCTTTAGCTCTGCTTGGCATCGTGGCTAGCTGGCTTTGGCCGCGTTTTAAGGCTAACTTTGGCCCATGGCTCCCTTATGCCATCCTCATATATATGTCCTTGGTTATGATTTTAGCTTTTTGGCTTCCAAGATGGCTCAATCCGCGCCTTTTACCACTCTAGCTGAGAGGCGCTTGACTCTCTGGGGGACGTTTGGTATATTTCGCCCACATTCAGCCATTGTTTTGGCAAATCTTTAACCGAACATGCCTACTTTTAACCAACTCATCCGGCACTCTCGCCGTACAGCCAAGGTCAAATCCAAGAGCCCCGCTCTTCAGTTTACGCGTGATACTCTGCACCGCGTGCGCACCGAACTTCCCAAGGGAAGTCCGTTTAAGCGTGGCGTCTGCACCAAGGTCACAACCATGACCCCGAAGAAACCGAACTCGGCTTTGCGCAAGATCGCGCGCGTTCGCCTTTCCAACGGCCAGGAAGTTACGGCTTATATTCCGGGTGAGGGACACAACCTCCAAGAACACTCGATCGTCATGATCCGTGGCGGCCGCGTCAAAGACCTCCCAGGCGTGCGTTATCACATTGTGCGCGGTGTCTATGATACCCAGGGAGTAGCCAGTCGCCGTCGTGGTCGTTCGATCTACGGCAACAAAAGACCCAAAGCCTCTAAATAATGCCAAATGCCAAATGCCAAATTTATGAGGCCTGCGGCATTAATCTGAAATTCGTAATTTGGCATTCGTAATTCGTAATTAAGTCAATTATGCGTGGAAAGCAAGCACCCCGTAGGTCAGTCCTACCAGACCCGAAATTTACCTCGATCGTCGTGGCTAAATTTATCAATTACGTAATGGAAGGCGGCAAGAAATCGACTGCCCAAAGAATCGTTTATCAGGCTTTGGATAAAGTCGAAGCCAAGGCCAAGAAGCCAGCCATGGAAGTTTTTGATGAGGCTCTTAAGAATGTCTCTCCTTTACTCGAAGTCAAATCCCGCCGCGTCGGCGGTGCCAACTATCAGATTCCTCTCCAAGTTCGCGCCGACCGCCGCCAGCAACTGGCTTTTCGTTGGATCATCACCTCGGCTCGTTCCAAGAAGGGCAAGCCTATGGCCGAGAAATTGGCGACTGAAATTCTGGCCGCCTCTGAAAATCAAGGTGACGCCGTTAAGAAGAAGCAGGACGTCCAGCGCATGGCCGAAGCCAACCGCGCTTTCGCCCACTTTGCCCGCTAAGGTTGCTATGGACGACGGCACTGATATCGCAGGAAGTTAATGTAAGGTCAAAGGCCGGCGTTTTCGTCGTCCTTTTTTGTCTCCCCCTACAAATTAAACATTATGCCTAGAGAATACTCATTGAAGGACACCCGAAACTTCGGGATCATCGCCCACATCGACGCGGGCAAGACAACCGTTTCCGAACGCGTGCTTTATTATACCGGTCGCAAACACAAGATCGGGGAAGTGCACGAAGGCGAAGCCACCATGGACTGGATGGAGCAGGAGCAAGAGCGCGGCATCACCATCACCTCGGCCGCCACCACTTGTTTTTGGAAGGGTTGCCGCTTGAATTTGATCGACACTCCGGGACACATCGACTTTACCATCGAAGTTCAGCGTTCATTGCGCGTCTTGGATGGTGCGGTCACCGTCTTCGATGGCGTGGCCGGCGTGGAAGCTCAGTCAGAAACCGTCTGGCGCCAGGCTGATAAGTATCGCGTGCCGCGCATGTGTTTTGTTAACAAACTAGACCGCACAGGCGCTGACTTTATAAAAGATGTAGCCTCGATCCGCACGCGTCTCAACAAACGCGCTTACCCGATCCAGTTGCCCATCGGCGCTGAATCCAATTTCAAAGGCATTATCGATCTCATCACCATGAAGACCGAGATGTACATGGATGAAATGGGCAAGGACATCGTAGAAGCGGAAGTGCCGGCTGACATGCTCGAGGAGGCCAAGAAGTGGCGCAATGAATTTTTAGAAGCTCTGTCCGAGACGGATGAAGCTCTCATGAACAAATATTTGGCCGGAGAGACATTAACGGTTGATGAGATTCGCGCGGCTTTGCGTAAGGCGGTTATTAACATGGATCTCTTCCCGATCATGTGCGGTTCAGCCTTAAAGAACAAGGGCGTGCAGTTCATGCTGGACGCGGTCAATTATTATCTGCCCTCGCCTTTGGATGTTCCGCCGCTGACAGGCATGGATCCCAATGATCATGAAAAGACGATCGAGTGCAAACCGGATGATAGCGCGCCGTTCGTGGCTTTGGCTTTTAAGGTCATGTCCGATCCTTTCGTGGGCAAACTGGTTTTTTTCCGTGTCTATTCAGGCATGTTGAAAGCCGGTTCGTACGTGTACAACGCCACCAATGGCAAACGAGAGCGGGTGGGCCGCATCGTGCGCATGCATGCCAACAGCCGCGAGGAAGTGCAGGAGGTTTTTTCAGGCGAAATTGCGGCGGCCGTGGGACTTAAAGATACTTTTACCGGACACACTCTCTGTGAAGAAGAGCATCCGATTCTTCTTGAAAACATTGTCATCCCGGAACCGGTTATTGATTTGGCCGTTGAACCCAAAACCAAGGCAGACCAGGAAAAAATGGGCGTGGCCTTGCAGAAGCTGGCTGAAGAAGATCCTTCATTCCATGTGCGTACGGATGAGGAAACGCTTCAGACCATTCTTTCCGGCATGGGCGAACTCCACCTCGAAATTATCGTGGAACGCATGAAGCGCGAATTCAGCGTCGAGGCTAACGTCGGTAAGCCTCAGGTTGCCTACAAGGAAGCCATCAAGGGCGAGGCCGAAGGCGAAGGCAAGTTTATCCGCCAATCAGGCGGCCGCGGACAATACGGACATTGTTGGTTGCGCATTGAGCCGACCGAACGCGGTAAGGGTTATGAATTTGTCAACGAAATTAAAGGCGGCGTAATTCCCAAAGAATACATTCAACCTATCAACAAAGGCATCCAAGAAGCTATGCAACGCGGTGTGGCCGCCGGTTATCCCATTCTGGACGTTCAAGCCACTGTTTTTGACGGTTCTTACCACGAAGTCGATTCGTCCGAAGCGGCCTTCAAAATCGCGGCTTCCATGGCTTTCCGGTCAGCTTGCGAAAAAGCCGGCGTGGCCATTCTCGAACCGATTGAGCGCGTGGAAGTTGTGGTGCCGGAACTGTACATGGGAGACGTTATCGGCGATTTAAACTCCAAGCGCGGTCAAATCAATTCTATGGAAGACCGTAATGACGTCAAAGTCATCCAGGCCGAGGTTCCGTTGGCCGAAATGTTCGGCTATTCCACCTCGTTGCGCTCCATGACCCAGGGTCGCGGATCGTACACCATGGAATTCGACCATTACTCGCCGGTGCCGGCCGTCGTTCAACAGCAAATCGTCGAAGGTCGGGCCAAAAAATAATTAACAATTAAAAATGAAAAATTAACAATTAGGATCGGTTCAGCCGGTCCTTTTTGTCTGTACGTCCGTATTTACAGTCCAGCTCAGCTTGTATAAGATGTGAAGTGGTTAAGGTTATACGAAATGATTGCGGATAGAAAAGAGTTATGGCAATATTACATGGAGCTTTTTTTGCGAAAGCCTTATAAACTTTATAAATAATTTAATATTATGGATAAAAAATCATTGAATTCAATTCAGTTTATTGCAGGAATTATTTTAGCTTTAACTGGAGCAATTTTGATGTTTTTTGGAATTCTTCCGATATCTGCAAGAATCACAATCGGTATTGTGGGGCTTGCTTTAATAGCAACATCAAAATTCAGATTGCTAAAATGAAAAAAGGCTCCTGCGTCATACTGTCGGTCGCTACGCTCCGAGAACTTCGTTTAAGCCGATACGTTGTACGAAATTAATTTGAATTTTATATGAAAAGAATAGTAATTGTCTCCGGAGCGAATGGCTCACTTGGAGAAAAATACTTAAAATACTTTGCTAAAAAATCAGCCTTCTATTGTGTTGGTTTATCTCGTACCAATCCCAAGCATCCCATAAAGAAGGTGAAATACATTTTATCCAATCTTCTCGATGCCAAAAAATTAGAGTCCGAGATGAACCAAATAGATTTTGAAAAATTTTCAGAGATAATCCTAATTCATCCTGTCGGTAAATTTAAATTTGAGGGCAAGAAGATTACTAGGATAGGAAAAGACAAACAAATATACGATTCTAATGTTACTACTTTTATCAACTTAGCGAATATTCTTTCAAAAAGAATTACTAAGAATAAAAAAATTGTTTTTTGCTGTTTTGGCTCCGTGAGCGATAAATTTAATGTACCTTATTGGACGACATATACTAAATCGAAATTACGACTTAAAGAAATTCTAAAAACATTATCAAAGCACAAGAATATTCGCAGTGTTTTTATTAATGTCAGTTCAGTTGCCACAGGAAATGAAGAAAAACTCAGACCTTTCGCCGACAAGGCCCACTGGCTTAAACCGGAGAAAATTGTTTCAAAATCCGCTCCCGAGATACTATTAGGAAAATTACAATTTGTTGAATTGGATATAATTGAACCAAACCCATCTTTCAAGGACAATTACTATTTAGATCATGCTGCTATTTATGAGAAGTGGAAACGCGAAATGGGTAAATAGCCCTGTTTTGAAAAATCCGCCTTCTCCGCCCAAGCCCGCTGAAGTGCCGTTGGCTACGGGGCGCTTGAATTGAAAACTTTATTATCTTCAACTTTTTAACAATATTAACATGCAACAAATCGTTTCAAAACATCAAGAAATATTGGAAAAAGTCAAGAACTTTTTAGATAAGAATGGCTTTGAATCTAGAAAATCTCCCGGATTGCTCCAACCTCTTTTTGGTTATCCTTTTTCCCCAAGCGCTGGGCATCACGTGATCGATGAAATAATCATCTCGAAAAAAGAAGAACATCTGCCGATTTTAAAATTTCACGTTACGCCAGACAGAAGTCTCAGGATGTATGACATAGATAAAATCGGCATTAGCCATAGGCATTTGAGTTTCTTTGAAACATTAGTTTTCGGTTATGCTGGCTCTACTGAGAAACTGCCAAAAGAGGTTTCCGCAAAAATTCTTTATGACTTAATGATTGATATTTTGAAACTTGATAAAAGCAAATTGTTCATAACTACTTTTGGTTCTTGCGAAACAGAATCCGCCAAACTTACGGAGCAAGAAGACGAAGTATTTTATTCTGCATGGATTAAACTGCTTGGGAAAGATCAAGTTGCAAGAACCAAGGGCAGAAGAAACCTATTTTATTCAAGAGTGATTGGAAATCCTGGTGGGACAGGTTGTGAAATTTTTTATAAAATCGGTGATACTTATGTTGAAATCGGCTCTCAAGTCAATTACAAGTTTAAATTCACCGGAGGGCTTGAAAGAACAAAAAACCAGGCAATTCTTGAAGGCTTTGGTTTTGAAAGATTGCTTATGGCTCTTGAAAACAAGACAAATATCTGCGACACTTCTTTGCTTAGTCCGTTGAAAGATGTGATCAAACAATACTTAACGTCGCAGAATGATAATTCAATCTCCTTATTTGAAGAAACTTACAATGTTATCGCAGATCATATTCGAGCCATAAGTTTCATTGTTTATGACGGCCAAGAATTGGACAATTCCGCCAAGGGAAAAATATTAAAGAATTTTATAAAAAATTTACACTCACAATTTGCTTATTTAGGGATTAATCAAGAAGATGAATTCAAACTAATCAATCAGCTTTATGATGTTTTGGTTCAGTTGTTTTCAAGCAGGTATTCTAATTTCGAAAAAAACAGAAAAAAAGTTGAAGATTTTCTTAAAAAGACAGAATAGCGCGCCCCTCCGCCCAACTTAGTATAATAGCGTGTATTCGGCTCCGCTTCGCTCCACCCATATTTACTACGCAAACATCGCATACACGCGAACGTTAAACGTATTTTTTCAAACTCGCTAAAAAGCATTTAGTTTTGAAGAAATAAAACGCCCAGTCACTTCGTGCTATAATAATGGCATGAAGTTAGACAGGAAGTATTTTGTTCAGGTGGTTTTAATATTTTGTGCCATAATTTTGATTTTGCCTTGTGTCGTTTTGGCCGAAGAGGAGAACTGCGGATCCTACGGTCATTGCGGAGGATATGTCGCCAGTACGGGCAAGTTTGCCGATCAGACGTGTTGTTTGCCCAAAACAGGGTCATATACTTTAGGCGGGCAAAATTATACGGCCGCTGATGCGTGTCCCGGGGATTGGTACAAGACTGTCGGCGTGTGCAAACCGGACGGTCAATTCGTCTGTTGCGCCAAGACTTTATCTAAAACGGCAACTTCAACTTCTTCCGGTCCGGCGACTCCCGTTACCAATCAGTTAGTGGTGCCTAAACTGAATATCGCTATCCCGGGTTTGGTCTTTGCCACGGATTATTATGAAGAGGGAGGCGCTTTGTATGTTCCGTTTTTAGGCCAGTATATCTCCGCCTTTTTTAAATATATTTTGGGCGTCGGTTTGGTGGCTACGGCCATCATGCTCGTCTGGGGAGGCATGCTTTATTTGTTTGGTTCGACCGGCCTGCAGGTCTCTGACGCCAAGAAAAAAATCATCGACGCCATCATCGGCATGATCATCATCATCGGGTCGTATGTGATTCTAGCTAACCTAAATCCTAATTTAGTTTCGCCTCCCGGGATTAAGATTGGTATCATCAAAGCCAAGCCATATGTATTGATGGGCTCTAAAGAGTACGGGGTCGCCATTAAGGAGGCCAAGCCGGAATTCCGGAGTGATATGGATAAAGTCCCGCCGGACGAACCCGCTATTTTTGCTTATCTGAACAAGAGGGCCAAAGAATTGGGTATTAATATTTGTGTGGCCGAAGGAATTGTCCGGTCGGAATCAGGCGGCAATCCTAACGCGGTTAATCACAATGAAAATTTTTCGACGGTGGCCGCGCAAGAACGCGTGGATTTTTTGCGCGGCGGGCTTAAATATTCTGGCGCCGGATTCGTAAAAGAGATGCCCGATGATTGTTCGATAAACGCACCCGAAAGAAAGAAGTGTGAAAACTTGGCTTTGAGTGGACCAAAGAATGACGATTCAGCTGGTGGCGATCCGTCCAAGACCGATGGCGGGTTTGATTGGAACTGGACTCATGACTTTGGTTTGGGCGCAATCAATATCGCGACTAAAAAAGGCGGCAGCTGGTGTAATCCACAAACTCCGAGCCGTAAAATTGGCGATCAGTGTTTTACGTGGTTTGATCTGTTGACTGTCAAAGGAGCGCTTGAAGCCATGCTGAGTCATCCGTCTCTTCGGGGAAGTAATCCGGATTCCATGGCCAGGGGCTATGTCGGCCAGAGTTGCGGTCCTGGTTGCGAGCCTTATGTCCTCAAATTTAAGATATTTTCCAATTGCCTGGGTAAATAATTTGCTTTTCGGACGAGCGTGTGGTGAATTATGAGTCTTATGTCATGGTCACAAGTTTTTAAAACAGCCCGGCGTCTTGGAGCGCCGGTTATCGTCACTGATCAGGCTGGGCAAGACCCTCTGATCATTCTGCCTCTGGAGACCTATGACGGCCTGGTTGGCCAGGGGAGTCCGGCCCAGCGCCAGCCTCGAACCCGGGGCGCTGAACCCGATGAGAGCATTTTTGAATTCCAGTCGGAAGAGGTTTCTTCGACTGATAACTCAAAAAATTTGGCTAAAGAAAGCCAAAAAGTTCAAAATGAGGTAGAAATTGACGGTCAAGAGTCGGAAGTTGATGGGAGTCAGGAAATTTCGCTAGACGAGCGGTTTTATTTTGAGCCCTTGGAAGATGAGGTCAAAAAGTAGGCTACCTCTTGCGTTATTTTAAAAGGGGTGCTATATTTTTCCTACTTTGTAATTATTAAATGCATTGTTTTAGCCACTTCGCACAACGGAGGGCAGACAACGAAAAAAACTATGGCTGGAGTATTCGAACGAAACAAGCCACACGTAAATGTGGGCACCATTGGTCATGTGGACCATGGCAAGACGACCTTAACGGCCGCTATTTTGTCAGTTTTGAACGCCCAGGGCGGCAAGGCTGATAAAGCTGACGTGAGTAAGTTGGACAAGGCTCCCGAGTCCAAGTCACGCGGTATCACTATCGCCACGGCTCACGTGGAGTATGAGACCGAAAAGCGCCACTACGCACACGTTGACTGTCCGGGACACGCTGACTATATCAAGAACATGATCACGGGCGCCGCCCAGATGGATGGCGCTATTTTGGTCGTGGCCGCTACGGATGGCCCGATGCCTCAGACCCGCGAGCACATCCTTTTGGCTCACCAGGTAGGCGTGCCGAATATCGTCGTTTTCTTGAACAAGTGCGACATGGTTGACGATCCGGAGCTGATTGACCTGGTTGAAGAGGAAATCCGCGAACTTTTGAAGAAATACGAATTCGACGGCGATAATACGCCTATTATCCGCGGTTCGGCTCTTAAGGCTTTGGAAAATCCGACCGATCCCGAGGCTACCAAGTGCGTTGTCGAACTGCTTGATAAGTTGGATAACTACATCCCTGAACCGGTTCGCGATACCGACAAGCCGTTGCTCATGCCGATCGAAGACGTTTTCTCCATCGAAGGTCGCGGCACGGTCGTGACTGGCCGCATCGAGCGCGGCATGGTCAAGATCAACGAAGAAGTTGAAATCGTGGGCCTCAAAGATACCCGCAAAACGGTTGTGACCGGCATCGAAATGTTCAACAAGTCACTCAACGAGGGTCGCGCCGGTGATAACGCCGGTCTGCTCTTGCGCGGTATCAAGAAGGAAGATGTCGAGCGCGGCATGGTCTTGGCCAAGCCGGGTTCCATTACCCCGCACGCTGAATTTGAGGCCGAAATCTATGCTTTGACCAAGGATGAAGGCGGCCGCCATAAGCCTTTCGTATCAGGTTATAAACCTCAGTTCTATATCCGCACTACGGACGTGACGGGTGATGTGACCTTGCCCGAGGGCGTGGCTATGGTTCAGCCGGGCGATACGGTTAAGATCAACGTCAAACTCATTACTCCGGTCGCTATGGAAGAGAGAATGCGCTTTGCCATCCGCGAGGGTGGTAAGACGGTGGGTGCCGGTGTTGTCACCAAGATAATCAAGTAATTAATTTTGAACTTTCATACGTCTGCTCCAGTCTCCGCCGCATCCGCTAAGGATCGCCGGGGACTGGGAGGGACGGGAACGACCATGGCCGAAACTGCAAGCACCAAGAAGGTTGCCAACAAAGAATCATCATCCACCCGCATCCGCATTAAAATTCGGGCGTATGATCATAAGATTATTGACCAGGCAACCCGGACGATTATTGAAACTGCTCAAAGGACAGGCGCGCGCGTGGTTGGTCCCATCCCTCTGCCGACTGAAAAAAAGAAATGGACGGTCAATCGCTCAACCTTCGTGCACAAGAATGCGCGCGAACAGTTCGAGATGAGAATCCATAAACGCATCGTGGACATCATGGACGCTACGGCTAAGACCATCGATTCGCTGACCAGTCTAAATCTTCCTTCGGGCGTGGACGTGGAAATCAAAATGTCATAACGATAAAATTACCAAAAACCAAACACCAATTACCAAACAAACATCAAGATTCAAAAATCGAAAACCAAAAAAGTTCAGTCAACCGTAAACTGTTTTCCATCCCATGGAGAAAGTTGTTCGCCCCATTGTGTAGAGACGTAACATGTTACGTCTCTACACAATGGGACAAGGATCAGACAGCGATTTTGATCCCCATGAGCATAACCTCCCTGACGCGATTGCCAACAGCTCCTGCTCGCCCCTAAAATGCGAGCCTTAAATCAGTCGATTAATCTAATTGTTGCCTTTGATCGCTCAGAGGCCGGAAACTGCAAATCGTCCTTAAACGTCCTAATCGTCCTAACCGTCCTGGTAGGACGAAAAGGACGTGGTACGAATAGGACGATGGGTGGTTTCTGGCTTTTGCGTTTTATAACGACGCGGCACATCCCTATGGATCTCTGCCGTGGCCAGGTCTAGCCCTTAATTTAGGCGGACGATATGAAATTTATTCTTGCCAAGAAATTGGAAATGTCTCAAATTTTCCTGCCCAATGGCACGGTTGTACCCGTGACTTTAGTGCAGGCTGGACCATGCGTTGTGACGCAGGTCAAGACGGAGGAAAAGGATGGCTATCAGGCTGTCCAGGTTGGTTTTCTGAACGCTAAGCGTTTGACTCAACCCATGACTGGGCACCTTAAGGATTTGCCTAAGGCCAAGATCATGAGCGAGTTTCGTTTAGATGTTCCGGTCGAACTTAAACGGGGAGATGTCATCGAAGCGTCCGCGTTTGCCGTGGGAGATAATATCGAAGTTTCCGGTACCTCTAAAGGCAAAGGCTTCCAGGGTGTGGTTAAGCGCCATCATTTTCATGGCCATCCTTCCACGCACGGTCATAAAGATCAGCTGCGTATGCCTGGTTCCATCGGAGCCGGTGGCGTGCAACGCGTGTTCAAAGGCCGCCGCATGGCTGGTCGTATGGGAGGCGATATGGTAACTGTCAAAAACCTGAGCGTGGTGGAAGTACGCGATGGCGGTATTTTGGCCATCAAGGGCGCCGTGCCCGGAGCGCGTAACGCTATTCTTTCAATCCAAACCCTCTAAGAATATGCCGAGCGTTAAAGTCTACAACATCAAAGGTGAAGCCGTGAGCCAGGTTGAACTGCCAGACTCTCATTTTGGCGTTAAGCCATCCACTTCACTCATTCACAGCGTGGTCATGGCCCAGGAAGCCAATAAGAGGACGACTAAGGCCAGCACCAAAACCCGCGGAGAAGTCGCCGGAGGTGGCCGCAAGCCGTGGAAACAAAAGGGAACGGGCCGCGCCCGTCAGGGTTCTATCCGCTCACCTCAATGGGTTGGCGGTGGTATTACCTTTGGTCCCCGCAAGGAACGCAACTATTCAGTTAAAATTAATCGCAAAGCCAAACGAGCCGCTTTGTTTATGGTGCTTTCGGATCGCGTGTCTCACGATAAACTCGTGATCGTGGATAAATTCCCGATCGAAGAACCTAAGACTAAAGTTTTTGCCGGATGGATTAAGAAGCTGCCTTTTGGCCGGAAGTCATTGGTTGTTATTCCTTCTTCCAATCCGACCTTGCTCCGCATGGTTCGCAATCTTCCCAATATTCAATTAGTCACAGTCAACACTTTGCATTTGGCCGATTTGGTAAAATATCCGACTGTTGTCTTTGAGCAGCCGAGCCTCGCGGCTTTTGAGGCGCTCTATAATAAAGCCTAAATATGGGAATCTTTTCCAGTAAAAACTCCAAGAAGGAGACAAGAGAGGCTAAGCCCAAGTCAGCTAAAGCAACTGAGGAGGTTTTGACGCCGGCTTCCCAACAGGCAGGTGCCGCTAAGGCGGACGTGGCTAAAGCCAGCAAGGGTCAAGCGGGTCTGTCTTACCGCATCTTGCATTCCCCGCGCGTCAGTGAAAAAGCGGCCGTCCTGTCTTCCCATGACGTTTATGTTATCAATGTTCCGGTTGATGCTAATAAATTGGAAATCGCCCGAGCCGTTAAGGATTTGTATGGCGTGAAGGTTGAAGCGGTCCGCACCGCCCGCGGCATTGGCAAGAAGTTGAAGCGTGGTCGCGTGACTGGTCAACGCAACCGCTGGAAGAAGGCTTACGTGACCATTAAGAAGGGTCAGAAGATTGACCTTTACGAAGGAGTCTAAGCATATGCCTATTAAGCAATACCGTCCGGTAACTAAAGGACGCCGCTTCTCATCGGTGCAGGATTTTTCTGACGTCACAAAATCGGAGCCTGAAAAATCTCTCATCGTCCCGCGCAAAGAATTTGCGGGCAGGACCAACGGCAAAATTACCGTCCGTCACAAGGGCGGCGGCCATAAACAGTTCTATCGCCTGGTAGATTTTTCCCGCGATAAATTTGATATTCCAGCCTGCGTCACCACCATTGAATATGATCCGAATCGCGGCGCGCGCATTTCGCTCGTAACTTATAAGGACGGCGAGAAACGCTACATCATTGCTCCGGATGGACTTAAGGTTGGCCAATGGATCATTGCCACCAAGACCAACGAAATTGAAATTATGTCAGGCAACCGCCTGCCGCTTGATCGTATTCCTTTGGGCGCTTTGGTTCACGCCGTGGAGTTGCGTCCGGGCGAGGGAGCTAAGTTGGGTCGCGGGGCCGGCACGGTTATTCGTTTGATGGCCGTCGAAGGGCCTTACGCCACTTTAAAGTTGCCTTCCGGCGAATTACGCAACGTACCTAAGGCCTGCATGGCCACCATCGGCACTGTCTCCAATCCTGATTATCGTTTGGTGCGTTATGGCAAAGCCGGACGCATGCGCCATCGCGGCATTAAGCCAACCGTCCGCGGTAAAGTCATGAACCCGAACGATCACCCGCACGGCGGTGGTGAAGGCAAACATCCGATTGGTATGAAGTATGCCAAGACCAAGTGGGGCAAGCATGCCATGGGTGTTAAGACGCGTCGTAAGAACCTTGTTTCGGATAAGCTCATCATCGAGCGCCGCAAGGGTAAGAAACTGTAAAAATATATGTCCAGAAGTCTTAAAAAAGGACCGTTTACCGAACCTAAGCTCTTGGCCAAAGTGGCCAAAGTTAAGCCAGGCGAAAAAGTCGTGATCAAAACCTGGTATCGTTCCTCGACCATCACTCCTGAGATGGTTGGTTTCACGTTTGGCGTGCACAACGGTCGCCAACATGTCCCGGTTTTAGTCCAGGAAAACATGGTTGGCCATAAACTGGGAGAATTCGCACCCTCCCGCAAGTTCGTCCGCCACGGTGGCAAGATCCAGAAGACCATCGAAAGCGGAGCTCCCGCTGCCGCGCCGGCCGCTACGGCTCCAGCTAAGAATTCGGCTAAGAAATAAATCATATGGAAGTCATAGCTAAACTCAATTCACTTCGGATGGCGCCGCGCAAAGTGCGGCTCGTGGCCGATTTAATCAGAAGGATGACTGCTCTCCAAGCGGAAAAGCAGTTGATCTTTTTGAATAAAGGGGCGGCCAAGCCACTTTTGAAGTTGCTCAGGTCTGCCATGGCCAACGCGGATCATAATTTTAAACTAGCTAAGGATACTCTTTGGATCAGTCATTTGTCCGTTGATGGAGGCGCGACGATCAAACGTTTCCGCCCTCGCGCCCACGGCTCTGCCGCGCCTATCCGCAAGCGCACCTCTCACATCACGCTCAAGCTCTCGGACGAAGCGCGTCCGGTTAAGGTTAAAAAGACTTACAAGCCCAGAGCTCGTGTCGCTAAAGTTGCTCGTCCGGTCGAAACTCATGTCGAGCCAACTCCGGCTGCGAGCGATGTGGCAACTAACCAAGCGTAAAACTATGGGACACAAAGTAAATCCAAAAGCCTTCCGTTTGGGAATGACCACCACGTGGCCATCGCGTTGGTTTGCCCGCCGCAAGAATTACCGCGACCAAATCCAGCACGACCACGAAATTCGCGTTTTCTTAAAGCGCGAACTTAAGGACGCGGCTGTCAACGCTATTTTAATTGATCGCTCGCGCGGCACATTAAATGTCACCTTGACCACGGCTAAGCCGGGTATGATCATCGGGCATTCAGGCACCGGCATCGAAGAGCTCAAGAAAAAGTTTTTGAAAGAATTTTTCCGCGGTAAAAAGATCCAGTTCCAACTCAACGTGTCAGAAGTTTCCAAAGCCAATCTGGAATCCACCCTGGTGGTCCAGCAGGTGATTGCCGAACTCGAAAGACGCATGCCTTTCCGCCGCGTGCTCAAGCAGGCGATTGAAAGGGTCAAGAAAGCCGGTGCTCTGGGCGTTAAAATCGCCGTTTCCGGTCGTTTAAACGGAGCTGAAATCGCCCGTCGCGAGTGGTTGGCTTGGGGCAAGATACCTTTGGCTAATCTGCGCGCCGATGTTGATTACGCCCAGGATTTCGCTCACACCATGATGGGCGCCATTGGCGTCAAAGTTTGGATCTACCGCGGTGACGTCTTTGCTAAAGACAGATTACAGCAGTATCAACCCAGCACCCCGCGTACTCCCGGCAGTCCGGAGGGTCATCGTGGTCCTCGCCGCGAAAGACCTCCTATGAGGACGCGCGCTTAAAGAAAAACGCTTATGCTTATTCCGAAAAAAGTAAAACATAGAAAGTGGCAAAAAGGCCGCGGCCGCAATGTCCGTATCGCAACGGATAAGATTTTTTTGGCCTTCGGAACTTTTGGACTCAAAGCCACCACTCCCGCTTGGCTCACCTCGCGCCAGATTGAAGCCTGCCGTCGCGTTCTGACGCGTTATACGCGTCGCGGCGGAAGAATTTGGATCCGCGTTTTCCCTGACAAGCCCATCACCCGAGGCGGTAATGAAAAGCGCATGGGAGGCGGCAAGGGCGCGGTTGACCATTACGTAGCGCCGGTTCGGCCGGGCACGATTATCTTTGAAATGGATGGTATCCCGGAAAAGCAGGCCAAGGAGGCCTTGGAGCTGGCCGCCTATAAGTTGCCTTGCAAAACTTTGTATCTAACCCGCTAAATATGAAAGCCAAGGAACTCATACAATTGACGGCTGTCGAACTGAACTCCAAAGCAGCGGAACTCCGCGGCCTGGTTCGCGACCTAAGATTTAAGGTCACGACTCGCCAGAATTCTAAAGTGCGCGACCTGCGTAAAGCCCGTAAAGAACTGGCTCGGGTCATGTCAGCGCTTTCCATGAACAAACAGCAATAATATGATCAACGATAAATCCAAAAAGGCCCGTCGCCGCTTGATCGGTACCGTGGTTTCGGCCAAGATGGCTAAAACTGTGGTTATTCGCATTGAGCGCACGGTGCAACATCCCAAGTATGGCAAGACCTACATGGTTTCCAAGAAGTACAAGGTTCATGATCCGGAAGGCCGCGCCAAGGTAGGGGATACGATCGAGATCGAGGAAACGCGCCCGATGTCATCCGAAAAACGTTGGCGCTATTTCCGGACTGTAACCTCCGCTGTCTAAACATATGGTTCAACATAGAACAATGCTCGTCGTAGCCGATAACACCGGTGCTAAAAAGCTCCAGTGTATTCGCTTGCACGGCGGCTATCAAAAACGCTACGCCGGCGTGGGTGACATGATAACCTGCGTGGTGAAGGAAGCGGCGCCTCATGGCACGGTCAAAAAATCGGACGTGGTCCACGCCGTGGTTGTGCGTACGCACAAAGAAACGCGCCGCAACGACGGTACCTATATCCGTTTCGACGACAACGCCGCCGTTATCATCGACCAGAAGAGCCACGAGCCCAAAGGCACGCGTATCTTTGGCCCGGTGGCCCGCGAGTTACGCGTCCGCGGTTACATGAAAATCATTTCCTTGGCCCCAGAGGTCCTGTAATTATATGGCTAAACTACTCATCAAAAAAGGCGACATGGTCGCCATCATCGCCGGCAAAGATAAGGGCAAGACCGGTAAGGTTTTGCAGACTTTCCCGCAATTGAATCGCGTCGTGGTTGAGGGTGTTAACGCGAGCAAACGGCATTTGCGCGCCCGCCGGAGCGGTGAAAAAGGTCAGGTAGTTGAGTTCTCGATGCCCATCCACGCTTCCAATGTCATGCTGATGGACGTGGCCGGCAAGAAGATTCGCCATGATGACAGGCCCAAAGCCTAAGTTAAAGTAATATTATGACTCTTAAAGAACGTTACGCTAAAGAGATCGCGCCGAACCTGATGAAGGCTTTGAGCGAGAAGAACCGCATGGCCATCCCGAGCATTAGGCAGGTGACCGTGTCCGTTGGCATACAATCGACTCAGAAGGATGCCAAGTTCATCGAGACCGTCGAGCAGACTCTCAGGCGCATCACCGGACAAAAGCCGGTCGATACCAAAGCCAAACAATCCATTTCCGGTTTCAAGGTGCGTGAAGGCATGGTGGTAGGCAAAAAGGTCACGTTGCGCGGCGAGCGCATGTGGTCTTTCCTGACCCGTCTCCTGTTATTCACCTTTCCCCGCATCACGGACTTCCGCGGCATTTCGGCCAAGAATGTGGACGCCACGGGCAACCTGACAGTCGGCTTCAAGGAGTATCTGCCTTTCCCGGAGATTAGGCCCGACGAAGTCGAACGGGTCCATGGATTGCAGGTTGTGGTCACGACTGACGCCGGCACCCGCGAGCGCGGTCTGGCACTCTTTAAAGAGATGGGTTTTCCCTTCCATTCATAAACAAGACTTATGGCTACCGAGAATCAAATCGCCAAATCAAGGCGTAAACCCAAGTTCAGCACGCGCCACGTCAACCGTTGTTGGCGCTGCGGCCGTCGCCACGGCTATCTCAGAGACTTTGCGCTTTGTCGCATCTGTTTCCGCGAGTTAGCTAACCGCGGGGAGCTCCCGGGTATTAAAAAATCCAGCTGGTAAAAAAGTATGATAACTGATCCCATTAGCGATTTTCTGACACGCATCAGGAACGCCCAAGCCGCCGGACATGAGTCCGTCACTTTACCGTCCTCGAAAATCAAGCATGCCTTGGCTAAGATTCTGGAAGAAGAGGGTTATCTGTCGCCAGGCACCGAGGTTGTTCAAGACGGGGCCAAAGCCACCTTGTCCGTGCATCTCAAGTATAATGGCAAGCAACCGGCCATTCGAAACATCAAACGTATTTCGACACCGGGCCGCCGCGTTTACCGCACGCACGATGCCTTGCCCCGTGTCTTGAGCGATATGGGCATTGCCGTGATTTCGACCTCGGCCGGCCTCATGACCAACAAGCAGGCGCGCAAGCGACACCTTGGTGGCGAAATTATTTGCGAAGTCTTTTAAACCTATGTCACGCATCGGAAAAAAACTTATAGTCATTTCGGCCGGAGTGGAGCTCAACCTCCAAGATGGTCGAGTAACTGTTAAGGGCCCCAAAGGCACCATTAACATCCCTTTACCCGAGCATGTCACGGTTGAGCTTTCGGCTGACAAAAAAGAAGCCGTCGTGAAAGTCGAGAAAGAGGATGATATTAAGCAGAGAGCTTTGTGGGGGTTGATCCGCCAGCTTGTCTCTAACGCCGTGGATGGCGTCCAAAAACCTTTCTCAAAATCTCTGGAATTCGTGGGAGTCGGTTTCCGCGTGGCACTCGAAGGCAGTAAGGGTTTGAATATCGAAGTTGGTTTTTCGCACCCGGTTAAAGTCGCTTTGCCGGAAGGCATCCAAGCCACAGTCGAGAAGCAGATACTGACCGTCACGGGTATCGATAAACAGGTGGTTGGTGAATTCGCCGCCCGCATCCGCCGCATTAAGCCGCCCGAGCCTTACAAGGGCAAAGGCATTAAGTACACGACCGAAACCGTTCGCCGCAAGGCCGGTAAGGCGGCAGCGAAGGCCTAATTTAAGATCTATGAATAAAGCTAAAGCCAAACAAGCCAAGAGCTTGCGCCGCATCCGCCGCGTGAGGGCCCTGATCAAAGGCACCGCCGAACGGCCGCGCCTTTGCGTTAAGCGCACGCTCAAGCATATTTACGTTCAGGTCATCGATGACGTGAAAGGCAAGACCTTGGCCTCTGTCTCTGATTCTGAACTGAAGGCCGAAAAGAAGACTCGTCTCGAGAAGGCGACCATCCTTGGCCAGACTATTGCGGAGAAAGCTAAGACAAAGGGCATAACCCGCGTAGTTTTTGACCGCCGGGACAAGCGCTACCATGGCGTGGTTAAGGCCGTGGCTGAAGGCGCCCGTCAGGGTGGCCTGGAATTCTAGTAAACAAGCATATGACTGAAGAGATCCAAAAAAGTGTAGAAGAGACCGTGGTGGCAGCTGCCGCACCGGTTGTGACTGGCACGGCCGTGCCGGAAGAGTTGGAAAGCCCCAGGAAGAGATTCGTCAAAGGCGGTCGTCCTCAGCGCGGTGGCCGTGGCGGTCGCAGTGGCAGCCGACGTCCGGGCTCTGATGTTCCGGCCGAATCGGATTATGAGGAAAAGAACATTGAAGTAGCCCGTGTTACCCGCGTGACTAAGGGTGGCAAGCGCATGCGCTTCCGCGTGTTGTCCGTGATCGGCAACCACAAGGGCCGCGTGGGTTTTGGCTTGGCCAAAGGTTTGGACGTGGCCGCCGCTACCGCTAAGGCGACTACCAAAGCTCGCAAGTCATTGATCACCGTGCCTCTCCATAACGAAACCATCCCGCACGCGATTGATGCCAAGTTTGCCGCGGCTCGCATTCTTCTGAAACCGGCCCCTAAAGGCACCGGAGTCAAAGCCGGCGGACCTGTGCGTTCGGTTTTGGAACTGGCCGGCGTGCCGAACATCACGGCTAAGATTCTGGGTTCAAAAAATAAAGTCAATAACGTCAAAGCCGTCTTTGTGGCGCTGAAAAATTTAGCCGCTTTCAACAAGCTCCCGGCCCAAGCTGAGCCGAATGAGGCTTCGTTGCACGCTAACGACAAACCGACGGCGGTTTAATTTCAAAAAGTATGACAATAGGCATGCACAACTTAAAACCGGCCAAAGGATCGCACATCCGCAGGCTTAGGATTGGCCGCGGCAACGCCTCCGGTCACGGGACAACCGCCGGTAAAGGCACCAAAGGCCAAAGGGCCAGGTCTGGCGGACGCAATAAGCTCAAGTTAAAGGGCATGAAGCAAATGCTTTTGTCTTTCCCCAAGAATCGCGGTTTTAAATCTTTTTACGTGAAACCGGAAACCGTGACTTTAGAAAAGTTGGCTAAGACTTTCAGCCATCCTGAGACGATTAATCTTTCGACTCTAAAAAAGAAGGGCTTGATAGGCAAGCGGGCTTTAAGCGCTAAGATCATTGGCAAAGGAGAACTCAAAGTAGCTTTGAAGCTGCAGGGCGTCGCTGTGACTAAAGCGGCAGGCGAAGCTATCGAAAAGGCAGGCGGCAAACTCTCATAACTCGAAACTTGTAGCTCGCATCCTCGGTTCAGGAGTTATAGGTTACAAGTTACAAGAAGTATGCTAACTTATTGAGCAAATATGTGGGAAAAAATTGTTAATGCTTGGAAAGTCAAAGAAGTGCGTAATGGCCTGTTGTTTATTTTGGCCGTTATGGTGCTTTTTCGTATAACGGCCCATATCCCTCTGCCGGGCATTGATCTGGTGGCCTTAAGGCGATTCTTCGATTCCAACCAGGTCCTTGGCATGTTGAGCCTTTTTTCGGGCGGCACCATCAGCACTTTTTCGGTCGTAGCCTTGGGCGTGGCTCCGTATATCACGGCTAGCATTATCTTCCAGTTGCTGGCCATGATCGTGCCTAAGATTGAAGAAATTCAAAAAGACGGCGAACAGGGCCAGAGAAAAATTAACCAATGGACTAGGCTCCTGACGGTTCCGCTGGCGATTCTTCAAGCTTTCAGTTTGATCTCCATGTTGCGCCAATCCCAGATGCAGATTCTGACACAAACGGATGTCTTTCATATTGTGGCCTTGGTCTGCACGGTGACGGCTGGTACGGTTTTTCTCATGTGGCTGGGTGAACTTATTTCTGAAAAGAAAGTCGGTAACGGCATGTCGCTTTTGATTTTCGCGGGCATCTTGGCCAGCTTGCCGCAATCTGCGTCGCGCTTTTTAGCGACTTACGACCAATCCCAGTGGCTCTACATTGTTGTTTACGCTTTAGTCGGCGTGATTACGATCGTGGGCGTCGTCTTTGTCAACGAAGCCGTGCGCAACATTCCGGTGCAATACGCGCGCCAGGTTCGCGGTCAGGGCGCGATTTCCGGGGGAGTGTCCACTCATCTGCCCTTAAAACTCATCATGGCCGGCGTCATCCCAATCATCTTTGCCATATCCATGTTGCTCATTCCGTCGCTCGTGGCGCAATTTTTCGCCCAGGCGCGCACGGTCTGGTTGCAACAGGCCGCCCAATGGGTTTTGGTCATTTTGCAGAATCCATGGGTTTACGGAGCCTTATATTTCTTTTTAGTTTTTGCTTTCACATATTTTTACACGGCCGTTATCTTCCATCCGGATAAGATCGCCGAGAACCTGCAGAAGCAAGGAGGCTTTATTCCCGGCATTCGTCCGGGCAAGCCTACCAGCGAATATCTGGCCGTTGTCATCAACCGTTTGAATTTGTTCGGAGCCGCTTTCCTGGGCGCCATAGCCGTTCTGCCCCAACTTGTGCAGGGGGCTGGCGGATCTCAGCTTTTGGCTATCGGCGGTACATCTCTCCTCATCGTGGTTTCCGTGGTCATTGAATCGGTCAAACAGATCGAGGCCCAGGTTACCATGCGGCAGTACGACGCCTACTAACTAGACGGTAGCTGGTAGACTATAGACAATAGCTTGAAAAAAGATCTCTGCGTGAAGGCAGGGATTTTAATATGCCGCTGTTTAGGGTAAGATAGTCGCGATGAACCAAGAAAAGCCAATTAAAAAAAATGAGCGACCCGGTTGGAAGTGGTCATATTTGGTTTATTTTTTAACCCAAACTTTTTTGGTTGGGTTGGTTTATTACCTTTTCGCGGCCAATCAATTTTTTGTGCCGGCGGCCATCTATTGGTTAGTGGCGGCCATGGTGACGCTGGCGATCATACTCATGGCCCTCGGCATGTTAAAGAAAAATATTTCTTACATCTGGTGGGAGGCTCTGCTTTTGCTTTTTGCTTTTTGTGGCATCTGGATTTTATGTCTGGCAGTCTTGCCGCTCTGGGCCGCCATCATGACCGCTGCCTTATTGACGATTTTACCTTATCTTTGGCCTCTGACTTTTTGGCATGATTTTTCTTTTACGATGGGAGTTATGGGCATTGGGCTTTTTATCGCCATTCAATTTCCTTTCAGCGTCCTCTTGGTGGCCTCCCTGGGCATCGTTATTTACGAATATCTGCGGCAGAACCAAGTTCAATTAGCCACTTTGTTTTCGGAAGCTTTTAGCGTCGGTTTGCCTCCCGGCATACTTTTGCCGGTTAGCCCAAGGGGCTGGTTCAGGATAATCGAGCGGACTTGGCAGGCGGGCCAGGGCATAGTCATTGGCTTACTGCCCATCATAGTCATGGCGGCTATCAGCCTGCGCATTATGCGGCACGGTCTGCTTTGGTTATTGTTATTTGGATTTTTGGAGTGCTTGGTTATCGTCGTTTGGGGCCAAGACAAGCAGAATCGTTTACGGAGTTGGTTTTTTCTGGCAATTGCGGTAGGATTTTATGCCTTGACGGCTATGCTATCCGTATGAAAAGCAAACATCTCCAGGCTATAATTTTCGGTCCCCAGGGCAGCGGTAAAGGCACCCAGGGCTCGCTCTTATCTGAAAGGTTGAATATACCTCTGATTGGGGCGGGTGATTTGTTCCGGGCTGAAATGGCGGATAAAAAATCAACTCTGGGCCAACTGGTTGATCAATACGTTAACCAGGGTTTGCTGGTGCCCGATGAGCTGGTTAACGCCGTCATGGCGCGGCACTTAAAGCGCATGGATCTCTCGCACGGTTTTATCCTGGATGGCTATCCGCGCAACGTCGAACAGGCCACGTCGCTCGA
Source organism: Patescibacteria group bacterium (assembly GCA_041661105.1). Lineage (GTDB taxonomy): Bacteria > Patescibacteriota > Patescibacteriia > 2-12-FULL-60-25 > 2-12-FULL-60-25 > MWCR01. Next base: position 221,873 of record JBAZVB010000002.1, read on the forward strand.
ACGCATTCTTACCATCAATTTGGCCATCCATATCAAGATCGACGATACGGAAGTTATCAAACGTCTGAGTGGCCGCTCCCAATGTTCGGAATGCAAAAGCGTGTATCATGAGACAGAAGCGCCGCCTGCTAAAAAAGGCATCTGCACGTTGTGCGGGGAAAAACTTTTCCGCAGGGAAGATGACAAAGAAGATGTTATCAAGCAACGCCTCAAAGCTTATCATTATATGACGGCCCCGTTGGCCAACTATTACCGTCAGAAGGGGACGCTCTTGGCCATCAACGGCGAGCAGGCCATCCACTATGTCTTTGAGGACATCATGAAAAAGATCGCTAAGCTTGGATTCATCACTTAACGCATCGTCCTGGTCGTCCTAAACGTCCTACGCGTCCTTAAATTAAGCAGGACGATTAGGACGAAGAGGACGATTAGGACGATATAATTATGATAACGATCAAGACGGCTCAAGAAATTGAGAAGATGAAAAAAGGCGGAAAATTTCTTTCCGAAATTTTGGCGCGCATCATGGCCGCCTGCGTGCCCGGTGTGCATACCGAGGAACTGGATCGCCTGGCGCGTGAGGGCATGGCCAAGGTTGGCGGCAAGCCGTCATTTTTACATTACCAAATTTCCGATGTCGACCCGCCTTACCCGGCGGCGGTCTGCATTTCTATCAACGACGAGATCGTCCACGGCTTAGCTCTTCCCAATCGTGTGATTAAGGATGGTGATTTGGTCAGTTTGGACATTGGCATGTGGCACGAAGGTCTGGCGACCGACATGGCGGCCACGGTGTGCGTGGGCAAGGTCAGATCCGAAGCTAAAAAACTGTCCGATGACACGCGTGAATCGCTGAAACTAGGTTTATCTGCCGTTAAAGAAGGAGTTTGGTTGCACGAGATAAGCCAGGCCATCGAGAATTATCTCAAACCTAAAGGTTATGGCATTGTTCGTGACTTATGCGGGCATGGCGTGGGTTATTCTGTCCACGAAGATCCGCAAATCCCGAATTATCACGAGCGTCGAGCCAAGCCGGTCAAACTTAAGGCCGGCATGTGCCTGGCCATCGAGCCCATGATTACGTTGGGCGATTGGCGCATCAAACAAAAAGATGATGGCTGGACTTATGTCACAGCTGATAAATCTCTAGCCGCGCACTGGGAAGTCACCATCGTGGTCACTCTCAGCGGTTTTGAGTTTGTGACGCCGTGGCCAAACTTGTAACGTCAGTCATCGTCCCCTCGGTCATTTCGACCGGAGTCACGAAGGTGATGTAGTGGAGAAATTCCTTAAATAAATGATCTATGGAAACTAAGATTTTACCAAGTGAAACCGCTGTGATTGTTCTTGATATACAAAATGATTTTTGTTCTTCAGAAGGTGCTTTTAAAAAAGTCTTACAACGGGATACTCTTGCGATTCAAGATATGGTTAATCGTCTCAGTAAATTTATCGAAGAAACTCGCAAGCAGGGTTGTAAAATCTTTTTTAGTAAAATGGTCAACAGTAAAGATTCCCCACCTAATTTACGCGAAAGATTAGTATCAGGGATAGAATCAAAGGCAGACTCATGGCCATTTGGTTTAGAGAGGGGATCATGGGGTGGCGAATTATATGAAGTAGAACCGACGAAAGATGATATTGTGCTTGAGAAGTATTATTTTGACTTCTTTAGCTCTCCAGATTTAAAACTTAAATTGGAAGGTTTTGGAATAAAAAATTTAGTAATTACTGGGGTGTATGCGGAAATGTGCGTACTTTCAACTGCCTCAAGGGGTTTTACAGAAGGGTACAAAATTATCGTCCCAAAAGATTTAATTGAAACGGCTCCAGAAAATAGACGTTTTAAAGAAATGATCAACGACTTGCTAGCGGGCTATATTGCAGAAGTATTCGAGTCGCGAGAAGTCCTTGCGGCATTGAGGGTTTATGCCTGAAATCAGTCAATCTCTTGTGCCATTAGAGCTTATCGAAAGCCGGATTTATTTGATTAGAGGTAAAAAAGTGATGCTTGATTTTAATCTTGCTTTTTTGTATGGAGTTGAGGTCAGGTATTTAAAACGCTCAGTTAAGCGAAATTTTGACAGGTTTCCGGATGATTTTATGTTTATTTTATCAAAAAAAGAAGATGATAACTTGAGGTGCCAAATTGGCACCTCAAGTTGGGGCGGCACAAGGTATCTGCCCATGGCCTTTACCGAACAGGGCGTAGCCATGCTTTCCAGTGTTTTGAACAGTAAGCGTGCTATCATGGTCAACATTCAGATCATGCGGACGTTTACCAAATTGCGTGAGATGATAGCTTCGCACGAAGATTTAAGGATGAAGCTCGAGGTGTTGGAAAAACGTTACGATGAACAGTTTAGCATTGTCTTTGATGCCTTGCGGAAAATGATAGAAGACGATGATGGAACCAAACCTTTAATAGGATTTAAGACAGAAGAAATATGAGATTACTCGGCATTGATTACGGAGAACGCAAGGTGGGCGTGGCTATGGGCGACACGGAGTCGCGTGTTGCTAGCCCGTGGGTTGTCATAGAAAATAAAGGCCATGGCGATGTCATTAAACAAATCAAATTAATCTGCGAGCGGGAAGGCGTGGATCGCGTGGTGATTGGCATACCCAAGATGCTGCGCGACACGTCGGCGGAAAATGAGCAGATCAGATCCATCCGGCGTTTTATTGATGACTTGCGCAAGGAAAATATCCCCGTCGATGAGGCGGATGAAATGTTTACGACAGCCCAGGCTCAGCAATATATGCGGGAAACGGGCTATAAGGGAGAGGATGATGACGTGGCCGCCTCGATCATGTTGCAATCGCATCTCGACCGACTAGCAACTGAAAACTAGAAACTGGAAAGAGTTTCTAAGTTACCAACCAACTCTTTCAAGTTTCTAGTTTCTAGTTGAGTATGTATATCAGAGACGAAGTCATCGTTTTGAAGAAGATGCCTTACCGTGAGCATGACCGTCAGTATGTGATGTACGGGCGGCGGCATGGTCTGCTTTTGGCAGCCGCGCGGGGGACGATGAAGCCCAAGGCCAAACAAGCAGGGCATCTTGAACCTTTTTCAATCGCGGATGTCATGATCGCCAAAGGACGTAACTTTGATCAAATCGCCGTCGCTAGTCACAGCGGTCAATCACAGTGCTCAGTGGACAGTGATCAGTTAGGACGCGGAGGACGATCAGGACGTTGTAGGACGTTGGGTAGTTTTGTGGTGGCTGGAGCTTTTGCCGACCTTTGCCTCAAGCTCATCCGCCCAGGGGTGGCTGATGAGCGTCTTTTTAAGCTCTGGGAAGAGCTAATTGCCTGTTTGGCTGATTTAACGGAGGAACCCACGGCCTTGCGCGCTCAACTCCTATTTGCGGCCGCCAGCCTCAAACTCATGGACGCCTTGGGCTACGGCCCCGCGCTCCGCGCTTGCGCTGTGTGCCGCCGCCCGCCTGGCCCAACTGACGCCTGGTATGCCCCGGGTTTAAACGGCCTCGTGTGCTCCGATTGCATCCAAACCTGGCAAGAGCCCGCTGTCCTGGCCAAAGCCCATTCCCTGGCCTTTTTGAGGTTCATGCGCACCTCGCCGCTTTGTGACGTCCTCAGGGTCGGCTTAGCCGTCGACGTCGCTCAAAACGTCCTGCGTCTGATTCAGGAGGTCTGGAAACATGCCCCGCTCGACCGTGAACCGCATGGGCTGGAGACTATCGAGCGTATTCTGACGGTTTGACGGAGAGGCTCTTTTAAGCAAAAATACAGCGGTTATGTCTCAACAATTCATTTCTCAGTTTTCGACTCTCGTGGGTCAGACGGCCACCATAAAAGGTTGGGCTTATAATGTCCGTTCGTCGGGCAAAATAGCCTTTTTGCAGATCCGTGACGGGTCTGGTTTTGTGCAGGCTGTCGTGGTCCAAAACCAAGTCGACGAGATTACCTGGAACCGAGCTTTAGAAGTCACCATGGAATCATCGGTCATCGTCACTGGCATCGTTACCAAACATCCCAAACATGACGATGTTTTCGAGTTACAAGTTACAAGCCTCGAGATAATCCAGAAAGCCGAGGAATATCCAATCGGCAAAAAGGAACACGGGCCGGATTTCTTACTCGATAACCGCCATCTTTGGTTACGAGCGCCTTCTCAATGGGCTATTCAACGCGTCCGCAATCAGATTATTCTTGCCACCTATGATTGGTTCCGCGACCATAATTTTATAAAAATTGACTCACCAATTTTGACGCCCAATGCCTGCGAGGGGACGACCGAGCTTTTTGAAATTAATTACTTCGAGGAGCGCAAAGCCTATCTCTCCCAATCCGGTCAGCTTTACATCGAAGCGGCTATCGCTTCGGTTGGTCGTTGTTTTGATTTTGGTCCGGTCTTTCGCGCCGAGAAATCCAAAACGCGCCGTCATCTCACGGAATTTTGGATGATGGATGCCGAGGCGGCTTTTGTGGAACACACGGAAAACATGCAAATTCAGGAAGAACTTGTCTCTTTCATCGTCAAACGCGTGCTGGAGCTGTGTCAGACAGAGCTTAAGATTTTGGAACGCGACCAAGAGCCTCTCAAAAAAATCGTGGCGCCTTTTTATCATCTGACGCACGCCGAAGCCATTAAAATCTTGCGCGAAAAGGGGAGCGATATCGGCGACATGGATGACCTGGGCGCGGACGACGAGACGATTTTGACCCAAATGTACGATAAGCCGATTTTTGTTGAAAAATATCCGGCGGCTATCAAAGCCTTTTACATGAAACGCGATCCCGTTGATCCGCGCTACGTCCTCAACTCCGATCTACTGGCGCCCGAAGGCTATGGCGAGATCAGCGGAGGATCTCAGCGCGAAGATAATTACGAAGAGCTGATTAAGCGGGTTCGCGAACACAATCTTCCAGAAAAAGAATTCCAGTGGTATCTCGACCTGCGCAAATACGGATCAGTCCCGCACTCTGGCTTTGGATATGGTCTCGAGCGCATCGTCGGTTGGATTTGCGGGTTACATCACGTCAGAGAGACTATCCCGTTCCCGAGATTGATGAATAGGTTAGAACCCTAAACAATCTGTCATCGCGAGCGGAGGTTCGACGGAGCGTGGCGATCTACTGTTAAACTGTAGATTGCCACGGTACGGCGATCGCGATCGTTCGTACCGCGTCGCGGACTCCTCGCAATGACAGAGGAGTCCGCAATGACAAAATGAAGAATTGACTATCAGGCGCGTTTTTGGTGAAATAGCGCCGGCTCTTTCTTTTTGCGCTTAGCTTCGCAACCACCAACCAGGGGTTAAACCAATGCAGAGAGTCAGTCCGTCCGAGCGCACCCGCCAAGGCAAGATCCAGCCGATTTCCATGCCCTTTAACCAGAGCATGGTTTCCTGGGTGCCGGCCAAGGGAGTGAATCCGGCAGTGCTCAAGGTCGTGATAGACAACGGCGAGCTGTTCAGGAAGTTGCGTCGGGCAACCCGAGACGGCTCGAAGGCGGCTGAGCCGCATCAGTTGCACATCGTCGAACCTTTGCCTGAGGTCGTCGAGGAGCCGGTAGTATTCGAGCCTCCATCTGAGATTACCGAGGTATCGCCCCCAGTGCCCCAGGCTCCGGAGGAATCGTCGGTCATTCACGAGATCATCGAGGAAGTTCCAGCTTTCCAGCTTCCGTCTCAGGGTGTAGTGAGGGGCATCGCTTCTTTGGCCGTCAAGCAGCTTTACACCCGCTTTCGCAAGACGCCTTGGGGCAAGATAGTCCACGCGTACTGTAGCGGCATGGTCGGCCCAGTCAAAAGAGGGCGCGAGGTCGAAAGATACGTCATCGAGTATCTGAACCGCGTGATCGCCGAATGGCTAAAGGCCAACCTTGTCATGAGCCCTGCGGAGGTGAAAGCCGGGCTAGCGCGTAAGGCAGTGCTGGCCTTGAATGAGATTGAGGATGTCTTGTGCGGACTGGTTAAGACTCAGGGCCATCCACCCAAGGCGAGTCCGACTCAATTGGGATACAAGGTGGTCATCATCAATCTGGGGTTCAAGACCCAGCGCGAGGTTTTCGTGCTCTTCGAGATTCATCGGGTCTCGACCGGGGTCAAGAGGGCCAAGCAGCGCATGTTCAAGCCCGAATACCTGTACGAGACCGAAATCGAGATCATGAGCGTCAAGAGCGCTCGTGACTTTCGGCACAGCGTGGGGAACCGTTTCCACAACAAAGAACGGATCCGCCGCAGACAGGAAGAGAGGACGCGGCGCAATAGGCACGAGAGCGAACGTTGGGAGTTCCGCCAAACGGCGTGATCCGGCTTCGCGCGACGAGCCACTAGGCGGTTGTCTGCCACTCTGACAGCCGTTTTTTTATTTGTCTGCTCGCTTGGAAAGCTGTATCCTGTTTGCATGTCTAAAAAATCAGAGAATAAGACAGATGTCTGGCGTCGCTATGTCGGCCTAGGCATCGTCTGCTTGATTGTTATTGGAGTCGCGGCCTTGGCCATAGCGTCATCAAAACTAAAACCAACAGTCGACAGTCGTCAGTCGACAGTTATAAGTCAACAGCCGACCAATCAGGGAAGGAGACCGGCTTTTTTGGTTCTAGATGACAATCGTTCGTCTCTGATTGATCTAAATAGCTCCAGCACTCGTGACATCAAATGGCCGGATGACATTTCTCGTTTGGGCACGCCCCTTTCGCAAATTCAAGGAGTTGATCTCCAGACTGGCCAAACCATATGGCTGGATTCTGAATTTAAAAAAGCTCCATCTAATATTTTTAGAGCGCCCGATGGCCGCCACGATGTTTCTTTGGCGAGTGATCGACAGGATGGAAGCAGTGCTGTCCAGGTCAAACAGGGGAATGAAGTCACGACCCTTGTCCTGCGGCAAAAAAACGGTCGGCAAATTACGGAGGGCCAGCTTTTAGGTTGGCTGGATAACGATAATATCGCCGTGACAGGATTGGCTACCAGCACCAAAGCCATCTTCGTTCTTGGTTTGGAGGGAGATTTGAGCCTACTTGCCTTTTTACCAGATGACGCTTGGTTGATCAAAATTTTTGATGGGTCAGTTTATTATGCCAGGGCCGCGACCGGGGAGGGTATTGAGTCGCCTCAACAACCGCCGTCTTCCATCTGGCGCGTAGCGTCGGGTAAAACCGAAAAAATAGTGAATGACACGGCGCACGTCATCCAAAATTTCGTGGTCTCAAGCAACACGGTTTACTATTCATTAGAGGACAACACGATCAAAGTTAGTGAAAATGGCAACAGCAAGTTTTTAGGTTCTGGAAGACTGCTGATGAGCGTGCCCGGCCAGGGCGTCTTGGTCTCGCAAGACGGTCAACTGATTTTAATCAAGCCAGACGGGCAAAGCAGACCGTTGAATTTAGACGCGAAAAACGCTTTGTTCTATTTGTCTCAAGCCTCCTTGGACGAAACGCCATAATTCCGGTAAAATGTGCACATGACTACCCTCAAAACTTATCGCACGCTTTGGATTGTTCTGGGCATTATCGCGATTATCATGATTGGAGTGCTAGCCTATGGTTTGGCGTTAAGAAAACAAGCAACTCAAAGTCAGTCGCCGACCATTCAGGTTCCTGGTTTGGGCGAGTTAGGCGCTGAGTGCGGGGGAGAGAAGAGATTGCCTTGCCGGCCCGGGTTGAATTGCGTTAAGACAACTCCTCGGGACGCAACCGGAATCTGCCAAAAAGTCAGCGACCAGGAACCGGGTAAAGTTCAGCCGATTAAATAGTTTAACCCCGTCACGTCGATGGGCTCCGCAGATTCTTCACCTACGTTCAGAATGACAAAGGGCGCTGGACGTCTTGAGGCTTTTTAGCTAACCTATTGGCCATATGTCTCGCGTTATGAACTTGGAAGCGGTTAACCTGGTTGGCCAAACGGTCAACATTAAAGGATGGGTTAATGTGCGCCGAAACATGGGAAAAATCGCCTTTTTGGACATGCGGGACCGTTCCGGAATCATCCAAGTTGTCCTCGTCCCTTCTGAGCTTTCGGATGGAGCCAAGGCAGAGCTGGATAATTTACGACCGGAAGATTGTCTTTCGATCACGGGCATTGTCCAGGCGCGCGGGGCCAAACAAATTAATCCCGAAATGCCGACCGGCACGATTGAGGTTTTGGCCAAAGACATTGAAGTCTATAATCATGCCAAGACGCCGCCGTTTGAAGTTGATAAAGATACGTCAAACATCAACGAGGAATTACGCCTCAAATATCGCTATCTGGATTTGCGCACCGCGAGGATGCAAAAGAATCTGGCCGTGCGCGCTAAAATTACTCAATCATTGCGGAGCTATTTAATTGATAAGGGATTTTTAGAGGTTGAAACACCGACCATGGTTAAAGGTACGCCCGAAGGTTCGCGCGAATATCTCGTGCCTTCGCGCCTGCATCCCGGTAAATTTTACGTTTTGCCCCAATCTCCTCAGCAATTCAAACAATTATTGATGGTGGCCGGAGTTGAAAAGTATTTTCAAATCGCCCGTTGCTATCGTGATGAAGACGCGCGCGGCGATCGCCAGATGGAATTTACTCAGCTGGATCTTGAGATGTCATTCGTCGAGCAAGAGGACGTCTTGCAACTGGTTGAGGACATGATGATTCAGATGGTCAAAGAGGTTGCGCCTGAAAAGAAGTTAACTTTCAAGAAATTTTCGCGCATTACCTATCAAGATGCCATGAATGAGTACGGCTCGGATAAACCCGACATACGCATCGATAAAAATAATCCTGATGAACTGGCTTTTTGCTGGGTCGTTGATTTTCCGATGTTTGAGGTCGGTTCTGACGGTCATTTGTCCGCGGCTCATCATCCGTTCTGCATGATCAACCCGGCGGACGAACCGCTTTTGGATAGTGAACCGTTGAAAGTTCGCGCTTGGAGTTATGATTTGGTTCTGAACGGTTATGAATTGTCCTCCGGATCAATCCGCATCCACAAACCTGAGATGCAGAAGAAGATTTTTGCTATTCTCGGCTTGAGTGATGAGCAGATAGAACAGAAATTCGGCCACATGCTCGAAGCTTTCCAATACGGCGCACCGCCGCATGGCGGAGCCGCTCCGGGCATCGACCGGTTGGCTATGATTCTCTGCAATGAGCCCAACATCCGCGAGGTCGTGGCTTTTCCCAAAACCGGCGATGCGCGTGATCCTCTTATGGGTGCGCCGTCCGAACTCCCGCCGGAACAGATCGCGGAAGCACATATCAAAATAACCAAGTAACGTCCTAATCGTCCTAACACCCTCTAAATTCTTACGTTCTAATCGTCCTAGACCTTCTCGTATTCCAAGGTCGAAGGACGATTAGGACGAATAGGACGATCAGGACGATGGTAAATATGTTTTACGATAAAGTTCTAAAGCCCATCTTCTTTGCCTTTGACGCGGAAGATACACACCACTTTTTTGTGTGGGTGGGGGAGAACTTAGGTCGATCCGCAGTGACCAGATGGGCTACGCGCGTAGCTTGCCGTCCGGTTCACGACCCGATCCTGGCCACAGAGCTCGCCGGCATCAAGCTTGACCATCCTTTGGGCGTGGCCGCCGGTTTTGACAAGGAAGGCCGCATGATTCCGATTCTTAAAGAAGTCAGTTTTTCGTTCGTGGAAGTCGGCTCGGTTACAGGCCAACCGAGCCCGGGCAACCAGCGCCCGCGCATGTGGCGGCTTCCGGAAGACCGCGCTCTGGTCGTCAATTACGGTTTGCTCTCAACTGGCATGGAAGCCGTGGCCGCGCGGTTTAAGCTGAACCGAGAACGTGGGCGTGGCACGGCGTTCGCGAACGCCGTGCCGTGGCCAATGCCAGTTGGCATTTCGGTGGCCAAGGCCAACGTGCCCGGGCTCGGTGGCCAGGCCGGATTGGATGATTTGATGTCAGCTTTTGAAAAGCTACAACCCTTTGCTGACTACATGACCATCAACGTCTCGTGTCCCAACACGGCTGACGGTGAGCAGTATTGCATAGACCCTGGCATGTATCGTGAAGTTTTATCACGGCTTGAGGCTTTGAAGCCATCCAAACCCATCTTCTTCAAAATCTCTCCGGATCTATCTGAACAGCGTTTGCTTGAGTTGATGTCAGACACGGAAAAATATCCCTGGGCTAAAGGATTTATCATGACAAATCTGTCGCACGATCGGTCAGGTTTGACGTCAAAGAATCTCTCTGTCGCTAAAAGCGGGGGAGTGTCCGGCCCGCATCTCAAATTAATGGCCGATCAGGTTTTAAAATTTGCTTACCAAAACGGCAAGCATCGTTACCAGTTTATCGGCGTGGGCGGCATCGACAGCGTTGAGGACGCTTACCGCAAAATACGTCTCGGCGCTACCTCACTTCAGATCGTCACGTCCCTCATCTACAACGGCCCGCTCTGGCCTTCTCAACTCATGCGCGGCTTGGCTGCCAAACTCCGCGCGGACGGATTTAAGAGCGTCAAAGACGCTGTGGGCGTGGATGGTGATTAATTCGTTTATGAGTCCAGAAAAGATAATTTCCAAATATTCTTTGGATAAAAGGGAATGGATACACAAAGGTTTCCATGGAGTATTGCATTTTTTCTCTCCAGGCGGCATGCCAGTCAAGCCGCTTATGGATTATTATGGCGAGGCCTGCGAGCTGACCGTTTTTTTTCTGCATGATAATTTAGGTGATTGGTACTGGAACCATGCCGACCTGACCAAGTTAAGGGTATCCTTCGTCAAGAAAGTCAATGAAGATCCTGGTGTCTTGGACAGATATTTGGCTGATTGGCAACAGAGGCGGCGAGACTTAGATGACGCGATGGGAAAAATTGAGGCCACAGACTTATCCGGTTTAGCGGATGACGCGCTGGTGTTATTATGTGTTGATTTCAACAGGAGGTATGGCCTTGAATTCGGCATCTCGCTTCCTATTTGTGATGCTTTTTCCATGGAATCGGAAGAGTTTTTGGCGCCGACCTTACGGGCCATAATTGAGAAAAAAGGCAGGGGGGCGGAATTCAATGCCTTATATGAATCGCTCTTGTCACCGGTCGACGAATCTTTCGTCACGCAGGAATATAGGGATAGGTTGCGTCTGGCGGCCATCAAGGATTTTGGCCAACTGGACGAGCAAGGTGATCAATTGTTGGAAGAACATGCAAAAAAGTATCATTGGATGGGCAATAACTACGCTACGGATCAGAATCTGGGCAAAGAGCACTTTCTGAAGGAGATGGTTTCCCTACAAAATATGGACATCGGGGCTGAGCTTAAGAAGCTCGATTCCAAGCTCGAGAACGTTAAGCGGGCCAAGGCTAAACTTATGGACGAGCTTGGTTTGGATCTGATGGCGAGGAATCTAGTAAGGATCTCAGAGGTTTTTGCGTACATGCAGGACGAAAGGAAAAAGTACGCCCTAAAGAGCGTACATTACCAGAATAAGTTTTTGGTCGAAGTCGCGCAAAGGCTGGACTTGAGCATGGAAGAAGCCAGATACACTTACGTTGATGAGCTTCCTGGCTTGTTTAAAGACAGAACGAAGGTAGACCGCGCTGCATTGCGCGAACGTAAATCTTTCGTCTTGGTCGTCAATACCCTGGATGGCAGTGAAGTCATTGCCGGCGATGTAGCGAGGCAAATCTTCAATCAGGTCTTCAAACTTAAAGAAGAGCAGTAGCAAGAGATTAAGGGAATAACCGCTTCGACGGGTTTCGCGACAGGGACGGCCAAAATCATCCGTAAGATACATGATATGGTGAACATGACCCAAGGTGACGTGTTGGTTGCTTCCATGACAAGGCCGGAAATGCTGCCTGCCATGAAGAAAGCTTCCGCCATCGTGACGGACGAAGGCGGGGTTACTTGCCATGCGGCCATAGTCTCGCGCGAGCTTAATATCCCATGCGTAATTGGCACTAAAATCGCTACGACCATGATTAAAGACGGAGATCGGGTGGAAGTGAACGCTACGCAGGGTATCGTTCGTATCATCAAATAATAGTATGTTGCCCTATCTCGACGAGTTAAAGCAGCTGAATCTGCCATCTAAACAGTATGCTATTTTTGGCAGCGGGCCTTTGGCTATTCGTGGCATACGAGAGGCGCGTGATATAGATGTTCTGGTCAAAAAAGATTTGTGGGACAGTCTGGCTAAAATCTATCCGCCTAATGAGAAAGGGAATGGCCTGATCATCGGTCACGTAGAAGTTTTTAGTCAATGGGAACCTTTTGACGTAAACGTCAATGAGTTGATAGACACGGCAGAGATAATCGAAAATTTACCTTTTGTCAGGATGGAATACGTGATTGAGTGGAAAAAACACGTTGGCCGGGAGAAAGATAAAAAAGACCTCGAGTTAATTGAGGACTATCTGAAATCGGACAGGACGTTAAAGGACTCTTAGGACGCGTTAGGACGTTTATTTATGGTGAGCCTAGCCATAATTTTGTTCTTGAGTTATCATTTCTGTCGTGGGATATAAGGTGAATGTCGAACATTTTGAGGGTCCTTTGGACCTACTTTTACAGTTAGTTGAGCAAAATGAGCTGGAAATAACCAAAATTTCGTTGGCCACCGTGGCTGAACAATTCGTGCAATACATGCAGTCCCAGGCCGTTCCGCCCGAAGAGTTGGCGGATTTTTTAGTTGTGGCGTCTAAACTGGTTTACCTCAAATCACAATTATTATTACCTGACTTTAAGGACCAGGAGATGGAAGAAGGTCCGGATCTGGAAGCCCAGTTGCGCCAATATCAGATGTTTGTGGCCGCCGCTCGTCAAATCGACGTCATTTGGAAAAAAGATAAGTGTGCTTACTCGCACGGGCTTTCACCCATGCGTCACAGAGAAGTTAAATTTTTGCCTCCGACTAATGCGGATGCACAGATCATGTCGGATATCATGAAACGGGTCATCGCGCGCATCGAACCCATCGTGCGTTTGCCAAAAGCGGCCGTTAAACGCGCCATCTCTTTGCACGAAAGGATTCGGGACTTGTTTAGTAAGATCAAGGAGCACGCGCAAATGTCATTTAGAACTTTTTTGAAAGGCGCGAAGCATAAGGAAGAGGCGATCGTGTCTTTTTTGGCGCTGCTTGAACTTGTCAGACAGCAGTTTGTCACGGTTGACCAGAAAGATTTATTCAATGACATCGATATCAGCCTCCATCCCGAAGCACCTCAGCGGGATCCTTTGGCTGAATCGTTCAACTAGTATGGAATATAGAATATGGTATTTGGAATATGGGGAAGACCCTAAATACAAAATTCTAAATTCCAAATTCAAATGATATGAAATTAGACCAAACCATAGAAGCGATTTTATTCGCTGCCGGTAAGCCTCTCACGGTTCGCAAACTCTCCGAACTGAACGACGTTAAGACGGACGAAGTTGAGGACGCCTTGGAAATGCTTAAAGAGCGTTTGCAGGCAGGTAGCGGTCTCATGTTGCAGGAATATGGCAAGGAATTTGAGTTAGTTACTCAGCCTGAGGCGGCCGATGTGGTCAAACAAGTCGTCAAAGACGAAGAGCAGGGAGAGCTGACGCGCGCTTCGCTCGAAGCCCTGACGATTTTGGCTTATCGCGGCCCCATGACCAGGCCGGAACTGGAGCAGATCCGAGGCATTCAATCGGCTCTTATTTTACGCAACCTCATGATTCGCGGTTTGGTCGAACAAAAGGATGACGAGCGCCTCGGCCAACCGACTTTTGCCGTGACTTTTGATTTTCTGAAGCATCTTGGCTTAGCCTCAGTCAAAGATTTGCCGGATTACGAGTCTCTCCGAGGCAACGCGGCCATCTCTGACATGCTTGACCGTCTGAATGTCAAACTGGAAGACGAGGCTGATAAAGAATCTAAACAAATAGACGTCTAGCTATGCTCCAAAACCTTCTCGGAATAATGGCTATCATGGCCATGGCCCCGGCGCCCTCTCCTCGGCTTGATCCCGTTTTAATTTACGGACAAAATGTGCCGATTCAGGCGGTCTTGGTTGCTCCGGCCTCGTCCGCACCTTTGGAAGTGCGACCGTTTGTCCCTCCTAAGAAAAAGAATCTAAAAAATTTAGGCGTAGCCACTTCCGGTAAAAGTGTTTTTTTAGCTGATGTGGCCAGCGGCGGTATTTTATATGCCAAACGTCCGCATGATGTTCACCCTATCGCCAGCATCACTAAGCTCATGACGGCTCTGGTCATCATGGAGAGCAATAAGAAGCTGGATGGAGATTTGACCTTCGTAGAAAGTGATTTTGACCATGAGAGCAAACCGATTTTTGAAGTGGGGGATGCCATTTCCAGGAACGATGCTATGCGAGCTTTATTGGTTGGTTCGGTTAACGCGGCAGGCGAGGCCTTGGCGCGCACCAGTGGCTTGAGTCGCGAAGCCTTTATTACAAGAATGAACAGCAAGGCCGAAGAGTTGAACTTAAATTCCATGAATTTTGTTGAACCGACCGGTTTGAAATCGGGCAATCAGGGAGACGCGGCCGATGTCGCCGCCCTAATCACCATCGCATTGCGCAACACTGTCATTCGCGGAGTTTTGGACGAGCCCGAGGTAACTGTCAAAACTAAAGCCGGCAAAGAAGTCAAAGTTGAATCTACGAATTTATTGCTGACTTCTTTTCTGAACAAACCTCCCTATAAGATTATCGGAGCTAAGACCGGATCTTTACCGGAAGCCGGTTATTGCATGGCGCAAGTTACTAGGGATGCCAAGGGTCATGAGGTGGTAGCTGTCCTCTTGGGCAGTGATAATCATTTCTCTCGTTACCGGGACATCAAATCTCTGACAGGCTGGGCTTTTGACTCTTTTAACTGGCCTAACTAAACATTGAACATTTAACATTCAATTTTCAATGTTGAATGTTGTATATTGAATGTTTATATGAAAGTTGGTTTAGATCTCCGCTGTTTACCGAGTGATGGATCTTTAGGGGCTGGTGTGGCACACGCGGCTAGGGCTTTGTGTTCTCAATTAATTAAAGACAAGTCTGTCGATTGGGTGTCTTTTTTTGTTAAAGGCGCCTCCTTCCCTTCTGTCATCTTGAGCGAAATGAGTTCGACGAACGAAGTCGAAAGATCTGGACCGTTCTTAAAACCAGATTCTTCGACTACACTTCGTTACGCTCAGAATGACAGTATGAGAATTATTGAGCTAGCGGATGGTCAAAGCAAGACTTTAAGGATAGCTTTGAAGGATAATCCTTGTGATGTTCTGTTTGTCCCGTCAGGCGCAGTCAGTTTTGGCATAGATATTCCTGCTGTTCCATGGGTGCATGATCTGATTATTTTTGATAATCCGGAGTGGTTTGCCCAAAGTTGGCTGCAAAGACAGTTCACGACCAGGATTTTTTTACGCGGGATTAAGCGCGCGCCAGTCGTCTTTGCTGTCTCTGAATACACCAAACAGGCTATTATCCGTCACGCCCTGGTCTCGCAGGACAAAGTGATAGTCACGTACGAAGGGGGAGACACTACGCTTCGCTTAATGCAAAATGCAAAATTAATAATGCAAAATGCGGATCAAGATTATTGCATGAAGAAATTTGGGATTGAACGAGCGTTTGTTTTGGCTTTGGGGACGGTTGAGCCTAGAAAAAATTTAGCGATGCTGATTAGAGCTTGGAAAACAACCCCCTCGATAAAGGGGGGTAGGGGGGATTTTGATTTAGTTATCGCTGGTCGAAACGGCTGGAAGTTTGAGGATGTTAATCACGAGATCGAGTCGTTTGACGCTGAATCAAGACAACATTTTCATCGATTAGAAAATATTAGTGACGACGATAAACGTCAACTCTTACTGGCCGCCAGTACCGTCGCCGTTCCGTCACTGGATGAGGGTTTTGGTCTCGTGGCGCTCGAGACTTTGCAAGCTGGCACTCAGGTCATCGCGTCTAATCGTGGCGCTCTGCCCGAAGTTGTTGGCGAGGCAGGGTTGTTGCTTGATCCGGAGGATGAAGAGGCTTGGACAGAGTCCATCGCGCAAATATCAAATAGCAAATATCAAATAGCAAGAGTTGATCAGGCGAAGAAGTTCAGTTGGGAAAAGACGGCGGCGGTTGTTTTGGATGGGTTGAAAAGGCTTGACAAAAACCCCAAAAAAAGCTAGTTTTCAAGCTAAATAGTCCTTTAATTCGAGGTCAGACTAAAGCCTTGGTTAAGCGGTTTTAGCCTGACTTCGAGACGTTGAAACAGGACTGTGAGTCCTTTGGACAATCAGTACTCCCATTTCTAACGCAGGTTAGAATGGGCCGCTACTCTCTCAAGGTTCCCCAACTTTGAGAGCCGCCACGTGGAATGTTTCCTTGTGGAGATTGGCGCGGACGCGCGTCGTGACTGCAAATGCGACGGGGTGTGTCATGAGAATTGCAAAAAGTAACAGAGGTCTGACAACGGATGTGGTGATCGACTCGAAGGGCCAGTCGTTCGACAAGAACGTCCAGCCGCAACACATGCATGAAGGAGATGTGGGGTTCCACATCTTTTCATGCCTGAGCCAGCAGCACGGCGAAATGTCGCCCAGCCAGTTGGCCACAGCATCCCGCGAGCTCGATGAGATGGTCTCCGCACATAAGCAGGCACTCGGCCTGCCTCAAACCAGGTCTCCTTACCAGCCCGGCATGGTCATCAAGCACAAGGATGGCTACGGAGTCGTGGAACAGATCATCGGGACGGCCTTGCAGATTCGAGACTTCAACGATCGCGGTAAGACCTTCACGAGCGTGATCAATCTGGTCGGAACCAGCGAAGTCGAGGGGAGGCTTGGAATCGAAGGCTTGGTTTTGGAGGTGGCGGAGAATAGTCTTTCGCGCATCACACAAGCCGTCGCCCTGCTTCTGGAGAGCAGAGAAGCGGTTCGAGACCTCTTCCTTTGCGAAGGAGTTTCGTCGGCGAGTAAAGAGGTGGTTTTGGATCGTCTGGATTGCACTTCGGGAGAGTTCCTGACCATCCTGCGCCAGGATGGTTTGAAGAATTCGCTCGTGGCACAGATCGTTGAGCGGGCAAAGGACGATAGGGTGTATATCTTTGCCGCGCTTCGCTATGCCACCCCTGAGTTGCTCGACAAGGTCACCGACCAATCGTTGTTGGAGCATTTGGCCACGCAGAATGGAGGCGGGTTGAAGCAGCTTCTGGGAGATCTGTCTCTCCGTGATAATGATCTTGCTTTTCGGGCCCTGAGCTTGATCCAAGATCAAGATAAGCTCTACGAAATCGCCAATACGGCCTATGGAAGCGAGGTGTGCGAAAAGGCCATCCTCAAGGTGAAGGACGATGTCAAGGTCAGAGAGTGGGTCGTTAAGAGCCATGGTGCGACGATTCAATTGGCTCCCGCGTGGACCAAGCGCTTCTCAACCTGGAGCAGTGAAGCCCTAAACCTCATGGTTATGGATACCGAGCTCATCCACAACGAAGGCATCTTCGAAGCGGCGGCTAAGACAGGCAAACTCGACCCAACCTCGTACAGGGCGATTGTTGAGAAGTTCGAACGCCTCAATCCTCTGAGTGAGAGAGTCTTGCCTTACCTCATGGGGGCAGAGGACAGGGAGTTCATCGCTTCCAAGCTGCTCAAATGGGCGTCCAGCCAAGACCAACGTTCCAAGAAGGTGGTGCAAAGTCTGGAAATTAGTTGTGTCGCGGCAGCCATCGGCGCAGATAGGGCAAAAGTGCCTTTAAGTCCGGATCTGGCGGAAATGCTGGTGGAGATCGCGCTCCTTCCGGCGATGTTCGTTGGACAATCGGTTGAAAATCAGCCCGCCTTCAGAGCTGCTAATTTCGGGCTCGTAGATCCGGTTGTGCTCCAGCGCGTGATGAAGGAAGCGGCCATGCCGGAAGTTCGGAAACTGGCTAAGGAAAAACTTGCGGCCATTCTCCGGGGCGATACTGATACAGTCTGATATCCGCGGAGTAGACACCCGCACCTAACCCACGATGGGCATTCTCGCTCTCGTGGGATTTTTTTATGCAAAATTATTTTTGAAGACAAAAAAAGCGGCTAAGAGTGCTTAGACCGCCAGGTGAATCTCAGGCGGCTACGACCGAGGTCGTTTTCGTCCGAGTGTGTTTCTTGGATGCACGCCGCGTATCGCGTTGTCCGCGGAAATGGGCGGCCAGATGCATCAGCACCAGCCCCTCTTGTTCGACATCGGCCAGAGTGGCCGTTTCGAGAGGTGTGCCTTCGCACAAGTGTTGGACGGCGAACCATCGATCCTGCTTGCAAAGTTCTGTCAGTCGGCGCTGTCGGCGCATCTGCCATTGGTGAGGTTGGCGCAGACCGGCTGACTCGATGCACCGGCTGTGCTGCATGGCTGAATAGAGCTCGTCAGCCAGAAGCCCGACTGTCTCGGATGTAGCGTTGAAACAGTACCGGATTTCGCCTGACTCGCGTGGCCATCCGGTGGAGGCCCGGCGAAGTTCATCCCAGGTTCGTCGGAAGTCTCCGCGTCCGATCAGATGGTGCACGCGTCGCAGCCAGTAGGCATCGGTATTCAGATGGGCAACGATAAAGGCATACTCCTCAACCGTGATCGGATCAGGCATGGCACGATTTTCGATGAGGAGCGCCAGATCATCTGCATCCCGAATTAACTCACGCGCGATGACGGGAGAAATGGCGTAGGACGGTCGCGCGTTTTCCTGAAGTGCGAGCTTGACGGACAAGAGTGATATGAGGCCAACTACGAACTCAGGCCGACATTCCGCGCCTTTGGTTAGCCTGTCCAGGTGTCTGAGCAGGCTATACCTACGGTAGTTAAAGGGTATGCAACGCAAGGCAGTCTTTGGCCCGTAGTCTTGCAGGATCCGTTCAATGGCCTGCTCGGAGATTTCCAGTTTATGTACCGGTGAGAGGTCGAGCCTATCTACCGCGTACGCCAACAATCCTTTTTCTTCCTCTGACAGCATGGCCGCCTCCTATCCCAAAAGGGGACAATGTGGAGTTAACTGCACCTAATAAGCCAAATTGAGAAAGATCGTGGAACAAGAGTATGTAAATTTCGACAAAATGTCAAGGTGATATCCACGGAGTTTTATATAAAATTTGGATTCAAAAAATCTCGTAGAAACGAGATTTTTTGGTGACGGGGGAGGGATTTGAACCCTCGACCTCGGGCTTATGAGTCCCACGCTCTAACCAACTGAGCTACCCCGCCGTGAAAAATTATTAACATTCAACATTCAGCATCCAATTATCATTCCGGCCAATATAATAGCCTGTTTTGCTGGTCGGCGCAAGGGGAAAAATGGGGCTAATTTTAGATATAAACCCCTACTGGGAGAGGCTTGACAAAAAGGCCTTAAACTGGTAAAGAACAGTCTATCACCGTACCTTCCATCCCGACCATTCGGGCGGAGGTTTGAAATGGGAACCATCGTAGATTTTGTCCAGCTCCCTCCTTGGCAACGGCCTGTGCCGAGCAAGCTTCGCAAGAAGCGGCGCTCGCTCAGTCTGATGAACTCGGCCTGGTTCAAGCGACACGGGTCTTTCCGCGCTATCGTGAACAAGATGGGCGGTCTCGTTCTCGAGCACGACCACCTGCGATCGGTCCCGGAACCTCTCTTGCGCGATTTGGTGCGAGCCAAGGTTGTTTACTATGGCGGGTCGCCCGACGCCCTGGAGCAGATCCGCATGGGATACTACGATTCTCAGCAGCCGCCGAGGTGGGTTGATGTCGAGCATACGCTCAGTTGGTGGCTCAAAGACGGTATCGAGGCAAACCGGCTCGAATTCGTGAATCATCCCGGGCTTTGCGTGCCGCATGAGGTAGTCGCTATCGTCCTCGTGCTCGTCGTCAAGGCGGATCCGAAAAAAGACAATGGGCACGAGTACGAAGTTGAGCTCTGTAGAATCGAAGATGTTCGTGACGAACGGCATCCCCAGTCGTCCGAGAAGTCTCGCGTAGGCGGTTGAAGCACCCAGCTCCACCGCTTATTTTTTTTGGTGGCACCACGTGAAACCGCTGACAGTAAAATCTGCCCCGTAAAGCGCAAATTGATTTTATTTTATGCGCCACGGGGCACATAAAAAACCGCCATTAACTTAAGCGGTTTTTTACGTGGTTGCGGGGGTGGGACTTGAACCCACGACCTCCAGGTTATGGGCCTGGCGAGCTGCCAACTGCTCTACCCCGCGGCGTGAAATTACCAAAATTCAAACACCAATCATCAAGCAAGCTCCAAGACCCAAATGTCAATCACCAAATTTGGACATTGTTATTTGGTTTTTGGTGTTTAAGCTTAGTGCGTTGCATAAAATAGCATAAAGCGAGTTTTTGTGTCAAGTAGGCGGAATTTCATGAGTTATGTGTCCCCTTGTCTTTAACCCAAATGACATCTATTATATAGGCGGTTATGGCACGCATAATTGGTATTGTTAATCAAAAAGGAGGCGTGGGGAAAACCACCACGGCTGTTAATTTAGGCGCCTATTTGGCCGATCTAGGTAAATTCGTTTTAATTGTCGATCTTGATCCCCAGACCAATGCCACTTCCGGCATTGGCATAGACCATCGCAATATCGAACGTAGCGTGTACGAAGCCGTGCTAGGCAAAGTCCGCATGAGCGAGATTGTTCAGCCTACCATGCACGAGACTTTGCGTATTGCTCCCGCTACTTCCTCATTAGCTGGTTTAAACGCCGAGCTCCCAAACATGGAGAGGCGCGAGTTTAAACTGCAAGACGCTTTGCTCGAAGTTAGAAATGATTACGATTACATCCTCATCGATTGCCCGCCGACTTTGGGTTATATAACTTTAAACGGCATCGTAGCCTCGGATGAAATTTTGATACCCGTCCAAGCTGAATATTTTGCGCTCGAAGGTTTGGCGGATCTCCTGCAAACTCTGAGTTTGGTCAAGGAAAGATTACGCCCGGACATTCAGATTTTGGGCGCCGTGCTGACCATGTACGACAAACGCACCAAACTCTCCAATGACGTGTTGCAAGAACTTTATAAATATTTCCCCAACAATATTTTCCGTTCGGTGATCCCGCGCAGTGTGCGTTTGGCCGAGGCGCCGTCTTTTGGCCGGTCAATTGCCTCTTTTGACCCGGATAATATGGGAGCCAAAGCCTACGAAAGGCTGGCCCGCGAGATAATGGGTACTGAAGTCCTTGTCAGGACATAAAAATATGATGATGTTAAGCAAAAGACCGTCGGGTTTGGGCAGGGGATTGGGAGCGTTGATTCCACCCAAACAACCAGTCTCTCAACCTTTTACGGACGAACAAGAGCTGTCGTCAGGCGTCAGTGGCCAGTCGTCAGTGATCAGTGACCAGACGGATGTCATTGAGTCGGTTAGGCGCATACCGGTCGAATTGATATCTCCCAACCCGCATCAACCGCGCGAACATTTTGATTACGCGGCTTTGGAAGATCTGGTCTCGTCCATTAAAGAGCATGGTATTCTCCAGCCGCTGGTCGTTTCGCCTTTGCCCAACGGCCGATATGAATTAATCGCGGGCGAGCGTCGTTTACGGGCGGCTAAGATCGCTGAATTGCCGGATGTGCCGGCCATTGTCCGCACGGTTACCGAACAACAAAAGTTGGAACTGGCCATTATCGAAAATGTTCAACGGCAAAATTTGAATCCCATCGAAGAAGCCAGGGCTTATATTAGATTACGCGATGAATTTGACCTAACCCAAGACGAGATCGGCGAGCGCGTAGGCAAGAGTCGTCCTCAGGTGGGCAACATCATCCGCCTGCTCCAACTTGAGCCCGAAGTCCAAAGCGCCTTAGCTCAAGAAAAAATTTCCGCTTCCAACGCCAGGACTTTGCTTTCGATTCCGGAGAGAGAAGAGCGGCTAGCCCTTTTTCAGCGCATGCTAGAAGGCAATTTTACGGTCCGGCAGGCAGAGGAGCATATTCCCAAAGAAAGGCGCCGGTTTAAAATCATTGATCCTAATCTTTTAGACATCGAATCCAGACTGCGCAGCTTTTTTGGCCTGCGCGTGGCCGTCAAACGCCAACCTAATGGTCACGGTGAAGTTAAAATAGCTTTTGAAAACGACGAAGATCTCAACAATATAATCAACCGCGTTTCAGCGACTGGGGAAGTGGAACTTTAAACTTAAAACTAGAAACTGGAAAGAGTAACTAACATCACCGATCAACTCTTTCCAGTTTTAAGTTTCTACTTTTTATTTTTTTTGCGGATCGCGTTGGGTATTACGCCTTTGATCCAGTTGGCCAGGCCGGCGCGCGCATATTGCCGGATTTTAGCTTTGGCATGGCGCGTCTTGGCGAATTTTAACCAATCAGGGTTGGGACCTTTGCGGTTTTTATCAAGGATGATATCCACAATGTCGCCGCTCTTGAGCGCCTGGTCGAGAGGATGAATCATGCCATTGACCTTGGCGGCTGAACAGCTGTTTCCGATGTCCGTATGGATGTGATAAGCAAAATCAATGGGCGTCGAATCTTCCGGCAAGTCGATGACGTCGCCTTTGGGAGTATAGACGAAAATGCGGTCCCGGAAGACGTCCAACTTAAGATCCTCGAGCGAGTCGAGGAATTCTTTTTTACCCTTAAGGGTGTCCTGCAAGACGGCCAGTTGGCCGATCCATTCGACTTCCTTTTCCGCGTCCAGCAGTTTTTTGATGCCCTCAGCCGCCATCTTTTTAACTTTTGATTCATCGTAGTTCCAGTGGGCGGCGATACCGAACTCGGCCGATTCGTGCATTTCTGGCGTGCGCAACTGAAACTCCACAATCGAGCCACGGTCGTAGAAGACGGTGGTGTGCAGCGATTGGTAGCCGTTGGGCTTGGGCTGGGAAATATAATCTTTAATCCGCCCCTTAAGCGGCGTCCAGCGGCTGTGAATCAGGCCCAAAGCAGCGTAACAATCGGCCGTGGTCGGCAAGATGCAACGAATAGCCGTGAAATCGTAAATTTTAGTGATGTCCCGTCCGTATTTGAGAAGCTTGCGATACAAAGAATAGAGATGTTTGTACCGGCCGTGAATATCTATGAATTGAATTCCGCTGTTAAAAAATTCTTCCTTGGTCTGCTCAATGACTTTTCTGACGGCGGGTTGTTTGTTTTGGGTGGCTTTGGTGGCCAGCTCCAAAGTAAACTCGTATTCTTTGGGCAAGACATACTTAAAAGCCGCGTCCTCGAGCCTGCCTTTGATCTCGTTCATGCCAAGCCGGCCGGCGATGGGCGCGTAAATCTCCAAGCTCTCGAGCGCGATGCGGTAAGCCTTTTTTTGCGGGAGGGAATCCAAAGTCTGCAGATTATGCAGACGGTCGGCGAACTTGATGATGATAACGCGGATGTCGTTGGCCATGGCCACGAACATCTTGCGCAGGTTTTCGATATAGCGCTCCACGCCGCGATACTTGATCTTACCCACCTTGCTGATGCCGTTGACCATGCTGGCAATATCCTCGCCGAATTTGTCTTTGATTTCGTCCAAAGTTACCGTCGTATCTTCCGGCACGTCGTGCAAAAGGGCGGCCGCGATGACGGCGTCCGGGGCATGCATTTCGACCAAAATCATGGCCGCATTCAGGGGATGCTGGATGTAGGCCTCTCCGGTCATGCGTTTTTGTCCCTTATGGGCCGTATCGGCCAAAGCAAAAGCCCGTTCAATCAGCTTGACGTCGGCGTTAGGCCGTATGGCTTTAACCTGAGCTATCAGGTCGTTGAGCGTAAAAATGCCCGTGTTCATAAGGCAGACACATTATCAACGAAAATCCCTCGCACGTCAAAACCCGTGGTTATCCATTTATATTATGACAATTCTTGCTCTTTCAACCTTTTAAGCGAACCGATGGTGCCCAAAGGTATGGCGTCTTTGACCAACGCGATTATTTCGTTTCGGGTGAGTTTGGTGGCTGTCACGCCTTCGGGATTGATGCCTCCGTTTTGGATGGAGTTGGCCGCGTTATCGTAGTACCACTCGTCGATGCCCTCAATGCGGCCGGTGGACATCAGAGCCTCTTCGTCGGCTTTTAAGGCTACGCCTTTCTTATCAGCCTCCGATAATCTCAAGACGGCGATTAACGGACGTAAATCAATGCTTCTGACCTGTTGCGTGACGATGTTGGTGTGTCCGCTGGTTCGTCTTTGAATAATCAAATCAATTTTTTTGGCGGCCCGCAAAAATCCGGCCATGGCTATGTTATCCGTCTCGACAAAAACCGCCTGTAGGTCGGCGCCACCTTGCCGCAAATTGAATTTTTCTACCTTGCCGGCTTTTTCCAGTCCTTCCAGCTCAAGTGGCAATTCGACTTGTCGGCGCTTTTCTTCGCGCACGTGCAAATCAATAATTTGAACAATCAAATCCAACGCCTTTTTTGGGTCAGAGGCGTATTCACGATTGGCATTCATGATAATGCCGGACAGCCCAAACGCCCGGTCCAAAGGATCAATACTGATGGTGCCTTTGCCCTGGAGGTCGTCGCGTTTGGCCCAGGCCAATAATTTTTTTAAAGTTAAGTCATTCTCCACGCCTA
Organism: Patescibacteria group bacterium; assembly: GCA_041661105.1. GTDB lineage: Bacteria > Patescibacteriota > Patescibacteriia > 2-12-FULL-60-25 > 2-12-FULL-60-25 > MWCR01. Next base: position 246,294 of record JBAZVB010000002.1, read on the forward strand.
AATAACCGGCAATCAAACTTGCGGCGCATTCCACCCGTTTGCCTAATTTTTCGTTAGCCAGATGGTGGTCAAACTCGCCTCCCAGGTCAATGGTCAGATAACCCTCTGATTCAAGTTCTTGTGCCGTCTTGCCACTAGGCAGGGATGTCCAAAAGACGACCTTGGCTTGGCCGACGCCCGGAAAAAGTTTTTCGCCGAAAATTTTTAAAATGTAATAGCTAGCCGCCGTATCAGCTTGGACTTTGGGGAACATGGCAACGGTGTGGATCGTCCTCGCGTCTTTTGGTGTCGTCTGTCGTCTGTCGTCTGTCTTTCCACTGATGACTGTCGACTGACGACTTATGACTGAAGTGTTAGTCGTTTCTACAAATCCATCTTCGGCGCCTTGCCACGCATATTTACGGAACTGCTTGCCATCATTGCCTACAAAAACCAAACGGCCGGCGGCCTGGAAGGCGGTATTCATGGGCCAGCTCCGGGGTTTTGAGCTACTAAAAGGATCCGGCCCGCCGATGCTCAGATGCAAATCGTCGCAATTCTTGTCTTTGACGTAAAGAGGCAGTTGAGCCAGAAAATCTCTTAAGAAAAAAGCCTCGGGTGCGCTGTCCGGGTCAGGTGAAAAATAAACGTATCTTCCCTGAGGCTGGTCGACGACGCCGTAGCCGTCAAAATTAAAAATCGTCCGGTCAATCGCCTGGTTGTATTTTTTTTCAGCTTGTTTTAAAGCCTCTGATAACTCATATAAATTTATGTCCGCGAAGTAGGCGACCGTCACGTGGAACTCGGGCGATTTAACGCGTTTTTCTATGCCGGCTTTGCGCAAAGTCTGGACGCTGGTCTGGTTTTCGATCAACTCAAAAGGCAGATCATATCCCAACCAGCTGTTATTGAAATCATTGATGTTGTTCTTGTTTGGCATATTTTCGTCCTAATCGTCCTACGTCCTAATCGTCCTACGTCCTAATCGTCCTACGTCCTAATTAAGGACGACCAGGACGATTAGGACGAAAAGGACGTGAGGCTTGGTAGATTGAGAAATGGCTTGGCAAATTTACTTAGTAAATCCGTCGAGTAATTCCTTAACATTCTATACCAGTTTAGAGAAATTTGCTTGCCCTCCCCCCGAGTGGCCCAACGTAGCTGTAAAGCGTAGTCAGGTGTGGGGGGAGGGTAGCGAAAGAGGTCAGCAGTTGAAGGGGAATAGGAACAGGAGGCACTCACGCCGGCGATCCGGGGCGTTGGTGGACCAGAAGGCGCCGTACTTGCGAGCCTTCGTTACCATCGCCTTGATCCTATCCGGGTTGCCACGACGACGATGTGGCTTGTCGGTCTCCTCCAGTTCACATTCCACCTGGATGTTGGCGACCACCAGCTGGGTGTCCGGATCCTTGCTTGAGCCGAGGAACGACACGTTGTTGTACGTGTCGATGTAGCCGGTAGGCTTCAGCTTGCTCTCCGGGAGGTCTAAGAATTGCTCGTTATTCAATAGCCAATCCTCACCATCGCGGGGCACGTAGGGCTGGCAGCGCCGAACGCTGATTTCACAGCTTCCAGTAACCAGTCCGCCATCGTTGGGTTTGGCGCCGTTACGGAAGTGCAGTCGACAGCCAAGGTCCGTCACATAGTACTCGGGCTTGGTCTCCGTCTCTTTGACGAAATCCACTACCGCGCCTTCGGGGAGTTGGAAGACGGCTTCCACAGGCTGGCGAAGGTAGAACTTGTAGATCAGGATGATCCCGCCCCGCGTGATCGGTCCGTCTAATCCCCCAGTCCACCAGATCTTGCGATCCTTGCGGTAGGGGGCCGGATTCTCCATGCCGTCGTAGATCTCGATCAGGCCGCGTACCTTGTCCTCACTCTTCGTCAGAGCGTAGTCTTCGCCCTTCTTCCCATTCTTCTTGCTCATGGTTCTTCTCCATGTAGTATCACACACCGAACTTTCGATGGGTGACTGCCTGGTTGACTACCAGGGCTTGGTCTTGAAACGTCAAAGAGCGCCTGTGGCACTCAAAATCCCAGTATCAAACCACCAAACTAGCAATGCCAAGACAAGTTTGGAATGTGTTAATTTAGCATAAATCCTCGATTTTGTCAACCCTAGACAATCCAAACTGGCAACTGGAAAATGGAAAGAGTTTCTTGGCTAAAAGAAGCCATTTTTCAGGACTAAATAACTCTTTCTAGTTTCTAGTTTTTAGTTTCCAGTTAAATGGGGCAAAATTCGTCATTATGCTATAATTAACCAAAATATGGCTAAAAGAATTTCAGCGGCAAGGAAAATGAGCTTTGGGGAACAGGTTGAGGCTTTAAAAGCTCAGGGAGAGTCGAAGGCGGAGCAGGCGAAAGCTGAATTTAAAATTAAGTTAGAGGCCTTTAAAACGCGTGAGCAGGCCAAGCAAAAACTCGAGGAGGCCGCCTCAGAAAGCGAAGCAGATATCGAACAAGTCTCAAGCGTCGTCGAAGATCAGCCAGAGATTCAACCCGCAGTCGAAGCATCAGAAGCCGAGGCTATAACCAAGATCGAAGAAGCTAAAGACAAAGCAGAGGAGAAAATTGAAGAGGTCGCGGCACTGGTTCAACAAGTTGAAGAAGCTCCAGTCGCTTCCGTCAAGGAGCCGGTAAAAGAACCGGAGGTTAAAACCATATCGCCCGAAATTCTCAAGGCCTCGATCGAAGATAAACGTTCAGATATTAAAAGTAAGATTACTTTTCTGGAGGGGGTTTTGAAAAAATCAAGAGAAGGCTCCGAAGATTATGACATGGCGAAAAGAACTCTTGGTCGCAAGATAAATGAATTAGATAACTTTAATAAAATTAATCCGCCGGTTGAGGAACCTAAAGATGAGGTCGTCGCAGAAGTTGCCCAACCTGAAAAGGTTGTTGGTTCAGATGAGCGTCCAGAAGGCAGAGTTAGTGAGATTGTTTTAAAGCCAAAAGAAACCCCAGTGACCAAGGAAGAGGTTAGACCAAAAGAAGCACACAAAGCAGAGTTAATTTCAGAGGCGGAACGCAAGAAACAAGCATATAAGGATTATCTTTTGAAGATGATTGATCTCGTTAAAGATGAAGATGAAAAGGCGCTGATTCAAAAGCACATGGATGAAAAAAGTCCGCGTATCCGATTAACGGCTTTGATGAATTATATTGAGGATAATGTTGAAGGACGGCCTAGTGATCCGAAGAGTTGGTCAAAAGAAAATAAAGAATTTTTTAACAAAGCCATGAGGAGGATCGTCGATGAGATAAAGGGTTTTGGAGGCATGCATATTGAACCGGGAATAATTGAATCATTGCACGTGGCGGAAAAATTAGCGTCACTTAAACCCGAAGAGGTAGAACCTCCAAAATCTGGGGAAAAGGAAGTGGCGGCAACTGAGAAGAAACTGAGTCCTGAAGAAATTAAGGCTAGAGTCGCAGAGTTAGTAAAAAAGGCTGAGGGCTTGTTTTTGTCGCCCGAAGAAATTGTTTTGGAAAACCCAGAAGAGATGCTCAAGAAAAAGAAGCATATGTATATCGAAATCATGGGGGATATTATTAAGGAGCCGGAGGAAGTTAGTCTTAACGAAGGGGTGACTGCATTGGAGGATGCCTTACCTAATTATTTTAAATTATTAGATCGTCTGGCCGCAAGAAATGAGGGTAGAAAAATGGAATCTGGAGAAGTGGTCATGCGAGCTGAAAAGATCAAACCAAAAGATTATGCCTATCACAGTAAAGAGTTGCGTCAGGTCATAAATCGACTGAAAGGCGTAGCTTCGGAGGAGGTTCATCCTGCGGCCGAGGAGCCGATCAAAAAACCAGAGGTTGTTGTTGAAGTTAAAGAGACGCCGCCAGTAGAACCTGTAGTTGAAGAATCTAAGGTTGTTGAGGCTGAACCGGAGAAGACAGAGACAGAAGCGTTTGCCATGGCTGAAGATAAGCCAATTCCTGAATATAGGCCACTGTTGTTGTATGCCAAGAAGAAGGATCAGCTTGAGGCGCGTTTGGCCGTTATCAAAAACCTTCCGGTCAACGAATGGTCCGAGACATACGGCGAGCCGGGCGGATTTGATCAGGCTCTTTGGGAACAATTGGAGCAGGGCAAAGATAATAATGAGAAAAAGCGATTCCAAGAATTAGAATATAATCAAGCCGAGTACTCCATCAAGGAATTGGAAACGCATGAGCGGCTAAAAGCCATACACTATGGCCTTGGCGAGCGCGTTAAGATTCTCGAAGATGAGCATCCGACCGATGAAAGAAGAGAAGACTTGGAGCAACAGATCACGGAATTGCAGCAGGCTGAGAGGGCAGCGTATTTGGAAATCAGAGGTATCGAGGACTTGAGAAACAAAGATAAGGCTGAGGAAAAGAGTCTGTTTATTAGCGCTCAGGAGCGTGCGGCGGAGGCTGCTAAAAAATCAGCCGCCTCCAAAACTCCCAGCGTCCGCGTAGCGTCCGCACCGAAAACTCCGGAATTTGTCGTTCCCGGTGAATTTGAGGAGGAAGAAAATCTTGTGGCGGGTCTGTTTGAGATTAACGATAAAATCAAGCAAGTCGAAAAGGCACTCCAAGTCCAAAGGGAACTTATGCCCAGGAGCGTGCTGGCCAGAGGCATGGGCTTGGAAGGTAATGAGGAGGCGCTTAAGAACGCCGAAAAAATCATGCAGCACCATAAAGTAATCAGGGCATTGGAGTATCAGCTGGCGGAACTAGAAGAAGAGAAAGAGGTTTTGATGGGAAAACAGACCGAAACCGGCCAGGAAACAAATCAGGAAACAAAAGTTGAAGAAAATGCTTTGCTTAAGGAATGGAAGAAACGTGATTCAACCGAGGATCAGGGAGACAAGAGTGTCTCAAAAGTAGGCGTCATCGCTAAAAAAGGTGCGGTCGGCTTAGGCGCGGTGGCTGGCCTGGGTGCGGTCGGTGCATTGGGGGCCTTCGTCAAATTTCAGTATTGGGCCAGGTGGAAAGCCCCGCTCGCAATGCTTGAATTTTTAATGAAAGCCACGGGTGATCCGGGAGGAATGTTAAAAAAGGGGGTGGATCATCTTGAAAAATCAGCGAGTAAATTTGTAGAAAAAAAGAGTAAGAAAGAAACGAAGGAATAAAAAAACTGACAACTTACAACTGACAAGAGCATTCTGGTTAACTCTTGTCAGTTGTTAGTTTTAAGTTGTCAGTTATTCCAATTCAATAGCTACTTTGTATTTACATTCTTCATTCGGACAATAAAGCGATTTGCTTTTTTTAAGCAGGGTCGGGTATCCGCATTTGGGGCAAGGTTCGCCGGTTGGCCTGTCCCAGAAAGCTTGTTTGCACTCCGGATAGCGTGAGCAGGAATAAAATACTTTACCTTTTTTGGATTTACGTTCAAGTATCCGACCTTCCTTGCAGGTCGGGCACATGATCGGATTGCCGTTTTGATCATTGACCGGTATTTCGATATTCACGATGGTTTTGCATTCCGGATAGCGTGAGCAGGCCAGGAAGGGACCGAAACGTCCCGTCTTTTTAACCATAGGCGCTTCGCATTTAGGACACTTTTCGTCAGTCGGTTCTGGTTTGGGCGGAGCAGCTTCCCCGGCCAGCGGACGCGTACTCTTGCATTCGGGGTAGCCTGAACAAGCTAAGAAACGGCCAAAACGTCCGCGTTTGACGACCATGGGTTTACCACAAAGCTCACAGATTTCTCCCTCGGCATCCTTTTGAGCCGCTTCTTCCATTTCTTTTTCCTGGGCTTCGAGTTGCTTATGGAAAGGGCCGTAAAAAGCTTCCATGAGCGGCGCCCACTGGATAACGCCTTCGGCCACATGGTCCAAGGATGATTCCAGACGGGCCGTGAATTCCAGGTCAACAATATCCGGGAAGCGTTTGATCAATAGGTCACTCACGTCAAAGGCAATAGGTTGCGGCTTGAGGCGTTTCTTTTCGTCACGTTCAACATAACCGCGCTCAATAACCGTCGAAATAATCGAAGCATAAGTACTCGGGCGTCCGATGCCGTCTTCTTCCAGGGCTTTGACCAGAGTGGCATCGCTGTATCTGGCCGGAGGTTCTGTGAAGTGCTGGATGCCTTCAATTTTTTGGGCTTTAAGTTTTTCTTCCTCTGTAATCTGCGGGAGGATTTTGTCCGTTTCCTGGTCAGGGTAAAGTTTGAGATAGCCGGGTTCCACGACCTGCTGGCCGGTAGCACGGAATTCAAGCCGACCTCCGCCAATATCAATGCGAGTGGCATTCAGAGTTGCGTCAGGCATTTGAGTCGCCACGGCGCGCTGCCAAATCAGGGTATAAAGTTTTAGTAAGCCAGGATCCAAAAAGGCTCTTAAACTTTCTGGCGTGCGGGTCGGATCAGTCGGACGGATAGCTTCGTGCGCTTCCTGCGCACCCTTGGATTTGGTCTTATAAGTCCGGGCGGTCTCCAGCGCGTATTCTTTGCCAAAAGTTTTTTGGACGTAATCCTTGGCTTCGTCTAAGAATTTTTGAGCAAGGTTAACGCTGTCGGTACGCATGTAAGTGATCAAACCAAAGTGTCCCTCGGCGCCGATTTCAATACCTTCGTAAAGTTTTTGCGCCAAAGTCATGGCCTGCTTAGCTGAAAAACCCAAACGGTTGTTAGCTTCCTGTTGCAAGGTCGAAGTGGTGAAAGGCGGAGGAGGGGACTTGGTTTTTTTCTTTTGTTCGATGGCAATAGCCTTCCATTCCTGATTTTGGCATTCTTCGAGCAATTTATCGGCCTCGGGTTTATTCTTAATCTCCATTTTATCCAAAGCCTTGCCATCCAGATTATGCAGTTTGGCCTCTAAAATATCTTGTTTGGAATTTTCAAAAACTCCTTCCAGGCTCCAATATTCTTCCGGTTTAAATTCCTGTATGACGCGTTCGCGTTCCACGATCAAACGCATGGCCACGGATTGCACGCGCCCGGCCGAAAGGCCGCGTCTCACGTGACGCCAAAGAAAAGGCGAAAGTTCGTAGCCCACCAAACGGTCCAAAATGCGCCGAGCTTGTTGAGCCTCGACCAACTTCATGTCGATGGGGCGCGGATGATCCAAAGCGGCCAAGATGGCCTCCTTGGTAATTTCATGAAAGGTGATGCGCTTGGCTTTGCTTGGATCTTCTTCCAAAACTTGGGCCAAATGCCAACTGATAGCTTCTCCTTCGCGGTCTTCGTCAGTCGCGAAATAGATTTCTTTGGCTTTTTTGGCGGCGTCTTTGATATCCTTAACTTTGGCCTTGTGGTCAGGGGGGATGACGTATTGTGGTTCAAAATTGTGTTCAACATCCACGCCGAGCTTGGATTTGGGCAGGTCACGAATATGGCCGACACTAGCCAATATTTTGTAGTCCTTACCTAAAAAACGGCTAATTGTCTTAGCCTTGGTGGGAGATTCGACTATCACTAGCTTCATATATTAATGTAGGAGACGATACCAAAAGTCGGCAAACTCGTCAAAGGTTACGGTGAGTAAATTGACAATAAATGGAGTATTATTGTCAATTTTAAAGTAAATATGGAATCATTCTTGGCTAAAAGGCTGGATTAAAAGCTGTTTTCCCCGAGCGGTGATCTGGTAGGTTTGCGGTTCTAGTTCCTGCAGGGCATCCATCATCTCGAGAGTGGTGCAAGTGGCGCCTATAACCGCGGCCGAGGAATTCAATAAACGCGTCAATTCATCCACATGAATCGAGGTCCGGCAAAGATCCAGGATGTGCCTTTCCTCATTAGTGGGCGGGCGTTCGGGCGCGCTTAAGATAACGGTCTGACTTCCGGCCAAAACGTCTTTACCGCCAGTGCAAATTTGGGCGCCTTGCCGGAGTAGTTCATGAACCCCAACGCTGCCCGGGCTGGTGATAGGTCCCGGCACGGCAAACACGTCTCGATTTTCATCCAGCGCGAGTTTGGCCGTCAAAACCGACCCAGACTCTGCTCCGGCTTCCACTACCACCACGGCTTGCGCCAAAGTCGCGATCAGTCTGTTGCGTTGCGGGAAGTGGTGTCTGAGGCACGGTGTTCCGGGAGGGAACTCGCTCATGATGACGCCTCCGCTTAATAAAATACGTTCAGCTAAAGGCACGTTGCTCGATGGATAAAGTGATTTGTGATCCAAGCCGCCGGCTAAAACCGCGATGGTCTGAACCCCGGAATCCAAAGCCGTCTGATGAGCGCAAGCGTCGATGCCCAAAGCCATACCGGAAACAATGCCCGCTCCGGCTTGAGCCAGCTCACTGACTATTTGCAGGCAAGCGCGTTTGCCGTAAACACTCATTTTACGAGTACCCACCACGGCTATCCACGGTCTTTTGGAGATGGCTGCCCCTCGCCAAAAGAGAGCGGCCGGCGGGCAAGAAGTCTGCCTAAAAGCCGTCGGATATAAAAGATCCCAAGGCAAAACAAAATCAATGCCGTCTTTATCCAGAGTGGCGGAAAGATCGGCCAAGTTTATGTTCTGACGCCAATTAATAAAATCCTGTGCGACGTTTTCAGTCAACCCGGATTTGAGTAAGTTTTCCAGATGGCCGCGCCAGGCATCTTGACCGTGGTTTTCGCCAAAAGTTTTTTGCAAACGATCCAAACTTTTTGGGCCAAATTTTTCAAACCAGGTACAACCAAGCCAGCCAAGGCGTGAATCGTCCCAGTCCGCCTTGATATTTTTGGTTGGTTTTTGATAAGCCATGACTTAGTACTCAGTTGATAGTCATTAGTTGTGGTCTACGAAATTACGAATGGCCACATACGAATATACGAATTTATAAATCAGGATGATTACGTGAATTCCATCGATTCATGGCAGTTTTTAGTCCATGGGAGGCCCAGTCTATAACTGCTTGAGCTGCGTCTTCAGCCGCTTGATTGATTAATTCAGCTTCCTTGCCTTTGGGTTTGGTCAAAACCCAATCTTTCGTCCCGCGTCCTTTAACGTCGTCTGTCGTCTGTCGTAAGTCATCGGTCAACTGACGACTTATGACTGACGACTTATGACTGAATTTTGGTTTGCCGATGCCGACGCGCAAACGGGCCAGTTCGTAATCAGGTAAGAATTCTTGGATTGATTCCAGGCCGTGATGTCCGCCTGACCGGCCGCCTTCGGAAAATCTAAAAGTTCCCGGCAACAAGTCCAATTCATCCTGGACGATCAAAATGTCCGCCGGTTTAATTTTATAATATTTAGCCAGTGCCGAAACAGCCTGGCCGCTCAAGTTCATGAAGGTGGTCGGCTTGGCAAGCATCATCTGTCCGTCGTCCGCTGTGATTTTAGTGATGTCCGCGTGATGTTTGACGTCAGCTTTCCATTTTGAACCATTGGCTTCGGCTATTGCATTCACCACCAAAAAACCCACATTGTGGCGCGAACCCTCGTATTCTTTGCCAGGATTACCCAGGCCGACGATCAATTTCATAAAATTAAAGCAAAATTCAAAATTCAAAAAGCAAAATGCTGGTATCCCTTCGGGATATTTATAATATAATTGTAATGCCGAAGGCAACCTGCATTTTGAAATTTGCTCTTTGCTCTTTGAATTATCATACTAGTATCTTCCAGCGCGGCGACCGATGGGGCGCTTTTTTCTATGCGGGCCGGGAGGTTGAATGACGGGAGAAGTGTCATTTTCGATATCAAAAACAATAGGCGTGCCGACAAAGCCGAATTTTTCCCTGAGCTGCCTCTCAAAAAATTTCAACCAGGCTTGATGGAGAGCAGCTTTTGAACCGCGGATCGTTATCTGGAAACGCGGGGGATTGGTGGCTTTTTGACGGATGGAAGCAATGTAGGGCGTAATCGAGCCCTTGGCGGCGCGCGGTCGCTGACGAGCGATCTTCTGCTTAAGGAACTTATCCATGGCATTGTCATCGATGATCCTTTCCCTTTCCTGACGGATTTTGAGAGCCAGATCCAGAATATCCGTCACTCGCTGACTTTGTTTGGCGGAAGTGAAAATAAAAGGCGCCCAATCCAAGAAGGGCAAGGACTGGCGGATAAGATCTTCGTATGATTTAGTCGTCTTAGTCGTTTTATCTTTGACCAAATCCCATTTATTAACAGCCACAATCAATCCGCGATTGGCTTTTTCCAAAACCTCCGCCAAATGTTTGTCTTGTTTTCTCGGATCATCCGTGGCATCGATCACGAGCACGGCCACGTCGGCCCGCGAGAGGGCTTGGCGGTTGCGTTCGACGCCTTCTTCTTCCAAACGCCCGCTAATATGCGCTCTTTTGCGCATGCCGGCCGTATCGACCAGCGTGATCGGGTGATCGCGCCAAACAAAACTCGTATCCAGCGGTTCGCGCGTGGTGTGGGCAATGGCTGAGACAATCGAACGTTCCTCGCCCAAGATGGCATTCATGAGGGATGATTTGCCGACATTCGGACGCCCCATGATAACGATTCTGACTTCCGGTGCTTGATCAAGGTCGGTTAGGACTTTGTCGCGTTGGCCCAGCACCTCAACTATCTTATCCAACATGTCGCCCAGCCCGCGGCCGGAAGCGGCACTGATGGGGATAGGTTCTCCCAAAACCAGTTTCCACAATTCTCCGGATAAAGCCGGGCCAAGCAAGGAATTGCGATCGGTTTTATTGGCTATAAGCAAAATATGTTTGTTGAGCTTCCTGGCCAGTTTCGAGAACTCGAGATCTTGGGGCAGGATGCCGGCTTGCGTATCAATCAAAAAGAGAACCAGGTCGGCTTCCTTGATGGCTTTTTCGGATTGTCTTTTAATGCCTTGGCCGATCTCGGTCTTTTCCACGTCTAAGCCGCCCGTATCCACGATCTCAAAATTCCTTCCGCGCCAAAGGCAGGGGGCATAATTGCGATCGCGGGTGGTATGCGGAACTTTTGAGACAATGGCGCGGCTGGTTTCCGTCAAACGGTTCCATAGCGTTGACTTGCCGACATTGGCCCGTCCTACGATGGCGACCAACGGCATTTTACGGTGTCTGGGTAGAGTCATAATTGGGGTTAATAAGTCCCAAACTGGAATCCCCAAGCACAACCAGGATATCAGTCGAGGTAGAATCAATAGTTTCAGCTGTCATGAATTGGCCGTAGATGACGCGTTGTCCTTTGAGATTAGTCGGCGTAGCGGATGAGATGTCGGCATCCAAGATCTTTTTAAGTTTGACGATTTCGTTGGTCTTCTGTCCGCCGGATAAATCGTAAAGCACGGTCCGTTCATAACCGCGATGAGCCGCATTGCTGACATCGGAAACGCGATAGCCCAGCTTTTTGAGTTTTTGCGAGACCTGGGAAGCGTAACCTTCGTAAGTCGTGCCGTTTTTAATTTCCAAAGAGGCTTGGCCTTGCGACATGAGTTGCCGTTCAGCCTCTTCTTTGGAAAGGAAAGGGTTATTCGCGATATTGCGGATTTCCGACCAGTCCGGTTTGCGCGGAAAGAGCATGTAAGCTCCGTTGACGTTGGCCGGGGCCAACTCTCCGTCCGCGGAATCGGTCAAAACCCGCATGGAAATTTTATCGCGGTCAATCTGCGAGATCTCGGGCGCGAAGGCGATCATGTCCCAGCTTGAGAGGTCGGTTTGGATATGGCCCGAAAGGATATTCAGCAAATCGCCGATCTTTTTGGGATTGGCCAGCGTGCCCAGAGAAAAAAGTTTTTCCCGGACCGCCTGGATGACCAGTTGTTGACGCCGGCTGCGCGCGAAGTCAGAACCTTCGCCATTGTTGCCGTGGCGAGAACGGACGAACTCCAGAGCGTGTGCTCCATCCATATGCGCTGGTCCCTGTTGAAAACTGACAGTCCGCCAGCCCTCGGTTTCATCCACCGGATAGGAATTGTCCGTAAAACTTTTTTCAATAGTGACGTCCACGCCTCCGAGCGCGTCGATGAACTTGGCGAAGCCGTTAAAGTCAACGCGGACCACGTGGTCGATATGTACGTTCAACAGTTCGCCGATGGCGCTGGCGGTTTTTTCGGCGCCTTGGCCGGGATTGGATGACTCCATCCAGGCGTTCAAACTGTTGATTTTTTCAAAGCGGCCGTTGCCTAGGGGATAAGCCAGGTCGCGCGGGATGGAAAGCATGGCTAGCCGGTTTTGTTTGGGATCAAAGGAAGCCAGGATGATAGTGTCCGTCAGTTGAGGGCCGTCATGGCCGGTGCCGCCCACGCCCAGGAAGAGAAAATTGATCTGGTCGCCGGTAAGTTTGGCGCCGGAAGAGCCGGTTAAACCGCCGGTGGCGAACCTGCGGATGTCCGCGATGCCCGGTAATTCTATGACTTCAGCCAGGACATTGGTGCCCCGGGTGGCCGCCCGGTATGAGGCGGCGGCTCCGACGGTAGCCAGTAAGCCTACTATCAAAGCAAAAAAAACGGCAATCATTGCAGTTTTTCTTCGGGCCGCCCCCTCAGAGGAGGTGGGCAGCAAGTCAACCGAAATTGGCGCCTTCATGAGAGTAAAGGATAACAAACTAATGGATATTTTTCAATTAACACGACTTTGTCGTCTCGATCCCTTCTGTCATCTCGAGCGATAGTCGAGAGATCGCATAAACAGAAGTCACTAGGTCACATTCAATCGACGATTTCTCCACTACACTCCGTTTCGGTCGAAATGACAGACTGGATGGGTTGTGGATTAATCCGCCTCGGATGGGCGTTTCTATGCTATAATTTCCATTAAGATGCCTATGTGGAGGAGGATTTTTAAAGTCAGGCAAGGAAAGCGGTCACTGCTCGCTTTTTGGCAACGGATTTTTTTCCCGTCAAACCTCTCTAACGTGTCACGAGTCACGAGTCACGAGTCACGTCATAGTCAAAGAAGATCTTATGCCATGGTCTCGGTTATTGTGGCCGTGATCTGCATCTTTTTTATTGCGGCTCCGGCTCACGCTGATGCGGCCAAGGAATTGGTCAACTGGATCATCGCCATTTTCACCAAGATTTTGGTTTATATCATGGAGCTTTTGTCGTATATCCTACTTTTCCTTTTGGACTATTTGATCCAGATCGTCCAGTTTAATACTTTTGTGAATGCCGCGCCGGTGCGTATCGGTTGGCCGCTCATCCGCGATACCGTCAACATGTTTTTTATCGTGGTAGTTCTGGTTTCCGCTTTCGCCACCATCATCGGCCAACCCAAGGAGTTTCATTATCGCGGCATCCTGCCCAAGCTGTTGGTCATGGCCGTACTCATCAATTTTTCAAAAACTCTGATCGGTTTGATGATCGATTTCTCTCAGGTGCTTGTGCTGACGTTCGTCAACGGTTTCAAAGACGCGGCCGGCGGCAACTTTATCAACGCTTTGCATATCCGTGAGGTCATGAGTATCGAGACGTTACATGGCTCGGTGATCCAGCAAGACGCCGTGAGCGGCAATATCACCATCGACGCGAATACGGCTCAGCAAGCTTCCATTTATCAAATCTTTAACATGATGCTGGCCGCCATTTTTGGCATCTGGATCCTGTCGCTTTCGATTACCTTGGTCATCATCATGTTGGTTTTCTTTTTGGTGCGCATCATCATCCTCTGGTTCCTGCTTATCACTTCGCCGGTCATGTTTTTCGCTTGGGCTTTGCCCACCAAGATGCAAAAGTCATTCAGCGCCTTTACGGATCAGTGGTGGCAACGTTTGTCCACGGCCCTCATTGGCGGCCCGACTATGGCTTTTTTCCTTTGGTTGGCTTTGGCCATGGCCCAGACTCAAGGCGGGAGCGATTCGCTGACGGGCGCGGGTGCCTCGTCTCTTTATAAAAATACCAGTCAGGAAGTTAAAAGCAATATTGAAGGTCTGCAACAGCAATCGGATTATGGCAATAGAATCGTCTCGACTGAAATCGGCAATCCCATGAATCTGGCCAACTTCATCATCATGGTGGCTTTTATGCTTTTGGGAGTGCAGGTGGCGGTTCAACAATCTAACGCTTTGGCGCCCAAACTTGGCGCTTTGGCCGGAGCTATCGGTTCGACGGGTGGAGCCATGGGTATTGGCGTGGCCGGGACAGTCGCCGCCGGACGGTTGTTGGAAAAGGGTGTGCGCGGCGGTGTGACGCGAGCCGGTGGAGCGATCGAAGAGCGTTATGGAGTTAAAGCAGGCTTGTCTAAATGGGCTCTCAAATCAGGCATACCCATGACGCAGGGAGCGCGCATGGCTTTAGGCAGGGCGGCAACCGCCCCTCAGCGAGCGTCAGTTAAGCGCGCGTCTGAGCAAAAGGAAGCTTTCGCGAATTTGCCACCTGACATGTACATGAAGGAAATGGATAGGATAAAGAGCTCCAAGCTTTCAACACAGCCAGATAAGATCGCGGCCATGCAAAATATTGCCCACCAAGCCATGAGCTCGACTTACATGAAATTTAGGCAGGGCCAGGAAAAGGAAGACATCTTGCGTGAGAAGCATGGTGGAGCGGAATATGATAGTTTAAACGCGGAGCAGAAACTGGCGGTTGACAGTGAGGCCAGACAGCGCGTGGATAGCGAAGTGGGTGGTAGGCTCCAGGAGGCGGACGAGTTCGCGACGAAAAATAACATGACCGAACTCATGGATAAGGTTAAGGAAGCTCGTGAAAAGAATCCGGGTCTTCATTCCAAGATTGATAAAATCGACAGCGTGGCCAATAAGATGGCTTCTGATCCGGAATCAGAGCGTAAGCTTCAGGATGATTCCTTCATGAACATGGCCTTTACGCTTAAATACCTCAAAGGCCGCAATTTGATGGATGAGAATGGTAACCTGACGGTAGACCCGGCTTATGACAAAGATTTTCAGAAATTATTGCGTGGCCGTCAGGGTCAGTTGATCGCTTCGACTTTAGACTTCATCCAGAATTCGGATGACGGACGCCAGCGTGCCAGAACCATATTGACCGGCACTGATAATGAAGTGCGGGAAGCGGCCAATGTCCAAATCAACTCCAGCAACGACGGCCGCAATTATGCCGTGGCCATGCAAGCCACTGATACTGAACCGGCCAGAGTACAGGGTTATACCATGGGTGGTTTTGCTTCAGACCCGGCACAAATCATGGCGGGTGTTGGTCAAGCCAGGGTCCAAGGTCTGACGGCTGCCTTACAAAGTTACGGTGGCCGCAATATCGCCAGCGTTGGTCGTCGTTTAGGCTCCGATGCTCGTGCCGATGAATTGACCACCCGGTTAAATAGAATAAATGTCATGCCTCAGGACGCCGCCCGTATCCAAATGGGGGAGATATTACAGAAAGGTTTGATGGATACACGAGGATTGTTTGGTGTTGATGCCAACGGGGCATTTGCCAATACGGGGAATATCACGGCTGCTCAGAATGCCGGAAATTACCAAGGCGTTGTCAGAAACGCTTATGAAAACATCCGCACAGGCCAAAATTCAGAGGTTAATATGCGGGTTATTGCTAATTCTTTGTCCAACGCCGGAGGTGAGGCTTTAGCCAGGCACGGTGCGGCCTTGAGGTCTTTGCCGCAAAATCAGGGTTATGAGGCTTTGAGAAAGGCTATGGACCAGGCTGGCGGAGATCAGGCGAGACAGTTTAGGGAGGGTCTTAAAGAGGTCATGAATCAGGCTGCTGTGTCCATGCGCGAGCAGGCGGCTGGTAATAACATCACTCCGGTTCAGCAACAACAGATAGCTACGGCTGAATGGCTTAAGGGATCTCAGGCGACGAGTAATGAAGATAAAGCTACGGTGAGACGCATAAAAAGCTTTTTGCATGGTTCTGATACCGTAAGCGTCACGTAAGCCTATGGCCAAACGGGAGGTATATAAAAATTTCGTTGATTTACCGCAAGGAATCCAAAATTTCCTGTTAAAAGACGTGGAGGATTTTTATGATAAGTTAATTGCGGATTATAAACTTTCCGAAGATTCTTTTTTTGAAAGTTTCGATGCTCCTGTGCTGGATTCGATTATGGGTCTGGCTACTTTTAATCAAGCCATAACCAAAGTCGGTCAATTTGTCGTTCAGGCCAAATTAGATCCCGAGGATCAGAAGAAAATTATCGTTCAGCTCATCGAACACGTGTATTGGCCCATCCGCGACCTTTTTGACAAGGAGCTTTTGGATTTTGTCAGAGAGGAACAGGTCGATACGTCAATTTGGCCGCAAAAACGAGTGCTGTATAAACCCATCTCTTATGCCGGCGCCGTCTCGGAACTCATCAACCGCCTTAGTTTGCATTCAGCCGGACAACAGATGCGCGACCGTTTGCGCGATTTATTGGTCAGCTTTGCCAAAGGAGTGCGCGTCGCCGACCAGATTAAGGAAATCATGCTGCGTCAGACCGATTTGGGCGGTTTGGGTTTTGATCAGCGCATGACGGATTTGGCTTTGAGCGCCATCCGCGAACTGACGCAGACCGTGCAGATCATGGATGAACAAACTTACAGCGATTATTTGGCGGAGGAGATGAAGTCGTCAGCCGTCGGTCAGGACGATAAAGGACGCGAGAGGACGATAAAGGACGCCGGTCAGGAAGTCGACGATCAGATAGAAAATATCAAAGCCAAGTTGCCGGCCACGCCCAAGGCCGTGACAGAGCTGGATAAGGCTGTCAGCGCCATTTGGGAGAGGATACCCAACAAGCCGCAGGATGAGTATCTCGTCAACCGCTTGCGGAACGTCATCTCGTCTCGTTTAAGAGACGTCCGCAACTCCGGCGAATTGCTTGGTCTGTTGCAACGAGACTCAAAAGTAGGCGGCATGGGGTTGGACAAAGCGGCCGCGGACGAGATGGCTAAAGTCATCGAAACTTCTTATGAAGAATTCCGGTCAAAAATCGAATCGGAAGAACACGGCAAGCTCGAAACGCAGTTGACCGAACAAAGAAAAAAAATAGAAGAAAAAAGAAAAAAGGAAGCTGAGGAACATGCCTTGTGGTATGAGGAAAAAATTAAAAAGAGGCAGTCAGCAGACTCGGAACGACAACAACTGACGCAGGCTCTGAAAAAAGGTTTTGAAAGCAGAGCAATCCACCCGATTGATCTTAAGAACGCGGCCATCGAGAAAAAGCAATACGGGGAGCTGGTGCCAGCCGGGCAACATTTAACATTGAACATTCAACATTCAATATCTGATCAGGAAAAGGGACGCGGGACGACGGTCAGAGTCTCGGCTGTTACGGCGGCCATGGCCAGGCAACCTACTCTGCGCGTGGATGGAGTTCAGCCCTCAGCGCTTAAGCTCCACGGTTTGGCGGAGGAGATCGGCGGCATGACGCTTTCCGGTTTTAGACGTTTAGGCAAAACACCCAAAGATGCGGCCGCTAAAATAACTCAGCGCTTCGACACCTTGGGAGAAGAGAGTTTTGAACAAAAAGTTTCGGCCGTCAAAGCCTGGCAAACTTCGCCCATCTCTAAAATGTATCTGGATTTAGTGACTCAAAGCTTTAAGTCAGGCAAACCGATCGCCGAGCTGGCTGAGGAAAGGCGCAAGGCCGGTGAGGACTCGCTGACCAGGGACGAAATAGAGGCTCTCATCAATTTAAATAACACGCTCCATTATTAAGTATGCCCGGCCAATTTATTGTCCCACAATTCATCGAGAATGAAGACAAGATCATCGGCCCGATCACGGTCAGGCAATTTTTAATCTGTCTGGGCGGCGCGGGCGTGCTTTTTGTGGAATATAAGTTATTGGCCACGGCTTATTTTATTTTGGCGGCTGTCATCACGGCGGCCATTGTGGGCGCCTTTTCTTTTTTGAGGATCAACGGCCAACCTTTCCATATCTTCTTCCTTAACTTCATGCAGACTCAGGTCAGACCGCCCCTGCGGGTCTGGAATAAGAATGCCATCATCCAAATGGGGCAGGAAAAAATTATAGGCCTGCCGACCGTGGAAGAAGTGGCCAAGAAGCCCAGGCCAAGCTCGACCCGGCTTCGGGAGTTGGCCCTAACGGTTAACACGGGCGGAGTCTACAAACCGGAAGACTCTCAATGAATATAGAATATGGAATTTGGAATTTAGGGTCAGACGCCCCAAATACCAAATACAATTCCCTAAATTCCAACATATGCAAAGTCAGAAGCTAACCAAATCCAAGCCCGGCGTGCCGGCTCAGAGCTATCTCAACATCGCGGAAGTTAAGGAAGACGTGATAGTCCTTAAAGACGGGACCCTGCGTTCCGTGTTGCTCGTTTCGAGCATCAACTTTTCGCTCAAGTCGGAAGACGAGCAGAACGCCATCGTCCAGGCTTACATGCAATTTTTGAACTCGCTGGATTTTCCGATCCAGGTCGTGATTCAATCGCGGCGCATGAACATCGACGAATACATGAATAAGCTCAAAGAGGCTGAGATGGTTCAGAAAAATGAGCTTCTCCGGAATCAAATCGTCGATTATCGGTCATACGTGCGCCAGCTGGTTGATTTGGCGGAGATTATGCAGAAAAGATTTTATCTGGTGGTGCCTTTTGACCCGACTTATGAAGGCAAGAAAGGTTTTATGGACCGCGTGAACGCCATCTTCTCGCCTCTCATGACCATTCATCTGACGGAAGAGCGCTTTACGACGCACCGGAGCGCCCTTATGCTCCGCGTCAACAACGTGATCGCCGGGCTGCAAGGCATGTCGCTGAACGCAGTTATGTTGGATACCCAAAGTCTGATAGAGCTTTTCTACACGGTTTACAATCCGGAGCTTTTCGAGACTCAAAGGATGACTGACATAGGCAAACTTCAGATAGAAGGCTAAACTATATGAATAATTACGAATTACGAATTACGAATTACGGGCGTTTAAGCAAAAAAGTTTGGGGTTTGTTCATTTGTCATTCGTAATTTTGAATTCGTAATTATTTTTGTATGGCATTCCAAACTTCTGAGCAGAAAAAGCTCGACGCGACCAAATTGGCCGCCGGAGGGGTCAAGCTCGTTAAAGGCCCAAGTTCCGTAGAGCAAAAGAAAAAGCAGGCCGAGGAAAAGACCGCTCTGGAAGAGGAGCGGATATACCGGCGCGGCGTAGCCACCATCAAAGACTTAATCGCGCCTTCGGCCATGAAAGTCGAAGCCAGTTTTATCTCGCTGGGTTCGGTTTTTGCGCGTACGATTTTTATCGTGACCTATCCGCGTTACGTCTCGGTCGGTTGGGCGTCGCCCATCATCAATTTAAACGCCATGATGGATATCGCCATGTTCTTTTATCCCATCAAATCCGACGTCATCTTAAAACAACTCAAGAAAAAAGTGGGTATTTTGGAAGCCAACATCAACATGAAATCCCAGGAGGGCAAGCCGCGCGACCCGCAGGAAGAGACCGCGTTGCGCGATATCGAACAGCTCCGCGACGACCTGACGCAGGGCATCGAGCACTTTTTTCAATTCGCTTTTTACACAACTTTTTATTCGCCTTCCAAAGATGAACTGGAGCGCCTTTCGTCTTCCGTCGAGTCAACTTTCGGTTCCATGTTGATTTACACCCGGCGTTCTTATTTCCAGGCGGAACAGGGCTTTAACTCCACCATGCCGCTGGGCCTGGATGAGCTCATGATTACTTTTAACATGAGCACTTCGCCCATTGCCTCGTCTTTCCCGTTTACTTCGGCTGAGCTGACTTCCGACGAGGGTATTCTCTACGGCGTTAACCGCCACAACAACTCGCTGATTATTTTTGACAGATTCTCTTTGCAGAACGCCAACATGGTTATCTTTGCCACGTCCGGCGCGGGTAAATCATACACCGTCAAACTTGAGATCTTGCGTTCCATGATGTTGGGCGTGGACGTGATCGTTATTGACCCTGAAAAAGAATACAAATATTTGTCTGACGCCGTGAACGGCACTTACATTAACATCTCACTGTCATCAGAATCCAAAATTAATCCCTTTGACCTGCCCAGGCCCATGGGAGGAGGTGAGACTTCGGTCGAGGATATCATCCGGAGCGCGGTTATCACCCTCAAAGGCCTGTTGCGTCTCATGTTGGGCAAAGTCAGCGTGGCTGAGGATTCTATTTTGGATCGCGCCTTGCTCGAAACCTTTGCTAAAAAAGATATCGTACCCGGCGCCGACCTCTCGGCCGTGGAAGTGCCTATCTTGCAGGACTTTCAAGATATTTTGGAAGGTATGGAAGGCACGGAAGATCTGGTCGTCCGCCTTAAAAAATACACGGAAGGCACCTTTGCCGGCCTCTTGAACTCTCCGACCACGGTCAGGATGAGCAATCAGTTGGTCGTCTTTTCTGTCCGTGATTTGGAAGACGAGCTGCGCCCCATCGGCATCTACACCATCGTCAATTATATTTGGAATCAGGTCAGGTCGGAACGCAAGAAGCGCATACTCGTGATCGACGAAGCTTGGTGGCTCATGCAATACGAGGATTCGGCCAAGTTCATCCACGCTTTGATCAAGCGCTGCCGCAAATATTACCTGGGCGTAACTACCATCACTCAGGATGTGAATGACTTTTTGACTTCGCCTTATGGCCAGGCCATCGTGACCAACTCTTCCATGCAATTATTGCTTAAACAAAGCCCGGCGGCCATTGATCTGGTAGCCCGCGTCTTCTTGCTGACTCAATCTGAGAAATATCTCTTGCTTGAATCAGGCAAGGGCGAAGGCATCTTCTTCGCCGGCGCCAAACACGCGGCCATCCAAGTTGTAGCTTCCTACGCCGAAGACCAGATTGTGACGACTGATCCCCGCCAACTGCTTAAGATCGAGGAGGAAAAGAAAAAATTTGCCGAATCAACCCAAGCCGGAACCTAATTCATGAATTTAGAATATGGAATATGGAATTTAGGGGCCGGACCCCCATTCACCAAATACTAAATTCTAAATTCAATCAATTATGCCTATATTAAATCGCCGCCGCATGGCACTCGTGCTAATCATCCTTGGGCTTTTGTTGCTGGGTTTTGGGGTTTGGGTATTGGTCGGCATGTTTTGGCCTAAGGGGACGACTGCCCCTGGTAATCGCGAGCCGCAAGCCATCCAACGCGATATCAAACCAGCGCCTAGAACAATCGCTCTGAGCACCAATGTTCAGGGGACGAGTACAGCCGAGCAGGCCAGCCAGATTGCTGTTTCACCTCTGTCCGAAGCTAAGCGTCGGGCCGAGTCGGTCGTGAGCCGCATGGGCTCGGGGACCAGCCAGGATGGCTTTTTGGGTTATGAAGATGTCATGCTGGATGGGACAGCTAACTTTCAGACTTTTCTGCGCGCCGAGCAAGCCAAACTCAAATCTCTCCATCCGGCTTCCGGACCGCTTTATGGCGTCACGACCCGGGTAGTCGCTTCGAACGTGGATCAAGGCCAGGAAGGGGATGAGAAAGTTGTGATTAAAGTCCAAGCCCAAGTCGTTGAGGACGCCGGCGACCGGTCAAAATCCACCAAGGTCAGCTATGAGGATGTCCTGGTTACTTTCCAAAAGCAAGCCGGCGGTCAGTATCTGGTTGATCAAATAGTTATTACACCTGTTAAATTGTGATCGCGCAGTTGAAAGACAAAGTTTTGGATTTTTTGTTCCCGCCTTTTTGCGTTGCCTGCGGCCAGGCTGGGGAGTGGTGGTGTGAGGTTTGCCGCCAAGGCGTCCAGGTTTTTAATGACTCAATCTGTCCACGATGTCTATCGCTCAAAGCGCATGAGTGCGGAGGCGGTTTGCCTTTCGACCATGTTTGGTCGTTGGGTTATTATCATGACCCCAAACTTCGCGCGGCTATTACTGCTTTAAAATTCAACGGCACTTCGGCTTTGCTCAATGATTTAAAAATTTTTATCAAGAGCCGTCTTCCAAAAGATTTACCCCATGACGCGATCTTGGTTCCCATGCCTTTGTCGGATAAGCGACATAAAGAGAGGGGTTTTAACCAAGCCGAGCTTATCGCTTCGCTATTTGGTTTGCCTGTGGTGAAAAATTGTTTGATTCGTAAGTTGCACTGCGATCCACAGTCTTCGGTCGCGCATGACCTGGCGGCCCGGCAAATTAACGTTAAAAATTGTTTTGTAGTTCAAGGCCTGGTTCCAAAGCACGTGATACTTGTTGATGACGTAATCACAACCGGCGCCACGGCCGCCGAAGCAGCCAAAGTTATCCTTGCTTCCGGCGCCGAAAGCGTTTCAGTCCTCACGCTCGCTATCGGAGCGTAAGCAGCTTTCAATTTGTTGTTCTTTCTCTGTTACTTTTTGTCCGCAAAAAGTAACCAAAAACTCTTGGGGCTTCGGATTCCCGCCATAGGCGGACGCAGCGCTTCTCTCTATGCTATTACTCATTTCATGTGGGCCGCTCAGCCCCTCAGCCCCAACCCCCTCGAGATACAAAGTAACTAAAAAATCTTCTGGAAGAGTGCGATTTGAAATGACATGGGGGTTTGGGGGGCTGCGCTAACCGTAGAAGGTAAAAGAGAGAAAGCGCTAGTTAAGCCGAGAGGGCATCGCAGACCCCCAAAACCTTTTGGTTACTTTTTAGTTATGAAAAGTAACGTAAAAGATTATTCAAGTTGAAAAAAAAGAGCTCCGAGGAGCATCTGAGAAGGAATGACCGGCTTCGGATCAGCTATCCGGAGGTGGCGATGGCCGGTGGGTGATTGCTGCAAAGTCAGGGACCTTGGGAGGCAAAGGCAGGCGCGATAGCGAGTCGATATATGCCTTGGTTCGCATGCGCCGCCGCGTCAGCCAGGAACCCATGACTAATCCGGCACCGAAGAAAAACACGAAGAGCATACATGCCAAGAGTGCGAGATTGTGATAGGACATGGCGCCTCCTTTCGACGTCCGGAATTTAGCAACTTAATGAACATCCGTCAACGGTTTTAGCCCCCAACGCATATCACAAAACCCGCCTAATGGCGGGTGTCGTGTGTGGCGGAGAGGCAGGGATTCGAACCCTGGCGGGGCTTTAAGACCCCCTAGGAGATTAGCAATCTCCCCCCTTCAGCCTCTTGGGTACCTCTCCGTGGCTGAATTTAATGCGCCTGAAGGATACCAAACTGTGATGTTTAAGGCAAGATATAGGCTTTAGATATTGACAAATCTCAAGTTTTCTGACTAATATAAACGCACTAGAAACGCTGTTTTCACCTCTGAAAGGGAGGCTGCCATGTCGACCAAGTTTGTAGCGATGCTCCTGGTTGCGGTCGTGATGATCCTTGGCTGCGACAAGCGCCCAACGCCCGAGGAATCGCTGGCCAAGGTCACTCAAGCCACGGGTAGTGTGGTTTCTATCTGCGCCATCACCGCCGAAATTTATGACGGCGGACGGGGTAATATGTTGTGTTCTCGTTTGGGCGACTTTAGTTCGAGATTAGAATATCTGGACAAGGTTGGCGATAGAATCTACTGCGGAGTCTTCGAAGTGAAAGATATCACCCACTGCCGTGTAAGTTTCGGGAAGGTTCAGCGTCTAACCGTGACCTATATGGGAGCGGACAGAGAGGGTTCGAAGAGACTCATGACTCAGGAGATCGTTCGGGGTAAAGAGTTTTACGATTTCACAGTTGGGCTCCACGAGGATCCAGTCATTCCCATCCTGCCCAGGCAATCGAGTGATCCGCCGCTCCTTCCAGCACCAATCGGATCAGGGGCAAGATAGCCCCTGTTCCACACAGCTTCGCGCCGTAGTCAGGATTCGCCAGACTGCGGTTCTTTTTTATTTGAATATCAGTTGCACAGCTAGACTCAACGAGTTATCTTATTTATATGACTATCACCAAATACGGACATTGTTGCCTTTTGATCGAGGAAGGTGGGCTTAGAATACTGACTGATCCCGGCAGTTATTCGACGTTGCCGGATGGCTTGAATAGCATCGACCTTATTCTGCTGACTCATGAACATCAAGACCACTTGCACATTGATTCTCTTAAAACTGTTTTGAAGAATAATCCTCAAGCAAAAGTCCTAACCAATAAAACCGTTGGTTCTCTTTTGGAAAAAGAAGGGATAGCTTATCAGCTGATTGAAGATGGCCAGAGCGTGACAGAGAAAGGAATACTCGTTGAAGGTTTTGGCAAAGAACATGCCGTGATTTATCCCACGATCCCGGTAACAGAAAATATTGGCTTATTTATAGCTGGGAAACTATTTTATCCGGGTGATGCTTTGACAGAACCCCACCATCCGGTCGAGATTCTGGCTTTGCCGGTGGCCGGGCCTTGGCTTAAATTATCAGAAGCTATCGATTACGCTCTTAAGCTCAAACCCAGAGTTTGTTTTCCGGTTCATGACGGCATACTGAAAAACCCCGGGCTGTGTCATCGCTTGCCCTCAACCGTCCTCGAACCTCAAGACATTAAGTTTATTGCCATGGAGGAGGGGAAAACTTACGTAGTTTAGACCCTTGCCTTTTTCCTCATAATCCGTAACATACGGGTAGTTCTTCACAATAACTAGACGATAGCTTTTAGACGGTAGCCGGTAGCCAGAGCAGGGCCCGATTTTCTGGCTATTGTCTACAAGCTACCAGCTACTGTCTAATTCAAAAGGAGGCGAGCCATGTTGAATGGAAAATTGCGTATCGGGTTGTTCGTTTCCGGTGGAGGAACCACGGCTCTCGATATCTATCGCGCGTGCCATGATGGTCGCCTGCCTCATGTTCATCCCGCCCTCATGATTGCCAGCAAGGTCTGCGGAGCCATCCAAAAAGCTTTGGAAGCAGGCATGTCTGACAAGGACATTGTCGTCATTCGCCCTAAGCGCGGTTGCCCGGGCAGTCCTGAATTTGGCGAAGCCATTCTGAAGGCGTGTCATGATCACGGCGTGGATTTCATCGGTCAGTACGGCTGGTTGCCGATGACGCCGGAGAATGTCATCGAGACATACCAGAACATGATCGTGAACCAGCATCCTGGGCCCTTGGATCCCGAAAGGCCGTCGGGTTTTGATTTTGGTGGTGATGGTATGTACGGCCGCCGCGTGCATTGCGCCCGTCTCTACTTTGCCCGAAGCATCAGAGACGAGTTTTGGACTGAGGCTGTATCGCATCGCGCAACCAAGAAGCTCGACCGCGGGGCCGTAGTCAACTCGGCCAGAGTCGAGATCCTGCCCACCGACGACGTCATTTCGCTCCAAGAGCGCGTCTTGCCGGTAGAGCACAGGGTTTCGGTCGAGGCACTGCGCATGTTCTCGGAAGGCACGGTCAAGGAAGTCAGGCGCCAGGAACCTCTTGTCATCAAAAGCGAGCTGGGCATCCTCAAGGAGGCGAAGCGTATCGCCATCACCCTCTGGCCCAATGGCTGAGCTCCTCCCCGTCTCCGCGACACCTAACAAGTGTCGTTTTTTTATGTCTCAAAATTGATAGACTCGCCCTTCTCGTTTTTCCAGAAATTCTCCAGTTTGCCCGTCAATCAAATAAGTGGCAACAACCTTGCCTTGTATTTCTTTACCGTTGTCATTGTCGGTGCGGCTATGTTCTTCAAGCACCCAAGTTTTGCGCCCGGGATATTTTGTGTGTGACCGATAATCATCTGTTAAAAATATTGGGTAGTTGGCTTTATTGTCATAGCCATTTTCTTGGGCAATCTCATAAGCCCTGCAAGACGAAATCATGTCGCTCATGTCTGTGTAAAGGGATGGTTTGCCGCTGGTGTACCTCTTAAACTCGTCGGCACTCAAATCACTGGGCAACGATCCGCCGGTTTGGCCGTCAATGTGACTGAGGTAAATCCTTTGTTTTTTAGAGGGTGAATAAAAGGTCGCGCTCCAAGCCCACATGGCACCGCGTTCGCTGGCAGTATGGGAACGGAGCTTGGGATCAAGCGGCGTTAAGGAGCTGCCACTGCCATTATAACCATCGACAGATGAAAGGGTGGCATCAGCTGACCACTTACGGGCTTCGGCCCAAATTTTAGGAATAGCCTCCTCGGCTGTCGCGATTTTAGATCGAGAAGCACTGACAACTTGTCCTGAGGCATTGGTCGTCGTGGCGGAGGACAAAACCGGCGGCGGCGCATCGCAGTTTTTCTTGACAGGCTCGTTCATCTTAACGGGCTTGTTCGTTTTATCCGCTTTAAACTCATTCGTCTGGCTTGTGGGAGTTTTTTGACACCCCGCGGCCATACTGGCCAAGAGAATTAAGCCCCCGCACAATAAAGTCGATTTATTCAAAATAGGCATAATAACTTAATTAACAATTAACAATTAAAAATTAAGAATGTAGGACATCAATATTATATCAGGAAGAGCGGGGAATACCTTTAAACTTGTCTTTTTTTATAAACCTGCCTAAAAAAGTTAGGAGTATAGGGCTGGTATTTTTTAAACAATTTTTCAGGCAAATATTGGATGGAACGGATCGTCTTGCGGCAAGTCTTGGAGCCGCAAGAACATCTGACGTGCCAATGCGGGTCAATTTCGGTTATGGAATCGTCGATATTAATCTCTTCATTGGCTTTGATGGGACGCATGGCTACGACCTTGGTCTGACCGCGCAGACCGACATTTGGTTCACAGGAATGGCGCATCGTCCACCAGGGGTTATGCCGCAAAGGGATCATCCAAAGATTGCGGCCAAGTCCAAGCCACTTAAAGCCGATTTTATAATTAGGCGCTCTGGAATAAGTGATAATTGGTCCTTTTGCGATAAAAAGTACTTCATTTTTCTTGATTAATCTTTTTGCAAAAATAGCGGGCATCTTATTCTTGAGTTCTCCCACATAAACTTTCTGTTGCAAATACTCTTTGCGTAAGAAAGGCATGAGAAATTTCTGGTATTTTTTAAAAAGTTTTTCCGGCAGGTATTGGATGCTGCGTATCACCTGCCTGCAGGAAGGGGAGTGGCAATGGCAGGTCATTTTCATCTGGCTGGATGATGCCTCGGTGCTTGAATAGTCGATAGTTATTTCTTGGCCGAATCTGATCGAGTGTAAAGCTACGACTACAGCAGATCCTTTTAAGATAGCATTTGGTTCGCAGGAATGATTTAAAAAATTCCATAAATTACCTCGACTTGCAATGCGCCAAGTATTAGGACCGACGTTGTACCAGTTCATACCGTTACGCCAATCCGGAGTTGATGAGAATCTAATAGTTGCGCCCTGGGGTCTAAATAGGGTCGCACCTTTTTTGAAATTCCGCTCCGCAAAAATTCCTCGTCCGGCGATGGATGAAGATTTTACGACAAGCCCGCTGGTCATAAAGCTATGGCAACAATAAAATATAACCGTGGTCAGCGTCGACTTTGACCATGTCGCCGTCTTTCAAAAGTTTAGTGGCTTGCTTGGCGCCTACGATGCAAGGTTTCTTCATCTCGCGCGAGACGATGGCCGCGTGGGAAGTGATGCCGCCGATGTCAGTCACAAAGGCAATGGCTTTTCTCATGCCGGGTAAAAGTTCCGGCGTTGTTTGCACGGCTACTAGCACGTCACCATCCCGGATTTTGCTTAAGTCGGCCGCGTTTAAAACAATCCTGACCGGGCCTTTGACCACGCCCGGGTAAGCCGTGTTGCCTTTGATTAACTCGGACGACATACTCTCAAGTTCCGTCACCAGACGCGAAGTAACAAATTTATCAGCCTCATCGTCCAGCAAAATCGCGATGCCCTCCTCATCATTGTTGGCGGCCCAGATGGAATGTTGCTTCCTGGCCAGGATTTTATCGATGTCTGGTTTATTGGCCTCGAAATAGCTTAAAACTTCTTCTTTGGTTGAGAATCTAAAAATATCCTTGTCCCAGCCCCATTTTTCGGCATAAGCCGAAAAAACTCGGTCAAAGAACGCGTTGGCGGCCGAGAGGATATCCATGCGGTAGCCTTTGAGATAAGAAAATTTTTGTGCCATCTCAAAAATATTTTTTTCTTCTTTGGTCAGGCTTAGTTCCTCAATCAGAGCACGTTGTTTATCTTGGATCTGC
The DNA here is from genome assembly GCA_041661105.1 of Patescibacteria group bacterium. Classification (GTDB taxonomy): domain Bacteria; phylum Patescibacteriota; class Patescibacteriia; order 2-12-FULL-60-25; family 2-12-FULL-60-25; genus MWCR01. Next base: position 274,005 of record JBAZVB010000002.1, read on the forward strand.
GAGTGGTATTGCTCAATCTTGGCAAGTTCGGATTCGGCCGAAGCCTTATCGGCCAAGATGTGGGCGTATTTTTCGTTTAATTCAGTTTCCGTGAGGGGTGTACCGATGTGGCCAAAATCCAGCCAAAACCATTTATCTAACCAGTCGCTCAAATCTCCTCCAGCCGCGACCAGCCGGCACAACTCCTCGGTGGCCAGGGTGGAAGGCTTTTTGAGATGCGAAGCGGTCAGCGTGAGGCGGGTGTCAGCTTTGGAGTTTTTGCATTTGGCTTTTAAAATCTCTTCCATGCGGGGCGTAATGTATTCTTCCGGAAAATCAGAAAGCACGGCCATGTAGCCGTAGGAGCAAATCTCGCGGGCATTGTTGAAAAGGGTGGAGATGATCAGTTCAAGCTCGTCAATCTTGAGTTTTTTAACTTTTTTATAATTTGCCTGCACGATCGTGAGGATGCGTTCTCCGAGCTCGTGAGTTTTATCCATGACAAAATCTACGGGCAGACTATTTTCCTCCAGACGCCGACAAACTTCGTTATGGGCCAGGATAAACTTGCCTCGATTGATGAAAAAATCCATGTCATAGTCATGGAACAAACAGGCCATCGTCCCCAAGTCTTCAACTTTGCCCAGCTGATTAATCCATGGGCCGATCCAAGCTAAAAAATTAACCGAAATGGTAAAGCCGCTCACGCTCACTTCTTTGTGCGAGAGGGAAAGCTTGTGTTCTCCTGAAAAAATACTCTGTGTCATAGCGGTTTATCTTCGGTTACGCGACCGGTGCGGTTTAGTCGGTATCTCTGCCGAAGGCAGGACGCGAGCCGGTTGCTGGCGGATCATAAATTGGTAAACTAACCATACGACAAAAATCGGAATGGCGCCCCAAACGATGGTCCAGGTCGGTCCGACCAGTCCGTACAGCAGGCCGGCGGCTATCGGCCCGATGGCCCAACCCAGATCATCAAAAAGGTTGATGACTCCGGCGACCGTGCCATCCTGAGCATGGTTTTTGTCTAATGAATGCAGCCATGACCAGAGGGAAACGCCAGTCATCTCATCGCCCGTGGTCGCCAGGAAGCCGAAGATGAGGAACAGCCATCCAAAGTTAAAGCCCAAAAGAATGCCTGAGACAGCGAATAAAAGCAATCCGAAAAATACGAGCGTCCGTTTGTTTGTTTTATCGGCCAGATTGCCAATCAAGAAACCAAGCACCACGATTGAAAAGTCAAAGATGCCCAGCCCAATGCCCAAGAGCCCGGCTTCGGCTTGATGGACGATGACGAGCGGTACCACAAACCAGATGATGCCGTAAAAAGTGGAGGCGGACAGATTCAAAAGGAGCAACATGGTGCTGGCCGGGTTGAGTTTTCTTATGGTCCTCAAAAGCGTCGGGAGATAATGCCGTCTGACGTAATAATGTTGAGTGGTCAGCTTCATCTCGGCATGAACCGTGGCTTGGTCTTTGGGACTGAAGAAAAGCGTGAGCAGGGCCACGCAAAGTATCAGGAAGATGACATAGCCCAAGAACTGCGGTGAAAGGAAAAGCACGAAGGGCAGGATGGCGCTTGAGAGCACGATGCCGCACGAAGCGAAAACATCTCGGAGTGAGATGAATCTTCCCGCGTGTTCTTTAGGAGCTTGCGATAAAACGTAGGCATTGATGCCGGGGTTAAAAAACAGCCAGCCAAAAGTGCTCATAATCAAACTAAGCACGTAGGTCGTCGTGGTTAAACCGAACATGAAGCAGATGGCCGCGAAAAGAAACGTGAAAGTTGTTAGTTTGAGGAGTTTTAAATATCCAAACCGATCCAGCAGATAACCGGCCGGCACATCAAGCACGAGCTGGATCAACGAGCCGCCTCCGATCAAACAACCGACCAGCCAGAGCGGCATCAGCCTTTCGCCCAAAGGGGAGAGGGTGGAAAAATGGAGACCCGCGCCAAATTTGAAAAATATCAAAAAAATCCAGAAGGGCAAAAACTTCCAAAAAATGCTCGAGGCCAGACGTTTTTTTGAACCGGGGGAGCGGGTCATGAGGATGTTTATTTGCCTATATTTTAAGGCATGGTAGAGGTTGTGGCAATAAAGGCGGCGCCACGTGAACAGCGAATAGGGAGCCACGTAAAGCGCGTAACTTTTTTAATCTTATGCGCCACGTGGCACGTAAAAACAGCTCTTGTGGAGCTGTTTTTACGTGGTGCGACCAGGACGATTTGAACGTCCGACCTCTTCCTTCGCAGGGAAGCGCTCTATCCAGCTGAGCTATGGCCGCCTATTTTTAATGCCAAATGCCAAATTACAAATGGCAAATTTAGGTTGTATTGGGAATTATAATATTATTGAAATCGCTAAGCGACTCCTGAATTTGGCATTCGTAATTTGTAATTCGTAATTAGATTCTAAGGAGCCGGCCTACGATATCAGAAAAATGTTCATCGCGCAAGACCAGGTTCTCTGGCAGGTATCTGAGTAAATGCTCCCGGATGGCAACGGGGTCTTCATTCTCCAAATAGACCTTTAACCTGGGTTTTAGGCTATATTTGCGCTCCAGGTAAAGGACCTTGGTAAAGGGAGGATGGTAAATGATTGAAAAGTTATGTAGCTTGTCAAAAGGGACAAAATTGCCGTCTAAAACCACGCCATTGTGGCCGACTTGCACGAGTATGTGATTGGGTTCCTCATTCCCGGCCAGCATCAAGATAACCGCGCTAATCAGGATGATCAATCCAAAGAGATAATTGGCGGACCAGATGCCATAAATAACGCTGGCCATGGTGATTAAACTGACCACCAAAAACCAATTTGGCGTCCGGGCATGATGCTCGTGTTCGGGCATTTCCCAAACAAATAGATTCTGCGATTCGGCAATCTGTCGCAAAGTCTCAGGCGTATAGGCCATATGGGGCTAGTATAACATACTTGGCCTTGGATGGCAGGGTCTCGACAATCGTAGCCTTTTAGGCTAAACTGACTGTCATAATTAACAATGAACAGTTAAAAATTAACAATTAATTGAAATTTCGTGTCCGCCATTGTTAATTGTGATTTGTTAATTGTAAATTGAGTTGGGAGAGGTGTCATCCGCCTACGCTTAAAGCTACGGCGGACTACACACGATTATATTTATTTTGAGGAGAGGTGTCAGAGTGGTCGAATGAGCCAGACTTGAAATCTGGTGTAGCCGTAAGGTTACCGTGGGTTCGAATCCCACCCTCTCCGCCATTAAAAATGCTTCGGCTTGTGCCGGGGCATTTTTGTTTTTGTAAGCATTTACCACTTCTTATCCTTGGCTACGGCTTTACTGCGTAAAATTAATGTTTTGAGTCCAGGGTCCATATCATCGGTTATTTTGAGATGGCGGGCGAGGACACTATCGTCTTCAGTATTATTGCTGTCTAAAGGCAGAATAAAAACCTGGCCACTATTTACATGATCTCCAAAGGCTACCTTGAAGCCGTGGGCCTTAAGCCTTTGAATCAAAATATCAATCGGCGTGACAAGGCCGGGGTATTCCTCGTCCGTGGCTTTTAGTGAGGAGTAAGACTCGTCCTCAAGACCATGAAAAGCAAAACCCTCATGCCTTTCGCTGAGCTCTTTAGCCAACTGGATAAATTCCTCCTTCGTTATCAGTGGAGCTTCAAATTTTGGAAATGGTTCGCTCGTATCGAAACTTAGTTATTTTAACGGTTAAACCTTATCATGAATGATGACTTTTAGACGAGAACCAATCTCGATGAGGGAGATTTTGTGTTACCTCAGCGCCCGCGCTATAATGTGCTTATTCTATTTTCCTTAAAACTATGAAATACCGTCTCTTTTTTACTTTGTCTGCTTTAGCAGTCTGTTTGTTTCCAATGGCGGCCGGCGCGAGCACCTATGATTCCGCTTTAGCCAAGAGCATGCAGGGCCGCATCCTTTTGCAGGTCGAGAGCCATGGCGAGGCCTGGTATGTCCGTTCCAAGGATTTGAAACGGTATTATATGAAGGACGGGGCGGCCGCGTATTCCATCATGCGTTTTTTCAGTCTGGGCATCGCGGACGTTGATCTCGCCAAGATTCCTCAAGTGTCGAACACGGCCGAAATGAAAGCGGCCACTTCCGCCTGCGCCAGCAACTCGCTTGGCAACCGGTTCCGCGGGGAAATCCTGCTCCAAGTCCAACAACACGGGGAAGCCTGGTACGTTGACCCTGTAAAATGCCGCGCGATTTACATGAAGGATGGAGCCGTGGCCTACGAAGTCATGCGCTTCTTGGGGTTTGGCGCTTTCACCCGCGATCTTGAAAAGATCCAAGACGGCGGGACAGTCCCCGGCGGCGACTCAAGCACGCCTAATCCTCCGGCCACGCCGCCTGTGCCCGAGGTTTCTTGCGCCATCCCGGCTGACACGGCACATATGGATATTTTTGATTCCCATGTCCACATATCGCCTAAAGTCAGCCTATCGCAGATAGTTTCTGAGATGGATAAAGCAAAAGTGAGCGTGGCGAATTTGTATTCAGGGACGCTCGAAAACTCAGCGCAATACCCCAGCAGATTTATAACCTTTGTGGATACCCCCGACTCGCCGCAGCCTTCGACCTGGCTCACGCAAGGCCAATCATTCGTCACTTCCGCTGAGACAAAATTAAAAACAGGAAAATATTACGGCATCGGCGAAGCTAACTTGAGATACTACACCGGCAACAACGGGGCTATCATTCCGCCCCCGACTATCTATGTTGCGCCAGATAATCCGTTTTGGCTTCAGCTAGTTGATCTGTCCGCTAAATATCATGTCCCGATCTCGTTTCACTTCGTGCCTGACGATGCTGTCGCCAATGCCGCCTTCGAAAGAATGTTGAGTCATAACAAAGACGCGATTTTTATCTGGGCCCATCTTGGGTTCAACAACATGACGCTTAACAGCGCCACGCTCAATGACTTCCTTTTACGTTATCCTAATCTATATCTCGACACGGCTGGGATCCAGAACATGCAAAACACTCCTCCGCAACCCAACTCTAATTGGGCGAGACTGGCAGACCAATCTAACAACGGCAAATTAATAGAAGAGTGGAGGCAGTTCTTTGAAACATGGAACTCCCGTATTTTATTTGCTACAGATGCCGGAGGGGGAGCCAATAGTCTGGAAAGATGGCTCAACTATTCAGGTAATATAAGTAATCAGGCCCCATCTGACGCCGTTGGACACTGGAAATCTCTCCTTTCTTATCTGGACTCCAACGCCGCCAGTAACATCCTAAGCAAAAATGCCAGGGAGCTCTTCTTGAAAGAACAAAAACCTGTTTACAGTTATTCGGTTTCCTCAAATGGCGCGTGTTATCCCATTTCCGTAAGTTCCGACTCCTCAATCTCGGCCCTCACGTTTAATCCGACTACAAAAGTCATTACCTTCACAGCCGCGGACTCCAACGGGACGACGGGTAAGGCAGTGATAACCATACCAACAACTCTCGCCGGTGGAAGCTTCACGGCTTCTGTGGATGGCCAGAGCGTGCCATCTCAATTAACCTCAAACTCCGCCAATATTACCGTCAGCTTGGAATATGCAGGCGGTATAAGGTCGATTAGTCTCAAAGCGGCAGGGACGCTTTAAGCAGATACCACCATATAAAAGCGACCTACGTGGGTTTGCTTTTACTTTTACAGAAAAAGTAATAAGATTAAGCAATATGGCACTCAAATATATCTATGAGTAAATTTGATTTACATTTTCATTCAATCCATTCTGACGGAGAATTGTCTGTTTCGGAGCTCGCCGCAATTATTAGGGCTGAACAGTTAAGATTTTGCGCGCTGACTGATCATAATAGCATTGGTGGCATCCGAGAGTTGGAAACATGTCTTGACGATTCCGGCATCAAAGTGATTCCCGGCGTTGAACTTACCGCAAAGTATCATGAAGACGAGGTTCATATCTTAGCGTACGATTTTGACATTGATAAAGCTACTGAGATCGTAAGGGAACGCAACGAGCTTGTTCGACTTCAAAAAATCGAAGAAATGAAAAGAGCGATTGATCTGTCCCGTACGGAAGGACTTAAGATTTCAGATGATCTGGTTCCATCTGAAAAGCAGCCTGTAACCCTCACCCTTGCTCTTGATATTTGCGCAAACAGCATCAATCAGGATCTTTTTCTCAAGAGGCACGCCAAATGTCTTATTCCCGAGGATGTGTATTACGAGTATCAAGCACCGGGTAAATCTTGCGCCGTCGAACGTAGCGGCGTGACGGTTGAATGGCTCGTAGAAAAATTTAAAGGGGTGGCGCAAGACCTGATTATTGCGCACCCTTTCGTATCAGTCAGCGTTGTGACGAAGCCGCTGGATGAGATAGGAATTAAGAATTTGTTGAGGATGGGAGTGACTGGGATCGAAATTTATCATAATAGAACTTCAGATGAACAGATCTCCTTAATAAAAAAAATCGTGCAGGAGAACGGGCTTCATTATACGGGCGGGTCTGATTTCCATGGCAGAGAGACGGATACGACTATTGGCCAATATGGCCCCAATCTGATTATTCCTGATTTTTATCTTTCAAAATATGTGTCAAACTGAGGGAGCAAGTAAAAATATGCAGAGCGCTCTTCGATTTTACTTTTGCAGAAAAAGTAGGTTTATTTAACAGCTTCCACCTTTAAACTCTCTAGGGCAATTCCCTGATACTGTCTCTTGCTGATGTCTTTGTCTTCGGAAAGGATGTTGACCTGAAAGCCGGCTTCTTGAATGATTTTAATGTAATCGTCTTTCTGCAAAGCCCCGCCGACGCATCCGGCGATCAAGGACTCATCCGTCTTTTGAGCTTCAGTCAGCTCGCCCAGCAAGACAATATCAGAAAGATACATCCGGCCGCCTGTTTTAAGGACTCGATAGGCTTCTTTGAAGACTTTTGACTTGTTCGGCGCGAGGTTAACGACGCAATTACTGATGATGACATCCACCGATTGATCGTCAATCGGCAATTTCTCAATGTCTCCAAGTTTAAATTCAACATTGTTAAAGCCGGATTTTAGGGCGTTGGCCTCGGCCTTGGCGATCATGGCCTCTGACATGTCCACGCCAATGACCTTGCCCGTTGGCCCGACTTTTCTAACGGCCAAGAAACAATCAAACCCGGCGCCAGAGCCTAAGTCCAGGACAGTCTCGCCCTCCTTGATTTTCCCCAGGGCAGTCGGGTTACCGCAACCCAAGCCTAAGTTAGCCTCTCCAGCCAGGGCGATTTCTTGGTCGGAATAACCTATGCTTTTCGCGATCAACTCGTTTTCATCCCGTCCGCCACAACTGCATTTACAGCACCCACAGCTCTCTGAAGCCACTTTGTCGTAATGGCTTTTGACGATCTGTTTGGTTTCGTTGCTGTCGCTCATAAATGTTGGCTAGGTTATTAAGTGTAATCAGCATGATATTTTAAGGGCTGGGTAAAGACAATAGACCAGTTTTACTTTGCTATTATGGCCAAATGTGTCAAACTATTTTTGTTATGAAAGTCACCCTCTACATGTCGATTAGCGCCAATGGCATGATCGCAAAAAGCGACGACGACACAAGCTGGATTTCCAAAGAAGAATGGGACAGCTACAGCTTGGCCGTGCGCACAGCGGGGTGCCTTATTGTCGGACGCCGCACGTACAACATCCTCACAAAACAATCGGAGTTTTCGGAACTTAAAGACGTAAAACTAGTTGTCGTGTCGAAAGGTAATTTTTCCGTTTCAGATGATCGTCATATTGTCGTCCATTCGCCCAAGGAAGCATTGGACGCGCTTAAGGACTTTAAAGAAGTGATTGTCGCCGGCGGTGGGATACTCAACGCCTCTTTCCTGGCCGAGGATTTAGTTGACGAAATATATTTAGACGTTGAGCCGATTATTTTTGGGCAGGGGATCCCGCTTTTTAAAGGTCTTGATTTTACAAAAAGAATGGAGCTAATCGGGCAAAGGAATATCACGCAGAATGAAATACAGTTGCATTATAGAATTATAAAATAAATCTACGTGTTAAGCTTTCATCATATGGAAAAGGGTTTGAAGATCAAAGTCGATAAAAAACACTCCGTGTATGGCCGGTTGAATGGATCGTTAAAACGGCCGCTTTTTATTGTCATCCACGGTTTGCCGGGGAGCATTCACGAGGGTTTTTATGAAGACGCGACCAGTTGGTTCGCAGAACATGGTTTTGCCGCTTTCCGGTTCAATCTTTATGGCTGGCAGAAAGACGCACGTCAGCTCGTAGACTCCACGCTCAAGACGCACGCGGCTGATTTGGATGCGGTTGTCCGTTACTTCCGCAAACGAGGCGTCAAGAAAATATTCGTCGCTGGTCACAGTTTCGGCGGCCCGGTCGTCCTCCTTTCTAAGGAACAAGACTTTGACGCGGTTGTCCTTTGGGATCCCTCGTTCGATCTCTCTTTCGTGAAAAAGAATTACGGTTTCCCGGGCGGTAGATATATTAAGGAGCTGAAAGGATATTTTATGAGGTGGGGAGCCAATGTCATCATCGGGAAAGCCATGGCAGAGGAATCAGATAACCTCCCGTGGAAAGACCTGACGAAAAATTTTCACGTTCCGCTTAAAATTATCGCCGCCGCTAAGGGCGTCCTGGTGCCGGGAGCCAAACAATACTTCAAAGTCGCCAATGAGCCAAAGGATCTGGCGGTGATTAAAGGCGCGGGTCATTCTTTTGATGACAAAGCAGGGATGCGGGAAGACCTATTCAAGGTCTCAAAAAAGTGGTTTGATAAGCAGCTGCAGCTTTATAAACTATGAAAAAGTACATATTAAGCGGATTGGCATTCTTTGGAATAGAAATATTTTTGTATGAGATAGGCTATAAATTGAGCGTCGTCTGGTACAGTCATGTAAACAGTGTCGAAGCATATCCGAATTTTTGCAAGGTACGGGATGTGGTCGGAAATTGTCTTGACTTTCCTTGGCATAATTTTTTTGTGGCCCTTGGTCTATTCGGAATTAAAATGATCGTTCTAGTATTATTTTTTGTCTTACTATTCAAACAGAAAAAAGTAAGCAATGCTCTATATCTTGTAGCTTTCTATTCAATCCCAATATCAGTTTTTCATCTCGGACTTATAAATATGGTCGGCATCGGAGAACTATGTCGGTGGCTTGAGATTGCAAACGTTTTTGGAATGCTCTCAGTAATAATACTCGTCATAATCAGTCTTCTGGTTTCAAGTATATTCAGTTTATATAACAGGTTCCAAAAAAAGAAACCACTCCATAAATAAGACTATTTATCAGACTTATGAGCTTAAAAAATATTCCAGGTTGGTTGCAGGGTTTAGTCGGCGGTTTTATCGTCGGAGTTTGGCTTTGGGTGATTTCAGGTGTGCCTTACGTCAAAATTATTCCTATTTTGCTGACGATAGGACTGGAGGTTTTGTGGCGGATTATCGAGGTGGCTGTCATTGCGCCTGTGATGGGATATCCTAAGCCTCCATATTCAGGCATTGATCATGGATCAACTGTTTATTTTTTGATTCTCATTTGCATGGCTATTGGTGCGTTGCTCATGAGCAGACAGAAAGCATTAAAATACGTCGGCGTCTTTTTGCTTGCCATGTGGGCTTTGATACTAATTTTTGCCTTTCTGCTCGGCGCTGCTTCGTAATTATAGTTATAAGATGAATCAATATGCCCCTCAAATATAAATTAGTGGTTTACGTCCCGCTGACGCATGCGGACGTAGTCCGCCAAGCCATCGGAGAAGCCGGTGGAGGCAAGATTGGCAAATATTTATTTTGCAGTTTTACCTCGCGCGGCATTGGTCGTTTTAAACCCGAGCAAGGCGCTAACCCGACCATCGGAGTCGTCGGTAAGTTTGAAGAGGTGGAAGAGGAGCGGATTGAGGTGACGTGTGACGGTCAGGTTATCGAAGACGTTATTGCGGCCATGAAGCGTGCGCATCCATATGAAGAGGTGGCGTATGATTTGTATCCGCTGGAGGTTTGGTAATGGTTAGCTTCATCAAGGGTACTCTGATATTATAATAAAATGCTCAAATTTAAGTTAAAAGAGATATCTTTTTCAGTCGAAGCATCGATACAGAAAACACAGCAGTGGTTTGAAGCGCATCCTAAAATTCAGTCGAGATTTGAGGCATCCGTTAATGGCTTCGACGAACTAATCCTCGCGGTTCCGTCTACATTAGATGAGGCATACGGAATTATCCCGCCGTGGTTGTATTTGCTCCATGAGGCAGATCAGGAGCTCGATTCGACCATTACACTAATTTTTTCAGGAATGTACAAAGAAGCACTGCGTACTCTACGAAGTTTTGTTGAGCTGAATCTGCTAGGGACCCTCTACTTTACGACAAAAGATACTGATGATTTCAAAAGTTGGCTGAGGGGAGAAAAAGAAACACCACGTTGTAAGCAACTCGTTGAAGATTTGGTCAAGAAGAACCCAAATATCGCAAAGTTAGAGCAAATTGAGTGGAGTGTTTCACTTCGCATTCTTTACAAGAAATTATCACAATTTGTTCATACAGGTGGCCATGGAGGCTCCTTTCAGGTGCTAAGGGATAGCAATGTCCATATGTTTAACGAGAGAGGTGTTGAATTTGCGGTACAGGAGTTTATGCAAGCGATCAAGCTGGTCAGTGCAGCTCGTATTGCGTGTTTTCCTCTTGCAATGTGTCCATTACCCCTTTTTGAGAAGTTTGGTTTTGGTGGTCCAGCAAGTGGGTTCTTCGAAGACGATCAAGTTGATAGGATATCTGGTATTTTTAAGGAAGACCAAAAGTATTTACAGTGTATAAAAGATATCGCCGTGAGCGACGAAGATATCAATGCTATCGTCGACGGTATTCTCTCCATGCCTTCCCTAAGTGAGGCTGAAATATTAGAAACCCTTAAGTACTGGCTCGACACGATGGGCAACGCAACCGACAGAGAAAAGCTCGTCCAGGACTTAAAAGACAAAGAGAACGACGTTATCATTGCAATAGTGAAAGCGATACAGAGATCATTTATAAAGGCCTCTTTTCCTCTTCTTAACGAATGCATGCTCGGGTTGAGAGAGGCGGACCCGCCTGCTTGAAGGCATAGAGCTTGCTCGCGCTTTTGAACTATTCATTGCTGAAGATTAGTAAACAAAATATACTAGGATATGTTTCAAAGTTTTTGAGTTTTATCTGGTAAGTGGCAGTCAGTAAAATGGCCCTAAGGGGGTAGCCTTTCGACATCGCTCTTCTCATCAAAACTTCCTATATCTTTTAACTCTTCTTTCATATCAATATCAACCTCATTGCCGCAGACTTTACATGTTTTGCGAACCCACCCTTCTACTTCTTCAGAGTTCCATTGATTTGAGAAACAATGTTCGCAATAATTTGTTTCTGCGGCTCTATCTAGCACTAAATCAAATTTCTCCCCAAACTTTTCGATGATTTCTGTGCGTCGGTATGCTGTAGCTAATGAATCCGCGTATTCGTTCCATTTATTGCCTGAATGAGCTTGAATCCATTGCATTTTGATTTCGGGACGACGTTTAAGTATCCCATGTAACTCTTTGACCAGTTCAAGGTTTTTGATCTCTCCTTTTTTCTTTTTCCAGCCTCGAGCTTCCCATTTTTTCGCCCACAAAGTACAGGTATTAACGCACAATTCACTGTCGGTGTAGATAATACTTTGTGTTCCAGACGGAATTATGCGACAAGCTTCAATGAGCGCCCTTAGCTCCATTCGGTTATTTGTCGTGTGCCCATCATGTCCATAGTCTTGAGCAAGAATAATATTATTAACAACGTATACAACGCCCCATCCGCCCGGCCCAGGGTTAGGCTCCGCCGCGCCGTCGGTAAAGACGCCGTTCATTGGTCCATTTGAATATTTTGCAAGTACCTGATTGGGTGTAAGGTTTTCTTCACGGGCTGGAGCAAATGACTTCGAAGGTTTTTTACATTTTAAACAAAACTTAGGTTGCCAGTTTGGATATTTCGCCATGGCTTTTTCCGACACATAGAATTTCTGTTTACAAGTCTGACAATCAAAATTTGGCATAAAGCCTAAAGAGCTTATTATCTTATCTTGGTGTATGCAAGTGTGGCGGATCCTAGTACCAGATTGATCAGAAAATATGCCTTTTTATTTAGGCTGACTCCACCTCCTGTATCTCGCTTTCCGTTTCTCAATTTTTTTATATAGAACGTGCATGGTTCGAGATACTTGTTTTTTAATTTCTTCGCTTCCAGTTGTTCCCGATGCATTCTTAGCATAAGAAAGAAAATTTCTACGGCTCTTAGATCGCAAACCAAGATGTGTAAATTGACGTTGAAGTTTTTTAACATTGATGCGGCCTCTATACTTGTACGCTCGAGATACTTCTTTTCTAACCCCATTGCTCACCCTTCTATAAAAACGAGCCATCGTTTTGTCGCGAAGAAGAACCTTTTTTCCATTAAATGAAAAGCCAAGATAATCCAAGGGCTCCTCAACGGATTCTATACCCTCTGTGGTTTGAGAGAATTTGATTTTTGCTGATTTATCAGGTCCGTGCACGTTTAACTTTTTTTTCGTGCTTTGTGCCCTTACAAACTCATCAATCGGTTTGGGATCCACATTCGCCGGAAGCACGATGGCGATGTCATCGGAATAACGCCAATACCTTCCCCCGTAACGCTCAACTTCTGCATATACCGCCTCATCAAAGTCCATCATGAAAATGTTAGACAGAAGCCCGCTCATGGCCGATCCCTGTGGGATACCATAGCTATTTTGGTTTTGTACGATGCTCTTCCGTCCTTCTATCCTTGTATGTCTAAAAGCATGAAGTTCTCTTGATGAGCAGATACGGTTGCCTTTAAATCTCTCCTGTTCTTTTTCGTCATCTGTCCCAAAGTTATCCAACAAGTTGTTATATTTAATGATTGAATATTTTGTCAAAGAACGAAAGACGGCATAGTGGTCCGCTGGAAGTTGGTATTCATTCAAGACCTCACACCACATTTTTTTTAATTGTTCGTGATCAATGCTGGGAAAAAATTTCTTAACGTCAAACGTCAAAACAGTGCATTCACCTATTTCTAGAATCGCATTAAAAACTTCGGTTGCGAAATGGATATTTGACTTCCCTCGGCCAATGTCATCAGCTATTGGGATATGGCGATATGCGATCACGGACGAAACGAAGGGCTTCTTGGTGATATATTCCTGATAAAGATCGCCTAGTAAGCGCCCATACCATGAATAAACCAAGGAGTCCTGATGTGACGCGTAACATAGATCGCGAGGCTTATTCTCGCTTTTCCTTGTTATTCCATCGTCCTGTTTTTTGTAGCGCCGAGTTACGTCCGTGAATTCAATAAATGGATAAAATTGATGGCGAACAATTTTTTTAGGATTCAAAGCGTAATTTAAATGAGAGTCATCTGTTGAAATAATTTTTATTTTAAAATCCAGATGCGAGCTACACATCATTTCTTTCCGATGGTCGAAAACATATTTCTTCCATGTGGAAGCGCGATCGGGAAGTGACATATTATATAGCAAAGCCAGGAGCCGGGATCGGCGATATCCCCATGCCTTTCGGCACATGGCTCCTGGCGCACACTTGACCTTTTAGGCCGATGGGTCAGTTGCCCACCTTCAGCGGTTTTCACCGCCTACATCGCCTTTTAGCTACGATATACTATGGACAATCGCAATCATTCTTACGAACGTTACAACAGCCATGCGTGTCTTCACCTCAAACGTCGAGGACAGGAGACCATCAAGTTGGCATCAGATGGAAACCAGCCTTGCGCCGTTGGCAAATCTACGATTTTCCCCAAAGACAATTCTTTGGGCGGGAGTAGTTTAGCACCCGAAGATCACGAGTGCTAAATCTTGTCAATCCCTATAGGTGGCTTTTATTGTGTGGATAACTCACAATCTGTTTTAAATAACCTATTTTGGGTTATGCGGTAATAGGATTTAAACTATCTTTACAGATATGCCGAAATCAACGTATTCGACGGAATATAAGAAGACAATGGAAAGCCTCAAGAGAGCTAGATTAGAAATGGGGCTAAAGCAGTCAGAAGTGGCCGGAAAATTAGGCAAGCCCCAATCATATATTTCAAAAATTGAATGCGGCGAGAGAAGGGTCGATGTGGCGGAATTAAAAGAGTTGGCTAAGCTTTATAAAAAAGACATTACTTATTTTTTATGACGGAAGTTCAAAAACACGGTTTCATTTTTGAGGATTGGGTTAAAGATGTCTTGGGGGTAAAAGAGCTCGCAAGTAAATATACCCAAAAATGGGATGTTCCTGGGGAAACAACCCCAATCAGCGTCAAATGCATGGGTATGACCAATGCTTTGGAGTTTGGGAGCACAGTAAGAATTTGGGAAATCAATGAGACTTTTACGCTTGTCATTGGCAGGTGGGAGCAGGTGGAGAATAAGAAAATAATTCGAAGCATTGATGAAATAGACATAAGGCCGGAAGACCTAAAAAAGATGAGAGGCAATATTAGCTTGGATGAGATCAGGGAGTTAGATAAAAAGATAAAATCTTTTTCACCTGGAAAAGAAGGACAGAAGAAGGGGATTGAATTTGCAGAAAAGTGGAAGCTTGAAAGAAAGGCCCGTATGGGGTTGTTGACAATCACCCACAAAATTGACAGCAAAGATCAAAGGAGGATCCAGTGTAATCTAAATTACAGCAATTATGTTAAATTATTTGGGCAACCTTCTAAAGAAGTTAAGTTTCGTGGTCACATTTTTAATCAAGCAATAAATCATGGCCCGAGAATATTTAACGATAAGCAAGATGTCCACCCTTCATATTGATGATGGAGTAGTTGAGTTAAAACTAACGTCACCTCGTAGTAAGGTTAGGATTTGCGATGACAATGGCAACCACGTTTCTAAACCATCCACTGAAAACATTAATTTTGGCAATCATTGTATTGAATGGATGATTACCAATAATGAATTGCTTGAGATCGTAAGACAGAAATTTATAAGAGAAGAAGTTGCAGAATTAAGAAATAAATTACTAGGAATAGATATTTCATTAAAAAATTCTGAATTTTATAGCAGGGCAGCACAAAAGCAAAATATTAATCAAACTATTGGAAATTTTATAATATATAAATATGAAGAAGTTTTTTATTCCTTTGAAAAAAATATTGATACGAATTTACAAGTAAAAATTACATTTAAAATGGGTGATTATACTTTAGCAGCACACATGTTCGTATTGATTGGTCTTACTAATTCGAGCATAACGTTAAAAAACCATGAGGGTAATATTGAAAACGTCAACATTTTAGGATCAGGTGCTAAGTGTTTTTGGAGTCCATCAAACCAGACGATCAGCGAAATCGCTAAGGCTTTGGCCTGTTCTTCCGAAGACCATAAGGATGATTTAATTAGCTTACTAGGGGGTATCTCTACTTAAATACAAACTTGAAAATTTAATATATCCTCTTTTTTTATTGATTTGCTTCCCACTCTGCAAGTGATATTTCTAAAATAATCCACATTATTATTGATTTGATCGCACAATTTTTCTTTTAGGCCTTTGTTATTAGTATACTCATTTTTAAAATCAAAAACATAAAACATGTCGTTTAAGGTATCCTTCTCTTGATCCACGAGGCCGCATTTGCCAACGCTTGAGTTACCAACCCTTACGACAGCCATTTTAAAATTTTTAACTTTTGAGTTAGAAGGTATTTTTGATTTATCCAAAATATTTTTAGCGGAGACGTTATTTTCTGTAAATGATTTTCTGATATGGACTTTTTTATCAGCTAAAAACTCGGATAATGGCACCCCTTTCTCGTTCTTTATGTAGCCGTTATTTTTGTGGAAAATTACTTGCGGAATAAGTTCTTCATAGATGTTTTTGATATCAAATACTTCCTCATTTTTTTTGCCGTTTTGAAAAATATTGATTATCTTACCTTCAAATTTTTTAATGTCAGAGAGTATTAAAAAGCAACAAGGGATATTTCGTTCAAACCAAATTTTATCATTTTGATAAATAATCACTGTGGAGAAATTTTTTAGCAGAGTCTCTTTTATCCGTCTGTTTCGATTTTTTATAAAAAAAGAGATGGGTAAAACGAAGGCTATCGTTGAGTTGGCATTTTTTAGATGTTTAATGGATTTTAAGATAAACACGTTTTCTATCCGGTCTTTACCCTTCTTGACTATATCTTTGATTAGGTAAGAATTGGGAGGCGTCTGATTTTTCAAATATTTTTTTAGGTCGTAGTAGCTGTCTTTGACATTGTATTTGCTGAAAGGCGGGTTACCAATTATCAAATCGAATTTATTGTCTAAAGCTAAATCAAAAAAGTCAGTAGGATTTGTAGTTAATTCCGGGTCTATTTCGCACTCCTTGATATTTTTGAAGCCCTTACCTTTTAAGCAATCTGTGAAGTTGCCGGTTCCCGAAGATGGTTCCAATATGCTTGTGGATTTAGAATATGCTTTATAAGAAAATAATAAATCCAATAGTTTTTCGACTATCTCTTTTTTAGTGAAATATTGGCCCAAGGTTTCTTGTTTTGTCGCCATATTTAGAACTTCTTTAGCCTCTCAATCGAAAGTTTATGGTAGTTCTTATCAATCTCAAACCCTAAAAAATGACGGTTGGTTTGTTTGCACGCGACTGCCGTACTCCCGCTGCCCATAAAAGGATCCAATATCAAGTCTTTTTCTTTGGAAAACATCAATATTAACTCTTTAATGAAGGTCTTGGGTTTTGGGGTCGGATGGTCAATATATCCTTCATCCGGTTCAACTAAATTGCCCGGAGTGTCAATAAAAATATCCTTATTTCTTTTTTGTATTTTTGGGTTGCCCTTTTTAAATACCAGGCATGACATGTATTTTGTAAATCCGATTGGAGAATTGACCCTCCCATTAGGGCAATATAGCACCATATTCCAATAATACTCAAACGGGTTGTCTTTAAAAGCCAAAGGTAAAAATTTAGTGCTGAAAAAGGTGATAAAAAATGCGTCATCCCTCAACACTCGATAGCTCTCTCTCGTCGATAGATAATACAAGCCTAGATTTTCATCGTTGGAAATGCCGCTTTTGTTTAATCCATACGGCGGGTCTGTAATTATCAAATCTACTGACTTATCAGGCAGGGCTTTAAAGCCATCCATACAATCAATATTTTGGATTGAATCCGTCCATTGATCAGTCATAATCATGGTTAAGCATACATTATCATGGATTTGGGTTAATGGTTAGGTATTCCTTACCTTCAGTTTGTATCTCTCTATTTAAAAAAAGACCCGCACACGAGAGGTCGAATTCAGGCTGTGGATAACTAAAAACAAGAATCTTCTGTTCTGGTTTACTTCACCCACCCAAATCCCGAATACAAATCTTGCTCTTGGCAATCGACTTCCTGCCGATCGTTAGCCGCGGTTAGGCGGTAATAGGCCAAGGGGATGAAAGACTTGAGGGCGGCTCTGAGCGGAAGATTTTTTAGTTGCTCAAGATAGGTACGGGAGAGCGTATGGTTTTTTACCATATCAAACCCCCATTGCTTGAAAATTTTTCCGTCAGGCGTTTTATTAAAAGCCAAATCAAAAGTATTCATGGCGTCACCGGGTACCAGGGAGACTAATTTAGCTTCTTCTGGATCGGTCTGGCGCAAAATCTTAAGCCAAGTCTCTTTGAGCTTCGGGACATACTCGGTCTGTCCCGGGCCGCCCATGACTTTGGCGCCCAGATAAAAAGCCACCAAACCGAATTTGGTAAAAATTGAGGGTGCGATGATATTTTTTTCCAAAGCCGCCGCAATACCTTCGGGCGTCAGGGGTGTGTCTTCGACTTGCCCGGAGGGATCCTTTAACACGTCACCATCCAAAAACAGGGGAGTCTGCTCTCCACCCGGCGTGATGCCCCAGAAAAAGTGTGTGCCAGTCTTTGGCCCGGAATAATCCCAGGCGCCGTAGATGCCGGTAAACTCTTTCATTATCAGCTGGCGGAAGTCAGGATCGAACAGGGCGCGCCAAACAAAATTGTCCCTTTGTTCTAACAGGAACTTCGGGAGATAGTGTCTTAAAATGTGATTATGTTCCAAAGTCACGCAACGGCGGACATCTTCCCTGACGTCGGAGCCAAACATCTCCAGCCAGAGGGCTAAATTGATTTTGACGATCTGGTCTGAGAAGTCCCGGCAATTTGAAATATCGATTCCGTTGACCAGCTCATCCATCTTTTTCAAAAAAGCCATTTCATCTTCCGTAAACTTCTCTTCGCTGTTTAAGGCTGATTTCACAAATTCAAATTTGTGCATCGGATAATGCGAAGTTAGTTTATTGCGGTCTTTTTTTGGATAAAGGTTGATATGCTTACCACCTAACTCGATGCCGCGTTTATGCAAGATTTCGGTAAAAGGCACATTGCCCGTGTCCAGCACGAAAAAATCCCCGTGGCCTTGGCGGTCCAGTAAGGTATCAAAGCGGGAAAGTATGTGCGCACCGATGGTCGCCGGAAAATTCAGGACGTTGTGATGGTCCGTTGTATCTAAAATAAGTTCTTCATTGAAATTGACGTTCACTTCACCCTTGGGGAAAAGCCTCGCAACTTCCCGTTGGATGGCCTCGACATAAGTTTTTTGCCGGGCTTTGTGTATGGGATGGGCAACGTAATTGGTCAGCTGGGTTTTGACGTAATCGTTCAGAGTGTCTTCCGAGTCCAAAAAACCTCCGAAAACGGGGTTGGCCTTTTTTATTTGTTCAGTGGCTTGTTCTAAACTAATCATACTTTGGTAGCCCGGGGCGGCCTTTCACCGCCATTCTCCCTTTGATACGGGATGTCCTATTAATTAGACGACCAGGCCATAACTTTTTTACTTGTAACTTGTATCACGCAACTTGTAACGCCGAAGGGCTAGATTTTCCAGGGGAGGGAAACGCGCCAGAGGATGTCGAAGTGTTTCTTTTCCACGGCTACGATTTCAGGATGCTCAATGACAACCGCCGAAACTTTGCCTTCGTAGGTTAGGTAAGCGACCTTGTTGCCATAAATAATTTTTTCTCCCGTGATGGGTTCCTGGAGATGGTCCGGCAGAACGCGCATCTCACGCAAGGCTTTGGAGCCGGCTCCCAGATCTTCGCTGATTTTTCGGCTTTCTTCCAGGAGAGATTCTGAAAGAGGAGTCTGCAAGGCGATGCCGATCGCTTTGATGCCTTTAGCGACACGTTTACGGATCCAATCCAATTGGAAATCTGCGGGCAAGACTTGCACGGCTGAATCCAGGCGGGGATAGCAGTACATGGTTTCTCCGGTTTCTAGAATATCTTCGTGCACGATTTTGAGACCTTCGATACCTTCGTAATATTTTACGATCGGATCTGTTTGGTTTTTACTGAAAATCGAATCCAAATTGGGGATGTGCTCCACGATTTCCTTTTTGTTTTTTTCCAACTCGCTGGTCTTTTTTTCCAGCAAGCGCTTTAAAGCTTTGGGCGGCTCAGGCACCAACATCCTTCCCCATGTTTTTTGTTGCTGGCTGATCAAACCCTTGCGGGCTAAACCTTCCGCCAAAACATAACCGCTGGAGCGAAAGATACCCATCTCCTTGGTGACACGCTGGATCGGACTCGAACCCAGCTTCAAAAGAGTGAGATAAAAATCAAACTCATTTTCAGTCAGCCCCAGGGCTTGAGCATATTCAGCCTTTTTCTTTTGGTTTACGGATATCATAATGGCTAGTTCAAGTTCTTGTCTAATTCAATGCTACTTATTATCTGAATTGGTTAATTGAAGTGGGATAATCAGGCTAGTTTTAGCTAAATTTAACATCAAAAGAAGTTGAACAGTAGACTACGACAATTTAGCTGTTTTGTCAAGAATCAAGCTATAAAAAAACGCGGCCTTGGGAGGTCGCGAGGGGAATGTGCGGATAACTACTAAGCTTTCAGGCTGGTTTTGACCCAGTTCTTGGCGTTCTTGGCCAGAATGGCCTGAATGTCCGCTTCCGAAAACTTAAACCGACTGGCCAGCAAGTCGCCGAGCTTGGCACAGACTTCGTTGGGCGTAGCCATGCCGATCATGAAGGCAGATGAAACGCCGCCAAAATCAGCGCCGATGGCCAAGGACGAAAGTCCGTTGGGGAATTGGGCCAGTCTGTCCAACGTCTCAGTCATCTGGTCAATGCTCGTGAAGAACGGGCGAGTGATGCCCAGACCGACGATGCCGCCCAAGCGCATGATGCGTTGGATCTCTTCGTCCTTGAGCCCGCGCTTTTCCGCCATGCCGCCGTATTCGGGGTCCTTGGCAATGGTCTCGGAAGGCGCGCCGTGGGTGTAGGAGACTTGCGAACCGCGTCCGATCTCTTCGGCCAGGTTCAGAATGTCGGTTCTGGTCTTGGGGAGAGAATGAGCCAGGTCAACCAGGAGCCCGTTCCTGAGCAACTTTTCGACCACGTAACGGCCGAGCGTCGTCAGTCCATCTTCGGCCAGGGCCGTATTGCGGCCGTACTGCAGGCCAAAGCTCCGGATGCCGGCTCTGAAGAGCTTGCCCAGGGCGTCGTCGGCATCCTTGGCGGTCGGTTCTTGGATGCCTTCCAGCAGGTGCAGGCCCTCGAGCGAAATGAGGGCTGAAGTGCCCGTGTCCTTCACGTCTTGGCCGCGCTCTACGATCCGGATGCCCCATTTCTCCTGCCACTTCTCGACCATGCGGGTCGTAGCCAGGATGGACTCCATCATCTGGGGAGTCGTCCTTTCCCACCAGTGGTCATAGGCATTGGCCACGATCAGATCGTACTGCTCGGTCACCGCCTCTCCGACCAGGGCTTCGTACTGTTCGGCCGTCAATTTCCGCAGGTCGTCGACGCCGATCGCGGCCAGTTGATCCTCCGTCACGCCGAATTGGCTGAGCCTTTGCAGGACAGAAAACTCGCCGCGTTCGCCGACGCTTGGGTGACGGTTCGGGTAGATGTCATAATCAGCCTTGTTGCGGTCTTGCAAAGGCATCCGGACATCATCGTGCAGCGAAGAGAGCTTGGGTTGTTCGGGGTTCATAGTTCCTCCTCAAATAGGACAATCCCAGTATTTAGTTTTTAAAGAATAAAGTCAAGCCCGGAAACGAATCTTACCCATAAGGCTCATTGTATATTGTATGTTGAATGTTGTATGTTATACCTATGCTTGCTTGGAACGACCCTGTTACCTACATCCATGGCCTGACTGCCCAGCAAAGGCGGGTTTTAAAATTGCTCGAAGTCACGACCGTGGGTGACATTCTTTCCATTTTGCCCAGGCGTTATGATGATTATTCCAATTTGGTGAAGATCGCCTATTTGCCGATCGGCGAGCCGGTGACGCTTAAAGTTAAAATCAAGCAGCTCAAAAAATTGCCGAGTTTCAGACGGCGTTTTGTGATGGTCAGGGGATTGTTGGAAGATGAAACCGGCGCCATCTCGGCTACTTGGTTTAACCAGCCTTGGATGTTGGAGCAATTAAAACCGGGCGATGAGATTTATGTTTCCGGTGCGGCGCGTCGCCACCCTCGTTATGGTCTGGGACTCGTTAGCCCGATTTGGGAGCCGGCCAATGCCGAGACTTTAGCCGCCGGCAACATCGCCCCGGTTTATCCGCTCGTAGGACAGGTGACGCAAAAAACTTTGCGTAAGATCATGAAAGCGGCCGTGGATGATTTGTCGCAAGTGGATGATCCATTGCCACCGGAAATTCTCAAAGCGCAAAATTTACCAAGTATCATCGACGCTCTTCGTTTGGTCCATCGTCCCGAATCAGCCGAAGCCGCGGAGCGCGGACGGAACAGGTTTGTTTTTGACGAAGTTTTTTTCTATCAACTGGCTTTGCGCTTGGCTCGCAACCAGGCTGACCTGGGCGGCGCGCCGCAAATCAAATTTGACGAAACTTTTGCCAAGAATTTTGTGGCGCAACTTCCGTTTGAGCTTACGCCCGACCAAAAGCGCGCGGCTTGGGCAGCTTTTCAGGACTTATCACAAAGTCGTCCCATGCGGCGCTTGGTGCAAGGCGATGTCGGTTCCGGCAAAACCGTCGTGGCGGCTTTTTGCGCGGCCATGGTCTACCGCAGTGGTCTATCCACGGCTTTTATGGCCCCGACTGACATTTTGGCCAAACAACACGCTTTGACTTTGCAGAGATTTTTCAAGAAACACAACATTCCTGTTTTGCTCATCACTTCATCCACGCGTTATATCAGCGAAGGAGGAGAAGAGAAAAAACTCACGGTTCAGGAGGCCAAGGATCGTTTAGCCGCCGGGAGGATCGTCGCAGTCGGCACGCATGCGCTTTTGGAACGCGGCCAATGTCCGTCTGACCTGGCTTTGGCCATCGTGGATGAACAGCATCGTTTTGGCGTGGCCCAGCGCGAAGCCCTAACTGTCCTCGAACGACCGGACAAAATGGTTCCGCACTTGCTCTCGATGACGGCCACACCCATTCCGCGCTCATTAGCTTTGACGCTCTTTGGCGATCTGGACGTCTCAACGATCCACACCAAGCCAGCTGGTCGGTTGCCCATCACGACGCGCACCCTGGTCGGGGAGACGGGTCGCAATTTAGCCTATCAATCAGTCAAAGAGGCTGTCAGCCGCGGTGAGCAGGTCTTTATCGTTTGTCCGCTGATTGATCCTTCTGACAAACTTGGCTCCAAAAGCGTCGAGGAAGAAATAATACGTTTGCGCAACGGGCCGCTCAAGGGTCTCAAGCTTTTAGCCCTGCACGGAAAATTGTCAGCGGCTGATAAAGACCAAGCCATGAATAACTTTAAAGATAAAAAAGTGGACGTCTTAATCGCGACCACGGTCGTTGAAGTCGGCGTGGACATTCCTAACGCGACGATCATGTTAATCGAAAGCGCAGAGCGCTTTGGTTTAGCCCAGCTCCACCAGCTCCGCGGCCGCATTGGCCGGTCTGATAAACCCTGCACGTGTTATCTCATCGCGACGGATGAGGACGCCGATATCACGCGCCTCAAAGTTCTCGAGCGCACGAATGACGGTTTTGTGGTGGCTGAGGAAGATTTAAAAATTCGCGGTAGCGGGAATCTTCTCGGCTATGAACAAAGCGGCCGGAGTCTTTTCAAGTACGCCCGATTTGATGATGTCGCGATTATGATTCAAGCTCGCGACCAAGCTTTGGAAACATTAAAAGAAGACGCCCTGCTCAAAAAACATCCCTCCCTCCTCGAGCGCGCCGAGCAGGTCAGGGAAACGGCGCATGGGGAGTAGGACCCCCTCTATCCGTCCCCTCTATTTTATTATATTGCGGGGACACCTTTCCCCCGTCGAACGAGGGAAAGGAGTTATTTCCGTTGTCATGCTGAACTTGTTTCAGCATCTCACGAAGCAAATGGTGCGGAGATCCCGAAACAAGTTCGGGATGACGATCAGCCCAGCGCCTCTCTCACCGTCTTGCATTGTATAACCTCAACGTCTTTCGTCGGGATATTTTTAATCGGGGGACAGACGATGGTTTTAAAACCCATGCGGACGATTTCTTTGATTCGGAGCTCCGGTAAAGCCACGGGACGCAACTCGCCGGTCAATCCTATCTCACCAAAGAAAGCCGTCTTAGCGTCAATCGGTTGGTTTTTGACGGCGCTCGCGATGGCAGCGGCTAAAGCCAGGTCTGCTCCCGGGTCACGCACGGATAAACCACCGGCCGCGTTGGCAAACACGTCTTTGTCATAAACCTGGATACCGGCATGGCGCGTTAAAACCGCCAAAAGCATATTTAAACGCGAACCATCCAAACCATTAGATTTTCTCACGGGCGCGCTGTAACCGGCGGCTGTCACCAAAGCCTGGAGCTCGACTAAAAGCGGACGGCGGCCTTCGAGTACGCAGCTGACGGCTGATCCTGACGCAGTCGCGGCGCGGCTATCTAAAAGCGCCACGGACGGGTCAGTGATAACATTTAAACCTCTTTCATTCATATCCAACAAAGCCGTCTCGTCCGTAGAACCAAAGCGATGTTTAAGGGCTCGTAAAATTCTAAAGCGGTGAAGTTTTTCGCCTTCGAGCGAAAGGACGGTATCCACGACGTGCTCCAAGACTCTGGGTCCGGCAATGTCACCGTCTTTAGTTACCTGACCAACGAGAATGATCGGCACGCCGGTTTTTTTGGCAATCTGCGTCAACAACGCGGCGCAGGCTTTAACCTGGGAAACATTGCCAGCCTCGCCCGAAGCTTGTTCTGTAGTCAAACTCTGGATTGAATCAATGATAGCTAAGTCAGGTCGGCTGGCTTCCAGAGTCGCGCTGATAACTTCGGCGCGGGTATCATCTAAATAACTCAAGGAGCTGGAAATGAGGCTGGTCAAACGCGAGAGTCGCAGGTGAATCTGGGCCGGTGATTCCTCGCCCGTTACATAAAGCACTTTTAATCCTTTGTGAGCCATGGCCAAAGCGACTTGAGATAACAAAGTTGATTTGCCCATGCCAGGTTCGCCGGCCAAAAGCGTGGCTGAGCCCGGGACTAAACCTCCGCCCAAAACAAGGTCCAGCCCGTCAAAGGAGGTCGAAAGAGTGGGCTTGGCCGGGGATTTATCCAGGTCATTGAAAGTTTTGGTCTGGCCGGGCGCTGCACCTTGTACGTTGTACGTGGAACGTTGTACGTCGGTAGAGATCGGTTCCTTACCGACGGTGCCCCAAGAACCGCAACTTAAACAACGCCCTGACCATTTGGGGGATTGGGCGTCGCAATTGGAGCAGGCATAAACCAAAGTTGTCTTCATGCCGATATACTAACCATCAAACGGACCAACGTCCATAACCTCCAATTTGTCATTCCGAGCGGAGTCACTCGTAGCTCAAGGTGACGGAGTCGAGGAATCCCTTAACTAACTAAAGTTTATAAGCAAGGGATTTCTCCGCTTCACTTCATCTACATTCCGTTTCGGTCGAAATGACAGAAGTGAAGTTACAAATCGTTCATGGCGTAAATGTATTTGAGCGAACCCGCGCCGCACAAACCGCTGATATAAGCGGACATGGATGGTTTGATTTGAATGCCGCGGCCGGCTATGAATTCGCTTTGGCCGTGCCAGTTTAAGAAGGTGACGCTGCCTTGCGACGGATCGCCACCGGCTCCGCCTGATTCGATAGTTTCAAACGGTAACCCCATCTTGCCGGTATACATAAACATGTGGGGGATGGGGGCGCTGTTGCACATATATTCGATGGTCGTTCCAAAAGGCAGACCTGGCAACACATTAGAGAGAAACTCTTCTTTACTCAAACTAAAGGCCGTATAACCTGGCAATATCTCTCGACTGCAGATTTTATCATCGTAAGAAGTTGCCGGATCACAACCCTCGCTATGGCAAGAAACGTATTGCTTAGTGGCTAAATTTTTACAGACAGTGACTCCGACGACAGAACGGACGGGGTTAACTTTATTATTCACTTCCGCGTTGGCTTGCCCTTGGACTTTATAAACCACGGAGGCGTTATGTTTAATGCCGGCGCATCCCAAAGCCAGGCCGACGAATCCGCTGCAATCGGCGCCAAAAAGATCATTGCATTTGATGGGGCAGACGTAAAAAGATGAAAAATCTTTTTTTAGAGATGCATAGCAAGGCCCTTTGTTCAGACCTTTTTGGGCATCAGCCAAAATTTGATTGCCAGCCAAGTCTTTATGCTTGAGGTTGATGCCTTCGCTACTGGAGCAGCTCCCTCTACCTCCCGGGGTTGAATCAAAAGAAAAGTCATCAGGCAAGCCGCAGGCCTGTTTGGTTTCGCTGGAGAGCCAGCCCTTGGCTCCTAACAGACAAAAGAGATTGCCGGTATAAGGCGAAGCGACTTTAATGTCTTTGCCATAGCCTGTCCCGCCGCGAATGTAGACGGATCCATAAGGCCTGGCTTCTTTGGCCCAAACTTCAAGTACGGCTTTTAAAGCTTCTTTTGTCCCACCGCCTTTGCACGCGGCTTTCATCCTCGAACCGGATCCTTTGGCTTCGGGGTGTTTCATGGCAGGGCAATCTTCACTGCAAATGACATCCGATGGAGAACCGTTCTCGGTATAGCCGGTTGAAAAATCAAAGGGTTCTCTTTTGACAACGGGGACCATCAGCGAGGGGAGAGTCGTTAGGTTGGGATTCAGGTTAGCCAAGATGACGTAAGAACCAAGAATCAAGGCCATGCCAATTAACGCGTCCTGAATAATTTCTTTTGAATCCCTGACACGGGCGCCTGTGCCCGAAAGGATGTAGGTTATGCCGCCGTAAACTAGCATGATGGCGGCGGCAATCAGGGCGATGCCGATTAACATCTTCTGTACGCCTACGATGTATTCAGCCAGAAAGGGAACATAGACAATGCCCTGGTCCTGGTAGGCGGGAGAAAGATTAATGCCCGGGATGGGAATGTTTAGGCCTGGAGCAGGAGTTTGGCTGGGGGCGGTTGTTCCGGATTTTTTTTGAGTGACACCGGGTGTTTTGGGCAAAGAGGCAAAGTTAAAGTTGTTGCTGTCAACCGGAGTGTTGACGCAAGATCCTCCCAGCGCAGTTTGGGCGCAGGTTGTAGCATTGGCGCAGGTGGCAGCCTGCAGGCTGGCATCTGAATTATTTTTTAAAGTTGAACAGTCAAAGCCGGCCGGATAACTTATACAAAATTTACCGTTCACTTCCGGGTGCGTGCAGACGCAACAGTCAGCCAAAGCCAGCAGGGGATAGCCGAAAAAACAAACCGCTAACAAGCCGCCAATCAGGAAACGGCTTCGTAGAAAATTATATGAACCGCTTGGTTGAGATGGAACCATAGTTTATTTATTGCGATACTTGTAACCGCTTTTGGCGTCGCCTACCACGGGCATTCGTTTGTCCCAGCAACCCACGCTACAGGCGAACTTCGGGTTAATGTCCGGTTTCAGGGGGACTATCTCTTTTTCAACAAAAGCTTGACATTCGGTTGGATCCAGCGGGAAATCGCCCCGGCAGACGGTCAAAAAAATCGGGTTGATATTTTCATAGATATTTGTGCCCTGCATACACCAATAGGTATCGTTGTTCCGGTGGTCGGGCGTGCCCATCCTTACCGGTTTCATCGGTTTAATGTCAAGGTTTTTATTAGAGGCGGCGCAGGGCCCCGGTGAGCCGTCTTTATTATAACATCCGCCGTAATAAATCCAGACCATGGATATCGTGCCCAGCAGTTTTTGGGTATCGAAAGCATTATTAGTGCGCAACGTCCTGCGGATATGCAGTGAGCCGAAATACATGCCCCAATACGGATCCATCAACTGTTTGGGAGTGAAAGGTTCTCCGTCGAACGAATATTTGCCTGATTTATTGACGCTGAAGGTGAACATCATCAACCCGAAGCCGTGGCTGAAGCGCGGATCTAATCCCAGGTCATCCTTGGTGTAATCGACTACGTCGTCATTGATGGTGACGTCGGGGATAACGGGTTTGCCTTTATAGGTGACGCCCAGTTCGTTGAATCGTTTGCGTCCGGGATAAATACTCATGCCCGTACCACGAACCGGACCGATGGGATTTTCGTCGTGCCCGGCGATGTTCGGCAGGGCCATGTAGGACTCGTTATTCATGGCCGTGAAAATATAACATGGATTTATGTTCAGATCTTTTGAGAGGACGTCGGCCGCGCAGTGGTATATCGAAAGGAGCGTGGGCTGACCCCCGGGGTTCATTTCAAAAGTGCATTTGCCAGGTTTGGTCGAGCCGCTTGAGCCGACGGTGCTGACCGTTTCGATGTTAGATTTTTCCGCGGGAACACGGTAAAGCTGTAAAGCCGTGAGGCGGGCCGTATTTGGATTCAGGTTGGAGAGTATGACGACCGCGCCCAAAACAATGATCATGCCAATCAAGGCATCAATGATGATTTTCTTGCCTTCCTGCACTTTGAGCCCTGTCCCGGAAAGAAGATAAAGCCAGCCTCCGTAAATCAGCATAATGGCCGTCGCGATCAGGCTGATGCCGATGAGTAAAGCCTGGAAAGCTTGCAGATACTGGGCCATCATCGGCACGATGACCGTATTGTTGTCATTATAAGGGGCAAAAAAAGTCAGACCGGGAAGATCTATGTTGAGCTTGAAGTCCAGGGTTTTAGGTTGCGTGTCTGCGCTCTTACTGGCCACGTAACCGGGGACGGAAGAAAGTTTAAAATCAATCTCGCTTGACGGTTCATTCAGACATTGGCCGGCTGGAATTTTTTTACACGGGTTGGCACTGACGTCAGTCACGCAAGAAGCCGCCTTGACGTCATTGTTCGTCGAACTGTTTAAGTTTTCGCAGGATGTATTGACGTTGTTAAGACAGAATTTTCCATTGGCAACGGCGGGATGGGAACAGAGACAACAACTGGCCGCTAAGGCTTCCGGAGTACAAATCAAAAAAACAGTTATCAGGATAACCAGACTAAAAAAAGTTCGCGGCTGGTTCATGGTTCTAATTGATCAGATAAGACATGGCGGTCCGTATCATGGTGGAGCTTGAGGCGCTTTGAGCCGGGAAAACATGCGTCCCGATAAAAACGAAAGGCGCCTTATCGATGCCGTCTCCCCGGGCGATATCTATCTTTTGTCGGAGGTAGCTCCGGAGATTCTTATCCTGGCGGCAGGTGTAGAGCAGACCGTCTTTGTCTTTCAATTTATCGGCCAGGAGGTTAAGGGTCTGATTGTCGATTTTCGGCAGGGAGATCAAAAGCTTGTGAGCTTGCCACGCATCATCCAAAAGGCGTGAGCATTCGGATAACACGGCGGCTTCGAAAGAGACATCGTTGTCATCCGTTTTAGCCGGCAAATAATACCAAATAAAACGGACCCGGCCTTGGTTGCGGGCCCAACTTTCGAGCTCGCGCGCCAGGGCATTGGACTGCGAGTCGGCGTAATCACCGTAAAAAGCAATCCCGGCGGTGGAGGACATCGATCCGATGACCAAGGCGTCAGTCGCCAGGAAAGCCGGCGGCTTGATTTGGTCGTAGGGAACTTTTTTGGGTTCAACCTTTTCCAAAATATCCTGGGGCGGCGCTCCGCTCAAAAAATAATCCTTGCGATTATGGTACCAACGCCAGCCCATGGAACCCACCAAAACCAGGCAGGCCAGGGCCAGGATAAAGATCGCCAAGCGCTCTTTGGTAAACCATTTCATATTTAGTAGTTGAGATTATAACTGTAGAGCTTGCCGGTTACGGAGTCGGTGAAAACCAGTTTTGTATGATCCTGGTTCAAGACCGGTTGGTTGATGGGGTGGTTTTGGTCGCTCGAATTAATTTTTTTGGAGACGCCCGTATCAAGGTTGATGTAGTAGAGATCGTCCGGTATGTTGGAAAACTTGCTTTTGTCATAACCGGCTCCCATTGGGAGGTCGATGGGCACGGCGCAAAATAATTCCTTATCATTGCTCCAAACGCATTTATCCGCCCAGGTCATGAGGTTCAATTTTTTACGGTTCCTGCCGATATCCTGGCCGGAGGCTTCCGAGACCCAAAGCATGGGCTTGTCATTGTCTCTTGCGTGATAGACGCTGTAGAGCAAAAGTTTGCCGGTCGGGGACCAGCTGGGCACAAACCCCCGGCCCGGAACGGTCAGGGCTTTAAAGTTTTCGTGATTCTTACCCAGGAGATAGATCTGCTCGGCATTGTCGGCCTGCGGAGTGCCGGTCCGCGAAAAAGCAATGACCTGGTTATTGGGCGACCAGCTCGGGATGACCAGGTCTGCGTTTTCTCCCATGTGATAAACAGCCGTGGCCTCGTTGCCATCCGGTTGGGCGGTGATCAGGAAACGGTTACCCTCGTCCAAGCCCACGCTCTTGGCCACTACTTGCTGATCCTGAGGTGCGAATTCAAAATCCGTCCAGTGCGAGGGGAGCGTGACCTGCCTTTGGTCATCAAAGTTGTAATAAATATTGCTGCCGTCCGGAAAGCCCATGATTGCCTCATCCACGCTATTGCCCCAGCTTACATTATCGACGTTCACGAATTGCCTATCGGAAAGCAGAGTCAGCGTTCCGTCGTCATTGATACGGTAGAAACGCCCGTCTTCAGGATTGTAATAGCGGGTATCGCCTTTGGGTGAAGGGCTAACCGCTTGGGTTACTCCATCTCGGAGCAATGTGACATCGGCTTGAGCGGTTGCCCCGTTTGTCGGAGTTACGCCGCCCGCCTCCGGTAAAGTCCCACCGCCCGTCACCTCGGAAGTGGTCGTAGCGCCGCGCGGGCCGGATTGGCCGAGCGTGCCCGTCAATCCTTCCGGATTTTGCACCTGGATCACGGGAGCGGCCGGCTTAAAGAAAAAATAATAAAGGGCGTAGCCTGTTCCGATCGAGAAGAGGATGAAAAATCCGATAAAAAGCAATCGTTTGGTGTTTTCTGTCAAAGTGATCATAAAGGTTATTATATTACGTCGGGAGGCTAATTCCAAATATTAGAGAATGCTAATTCCAAAATAGTTGGCCAGTTGCAGGAAGGTGCCAAAAAAAGAAGCGACAATCAAAGCCGTCACGGTCAGCGGGATGGCCATAAAGGCGATAGCCGAAATCGGAAGCAGAATATCGGCAAAGATGATTACACCGTCTTTGACATTGGAGATGGTTTTCTCCAAGGGCAGGGAACCCGCGGAAGGTTTTTGTTCGAAGAAAGGTATTTTACCGTCGGCCACATGTTTATTAATAAGGTCGATATTCCATTCCACCCAGAGGGTCAACAAAGATACTCCGGATTCGCTAGAACCGATTTCACCGATATCCAAAAGATTTTTGAAAGCTTGTTTGCCGCGTTTAAGGCTCTCAATTTTAGCTTTAAAATCTTCGATCTGTTTCGTCGCTTGATCCGCCTTAAGTTTGCTGCTGACTTGGTTGGAAAGCAGTTTCAAGGCAAAGCCGATCTCATCCATCTTGCCTGGTCCGCCTGAACCGGCGGCCTGCCCCCGGCCTGCCTGCGAGACCAACTGTCTGGTAGATGGCGGCTCGGGTTTGACGTTGCGCAATCTCGAGGAAGGCGCCCCGGTCAATTGTTCTCCGGCTACGGTGTCCCGTCGCTGTATGGCTTGGAAGGATCTCAGCCTGTCTATATCGCTCTCAGGAGTACCTCCTCCGGCTGTCTCGTCTTCTATTTCTTCTTCCATGGCCATGGTTCCTGGACCGCGTTCTGCCTGCGGGTAATAGCCGCCCTGTTGCGCGAGCGGATTAAAAAATTGTCCGTACGCCATGGATGGGGTCAGTCCTTCTTCCATGCCTTCGGCCAGTTCTGATTCGAGCCCGCTACCACTTAATTCTAAACCTTCTTCGGTCGCCATGGCCTCTTCGTCTCCACGCTCCATGGCTCGACCTCTCCAAGCTTCGTTTTGCGCGGCGTGGAGATCCATGGCCCGGCTAATCGGAGGTTTGATTTCTTGAGGGCCAACGCTTTTAGAGCTCCTACGTCCTGGTCGTCCCAGCGTCCCAGCGTCCCACGTCCCTGGGACGACTGAAACTTGCGACGAGGGGCTTTTGGTTGTTGGCAAATTTGGCGTCCCTCTGGCTCCAAAGGCAGAGGCGGCTGACATGGGTTGTTCGGTCTGGGTCGAGGGGATAGCCAAATCCTGTCCCGTGGTTTGGGCTTGAGCGCGACCGCCGGGAGATGGAGCTTGTTCAACTTCTGTTGTCCGCCGTGTATCAGGCCGTGAAATTTCCGTCCCAGCTCCACCTTGGCGTGATGGCAGAACTGGAATTCTAGTTGCTTGATCTGGGCCTGGTCTGGTTCCAACGAGATTTTGAGGAGAAGGAGTCGTTCGCGCGGCCGATCCCCGTGCGGGTTGGCGGCCGTACGTCCCCAAACGTGACCGACGAGGTTGTATGGGTGTTTGCCTGGCTGGTGAAACGGATGAGATGGGCGAGAGAGGTGGCGGTAAGCTCACTTCTGATTCGGCTGGTGCCTGGATAGATATTTCTTTGAAAATAGCTCCGGTCTGTCCACCGGCTGTTGGAATCGGGATTTTAATCCTTGTCTCCGTTTCACCTTTGGCCTCTATTTGAGCTGTTTGAGGAGTACCTTTTCCACCAGAGGCTGTCGGAGACGGGGGAGCAGGGAGGTTGGGCGCTTGGACTTCGGCTTCGTTTTTAATTTCGCCCTCCGCCTTCAACTCGACGCCCGGCGCGGCGGGAGCGGCTCCTGTTGCTTGTTGTTGCGGTGCGGCCGCGCTCTTGGCAGGCGCGGCTATGGGCACGTTGGAAATTTCCGGACTGCGCCCTGCACCAGACGGTGCATGGCCGCGCAAAGCTGCCGGGGATGAGAGAGTTTTTTTCTGGGGAGCCGGAGTTGTCTCCTTTGTTCCACCAGCTGAAGCTCTTGTTCGTCGACTAACCGGTTTGAGCCCTGCCATGCTTCCCAGAGTTTGTCCGATGGCTCCAAAACCTTTACCCAAAACGGCAGCTTTGGCCGCATCTAATTTGGTGGATGAACCTTCTGACTTAGCCGAGGCTTCAGCCTGGCTTTTGACTTGCAGATCTTGGTAATTTCGCCGGTCGTAATCTGCAAAAAATGATCGGGCCGGAGTTTTTAAATCTTCCGTAAAGATTTTTTTTGGTATGTAAAGGCCAGGTAATTCCTGGATTATAAAAGTGAGGTCGGGTTTGTTCCTTATAGCGGACGCCGAGTCAAACATTTTTTTGACGACCCCGCGATCAAGTTTGAAAAGATTGTTTTTAAAAGCCTCAACCGTGTCCACGCGGTTGGCTTCGTTGCTCGAATTGTAATTCGTGACCAGGTTGGCGACTTGGTCTAAGGCTTGGGATTGATTATTGACCAATCCGGAATTCGATGGTGCGTTTTGATTTTTTTCCTCCGCCATACTTTAGAAAGTGCTTAGTCTGGCTACCGTCTACTGTCTAATAGCTATCGTCTATTTAAATCTCACTCCTTTGTCAGTGGCCAGGACGGTGATCTTCGACCTTTTATGTTTTGAAATGAGGTACTTGCCGAGCGGCGCGCTGATTTCTCTTTCGATGAGGCGTCTTATAGCGCGGGCGCCTTCCTCGGCCGGCAGATTCTGTTGCATGAGCCAGTCCCTAACAGAATCGGTAACTTCGCAGGCCACACGTTGCATACGTTCCAATCGTTCGCAGACCTCGGTTAGTTCACGATCTAGAATGCGTCGTAAGTTATCAGCCGAAAGGGGATTAAAGATGATGATCCGATCCAGGCGATTAATTAATTCTGACTTGAAACGTTGTTTAACCTCGTCGCTGATCAGGGAACTCAAGTCATTGCTTTCGCGCGTAAAACCCAGATGCTTCCTTTGCAGTTGATCTGATCCGACGTTGGATGTCAGAACGATGTAGGCGTTGCGGAAAGAGATGGTCCGGCCCGTCGCATCGGTTAAACGTCCGTCTTCTAATATCTGGAGCAAAGTTTGCTGCACGTCCTGATGAGCTTTTTCAATTTCATCAAAACAAACCACGCAGTGCGGACGTTTGCGTACGGCATCGGTCAGCTTGGTGCTCTCGCGATAACCGACATAGCCGGCCGGTGAACCTACCAGTTTGGAAATGGAGTGCGATTCGGAAAATTCCGACATGTCGAGTTTGATCAAGGCGTCTTCGCGGCCGTAGAGCTCTTGCGCCAGTGTCCTGGCTAATTCGGTTTTGCCGGTACCCGAAGGGCCAACCAAAAGCATGGTGGCTTTGGGCCGTCTGGGATCATGCAAACCAAGCCTGGCGCGACGGACAACGTCGGCCACCTGGGCAATCGCTTCATCCTGACCCAAAACATGTTCAGCTAATCTCTCTTCCAAGCCAGTCAATCTCTCCCGTTCCGAAGCCAGGATGACTGACACGGGCACGTGGGCGATGCGGGCCACGACTTTGGCCACATCTTCCGGTTTGATAATCGGCTTGTCGTGCTCACGCAGTTCGTCTAACTCTTTCGTCAAAGCGTCGCGATCCATTTCTAAACAGGCCGCGTCAGCCGAGGCTTGCTCGGCGGATTCCATTTCATTGCGTTGTACGTGTTGTTCAGCTTCTTCTTTTTTAGCTTTGACGGCGGCATCCAAGACGGACAATCTTTCCATTTGGTCGCGCGATTGGCGTTTGGCTACCACCGAAGCCGCGGCTTCATCCATCAAATCAACGGCTTTGTCCGGGAAAAGCCGGTCAGTCATAAAGCGTTCAGCCAGATCAACGGCCGCTCGGAGCGTTTGCGGGTGGTATTTAACTCCGTGATGTTTGGCATACCTTTCTTCGAGTCCCTTTAGCATTTCATGCGTGGCTTCAGCGGTCGGCTCATCAATCATGATGGGCTGGAAGCGGCGTTCGAGGGCCGCGTCCGGCTCGATGTGTTTTTTATATTCAGCCCAAGTCGTAGCGCCCACGCAACGGATTTCGCCGCGGGCCAAAGCCGGCTTGAGGATGTTGGCCGCGTCCAGTGAACCGGAAGTCGATCCCGCTCCTACGATGTTATGAATTTCATCGATAAAAAGAATGGTTTTGGGATCAAGGCGAGCCTCTTCCACTATTTGCTTGAGCCGTGCTTCAAATTCTCCGCGATACATGGTCCCGGCGACCGTCGAAGCCAAATCGAGCGAAAGTAAACGATGGCCGTAAAGCGCGTCCGGCACATCGCCTTCTGCCAGGCGTTTAGCTAAGCCTTCGACGATAGCCGTTTTGCCGACGCCCGGGTCTCCCAGCAAAACCGGATTGGATTTGGTGCGTCTGATTAAGACCTCGATTACACGTTCAAGTTCAGCTTCGCGTCCAATCACAGGGTCGAGCTTTTCGGCGGTTTCCGGTTGTGTCAAGTTACGCGCAAAACTTTCCAAAGCCGAAGACGTCTGTTGATTGCGCCAAGGGCGTTGGCCCGGATATTGATTTTGAGCATGATCTTCTTCTGCGCCGGGCATAATGTCGTCATCATCCTGGGCGCGTTGCAAGACCTGATCCATGGAAGGGAAGTTAGAAGTTGAGCGCAGGACGCTTTCGACCTGTTCGCGCAAAGTCTTGAGCGGGATGTTATGCGATTTGAAAAAATCAACGATAGTGAGATCGTCGCATTCGGCCAGGGCCGCGGCCAAGTGTTCGGTCCCGACGAATTTATGTTCTCTCAGGTGGGCGGTCACGATGCACTTCTCAAGAATCTTTTTGACGGCCGGAGAAAGATCCAGGGCCATGAGCGATTTATGCTGATTAGGACTGCCCCGGAAAAAATTAGCCGCTTCTTGGGCATTACAGCCGGACTTTTTAAGTATCTCGCCGCCCAAAGCGCCCTTCTCTTCCAATAAACCCACGATCAGGTCGCCCGGTTCAACGATTTCCCGTCCATTGGCTACGGCAAAATTCAACGCCTTTTGCAGCGTGTCCTTCAAGTGGTTGGTAAACCGGTGGATGAGATCGTTGGGCAACATACTCAATTAAAGCAAAAAGCAAAATTCAAAGAGCAAAATGCAGGTATCGCTATGCGATTTAATATATATTTGTGCCGAAGGCCTCCTGCATTTTGAAATTTGCTTTTTGAATTTTGAATTATCATATTGCTTATCCGGTGTGGGAGTATATGGGCAGTGTCAGGTCTCAAGTTACAAGCTTCAAGACGTTAATGGGCTTGAAGCTTGTGGCTCGGAACTTACGCTTGAGGTGTTGGTTGGTTGAACTCAACCTTGGGGACGGCTTTTTCGTCCTCGCCTGCCTCAAAGAATTTGTAGGCTTTGAATTGCAAGAAACCGGCAATCAGGTTAGTCGGAAAGACCTGAATTTTGGTGTTGAAATCACGCACGTTGCCGTTGTAAAAGCGGCGGGAAGCCTGGATTTTATTTTCCGTCTCCGCAAGTTCAGTCTGAAGTTGCAAAAAATTCTGGTTGGCTTGAAGCCCAGGATAGTTCTCAGTTACGGCGAACAAGCTTTTGAGCGTTTCGGACAGTTGATTCTCAGTCGCTATCTTGTCGTCAATGCTTTTGGCCTGCATGGCCTGGGAGCGAGCTTCTGCGACCTTCGTGAAAACCGCGCTTTCATGTGAAGCGTAGCCCTGAACGGTGGCTATCAGGTTAGGGATTAAGTCGTGTCGGCGTTTAAGTTGGACATCAATGTCCGACCAGGCCTCGTCAGTCTGGTTACGCGCTTTGATCAGGCCATTGTAAGTAGCCAGCAACCAAAGGGCGATTATGATGACAACTATCAGCAAAATCCACCAAATCATAGAGGATTTTAAGCTAGGAATTAAGTCCTCAAATTGTAGACGAAAAGCTGCGCATGGTCAATAATGTTTTTTATATGCACAAAGAGCTTTTTTCGGTCTTTAAGGCCTATGACATCCGGGGGGAGTCACCTCAGGTGATCGATCCGGCCTTTTCAGCTAATTTAGGGTTGGCCATCGTCAACGTCCGTCAGCCTAAGCGGGTCATGGTTGGTCGTGATATGCGTCGGACGTCACCCGAGCTTGAACAGGCACTGGTCGAGTCGTTGGTTTCACAAGGAGTAGAAGTGACCAGGATAGGTCTTTGTTCAACTCCTATGTTCAATGTCCTACTGGGATTGGCTGATCCTAAGTTTGATTTGGGAGTCATGATCACCGCCTCACACAATCCCGGCAAGTATAACGGCTTCAAGTTTTCTGACGGCAATTGCGTGCCCGTTGGTTTAGGGTCGGGACTCGAAATGATCCGCGACGCTTGGCCAACCGATCCAATCCCGTCCGCCGAAAAGATAGGATCTGTTGTTGATGATCCGACGGCACTCGACCGTTACGTTGACCATATAGTCAAACTCGCCGATCTTCCGACTGACATGCCTGAGATGAAAGTTGTCATTGACGCGGGCAATGGCATGGCGGGTCATGTTATTCCGAAGTTGCTTGAAAAATGTCTATGGATAAAAGCTGAGAAACTATATTTTGAGTTGGATGGTAACTTTCCAAACCACGAAGCCAATCCACTTAAAGAAGAAACGCTGGCAGCCTTGAAAACAAAGATCAAAGAGAGCGGTGCCGCGTGCGGCATAGCTTTTGACGGTGATGCGGATCGCGTGGGTTTCGTTGACGAGAGGGGCGTACAAATTAAGGGCGATATTTTGACCGCTTTATTCTCAACCATCCAGTTACCTAAAAAACCAGGCTCAGAAATTTTGTTTGATGTCAGATCTTCTTGGTCAGTCCCGGAAACGGTTTTGGAAGCCGGAGGCAAACCCAGAATTTTTAAAGTCGGCCATGCTTTGATCAAAAAAGAAATGAGCGTTTCAGGCGCTTGGTTTGCCGGAGAAGTCTCCATGCATTATTATTTTAATGAGCTTTGGAATGTAGAGAGCGGGGATTATGCCATGCTGATTTTACTCAAGGTTTTAGTCGCTAGCGGACAGCCGCTAAGCTCAATGTGGAAAAAAATTGCTCATTACTTCCATTCCGGCGAAATCAACTTTGAGGTAAAGGATACAAAAAGTGTTCTTGAGAGAGTCAAGGAAGTCTACGTCGGTCAATCCACCAAAGTCATTGATATCGACGGCATCCGTTGTGAGTTTGGCGATCCTAAGGTGGATATGGAGGCTTGGTGGTTTAATGTTAGGGCTTCCAACACAGAACCCTTGGTCAGGTTAACCCTCGAAGCTACGACTGAAGAGCTTATGAAACAGAAAGTCGATGAGCTGACAAAGTTAATCATATGATCGGTTTATTCGACTCTGGTATCGGTGGATTGACCGTCGTTAAAGCTTTGCTGGACAAGGCGCCCAAGGCAGATTTTGTGTATTTGGGAGACACGGCTCGTACTCCTTATGGCAATAAAACTCAGGAAACGGTTGAGCGCTACGCCAAGGAAGATGCGGAATATGTTATAAAGCACGGCGCACAGCTCGTGATCGTAGCCTGCAATACGGCCAGCGCTTTGGCTTTGCCTAAGTTGCAAGAGGCTTTCCCTGACATTCCGTTTATCGGCGTGGTCAAACCTGCCACGCAAGCCGCGGCCGCTTTGGGCAGGGAAAGGGTGGGCGTCATCGGAACCAAGGCGACAGTCAACTCCGGCATTTACGAAAAAGTGGTCCACAAATACGAATCAAAAGCCAAGATTATTCAGAAAGTCTGTCCGTTATTTGTGCCGTTGGTCGAAGAGGGCATGTTGGATGACCAGGTGACAAAGATCATGGTCAAACGCTACTTAACGCCTCTCAGGCAGGCTAACGTCGGTTCATTGATTTTGGGCTGCACACACTATCCTTTTCTAAAAGATCAGATTCAAAGATTTATGGGGAAGAAGGTCGTCGTCATCGATTCGGCCAGCACGGTTATCCAGCAGGCCATGGAAGCTTATCCGGATTTGTTCGAACCGAAAGCTGATCCGAGCCAAATCATTGCCTTTACGGATACTTCCGAAGCCTCGGATAAGTTGGCCAGCCGCTGGTTGGGCAGGCAGGTAAAAGCCGTCAAGGCCGTTCT
Organism: Patescibacteria group bacterium; assembly: GCA_041661105.1. Taxonomy (GTDB): domain Bacteria; phylum Patescibacteriota; class Patescibacteriia; order 2-12-FULL-60-25; family 2-12-FULL-60-25; genus MWCR01. The sequence continues at coordinate 312,328 of JBAZVB010000002.1, forward strand.
TCAGTCGTGAACTATACAAAAAGCTGAAATTTAAGTAATATTCTACCCATGTTAATCGTCCTTATTTTTTTGTTGGTCTTGTCCGTTTTGGTGCTGATCCACGAATTCGGGCATTTTATTGCGGCCAGGATTTTTGGCGTCAAAGCTGATGAGTTTGGCTATGGTTTTCCGCCCCGGGTGGTCGGTATCGTTAAGGATAAGGGCAAATGGCATAAAGTCAGCGGTAAAGACGAAAAAGAATACCAGAACACAATCTGGTCTTTGAATTGGTTGCCTTTGGGTGGCTTCGTGCGGATCAAAGGTGAAAACGGGGAAGATGAGACCATAAAAGACAAAGATGCTTTCCATGCTAAGCCCATCTGGCAGCGCATCATTATCCTGGCGGCGGGCGTGGCCATGAATTGGTTGCTGGCCTTCGTACTTTTTACCGGCATCTTTACTTTTGGAGCCACGGCCATTCTGGATGGCGTGCCAGCTGACGCTAAGATAGAAAACAGAGAGGTTAGGATCACTAATCTCGTATCGGGCGGACCAGCGGACAAAGCGGGTTTAATACCGGGCGATGCAATCATTTCCATTGCAGGAATCAAAGCCGGAGATTACGAACAAGCTAGAACGACCATCGCGGATCAAAAAGACAAACCTTTCGAAGTTGATTACCAACGGGATGGCGAGTCTAAAAAAGTTACGGTCAATCCGATTTATCTGGAAGAAATTAAAAAATTTGGCATCGGGGTCGGCCTGGCTGACGTGGGTAAAGTTAAATTCCGTTTTGATAGGGCTTTGCTTTATGCCGGTGAGGCGGTTGTCGGTTACACCCGCGACATCGTTGTCAGTTTTGGGACTTTGATTCGCGACTTGGTTCTCTTGCGCCACGTGGAACAAGAAGTGGCTGGTCCGATCGGGATTGCGGTCATCACCGGACAGGTGGCCAAGCAGGGTATTGTGCCGCTCCTTCAGTTCGCGGCCATTCTTTCCATTAACCTGGCTGTCGTCAACTTCCTGCCGATTCCGGCCTTGGACGGTGGCCGGGTGTTTTTCCTCATCATTGAAAAGATTAGACGCAAGCCTGTGGCGCGTAGAGTCGAAGCCAGAATCCACCAAATAGCTTTTTTGACTCTAATCGTCTTGATCTTGCTAGTCACCTTGAGAGATATCGGCAAATACGGCGGAGTTATTTGGGGAGGAATTAAGGGGATGGTAGGAATATGATAATTCAAAGAGCAAAATTCAAAGAGCAAAATTTTGGTGGCCTACGGCATTCATTAAATAAATATCCCGAAGGGATACCGATATTTTGAATTTTGCTTTTTGAATTTTGAATTAATAAATTTATGAAAGATCAATTAGAAGCTTTGCGGCTCGAAATCGAGCGCGACGTGAAAGCGGCCAAATCGCTCGAGGAACTTGAGCAGATTGAGGTTAAGTATTTGGGGCGCAAAGGTCAGTTGACCTCTATGCTCAAAGGCCTAGCCAATGTCTCGGCCGAAGAGCGGCCGGTGCTGGGTGCTCTAGCTAACAAGATTAAGCAAGCGGGACTTGATTTGCTCGCCGGCAAGCGGGAATCCCTCGCGTCCAGTCGCTATGACGCGGTGGCCGAAACGGAACGAGTGGATGTGACCGAGCCGGGCACCCGTCCGCCGGAAGGTCATTTGCATATAATGACTCAAACCATCCGCGAGATCACGGCGATTTTTGAGAAGATTGGTTTTTATCGCATTCGTTATCCGGAGATTGATTGGGATTGGTACGCTTTTGAAGCTTTAAACATGCCGCCCGACCATCCGGCCCGCGATGACTGGGAAACTTTTTTCATGGATGCGCCTCTTTCCAAAAAAGGGAAGATGGTTATGACGCCGCACACCTCCAATGGTCAGATCCACGAGCTTGAACGACATAAATTTCCGATCCGTTTATTGGGCATAGGCAAATGTTATCGCCGTCAAATCGACGCCACGCACACACCCATGTTCCATCAGTTTGAAGGTTTGTTGGTAGACAAGGGAGTGAGCATCACGCATTTACGCGGTATCTTAGATTATTTTGCCAAGGAATTTTTTGGACCCGGTCGTGTCTCGCGCATTCGTCCGCATCATTTCAGATTCACCGAACCGTCCTTCGAAGTTGATATCTCCTGCGGCGTTTGCGGCGGTACGGGTCTCGTCAACAAACAAAAATGCAAAGTTTGCAAACGCGGTTGGCTGGAAATTGGCGGTGCGGGTATGGTCCATCCTAATGTTTTGAAAGCCACGGGTGTCGATCCCAAGCAATATACTGGTTTTGCTTTTGGATGGGGAATCGAGCGCGTAGCCATGATGAAAGAGGGCGTCAAAGTCGATGACATCCGCATCCTCTACCAGAATGACGTCAGATTTCTTAAGCAATTCTAATAACCTTCATTTCGTCATCCTGAACTTGTTTCAGGATCTCGATACTAAACGCAGGCTATGTCCAACTCCTCAAAAAAGTTAACAAAGATTCTAGATTACGGTTTAGCTTTATTATCGATTGTTATTTTTATAACGGCCTTTTTTACTTCATCCAAAGAATTTATAACTACAACGTTTTCTCAAGTCAAAATTTGCATCTCATCTTCTTTTTGTTTCTGGCCGGGATTCATAGTTCTAGCATTGTTATTAATCTCGGCTTTGGTTTTGTTCTTGATAATACGTACGAGAACGAATAAAGAGAGATGGTATTTATCTTTAAACAAAGCAGCTTGGCCATCCTTTATTTTTGGAGCTATTTTGCTGATTGTATCAATTTTAAAATTTTCAAATGCCACGGAGTTAATAGATCTTCCCTCAATGTTATTGATGTTATTTTCTGTAATTGTACCCTTCCTAACATTAATTATTTTCTGTATTAGTTTCATTGCAAGTCCCAAATCCAAAATAAGAGAAAACATGGTTTTCTTCAGAACTATATCGATTGTAGGTTTTATCGTGAGTTGTATATTAGGACCGGAATTATTGATAGTACTGTTTGTAATGTCTTAAGAGAATATGAAAAAAAGAATACTCGTGCCTATACTGATTGGTTGTGCCTTAGAAATTGGGGCGGGGATCTTGTTTTTAACGAATGCCACTTCTGATTTGGTTTATACTCTGATTTTGTCCGGGCTAGTTTTTGTAGGGGTAGGAGTAGTTATTTTGATATTCGCAAAATATTTTGAAAAAAGTCATATACAAATGCATGGCATATCGTTGATACTTCTTGGATTGCTTTCAACCATTCCGATTATTTATGGTCTGGTTAAGTCCGCGTTAATGAAAGATTGGCTAGCATTTCTGATGGTATTTGTTATTTTTCTGTGTGCTTCATTTATTTGCGGTTTGGGACTATTTTTTTGGAAAATAAAACGTTAAATTCCTCGTAATTCGTAATTTTGAATTCGTAATTAAAAGTATGAACCTCCTAGTCTCCTACGATTGGCTGAAAGAGTATGTCAGCCTTAAAGAAAAGCCCGAAGATTTCGCGGCGCGGATTTCGCTTTGAGTGGTAAAAACTAAACATTGTTTAATATGACTACGACTGATCGTTTCGAACCATATCTTGAACCTCTGTATGTGCCAGCGTTTTTCGGTTGGTTGACTTTGATTTTTGATCATTATCTGACTCGAAGTACTTTTCTTCTGTATGTTGGCATGATTTTTTCTGGCTTACTTATTCTTACTTCAATTCTGGTCATAGTGTACGAATTTCTTTTATTTTTTAGAAGAATAAAACCACGCGCATTGATAGATGGAAACGTTAAAATATATAAATTTATCAGATGGATATTTGGTGCAGTAGGCCTTGTTTCGGTTCTAATTTCTGTCGGGTTTATCCTTGCTCTTGGATCAATGCTGTCATCAGGTCCTTGGGATAAATTAGATCAAATATGAAAAAGTCTTCCAGATACATAATAAGTGCTGTCCTGGGTGCAATAGGCGTGATGAGCTATGTCTTTTATGTCGCTGTTACTTATATTGATTTTGATCCGGATCCAAATATTGGTAGCGTAGCCTTTGTTAAACCAGAAATAGTATCAGGGGTTATTTTATTCGGTGGTATATCGTTATTGATCGGTGCAATATTAGCAATCAGCACGTTATTCTCGAAGTCTAAAAACATATGAACCTCCTAGTCTCCTACGATTGGCTAAAGATTCTTTTGAAGTCATCCTGAACTTGTTTCAGGATCTCGATATCAATATGCCTAAAACAGTTTCCTTTACACTAATGATTGTTGGTTTTTTGATTTCCTCCACTCTTTGGGCTTGGATTGCTTACCCGCAACAATGGTATCCAGGGTTGTATGTCGTTGGTTTCTATGGAGTCATTTTGATGTTTATTGGAGGGATAGGAGCCCTCAAAGAAAAAATTCGTAATTTAAACATGACCGCAATCGATCCTTTTGAGCCGTATTTAGAGCCTTTATACTTACTTGTACCCGGCCCTATTGGCATCATTTTTTCTATTTTTGTTTGGGAGAATGGATTGGCTATTATGTTTTTTTACTACACGATGATGACAATTAGTGGCCTAGTTGTAATATATTTGGGACTTCTTATTCTCAGAATACTACCAGCCAAAGCATTGGTTAAAGAGATTGGACCAATTTATTCAAGAATAAGGTGGGTTTTGGCAACAGCAGGCGTAGCTGGATTATTTTTTACTTTTTTATGTGTCGTAGCGGCCGTTTTCAGAATAAATCTCAGTTCATAAATTATAGATAAGTAAATAAGAATTTCAAAAATATATGAACCTCCTAGTCTCCTACGATTGGCTGAAAGAATACGTCAGCCTTAAAGAAAAGCCCGAAGATTTCGCGGCGCGGATTTCGCTTTCTGGTCCGTCCGTGGAAAAGATTCTGCCGCTCTATTCGGAACTCGACGGGATCGTGGTCGGAGCAGTCCGGTCACTTAAGCCGCACCCCCAGGCGGATAAACTTCAGGTCGTGTCCGTCGATATAGGACGCACAGGACGCGAAGGACGTTCAGGACTCTTGTCGTTAGTCTGTGGCGGATCAAATCTTTATGTAGGACAAAAAGTCGCCGTGGCCCTTGTTGGCGCTAAAGTCAGATGGCATGGTCAAGGAGATTTGATTGAGCTTAAGCCGGCCTTAATCCGCGGCGTCAAAAGCGAGGGCATGATTTGTGCGGCGAGTGAAATTGGTTTGGGCGAGGCTTTCCCACACGAAGAACGCGAGATTTTGGATTTGGGTAAAGAAATACCAGAGATGGACGTCGAGCCAGGCACCCCGCTATCGGATGCTTTGGGTGGCAAGGACGACGTGGCCATGGATATTGAAGTTACCAGCAACCGTCCTGATTGTATGGGTATGGTTGGCATGGCTCGCGAAGCCTCAGCGATTTTGAAACAGCCTTTTAAGTGGAAAGAGCCAAGCCTAAATTCAAAATTCAAAATTCAAAATTCAAAATCAGGACGCGGGACGACGGGTGTGAAAGTTACCATCGACGCTAAGAAAGCTTGTTCACGCTACATTGGAGTCAGAATCGACAACGTGAAGGTCAAAAAGTCACCTTGGTGGCTCAAACGTCGCTTAATGTCGGCCGGTATCCGTCCCATTAATAATCTCGTGGATATCACAAATTACGTCATGCTCGAAACGGGTCAGCCGATGCACGTGTTCGACGCGGCTAAGCTACGTCGTCATCCTGAACTTGTTTCAGGATCTAAGACACGTAACACGGAGATGCTGAAACAAGTTCAGCATGACACACCACCGGAGATCCGCGTGCGATTCGCACGGACGGGGGAGAGGATAATGGCTTTGGATGGTAAGACTTATCAGTTGGACGATAAGATTTTGGTGATTGCTGATGCCGAGCGTCCGGTAGCCATTGCTGGCGTGATGGGAGGAGAACAGACCGGAGCTGACGAAAAGACAACCAACATCGTGCTCGAAGCCGCGACTTTTGATCTAGTCATCGTTCGCAAAGGTTCACGCAAGATTAATTTGCAATCAGATTCGCAACTGCGTTTTGAAAAAGGTTTGTCCCAGATGGCCCCGCCTTCAGCCATGGCACGAGCGATTGAGTTGGTCTTGGAATTAGCCGGAGGTCAGATTGTCGGCACACCGGCTGACGTTATGCCCGCCGCCTATAAACCTCTGTCATATTCCGTCACGACGGATGAGGTAAATGGTTTGATTGGCATTGAAGTTAAAAAGACTGAAATGGTGGATGTGCTCAAACGCCTGGGTTTTGGAGTCAAAGTTACCGGTAAACACATCAAAGCCACTGTCCCATGGTGGCGTGATCATGATATTGAAATGGGACGCGACTTGGTTGAGGAAATCGCCCGCGTCATTGGTTATGCCAGCATCCCTTCGATTGTGCCTATCGCCGTCGCGCCTCGTGAGACTGATCCGGTTATCAAATGGGAGGATCGCCTCAAAGACGTGGCTAAAGCGGCGGGTTACACGGAGGTTTTTAGTTGGTCTTTCGTGTCAGAGGATTTGTTGCGCAAGGCCAGTTATGACCCGGCTCATCTTTTGCGCCTCCAGAATCCTTTGTCTAACGACTGGCTGGTCATGCGTCCCTCGCTTATGCCTGGCATGTTGCAGGCTGTGGCGGATAATCAAGAACGCGAAAAAGATCTTCATCTTTTTGAGTGCTCAAATGTTTACATTCGTCCCACGTCCCACGTCCCACGTCCTACGGAAAGGACGATCAGGACGAAGGACGATCAGGACGTTTGGTCTGACCTGCCGGATGAAGTGCCGGAGTTTACGCTCATGATTCGCGAGGCGGATAATCAAGATCCTTGGCGCAAGGCCAAAGGATTCGTTGAACATCTTTTCGAGGAGTATGGCATCGGCGAGGTGCATTGGAAGCGCGTCTCACGTGACGCGGTTTGGCATCCCGGTCGCACGGCCCAGGCTTTTAGCGGCGATAAGCTGTTGGCCACGGTCGGGGAGATCGGTCCGCAGATGTCCGAAGCCTTTAAGATCAAGGGTCGAGTTGGCGCAGCCGTGGTTAACATTCGTGAGTTCATCTCTTTTGCCAAAATTTCCAAAGCCTATGTGCCGCCCACGCCTTATCCCGAGGCTAAGCGCGATTTAGCATTGGTTGTCGATCGGAATGTCGATTATCGTGAACTGGAATTGGCCATCCTCCGCGCGGATGAACGTATCTTAAAAGTTGAATGGTTTGATACTTACGCCGGCAAGGGGATTGTTGACAACAAAAAATCAGTGGCCATGCATTTGACTATCGGCTCACGCGAAAAAACCCTCGAAAGCTCTGAGGTGGATGGCGTGCTGGAAGATGCGGTTTTAGCTTGTAAGGAAAAGTTCAAGGCAGAAGTAAGAGGATAAAAAAGTAGAGACGTCCCGTGGGACGTCTCTACTTTTTTATAACCCGTCAACTTCTTTTTTACCGGCCGCCAGTTCGCGGACTTGTTCTTTGTCGAGTCCGAGCAAGAGAGCCTGAAATTCTCCAACGTGAGTCTTTTCTTCCTTGGCAATTTCCATCAGGACTTTTTTGATTTTGGTTGACTTTGACTTAGCCGCGAACTGCTCGTAAAGATTAACTGCATCCAGCTCGGCGATGATAGCCGCCCGCAGGATTTCTTTATCTATGTTCTGTTGCGGAACTTTACTTAAATCGATGGGGAGGGAAGACATCATAGAAAATTAACAATTAACAATTAACAATTAAGAATGTCAGAAACAGTATACCTTATCCTGCCAAGATTGACACAGCCTGTAATCAGGGGTAAAAATCGGTGGTTGTTGAGGTTGTTGTTCCGTCACAATTGGAGGTTCCATGGAAACCAGGAAGATCGCGTTGGCTTGTTTCATCGGCGGAGCGCTTTGCTCTCTCGTCGCGTTGCTCTTCGCGCCGGCCTTTTGGTGGCTCGGCCTGATCGCCGGCTTTGTCGGCGGCTATCTAGCCTACGATTTCCGCGAGGTGCCCCGAGCAGTTCCCAAAGCCGCGCAGGCAGTGGGTGAGGTCGTTGCTGAAGAATGGTCTGATGTCAAAAAGTCGCTGGTCAGACCGCGGCCGATCATTTATGCGGCAACACTTTTGACAGTAACCATAGGCATCGCCTGCTGGCCTTCGTGGCGCAACCATATGACGGGTGATGCAGTAGGATTCGCATACATCGTCCTGATGGGCTTCGCATGGTGTGCCGTATCCTTGTTTCTGATGTTTCTTTTGAAGATGGGGGTAGAAGCAGAACGGTGCTTCTTTGTCTGGCCCTCTGATAAAGGCATAGGGTACAATTGGTACCAGAAAGAGCTCGAGAAAGGATTCACGGAAAAACCTTACACCTACGCCAATGCCTACTGGTGGATCGCTCGAGGACTAGACATCTGTCTCCCTACAGCCATTACCTTCCTACTCTGTGACATGTGGATGTACCTGGCGATCGGTATCGGCTACGGCTGCTACTACTTCGGCCTGTTCTGCCGGGAACTCTTCGAACTCATCCATTCGCACAAGCGTCTGCTCTGCGCCATCGATTGTGCGATTGGCGGAGCCATGAGCTACCTCCTACTCGCCAGGTCCGCGCACACGCTGGGCGCGCAAGTCGCGCTCGTCCTCTTCGGCGGCTTGCTCGGCGCCGGCCTCGGCGTCCTGAACTGGGAGGTTGTCTCCAAGCGCCTCCTGCACGTTGCCAAGAGCTAGGCGCAACTTGCCGACTATTCCTCCGCCCGATCCCAAGTGACCGGGCTCTTTTTTTTGCGCTAATGCGCTCCTACGAATTACTAATTTGTCGCGAATATACGAATTTTTTGTTGAAGAGTCTATTCGTAAATTTGTATATTCGTATGAAGCCATTCGTAATTCGTAGGGTATATTCCATGTTATGTGCTATACTCTTCTTATATGGATCTCGCCTCATCACAAGCATTTTTCTGGCTCGCATTCGGCGTTGCGCTTTTCGGCGTTGCAGCTTTTATTTGTTGGTGCCTTTTCGAAATCGCCAGGTTACTGCGTCAAAGCAACGAAGTTGTGGAACATACTCGGGAAGTCGTCGGCGGCATTGAAGAGGATGTGGCCCACGCCAGGGAGAAACTAGGTGGTGTCTTAGGCGCTTTGGGTGGCATCGCGGCCGCGGCCAAGGGTCTGTCATCATTTGTCCACAGCGCCAAAGAATCAACCAAGGGTCCAAAGACCACGAAGAAACGTTTCAATAAGTTATTGGACGAAGAGGAGGAAGAGTAATCAACTTGGCAGCCTGTTGACCACCCGTTAAGATACGGGTGATTTAATTATATATGTCAAATCCTTATAGATTCCCAGCGGAAGGTGTAATCAATACTCCTCGAGTCGAGCGCGACTGGAGAGACTATGCCCTGAAAGAGCGGCTAGATTCGGTCGATATGACGGTCGTGGACGATCGCAGCCACAAGCTGCGGGACGGGAATTATTGTTTTGTAGGCGATCGCGAAATAAATCCGCATACGAAAAAAGCGCATAGCAAGTTCGATATTTGCCAAGCCATCGGACCAAGGTTGGAAAAACAGCAAAGTATCGAATTGGAGGGTGTGGATAGTATCAGTTGTATCACGCAGAGCAAGCAGGGTGATATTTTTATGGCCGGGCGTAAGGGAGGGGAGTTCGTCTCATATCCCGCTCCCGACGGAAGAGGCCTTACTGCAATCCTTGAGGGATCGGGACTTTTCATAGGCATCCTTCAGGATGTAAAAGGCCAATATGCCCCAAAACAAAACATCGAAGGCCTTGGGGGAAGGGGATTCGGTGGCATCTGTGAACTGAAAAACCATGAAATTGTAACCGCGACCAACGGGATTTTTGATGTTTATGGCATTACGGCAGAGGGGTTTACTCGTGTCGACTCAATTCGTCGGCCGCCTATAAGCATCGTGACTGAAGGAAAAGAGAGCAGAGAACGCCTGGATGTAGACGCGGAAGGCGTGAGTAATATTTTTCCATTATCAGATGCTAATTTTGCGGCCATTTATGATAGACGATACTCGCATCATTCTGATAAAGATGTGGAGGATAAAATCTTAAAAGAGGGCAATTTCGGGTCGATTGTGGTCTATGCGCCAAAAGAGGGACATTACGCACCATCCCAGAAAATTGATTTGGAATTAGAAGATATGGATAGCGCCATGCAACTTAAAGATGGTACCTTGGCCGTCTGCGGTGAGGCTATAAAAAAGCCAGGGCACCCAAATCACCCACAAGAAGTAGCCCATTCCACTATGCGGTTATGGGGTCCGACGGAACAAGGTGGTTTGGAACTTAAGCAAGAAATTCGTAACGAGTTATTGGAAAAAGTCGATAGCTTGATAGAGACGTTTGATGGGCATCTGGTGACGGCCGGCGATTGGATTGTTATCTGGGAAAAAGCTGAGGGCAAATATAGGCCTGTCCATACCATAAAACCTGAAGTAGATAAAAAAAGCTTTGGAAAAGTTAAGGTCCAGGAGGCCGCAAACCATGATTTGGTCGTGAGGGGACGGGATGGGAAGGTTACGGTTTGGGGATAGTGAGTATCGGCAAAAACTTGGCAGGCCGGTGCCCACCCGTTAAGATACGGAGAGTTTACAACTTATCCGCAGGCTTTATGCCGTCAGCGGAATCACGCATATGCAAGAAGGTAATTGGCGGGAACAACTAATAAAGGAAACGGCTGTAATCGCATATATAGATTTGGCTAACGTATTCAATTGGCGAAAAACTTTAAAATGGCAGATTCGGATAGAGGATATGATTCGGAGCATATGGGCGTTTCCGGCAGTTAAAGAGATAAAGGTGTATTACGGGACAAATGACCGTGAACCGGAAAAATCAAAGGCACTGCATAATAGAATCCGTAAAGCGGGGGCTATATTACGCACGAAACCGGTGAAATATATTCGTAAAACCATTGACGAATCTTTTTTTGTCAGAAAATCAACTTTAAAATCATTTACTCCAGAGGCTACAACTTTAGTTCAAAATATCGTTTCGGCAGTCCAATCCAGCGGTTCGGTGATAGAGGAACGGAAGTGTAATTTTGATGTCGAAATGGCAATGGAGATGCTGGATGATATGGATCGTGTCTCGGCTGTCATGTTACTTTCCGGAGACTCTGACTTCTTTGCTCCTTTGGAAAGGTTGAAAATAAAAAATAGGCGAATATATATTGTCGGAGTACGCGGTCAGGTAGCAAAAGAATTGTTTGACATAAAAGATGTGTTTATCGATTTTGGAAAATTATACACTGGTAAAAGAACCGCTCTAGAAAGCGAAAATCCCGCTTTTGGCGGGACCGCGTGATTTGTAGCGTTTCCACTACGATACTAGCATAACATAAGAATCGGTGTAGTCAAAATATGCTTGAGGATAAAGATGAAATACAGCGTAATAAAGCCCCCTTCGTCCACCTTCACGTCCACTCCATGTATTCGCTTTCGGATGCCATGGGTGATGTGGATGAAGTTGTTAAGTCTGCTAAGGCCAAAGGTTTTGATACTATTGCTCTGACAGATCATGGTGCGCTCTACGGCACAATTGAATTCTACGAAGCGGCGCAGAAAGAGGGGATAAAGCCTATTATCGGGCTTGAAGCCAACATTGCGCCTAACCTTTTGACTGACAGGCGTCCCCGCATTGATGATTGGACCTATCATTTGACGTTATTGGTTGAAACGCATGAAGGCTACCAAAATTTGCTCAAGCTCGTCTCTATTTCGTATTTGGATGGTTTTTATTATAAGCCGCGCATGGATAAAAATATCCTGCGCCAATACCACCAAGGTTTGATCGCGCTCTCCGGCTGTATGAAGGGGCAGATACCCAAAGCATGCCAGGAGAAGGATTTGGTAAAGGCAGAAGCGGCCCTGCGTGAATATCAGGATATTTTTGGTGTGGATAACTTCTTTTTGGAGCTGGTCCACCACCCGGAGTCACCGACCCAAATTGATATCAATCAGAACTTGATTAGGCTCTCCCAAAAGACCGGCGCGCCTCTAGTGGCTACAAAAGATGTTCATTATATAGATGAGGATGATGCCGAGGCTCAAGACGCTCTCCAATGTATCCACGCCGGCAAGTTGATTTCCGATACTAACCGTTTTACGATCAGGACCATGGATCATTCCATGGTCAGCGCCGATGTCATGATCCAGGCTTTTGCTGACGTGCCGGAGGCGATCGAAAACACGCGTAAGATCGCGGATCGTTGCAATGTCAAACTCGAACTGGGTAAAAATTTGCTCCCCAAGTTCGATGTGCCGGAAGGTGAGACTGAGATGTCCTATTTACGCAAATTATCGAGGCAAGGCCTGGTCGAACGTTATGGAAACGAACCGACGACCGAAGCTAAAGAACGCATGGAGTTCGAGCTTTCAGTCGTTGAGCGCATGGGTTTCTCCGGATACTTTTTAATCGTGCATGATTATGTGAACTGGGCTAAAGACCATGGTGTGATCGTAGGTCCTGGCCGCGGTTCGGGCGCGGGTTCGATCATGGCTTATGCGCTTAAGATTACCAACCTGGATCCGTTGCATTATGGTTTGCTGTTCGAGCGTTTCCTCAATCCAGACCGCATCAGCATGCCTGATTTTGATATGGATTTCGACGACGTCCGGCGCAAGGACGTGATTGAATATGTGACAAAAAAATACGGGGCAGATCGTGTGGCCGGCATTATCACTTTTGGAACCATGGCCGCTCGGGCCGCGGTGCGCGATGTCGGTCGCGTGCTTGGCTGGACGTTCCAGGAAGTTGATCGCGTGGCCAAAGTCATACCGCCGCCCGTGCAAGGCAAGAACATACCCATCCATATTTCGCGCAAGGAAAATCCCGAGCTTAAGGCGTTGGATGAAACTGACCCGCGCGTCACGCAATTACTTGACCTGGCTTCAAGGCTCGAAGGTACTTCGCGCCATGCCAGCCAACATGCCTGCGGCATCGTGATTGCGCCCGGCGCTTTAGTCGAATATGCTCCGCTTCAGAAAGCGCAGGGCGGCGATGTGGAGCAAGTCATCCAATATTCCTTGCATCCGTGCGAGGCGGTCGGGCTGTTGAAGATGGACTTTCTTGGCCTTTCCAACCTGACGATTATTCGCGAATGTCTGGAAATTATTGAAGCCGTGCATGGCGATCAGATCAACTTGGATTATATACCGTTGGATGATGAACAAACTTTTGAACTATTAGGCAGGGCGGAGACTACGGGCGTCTTTCAGTTGGAATCCGACGGCATGAAGCGGTATATCCGCGAGCTCCGTCCCTCGTGCATCGACGACATCATCGCCATGGTGGCCCTTTACCGCCCCGGCCCCATGCAATTCATAGATTCGTTTATCGCCCGCAAACATGGCAAAGAGAAAATCGTCTACGCCCACCCGTTGACGGAAAACGCGCTTAAAAGCACTTACGGCATTCCGGTCTATCAGGAACAGGTCATGCAAGTCTCAAAAGATATGGCCGGGTTTACGGGTGGCCAGGCCGATACGTTGCGTAAGGCTATGGGCAAGAAGATTGCCAAGCTCATGGCAGAGATGCGGGAAAAGTTTATAAACGGGTCAGTGAAAAACGGGGTGGAACAATCCATCGCTGAATCTGTTTTTACCCAGTTTGAGGAATTCGCGGCCTACGGTTTTTGCAAGTCGCACGCGGCCTGCTACGCCATGATCGCTTACCAAACGGCTTACCTCAAATCCCGTTATCCTGAATGTTTCATGGCAGCGCTTTTGAATTCCGACAGTTTAAACATGGACCGCGTGACTATCGAAGTTGAAGAATGCCGTCGCATGGGCATAAACGTCCTTCCGCCCGACGTCAATGAATCTTTTGCCGGTTTTTCAGTTATCAAGAGCACTGTCCAGCCCTCGCCGGAACGCAAGGCTGGCCAGCGCGGGACGATTCGTTTTGGTTTGCTGGCCATCAAGGGTTTGGGCAATGACGTTGTTGAATATATTATCCATGAGAGAAAGCAGAACGGGCAGTATAAAGATTTGGCTGATTTCGTAAAGCGCGTGCAGGGCAAATACATCAACAAGAAGTCTTTGGAATCCCTGGTCCGTTCCGGAGCCATGGATCGTTTTGGAGACCGCGGTCAGTTGTTTTATAACATAGAAAATATCTTGGATTTCCATCGCCAAGCGGAGCGCGAGGTTCAGTCCGGCCAATTCAACCTTTTCGCGACGTCAGCTCAAAGTCCGGCCGCGGGTTTGAATCTCAAGCCTTCCCCAATGGTTACGCCGCAGGAAAAACTCAAGTGGGAAAAAGAGCTGCTTGGTTTGTACGTCTCGGAGCATCCCTTTAAGTACATGGCATCCAAGCTGAGCGGCGTTGTCTCGCCGATTTCGAAGTTGCCAGAGTTGAAGAAGGAAAAGAAGGCAAGGATCGGTGGCGTCATCACGACCGTCAAAAAAATCTATACCAAAAAAAACGAACCGATGCTGTTTTGTCGTTTGGAAGACGGGATTTCAGACTGTGAGGTGGTGGTCTTCCCGCGGGTTTATCAAGACACGGTCGATTGTTGGGTAGAGGATAAGGTTGTGGTCGTCAGCGGTCGTCCGGCCGAAGACGCGGGCAAGTGGAAACTTTTGGCCGAAGCGGCTTATGAGGTCACGCCGCAGAATATAGACGAGATCGCCAGGTCAACAGGTGTCAGTGATCAGGTGTCAGTGATCAGTAAGGACGGCCAGGACGATCAGGACGTTAAGGACGATAGAGGATGTTCAGTGTCGGATGAAGAGAAGCCAGTCGTCCTGTATGTCAGCGCCACTTTGTCTGAAACAACGGTCCGCAAGCTACGTGAAGTTTTTGACGCCAATCTCGGCACCCAGCCGGTTGAATTTTTAATTGATGACGTGGAAGGTCGCCGCCGGGTCAAAGCCTCGGCCAAAATCCACCTGACACCGGAAGCTATCGCCCAACTCGAATCGCTCTTAGGACCGAGAACGGTCACATTCTGAAACAACTTTATTGTCACCTCGACTGGAGCATCCCTCCCTTCTGTCATCTCGAGCGATAGTCTCACGCCTGAGGCGGATGCGCCTATGGAGCAGAGAGATCGCATAAACCGAAGTCACTTAGTCACATTCGACCGACGATTTCTCGACTCGTCGTACTCGCTCGAAATGACAATGAGGAGTACTGATTGGTTTGATGTTTGTTTCTTGGTTTTTGTGTTATAATTTCCCCCAGTATGGGCATTAAAATCTCGCGCAGCCCGGCGGCTCATTTCCCACAGCCTCCGACCCCTAAGCTTTTCCGCAATATCGCCGTAACCTTTGTTTTGGTGACGGTGGCGGTCATTGGCGTGGCTCTTTGGACCTCCTCGGTTAAGGCCAAAGTCATCGTCAAGGTCAAGCATGAGCCGGTTAACGTGGATACGGTCTTGGATGTCTCAGGCACGCCGTCCTCCGGTCAAATCAAGGGCAGGGTGGTCACGGGAACCTTTACTGAAGCCAAGGAGTTCGTGGTTACGGCTGTCAGCACAACGGTGATTGCCGCCGCCATACCCACCAAGGCTACGGGCAAGGTCAAAATTATCAATCAATACTCGAAGGATCAGCCCTTGGTCGTTAAAACTCGTCTTCTGGCATCAGACGGGCGTTTATACAGGATCACCAAGACGATTGACGTCCCAGCTGGAGGTTCAGTTGAGGTCGAAGCCACCTCGGACGAGGTTGGTAGCCAATATAATCTCCCAATTGGAACTAAACTAACCATCCCAGGCCTGTGGAAAGATATCCAATCCATGATTTACGCCGAAACGATTACGGCTTTTGGCGGAGTTGGTGCGAGCCATCCGGGAGGGACGGCCAAAATCTTGACGGCGGACGCTTTGGATAAGGGGCAGGAAGAACTTTATGCGGCGGCTTTGGATAAGGCTAAGCAGACCTTAAGCGTGGAAGCCGGAGCAGACCAGAATTGGGAGTCCATTTATTTGGTTGGCAGTTCACAGAAACAAAGCAACGCTGCTGTTGGCCAAGAGGCGGATAGCTTTCTGGCCCAGGTCAAAGTCACGGTCACAGCCGTCTTTTTCCCCAAAGAAGACGTGATTGCTTTTATCCGGTCGCGGCTCAATGACAAGATCCCTGAAGGGCAGAGTCTGGGTGATTTTGATTTGAGCAAAGCTTCTTTCAAACTCGAAAGCACTGATCCTGGCAAAGGTACAGCCCGTCTGGCAGTCTCGGCCGAAGGGGAAAGCCGCCTCACGGTCGACAGTCCATCCCTGCGCAAAGATTTGATTGTGGGTTTGCCTTCCGATGAAGTCATCCGCAAATGGTCAGCTTTGGACGGCGTCGAGCAGGTGGATGTGGAACTCCAACCCAGTTGGGTGCACCGGTTGCCGAGCATGAAAGATAAAATTACGGTTGTGATTAATTAGCATCAGAGCTTGACAGAGGAACTTTAGGCGCTTAGGATAGCGCCACTTGTTGTAAACGTTCGCAAATGGAGGAAGGCATGAAAAAGATTCATGACGTTTCAAAACAGGGTGCACATTCCAAGGCTCACAAGTGTCCCAAGGCCAAGGAGTTGCTTGGACCGCCGGTGGACGTTTGGTCTGTTGAAGACGCCCAAACCACGGAAGATGTGATTCTGCATTGCATGCCCGCGTTTGGCGCAGCCTACGTCCGGCGTATCTACCAGATCCTGGACTTGGCCATTGGTCGGGGCGTGCCGCTCATCATGGCCGTGGCCGGACCGGTCACCGTGTCCAACCAACACCGCGCCTGGCTCATCCCTTTGCTCAAGACCGGCTGGGTGGCATACCTGACCATCACGGACGCGGCTTGTTACCACGACGGCCACGACTCGCTTGAGAAATTCGATGCGCGCCCCTTGCGCGAGGCGGCTATCGAAGGCAGAGATCTGGAGTACGGGGAGAACAAGGTAATCCGTATCACGGACGTGGGCATGAAAGAAGAGATCTTGTATAAGCAGGATCAATTCTTCACGGCTCTACTTCGGCAACCTGAGTTTCAACGCAAGATGACCGGCACTGAATTTCGCCATTTGGTAGGCAAGTACTACCAAGCCCAGGAAAAGGCACATGGCGTCAAGCCGGGGCTTCTTTCCACTTGCTATGACATGGGCATCCCTGTGTTCGTGGGCGCGCCCGGCGACGGGTCTGCGTATCTGAACTCGGTCAAACTCTGGGCACTTAATCGACTGGGTGTGATTAACCACAAGTTTGGGATCGATGTGCATGAAGAGGTGTTCGAGTCATGCGCCTACCACTACTACGGTTTGACTCATGACCCCAAGCAGTTGGCCATCCTGATTTTGGGTGGCGGCGTGCCCAAGAACTTCAGCCTCCAGCCCGAACCCACGCTCTCGCAGATCTTCATGCTGGATGATATCCGCGGATACGACTATGACGTGCAGATCGTGAGCTCGCCGGTTACGGACGGATCGCTTTCCGGTTGCAAAGGGCAGGAAGCGCACACTTGGGGCAAAGTCTCGCGCGAGGCGTTGGCTTCAACCGTGGAGAGTGTGCAAGCGGATTACTCCATGATTATGCCCTTCATCGTCCGAGCCCTGCTCGAAAAACGCAAGCGCGTGATCAAGCAATACGACGCCAAAAAAGTACATTTCCCTGTGCGCGAGCAGGACAAGGGTTACTTGCGAGGTTACGCCACGCATCCATACCGATTGTACGATCTGCGCGAAGAACTCAGATCCGCGCTCTTGTGCAAGATCAATGAGCCCAAACAGCTCAAGCGCCTCAAGAGTACATTCAACTTCCCGCTTCAGTTCCTGGCCCGCGCCAAGGGCGGAGGCATGGGGGACGACGTCTAGGCAGTCACTCGACTGTCTTTTTTTATTTGACGTTTTAAATCGATCGGTCTATTCTATTTCTTGTTCCGGCTACCAACCGGATATCGGAGGAAAACTAGATAAAAGAGCCTCGATGAAAGTCGGGGAAGGCGGGTGGAACCGCCCCACGAAGCTTTAGCGAAGTGGGGTCCCGACGAGTTAATTATTAGCTGGTCGGATTTTTATATAAATGCAAAATTCAAAGAGCAAAATTCAAAATGAAGGTGTCGCTTCGCGATTTAATTATAATTTTAATGCCATAGGCCACCAGCATTTTACTTTTTGAATCTTGAATTTTGAATTATAATAAATATTATGCATTCTTCATTAGAGACCACGCGTCACAGCGCAGCCCATGTCATGGCGGCCGCTATTCAAAGTTTGTTTCCCAACGCCAAGTTCGGCGTGGGGCCAGCCATCGACAATGGTTTTTACTATGACATAGATATCGGTCGCACGGTCACGCCGGAAGATTTGAAAGATATCCAGAAAGCCATGCAAAAGCTGGCTAATAAGAAATTAGCTTTCGAGCGGCAGGAGATGAAGGCTGATGAGGCTATCGAACTTTTTGAAAAGCTTGACCAGCCTTTTAAGGTTGAATTATTGAACGATATTAAAACTAAAGGCACAACCAAACTCTCGGCTGAAGAGGAGGGCGACGTCGATCCGGCCATGAAAGGCAAGGTTAGTATCTACAAGACGGGTGAGTTCACAGATCTCTGTCGCGGCCCTCACGTAGAAGACTCGAGCCAGATTGGAGCCTTTAAAGTCTGGAAAATGGCCGGCGCCTTTTGGAGAGGCAAAGAAACCAATCCGCAACTTCAGCGTATTTATGGTTTGTGTTTTGCGACGCAAGATGAGTTGGAGGCTTATGAGAAGATGATGGTAGAAGCTGAAAAGCGTGACCATAAAAAATTGGGCAAGGAACTCGGTTTATTCTCTTTCTCAGACTTGGTAGGTAGCGGTCTGCCTCTCTGGTCGCCTAAGGGCACGATTTTGAGGACTTTGTTGGATGAATACGTCTGGGAACTGCGCAAAGCCAGGGGTTTTAATAAAGTTGCCATTCCTCACATCACCAAAAAAGAGCTCTACATCAAGAGCGGCCATTGGGCCAAGTTTAAGGATGAGCTTTTTAAGATCGTGACCCGTGAAAAGCACGAGTTCGCGCTCAAGCCCATGAACTGTCCGCATCACACTCAGATTTTTGATTCTGAGATGCGGAGCTATCGCGACATGCCCCAGCGCTATGCTGAAACGACCATGTGCTATCGCGATGAGCAGACGGGCGAACTGTCTGGCCTTTCCCGCGTTCGATGCATCACTCAGGATGATGCGCACGTTTTTTGCCGCCAGAACCAGATTGAGCAAGAGATGTTTGCCATCTGGGATATTGTAGATGCTTTTTATGCCACCTTTGGTTTTGAGCTCAAGCTCAGGCTCTCAACGCATGATCCGGATCATTTTGAGAAATACTTGGGGACGCCGGAGGTGTGGCAAGGGGCTGAGTCTCAACTTAAGAAGTTAATCGAGAAGCGAGGAGTGGATTATGTGGAAGGCAAGGGCGAGGCGGCTATGTACGGCCCCAAACTCGACTTCATGGGCAAGGATGCTTTGGGTCGGTTGCACCAAGTGGCTACTATTCAGCTCGATTTCAACATGCCGGCTAATTTTGACCTGAATTGCGTCAATGAAAAAGGCGAAAAGGAACCGGTCGTTATGATCCATTGCGCCATTATGGGATCAATCGAGCGTTTCTTGGCGGTCTTGATCGAGCATTATGCCGGTGCTTTCCCGCTTTGGCTTTCTCCGGTCCAGGTGGCAGTCTTGCCGGTAGCTGATCGTCATAATGACGCGGCCTATGCCTTCGCGTCTAAGTTAATAGAACAGGGGATCAGGGTTGAGATTGATAATACGACTGAATCCGTTGGTAAAAAAATCCGCAACGCCGAAAAGCAAAAAACGCCTTGCATGCTGGTTTACGGTGAAAAAGAAGCTGAGGGCAAAGAACTGACAGTTCGTTGGCGTGGTCAAGCAGACCAAGAAACGCTACCTATTGCAGCGTTCCTGGAAAAAGTCTTAAATTTAATTATAAATAGACAGTAGACGGTAGCAGGTAGACGATAGCCTGAAAATCAAACTACGTTCTGGCTACCAGCTACCGTCTAAAAGCTATCGTCTAGTTAAGCCGCCTTGTTTTTTCCTTGAGCCCGAATCGTTCGGGCTTTCTTGGCTTTTGGTGCTTCTGATTTAACGGTTGAAGCTTTCGTCTCACCGAATTTTGGTTTGGCGCGCATCATGCTAAAATCCTGACCCTCCTGCTCCTTTTGGCGGGCTATTTCTTTTTCAGCTTTAGCTATCTCAGTATCCAGCTTGCTTAAAGTTGATTCGACAATGTCTTGGGCAAAATCATCAGCGAAATCAGCGGGGCTCAACGCTCTTAGGAAGATGTAAGCGGCCGTTTCAGGAGATTGGTTGAACCTCTCGGTATGGCGGACAATGTCCATCATCTGGGGCAAATCACGATATTCGTCTGAGAAGCGATCTTTTTTGAAGTTAGGTAAATTCTCAATCTTCTTAAGCATGTCGCTGACTTCTCGCTCTATGGTCGCGCCTAATTTAGCTTCCATGATGATCGGTGCCACTAGATCCCATCGCTTAGCCGCGCCAGCGCCCAGCTTTTCGATGGCCCAGGCGGTGTTAAAAGGTTGGAGCTCTTTAGTTTCGAGCCTAGCCGTCTTTTCAAGCTTGGAGCGGGTCTTCTCGCGTGCGCCTGAGTGTACGTCGCCTTCATATTTTCCTCTTTGTACGCGTTTTGAGGCCAGGTCGCTGCCGATCACACCCATACGGCCAATGCCTGACTTGCCAGTCGTTGCCACAGATGGATCCTCGTTGTCCCCGAGTATTCCTTGGTCACGCCAGGTAGCGTTGATTAAGTTAATCCTTTTTTGTAAGGCGGCTGCTGCCTGCTCGTCATTTTCCTTGTAAGCTTTGTCGCGTTTACTCGCCAAGCCGATGTAATCTTCTATCTGTTCTTCATCTTTGACTCTTTCCGTCAACTCTTGCCTTAAATTGTGATAGGGATCAGCTTTCTCTTTGGTGCGTAGAGATAGAGCCTTCTCTTTTTTAGGAGCGGACGGTTTTTCCAAACGGTTAGCCACGGCTTCCAGTTCGTCAGTTGCGTGATTGACCATCTCTGACCTTTCAACGGACAAGTCGCGCAATTCCTGGATGATTTTTTTGCTGAATTTGCCTTTAGCTCTTTCGATGATGCCGTCTCGGCGCGCGTCAAAAACGCTTATATCGTTTTGCAAATTTTTCAAAATCGGAACCATAGCTGCATTATCGGCATGTTTCGCGATCAGAGGATGGTCACGGACTACGCCTTTAAACCAGCCGGCTCTTTCTATTTCCTCCTCCTTAGTTCTATGTTCAATAAAGGCGGTCAGTATTTTTTTTCCTTGGGGAGACAGAGTGTCCTCAAATTTAACATCTTCCTCTCCGTAAGCCGCTTTCATCTCCTCGGGAGTCAATTCGCCCTCGCCAACTTCTATGGCCGGCGTTTCCGCTCTCTTGCGTTTTTCAGCCGAAGGCGGGGGAGGGGCTTTCTTTGAAACGCTTTCTTCGACCGGCTCAAGCCTTTCCAAACTGGATTCTTCTAATTTTTCGGCTATGGCTCGGGCTTCTGCCAGCAAAGAGTCATGCTGAGATAAAAAAACTCCATTATTTTCAAGTTCTTCTTGCTTGGCTTGGATTTGCTTTCTGATTTCTTCTGCCTTTTCCTGCGCAGTCTGTCTTATTTTTTTAGTAGTTTTTTTTCTTAACTGATCAGATAATGTCTCCAACTCTTTATCTAAAGCGTCTATTTCTGTTTGAAGATGGTTAACCCTTTCATCCTCACCCTTGATCAGCTCGCCCAATTCCGTCAGCTTTTCGTAAACTTTACCTTGGCCGCGGAATTCATAAAGCGGCGTTCCCGGCTGGATGATGTCCGTGTTGGCCAAATCGCCGTCAATTAGCCCCTCGAAATGAGTTTTTTGCAGAAGTTCAGGTTCACTGGCCCCTTCGTTAAGCTCAGACAGGTCAACTTCCATGCTTTCTTCCTCCGGCATCCTGACGCTTTCGGCCAGGGGAGAGGTTTTAATTTCAGGGATAATGTCCTCAGCTCCTAAGGTCTTGGATTTAACTTGAGCTCTTTCGATCCTCTCGCCGATGTTTGGTTTCTTGACGGCCGGTTTTTCTTCTACCACTTCGACGTGGATGTTCTCCAAAGCTTTGTCAGCTTCGTCCGATTGTTTAGTTTCAATCTCTTTAATTCTGGTTCTCAGAGTTCTGGGTTTTTTGGTTGTAGCCACCTGTTCAGCGATTGATCTGGCTTTAGCCGCCTCAATCCGCGCCGCCAGGCTCTCCGGAGGAGCTTCCGGTTCAACTACTTCGATATGTACTTCGTCCAGAGCCTTCTCGGCTTGGCTGGCCTGTCTTGTCTCGAGTTCCTCAATCCGGGACTTAATGCTTCTTAAGGTTCTGGGTTTTCTGGCTATAGAACCCGGCCTGACGACAGAGATGTCAGGAGTCAGTTTAACTTCCAAAGTTTTTTCAGCCAGTTTTAACTGGTCCAATAGTTCATTAAGGCTCGAGCTATCGGTTTTTTTGCCGGTGATCTTACCCAACCAGGCACCAAATCTGTCCCCTAAAGTGATGTTGGACTTTATCTCTTCAGCAGTCTTGCCAGTGACAGAATGGCCGATAATGGTCCCGACCCTTCCTCTCAGGGATTTAATTTTCGCTTGGAGCTTATCAACCTCATTCGAAGGTCTGTGCGATACCTCATTAGAGACTGACCTGCGGAGAGAAGCTACATGCTTAACTTCCTCAGTCTCGGTTTGCGTTTCCAGACGAGAGGATCGGCGCCGGGCGCTGGGCGTCTCTTGGGCCGGAGTTTCGCGGGGCCCTGCACCGTATGGTTCAGGGCGGGGAACCGGCTTCGCTTCCATCATGCTGAAAGCCTTTCTTTTAGAAGGGGTTTCAGGGGCCGGTGTGGCCTTGGGTTCTCTGTCCGTCAAAGGAATATCAAATTTTTGCATATATAAATAAAATATCTGGCTAAATTATACACTAAAAACCGCCTCGATGTTACATCGGGGCGGCTTTGACCTGTGGATTAAACTAGACGATAGCTGGTAGACAGTAGGCGGTAGCCGGATTTTTTGGAAGCTACTGTCTACCGTCTATTGTCTAAGGCCTAGGTCAGGCTTTAACCAACTGCTTGAAAATCTCCGGGTGCTTGGCAGCGATTTGGGACAAGACCTTCTTGTCCAAGAGGATCTTGCGTTTCTTGAGGCTGCCCATGACTTTATTGAACGAAGTTCCCAGCTCGTGGGCCGAGGCGTTGATGCGGATCTGCATCAATCCGCGATTGACGCGCTTCTTAAGCTTGCGGCTGACATAAGCCTGCACGCCTGCTTTGGCCGAAGCGGTTTTGGCGAGAGTGATCTTTGATTTGCGACCCCACATCATGCCTTTGGTGCGCGCCAATATATTCTTACGGCGTTTGATGCGGTGCATTCCACGTTTGACTCGGGGCATATTTAGAATTATTAATTATCAACATTCAACATACAATAAGCGATTGCCGATAATTGAATGTTGAATGTTATATGTTGAAAATTAGTTAAAGGGGAGCAGGGCTTTGACCGTTCTCGTGTATTGTTTGGGGAGTGACTGGTCACGACGCTTCTTGCTGGTGATTTTACCGGAGTCGCGGGCGTTAAAATGATCTTGTCCGCCATGGCGTTTCATGACCTTGCCGGTTTTGGTGATGCGCACGCGTTTGGCAACGGCTTTGCAGGTTTTCATAATAATGGTCTACGAAATTACGAATTTTTTACGAATATACGAAATTACGAATTAGGATTGTTAGGACATTCTGGCTACTGGCTATCGTCTACCAGCTACCGTCTTTTATTTATGATTTGCGTCCGATGATGGCCGAGACGTTGCCGCCCTGGTTCTTGGGAGCTTGTTCAATATACATTTCGTACTTTTTGGAGATGAGGTTGATGAACTCCTGAATTTTGCCGAGTGCGATGTCGGCGTGAGCCTTTTCGCGACCCCGCAGGATGATTTCTATTTTGAGTTTTTGACCGTCTTCCAGGAACTTGATGGCTTGCTTCTCGCGGTTTTCCACATCGTGTTGTCCGATTTTGACCGAGAGCCTAATGCCTTTGACTTCGACTTTTTTAGCGTGGGCTTTTTGTTGTTTGAATTCCTTGTCTTTCTGGTATTTGAAAGCGCCAAAGTTCAAAAGTTTGCAGACGGGAGGTTGTTCCTTGGGGGAGACTTCTACCAGGTCAAAGCCTTTCTCTTCGGCCATGGCCACGGCTTGGCTGGTAGGCATGACTCCCAGAAAATTCCCTTCCTCATCTATAACCCTGACTTCAGGGACTTTAATTTGTTGATTGTGCCGATATTGCGCCGCTTCCTCCCTAGGAATGAAACGCCTTCGGCGATAATGGATACGCATACTTAGTAACTAGTAACAAGTAACTAGTAACTAGTGAACGGATTTGACTCGTTACTCGTTACTTTTTACTACGCCGTAAGGCGGATGGTGGAGATGGGGGGAGTTGCACCCCCGTCCGGCAACGCATGACATGACCTTCTTTCACAAGCTTGGCTTACTCGGATACACAGGAACCGCAGCGAGCAAGCGAGGGCCGGTTCCCGGTGGCATTGGCCTTGTCGTTTCAATTGTTATGCCAACAATTGATTCCAAGCCCGGTTAATGACAGTCATTCCAGCCCGTCGGGCCGCAAACTGGGTGACCGCAGCAGACGCTTTAAGCGAGTACTGGTTGGAGCGAAGGCATGCGGAACGCTTGCGCGATAGCAGCCTTGGCTTTTGATAAGACGTTGGCAATTGTCTTGTTTGACACGGTTTTACGAGTCATGTCGGCTCGGCTTGCAGAACATGGAATGACGCACCGTCGAAGCTCGGCATCCCCTTAAAAACGAATCAAATGTCTTCGCCGCGCATAAACCGTTTAGTTTCGCGGTCCAGATCGCGGTCTTTGATTTTTTGGCGCTTCTCAAAGGTTTTTTTGCCTCGAGCCAGCCAAAAACCAACCTTAATCCGTTGGCCACGAGTATATAGTGATATGGGTATCAATGTCAAGCCTTTTTGCCCTAATTTACCCGTTAAATATCGTATTTCTTTAGCGCTTAAGAGCAAATCCCTGGTTCTTTCGGTGTCATGCGGGGACTGGGCAGAGGCCTTTTTATAGCGGGCAATGACCGCTCCAATCAGCCTGGGACGGCCTCCTTGCAGGATGATGTGGGCGGCGTCGATCTTGGCCCCGCCTTCGCGGGTCGATTTAACTTCCTGGCCGGTCAATGCCAAACCGCCCTCGAATTCCTCGAGCTTTTCATAGTCATAACCAGCTTTACGGTTGGTGGCCAAAGTCGGCATGGAACTATCGTACAACTAACAACTGACAACTAACAAGAGTAAAACTGTTAAACTCTTGTCAGTTGTTAGTTGTCACTTTTAAATGGTATCATTAGCTCATATGACCGAAAGAGTAATCCACATTTCGACAGCCACGATCTTAAAGACGATTGCCATCATTCTGGGACTGGCTCTGCTTTGGCTGGTAAAGGACATAATCATTTTACTTTTCCTTTCCCTGTTCTTAGCGGCCCTGATTCAGCCGGCGGCGGATTGGGGATCTAAATACAAGATTCCTCGAGGCCTAATGGTCGTGTTTGTTTATCTTGCCACTTTCGGGGTATTGGTTCTGGTGGTCGCGCTTATGGTTCCGACTTTGATCGAGCAGGCCGTAAGGTTGGCGACAATTTTCGGTGAGAAATGGGTTGTGATACAAGACGTGGCCAATGCCGCGACAAAATTTGCCAACGCGCATTCTTTGAGTTCTTCGCTCAAGCCGGACATGGCTTCGATCTGGACGCAGGTTGGCAGCACCGTCACCGGCTTATTTAACACCCTGACTGATGTGGTCGGCGGCTTGGTGGCTTTTGTGGTCGTGCTGGTCATGGCTTTTTATCTTGTCGCGCAGGAAAGGAAAGCCCTGACCATCATTCAAGATTTTGTGCCGGTTAAGCATCAGAAATTCGCGTTGGATTTGGTCGAAGCGGTTCAGTTAAAGATGGGAGCCTGGTTCCGCGGACAGATCCTTCTCTGTTTAATCATCGGCGCGTTGTATTACATTGGTTTATTAATTATAGGCATCGACAGCCCGTTGGTTCTGGCATTATTCGGAGGGCTGACGGAATTCATTCCTTATCTGGGCCCGATCTTGGGAGGGATTCCGATTGTTTTCGTGGCTTTCATTGCTTCGCCTTTCATGGGCCTTTTGGCTTTAATCGTGATCATCGTCATTCAACAAGCCGAAGGACATTTTATTGTGCCCAAGGTCATGCAAAAGGCGGTCGGCTTAAATCCTCTGGTCAGTATCCTTGCGTTGTTAATAGGTGCGCAACTTTACGGCATCTTGGGAGCTTTGTTGGCTATTCCGGTGGCCACGGCCATCTCTGTTATCTATAAAGAAGCCCGCAATTATTGGTCGACTTTGGCATAACGCTATGCCTCCCGTAAAACCAAAATTGGGATTAAACGCGTTAAGTTGTGTCGCGTTGATTTTCGCGGCGGTCGTTTTGTCCATCATCGGGTTGGCGTTTGCGGTAGCCAAGTCAGGCTTTTTGGACGTTCCTATTTTCGATCGTTTTTATCACGGTCCAACGCCGACCAGGTTGATTCAGGCTAGTCCGTTGAGTTGGGATGCTTTTAGCGCGGAGTTGGCCAGCAAGATTTATGAACAGCGGGAATATAAAAAACCAAGTTACACGGTTCAAGTCAGCGAGCAGGAATTGAGCGGTCTGATCCAGAGCGTGGCCAAACAAAATTTAAGGAATGGAAATTGGAAAGTCGAACTCGTCCAGTTGGCGGTCAATCCGGATTACATGGAGCTGTATATCAAGTTGGCCTGGCGCGAGACCGGGAATTTGGATATGCTTTTCAGGTTCAAGCCTCTTTTGGACGAGCGCGGCAACATCCGGTTTGATCTCCTTGAGACCAGAGTGGGGGATTACAGGTTGCCGACTTCCTGGGGCATGGCTTTGGCGAGTAATCTTTTTGCCCGGGATTTAGGCGCTTGGGAATTAAAAATCGGCGGGCAAAACGCCATTCAGTCTGTGTCCTTGCTAGAGAAAGGTTTGAATATCATACTGTCTAAATAGCTATCGCATGTATTTCATTTATCGTTTGTTTCCGGCTCTAGCCGCTCTCGCGATCGGTTTGTGTTTTTATTCGCAACTCGGCCAGCCGCAGGTTTATCCTTGGATCGCACTAGGCGGTGTGCTTTTGGCCGTGGCCGCCATTTTTGTCATGGCACACAAGCGGGTCAAACTGGTTGATCTGGTAGAAAAGATGCTCCCCACCATGATACTTCTTCTATCATTGGTTTTTGGCATGCTCTTGGCCGAAGGCGTTTGGGCACGTTGGGCCATTGTTGGTTTTGGGGTGGTGGCCACCTTTTTATCTTTAGAGCTTTTGTTTTTACTTTCCTTTACGCCCTCGCGTTACCCCATGAGCGGATTGTCGCACGTGAATATCGCCTATGTGCCTTTTATCATCTGGTACATGGTCGCTAATTTGATGGGCTTAATGACGTTTTTGCATAGCCCGGGTTGGATTCATGTTCTGGTTATGACATTGATCTCGGTAGTTCTTTTTAGAACCACCGGCCACCCCGGCGCCACGCACGAACAGAACAGGGTATGGACTTTAGTCGGCGGACTGGTAGGATTGCACATCGGTCTGCTCGGTATCATGCTCCCGATGTCCATGGCGGCTCAGGCGACTCTGGGCATGATCATTATCTGCGCCATCCTGCGGTTAAGACGATATCTATATCACCCTTTGCCCGGTCGGAAACAAGCCTGGATCGAAGGGGTTACGGCAGTTTTGATTTTGGGGGTGGCCATTGGTACGGCCCGTTGGCTCTAATTTAAAATATTATGTCAAAATTTACGCAACTCATTAAACATCCATCGGTTTGGATTACGGTCGTTATCGTTGGGACGGTTGTTTTGAGCGCCTTATCCGGCGGTTTAGCCGGCGCCTGGATGGCGGCCCGGATCGTGCCCAGCTCCAACCCTGGTAATTTTAGAGTGCTTTCAGCTACCTCGACCGCCAATGGAACTGCGACGCAGACGGCGGTCTCCAGCACATCCATCAAATTAGTCTCAGTTCAAATGCAGGATTCTTCGGAAAGAGTTGTTCCGGAACCCATCTTTAATCGCCGGAGCCCGGTTGGTTTGATCTACGCTCGCAAAAAAGCGTTTGGCGATAGTTTGTTAGTCAACCAAGATTTGCAAGGCCGCGTCGTGGCCATGACTTCTGACGGATGGTTTGTGACGCCTCCTCAGGTTATCGCAGGCTGGCGGGTGGCAGAGATGTTGGTTTGGTATGATGGCCACGCTTACAAAATTGAAAAAGCTATTTTGGATAAATCCACTCAAGCCGTCTTTCTGAAAACATCAGCCAGAGATTTACCGGCCATTCCTTTTGCCGATCTTTGGTCAACCCGGACCGGTCTCGCGGCTTGGATTGAATCTGCGCCGAGTGAACTGGCACCGTCATCCGTCGAAGCATTGCGGGCAGTCATAGAAAACGATCCTGTCTCAAGCGATCACGCGTATCGCCGTCTGGTAGCCCAGGGCACTTTGCGCAAAGAGGAGCAAGGCTCGCCTGTCTGGGATGCCAAAGGAGCTTTAATCGGCATCGCGGAATCATCGGCCGATGGCCGGTTGTCTTTAATCCCGGGGAGCAGCCTTTCCGCTTCTTTGCAGAGTTTGGTTGGTAGCGGACAGATCAGCCACGCCTTGTTGGGTGTGTATAGTTTAGATCGCGGATTGATTCGTCTCGCCACGACTGTAACAGATATGCCAAACCGCGGCGCTTGGATTACGGGCCGCGCGATTCTTAAAGATAGTGTGGCCGAAAAAGCCGGTTTAAAAATCAATGATGTGATTCTTCAAGTGGATCGTGATATAATGGATGGGAGTTCTGATTTGAGTGATATAATTTTGCAATATCGTCCCGGGTCCAATGTTACTCTGCGCCTCTGGCGGGCCGGGAAAGAGATAGAGGTGTCAGTCACTCTGGGCACGCAAATCACGAGCGAAGCAATTTTGTAAACACAATGCCATCCGTCAATATCCTGCACCTTTACGTTCGAGCTTGGAAGCCGCTTGTTTTGATTACTCTGGCCGGTTTGGTTTTGGCTTT
The DNA here is from genome assembly GCA_041661105.1 of Patescibacteria group bacterium. Classification (GTDB taxonomy): domain Bacteria; phylum Patescibacteriota; class Patescibacteriia; order 2-12-FULL-60-25; family 2-12-FULL-60-25; genus MWCR01. Next base: position 341,387 of record JBAZVB010000002.1, read on the forward strand.
ATTGGGTTCGGCTTTGATGCCTCTCAAATTTTCTTCCACCGTGCGTTTGTTAATCACGCAGACCAATGCCACGGGAGTCGACCCTTACACGGCCATCAAATCTACCGAAAGGATTGGACAGAATTTGGCTGAGATTGTTTATACGAGCAGTTTTTTTAACGCGGTGACTCAGCAACAGGGCGTTGACCTTACGTATTTTTCAACTGACGAAATAGACAAACGCCAGGAATGGAAGAACACCATGTCCATCAACGTGGTCGCCGGCACGGGGATTATGGAAGTCACGGCCTACCATAAGGATCGCAATCAGGCCACGATTTTGGCGGTTGATGTGGCCAAGGAGCTAGCGCAACAAGCTCCCAACTATTTTGGATATTCCGTTCGTTTGCAGATTATTGATGATCCGTTGCCGTCTCGTTTTTTTGCCAAACCTGACTTTGTTCAAAACGGCGGTCTGGGAGCCTTATTCGGATTTTTGGTCGGTTCGCTTTGGGTTTTAGCCAGAATGAAGGAGATAAGATAACCCCCTCATCCCAACCCTTCCCACCGAACTCGGGGGAAGGGCTTTATGGCTCAACAGAGCCTCTTTTTGTTTATATCAGGCAAACAGGGTTTACGTCATCCGAATATCGATAGTAAGGTTAGCCGCAGATGCCCGATACCCTTGACAAATATGCTGATTTGTGCTATATTATCGTATTCTTTAAACACCAAAGTTGTGTGACCCTGAAGCCGTTTTGTGCCAATTGGGAAGTCTTCCTCCTCTTCTCAGGAGGCACAGGACGGCTCTAGGGTCTCACCAACGCAGCTCACCCCAGGTTTACTTCATTGTGACTTGGGTTGCTGGGCCGCGTGGTGTGTGCCCAGTACTTTGACTTTTACGAGGGAACTAACCTGACCCGCAGACAGCGGGCAGAACATTGGATTCTGCCCCACGAACGGGCAGGAAGGAGCTCGAGAAGATGAACTGGATGAAGAGTGCATTCTGGGCGGTGGCGATTTTCGTCGTCACCATGGTCTTCAACCTCAACCCGGCTCACGCCGATGGGTGGGCCCGCAAGTCGCTCGGCGACAAATCGTCCGTGATCCCGCCGACTGAGTGTCCCAATGTGAAGCTTCCTGACATGGCTCGCGACTTGTGCAAGGACGCGGCTACCAAGGCTGCTTGCCCTACCGAGTGCGCACAAGTCGCTTGCATCCAGAACTGTCTGCAGCCTCCTGCGACGCCTGCGGCCACTCCGACCCCGCCTCCCGTCAAGAAGCCGTTGACCACTCTGCCTTCTCAGCTCATCTGCGAAGGCGGAACGCAGATCACCGACGCCAAGGGAATGCCCGACTGCGGATGTTCCCCGGATAAGGTGAATCTGGAGAACGGCACGCCCAAGGAACAGCCGAGGGTCTCCGTTCTGAAGGCCACCCGGTACGTGACCACGGCCACCACGATTCAGTTCATTCGCCACATGGTGTGCGCGAGCGATGGCGAGGTCACCAAGATCCTCAACGACAGGTTGAACCTCCACACCAAGAAGATCGATGCTCTCGAGAAGTTCGCTCGGGAGCAGAACATCTTCGACCAGGCGGTGCTGGACCAGTTCGAAGCACTGCGGAGGCATGCCGAACAGACTCGCAGTCTCCTCCTTGTCATGGCCAAGACGGTCGAAGAACTCAACAAGAAGATCAGCGAGTTCGACGGTGCCCTGGAGACCATGAACGCGACGTACAAGAAGTTGCGTTCTGACGTCGAGAACATCAAGAGGTTCGTGCCCCGCTTTGACCTGGCGTACTCGATCGGAGTCATGTTCCGCGGATCGGACGCCGGCGCCGGTATGACGCACCACCTGGTGGTCGGATACACTCAGACGTTCGACAATTCGCCGATCAATGTCTGGGCTCAGGCCCGCGCCGGTTACCTGACCTGCAACGGTTGCGACCCGCGGACGGCTGGCAGTACTACGATGTACACGGGCGGCGGAGCTGCTGGCCTTGGCATCGGCCTCGGTGACAACCGAGCTTTCAGCATTCGCGCCGGCTTGTTCGCACAGCTCGTCGCCGCGCCGGATTCTCTCAAGGAGAACGGCATGGGTCGCCAGATCGGTGGGGAACTCCAGGTTCGCTACGACATCCCCAACTTTCCGGTCTTCATCGCAGGCGTCGGAGATTTGGCCTTGTACAACAAGTCCAACTACTTCGGCAAAGCCGGCGAGCCTCCGAACAACATCCACGCGGGGGCTGATCGAAGCATGGGCGGGGCGCTCATGTTCATGATTGGCCTTTCCCCGGAGCTCCCGTTCATCGGAAGCTTCTAATCCCTCGGCTTGAGGCGGTATGAGTACTCTCATATCGCCTCCCCGACACGAGTTACCAACTGTCAGTTGATACCTCATGTCGCTGCACGATTCATTCGCGCAGATGCTCTAAGACAACTAAAAATTTCCCCTCCTAATTTTAGGATGTTGTGACGGATAAAAAGGATTCAGCTACTATCGATTGTTTAAGATCCAATGTTTTAATTTTCACGGCGCCTAAAATTAGGAGGGGAGTAAATCTGTTGGCAATTTGGCCGGCAGATCAAGTGTGTCATGTTCGCGGTTGTGCTTTTGCGCACCGCGCGAGACTACGTCAAGGAGAAGGACCATGAAGACGACGTTTTGGATGACTCTTGTTCTCGTGAGTGCGCTCGTCGGCTGTGCATTCGACCCCCAGCCCGAAAACGCTGGTGGTTCATCTGGCACAGCTGGAACGGCTGGCGTTGGCGGCGCGGGCGGAACCGGCGGCAACAGCTGCGTCCCCAACTGCGGCGGCAACAGCGGCGCGGGCGGTTCGACGAAGGTCTGCAACGCGGGCAGCTTGGCTGCTTGCGAGTGCACGCCCGGCGTGTGGGGTCAGAAGACCTGCAACGCCGACGAAAAGGGCTACGGAGCCTGCTCGTGCGTTCAGCCCGGCGTGTTCTGCCGCGATGCGGACGGCGACAGCTTCGGTGATCCGAAGCAGTGCGCGCAGTACCAGAACCAGCCGAACGGCTATGTCGCGAACAGCGGCGACTGCGACGACAGCAACGCTGATGTCAAACCGAGTGCAAACGAGATCTGCGGCAACAAAATCGACGACAACTGCAACGGGCAGATCGACGAGAATTGTGCGCAGAACTACACCTTCTTCCCTGACAACGACCATGACGGTCATGGTGCGCAGGGAAGCCAGGGTGTCCAGTTCACGACGCTCACCCCGCCGTACGGCTACGCCGTGACTGCGGACGACTGCGACGACAACAACGCGGCCGTGTACAACACGTGCGGCCAGGTCTGCGTCCCCGGAGCTTCCGTCACCTGCAGTTGCGGCGCCGGATCCTACGGGAACCAGATCTGCAACTCGGCTGGCACGGGCTTCGGCACTTGCCAGAACTGCAGCGGCGGAACTGGTGGCAGCGGCGGAACCGGCGGATCGGGACCTCACCCCACGGACTGCTCGGATCTCTCGGGCCAGAAGACGCTTCACCTCGTCGTCAATGCTCGAGCTGGGGTCACCATCCAGGTGCGCGGTGCGGCAACGTTCTGGGGCAACTACAACCAGGACGACAGCCCGGCCATGGCCTGGTGCGGACACTGGCAAGTTCCGGGGTACTACAACGACACCCCGGTTCTGAGCGCGGTGCAGCATCTCGAGGCTGACATTCCTGTTGCCATCGAGAGCAACGGCAAGGACATCCTGATCGCCGGCATCCCGCAGTGGATGGCATGGCGCGGTCAGGTATACCTCCTCGATCCCGGCAACACGGACATCTGGCACGCCCGCTACGCATTCACCGTCAATCCGGTGGGTGCCAAAGCCGCACTTCAGGGCGATGAGTCCTGCACGCTGTACTTCGACGGCAAGGCGATCACGGACAACTACTGCCGCGCGCTTCCGGGTGTGGGTTTCCACCAGGCCCCGAATCTGACCACTGGTCAGAACGGAGTCGTGGACAACCCGCTGAACCCGTAACAGCGGCAATCGCGATCGTAGCCCCCATAACTGAGCTCAGGGGCTGACGGTCAAACAACTTCAACTGGGGCGCTGGTCAGGATTGCTCATCCTGGACCAGCGCCTTTTACGTTTCTAGTTAGACGATAGCTGGTAGACGATAGCTAGTAGCAAGAATTTGGCTACTGTCTAATAGCTACCGGCTATCGTCTAGTTATAATTGGCTAACTTTACATTAAAAATAGCTACTAGCTGGTAGACGATAGCTAGTAGCTAGGGTTTGGCTACCGTCTACCAGCTACCGTCTACCAGCTTTAAGGTTGGGGAGCTTGACAAATTCACTTTTTTTTGCCTAAATGCAAGCACAACCCATAGGTCAGGTCGGGCTCCCAGAGCCCAATTTCGAGGAGGATATGGTCATGAACAAGGTTCTTTGGACATTCATCATCGGTTTGTTCAGCCTCGTGCTGAGCAGCCAAGCCTGGGCTGATCCCACGGCCATCGAGAAGTGCGCGGACGCCTGCGCTCGAACCGTCAACGTCTGTCTGAACGTCAGCACGGTCGATCCACCGGTTCTGCCGGATATGGCGGTGGCCTGCAAGGACATCACCGAGTGTAAGGGCGTGGACGCCACGTTGTTCGCCACGTACTCGAAGTGGTTTGCGGAATGCGTCAAGAATCCCGGCTCCTGTCATCAAGCTTGCATCGCGCCCAAGGTCACTCCTGCGCCGACCGGCGGTACCGGGCAAACGCCTCCACCGCCCCCGCCCAAGTCGCAGCCTGCCCCCATGTCCGAAAAGGACAAGTGCGTCAAGATCCATCACGGTTACTACACCGGGATCAAGACGGAGGACGGCAAGTTCATTGAACGGTGCTACAAGATCTCGAACGCCGAGCACGATGTCGAGGCACTCAAGGCCGAGGTGGCTGCGATCAAGGCAAGGCTCGACAACGGTCAGCCCGCGGGTATCTCTCCCATGGTCATGTACCTCTACTGGCAGGTCTACCAGTTGAGCCTGGCTTCCAACGGCCACACCGAAGTCCTGAACGAGGCACGTCGCATCGTCACAGAGTTCGACGGACTCAAGAAGCGTGTCGAGGGTCTCGAGAAGCGCATGGGCGATGCTGAGCACAACATCAGTGTTGTGACTGGCAAGGTCGCTACCTTGGAAGGTCGGCCAGGATCGTCTCCGGGTCAACCGGGCGGTACGAAGCTTGTCATCAACAGGGCAGGATTGCCTTGCTGGCTCGGCGGCTACGGGTCGGTCAACACCCACAAGGTGTACGATCATCTCATCGGCTCCATCGGTGGGGAACTCGGTTGCTCGCTCTTCGGCTCCAACGACGGCGCGCACAGTTTCGTCCTGGGCGGCGGCGGCGGGTTCGTACCGAGCGAGTACTTCGCTCACAAGCTCGTCGAGCTCCATGCTCTAGCAGGGTACAAGTATCGTGGTGCAGACTACGAGCTCCTGATGACCGGTTCCGGCAAGTGGTTCAACACAACCACCTTCGAGACCGGGACCATGAGCTGGTACGGCGTCCTGCCCGAGGCCCGCTATCTCTTCGGCTCTGACAAGAACTGGTTCGTGGGCGGTCGGCTTGGTCTAGGCGTGATGAATGTTGCGCCTCCTTTCCCGCCTGATGTGATGGCGAATGGAAGGCAGACGTCCTTCAGCGCCAACCTGTCAGGCTTGCTCGGCGCTTCGTTCCGATGACACGACCCTGACCAGGTCCTCCTCCTCGCTACCGCGGTCTTGCTAATCACAGCAAGACCGCTCTTTTTTTATCATGCACTTCACGTCCTCCCAGTCTGTCATCCTGAACTTGTTTCAGGATCCCAGCACCAATTGCTACGTGAGATGCCGAAACAAGTTCGGCATGACGAAAAGAATGACAGATTGTTTCTTATGCTATAATGGTTTTATGCCCGGATATTGGGATGAAATCATCGGCCACAAGCCAGTGGTCAAGCTTTTGGACTTATGGGTTGAACACCCGGCTTTTTCATATCTCTTTTACGGACCGGCCCATTTGGGCAAATCGGCCGTGGCTGAAAAGTTCGTCAGAGCCTTGGTGGGCGAGACTGATCTCAAAGATTTAAATTTGCATCCAGACATCGTCATGTTCTTGCCAGAAGAGGGGAAGAAAGATATTTCCGTCGAACAAGTCAGAAAGAATCGTCTCCGCTTGTATGAACGCCCGCAGATTGCCCAAAGAGTCGTAGCTTTTTTACCCAAGCTTGATCGTCTGAACGAAACGGGTTTCAACGCCTTGCTCAAGGTCATGGAAGAACCACCGGCTGACGCGGTTTTTATTTCAGTCGCGGAAAATCTGGCGCGCCTTCCTTCAACCATTGTCAGTCGAACGGTTTGCGTGCCTTTTGGTTTAGTTTCACAAAAAGAAATTCAAGCCGGATTGGAATTAAAAGGCATGGAACCGGAAGAAGCTAAAAGACGCGCCGGCGAAAGTCGCGGGCGTCCCGGATTGGCCATAGAGGAAGATCAAAGCAAGGAAGCGTTTATGGAAGCGGCTAATCAGTACGCGCTTGGCCCCACGGTCGGCCATCGCTTGGCCGCCTCTGAGAAGTTGCGACAAGCTTGTGAGTCCAGCGAAGACACATCTTCGGCTTGGACTTCTGCTTTGGAAGCTTGTATGTTGGCTCTGCGCCAGGATTTCTTAAAACGGACGCGTGAGACTCTAATTTTGGGGCAGGGCATCGCCGACGCCATGGCCAGCATCAACGGCCCGGTCCAACCGCGTTTTTTGCTGGATGCCGCCGCCCTTCAGGTCTCCCGTAATTTTTTACTCATGCCAAATCTTTATCCAAGATATTTTCCTCTAAGTTTAACTGTTTAACTCTTTGATTGTCATGCTGAATTTATTTCAGCATCCCACGAAGCTTCGTGAGATCCCGAAACAAGTTCGGGATGACGCGTAAGGGTTTAAAATGGTAATATATTTCAAATTATGCACTTACAAAACTATTGTCGCCTCGCCGCCGTCGCTCTTGGTCTGTCGCTCTTTGGCGCGGGTTGTTCTCTGACGCCGGCCAAACAAACTGTCACCGGTCCGGATGCCGGTATCTGGAAGTCATCTGACCATGGTCAAACATGGGTTAACAAAAAAGCTTTGGTTGATGGGCCGCGCCTTTCGGCCGGAGCGGCTGAACTGGCTGTCCAGGCCATGGCTTTTGATCCTCAAGACAGGATGGCTATTTATCTGGCTACCAAGGCCAACGGTTTAGTCTATTCTTTGGACGGGGGAGATTCCTGGCAGCGCTTCAAGAATTTAGAAGCGACCAGCATCAGAACAGTCGTCGTCGATAACAAAAACAAGTGCACCATCTACGCGACCGGGCAGAATAAAATCTACAAAACCAAGACTTGCGGACGAGATTGGCAAATTGCTTTTTTTGATCCGCGGACGGATAAACAGTTTACGCAGATTGTGTTGGATTGGTTTAACCCGACAGTGCTTTACGCCGGCACGAACGATGGAGACATTTTTAAGTCATCGGATGAAGGCGTGACTTGGCAGATTGTAAAACGCGCCAACGCGCCTATCACTCATTTGATAGTCAGCCCTCAGGACTCGCGCATGATTTACGCTGGCACGGACGGCGACGGCCTTTGGAAAACCACAGACGGCGGCATCACCTGGCTCCAGATCAAGAAAGAATTCGGCAATATCACCGAAGCCCGGCGCGTCATACAAATCGTGGCTGACTCGGCCAACGCCAACCATCTCTTCGTTGTTCATCGTTCGGGCATTGCCGAAAGCCTTGACCAAGGCCAGACTTGGACAGCCCTGACCCTGCTAACGGATGTGGGTGAAGGCAAAATCACTTGGATGGCCATCGATCCCAATAACAGCAAGAACCTCGTTTATACGGGCCCGACGGCGGTTGTCTTTAGCTTGGATGGGGGAAAGACCTGGGTCAGCAAGCGCTTGCCGGCTACCAGCCAAGGCTCGGTTATCGCAGTCGATTCCAAAGACGGCAACGTCATTTACCTTGGGACAATTCCGGCACCGAAGAAATAATCAAAATCCAAAAACCAAATAACAATGTCCAAATTTGGTGATTGGTTTTTGGCTTTCGAGAATTGACGAAAGTCGCGAAATCTAGCATACTAGGTTTAAGTTTTATGTCTCAATATATTCAAACCGCACAGCAGGAATTTGATCAGGCTATCGAACATTTGGCCAAGGACCTCAAGAACCTTCGTACCAACCGGGCGAGTGCCGGTTTAGTGGAAGACATCCGCGTCCAGGCGTATGACTCGAACATGGACATGAAAAGCGTGGCCTCAATCACCACGCCCGATGCGCGCACCATCCAGATCGAGCCTTGGGACAAGAATTTAGTTAAAGAAATAGAAAAAGCCATTGCGGGTTCGGGTTTGGGCATCAACCCCAAGATTGCGGGCACGGTCATCCATATCAACCTACCTCCCATGACCGAGGAAAATCGCAAAGATTTGGTCAAAGTCATCGGGCAGAAAGCCGAAGCCACGCGCATCAGCGTCAGAAACATCAGGGAAGATGCGCGTTCCAAGGTTATGCAAGATGAAAAAGCCAAAGTCATTTCGGAAGACGAGCGCTTTTCTTTATTGGAGCAGTTGGATAAGTCGGTGACTAAGGCTAACGAAAAAATCCAAGAGCTGGCTGATGAAAAGGAAAAGGATGTAATGGAGATTTAAACAACGTCCTGAGCGTCCTTAACGTCCTACACGTCCTAAAATATGCCAAAAGAAAATGATTTGATGGAAAAAATCGTCTCCTTGTGCAAAAGGCGCGGTTTTGTTTTTCCGGGCAGCGAAATTTACGGCGGTTTTGCCAACTCTTACACTTATGGCCCATACGGTGTTGAACTGAAAAATAACATTAAAGCCCTTTGGTGGAAGAAATTCGTTCAGGATAGGGAAGACATGGTCGGAATGGATGGTCCCATTATTTTGCATCCGCGCGTTTGGGAGGCTTCGGGCCATACCGGCGGTTTTAATGATGCCATGGTCGACTGTAAAAATTGCAAAAAGCGTTTCCGGGCTGACCATCTGGTTGAAGACGCTACGGGAGAAGACCTTGAAGGCAAGTTGGATGAAATGAAAAAGATTTTGGATGAAAAAATCAAGTGTCCCAATTGCGGAAAACAGAACTGGACCGAAGTGCGGAATTTTAACCTCATGTTCAAAACCCAGCTGAATACCACGGATGACGCTAAAGAGGAGTTTGCCTACCTGCGTCCGGAAACGGCAGGAGCCATTTTTATCGAGTTTAAAAACATCTTGGATTCCACGCGCATGAAGGTCCCGTTTGGCATCGCCCAAATTGGAAAGTCGTTCCGCAATGAAATCGTGGCCGGCAATTTTATTTTTCGTTTGAGGGAATTTGAGATCATGGAATTGGAATACTTTATCAATCCCAAAGCCGATTGGGAAAAGCTGTTTGAAGAGTGGTTGCTGCAGCAAGAGGAGTTCGCTTTGGCTTTAGGCGTCAAACGTGAAAAACTGCGCCGCCGTGAGCATCCCAAGGAAAAACTGGCCCATTACTCGCGCAAAACCGTAGACATTGAATTTGATTTCGGGTTTGGGGGGTTCAAAGAACTTTTCGGGCTTGCGCATCGCGGGGATTTCGATTTATCCCAACATGCTAAATTCTCCGGCCAGAAGTTGGATTATCTTGATCCCGAAAGTAACGAACGATACGTGCCGCAGGTTTTGGAACCAACTTTTGGTTTGGATCGTAGCATTCTCGCCGCCTTAGTGGCGGCTTACGTTGAAGAAGATGTGAACGGTGAGACCCGTGTTGTCATGAAATTCCCAAGTCGCATCGCTCCGGTTAAAGTGGCTATTTTCCCGTTGCTCAAGAACAAGCCGGACTTAGTTAAAAAAGCCAGATCAATCCACGACTCGCTGCGCAAGCAATTTACCTGTGAGTTTGACGATAACGGCAATGTTGGCAAGCGCTACCGCCGCCAGGACGAAATCGGCACGCCGTATTGCATCACGGTTGATTTTGATACTTTGGAAAATGATACGGTGACCGTGCGCGACCGTGACACCATGCAACAGGATAGAGTAGCCGTCAGCGAACTCGAAGCCTGGTTAAAATCGCACCTCAGCGGATCGACAGAGTAAATATGGAGACAGTCAAACGTCAGACATTAAAGAACGGGATGTCGCTGATTATTGCCCCCCAAAAAGGCGCGGAATCAATGACGCTTTTGGTTTTGATCAAGGTCGGATCACGCTACGAGCCGCTTAAATTAAATGGAGCTTCCCACATGGTGGAGCATCTCATGTTTAAAGGGACTAAGCGCCGCCCCTCGACTCTGATGATCTCAAAAGAGCTGGATCGCTACGGTGCGGAATACAATGCCTACACTGGCAAGGATTTGACCGGGTATTACATCAAAATGGACGCGGCTCATACGGACAATGCCATTGATTTGTTGCATGACATGCTTTTTCATTCGTTGTTTGACCCAAAGGAAATGGATCGCGAACGGATGGTCATCACCGAAGAGATTAAGATGTATAACGATAACCCGCGGGAGCACATCTCGGAATTATTAGAACAACACTTGTTTACGGGTTCATCTTTGGGCCGGAATATCGCGGGAACGCGGCAGAGTGTCGAAAGGATCAGTCGTCGTGACTTAGTTTCTTACAAAGATGCGTATTACATACCGTCCCGCATGACAGTCGCCATCGCCGGTAAGATTACGCCGGACGCCGTCAACCGGGTGAAGAGGACTTTTGGCAACGTCCCCAAGCCCAAACAAACTAAAGACATGCCCTTTGCTTGTTTCAAACTACCCGTGAAGGCTAAACAGCCTTTGGCCCTGCAAAAGAAAGATACGGAGCAGACGCAAATGGCTTTGAGTTTTTATGGTTTGCCGTTTGGTCATAAAGACAGGCATGTGGCTTCTCTGCTATCCAATATTTTAGGCGGCAGCATGTCATCTCGTCTGTTTACGGAAATTCGGGAACGCCGAGGCTTGTGCTATGCCATTGGTTCATCTCATGAATCATTGGAAGACATCGGCTCATTCACCATTGCGGCCGGGTTGGATCACAGCCGCCTCAAAGAGGCTTTACAGGCGATATATGGCGAATTAAACAAGATTATTCAGGAAAACGTCGGCCACGAAGAGCTGACCCTGGCCAAAGACCATATCCGCGGCCGATTGGCGTTGGCTTTCGAGGATTCGGCTGTTCGGGCGGAGTGGTATGGACGTCAATGGCTTTATGAGCGTAAAGTGGAGTCCCCAGAGGCCAGGGTTAAACAAATCCAGCAGATTACGGCCGGGGACATCAGGCGGGTAGCCGCTTCGATCCTTGTTCCGAGGCGGATGGTGCTGGCGGCCATTGGGCCCAGTGCTGAGCCAAAAATTTTCAACAAAGCAATGAACATGGAACATACAACATGGAACATGGAACATAGAATATGAAAACTCTTCTAATTGCCAACTGGAAAATGCATTATGGCCCCATGAAAGCCGGGGGCTGGATTCGCGCTTTTCGACGTGAGCGTTTGCCCAAGGATTTGGATATCGCCGTAGCCGTCCCGCACGTCTCACTGGCCGCCGCCCGGGCTTCGCTCGGCCGGGCTTCTATCCCTGCCTTGGCCGCGCAAGATGCTTTTTGGGCGCAGGACGGAGCTTTTACGGGTGAGATCTCGCCTAACATGCTTTTGGAATTCGGAGTCCAGTATTGCTTGGTTGGACACAGCGAACGCCGTATCTATCTGGGTGAAACGGATGAGATGGTGGCCAAGAAAGCCGCTGCCCTGCAGGCCGCCGGCATTTCGCCGGTCATCTGCGTAGGGGAGAACGAAGCTCAATATAAGAAAGGTGAAATGTCTAAAGTTTTGAAAGCACAAGTGGCCGCGGCTATCGTTAATCTCAAAGCGGATGGCAAAGCGCCTTTGGTTTTTGCTTATGAACCGGTCTGGTCGATTGGCACGGGCAAAGCTTGCCCGCCTCAGATGGCCAAGGAAGCGCACGAGGTTATCCGTTCCGTGATCCAGAAAAAATTCAGCGCTTCGGCCGCCGAACATGTACGGGTTATTTATGGCGGCTCGGTTGATGCGAATAATATTAACGAATACGTCACCACGACGGGCGTCAATGGCGCTTTAGTGGGCGGCGCCTCTTTAGATCCTCGGGCTTTTGCCTTGCTTTGCCGGACAGCTAACCCGGCTTAACTGACATGCTTGCCTGGATCCTTTTGATTCTAGCTTTGGTCTGCGCCGCGATAGTCGGGTTTCTTGTGTTGCGCCACTGGTCTGAAATCCGTTTGCTTAACCCGCTCTCCATCAAAGAAGAGAGCGAAAGGCAGAAGCGCGACGCCATGGTGGCCCAAAGATTCTCCCGAATCCAGACAGATAAATTGGCGCCGATTAAATATCTTTATCAACAGAGCGCCTTTCAGGCTAAAAAAACTTTTCACGCCGCCTATATCAGGTTGGTGAGATTGGATCGGCTTTATCGCCAAGCGACCAGGCCTTTTGCTAAAGTCGCACCGAGTGAGCAGGAGAGGATCAAGACTTTATTGGATGAGGCTCGCAGTTTGGCGCGTGATTTGAAATGGGGCGAATCAGAGAAGCGTTATTTAGAGATTTTGCTTTTGGACAATCGCAATAAAGATGCCTATCAGGGCATTGGAACTTTGTATCTCAAACAAAAGATGTATCCACAGGCGAAAGAAACTTTTGAATATCTGGCTAAGACCAGACAGGCGGATGATGCCTGCTTTGCCGCGTTGGCCGAAATTGCCGAAATGGAAGGGGAGGTTGGCAAAGCTGAAGAGATGCGCCTTAAAGCGATTGAACTCCGGCCGCGTTTGGCTTGCCGCCATGCCGAGTTGGCCAGACATTATGCCGATCGGAATGAAGTGGCCAAAGCCTGGCCGCCCGCTAAAAGGGCAAGCGATCTCGAACCAAAGTCAGCCAAGTATTGTGAGTTGGCTTTGGAATGCGCCATCACTTTGGGTGATTGGCCAGAGGCTAAGCGTCGATACGACAAGCTGAGGTTGCTTTCGGAAGATTACCAAAGATTACAACAGTTCAGGGAACGTATTGATAAAATTCGGCCAATAGGTTAATCTATGGTCTACGAAATTACGAATTCACGCGAATATACGAATTACCAATAAAATAAATATTCGTATTTTCGTATGAGGCCATTCGTATTTTCGTAGACCAAGTCGTGCCGTAGTAGCTCAGCTGGTAGAGCATCTCCATGGTAAGGAGAAGGTCTCGGGTTCAAGTCCCGACTACGGCTCCATAGTCAACATACTCGCGAACGAAGGGCAGGCCCCGTCGCTCGCGAGCGACGGGGCAGGTACCGAAGCGGTCAAACGGGGCAGACTGTAAATCTGCTGGCTCACGCCTTCCCAGGTTCGAATCCTGGCCTGCCCACCATAACAAAAAATCCCTTCGGGGATTTTTTGAAACACCAAAAACCAAACACCAATCTCCAAAGCGAGTCAGGATGAGAACGGCATTGGACTCACGTATTACTTTTTGTTAGGATGAAACCCTAAAGGATCATATAATTTATGAACCACGAAAAAATAGTTCCACATTACAGCGAGAATAGAGCTGAAGATATTGGCGCGCAAAATCAGCAAATTATCCAAAAAAAGGAAGGGAAGTTACAATTCACCTCTGCTTATGTAGATTTAAATGGTGGATGCAATTTTAAATGCGAGGGATGCTTTAAGCACATGAATATGGAGCAATCCAGTGAAAGATTGCAATTAGAACAGATCAAAGAGATTGTTAATTTTGTGAAAGAACGAGGCGGCGAATCTATTGCGTTTGCAGGCCAAGGAGAGCCATTGATGGACAGGGATTTTTGGGAAGTTACTGAATACATAAAAGAACGAGGGCTAGAGAGCATTGTCTTTACCAACGGCACATTAATAAGAGATAATAACGATGCTGAAAAATTACTCCAATCTGGCTCCGTCATTATCAAAAGGAATACACTTAATGATGCTTTACAGGATAAACTAGTTGGTGTGGAAGGGGCGAGTAAAATGATACAGCATGGGCTTGATGCTTTGTTTGAAGCTCGCGAAAAACTTGATCAGAATAACGAAAAACACGGCGTCCTTGGGATTGATACCTACGTCATCAAAGATAATTTAGACGATCTTCCTGATTTGTTAAGGTATTGCAGAAGGAATGGTGTCATTCCTTACTTTGAAGCTTTTATAGAGCTTGGTCAGACTAAAGATACAGTTGAAAAGTTGGGACTTACAGCAGAAGAGTTGACTAAAGCGTTCTTGGTGTTGCAAAGAATAGATAAAGAAGAATTTAATATGGAAATCCCAGTTGTTCCCGGCATGCGTACGTATGGCCAACCAGTATGTAGTAGGGGGACACACATGTTTTCTGTACGTGTGAATGGAGAGATTTACCCTTGCATATCTGCTGTAAATAATCCTTTGGGTACCATATACGACGATGATGGAGCAAAGAGAAGTTTAGAAAAAGTATTTGCCCCAGGAAACGAAAAGTTAAAGAGAATGTTTTGTGCGGTGTGTTCAAAAAGAGTACAAAAGAAATATTGCCAGTAAGTTATGATATTAAAAATCCCAAAGATAGAAACATCAAACTCAACCCATGGTTGCCACCTTGCAGTAGGCATTGAAAGACGATAAAGTGATTGCACTTATATGTCAGAACGTCCGCCAATATTTCAGCCAGCGTCTGAGCCGAATCCTTTTGTCCCGAAAGCGGGCGTTGAAGAATTAAAAGGCGAAAAAGAGGCGTTAAATGAGGCCGAACCCAATCGCGAGGCCATGGATAAAATAGTTGATTTTTTGGTCACGGAAAATCTGAAGTATAGGGACATGCGATCGCAAAGTTCCGCGGATTTGCATCTGATGGTCTCTACGCTGGAAACCGGAGTTCCGACCCCTCAGACTGATTTTTTTTATAAACCGTTAGGCCGTCTCGACAAAGCTGCCAAGCATAAAATTCGGAGTAAAGAGCATAACAGGCAGAAAGGGAATGTTTTTTATCCAGAGGGTATGCTCAAAGTGTTCCGCGACAAGCTATTAAGTACGCAAGAGACGGAATATTACGACGAAAATAAGCCGTATCTGCATCAGGAGGGTTTTATTGAGGATGCGGTTTATGAGTTCATCGAGCATCTGGACAATGATCAATTTGGACGGCTTATGGAGATTGACGGTATTGATCGCAGCAACTTTAACGAATTGTCTGAAGGAGCCGATAAGGGACGACTTAGATGGCGAATCTTGATGGGGAATCCGAATAATTTTAGGCTCGTTCTAGAAAATAAAGAGGCGTGGGAAGCCCTTAGGCGCGAGTGGTTAAAGTTGTTCTTCGCAAGGAAAGAAGTTGGCATAGGATTGCAGTCGGAAGCCTTTCAGTTATCCTTCGGCCTCGTACTTTCCCCGGAAGTGCGGGTGGCTGTTTCGCCGCATGAAGATTATCCTATGCAAGCTACGATAATGTCACCAAGAGTGAAGCCAAAAGACATCATTGGAGTATATATCAATGCCGATACCTTAAGGGATGCTCATTTATTTGATGACGAATCGATCCATACCGAAGACTCCTCGAAGATGACCGTTTGGGAACAGTTGAAGAAAGCTGTTTACAGGTACCCCGAATACCCGGTTGAGTATTCATTCCTTCATTATTCCCGTCCGTTCATCTTATTCATGGAGAACGAAGGAATAAAAGCTGACAAGCTGAAAGCATATTTTGATGTATTTTCAAGTCTCAAGGATTTGATCGAACATCAGATATATCGGGAAAACAAAGAAAATAAGGATGTGATTAATGAAGAATTTAGAAAGATTTTAGGTGGCGGATATCAAGAGCTCGAAATGCTCGCAAAACGTTTTTTGGAAGAAAAGTCCCCGATTAAAGATGGGGAAACTTTAATGGTCGGCCTTAAACGCCTCGCTGAACTCCATCAATTACCCATCTATAATACCCGCGGAGATCTTCTCTGGCCGAAAAAAATGGAGCATGAAGAGCTGGCTAGATTTGTCGCGAAAAAGAAAGAGTCGGGTTCAGAATAGTAAAGAATGGAGGTCTATTTTGTGCCATTGGACTCATTTTGTCTTTGAGTTATAATAACCCGACTTAATAAATTGAGAATTTTGAATTTGGAATTTTGAACCAGTTGCCCAAATTCCATATTCCAAATTCCACATTCCAAAGTTATGAACGCCTTCTACGAATCGTTGATGCAGAGACTTGAGACTGTTAAGGGGATCGCCGGGTTTAGCGACCAGGAGATGCAGGCCATTCTAAACTTTAAACAAATCAGCAAGGCTGAGCTCGAGGTTGATGGCCAGAAATATCAAGCTTATCGAGTTCTGCACAGCCAAGCTCTGGGTCCCGGTAAAGGAGGCATACGTTTCCATCCGGATGTCTGCGAGGATGAGGTCAAGTCACTGGCGTTGGTCATGAGCCTCAAAAACTCCCTGGCCGGCTTGCCTTATGGCGGAGGCAAGGGCGGAGTGGTCATAGACACCAAAGGCAAAGACCTGAAACTCGTCGAAAAAGTCAGTCGGGCTTATATCGATGCTTTTTACAAAGTGCTTGGCCAAGACGTGGATGTCCCGGCCCCGGACGTTTATACTAACCCTCAAATCATGGGTTGGATGTTGGACGAATTCGAGAAGCAGGTCGGCCATCATGAGCCAGGCATGATCACCGGCAAGCCTTTGGCTTTGGGAGGGATTGCCCAAAGGGCAGACGCTACGGCCAAGGGCGGTCTTTATATGATTCAATCTTTGATTCAACAACTTGGATGGCAAAAGAGCGGATTGAAGATCGCGGTTCAGGGTTTTGGCAACGCGGGATCTTTTATCGCTAAGATGTTACATGAGGCCGGTCATAAAGTAGTGGCCGTGACTGATTCAAAAGGGGGAGTCATGGATCAAAACGGGTTGGACATTCCGTTTTTGATTTCCAAAAAGGCAGGCGGCATGGCCCTCTCAGAAACCGGTGTGGGCAATCAAATCGATAATAAATCTATTTTGGAACTCGAAGTTGATATTTTGCTTTTAGCCGCGCTTGAGAACCAAATCAATCAAAATAACGTAGCCAACGTCAAAGCCAAGGTTATAGTCGAACTCGCCAACGGTCCGGTTTCAGCTGAAGCCGATAAGACGTTATTCGAGAAGAACATTATGGTTGTTCCTGACGTGGCCGCCAACGCGGGCGGAGTGACGGTCAGCTATTTTGAGTGGGCCCAGAACCGGGCGGGCAATGTTTTGGATGAGAATTATCTGGAAATTAAGCTGAAACAGATGATGGAAAGCATTTGGCTGAGGATGTTTAAAGTCTATGAAGAGCAGGGCAAGAAGGTTGACCTGCGCACCTGCGCTTATATCTTAGCCATAAGGAGGATCCTCGAAGCCGAAAGGGCCAGGGGCAATATTTGACTTTAAAGCCTGCTTTGGCTATACTGAGCCCCACATTTGGAGGGCTACTGCTCAAAGCTCGTCGCCCACGTAGCTCAGCGGTAGAGCAACGGTTTTGTAAACCGTAGGTCGTCGGTTCAAACCCGACCGTGGGCTCCACCTTAACATCAATGCCAAATTACGAATTACGAATTACAAATTCAGGTATCGCTTCGCGATGTTAGTTAATAAAATAAAAAAGCCTCCTGAATTTAGCATTCGTAATTTGGCATTCGTAATTCGTAATTGAAGATATTATGTCACAAGATAATCTCATCAAGCTGGAATGTACTAACTGTAAGACGGTTGGTTATCATTCGTTCAAGAACAAGAAGACCATCAAACAGCGTCTCGAACTGAAGAAGTTTTGCCGTAAGTGCAAAATGCACGAAACGCATAAGGAGACCAAATAAAAAATCCGGCTTAGGCCGGGTTTTTTGTGTAACGTGTATCGTGTAACGTCTGAAGGGTCGTCGATGCGCGTTGCGCGTTACAGGATTTGCGAATATCATTACTTAGAATTATGAATGACCAGATGTATCAACCTTTGACGGCTAAGGCCATGGAGTTTGCTGCTATTAAGCACCAGGGGCAATACCGCAAAAATCCTGCAGAAAAGATACCCTACATCACTCACCCTGCGGACGTGGGCTTAATGCTCGCTCGCGCCGGTTATGATGATGAGGTGGTGGCCGCCGGCATCCTGCATGACGTGGTTGAGGATTGCGGTGTCAGCCTCGAGGAGCTGTCAAAGAAGTTCGGGCCTCGGGTGGCCCGTTTGGTCGACCAGGTCAGCGAAGCCAGCAAGAAGCCATCCTGGGAGACGCGTAAGCAAGCCTACCGAGACAGACTCGAGGGAGCGGAGCCGGACGCTTTGGCCATTGCGGTGGCCGATCATTTGCATAATCTGCAAAATTTATTAGAGGTTTACAAAGTCGCACCTTCGGTGGTCAACATGTTTAAGACTGGTATGGCTCAAAAACACGATCATGAGCAAAAATGTTTAGATATTTTTCAATCCCGCCTGGACGGACCGTTGGTGCAGGAACTTAAATCTGTTTTGGCTGAAAGCAGTTTTTTAGCTGAAATCAATTAGCCCTATGTCCGCTTTTAAAGACTACCTGACAGCTTCGGATTACTTCCGTTTTTTGCGATGCCCGCACTGGCCTTATTACGAACGCTTTGCCACCGACGAAGAGAAAAAGCTTAAACGTGATTTAACCGAAGGCGAAAAGCAACGCTTGGAAGATGGTTTGGCACACGAGGTGGAAGTGATCAAGGAGCTATTTAAAGATGAGCAAGTTGTGGAGGCCATAGTCACGCACGACGTGGAGGCGGATTGCCATGCCACGCTGGAACTCATGAAACAAGGCGTGCCGCTAATTTATCAAGGTACGTTGACGAACGAGGACTGGACCGGCCGTCCTGATCTTTTGCGCCGCGTGGAAGGGCAAAGCGAATTGGGGGATTGGTATTATGAGCCGGTGGACATCAAAAGCTCGCACTCTTTGGAAAAATATCACCGTCTGCAACTCATGTTTTATGCCGTCTTGCTCGAGACGTTGCAAGGCAAGTTCCCTCCTTTCGGGTATATCCTCACCAAAGACAGAACTGAGTTGCCGGTTGAGTTAGGTGAATATATCAGCGAGTTCGAAGAGCTGACTCAGGAATTGGAACGCATCAGAGCAGGCGAAAGACCGGATCCGGTTTTGCGCAAGAGTTGTTTTGATACCAGCCCCTGGGGAGACGCTTGCGAGAAGTTGTCCCGATCAACAGATGATATCGCCCAGCTTTTTAACGTTGATGTTAAGAAGCTTAAAGCCTTGCGGGAATTAGGCATCAGAACAGTCAGCGACGCGGCTGAGATGGACGTGGTTGATTTGGATGGCAGGGCACCAGGCCTCCGTCTGCATGGTCTGGAGGTGGCCAAGCTTCAAGCTCAATCGCTTAAACACAAACAAGTTATCATCCGTGAGGCGGTGTTTTTGCCTAAGACCAAAGTGGAGATTCATTTTGATATTGAAAGCGATCCGCCTAATGATACGGATTACCTCTTTGGGTTCTATGTCCGCGGAGAAGACAAAGCTTACTACAAACCTTTCGTGGCCAAGCGCCTGGAAGATGAAAAACTCATGTGGCAGTCATTTTTAGACTGGATAGCCGAAATGCCTTTGGATTATCAGGTGATTCATTATGCGGCTTACGAAAAGGTCCGTTTAGCCGTCCTCGAGAAGCGTTATGGCGGGAGCCCGGCTTTGGATTTGTTTAGAGAGAGAATGATCGATCTCAAACAGATAGTGACTTCTTGCATGGTTATCCCGCAATATTTTTACGGCTTAAAATACGTGGCCAAATTTTTAGGCCATGCCTGGCGCGGGGATGTTAAGGGCGGCGGGCAGTCAGTTGACGTCTTCGAAGAGTATCTGTCGACCGGCAACGAAAAACTGTTGAACGATATTATTTTGTACAACGAAGATGATGTCTTGGCCACGGCTTACGTGTCTGATTGGTGTCGTGAATACGCCACCGAGCTCACGGCTTATGATCCGCCGTATCCTTGGGCGAACGGCTTCCGAAGAATTTATAAATAGCAAATAACAAATAGCAAGAGTAAGTAAGTACCTGATAACTCTTGCCATTTGCTATTTGAAATTTGCTATTATTCGACGGTTTCCGTTGTTTCGACTGTCGTCTCTGTTTGCCGCCAGCTGACGGCGCGGCGCAGGGGATCGACTTCACGGTTGATTTGGCGCGCGTTGGCCAGAGTGATGATGAGTGAGACTAAGGGCACGGTTAGAATCAAGCTGATCAAACCCGTGATAGGTAACGCTATGGCCTGGGTCACGGCCTCGGTGTTAATAAATTTTAACCAAGGATAGTCGGCGGATGTTCCTTGGGCCAGTAAGATAATGGGTATGCCAAGGAAGGCCAGACTGAGAATGGGCGTCAGATTGACCAGTCTTTCCCGCCCGATGACCATCCCGGATTGAAACAACGCCTTAAAGCTAAGCCCGCCGGTGATTCTTTTTATTTCCGATAAACCATACGAAATAGCCACGGCCATGTCTTGCTGAAAACAAAGTATGACTAACCAAGATCCGAAAATCATCAGATCTTTGGGATCAAGCAGGGGATTGTTACCGAGGGATAGTTCGATCGCTCCGCCTAAGTGGGCCCAAGAAAAAGTAATCAGCATTAGGATGTATGACAGCAAGCCGCTGGCTAAAGTCCCAACCAAAGAGATAAGTGATTGTCGGCCCTTGCCCGCTAAAAGTAGGGTTGAGGCACCGGAAAAAAGAACCAGCAGGATCAAAGCGGTTACCCAGCCGGGCCAATCCAGGACATAAAACGGTATAGCGACTTTAAAACAAAGGACGAAAGCTAAAAGATAAATGAGGGGAATTTTTAAACTCTTCCAGCCCGCAAAGAATAAGCCGCAGACAACAAGTATTGCGATAAGCCAGAAAAAAGTATTTTGCCGATCATAACTTTCGAAAAATACGATAGGCACCGCTTGGTTAATATCCGGTTGCACGTAGACGACCACCATGTCGCCGACTTCCGGTTTGAAGCCAACTGGAAGTGAGCTTGGCGTAACCGTAATTTTCTGGGTTGTGCCTTGCAGGTGCCCAGTTCTAAATTCCAGAACGTAAGAAAAAACCAGCTCCGCTCCTTTGGAGCTTGTGATCGTTTGTTGCGAGGCTTCTTTGATCAGAGCTCGTTCGTAAGTTCCGTATTGCGAGCGTTGAGCATTTTGGACCGAGAGGCCAGTCAAGGCGGTGGTTGGAGTTGGCAGGGTCTGATTTGTTGAGGTCGTCGTGGTTGTAGCTTGTTGGGCGCTGGCCGTGGCCAAAGGCAGCCAAAGCAAGGCGCTGATTCCGGCCATCAATAGCACAAGCCGTTTCTTTTTTAACCCACTCATAGTTCAATGCTATCGTGTGCTCCATAATCTTGCCAGGGGATAGGGCTTCTGATATTATCCCACCCGTTACGCGCATCGTGTAACGTGTAACGTTTGAAGGGTGTCGGTTCGGCGTTTCGCGATACACGTTTCGCGTTTTGCATAGTTAGACGGGCTATAGCGCAGTTGGTAGCGCGCTTCGTTCGGGACGAAGAGGCCGTGGGTTCAAATCCCACTAGCCCGACCATTCAAAAAGACCCTTTTGGGTCTTTTTGCGTTTTATAATTATTTGCCTTATTCTAAGCCAAATTCTGGCGGTATCAGACGGTTGACAAAATGGCGATTTTGTGCTATATTACTTTGTTCTTTAAAGTCCAAAATCGTGCTTCCTGAGGCTAGATTTAGCGATTTTTAAAAGTCGCTAGGTTCAGCCTCGGGAAACGCTACTCATGACAACCAACCGGGAGAGATATCATGCGAGTCAAGTATGTTACGTTCAGCATCGACGAAGGCAAGCGGCACGGGGAGAAGGCTCCAAAACAGCTCGGCATCAATAAGGGCTACGAACACGTCAACGTCGTCTGTGAGGAGCTCGAGAAGGCGGGGAAAAAGATAGTGCGCATCTCGCCTCCGATCCCACAGTTTGGTCGTGAAGCGCTCGTCTCCATCGAGTATGAGTGAGCAAGCTCCTGGCGGCCTGAGACCATCTCCACCACCCGGCTTCCAACACCTCGCTCTTTCCCACTGAGTCCCATCCCGGGACACCTCAGCCTATCGGTTCTCGGTAGGCTTCCGTTCTCAAGTGATCACGCTGTGGTCAGGTGAGAAGGGAATGAACTGGTTCGCACATTCCGCGCGGCTCGGAAAGCCGTATGCATCTTACAGGAGGACGGCATGTCAAACGTGCGTCGATTCAAACTCTCGAAGTCTGCAGGAATGGTTCCGATCATCCACTTCATCGAACGAGAAGGGAAGCGCGTCTATCGAATCTGGAGCCATCACTGTGAGTCGTACCTCACCAATGAGATGTCTCTGGATGAGGTCAGAAGCTGGCAGCTCCAGCAGGATCTCGTCGAGGCGACATCCAAAATATACCATCCAGACCCCGACTTCCTGGACATGGGCGCCAACGGGTGGTGGAGCGACGAAGCCAAGTATGTCGGGATCGTCGAGCAACTTCTCGAGACAGGACCATGCGATTTTCAAGAGGAACATGACGGATCTTTGCGCTATGCCCTAGTCGCGCGCATGGCAATCGAAGCCTACAAGGCCTACGTGCAGAATGGCGGTGACCCGTCTCAACTCCCCATCATGTCCTTCGAAGCAGATCGCATCACGGTCTCTATGAAGGCTGAAGACGATGTAGTTGATTCGTTTTAGCAGACTACCTCACATGTCCCACCCCGGGACACCTCAGCCTATCGGTTCTCGGTAGGCTTCTGTTCTCAAGTGATCACTTTGTGGTCAGGTGAGAAGGGAATGTACTGGTTGATCATAACCGCGCGGCTCGGAAGGCCGTTTGCACCATGACAAGGGAGGACAACATGTCGCGATTGATCGAAGGTCTTTGGATCGAGCACAAGAGCAACCTCTTTGGTCTTTCCAAGGACCAGATGCGGTTGGACGACTTCATCCACAACGGGAGGTGGTATAACCTGGCCGGCGAGTTCATCGGCTACGGTGACCTCTCCATCCGAGATCTGCTGACCATCAGCCGAGGGCTCGAGGGCGATGAGGTGTTCGTCGTGCTCCATGAGAACGACGGATACAACCAGCGGGTCGCGCACAACCAGGCCATCAAGGCCGGGCAGTCGCTGGATGCGGTCGTCATCAACGGCATCGCGTACCGCGACTACGTCGCAGCCAAGTGCCACTACGTCGTGGTGGCGGGAGTGGTGTTCTACGTTTGCGAGGGGCAAACCCAAAACGTGAGCCCGGAGATGAGACAACACAAGTGCGGCCTCGTCATGGTCAACGTGTCGCGCGAGTTCATCGTCGATCTCTTCCGCGAAGCGCGCAAGCTCCTGGCGGCCTAACGCAGTCTCGCGCTCCTTCCAAACTCGTCCCACCCTCGGGACACCTCAGCCTATCGGTTCTCGGTAGGCTTCTGTTCTCAAGTGATCACGCTGTGGTCAGGTGAGAAGGGAATGAACTGGTTCGCACATTCCGCGCGGCTCGGAAAGCCGTAGGCACATTGAAGGAGAACTTTCATGAAACAGAAGGTTTCACAAAAGGCGGGCGTCGTAGATTTGATCTATGCGCATCTCGTGACGGCTTTCAGGAACGTTGGCGGCAACTGGGACAAAAACATCCCGTGCCCGCCCCTCGAAGCTTCGTTCGAAGTCGTCGAGCCCATCGAGACATGCCATCCGTGCTGCGGTCTCGGCCTCGAAAAGATCAACGGCTACAACTGCCTGCCCGTTGGTCGTTACAAGGTCATAACCTGGGAAGACGATCGCGGAAGTCACAAGCTGTACCTGGAAGATCTCCAGAGCGGCGACCCGGTGTGGTGCTTCTACGGAGTCGATGACAGGGGCCTCGTCATGGACTGGCGTGGCATGAAACCCGTCGTCCAGTAAAACTCGCGCACCCGCGCGGCAAGAGCACACTCGGGACGTAAAGACGCTTCGCGTCCACGTCTCACGCTCAAGCTGTCGTCGGGTGCGTTCTTGTTTTTGCCAAAGCGTCGGGTATCCCATATCATATGGCCATGACCTGGTTGCTGTTAGTCGTTTACATCCTGACCATTGCCATGGCGGTTATTGTGACAGTCGTCGTCTTTTTTTGGGAATCAAGTTTGATTTTTACGCGAGCACCATTTATACCGTCGCCGGCTGAGATCGCCCCTCAAATCCTCTCCGCCTTGGAACTGGATGAAAACAGCGTGCTTTATGACCTGGGTTGCGGTGAGGGGCATATTCTCAGAGCCGGCAGTGCCATACAGCCCAAAGCCAAGTTCGTCGGCATAGAACGTTCTTGGTTGCCATACTTCATGGCCATCCATAAGTCACGCGTCGGACATCCAAACCTCAAATTCATCAGATCCAGTTTTTTTAAATGCGACCTGGCAGACGCGAACCGAGTCTTTATCTACTTGTTCCCTGGCCTCATGAATGATTTATTGCCGAAACTGCAAAGAGAACTCAAGCCCGGCACAAGAGTCGTTTCCTGCGATTTTGAATTTAAGGGCAAGCAACCTATAAAAGTCATTGATCTGGGCAGGCCTAAAAACGTATTGGGTAGGAGACTCTTGGTTTATCAATTTTAAATATGCGATTGATGACATCAAACAAACGTAGAGACGCCCTCGGAGGGCGTCTCTACAGGAAACACGACAAATGGCCGATGGTCGTCAAAATCGCCCAAGAGGTCAAAAAAGCCGGTGGCCGGGCCTTGTTAGTCGGCGGGTCGGTCCGCGACGCTCTACTTGGGCAACATGCAATAAAAGATTTTGATTTGGAAGTTTATGGTCTGGAAAAATCAGCCCTTAAACATCTTTTGAATAATATAGGACGTTCCAGGACGCGAGAGGACGCGAGAGGACGCGTTGTCGAGATAGGCAAGCAGTTTGGAGTTTTTAATCTGGATGGGATTGATATTGCTTTACCGCGAACAGACTCACGCACTAAGCCCGGTCTCGGTCGCAAGCCGGAAGTTAAGAGTCAGCCGAATTTAGAGTTTGAAAAAGCTTCGCGCCGGCGTGATTTGACCATCAACGCTTTGGCTTACGATCCCTTGACCGGAAAGATCTTAGACGCCCAGGGTGGTCTCCTTGACCACAAACGTGGCATCCTGCGGGCCGTTGATCGCACCAGCTTTGGCGATGATCCACTGCGCGTCCTGCGTGTCATGCAATTCGCCGGGCGTTTCGGTTTTAAAATTGATCCTCAAACCCTCAAACTCTGCAGAAGCATCAGTCTCAAACATCTGGCCAAGGAAAGGGTGGGGGAGGAGTGGCGTAAGTTATGCTCAAGTCACCTAAGCCAAGTATGGGTCTGGAAGCCGGACGTCAACTCGGCGTCTTCTCTAAACTTCATCCGGCTTTGGCACGCATGAGTCCTACGAACTGGAAGGCTACTAAAAAAGCCGTGGATCATATCGCGCAAGTCAGTTCTGTCATTGCGCGACAGTCCGCCTTTGGCGGGAGGAGTCCGACGACGCGGCAATCTACTTTGGAAACACTTTTGCTTGCTGCTCTGATTCATTATTTAAAACCCGACGTTGGTCGTAAGTTTTTGGGACAAATTAATCTTTCGAAATCACAAGCCAAGGTCGTCGATAAACTTAACGAGCTTGCTCATCAGGTGGGGAATAGCGACGAGTTCGTTAGACGTTCTGTTTATGAGCTTTCCAAGATGGGTTTGAGCTCCAACGATCTGGTTTTGCTTCTGCGGGCTACTGGCAAAGCGTCTTTGAGTAAAGAGA
Source organism: Patescibacteria group bacterium (assembly GCA_041661105.1). Classification (GTDB taxonomy): domain Bacteria; phylum Patescibacteriota; class Patescibacteriia; order 2-12-FULL-60-25; family 2-12-FULL-60-25; genus MWCR01. Next base: position 367,136 of record JBAZVB010000002.1, read on the forward strand.
TTCTAAGACGAGTGAAAGTTTTACATGCTGAAAAAGTTAAACCGCTCTTGCAAGGCAGGGATCTGCTGGCTTTGGGAGTTAAACCAGGCAAAGAGATGGGGGAGCTATTGGACCAGGTTTTCGATCAACAGTTGGCGGGTAAGTTTGATGACGCGAGGCACAGGCCTCAAAAGCGTTTGGCGGTGGAGTGGGCTATCTGTCATCTCGACTGAAGCACTCCTCCCCCTCTGTCATCTCGACTGAAGCGAAGCGAAATGGAGAGATCGCATTAACCAAAGTTGCTTAGTCACATTTGATCGACGATTTCTCTGCGCCATAGGCGCATCCGCCTCAGGCGTGAGACTACGCTCGAAATGACAGAGGATTTATTTGACGTTCACCAACCATCGTTCTATTATTGTTCTATATGTCGCAGAGTCAGATGTTTAATCAGCACACATCCAAGGCGAGTAAGGCTCACGCGCCTTTGGCGGACAGGATGCGTCCGCGGACTTTTGATGAAGTTGTGGGGCAAGAAGCTTTGGCTGGCAAAACCTCAGCCTTTAGGCGTCTGGTCGAACAGGATCAAGTCCCGAGTTGTATCTTTTGGGGTCCGCCAGGCACTGGCAAAACGACTTTAGCCGAAGTTATAGCCAAGGCCAGCCATGCAACTTTTATCAGCCTCTCGGCCGTCACGGCTGGGGTAGGCGATATACGCAAAATTGTGCAGTCAGCTGAAGAGCAACTTAAGATTGATGGAAGACGCACGATTTTGTTCATTGATGAGATACATCGTTTCAATAAAGGACAACAAGACGCACTATTGCCCCATATCGAACGGGGGACGTTAGTGTTCATTGGTGCGACCACCGAAAATCCAAGTTTTGAGGTCAATCAGGCTTTGCTCTCCCGGGCCAAAGTTTTTGTGTTAGATAGTTTGACCGAGGATGAGATTAAACAAATTTTACAATCAGCCTTAAACGATAAAGAGCGGGGCTTGGGCCAAATTAAACTCAAGGTTTTAGATGAAGCTTTGGAGACTATGGCACGACTGTCTGATGGTGATGCTAGGGCGGCGCTGAATCTTTTGGAGATGAGCTCACAGGCAGTCAACAAACAAGCAAAAGAGTTAAGCGTCGTTGACCTGGCCACGGTTAAAGCCGTCCTGCAGAGGTCTCATCTAAAATACGATAAAAAAGGCGAGGAACATTATAACGTCATCAGCGCCTTGCATAAGTCTTTGCGCGGGTCTGATGCTGATGCGGCTTTGTATTGGTTGGCCAGGATGTTGGAAGGCGGGGAAGACCCGATGTATGTGGCTCGTCGCCTCGTCAGGTTCGCGTCTGAAGACATTGGCATAGCCGACCCTCAAGCCATGGTTCAGGCTGTGACGGCTATGCAAGCCGTGCATCTGGTTGGTATGCCGGAGTGCAATGTTCACTTAGCCCAAGCCGTCGTCTATATGGCCAAAGCCCCTAAATCCAATCAGCTCTACACGGCTTACGGCGCGGCCGCGGCCGATGCTCGCGAAACGTCAGATCAACCCGTGCCCATCCATCTCAGGAATGCGCCGACCAAGCTTATGAAGGATTTGGGCTATGGCAAAGACTATAAATATAATCCAAACTTCACAGAACCCGTTGACCAGGAGTATTTGCCCGAAAGCCTGAAGGATAGGAAATATCTGACTTAGACGAACTCCAATGAATCGTTTCTTTGTCATTCCGACCGATTTCCATTCCTTCCGTGTCATTTCGACCGAAGTGAACAAAAGTGAACGAAGTGGAGAAATCGTCGATCGAATGTGACTAAGCAACTTTAGTTAATGCGATCTCTCCATTCCGCTTCGCTTCAGTCGAGATGACAAAGGGGAGGGGTTCCGGTCGAAATGATACGGAAGGACGTTTAGGACGACCAGGACGATTAGGACGGCCGCCTGGAGGGCTCTGTCCGGAGGGACGTTAGAGGACGTGTCGAGGACGTTAATGCTATAATTCGGACGTGAACCAAGCCCTGGCTAGACCCACGAGGTCAGACCATAAAAAGATTGAAATCCGCTTTTGGGTTTTTACCGCCGTCTTAATTATAGCCGGGGTAATTATCGCGTTACGTTTAGGCAAATTGCAGATTTTGGATCATCAGATGTATAACGTCCTGGCTTCTGATCAACACGATTTAAAAACAAAGCTTTTGCCCGACCGCGGACGTATTTTGATTAGGGACAAGACGGACGGCAAGCTCTATCCCTTGGCTTCCAATCGCGAAGCCTGGTTGGTTTATGCCACGCCCAAAATCATGACTGACCCGGTCAAGATTGCTCAGCAACTGGCGCCCATCCTTGGCATCCCTGACGTCGACCTGATAAACAAACTCAACAAACCCGATGATCCTTATGAGAATCTGGCTAAAGACGTGCCATACGACACGATCGTTAAGATAAAAGAGCTCCAGCTCCAGGGGATCGGTTTTGCCTCACAGAACGCGCGTTTATATCCGGAAAAGAACATGGGAGGGCAGGAGATAGGGTTGGTCACTCAAGATGACAAAGGTGATCTCGTGGGCCGATATGGGATCGAATCAAGTTTTCAAGACGTTTTAGCCGGTAAACCCGGCAGTTTGATTGGAGAAAAAGACGCGACTGGTCGCCGTTTGACCTTTACCGATCAAGTTTTTCGCGAGGCCGTTAACGGAGCGGACGTCATCCTCACCTTAGACCGGTCGCTCCAGTACAAAGCCTGTGAATTAGTCCGTCAGGGTGTTTTGAATTATGAAGCGGACAACGGAAGCATTATTGTGGCCAATCCGCAGACCGGAGAAATTTTAGCCATGTGTTCTTATCCGGATTTTGATCCCGGGAATCTAAAAGATATTAAAGACGTCGGTGTTTTTAACAACCCTGCGGTTTTTACCGCTTACGAACCAGGCTCGGTTTTTAAGGCAATTACCATGGCCAGCGGCATAGAGGCAGGCAAGGTTGGCCCTAAGACAACCTACGTTGATACGGGCTTGGAAGAAATTGATGACCACAAAATTAAAAATTCGGATGGCAAAGCCAACGGCGTTCAAACCATGCAACAAGTCATAGAGAAATCTCTAAATACGGGTGTTATCTTTGTTCAGCGTCAATTAGGCAAACCTTTGTTTAGGGAATACGTCAAAAAATTCGGGTTTGGACAAAAGACTGATTTAGGGCTCAAGCCGGAGGCGGCGGGTGATATCAGCTCTTTGGAAAAGAAGGGAGATATTTGGGCGGCCACAGCTTCCTTTGGACAGGGCATTACCGTTACTCCCATCCAGCTGATTGCGGCTTACGGGGCGTTGGCCAATCAGGGTAAATTTATGAAGCCATATATTGTTTCAGAGGTCGCTTATCCTGATGGCCGAAGAGAGGTGACTAAGCCGGAAGAGCTGAATCAGCCTATCAGCTCCCGCGCCGCCCGTTTGATTTCTGGCATGCTGGTTTCGGTCGTGGAAAACGGGCACGGCAAACAAGCGGCCGTTCCCGGTTACTGGGTGGCCGCTAAGACAGGTACGGCCCAAGTGGCTAAAAGGAATGGCGTGGGGTATGAGGCCACGGAGATTAAGGCGACTATGGCCGGTTATGCCCCGGCGGATGACCCCAAATTCGTCATGCTGGTCAAATTTGACAACCCCCGCAAGTCTGATTGGGCAGAAACCTGCGCCGCTCCGGTTTTTGGCGATATGGCGTCCTATATCCTGCGGTATTTGGACGTTAAACCGACGCGCAACTAAAAACGGGCGCTGGCCACTCGACAAATGGTTGAAGTCGAGCTATTTTCAATATCGTATGCAAAAGGCGCTAGAAAAATTTTTGGGGAAATGCGTCCGGCGGACGATCCTTAGGGATAAGCCGACGGTTGTGGCTATAGCCGGATCAGTCGGCAAATCCTCGGCGCGTAACGCTTTGACCCTGGCCCTCAAAGGGCGATTGTCACCCGAAGACGTGCGATCTTCGAAAAAGAATTTCAATAACGAATTAGGCATCCCTCTTTCAGTCTTTGATTGCGATATGCCAGGTCGTAATCCTTTGAAATGGATTAAATTGCTTTGGGAGGCCTATCTCCATGCCAGCGGTTTTAAGAAGTTGCGGGCCCGTTATCTGATCCTAGAAATGGCGGCTGACCATCCGGGGGATTTGGATTATTTGATTTCCATCGCTCCTCCCCAGGTAGCTATCATCACGGCCATGGGAGCCGAGCACACAGAATATTTCCATTCCGTCGAAAAAGCTATCGAAGAGGAGCGCAAAATTCTCAAAGCCATACCAGAGCATGGGGAAGTTATCTTGAACGCCGATGATCCGCTGGTTTGGGAATCCAGAGGATTGACTAAATCTGAATTTGTCAGTTATGGCAAGGGCCAGGAAAATGTAGTTTCCATACGTTCGTCAAAAGTATCCTACGATCCGCAGTATCCGGAGGAAGCTGGTTTGGAATTGGAACTCATGATACTCAGGAATAGGCAATACAAATTCAGGCTTAAGGGAGTCTACGGGGAAACGCACGCCTACGCTATCTCGGCCGCCATCGGTTTTTGCATTTCCATGGATCATATGTCCGCCCCGGCCATTGATTATCTCGAAAGCCATTACGTCGGTATGGCCGGTCGCACTCGGCTTATTCCCGGCATTAAACAAACCATGCTTTTGGATGACAGTTACAATGCTCAGCCACAGGCTATGCAGTCCGCTATTAGGGACCTGATGAACTTTCCGGTGCCTCCGGGCGGACGTCGCATCGCGGTCTTGGGAGATATGCTTGAGTTAGGGGAGTTAGCTGAGACAGAGCATCAGAAAATAGGGCAACAAATCGCGGCGGCTAATGTTGACTATTTAGTTTGTTGTGGTAAACTGGCCGCCATCATTGGTAAAACGGCCGCCGAAGCCGGGATGACCGGCAAGATTGCTTATTTCGATAAGAGTCCCGAAGCCGCTCTGCATATCCAGCAAGAGATATTGCAACCCAATGACGTGGTTCTGATTAAAGGTTCCCAAAGCAGTCGCATGGAAAAGGTGGTAAAGGAACTCATGGCTGAACCGCTCAAAGCTCCCGAGTTGTTAGTCAGACAATCAGAAGATTGGCTCAAGAGATAATGCCAAATTACGAATGCCAAATGACAAATTCAGGTCGCCTTCGGCATTATCTCACTAATATCGCATAGCGATTCAAGCATTTGCAATTTGGCATTTGGCATTCGCAATTGATTCTGGCGCGTTCGTCTAATGGCTAGGACGTCAGGTTCTCATCCTGGTAATACGGGTTCGATTCCCGTACGCGCTACCAAAAATAAAACTCCGCAAAAGCGGAGTTTTATTTTTGGTAATCGTAAGATGCACGGTTTTTAAACTTTTTTGCAAATTACTTTTTTATCCATAGGTGGCATAGGTTGATTTTATAATGCAATGGCACTATATTGTCAGCGTCTAGGTTCGAATAGTGTGACTCATGGGTACAGCCCATCAGGAGTTGTTGGTGCGCCGTAACGGGCACTCCTGATAAAACAAGCGGCAATGACTCCGGTCATACTGTTTGGGCCTAGACACCTCAGGGGTGTCCTTTTAATAATATAGCCAAAAATAAATTATTAATTCACTAATTTCATTATGTTCGACAATTCATCGTTAGTTTTGGCGGAGGATGTGGATATAAGATCCGTTCTGCCGCCAGAGCCGAAGAAAGATAAAAAGCGACCTCGGCAACGTCCAGTGTCAAAAGTGCCCGCAATCGTTATACGTAATATCCAGCCTTCCCTCCGGAAGTATATTGCAGTCCTCGAAATGGCCCATAAAAAGGACGTAAACGAATCCGATACCAGTAACATTGTCAATGATATTCTAGGCGACGTTTTGGGTTTTGATAAATTTTTTGACGTAACTACGGAGTACAAGATCCGCGGACAATATGCGGATTATGGGATCAGGATAAAAGATAAGATTCATGCATTTATAGAGGTTAAGGCTATAAATATTGCCTTAAATCAAAATCACCTTTTCCAAGTGGCAAGTTATGCCGTCCACGAAGGCGTGGACTGGGCAATTCTAACTAACGGTAACGTCTGGCAACTTTATCGCATTCAAGATTCAAAACCCATCCAAAATGTATTGGTTACTTCGGTGGATCTTTTGGATCCCAACTTAAAGTATTCCGCTAAGGTGAATGCTTTTGCTCCATTCCATAAAAGATGTCTTGTGGGCGGATGCGTTGAGGGGTTATGGCGGGAAAAGTCGTGCGTTAATTCTGCCGCGCTCAAGGGTATCATAACCTCAAAGAAGGGTCTTGATTTTCTAAAGCGTGAACTTAGACGAGCTAGCGGTTACAGTGTTGAAACGAAAAGGATTGAAGAAATGCTTCATAAAGAGATACTTAAATAGATTTAATCTAATGTATGTCCCAAACAAATCCGCAATGGTTAATTGATACGGCTCGGGGAGACCTTAAGGCTCAAGTTCGCATCGCTGTTGAAAAAGGCTATCAAGTAATTAGCCAAACGCGTACGACGGCATCGCTTATGCGCAAGAAACGGTTCAGTTGCCTAATAGCCACGCTAAGTTTTTTAGTTGTTGGTGTCGGCTTCTTGATTTACCTTTTTTATTTCCTTGCGAAGAAGGATGACTATATTTATCTAGATATTGAAACACAACCAAAGATAGCGGTCTGATATTGAAGGCATACTTCGGCATTTGGCGTCGCTGTAGGAAACCTTATAATAAGCCTTGCTTTGTGGATAAAAATATACCTAAATATATAGGACAAAATAGGGCTACATACAGCCTATTTGTTCGCTTAGATTTAACGAAAGCGGGTTAATCTGCTACTCTAGACATGAAAGGTATGCGTATTTCCATCCCAAAATTAAAGGCAACTATTTTATACTTCTGTGAGCATACGGATAGTAAGTTTTTAGGCAAAGTAAAACTGATGAAACTTTTCTACTATCTCGATTTCACTCACGTTAAAAAGTTTGGTTCTCCAATCACTTTTGATCAATACGTAAAGTTAGATCATGGTCCAATCCCATCAACGATTAAAAATATGGTCGATGATGCTGAAGCTGATCTGGATAGTTCACCGCTTGCAGATATGATAGATATCCAGAAAGAGGACGGTGTGATGATGCATCGTATCGTGCCGCGTCGTATCATGAATGAATTTGAAAAGAAACTGTTCAGTAAGAGTGAGCTGCAGGTGCTCGAGGAAGTATGTAAAAGATTTGGAAATAAAAACATGAAATTCATTGAGGATGCGTCACACGAGGAAGCTCCGTGGAAAGAGAGCGGTATGTACCAAGAGATTCCATATCAGTTAGCAACTCATGATTCAGACTGTCAGGTAGATGTAGAGGATATCGATTTAGCGATGCAGATTAACAACGCGTAATATATGGCTCTTTTAGCCTTCGGTGACGTCTTCCGTTTTCAAGAAACCGAATACGTATATCTCGCGGAAATCAACTCGGTTACATACGCGGCAAAGATTCTCGACAAAGGACTGAGTAGGCAGTTGATCTCGAGATCGGAATTAAAAGCCAAAGCAGGTAACCAGCCAAAGGATGCTAAACTTTTCTGTTTTGTAATGCTTACCACTCCTGATTTTTGTGATAGAGCTGCCCACATCGGGTCTGCCGATCAAAATGAACCCTTCGATCAGTGGATCGACAAGATAGGTGTCCTCAATGAAACCGACTTAGAGAATTTAAGAAATGAAATTATCGAGTCAAACGGCGTACCATTAGCTCTTCAAGAACTGGCCAAGAAAGGCTAAATTTCCATGCAAAAAAATGCTAAACTCGGCATAGGTTGTCTCGTGGCTCCGCCCATAGTTTTTATTTTGACTTTGGTTTTTTGGGCCATAATCTCGAGGGTTGGCGGATCCATGGTCCAATCCGATCAGGCGGCCACGGGTTTGAGTTTATTGAACGTTAGTTTTGGCTTATTCGGCATCTTGTGTCTTCTGGCCTTGCCTTTGGGTATTATTATAGGTATGGTACTCTTACTCAAGAAGGACAAAGAACCAAAAGAGACTGATATCCCTCATGTCAATTAAACGCCTTTTCGCGAGTTTCGCGCTCGTAGCGGCCGTAACGACCAGCGTTTTTGGAGTTTGTTCAATTCAGCATACAGGTCTACAAAGTCACGCCATGGAAACGGATACAATGCTGGTCAGCTCGATGGATATGGGTTCTTGCCCTTTGGGCGCGTTAGCTGATTTTAAGGTCTTGGATAAATACACGCAGGCAGATCCTTGGGTTTTTTGGCAGACCATAACTCCGAGCGGCGTGGAGCATTTGGTGACATTAAAATTGGCGCCGAGTAACCTGGGAGTCGATGTGGCTGTCTATCAGAATAAACAAAACAAGTCGGAAATTCCAATTTCAATAACTTCTCCGCCTTTGGCTTACGCTTTTAGCCAGGGCATTTTGCATCCCAAGAAAGATTCCATAGCTTAACGTTAAGTCCCGCTGGCGAAGCGGTGACGTTCATTTAGAATTGAATCTTAACGTCAGTTATTTATGGAAAATTCAAATATTGATAAATCCGTTGAGTTTAGTGTGCATGTCAACGGCATGACGTGTCATAGCTGTGAGGTTTTGGTTGAGAGGTCTTGGAAGGGGTTAGATGGCGTTAAAGAAGTTAAGGCTGACTCGGCTCACGGAACTGTCATAATTAAGTCAGACAGATCGATTGATAAGGAGGAGTTGCAAAAAACTCTCTTGGATCAAAAATATAAAGTCTTAAAAGAAGCGCCTGTCATTCAAGAAAAGAGAACGCGCCCAAGCTGGTCCGAATTGGCTGGTTTATTCGCTTTGGCCCTTGGCTTGGCCTGGATCATCTCCAAACTCGGAGGTTTGATTTCCGGCAGTCCAACGGATAGCGTGAGTCTTGGAACAGCTTTATTCTTAGGTGTCTTAGCCTCGGTCTCATCCTGCCTAGCCATCGTCAGCGGCTTGATGATTTCGAGTACGGCCAATATCGCGCAGTCAGGTCAAGTTACACGTTCTAAACCCGTTATCATGTTTCTGGTCGGGCGCGTCATGAGCTATACGCTCCTCGGTGGAATCTTGGGATGGCTGGGCGCGCGCCTAGCTTTCTCATCGACGACTACGGCCATCATCTTGGCTGTCGCCGCGGCGTACATGATTTTGGTCGGCCTGGACATGCTGCACCTCTTACCGGATTCAATCCGTCGTTATCTGCCCGGCACACCTAAGGCTTTGACGCATGGAGTCATGGATAAAGCTCAGAAGTCCGGAACATGGATGCCTGTCTTGATGGGAGCCGCGACCTTCTTCCTGCCTTGCGGCTTCACTCAGGCTCTTCAGGCTTATGCCCTGACAACCGGTAGTTTCACGGCCAGCGCCATTATTCTCGGAGGCTTTGCCATTGGCACAGTACCTGGATTGCTGGTCTTTGGGTTAGCGGCCACGTCGTTTAAAGGTTCAACCGGCAAATTCATCTTCAAAGTCGCTGGTGCTCTAGTGATCGTCCTAGGAGTCATGAACTTGCGTAACGGCATTGCTTTGGCTGGATTGAGATTGCCGAGCAACGATCCTGTCAACGCTACCAGCTACACCTCAGTCATTGATGCGACGACCAATGAACAAGTTGTAAAAATGACGGTGACTGACAGCGGCTATCAACCGAGCCAGCTCGTCATACGCACTGGCATACCGGTTCGCTGGGAAGTAAATAATCAGGCCACCGGTTGCGCGAGATCGCTGGTCGCATCAGGCCTTGGCATTAATTCTGTCCTGAGTTCTGGCGCCAACGTGTTTCGGTTCACGCCAAGCAAGTCGGGGACGATCCCATTCTCATGTTCCATGGGCATGTACCGGGGAGAGTTTGTGGTGACCGCGGCCAGGTGATCGTGGAATAAAAGACGGCTAAATGTTAATATTATCCATATGATTACCAATAAATTTAAGATTGCCGGCTTTGACTGCGCATCCTGCATCAAGCTGACCAAAATGACGCTCATGGATCTTCCGGGAGTCAAAGAGATAAGGATCAAAGACTTGCAAGGGGAGACGGAAATAGATGCTGATCGCGAAATTGGATTAGATGAAGTTAAGGAGGCGTTAAAAGATACGGCTTACACCGTGTCGCAATAATATGGCCGACAACTCAACCCAAAGAGTCAATCTGGCAGTTTCCGGCATGGACTGCACGTCATGCGCTTTATTGATTGAAAAATCTCTCAAGAAATCCAAAGGCGTAAAGCAGGCCAGTGTTAGTTATGCCTCCGAAAAAGCTATGGTTGATATAGATCCGCAAGTCATAACCGGGCAGGCTTTGGTCAAAGTGATCGAGAACACCGGTTATAAGGCGGAAATCTTAGAAAAATTTGACAGTGATCGTGAATTGAGAAAAAGCGCGGAAGAATCAGCCAGAGCTTATTGGCTCTTTGTTACGAGTGCTATATTGAGCCTGCCCATGCTCTACTTCATGTTGCTGGACTTCTTTCCATGGTTGCCCGGCTCGATTGTCCTCAAGCCATGGATGGGTATTGTCTCTTTGCTTTTGGCGATACCGGTCCAATTATTATTAGGCGCCGGATTTTACAGAGGTTTTTGGTCATCTCTACGCATGCGGTATTTCAGCATGGATAGCTTGATCGCCATTGGCACGACCACGGCCTTTGTCTACAGTCTGGTCAACCTATTGAACTATATATTTGTTCATCAGTCATTGATTGGTTTAGGCGGAGACAAGATTCCCGAGCTGTATTTTGAGACATCGGCTTTTCTGATCACGTTCGTATTGCTTGGCAAATGGCTGGAAGCCAAGACCAAAGGCAAGACATCCGAGGCCATCCGTAAGCTGATGGGTCTGCAAGCCAAGACGGCCAGGGTTGTGCGTGACGGCCAAACGCTGGATATTCCGATCGAAGAAGTCATGCATGACGATATCGTGGTTGTGCGTCCGGGCGAAAGGATTCCGGTGGATGGCCAAATCACCCAAGGCGCAACTTCCGTCGATGAGTCAATGATTACCGGCGAAAGCCTACCGGTCGAAAAGAACCAGGGGGATATGGTCATCGGCGGCACGGTCAATAAAACCGGCGGGTTTGAGTTTAAAGCCACACGTGTGGGTCCGGAAACAGCCCTCTCGCAAATCATCCGTCTGATTGAAGAAGCGCAAGGATCCAAGGCGCCCATTCAGGATTTAGCGGATAGAATTTCCGCCTGGTTCGTGCCAGCCGTCATCGTCATCGCCATCCTGACATTCGTTGTTTGGTTATTGGTCTTTGGATCTACTTGGAGCTTCGCTCTGATGGCTTTTACGGCTGTCATCGTCATCGCTTGTCCCTGCGCTTTGGGACTGGCGACACCCACTGCTCTCATGGTCGGAACCGGCAAAGGCGCGGAAAACGGCATCCTTATCAAAGGTGGTGAGCCCCTGGAAAGGGCCAGGGCCGTCAACGCCATTATCTTCGACAAAACAGGGACTCTCACTAAAGGCAAGCCAGAGGTGACGGATATCGAGGTTTTAGGCAATGACAATAAGGACGAAGTGCTGACGTTAGCCGCGTCGCTTGAAAGGCAGTCAGAGCATCCGTTGGCTGAAGCCATCTATGGATACGCCCATGTCAAAGGTCTTGAACTGAAGAAGGTTGAGAACTTTCAGGCTGTGGCCGGGCACGGGGTCTCGGGTCTGATCAACAATACGCAATACTCCCTGGGTAATCGCAAGATGATGACTGAAAAGGCTGGTTTGAGCATTGAGCAGATAGATCAAAAAATGTTTAAGCTCGAGGAGCAGGGGAAGACGGTTATGATCCTCTCGGACGATAAACAGATCATCGGCTTAGTCGCTGTAGCAGATACCATCAAGGACACTTCACGAGAAGCTATCGAAAAGTTGAAGAAGATGGGGCTTGAAGTTTTCATGCTGACCGGAGACAACGCGCGTACGGCTAAAGCCATCGCGTCTCAGGCCGGGATAACCAATGTTTTGGCCGAGGTCCTGCCGCAAGATAAATCAAACGAAGTTAAGAGTCTGCAAAAATCAGGCAAGGTTGTAGCTATGGTAGGCGATGGCATTAATGACGCTCCGGCTTTGGCGCAAGCGGATTTAGGCATTGCCATGGGGTCGGGGACTGACGTGGCCATGGAAACGGGCGGGATCATTATCATGCGCAATGATTTACGTGACGTAGCCACGGCCATCCAACTTTCGCGCGAGAGTATGAGTAAGATCAAACAAAACCTTTTCTTCGCCTTATTCTACAATGTGATTGGCATACCCGTCGCGGCCCGTGCCCTGATTGGTTTGGGTCTGGTCTTGCGCCCGGAACTCGCTGGCCTGGCCATGGCTTTAAGCTCAGTCTCGGTTGTCAGTAACTCACTGTTGTTAAAAGGCTTCAGACCAAACAAGCGCAATTGGCCCTCGACCATAGCGCCGGTTGTCATGGCGGTCTTATTCACGACAGCCTTTGTGTTGTTTGCGAGATTGAGCAGGGGAATGTAACCGTTTTAAAATGTAGAGACGCAAGATTTTGCGTCTCTACAAATCAATCAATAATAAACTACGATTAGACGATCATGGGCAATGTCTCGACGCCCATTCTTGTACCCGTGATGATGCCCTCGATGCGGTAAGCGCCGTGTTGGGGAGCTTCCATGTATCCATTCCAGGCCGCGCGGGCGATGCCGCCGCTGTTAATCCAGTCAAATAACCATTCGTTGGTAGATTGTGGGTCGCCTTGGTCGATGCCCGCGCCGATATACATCAGCCAGGTGCGGTTAAAATCTTCTTGCGAGCCAATGGTCGGTGCCATCAGAATGGGTAGGCCCATGCCGCAATAAAAGGACATTTCGCTGGGCTTGGTCCAAAGGATGTCCGTTTTACGTAAAGATTTGGTGAACTCACGGAAATACGTTGGCCGGTCGTGATGATAATCGATGAAGACTTTTTTACCCAGTAAACTTGATATGTGAAGTTTCTTGATAGCCGTGTAAAAATTTTCAGCTATTTCTTTTTTTGTCCCGGCGACCAATCTAAGTTGGAGACCGTCCCTGACCAAGACTCGTTTGAGGCTGGTTAGAATATCAACGCCCAGCTGTTTCTGCGCGCCGGCGCCGCCCACCGTAAACATAACGGACAGCGGATGGTTCTTTTTTATAATACAGGTGTTGCTGCCCAACTCGCTCTCGATAACCCTTGTGTATTTCTTAAGAAATATGCCGTTAGGATCCAGATTACAAATGCGGGCCATTAAATCCTGGCGTGTGATATTGCCAGCCAGGTCACCGATAGCTTCTTTAGGCAACGGGAATCCTGTCAGGTAAATGTTTTCTTCCGGCACGCCGTAGAGCTTGAGCCGTTCGACAACCCGTCCATTGGGAGCAAAGTATTTGATGCGGCTTTTCTTGGGGTCGCGGGCTACCCAAGCGCGAGAGATGTCCGCGTCGCAGATCACAAGATAAATATCCCCGGGATAGTCAAAAGTTTCGGCCGCGAAAGCCGGAATGAAAAAGGTGCAGATGAGAGGCAATGGTTTTTTGGCCAGTTGGTCTATTAAATGCCGGCAAAGATCCAGATGCTCAATCATGTAATAAGTCTCTTTGACTTGTATGTTGATCGCGGAAAGGTCGCGCCTGGGATAAAAAGACGGGATCTTCTGGATTTTATCCATGATGGCAAACGCTAAGTCGCCGATAATGGGGATGGGTTTAAGTTTTGAGATGGCCTCATAGCCTCTCCGGCTTTCCGACCACAGTTTTCTATCCTTTTTGGGTATACTCGGATAATCGTTGGCTGTGATGATTCCTCCGTGGGCCAGTTCTTTGAGTCCGTAAGCCGCGCGTTCGTGGCCATAACCCATGTTAACCGAAACGACGTAGGCGCATTTGCCGGGTCCTTTGGTTGGGCGTATCTCCTCCGTCATAATGTGAAAACTATTTTACCATATTTTATGCCAGCTTGTCAGAAATAAGAAAAAGCCCGCGTCATTTCGATTATTTCCACTCCGTGATTTCCCCGGCTTTGATTTCGGTTGGATGCGCTTGGCGGAGCGTGGCGATCTGGGATCGCGTGAGGAGCGGTATATGCCGGACATCGGCGAGATATTCCGCGATAAACCAGTTATCTTCTTCGTTCGTCACCCAGTCCAGCTTATCGAAACGCGACAGGTTAACGGGCGGAGAGTAACTGCGTAGAGTTTTGTATCCGTAGTCATCGAAATATTCATGAAAATAAGAGAGCACCAGCTCGCGCAATGTCCGATAAACAGGTTCGCGATAACGCAGGACGGCGTGATTGGTCTTGGAGATGGCGCCCCAACAGCCGTGCCGTTTGAATAAGGCGACTACATGATCGAAGTCGCGCTTGCAACTCGTCAGATCAAGGACCAGGGGCGGCTGGCCATGGAGACGTAAAGCCAGGGCGGCCAAGACTGCGCCCTCGATGCAATGAGCGCGGTTTTCCCGGATTACGCGGCGCGGCGAGAGGCACGTATCACCTTCGGGTTCAAGGTTAATGGGCATCTTATCCAAATAATCCTGGATTTTGCTTGGGGAGTTCAAATCGCGCAACAAGCGCAATTCATCTTTCGTGAGGCCGTACATGTTTATAGTTTACCAGGGTCTCGTCATAAAAAGAAAAAGCCCGCGAGTGGCGGGGTGGAAGGGGAGGAGAGATGGCGCACGAGTCGATGGGCCGCGACTGTCAGTCCCAAATAGTTTTGGGGAGAGAAGTCGGGTCGAAACGCAGTTGATC
>JBAZVB010000003.1:0-186558 GCA_041661105.1 Patescibacteria group bacterium
TTGTCCCGCCGGTGACGAACGTCACGTTATTGGCATCCGTCGTGCCGATGGTGCTCGTCGTGTTGAATGCATTACCACCTTGTTTGTGGTACAAACCGGAGATTGAAGTGCCAGCGAGGTAGAGGTTGGTGGTTGAGACGTAGCCAACAGCGTCGATGTTCGTAGAGCTGACATTGGTGACAAAAAGCTTGCGCCAATAATTAGTTGAACTGCCAAGATCATAAGATAAGGTCGTGCGCGGCGTGATTGTTCCTCCGGCGTTAATATCAGCTAGATACGAGGTGGAAGAAACATATAGATTCCTCCATGCATATCCATAACCGCCTAAATCCAAGGCATTATTTGAAGCCGGATAAAGCATCGTGGTATTCCAGCCATACTTCGTCACGCCAGCAAGGCTCATCCGCATGTCCGTTGCACCCGCGCTCCAAAGACCGGTGTTGGTGACTCCAAAGGAAATTCCCGGCACAGCCTGGGATCCGGCCGCCGTAAGTACTTGCCTATTTGCGAAAATATTTGTACTTGAAACATAGCCGGCTGCATCAATCCTTGTTGTCGATACGTTCGTCGCATACAAGCGGCGCCAGTAATACGAGCTTGAGCCAAGGTCGTATGCGTTGGTGGACGAGGGGCCGACATGGCCGTTGACCATCAAGCTAAAGATTGATTGAGCGGCTGTCGTGCCGATCTGAACCGCGCCACTGGTCGGTTGCAGATATATCGTGCCTTTGGTGACATCAGCCGTACTGTCCAGGGTCAGATTGCCGCCGGCATCAATTCCGCCATTGGCGACTTGTCCGGTGGTGCGGCCCGCCAACAATAAATACTGGGTGTGGTCGTCATTCAGTAAGCCGGTCAATGAACTATGCGAGGTCGCGACATACGTGCCAGCCGGCAGGTTAGATACGCTGCGCAGATCCTGAATTTCGCGCAAGCGGGCTTTGACAGGATTGTTATAGGCCGTAGCCGTCTGATAAATCAAACGATAAAGCACTTTCATTTCCTGGAACGGCAAATTGCCGAACGAAAGCGTATTATATGTATTATTAGCTTGCGCATTAGCCAAAGTTCCATCATCGCGCTGGCCAAGAATCGCGATTACCGGCTCATGAACATTGTTGGTCGCGAAAATCCACATGGCCACAAAATCCGCGTTTGTCACCGTGCTCGTGCTCCATGTGTTGCCGGTCAGCAGGTTATATGAAAGCCTGGCGCCGGAATTATCGTAAACCGGATAATATGTCGCTGTTTTCTTTTCCCAATTATCTGAAGCTGAACCTTTGCGATAATAAACCGGAATAGAGGAGGTGGGCGATAATATCTGTTGGAATAGGCCTCCCGCCGTGGAGTTCGTAATGTTATGGTCAGCGTCCTCATCATAAATCGTGCCGTTAGTCAGGGCTACTTGGGCATCGCCATTTGCATTGCCTGTTCCGCCGGTAGTACCGGTCAAGGTCAAGCCCGATGAATAACGCGTACCGACAGTGTGATGCAAATATTCATGCGTAGCCGGGTCCATGGTAATTCCATGCCTCTCCTCTGCGAAAGTGATTAGCTTCTGTTGCGTCACGCTCCAATAACCATTGGAAATCATGGGATAGTCACCGTACTCTGGCTGGGTTTGGCTGGCCGTGAGTGTTCCGGCAACAAAGTAGAAGTACCAAACGCCCTCCGTATTCGGGATGGTCACCGTCGAAGTGCTCGACTTGGTGTACTTGAGACCGCTTATATAATACGTATAGGATGTCGCCGATGACTTAACTCCAATGGAGAATGTCCTTGAAGCATCATCCCATAGGAAAATACTGTCCGTCCGATTGGTAAAACCTGTCGGGTTCTTAGCCGCCGCCGGTATGCCGAGCACATCGTTGGCATACAGCCCGGACACATATAAGTTGGTCGTGGAGACGTACGATAATGCATCCACTCTGCTGGATGAGACGTTGGTGGCAAACAGTTTTCTCCAATACAGCGAGCTGGTGCCGAGATCGTATAAATTAGTAGTTCCTGGATTGGCGTTGCCATAAGTTACCAAGCCTCCGCTCATGATAGTGCCTGAGGCATAGATGCCGCCTGTACTGCCCTTAATAGACAACCTATTTATCTCGCCTGTGGCCGTACCCTTATTTGCATTTGATTGGCTGGCTATCACATACGTCGAATTTGAATCAAAGAACATTCTCGCATCTCCCCTGAAAGCCATAAAACTTGGAGAAGAAGTGTCCTCAAACAACAGGAAAGGATAGCTCCCCTTAATATGAAACGCGGTCAGCGGGTTCGTTGTGCCGATACCCACATTACCGCCGCGCAAAACAGTCATGCGCGAGGCATTATTAGTTTTTAAGATTAAGTCATTATTATCCGTCGTGCCGATCGTGCTCGTCGTGCCAAACGCATTGCCTCCCTGTTTGTGATACAGACCGCTGATGGAAGTGCCACTCAAATATAAATTTGTCGTTGAGACGTAACCCGTGGCATCGATATTCGTCGAGCTGACGTTGGTGACGAAGAGATGACGCCAGTAATAAGACGAGGAGCCAAGATCATATGAGTTGGTTGTACTCGGAGCGATTGTGCCGGCGACTGTCAGTTTGAAGAGGTATGGGTTGGACGTGCCGATGCCCACGCTTCCGTCGCTCTTGATCACCATCCTGTCTTGCAAAGCATTCCAACTCGAACCAGAACCGCTAGTGGGCGATGTTTGGAACCGCAACGCTCCTCCGGCTCCGCTGCCAGTGCCATTGCCGCCGGCCAAAATCAAATCGGCACCGATCTTGTCCGTTCCATTGCCGCCGGATGCATGCAAAGTGAAACTATGCGGCGTCGAGCCATCGGTCGGATACACGCTTTCTCCAAAATAAGCATCATATATAGGAGAGGTAAACGAGCCCACGGCCATTGTCTTGCCCAAGATGTAGTTGGCGCCATATCCCAAGGCAATACTGCCGGAGGGGTCGGTCGTACTTCGAGGATTGGCACTGATGGTCGCATCGGAATCAGTATCAGTATATGAAGAGCCAACGTTCGGAAGGTCCGCTACTTTATACAGCAGTGCGCTGGCCGGATAATTTCCTGATATGTCGGCTGTTAATTTCAATGAGCGATATAAAGTCCTGCCCGTATAAGTCAGTGGTCCGGAATAATTCGGCAGGTCATTAAATACGATGCTTCCTTCTCCAGCCTCGACTACGCCCACTATTTGGCCGCTGGCAGGAACTTCTTCGCCATTGAGCGTGTATGACAAATAATAATAATAGATGCCCGTATCCATGCTCCCTCCCGCAGAACCATACTTCCCTGGGAAGTAAGAGGTGCTCAATGCGTCCGTTAATCCTCCAACCTGCGTGATGTTCGAAGTGTAAGGACCCGTGCCTTGCGTGCCAGAGTGGCCGCCCACCACCAGGTTATAATCACCTGCAACTAAATCGCCCATCGTATATTCGCCCAAGGCCGCGTTATGGTCTCCAGTCACATTGCCGACAAGTGACCACATGCCGACTGCTGCGTTTGAATATCCTGAAACATTGCTCAATAAAGATCCGGCACCCACGCCAGTATTATTGTAGCCATCAACATTAAACAGCAAAGCGATGTTGCCTATCGCCGTATTTTGATACGCGCCGTTTCCGCTCGGCTGGCTCAAGGCAAAAGGCCCGACAGCCACGTTGCCCCAGCCATTAGTGCCTTGGTCAAATGTCCCGGCCTTATAACCCAGGAACAAATTGCCCAATGACGGATAAGCGCTAACAGACGTAGGCGTGAGCGTGCTCAATAATGACGCATTGTTTTGATAGATAGTTCCCAGACCGGCAACTGTGCTCGAAGCCAAAATAAGGGTGCCGTTGATATTGGCATTGTTTGTGCTTAGGCTGGTGGATGAAACATTCGTGGCATATAAACGACGCCAATTGTATGACAAGGAGCCTAAGTCGTACGAGTTATTCGTCGTAGGCAAGATATCAGCGGTGGATGAAACTCCGTTGACGCGAATTGGATTCGTCGTGACATAACCTTGGTTTGTCACTTGCTGCAAATTCGGGTTGGCGGCGATCACTTCTGAGCCGTGGACCCAAAGTTTGGTGGTGGAAACGTAGCCGACTGCGTCAATGGCGGTCGAACTGACGTTGGTGACGAAAAGTTTGCGCCAGTAATACGCTGATGCACCGAGGTCATAAGAGTTTGTGGTGGATGGTGCAATTGTGCCGGCAACCGTGAGTTTGAAAAGATAGGGATTGTTAGTACCGAGACCAACATTGCCTTTTAGAAGCGTGGTTGTTATCGAATCATTGCCCAATACGGCTTGGTTGGAAGCCAGGACTTTGGCGTCATAGCCGATAGCAATGCCGTTCGTCAGCGTGGAAGCTGAATTCTTGGAAGCGTTGTGACCCAAAAAGACCATGTACGTGTCATTGACCGAGCGGTAATTCACATTCGTTCCGTCTCCCACGCCAGATTCATAACCCACGGCCGTGCTGGAACTGCCCGTGGTGCTGTAATACATGGACCGATAGCCCAAACCAACATTGGCGTTTCCCGTGGAATTTGATGACAATGCTCCCATGCCGGCCGCCAGGTTGTTATTGCCAAACGTATTGCTGAACATGACACCCGAGCCAATGGCTACATTTTGACTTCCAATTGAGTTCAACATCAAAGACGCATAACCCAAGGCCGTGTTATTGGCACCGGATGTGTTTGAATACAGGGCATAGGTTCCAATTGCGGAATTGTAGAAACCCGAAGAATTGGTCGTTAATGCTTGATTGCCAATAGCGGCATTTCCCATGCCGGTCGTATTCAATTTGAGAGTTTCATAACCTATGGCCGTGTTATAGCTCGCAAGCCATGCCCCACCTCCGCCCGGTGACATTGTAAAGTTGCCTGAGTTTTCTCCAACAAAAGTGTTAGCGCCACTGCTTCCAGCTGCCTTAAAGTTATGGATAAACGAGCTTCCTGATTTGTAAATCACTCCTGTATTTGCATCAACCGTATTCGCCAACCTGATAGTCCCCGAAGCATAAAAATCTTTCCAGGCCTTGGAAATAGAACCCAGGTCATATGCATTGCTGGCCGTAGGCAGGATGCTGGCAGTTGAAGAAACTCCGTTCACGCGGATCGGGTTGGTTGTGACGTAGCCCTGATCCGTCACTTGCTGCAAATTCGGATTGGCTGATATGACCTGCGAGCCGTTCACCCAAAGGTTGGTGGTTGAGACGTAACCTAATGCGTCGATATTCGTCGAGCTGACGTTAGTGACGAATAGTTTGCGCCAATAGTTGGATGAACTGCCAAGATCGTACGATAGGGTCGTGCGTGGGATTACGTTGCCGCCTGCGTTAACATCCGCCAGATATGATGTGCTGGAAACGTAAACACTCCTGAAAGAGAGCGAAGCTGTGCCTAGATCCAAAGAATTAGTTGTAGCCGGCTTAAGCGTGCCCGTATTATCTACGCGCAACAATATATTCCCGGTCCTTTTCCAATTTTGGAGATCGCCTGACCACCCAATAGCATCCTCAACCAACAAAACCGGCGCTGTGAAATCTTTTTGTCCGAGTTTGCCGCTCCTGTAAGCCCAAATCGTAGGATTAGTGCTCGTAGCTGTTAGATAATCAACGGTTGATCCCTGTTTGGCCAAAAGACCAGTCCCGCCATTGTAAGACCTAAAGTATCCACCAAAACTGCTATACGAATCCCCGTAAATGCCTATACCTGAATGGCTCACTGACCATAATCCATAACCAGATGTGGAAGTAGCAAAAATAGCTGCACCATTAAGGTTGGCGAATGTGTTAGTTCCGGTTGAATAAATGCCCATGGTACTGATTACTTCAGTAGAAGAGACCCCCGCAACTCCAATCGCATGATTAGTCACGTATCCTTGGTCCGTAACTTGCTGTAGATTCGGATTAGCCGATATGACTTGCGAACCGTTAACCCAAAGTTGGGTCGTCGACACATAACCCGTGGCGTCGAGGTTAGTCGAGCTGACATTCGTGACGAAGAGGTTGCGCCAGTAGTAAGCGCTCGCGCCGAGATCATACGAGTTAGTCGTCGAAGGCGCGATCGTACCAGCGACTGTGAGTTTGAAGAGATAAGGATTATTCGTGCCAATGCCGGTATTGCCCATGAAAATATTTTTCATGTTGGTATCAGCCACGTAGACGCCGTATTTATTGTTTACTGTCCCAGCACCGTTGATGGCCCCTATGTATAGACCATACATGTTCCCGATCGTACCGCCTTGCGCATAAGGGAGCATTTTGTATCCATAAACATTGTTTGTGACGCGGCTTGTCGCACCATAATGACCAATGGATGTTCCATAAGCCTGCATTTCATTCAGCGTACCCTGGTCATCAGACAATTCACGTAAAGGATAGCTAAAGAATCCGAGCGTGGAACCTCCATCCGTGATACCGCTATTTATGTGGAATTGAATGTTAGATGTAACCCCAAAGTTGTAATTTGATCCATTGGTTGTTGCCTGCTTTATCAAATTGGAATTCAACGTATAACTACTCGCATCCGTTGCTGTGTGCGTTACATCAAGAGTTGCTCCTGGATTCACCGTCCCAATACCTACACTGCCTCCGCTGAGGATCGTCATTTTGCTTGTCCCTCCGGTGACAAAAGTTACATTCTTTGCATCTGTCGTACCGATCGTGCTCGTGGTATTAAAAGCATTGCCTCCCTGTTTGTGATACAGACCGCTGATGGAAGTGCCACTCAAATATAAATTTGTCGTTGAGACGTAACCCGTCGCGTCGATATTCGTCGAGCTGACGTTGGTGACGAAGAGATGACGCCAGTAATAAGACGAGGAGCCGAGATCATATGAGTTGGTCGTGCTCGGAGCGATTGTGCCGGCGACTGTGAGTTTGAATAAATATGGATTAGCCGTGCCAAAACCGACGTTTCCGCCATCAACCACGGTCATAACGTCGGTACCGTTATCCTGCAACCGCATAATCGGACTGGTTTCCGCGCCATTGTCCGCAATCAACGCAGCCGAAAGTGTCGGAATGTTTGGCGTAGCCCCTCCCCTTAAGGCAAAGTAGCCGCCGATTTGGACTGGCGTAGACCCTCCGTTCAGTCCCAAGCCCGTTACGCCGATATTAGTACCACCGTTTTTATTTGTGGTTGCATTGCCGACTAGGCCGAAATTGGAGAGACCGTCGCGTGCAATACCCGCATAGCCGACATTCCAATAATTATGGGAACCAGCCACATAAGCTAGCCCGCCATAATTACCATAACCCAGATCAAATCGCGTCCCGGTTGCCGCAGAGGCATTATAAAGATATTGAGCCCTTGAACCTGCTCCGCCGGTATATCCGGCATAAACATAAACTCCTTGTGCAGTCTGCGAAAGCGTTTTTGACCCGGCGCCCGTAAAATCAATTCTACTCAGTTGAATGACTGAGGCGGGGCTAGCCGCGGCTGTTCCTGATAAATAAAATGCGTATTCACCATTGGATACTGCTGTCGGCCTGACGATGTTCACGCCCGTTCCGCCGTAATACGTGCCACTGGCATACACGTTCTGCCATGCTTTTGTTGATGAACCCAGGTCATACGCATTATTCGCTGTCGGCAAGATGCTCGCGGTTGACGACACGCCATTGACGCGGATTGGATTTGTCGTGACATAGCCCTGATTCGTCACTTGCTGAAGATTCGGATTAGCCGATATGACTTGCGAGCCGTTGACCCAAAGTTGTGTGGTTGAGACATAACCCGTGGCGTCGATATTCGTCGAGCTTACGTTGGTAACGAAAAGATTTTTCCAGCGTAAAGCGGCAGAACCCAAACTGTAAGTCGTATCAACCGAAGGGATGAGATCGCTGGCG
Source organism: Patescibacteria group bacterium (assembly GCA_041661105.1). Taxonomy (GTDB): domain Bacteria; phylum Patescibacteriota; class Patescibacteriia; order 2-12-FULL-60-25; family 2-12-FULL-60-25; genus MWCR01. The sequence continues at coordinate 7,854 of JBAZVB010000003.1, forward strand.
ATACGAGCCCTGAAGTTAACGAGATTGGAACTCGAGGCGCCCAAAAGCGTATAACCATCCACCTGCAGGTTGCCCGTGGTTGTTACATTCCCCTGCCGATTGATGGTAAAGACGTCAGAACCCGAGTTAGCCCGCAAGAGGTAGTCGTAGACATTGGAAGTTCCCGACGTATGAACGTAAAAAGCCGTACGTTTAGCTACGGCTGCGTCGTTTGAGTTTTGATTTAAGGCAAATAAGTTTCCGCCGGTATTAGCCACCGTGTTGGAAGCGTATTGGCCCTGTAAAGTTTCCGAGTTGTAGGCGTAAGGCACCGAGGACAATCTCTTCCTGGGCGTCATTTCGTTATCCGAACCGACCTTCACGCCCAGATACAACGTATCGCTGTTGAACAAATCCGCCGGAAAGGCGACTTGACCGTTCGAAGCATCTCCTAAAAGCACCGAGAATAAGCCGTTTTGAACCGTGACATTGACGCTGGCCGCTGTCCCGGTAGGCAAGCCATTGGTTGTGCTGGCCGACCAGAGCTGTGAACCGCCCGTCGCCTGATTGTAGAGCCTAAAAGTGATTTCATAAGTCGCGTCATGCACGTTTACTCCGCCCGGTGACTTGAGCAATCTGCCCTGGTAGTTGATGACATGAGAAATGCCGCTGGCCGCTTTGGCTTCAGGAACCAGTAACGAGTAACTAGTAACAAGTAACGAGGAAAAAGTGGCTAAAGTTAGCATTCCCGCGCAGACCACTCGACGCAGGAATCCTGCTTTTCTCGATTCACTTTTTACTTTTAACTTTTTACTTTTTACTGAAATAAAAAGGCCCACGCCTTGCGTGCTCCAAAAACCAAAGTTTGTGTTTTCATCTCGCCATATTTTGACGAGACGTTTTTGGTTAGCGGCTTTCATTTCTTGGGTTTAACCAACTTTCTCGTCCTAGTCGTCCTGATCGTCCTAGTCGTCCTGACTGATTCGTTAGGACGTTAAGGACCTTAGGACGTTAAGGACGTTTTTTGTTGTTTTTGTTTGCCGCTTTGGTTTTGGTTGTTTTTTTGCCTCGCCCTTTCAGGGAGAGGTTAGGTGAGGTTTTTTGCGATTTTATTTTGGGAAAGAGCGAATCTGTTCAAGGTTTAAAAAAACAGGTCGGGGCGCCCTGACCTGTTCTCATGCGCTAATATAATTATATAAGCATTCGCGCTCTTCTGTTTTTGATCTGCAAATTGGCTTAACTCAGCCATATATTATTTTATATATAATATAAGCCGATTGTTAATAATTTGAGGATGCATAATATATAATAACCAAACACCAAAAACCAATGTCCAAAAAATGATCAAAAGCCAAGTTTTAAACATCAAAATATTCGATATTCGATATTCGATATTCGATATTCGAGTTCCTAACAGCTTATCCACAAACAAATAACCTCTGTCCACTAACTTAAAATAAGCTAAAATTAGCCAAATTTATCTTAACTAACGCCCCTGGCACAAAATCATTTGACCATCGATGCGATTTGAGGTTATAAACGTCGAATCTTGGTAGAGACGTCCCTGCCACAGTCGTTCGCGAACGCCGTGGCCTGGCAGGGCGTCTAACTCGAAAACCGTTTAATCTAAAAACCCCGTGTTTCTTTGGTTGGACGTGTTCGATGTGTTAGACGCAAGATTTTGCGTCTCTACAACAACAAATACCAACCTTGCCTCGTCCCCGCCTTTCGAAGGAGGGGTGCTGAGCGAACAGCGATGCAGGGTGGTAGCGCCTTTATTCCGCCAATGTTGCGTATAAATCATCCCATTCCACCCAAGCGGGACTGCTCGCTTGATAAAGGAGGTAAAGCGAGTTATAGAGAGGGGTAAATGTAACATCAATCTTTTGCCAAGATGTTGCAGTCGTTCCAACCCAAACATTATATCCACCTGATATACTAATGGTTGGCGTGACTGCTCCATCACTCCTAACCCAACCCGTCATCCTATACTTCTTGCCAGGAGTAAAAATGGCCCCGCCGCTTGCGTATACATAGGTCCCAGAGCCCCAGGCGGCGCGCAAGGCATATTTTCCGCCGTGCGGGCTCGCTGTTGATTTTGTTAGCGTGGCATTACTGCTTCCTGGGGTCCAGGCCGAGGTTCCAATATCAACAATGGAAAGGTCATCAAACTCCGCATATCTACCAGCCGCACCAATGCTTTGGGCATATGGTTCTATAAAGGAAGAGTATGTTCCTCCTGCTGCAACAAATGTCGTATCAATATACTGCCATACATTGCCAGGCACCCCTATCCAAACAGGAGTTGTTTCAGCATCCATGATTATTGGATAAGCAACTCCTCCCGAGTCTGCTCTTGCCCAACCCGTTAATCTATAAGTTCTGCCGGCAGTCAGAACCCCGGATTGATACGCCTCACCCGCAGTATGAGCGGGATTTCCGTCATAAGCGACCCGCAGAACCTGGCTCCCGCCATGCGGATTGGTTGTTTGTTTTGAAAGTGTTGCTTGGCTCGGTGTCCAGGATCCCGTCCCTGCCGCTTCCATAGCCGCATCAGCCAAGGCTACTGGCAGACCCTCCATATCTCCCTCCACAATAACCTGCTTATTGATAACTTGCTGCTTGCCCTTGTCTTCTGTGACCGTCACATCGTCAAATTCAACGTAATGGCCGGTAGATAAGTTTACTGAGGCAAGGTCAATTAGCGTGTTTAAATCTGCCACTCTTGTAACATCAAAACGCTGCCAAGCTGTACTCGCTGTCCCAATTGCCACTGCACCTCCCCCGCCAAGATATACTTGAGGGTAAGAAGTTCCATCGCCCCTCATCCAGCCAGTCATCCTATATCTTTTTCCAAGAGTTAAGATGCTTTGGATGGCATATCCGTCCGCATTAGTGTCATTATAAGCAACGCGGATAACCTGGTTACCGCCATGGGGCGACGTTATTTGTTTTGACAGAACAGACTGAACAGCTTGCCAGGCTGTCGTTCCAACATCTACTACGGAAAGATCATCAAACTCAACATAGCCTGAGGAATCGTCTTGATCTCCAAAATAAAGACTCGTACCAGAATCCTGTGTAAACGTCACGTCAAAGCTTTGCCAAGACGTGGCCGTCGTTCCAGTCCACACAATAGCGGAGCCTTTTGAGACTCTGGGGGTTGTCGTTCCATCAGAACGTGCGTATCCAGTGACATGATATGTATGGCCAACTGTCATAATGCCTTGGTATGCATAAAAAACATTGGCCCCGTTTCGAGCAACTCTCAAAAGTTGAGAACCACCATGAGGAGACGTTGTTTGTTTGCTCAATGTCGCGCCACTTAACGCCGTCCAACTTGCCGTCCCCGCCGCTTCCATGGCCGCATCTGCTAGAGCTATCGGTTTACCTTCCATATCCCCATCAACCAAAGTCTGCGTATCCTGGACTTGGGTGTAGCCCGTGACTTCAGTGACGAAGACATCGTCAAATTCAACATAATCATTGATTGCTCCATTGACTGCTAGTAAAAAAAGTACGTTCCCATCAGCCTCAATCGTAAAATCAAATCTTTGCCAGCTAGTACTATTCGTACCCGTCCAATCGTTCGAATAACCTCCGACTGCAATCCACGGAATGTCCGCTCCCCCACTGCCGCGAGCGAATCCTGTAACGTGGTATCTTTTGCCCACGGTGAGTATAGTTTGGGTCATTCCTGTATAGCCGCCATTGGCTAAACGAGTTGAACGGATAGCCTGCCTACCACTATGGGGATTCGTAGTAGTCTTACTAACCAGTGTATTAGCATTATATGGCGACCAGAACGCTGCCGTTACATCCGTGACAGAAACGTCATCCAACTCAAAATATCCTGCTCCTAAATTAAAGTCATTGGACTGAAAACGCAGATAGTTATCTCCGCCCACCTGAATGCCAGTCGCATCAAAATATGTCCAACTTGCTGCAGTATCGTTAAAAATGATGCTAGACGGACCAAGCATGACTAGCATGTGAATGCCATCTGTCCGATACCAACCGGTTACCCTGTAAGTATGCCCTGCGGTCAATCCATTTTGATACATCAGTCCAGAGGCGTTTACAGTATCATAGGCTACATGCGCAACATACGAACCCGAGCCGCCTGTACGCGTTCCAGCTGCACGTGTGGCAACGGCTTGGTATTGAGACCAACTTGCAGGCGGTGGACCAACAGCTCCTTCAAAATCAAGATTAACAAAACTGGGTTGCGTATTCGTCGCCTCCATATCGCCATCAACCAATAATTGTTTTACATTGGGCTGGTACGTCGATCCGGTTAAAGCAAAACCAATACGCACGAACGTCAAAAGCGCGGCTAACAATAGAAAAGGAATGAGAAGCTTCTTCATACTCTACTAATTACGAATAGCTACCATACTAATATACGAATATACTAATATTACAGTAAATTCGTATATTCGTATATTAGTATCAATTGGTAATTCGTAGGAGTATTCGTACATTTGTATATTCGTATTGATTAGTAATTCGTAGGTCATTTGATGTTGACCAACCTTTTAAATAAAACCCCTTGGGGGGTGAAGTTCGCCAAAATGGCAAGCTTCAATCCACTTGCTTTTAAATAAGCATTTACCTGATTCAAATTGCCACGTAAGAAGCGCTCTCCTTGTTTAATCTCCAAGATCACCTTGTCTTCGATTAAGAAATCCAAAAAGTAACTCCCGATCTTTTTCCCCTGATAATCTACATTAAACGCAACCTGCTCTTTAAATTCCAAACCTTTTCTTTTTAGCTCTTCTGCTATGGCTTTTTGATATACGCGCTCTAAATGACCGTAACCTAAAGTATTATAAACATCAAATAGCATTCCAACTATCTGATAACTCAATTCTGGCAATACCAAATCCATACTCCTGCTAATTACGAATAGCTACCATACTAATATACGAATATACTAATATTACAGCCGATTCGTACATTTGTATATTCGTAAAGATTCGTAATTCGTAGGAAAAATTAGTAATTAGTAGTTGTTTGACAGTGCATAAACCCATCCGAAAAAGACATCGCCTTCAACTGTGCAGAACTGAATAATTGCGCTAGGTTTAGCTAAGTTGATTTACGATACAGTAGTTGATAGTATGAATAAATATTAATTCACGATCCATAGACTTATGAGGAAAGAGTCTAAAGATAAACCGTCAGAGATCAACGAGCTAAAACAGGAAATGCACGCTGGTTTTGAGAATAGTCGTAAAGAGACGGGTGACTTACGCCAGGAGATGCGAGGAGGTTTTGCAAAATCAACGCAATACACCGATGTTTTACGTCGGAATATGAATGCATCCATCCAAGAAATAAAGGGGTCTATCAAAGACGTCTTGGACACTATGAACGCTTATGCGACTCATACGGACTTGGCGCTTTTCGGCCTTAAGCATCAAATCGGAACTATAGGGGTTCGAATGCCCACAAAAGATTATCTCGATGAAAAATTCTTTAAATTCAGCGGTGAAATGGGCATCGTGTTACACAAAGAGGACGACAAAGTGAACGAGCTGACCGGCATACTTACGGAAAAGAAGGTTTTGACCAAATCAGAAGCGAAAAAAATCGCGCAAATAGGGCCTTCGTTCATGAAGGTTTGATTGCGTCTCTACAAATTTTGGTGATTGGTGTTTGGGTTTTTGGTGTTTACAAAAAACTCGCCTAAGCGAGTTTTTTGTTGGTGGACCTTGAGGGATTTGAACCCTCGACCCCTTCCATGCCATGGAAGTGCTCTAGCCAGCTGAGCTAAAGGCCCTAATATAAAGCAAAATTCAAAGAGCAAAGTTCAAAATTCAGGTAGCCTACGGCATTATATAATGAATATCCCGAAGGGATTCCAACATTTTGCATTTTGAATCTTGAATTAACTAAATACCCGATGGACTTTATAGACTTTCATCACGTTAGTCAATGGCTGGAAAAAACATGCCTAAACCCGTCCGTAGCTTTGATGCGGTCGCGCTTGGCGCCGCTTTGGCGGTCCGCCTTGCGTAGCAAGGCGTGCAGATCTTTGATCTGCCGCGCCAAGCGCAGTGACTCTGTTGGCTCAACCTCAGGTGACTGTTGGTAATGGGCCAGCTCCCGAGAAAGATCCCTGATATTCAAGACTAAATGCTCCGCGTCATTTTCCAAATATTGACTGGCTGAATCAGTATAATAAACGCCTCCCCTCGCCTCTTCCGGTTCACCCTGAACCGTATGGTGCATGGGCTCATCCTCAACCGCCACTAATTCATCCGTTGGCAATGCTTCTATCTTTTTCGACTCTTCTCTAGCGATAGAGGGTTGAGAAGCATCGCCTCGCAATTCCAACTCTGACATGAGGCAACGAAGTCTCAAAGATTCATCCGCCAAACCCGTCTCCTTACGCCTATTCCAATCTGCCATTTCCCTCTTTAAGTCAGCTCTATCGCTGACGGCCAGATCAGCTTTGGTTAACGCCATCCTCAACTCTTGTTGGAGTTTTTGAATGTAAGGCATCAACCTCCCAAGTTCGCCTTGCCGGCATTCTTCAAACAAAGCCGCTATCTTGTTAAGTTGTAATTCGTAATCTTCAAAAGTTTTAGCCAACTTTTGAGCCAAATATTTCTGGTCTTCAATTAAACCCTCAAACTTCTGAATCTCTCTCGCCTCCAAACGCCGGTTGGCAAACTTAACAGCTCCCTGCTTCAGAGAACCCAAGAATGACTGCCACCGTCCTTTAATCATAATTCATGCATCATGTAACATGTATCACGTAACATAGAACATGATAACTCATTTACGGATGTTAAACAAAGAGACGCCCCACCGGGGCGTCTCTACTGTTCTTCTCTGAATTACTGTTTCTGAATCGGATTTTGCTCGCTGGGGCCGCTGATCGTTTCCTCGACTGGGTTAGGCATGGGACCAACCTTGGCCGGCGTAGCCTTGTTCTTGGCGATCAAATCTTTGAGGTAAGTAATTCTTTTCTCCACGTCTTGGTTATCTTTGTTGGTTTCCTGAACCTTCATGACTTGAGCCAAGGCATCATCCAATTTACCCTTTTCCTCATACAAAGCCGAGAGGAACCACCGAGCGTTGGCATAATCAGGCGATAAGGCAATGATCTGCTCAAACATGTTCATAGACTTATCCTTCTGATTGTCGCGGTAGTAGAGCAAGGCCAGCTCAAAGGCCACGCCTACATCCTTGCTGTCAGACACTACCTGCTCCAACTTGGCGATAGCATCCTTGGTGCGATCCTGACGCTCATAGACCAAACCTAAATTGTAATGGGCAGGAGCATAATCAGCTTTGGCCTGAATGGCGCGATTGAACCACTCCGAAGCTTTATCCAAATTATCTTTAACCGCTTTCTCGGCATCTTTACGCTGGGTCTCATCCTTAGCCTGCAATAACGCAGCGGCCGCGTCTGATTTCATGACGTAGATCTTACCAATCTCAGTGCTGTAAACCGGATTATTCGGTTCACGTTCCAAAGCGGCTTCAAAATTCTTGATGGCAAAGTCATCCGCGCCTTGCGTGAAACTGGTAATGGATTGATATATCACGGCCAAATTTTCCCAGTTATCAACGTTCTGCGGAGTAATGTCAGTCGCTCTCTTGGCCGTATCAATAGTCGCGGCTATCACCTGATTAATAGCGGCCGCGCCGTCCGGATCATTCTTCTTGGCATCAAAAACCTGAGAGGCCTTAATCAGATAAGCTTGCGACAAATTGCGATAATAGACGTCGTTCATTTGATTCATGACGACTGACTTGTTCAACAAATCAATGGCCTGATCAATGGGCTTGCCGTCGCGATATGACATGACGGCCTTAGAATATTCCACGTCGGCGGCCAAACGCTGACCGGCCAACCAAACCGTGGAAAGCGCGGCCACGCAAAGGACAATGAACAAAATAGAGAGAATGGCTGAGCTCGGCGCGCTCTTTTGCGCGTCCCAGACAAAGGCCTTCTTGCTGAGGAGGGCGGCCAGCAAAGCCAGCAAGAACCAGAAGACAAAATGATGGGCAAAATTATAGTTATAGAAGAAAGCTACAAAAGCCGTTGTCGCCCAGCCCACAAAAACCGTGAGATAAGCTTGCCAGGCATCATCGTCCTTTTCCCTTATAAGATGGATGGCGCTGTTGGCGATGGCCGAGATGAGCAGTATCAGCCACAAAGCGATACCCACCAAACCAATCATGGCAATCAGGGTGAAGAAGGATGATAGCCCGCGTTCAAAACGAACCGTCCAGAACTGCGAAAGGTTGACGGCCGGTGATCGATATTTGGCATAATCGTAGATCCACGTGCCGGGGCCTGAGCCAAAGATCGGCGAAGCGCGCAACACGCTCTTGGCGATATCCCACGAAGCTGAGGCCGAGGGAGAAACTTCTGCCGGCAAATTGAGATTGATCGGAGTCTTGAAGATCAAGAGGAGGACGGCGAGACAAATTATGACCACCGGAACGACGATCCTCGAAACGTGATGAACTTTAAGAGAGCGCACGATGGGCAAAATAACCAGGAGAGCCATGCCGAAAATCACGGCTGCCCAGACCACCCAAAAATCAACCACGATAGCCACCAGCAACGATACGATCACCGTCAACCAGACGATGACATTGGCTACGATACTGCCTTTGCTCTTTTGGCCGAGCTTGCACTCATCATCCTTGCATCCGAGAACGGTCAGAGAAACTGCCAGAACCAAAGGCAAAGCCATATACACTCCAAAAGCGTTAATCGTGCCAATGGTGTTAAAGGTGTTCGATTTGGTGGCGGCCGCAAGCCAACCCAATGGGAAGACGTTAACCATTTGCAAGAAGCCGTACAATCCGACCACGAGAGACGAGGTTAAGAGGGTCAAAATTAAGGCATAAAGCTTTTTGGTTGTGCCCACGCGATTGACAACCAGGAAATAAAACACGACAAAAGCCAATATGGTGGCGAATGACCACTGCATCTGTCCCAGATTGCCAACCAACGATAGATATCTATCTGAAGAGAAAAGACTTGTGACCAGCCAGCCGAGGGCAAAAAGGGCAACCACCAAATGCATCCAGGCGCGCGAAAGCATAAAACGTCTTTCGACCACGGCCTTGCCCAGCCAGGCAGTCGTGCCCAACATCACGAGGATGATGAGCAGAGTCTGCTTATTTAATTCCAGCACATCCAAAGTGATGGGCAGGAAAAACAACGGAACCAACGCCACGCTTGCGTACAAACTGGCGTCTATAATCCAGGCCAGAACCTTGAGTAGGCGCGGCGAAGCTGTCTCACCACCCTCCCATGTGGCCTTAGCCACGGCGTCTTGATTGAGCATAATATGAATAATAAAATAATATGAAATTCAGTAGCCAAAGTATAGCATAACTGCCGGAAGGGATGAATATGCACAACTCACAAGCCACATTATAGCAAATATCAAATAACAAATAACAAGAGTACTCTTGCTATTTGATATTTGTCCCCTGCTATCCGTTACGGCTCGATCGTCAGTTGTATTGGATCTCCTTTGAGCGTGCTACTGTCCGTAAAATAAGCCACCGGATAAATTTCCACGCTCCCCGCTTCCGGCGTGGCCACCCAGGTAATCTGATTGGTAAAGTTAGTCGGCTTAATGATCGTGCCTACGGGTTGAACCACCCCATTTTGCATGACAAACAGATCTATTTTTTGTATATTCTGCAAATCATTAATCAGCACCGTAACATTGATAGGAAAACCCGCCTTTTGAATCACGCCGCCATTGCTCGGGGCACTAATGTTGATCTTTAACGGCGCCGGGTCACTCAGCAAATTAACCGTGACCTTCACCGAGCCTTGGTTGCCTACGTCGTCCACGGCAATGGCGGTCAAATCATGATAACCGCGCGTGATTGAATTCGGTATATGGTAAGCCACCGAACCCTGGGCGGCATTAGCCACGCCGATTAGGATATCATCCATCCTGACTTCCAATCTATGAATAGGACGTTGAGCTTGAACCGAAAAGCTAACCGAACCCTCTCTTGAATACAAAGTGTCATTAGATTGCGGGCTGCTCAGGGTAACTATCGGCTGTCCGTCTTTAGTGTGCACGTCATCATATTCAGTCGGCACGGTAGAAGTCGTATGCCATTGATTTTTTTGCACCCAAGCCTGCACGGCGCTTTCCCAGTTATTATATTGCGGATCATGGGCCGGGTTGGTCGGCTGTGGACCCATCGGATCATCCTTGTCGACATAATATAAGATGTCGTGAGCCACGTAAAAATCCTTTTCTTCCACCATATAGGACGGCGTAAATTCCGTCGCCAATTTGCCGGTCAACCTATCGACTTTAACCGGCAACTTATAATCCTTGCCGATGAGAACCGGTTTACTGGCCGTGATAGCCGGCATGGGCGCGAACTGTTCTTTGGGAGTATCGGCTAAGGCGCGTTTCATGAAACCCTGCCAGATGGGCGCGGCTATCACCGAACCGTCGGCGTTGCCCGCCATGGAAGTGCCACTGCTGTTGCCCACCCAAACCCCGACCGCCAAAGAGGGCGTGTAACCCATAGTCCAAGCATCTTTATTATTGTTAGTCGTTCCCGTCTTAGCCGCTACGTTCCTATCCGGCAGAGTGAGATAATTTTTTGAACCAAAAATATAAGTGCGTGACACATTATCCGAAAGAATATTAGTGATCGAATCGGCCGCTTCTTGCGGCATGACCTGATTGCCTTCCGACTGTTTCCACTCTTCCAAAGTTTTGCCATCCGGATCAGTCACCTTAAGGATGGATGCGACGGGATATTGCATGCCGCGATCCGCGAAGGCCGCATAAGCATTCGTGTGCTCCAGTAAATAGACTTCACCGCCGCCCAGCACGAGAGACAGGCCAAAACGCGAACGATCGCCAAAAGTCGTATAACCGAGTTGTTCGGCAAAATCCAAAACCCGGCTGACTCCCACCAAATAAAGCATCTTAACGGCCGTTATGTTCAACGAGCCTTGCAAGGCTTTGCGCACGCTGACCGGGCCATGATAGGTAGGGCTGTAATTTTTGGGATTATACGGACCAATGTCAGTCTTAAAGGTAGTCGGCACGTCCCAAAGCGTGGTTTCCGGCGTGTAGCCTTTGATAAAACCAGCCGCGTAAACGATCGGCTTAAAAGAAGAACCCGGTTGCAGAGGACGGATGGTCACGTTGACCTGACCGTCTATGCTTTCATCGGAAAAATTCTTGGAACCGACCATGCTTAATATCTGCCCGTTCTTTGGATCGAGCGCCACCATGCCCGCGTTGCTGAAATTATATTTCGGACCGTTTTTCTCGACGCCTTTTTTAATCTCATCCTCGGCTATCTGCTGTTTGTCCCAATCCAAAGTCGTTATGACGCGCAAACCGCCTTGCTCTACCACCTTCTGCCCGTAAGTATCCGTCAATTGCGATTTAATATACATCACGAAATGAGGCGCTTTAATATCGCTTAATTCGCGCGGCACTATTTTTTTCAAAGTTTCAATCTTCTTGGCCTCATCCGCCTGATCTTTAGTTATATAATTGTCGCGCACCATGGCATCCAATATCTGTTTTTGCCTGGCCACTAAAGCTTCGCGATTATCTCCGTGCAGACCGGTGCCGTATGGCGAGTATCTGTCCGGGGCTTGGGGTATGGCCGCCATCAGAGCCGACTCATCCAACGTCAGTTCTTTAACCGGTTTGCCAAAATAAGTTTCTGAGGCTGATCCTACGCCATAGGTGACTGAGCCGTACGGAATTTCATTCAGATACATCTGCAAGATTTGATCTTTAGTAAACTGGCGTTCGATCTGCAAAGCTAGCAAAGCTTCTTTTATTTTACGCAGCCAACTTTTCTCGTTGCTCAGAATGGCGTTCTTCACAAGCTGTTGAGTCAGAGTGGAGGCACCCTGGGCTTTGCGTCGCTGAATGACATCAATATATAAGGCCTTGATGGTGCGCATCCAGTTGATGCCATGATGTTCATAAAAAGCCCGGTCCTCAATGGCGATCGTGGCTTGTTTCAAACTGTCCGGAATATCTTCCAGCTTAACCAAACTTCTTTTTTCCTCGCCGTGAATTTCGTAAAGCAAGGCTGTGCCTGTGCGATCAAATATCTTGGTGGATTGAGGAATGTCTCGGGTCAACAAAGTGTTGGGATTGGGCAAGTCGCGGCTGATCCAGGCCATGGCGATCGTCAGTGACAAAACACTCACCAGACCTAACCCGACCAGAGCCAGGATAACCACTAAAGCCATAGCCTTTACCTTGCTGGCGTTGATTTTTTTACGCTTCGGGCGGTCTTCTCTAGACTCTTGGCTGACTTGATGTAGGCCAATAATGGGCATAAAAGATTATTTTGGCTTAAATTACACTAAAAATAGGATATACCCCTTGACAAAATTGGGCAAATATGGTATTGTTTTTGCCTCAAGATTTGGAAGGAGTACGTTTGCGGAAAGAGCTGATCTTTAAAAATTATCTCTCAACCAAGCCATATTTAGTAACTAGTCACGAGTAAAAAGTAAAAAGTAACGAGTCACGGCTCAAAAAACCGTCACTTTCCACTTTTTACTTTTTACTCGTTACTGTGATATTGGCTTGATTCCGCGAAGTATGATTCCGGTCATGAGCAAATATTACTTATGCAGTCAGTTGATTCATTAAGTAGATCGTTTCTCATAGTCCTAATTGCCGCCATCACTATCACTTCAGTCAAGATCCAGTCGGCTTCAGCCTCCGTGCTAATGCCCACTCCGGTTTTCACAACGGCCCTGGAATTGGCTAATGACGCCATTCAAATTCAAGGCTTCGTTGTTCCGGAAAAAATTGACTCCATCTTGCAGGTGACTGCCAACACACCGGTGAAATTCACCAAGCGCGTGACCGTCACAGCTTACAACAGCGTGCCTTGGCAAACAGACAGCACGCCCTGCATCAGTGCTGACGGTTCGAACATTTGCGAATTAAAAATCAAAGGAGAGGAATCTTGTGCCGCCGCCTTGCCCTTTGGCACCAAAATCAACATCCCGGGTTTCGGGGTTTGTACGGTGCGTGACAGGTTGGCTCCGAGGTTCTCAAACAGAATTGACTTGTACTTCGGTGGTGCTGAAAAAATTAAGGCCGCCAAACAGTGGGGCAAACGTGCCTTGCTGGTAGATGTACTGGACAACAAAAAAATATAATAAAAAGTAGAGACGTCCCGCGGGACGTCTCTACTTTTTATTATACTAATTTCCGGTCAGAACGCATCGTCGATGGTCGGGGCACTGTCCATTTCGGACAAGCGGCTATAATCATAATTGTGATACAAGGCCGGGCCGAAAATATAGTTCGTAAAAAAAGCATCCGGAATATCGTCAATCATTTGGTTCCAACCTTGTCCATAAAGCACCTTGGCCAGGTCTTCCGTGGTAATCCACTTTAGAACGCCGCCCTTGCTAACCGCGTAGACCTTGGGGTCGGTCATAAACTTGATCAGACGCGCGCCTGGTCGGTAGATCACGTTCTTGCCCAAAGGCAGGCTGCTCATCTCCGCCGACGTGACGGATACCACGCTGTCGAAACTTTGGTACCAGGTGAAGTAAGCGTTGGCATTAGGGAAAGGATGGCGCATGCAATCCTCGCCAACGTAATAAACGGCCGTATCTTCTTGTGTGTTGGGATTGGAATCGTCCATTAATTTGATCAATTTGCCCGCCGGAAACGGGCAGGATGTCGGCCCCGACTGAGTTGCGTTCAGCACCGTGATCACCGGCTTTTGGGCGAGCGTTGTGCCGTCAACCTTAATCGTCAAAACCGCTGAACCCGTTCCTAAAAATTTGATGTTATAACTCGCCATTCCGCTGTCGTTGGTCAAAGCCGAGGAAGGGGTAGTCGTCATGGCAATAGGACTGGTCACTTGAACCACCCTGCCTCCCAAAGCCTGTCCGTTTAGGTTGCGGGCCGTCACTGTCAGCACCAACTCGTCTCGATTGACTGTGACCGTGTTCAATGAAACGGTCGCGCTGGATTGGTTAGGGGCCACATAAGGGTCAGTCAGATTAGTGTCCATGACTTGCACGCTGGCTTGCGGCAGAGTGATGCCGCTTACTACGGCCGTGGCGACCAATGATCCGCTTTTCTGCGGCGACCAAACCTTTACCACATTGCCATAAGCATCGGTCGTCAGATTATACGTGCCCACCGTGCCCTCGTTAGCGATGGTCAAGGTTACGGCCTTACCCGACAAAGGCAAATTACTCGCATCCGCGATATAGGCCCGAAAAGTTACAGCCGTATTCTTGCTCACACTGCTGTAGTCAGCCCAAAGCTTGGAGTACTGCGAGGAAACCGGACCCGTGCCATTGGTTACAACCTTAAACGTAAGGCTTTTCTGCTGATTGATAATAATCCCGTCGATCGTCGCGCCCAGAGTGACAGTCAAGGGTGTAGGCGATGTGACCCTAAAATCCACCCGTCCTAAACTATCGGTGGTTCCCTGCGCCGGCGTCGAGATCATACCACTGCTCAAGCCGGTCAAAACGACCGTTCTGCCGGACAAAGCTTTGCCTTCCCAATCCATGGCATAGACTGAAACCGTGCTGTAATCCAGGTTGTTGGCCAATACAGGATTGCCGTTAATATCAATGTAGGATTGGGTATTTGAGATCGGATTGATAAATTCCACAGTAGGCTGTTCAGTCAAAGTAATGCCATCAATGACGGTCGTAAAACTCGGCGTCCCCGTGTTGCTGGATTTAATGGTAAAAGTTGCAATGCCATTAACATCTGTCACGGCGCTGACTGGCGTAATCGTAATTCCATTCAAAGACGAGCTTAAGCTGGCCGTCTTGCCGCTCAAGACTGTGCCGACCGCATTGCGGGCCACGACCGTTACGATACCCGTATGCACGTTGTCCGCCACGATCTGATAGCTCGAGGCTGGTGAGGAAAGGTAGGAAGCGGATCTGCTAACCGAGACCACATTATCGAAAGGTGCTAAGAGCTGCACCGTGGGTTGCTGACCTAAGATTACGCCGTCAGCCGTAACCGTGAAGATCGCCGTTCCCTGTTGGCTGGATCGAAAAGTAAAACTCACTGCTCCATTTGAATCCGTAGTGCTCATCGGTGGAGCAATGAAGGTTACGCCGGGTAAACTAGCACTGATGGTTACAGACTTGCCGGACAACAAGGCGCCATCTGAATTCCTGACGATGGCCGCAACCGTTCCTATATCATCATCATTTGCCATCATTGAGCCTGATACAGGGCTACTGAGATAGGCACTGGAAAGACTGGCTGAAACCGTGGTGTTCTGAGGCAGAGCAAAACTCACCTGAACCGTTTGAGTGATAGTTACGCCACTGATAGCGGCACCGATGGTGGCCGTATTGGGCAAAGTGGATTTGACCCTAAAAGTCGCCTCCCCCTTTTCATTAGTCGTACTATTGAGAGCGATGGCCGTATAGCCATCAGCGTTAAACGACAGGCTTACTATCTTATTGGCCAAAAGGTTTTTCGCACTATCCTTGGCTGTGACAATGACCAAAATCGAATCATCTCCGTTGATCAAGCCCTGCGTCTTGTCCACCACCAGAGTCGAAACCGAGGCCGAAGGCGGACCGATAAATGCCACATCCGGCCTGGCGTCCAAGGTCACCGTCGAGTCAACCACGGCCGTGATATACGGCTGACCAGGCTGGCTGGAACGGACAGAGAAGACGGCCGTGCCGTTACTCGCCGTGAATACCTGTGATGGGCTGATAGTTAGCCCGGCAAAATTAGAACTGAGACTTACGCGTCTTTCAACCAATGGCATGCCGTCGGAATTCCGCACCGTGACGGTGATCGTGCCACTCGCATCATTATTGGCCAATATTTGATTGGTCCCAGAAGGGCTGGTCAACACGCAGGTTGATAGGCTGGCCGAGGCCGGGGTTATCGCCCAAACCTTTTGGCCTGGAGTCAAACAGATCAAAGCCAAGGCAATGATAAGAAAATGATAGATGTTCTTTTGCATATTATCTACAATTATACTCTATCTATCTATATATATGTAGCTAAGATGCCCCCAGGAATTCATTTTTCGATTAAGCAAAAACACCCGTTGGGTGTTTTTATTGGAGGCGTGAGTGGGAATCGAACCCACCATACAGGTTTTGCAGACCCGTGCCTTACCACTTGGCTATCACGCCGTGTTCGGATGTTATCAAGGCATAAAAAAATCGTCCAGCGTAGACGTCCTGGCAGGCCACGGCGTTCGCGAATGACCGTGGCAGGGCGTCTCTACGTGGACGGTGAGAAGATGGTCTCGAGGTGGGAAAAGAGGAGGTCTGCCAAGGCCTTGGCGGCCGGAGTTAGGACCAAATCATCCCTAAGAAACGTGAATTGATCTTGGACCTCAACTGAATCCAGACCATTGTCGTTCGCCAACTGGATGCAAAGAGCCCGAAAGGTCATGTCGGCCTCTTGTTTTTTAGTCGGCACGAGGCTTTTTGCCAAAGGATAACTCTTTAGCCCAGAGCAAACCTGCTGAACTTCGCGGAATGTATCCATCTTCCCGACCCTGATTCCAAAGTTCATCCTGAGATGCTCCAGGTAACTCTGGAAGATGTCTTCGGTCGCCAGCGTCAGGACGGTTTCTTCCGGCAGGTTGTTAACCTCGTGCCAGCGGGCTTTAGCATCGAACCCTTGCGCTTCGACGATGGCCTTGGACAATCTGACCCGCAACTGACCCTCAAGCGCGAAGAGATCTTGTGCCATCGGCTGTGGCGCAAGCCGCTCAAATCGTTGGTTGAAAGCTCCAATCGCCGCGAGAAAATCTTTCAAGGTGCTCATGCATCCTCCTTTTCTTACAAACATAGACAACCATATAAAGCGTGGCTGGTCAAGCAACGGCGAATCGCCAAATTTAAACAGCTGGAACCAAATCCCACAGCATCTCGAATGTTGACTTAAAGATATCGACCATGGCTGGTACGGCTATCAAAACCGCGAGAGAAGTTTGATCCGGACTTATTATAAGGATTTTGTCATCATATATTTCCAAGGTGCTTTGAAAAGTATATTTGGACGGTAGGAATTTAACTACGCGCAAGAGTGTGGGGTCTGTCGGGCTAGTCTGACTTGAATCAAGAGTAATCAATAATCTGGTATGAATGCCGGCCGCTGCACGGTCTTTTCTGAATTGAATAAAAAATTCAGGCTCCAGTCCTTGCCAAGCAGAAGCATTTCCCATGGTTACATACGATTTTCCACGATATTCGCGCAAAATACCCGCATAAAAATGTTTGAGTCCATCTATCGTCTCGATAAATTGTAGACCCACTGTCTGCAATTGTTTTTTCTCTAAAGATTCTAGCAACGGAATGCCTTGAGTAAAGCTTTTAAGTTTTGCTTCAAAATACCCTGCCACGTTCTGCGGCTTCTCTGCCACGAACAGCTGACGGCCTTTTTTTACATAAATAGAGACAAATCCTTTTTGCGCCATTCCCTTCAGGATTGCGTATGCCGTAGTGCGCCTTAAGCCCGTCTCTTTTGCCACTAGACTTGCCGCTAAGCCGCCGGTTTTTAAGAGCGCCATATAAATGGCGGTTTCTTGATCTGTTAAGCCCATCTCTTTTAAGCTATTTTCTGGAGTCATAGTTGTCAAAAAATTACGTCAATTCCTTTATTGGTCTAATATTACGCTAAAAGACAAGATTTGTCAATATTTTGCTGTCATTGAGGCTTGACAAGATGGTAAAAATGTGATATAGTATTCGGTCAAAGGATGAAACAGGAAAGACAACCCCAAGCACTTTCACAAGGAGAAAATCCATGAAGACCAAGCAAGAACTCGAGAATACGATTGCGGCTGCGTCCAAGGCGATCGAGACAGCGACCCTGGCACTCGCGCAAAATCAAAAAACGCTGGCAGAAAATGAGGAAGCGAGAAAGTGGGCGAGTGAAGAGCTGAGACGCTTCATGTACATAGATGAGATCCTCGGCGATTGTACCAAGGAAGAAGTAGAGGGAAATCTTGTGGTCAAAAACTATCACCTTGGTCAGATGAAGAAAAGGTTCGACCTGGGAGAGCTCTCAATGTCTTTGAGAGTGAGGGGGGTGGAAAAGCTGGTCTTGGAAGTTGGCGTAACTCCAGATCAGAAGATAAGCCTTTTTGAAATATCCTGGATTGACTACGCTGACCCAGACAATGCAGATCCAGTATGGTGGCATGGCGGCGGTTCTGTATCTCTAGTCAACATTCCACCTCTTCTCGAATGGAGGCTCATCAAAAACGATTAGCGTTTCCACACGCATCTTTTCTTCTCCTCTTGGATCACGGGAGAAAGAGAATCAACAAGTGATCCAGAAAGTGAGCACTCAGCCGCCCCACAGCACTCGGGGCGGTTTTAAAATTAAATAGATCGTCTAGCGTGGATATGCTCCGTCAGAGTACCTCAACTTTGCCAGGATGGACGCACTTATAAGGTGATAGTATGCTATGGCCCATATGTTAGTCCTGGGGCACAGAGGCATGCCAAATCGCAGGGTAGCGGAAAATACCCTCTTGTCATTTACCCAGGCTATTCAGGCCGGAGTGGATGGTGTTGAATTTGATGTCCGTCTTTCCCGCGACGGACAGCTGATTATTTTTCACGACGGCATTCTGGACCGTTTGGCGGGTGATGCACGTAAAATTAACCAAATGACGGCTAAAGAACTTGGCCTCATCGAGCTCAGAGGCGCGGGCGGCATACCGTCAGTTAATGAGCTGACAACCGCCATACCCGCCCCGCTGATTTTGGATTTTGAGATCAAGGATCCTGAAGCCGCGCCCCTGCTTTTTGCTAAACTTAATACCAGTGCCGGCCTCAGAGAAAGGACTGTCGTTTCATCTTTCCATCTTGATGTTTTGAAAGCCTGCAAAGAACAACTGCCCGACGTCCGACGTCTGGTTCTCTTGCATGGCTGGGTTGCTCCGGGCCGTCGAGGCGTTATCTGGCCACAAATTTTTGAAACGGAACCTTGGGCCGTCGGCACGCGCATCGGTGCCTTGAATGACTCCCGCATCCGTTGGCTGCGGGCCCGCGGCTATAAAGTCGCGGCTTACGAAAATCGAACTTCTGTCCGGGCCGCCAGACGCATGGCCAAACTTGGAGTTGATGTGGCCATCACTTATCGACCGGACGCCATTCGGAACTAAAAAAACTTACAACTAACAACTTACAAGAGCAACTAAGCGACTCTTGTCAGTTGTAAGTTGTCAGTACCTAGAACCATAGACTCAAGCCCTTTAATGAGGTAGTTTATTAGCATGTCCGAAACCCCAAATTCCAAATTCCAATCCCCAAATTCCAGTAAAAAAGCCCTGCTGGTTGATGCCAATGCCCTGATCCATCGTGCCTGGCACGCTTTGCCGCCCATGACCGATGATAAGGGCCAGTTGGTCAATGCAGTCTACGGCTTCACGTCAGTCATGATTAAAATTTTGGGCGAACAAAGGCCCGATGTTTTGGCTGTTTGTTGGGATACCAAAGCCCCAACCTTTAGGCATGAGGCCAGGGCGGATTACAAAGGCCACCGCGAAAAACAACCGGATGAATTTTACGCGCAGATTCCCATGGCCCAAAAGATTGTTGACGCTCTGGGTGGAACCAATGTCAGCCTGGATGGTTTTGAAGCGGACGACATTTTGGGAACTTTAGCTGTCCGATTAGAAAAGAAAGGCTATGAAGTTTCTATCCTCACCGGCGACCGTGATGCTTGGCAACTAATTTCCGATCACATTTCCGTCATTGCTTTCAAAAAAGGCGTAAGCGAGACAGTGATTTACACGCCAGAGAGTTTAGTCGAAGTCACCGGTCTGCGTCCCGATCAGATTGCTGACTACAAGGCTATGCGCGGCGATCCTTCCGACAACTTGCCGGGTATCACAGGCATCGGTGAAAAGACGGCTACTGATTTATTGAAGCAATACGATAATCTCAAAAAAATCTTTAAAGCCGCGCACGACTCCAAGAGCAAAATAGCTGACGGAGTGCGCGCCAAACTCATAGGTGGAGAAAAAATCGCGGCCGAGATGCTGCCCTTGGTCAGAATCGTCACCACGGTTCCGGTTAAAGTCGAGGACAAGGACCTAAAAAGACGCCGAGTAGACGAAACAGAAATCCTCGAAGTCTTTAGCGAGTTCGGATTCAAATCCTTAATCACACGATTGTTTGGCAAAAAAAACGACAAGACGTCGACGATGGATGTAGAGACGCAAAAACAGTCCAAGTCACTCCCCCTTACCAAGGGGGGCAGGAGGGATCTTGCCGCTTCGGCGAAGGATGCCGTTGACCTCAACCAACTCATTGACCAAGCACGCCAAGAGAAACAATTATTGGTTTATTTACCTGAACAGATTCAAACTTCATTTTTTGAACAACCTTCTGCTTTGGTTTTAGGTACGTCGACTCATAATTTGACGGTCACTCAAGCCGAACTTGAGAAGGCCAACACAAAATCTTCTTTAAACTCAATTTTGCAGGATGAAGATATTAAAAAGATCGGTCACGGCTTAAAAACCATCTGGCACTGGGCGGCCGAACATGGTTTCGAGCTCCACGGCATCGGATTTGATACTGAACTTGCCTCTTATCTGCTCTCCGCCGGCGAGCGCAGTCACGATCTAAAAACCATGGTCGGCCTGTATCTCAAACGTGTCTTGGATGAAGGGCCGACTCAGGCTCTAACGGCCATTCGCGACCTGGCCCCTGTGCTTAAACAAGAATTAGCCAGCCGCAATTTGACGTTTGTGTTAGAAAAAATTGAATTGCCTCTCATCCCCATTCTCGCCGAGATGGAAGAAGAAGGCATTTTGGTAGATACGGATTATCTAAAGGCTTTAGCCAAAGAATTATCCAAGGAAAAACAATCGCTCGAAAAAAAGATGCAAGAGATGGCCGGCGAAGACTTTAATCCCCTTTCACCCAAACAGCTCTCGCATATTTTGTTTGATGTTTTAAAAATTTCAGTCAAAGGCATCAAGCACGGCAAAACGGGAATCTCGACCGCCGCGTCCGAGCTCGAGAAATTAGCTGGTACTCATCCTATCATCGAATTAATCGAGCAATATCGCGAGCTCTCAAAATTACTCTCAACTTATGTTGATGCCTTGCCCTCACAAGTTGATGATAAGGGTCGCGTGCACACGACGTTCAACCAGGCTGTGACGGCTACCGGCCGACTGTCCTCATCTGACCCCAACCTGCAAAACATTCCCATCCGATCAGAACTAGGACGAAAAGTCCGCCGCGCTTTTATTTCTAAACCCGGTTTTGTCCTGCTCTCATGCGATTACTCGCAGATCGAACTCCGCATTGCAGCTGCGATGGCCAAAGACAAGAACATGCTTGAGGCTTTTGAAAAAGGCGAAGACATTCATACGGCCACGGCCGCTAAAATTTGGAATTTAAAACTTGAGGACGTTACCAAGGATCAACGAAGGATCGCTAAGGCCATTAATTTTGGATTAATTTTCGGCCAAGGCCCGCAAGGCCTCTCGCGGACGTCCGGTATTTCTTTCGAAGACGCTAAAAAATTCATCGCCAGATATTTTGAAGTTTTCTCGGGCATCAAAGAATGGATGGAATGGGGTAAGGGCATTGCCTCGCAACAAGGTTACGTCGAAACTCTCTTTGGCCGCCGCCGTTTTTTGCCGGAGATCCATTCCCCCATCCACATGGTCAGAGCTCAAGCCGAACGCATGGCCATCAACATGCCCATCCAAGGCACGGAAGCTGATCTGATTAAGATGGCCATGATTAAAATCGCTGAGAAACTCCCGACCATTTCCAAAAACTCGAAGATGCTACTCCAGGTTCATGATGAATTGGTTTTTGAAGTTCCGGAAAAGGAAGTTAAAGCCGTTGCGCCGCAGCTGGTTGACATCATGCAAGACGTTGAAAAAATTGGTTGCCCCATCGTGGTTGACGCCAAGTTTGGAAAAAATTGGGAAGAGATGCAATCCCTAACTCACCCTGCCC
This sequence comes from Patescibacteria group bacterium, assembly GCA_041661105.1. Classification (GTDB taxonomy): domain Bacteria; phylum Patescibacteriota; class Patescibacteriia; order 2-12-FULL-60-25; family 2-12-FULL-60-25; genus MWCR01. The sequence goes on from JBAZVB010000003.1 coordinate 29,815, forward strand.
TCTCTTAAACAAGAGAGGGTTCTGAAATAAGGATGCGCTGGCCCTCCTCTTGTTTAAGAGGAGTTGGAGGAGTTAGGACTAAAAACAAAAATCCCTCTCAACTGACGATTGATCATCATCAACTGGGAGGGATTCTCGCTGCTTAGGTGCGTGAGCGAGAGAAACGCGTAGGAAAGACCAGTTAAGGCTGGCGGGCGACTAGCTGTCACGCATGAGGCTTGGTGGCTCGCTTTTTTTGCTCGTAGAAAATAGTCAGGAGAGCGACTTCGACCCCCCGACTATCCCGCGCAAGGGACTGTTCGATGTCGATGATCTTGATCGAGCCGACAGAGCTCAGAAAATCATCTAGCTTCTTCTTGAGCTGTTCTTCGAGCGGTGGCGGTTGAGAGCCTACGTAGTTTTCATCATGATGCCACCAACGAGCCCTGATTACTTTGACCTTCATGGTCTCCTCCTTGCAGGTCGCGACCAAATCATACCGGCGACCACCGGCTCAGCCGTCTCGTAGTCTTCCGGCGGGTGGATGGTGAGCACATGATGACCGGGCATGGGATGAAAACTGCAGGGCGTCTTCTTGCAGACGACCTCGTCATCAACCTGCACGATCGCGTCGGTCATCTTGGATCCATCGAACGTGGCCACGACAGTGATCTTGCCGAAGAAGAACCAGACCGCCATGGTCAACAGGCTCGAGAGGAAGACAAACATGAAGATACTGGTCGCCACCTGCTTGAGTGAACGCATTTTTCTGCCTTTCGTTGGAGTCAGAACCATTAGTCCCTAGATTCCATGGCCAAGTTAAGCCACAAAATCTAGAGACTAAAAACTGACAATTCTCAAAGAACGTGTAAATTTAGCATAAATCCTCAATTTTGTCAATCCCCTTTGTCACTAGAAACTGGCAACTAAAAACTAGAAAGAGTTGGCTAAGTTACTCTTTCCAGTTTCTAGTTTTAAGTTTCAATCTTCCCCTCCCCTGTCTTGCGAGTTAGGATAGCCGCATGCTGATCATCTGCACCGGCCCGGATACGTTCCAAGCGCGTCAGAAAGCGCTTGATTTGCTTGAGGCTTACAAACAAAAACATGTTTCGCAGGGTGATGCCGTCATCGAGCGGCTCGAGTCGCAAACGTCCGTGCAAGATGCCATAGCCAAACTCAGCACTCTTGGTTTATTTGCCACTAAGAGACTGCTCAAATACGAAAATCTACTAGCCGGCATCACGCCCGCTCAAACCAAACAGTTGGTGAAGTCAATCTTGGCCGATGGCAATCAGACGGTTGTTCTGACATACGAAGACAAATCCCCCACTCAAAAAATCTTAGATCTTTTTCCCAAAGAAAATTTATTTGTTTACGCCCACGAAAAATTAAAAGGACTAGAGCTTAATAAATGGATCGCATCCCGCTGCAAATATTATCAAATAAATTCTGATTTAAGTTCAAAATTAATTGAACTCCATGCTGATAATTTGTGGGCCATCGAATCCAGCCTCCAGGCCATGCGAGTTTTAAATGATACTTCCGCTCTTGAAAAAACCAGCGAAAGCGATAATTCCGCCTTTGCTGTCATTGATCAATTTTTTAGACAAAGCCCTTCTTGGGTTGCTCAAGCGACATCACAAGATCCTCAAGAGCTCCTGCCTTTATTGCTTTCACAACTTTTGAATTGGCACAAAATAAAATACGATCAAGCACAGGATGTCCATCCTTTTGTTAAGAAAAAACTTGGATCAATAAAACTTTCGCATGCCGAAGAACTGACGCTCGAAGCGATCCGAACGATGTACGCTTCAAGACATTCTCTCTCTCAAAATCAAGAAATTTTGCAGTTGTTGTTTTAGCCCATCAACTTGAATAATCTCTCTACGTTACTTTTCATAACTAAAAAGTAACCAAAAGGTTTTGGGGGTCTGCGATGCCCTCTCGGCTTAATTACGTAACTTTTATCTCTCTTACCCTCCACGGTTAGCGCAGCCACCCCAAACCCCCATGACATTTCAAATCACACTCTTCCAGAAGTTTAGTTAGTTACTTTATATCTCGAGGGGGTTGGGGCTGAGGGGTTGAGCGGCCCACATGAAATGAAAGGCCACATAGAAAGAAGCGCTGCGTCCGCCTATGGCGGGAATCCGAAGCCCCAAGAGTTTTGCCCCACTTTTGCGGCCAAAAGTGGGAAAGAAAGATCAACAAATTGAAATTGTATTTTATTCATGCCCCATCTGATTCGACGAGAGACTCATCAAATCGGATTGGGTGGCCGCTTTGTGCAAAGCGGCCGAGTGGTGGGTCACGTTATAAAAACGTGATTTAGAAGGTGCTATTGGCCAGGATCTTCCTGGGGCTTCTCCTCAGGGAGCAATTCCTTCAGAACCTTGCTCCAGTTTTTCCCCAACTGCTTACCTGTTCTCAGACAGGTGTTGCAGTGTTTGCCGGAGGTTGCTGACGAGCCATTGCAGCTCGGACAGACAGTCCCCTCAAGCGGGAAAATGGCCCCGACTTGGAAATACCTGACCAAGGCTGTGCCCTGACCTTCCCGTCCGTTCAATCGATGCGTGCTGGCGTTAACCACGAATCTTGCACCGGTGTTGTGGGACTCGAAGCGGTCCATCGCCGCGCTCGCCGGATGATTGTGGTGATTCATGTCGGTCACGACGCCGATGTATTTGGCGCCGTGCATAACCGCAGCCATGGCCAAGGCGAACCCCAGCGGCATCTCTTGTCCGACGTACTCCATTCCGTCGGGGCCCATGGTCTCCTTGCCTGCCGGCATAAGCAAGTCGCAAAGTACGACTTCGAAGGGCTCTCCTTCTCCGCTCCACGCGATGTCGCATTGCCCGAGCGCCTTGACCGCCTCATCGTAGGTCCCGACAACCGTCACTTCGTAGCCGGAATCCTTGAGGGACTCAACCGCTGAAGCCTGATTGTTCGCGCTGTCGTCGATTACGAGGATCTTCTTCATGGCCGTTCTCCTTGAGAATGTGCGTTTTTCGTTTGGTATCCCTCTTAGTCCTCGTCCGGTGACAAGAGCTAGGAGGGATTCCCGTCTAAGTGTCAGACGGGAGTACGAGGGCGGCTCAATCGGCACGAAGGCCGAAGCCGCGGGTGATCGCCCTCACCGTGTAGGTGAAGAAAGCGATCGGTGCGTCCTGGACAACTTCGTAGATGTCCAGAGCGTCATCGAGCCACGTGTGCCATCCCAGAAGGACAACTAGCGGCCCGAGAACGAGCCCGATAATCATCATGATTACCGGATGGAGGAGCATAGTTCCGTTCATAAAGTTCTTCATATTAAGCTCCTCACGTTTGGTTGAATGTCCATGGGCGGAATTGCCCGCTGGAATGGTCGACCTCCTCAACCCTTCTAGCGGATAATCCTTTCCCGATTATTTAACAAAGCATCATACCACCTTTTTACCATTTTGTCAACAGTCGTAGCCAGTTTAAGACGTAAATACCTAATATTTGGCTTAAATACACGCTTTATTTGTTATCAAATTAAGTTGACAAAATACCTATTTTAGACTATACTGCTTATGCACTCTGCACAGAGTGAAACAAGGCTCTGGACGAAGCGAGGACTGTTTGAGCTCTTGCCTATCTAAAAGCAAGGCGAGTTCCACAGTGAGGGAAGAGCCTTGTTTCACGACGTGCTAACTTCACACCTCAATCCCCCGCTATGCCCAACCCTAATGATCTCCTAACTCGCTTTAACTTGAGCGAACAAGAATCCGAGCTTTACCTCGCGGCGCTTAGTCTGGGCAGTGCGAGCGTGACTGATCTTGGGAAAAAAATAAATAAAAACCGAACCGCAGTTTATTTCCACTTAAAACATCTTTTGGAAAAAGGTTTTATTAAAGAAACGCGACAAGGAAAAGTCGCTCGGTTCGTAGCTACTCCACCGGAAGAGATCGCTGAAAAATTTGATCGATGGACCACTGACTTTAAAAGTCTGGTGCCCATGCTCCAATCTTTAAAAAAGGCTGATGTTGAAACGCCGATCATTGAAGTCATCGATTCGAAACACGGCTATTATAATGTCTACGACGAAATTTCTTCACTTCCAATTGGTTCCACTTTTCGTGTACTCGAAGGAAAAACCGCACTCATCGGAGAATTTAACCTACTCACGCAAGACCAATGGAATTCGTTCTTTAAACGCATTGTCGAAAGAAAAATTGAAACTAAAGGATTATTTACTCAATCCCTTGTTAATCTTAAACCAGTGAATAAATTTAATAAAAAAAATTCAGAACTTATTAATCAACGTATCTGGCACATGGCAGTTATCCCGGACTCCATAATCCCCTTTCAAAATATGCTTTTTATCTACGGAGATAAAATCGCTTACATGTTTCCAGACACGTCTCTCGTAGCCACCATTAAACACCACTCCATCGCCGAATCCATGACGCTTATGTTTGATGGCCTCTACCAACTAGGAAAAGCCATGCCGCAAGGATGGAATTAAAATAATTGAGACAACATAAAAAGTAGAGACGTTGCATTGCAACGTCTCTACTTTTTATATATTTCCCCATCTGATTCGACGAGAAACTCATCAAATCGGATTGGGAGGCGTGCACTGTGTCGAGTGCACGCCGAGACCGCTTGTGCGAAGCGGCCGAGTGGTAAGGTTAGACGACGGGATTAAGGAGTAGCAGTCGCTCCAGAAGCCTAGCCCAGTTCTTAGTACGACCTGGCATGTCCAACATGCCATCCGTCTCAGCCGTACAAACAAGCATCTTCGATCTCTGAATCCTGATCGGAATCGGCTGAATCCTTCCGTCAAGATTCTTTACTCCTACTGCGGTGACTGCTGCTCTAGCCTCCCACCCACTATGGCGGGTGGAGTCCGTGAGGACTCCAATCCATTTAACTCCTCTGGTGGCCGCCACCAAGGCCAACCAGATTCCGGAGCCCATCTCATCTTCTCCGGAGCCGACCCCACCCGGCCCGTCAAGCAACATAAGATCTGTAAGCAGTACGTCAAACTCGTTTCTTTCGTCTAGCAGCTTTTCAGCTGCTCGGTACGAACTCACGATCGTGAGTTCATGCTCCGCCAGCTGAGTGCTGGCCGAGTCCAGATTTTCCTGCTTGTCGTCGACGACCAGAATCTTCATTTTTTGTTCTCGCCGTTTATTTAGCGGCGAGCCCCGTTGTAAGGTGCGTTATTCAGCCATTTCATTCCTTAACAAAGCACTATATCACATATTTATAGATTTGTCAATAGTTTCCGTATCAACTAACTATAAAATCGTATCCAGTTACTAAGATTTGACTAAAATAAGCCAATATGTTATAGTAAGTTTGTCGTCGGAAATAATCGTCAATTAACTAAATATGAGCATAGAATCAGTTTTAACTGATCTCGGACTATCAAAAAATAAGGGTCTGATCTATTTATCTTCCCTTGAAATAGGAACTGGTTCGGTTGTAGACATAGCTAAAAAGGCCGGTTTGCCTAGAACGACCGTGCATGAAATATTGCAAAACTTGGTTATTTTGGGTTTGATCTCTTTTGCCACAAAGGGCAGAACACGGATCTATACAGCCGAGCCGCCTCAGAAACTGAAATCAATCCTTAAGGATAAAGAAAGAAAATTGGAAGGCATCCTGCCGGAATTGTCTTCCCTTCTAAACACTTCCGGCATCAAACCAAAAATTAAATTTTATGAAGGAGTGGAAGGTATAAAATCCGTTTTCGAAGATACGCTGACAGTCAAAGAAAAATTGCTCTGCGGTATTTTATCCATGCAAGATCTTTATCAGATACCCGGTAAAAATTATATGGATGATTACGTAAAACGAAGAGTTGAAGCTGGAATAAAGTTAAACGTAATACGCTCAGAAGGTAAAGAAGTGGAAGAAACATGGCCTTTTAGTGCCAAAGAGAGTCGTGAACTGCACTACGCTACAAAAGATATGATTTTCCCAATGACCATGTATCTATATGACAATAAGGTGGGCATCATTGGCACACAAAAAGAAAATTTCGGCCTGATTATCGAGTCTGAAGATTTTTACAGAACTCAAAAGAATTTATTCGAAACACTTTGGCAGGTAACTAGGGTGGCAAAAAAAATCGATTAGAAATAAAACTCCCGGTCGTCTAACTGGGAGTTATTAATTGCATTGATTATTACTTAGCCGCCGGCTTAGACAGCATCTTCATGATCCTTGATTTCTTCCGGCTCGCGCTATTCTTTGAAATCACATTTACTTTGGCCGCTTTATCCACAGCTATCTGCAAAGCTGAAATAGCCTTTTTAGCCTCGACTAAATCCCCTTTGGTGATCAATTGCTTGCTTTTAGAAACTAAAGCACGGATATTGGTCTTGATTCGAGCGTTGTGCACGGTTCGCTTCTTGGTCTTGCGCAACTCTTTCATGGCTGATTGCTTATTTGGCATATATGGCGAATATAGTATTCGGTAGCGCTAAAACTGTCAATGTTTAGCTAAATTATGGCATATTGACTTGGCACCTGAATAAGGCTAAAATTAATTGGCTTAAATAAGCAAAAGAATCAACTTTATAAATATTTTACGACACATTTAGTTCCCGTAGTTAAATGGAATAACAAGGGACTCCTAAGCCCTAGTTGGTAGTTCGATTCTACCCGGGAACACCACCCCTCGTCGCTTGATACGATCGAGCTATGAGGAGTGCCACTCGAAGCTGAATCCCACGGAGTTTTAACGAAGTGGGATAATGCGAAGGGTGGCTCAGAAATTGTTTCACGTGAAACAATTTCAGCCTGAAGAATGTTTCACGTGAAACGTTCGACTAGCCTGGCCGATACTCGCTTCGCGATACCAACCCGTCGTCATTCGCAATTATTAATTGTTAATTGTTCATTGTTACTTAATTCAGGGCCGATAGCTCAGTTGGTAGAGCGCTGCATTCGCATTGCAGAGGTCGGGGGTTCGAATCCCCCTCGGTCCACCACAACAAAAACTCCCTTGATGGGAGTTTTTGTAAACACCAAGATACAAAAATCAATATCCAAACAAAATTCAAACACCAATTATCATAAAATATTCAAATTTAGATATTCGATTTCCAAATATAGATGTTTCACGTGAAACAATTCATCTTTGTTTGTTAATTTCTTACATTATATAAAGTGTTTCACGTGAAACGCTACTAAGTAATCTTGAATTTTTCTTCTCTAAGGTAAATTGCTTACCAAACTTCAATTTGTTGATCTTTCTTTCCCACTTTTGTCCGCAAAAGTAGGATCAAAACTCTTGGGGCTTCGGATTCCCGCCATAGGCGGACGCAGCGCTTCTCTCTATGCTATTACTCATTTCATGTGGGCCGCTCAGCCCCTCAGCCCCAACCCCCTCGAGATACAAAGAAACTTATTAAATTTCTGAAAGAGCTCGATTCAAAGCTCCATGGGGGTCCGGGGGTGAGCTTTACCGTGGTTGCAAGAGAGAATAAGCCACCTATGACAATGAGAGGTTATAACGAACCCCCGGAAGTTTTTGGTTACTTTTTGCTTCCAAAAAGTAACGTAGAAGATTATTCAAGTTGAAATGCTGATGGCAAAAGTGGGAGAAGTGAAACAATGTTTCACGTGAAACATTGTTTTAGATATTTTCAGACTCAAATAATTTGCCTTAAAATATGAAATAATTATCAACACCCTAATGAAGGGTGAAAGAATGCTATAATTATTTGAAAGTTATGCGCTTTTTAATTTGCGTCATAATCACTGGTGTTTTTTTATTAACTAGTTCCGTCCAAGCGGCCATGACTAGCTCGCATTTTGAATTACGGTTCGATTCGATCAATAGCGGGGGGACCGACAATAGCACATCGACTAACTATAAATTGTACGACACATTAGGCGAGCAGGCCACAGGCCCCTCAACCAGCACCAACTACAGTTTATTGGCTGGATATAGACAATCCGACGACTATAGACCATTTTTGTCGTTAATTGTCAGCGCGCAAGAAAATAACACCCAGGTTCCCTATACTGCGTTGTCGACCTCTACCAAGACGGTGACTGTCACCTTAGCCACCAGCTTTGCCACCGGGACTTTTATAGGAGTCGTCGAAAACCTTGGGCTTCACCAAAAAACCATCATTGGAAAAATCGAATCCATCAACGGCCTCGTTCTTACGGTTGATAAATGGGATGGCCAGGTCGATCAAATATCGACCAATCCGCAAGGCGGGGATGATTATGTTTATAGAATGGAAGCTTTCAGCGGTGTTTTTGGACGTTTGGAAGCCAACGTAGGCAAAACAACGCTAAGCCGAACAGAGGTGGGCACCAACTCTGCCACTGGTTACACTGTATACATGCAATCAGATGGCTATTTGAGGGGTTCAACCACCACCCATATAATGGATGTGGCTGATGGCGAAGTATCGATGGATTCGGAAGAATACGGCGCCCGTGTTTATGGCACCCTAGCGACCAGCACTGGTATGGATTTTGCGGTTACAAGTACTTTGCGCGAGATTCAGACCTCTACAACTACTGCCACTGACGATCGGGTAGCCATCGTTTATAAGATAAATATTATGCCTTATACGCCGGCCTCCAACTATCTCCAAAAAGTTAGGTACTTATTAACAGCCAACTTTTAACAAAAGCCGTTTCTTAGGCTATAATTACTTTGACTTCGTGGGTGTGTGTTTTATTTTATACTCGAGTTAGTAATTATAGATGAATCTCTATGAGAGGATCTAAGATAAGGCTTCTGTCCTTCATGGCCCTGCTAAGTTTAGCGGCTGCCATGCTGCCAGCTAATGCGGGGGGAGTGGTTATTACGGCCTCAGTGCCTTCTAATGGGGAAATCGACTCTGCTGCGGCTACCGGCTTTGCCACTACCACTATCGCCTGGACCAGCAGCGCCACTTATCTTACTGGAGCAACATTGCAATTAATTCTTTCTCCGGTTCCGAGTTCGACTGACATCACTCAATGTTCACCAGACACTACCAGCATCGGCGGTGCGACGGCTACTTTTGGATCAGCTTCCAGCTCTGGCGCCACTTGGACGCTGACCGGTGATGCTGCGACCAACGTTATATTAATTTGTGTTCGCGTGCCCGTGACCAACGCGGGTTCTTTGATTTCTGCCCGTAATTTTTCGGAAGCTATCGTGACCACCGGCGGGACCGTAGATTATGGAGCGGCCATGTTTTACATCAATGGCGGCAATGACGTAGATATTAGCGCCACTGTCCCGGCCAGCCTTTCCTTTATGATAACCGATCCGGCTTCCATCACCACGGAAAGACACACTTGCAATCTTGGCGTGCTGAACATGGCTACGGTTAGCACCTGTACGTACCGTTTAAAAATCATGACCAACGCTACCAACGGCTTTGCCGGATCTCTCAAAGCTAATCATGACTTTGCCACTCTTGGTTTTGTCACCTTCACCAACGTAGGCGATTTACAGGTCACGGCCGGGCAGGAAGAATACGGCATTAATCTGACGACATCTTCCTACGGTGCGCGCGATCCCAACACCGGTCTTTTCAGCTTGCCCGCTTATGCCTGGCATCCGATAGCCAATGATTACCCGGTGCCAACAACACTCACCGGCTTCGTCAGCTCGACCTATCCTTTCTACGTGACCTCTTCCGGCGCAACGCAACTCGTAACTCACAAAGCTTCAATCAGTCCCATAACGACCGTCGGCGTCTACCAGCAAAAAGTCACTTATTACGTCTCAGGACATTTTTAATCTGATTGAATTATCCGGCCCAGCTGCTATGAGGATTGCCAAGCTCTTATCTTTCCTGGCGGCGCCTTTAATCGGGTGGGTTCTTTTTAGTTCGGCGGCTCATGCCATTACCGTGTCACCGGTCATCGTCGATCAGGACTTGGCTCGCGGCATGAGAGTCACTGGCCGACTCATGATTACGAATGACGGTAAGGCCGCTCAAACTTATTATGTTTCGGTTCAATCCTTCGTGCCGGTGGGTGAAGATGGCGAACAACAATATCTAGACGAGGCGGATCTCAAGGGTCTGCCTTCTTGGTTTAAATTTAATCAAGCCTCTTATCCCTTGGCCCCGGGAGAAACCGCCGAGATCCCTTACTCCATTACCGCGCCGCAAGATGCGGAACCGGGCGGACATTATGCCACGGTTTTCTTTTCAACCAATCCCGAGACGGCCAATGATCGAACGGCCATTAACTTGGCCGCTAAAACCGGCATAGTTTTTCTGGTAAAAGTCGGAGGTGATGTCAAAGAGAATGCCTCCATCGAATCCTTCACCGTGAATCAAGCTGTTTTCAGCCATCTGCCGGCCATGATGAGCTTGCGCATCCGGAATACCGGCAGTGTTCACTTCCGCCCCGTGGGTACTTTGACCGTCCGCAACATGTGGGGAGGTATCGTGGCCCGAGTCCCGGCCAATCCTAAAAAAGCCGCCGTCCTGCCCAGCAGTATTCGTCGCTTAGACACCTGGTGGACAAAATCAACCGATCTGGCGGAGGGGGGATTTATCGCCGGTTTAACCAATGAATGGAGAAATTTTGCCCTCGGTCGTTACACGGCCATGGTTGATGTTAAATATGGAAGTCAAAACGCACCCTTGGAGGCCAGGACCGTGTCTTTTTGGGTCATACCTTGGCGCATGGGCCTCATTCTCGTCTTCTTAATAGCCGCCCTGTTGTTACTCATGAAGCTCTACAATAAGATGATTGTCGCTTCAGCGCTCAAACGATCCCGCCGCAAGTAATCTAGGCGCAGACCAGACTCTGCTTGGACGGAGCCTGAACCGCGTCCGGATTTCCTAATGCCTAAATCTGGAAAGAGGGATGCGAATAATGCTGCGTCTGGTATTAAGTTTTAAAAAACTATCCAGAGCCATCTTGGCTTTTGCCGTGGTGCTCTTTTGCGTTGCTCCGAACGGTTTATCGGCCGCGTATTTTTCTCCGGCGCAGGATAACGCGGGCAGTCACTTGGTCGCGACCCCGGCTAACCACACCATCCGCTTCAAAACCCCCACCGGCGTCGATTCTCCCACCGACACCATCACCTTGGATTTCACAGGTTTTACTCTTGGGGCCGTCGGGGTGAGCGACGTTGATCTTTTTCATGGCCCGACCGGCATGGAATTTTTGGATGCTTACGCGCCCGTGCCAGCTCCAGGCACCTGGGGCGTGAATATTGCCGGATCTGTCATCACTTTTACACCGCCCACCGATGCCGCGCCTGGAACCATTGCCCCCAACAATCTCATCACCATTCACATCGGGACTGATGTTTTCGGCGGCACCAACCAAATCACTAACCCGGCCGTGGCCGGAGAATATAAACTAACAATCGCCGGCAACTTTGGAGATGGCGGACAAATTGCCATCCCCATCCTTGATGATGACGGCGTGGATGTTTCGGCTACCGTGATCTCGGGCGCCGTAACCATTACCAATATTTCTCCTGATTCGGTCGCGGTGAGCTTTCCGGCTTTTGACTTGACGGTGAATGGATCCAGCTTTGCCCCCGATGCCGTTGTTCGAGTGAATGGCAGCAACCGCGTCACCACTTACATTAATGCCAATCGGCTCATAGCCCAGGTTCTGGCTTCGGATGTGGCCGTTATTGGCAATCAGTCCATTACTGTCCTTAACCCGCCCGCCGCCATTTCAAATACCGTTATTTTGACAGTCACGGCTCAGAGCGGGGGAGGCGGAGACATAACCCCGCCCATCATTAGCAATGTTAAAGCCATAAACATCACCCAAAACTCAGCCCGCATCACATGGGACACAGATGAAAACGCCTCATCGCGAGTTAATTACGGCGAGACCATCGCTTATGGCCAATCCGTTTCCAATAACACTTTGGAATTATCCCATGGCCTGGATCTGAGTGGACTGACGGCTAATACCACTTATCATTTTAAGGTTACTTCGGCCGACCAATACAACAACATCATTTCAAGCGCGGATTATACTTTCACTACTCTTGGGGTAGCCCCTTTGGTCATCTCCAATGTGACCAGCACCCTTATCACTGATACCGCGGCCCTGGTAGTTTGGGATACGGATCGACCGGCTAATTCAAAAGTCGAATACGGTCCGACGCCGGCCCTTGGGTTTTGGCACACCTTGTTGGGCGACGTCGTTAACCATTCCATGCCCCTCACCGGTTTGTCCTCCGAGACAACCTATTTTTATCGCGTCATTTCAACCGACCCCCTCGGCCAATTAGCCACGTCATCCATCTACTCATTTAATACTCAAGCTGATAAGACTCCACCCACCAACGTCCCATTCACAGCCGAAGCCGGCGATACTGTTATCCGTTTGCGTTGGAATTATCCACCCGAACCTGATTTTGCCGGCATCCGCATCACGCGCAAAACCGGCGGGTTCCCGACCGGACCGTTGGATGGAGCCGTGATTTACAACGGTCTGGCGACCAGCACTTTAGACATGGGTCTAACTAACGGCGTAACTTATTTTTACGCCGCCTATGCTTACGACACGCATAATAATTTTTCTTCCGGCTCCTTAGCTTTCGCGACTCCGATGGGGACGTTGCCCTTGCCACCCACTTCAACTCCGCCCATCCCGCCTCAACCTCCGACCTCGACTCCGCCCATTCCTCCGCAGCCTCCCGTCATACCCACTTCAACTCCGCCCATACCACCCCAGCATCCAACCTCCACCCCACCCATCCCGCCTAAGCCGCCCCTGCAAATCATTTTGCACGCTTTATATTACTCATCCAACGGCACAATTTCACTCCAACCCAATGAGAATGGGGTCTATGGAGTTTTAGCGGGCTCGTCGGTTTATGTTTACGTCCCAACCGCCAACCTAGGATCAACGCCCCAGATCGGAGTCATGCTGGTGGGTTCGCAAGCTTACTCTTTGGCTTTAAACGGTGACGGCACAGCCTACACCGGCACCTTCCTGGCTCCAACCAGCGGTCTATTCACGGTTGATATCCGAGTAACTTTCCAAAATGGGCAGATCAGCTCTGTTCAGGATCCATTTCAAATTCAACCTGTCGGCAAGGTCGTGGAAGAGCCGCTGATAGGCGGACCCGTGATTAGCGTCCCGGGCGCAACGGTGACTTTATTTGAAAATCAAAATGGCGCTTGGGTGCCTTGGAACTCCGCACCCTACGGTCAGTCCAATCCGGTCATCTCCGGCCCGGATGGCAACTTTGTGTTTATCGTACCCAACGGACAATATTACGCCGAGGTTAAAAAAGACGGCTACGATCTGGCTCGCACACCAGCCGTTCAGGTCAAAAATAATGTTTTTGGAAACCGTGTTCCGCTTATCAAAACACCGCCACCCATCCAGGCGACGACCACCTTTCCGTTCGTAGCCAACGTCCCGGAACAAATCCAATACGTGGCTCTTATCGCCAAAGAGATAGTCCGGCAACCGGAAGTTGTGACCGCCGTTGATAATTACGCCGCCCCAACCCTGATCGCCGTCAGCTTGATCAACACCTCCGTCGCTTTGCCCCTCTTCAGTCTTTTCTATTATCTCCAGTTCCTCTTTACACAACCGTTTTTGCTTTTTGGCCGTCGTAAGAAAAAACGTTGGGGCGTTGTCTACAATTCCTTATCCAAGCAACCTGTTGAATTCGCGGTCGTTCGCTTAGTCCATTTTGAAAGCAAACTCATCGTGCAAACCAGGGTGACCGACAAGTACGGACGCTTTGTGTTTTATCCCAAACCAGGCAGTTATTTATTGGAAGCGGAAAAGCCGGGTTATACTTTCCCAACTCAATACCTGGACAATCAAAAAGAGGATGGCCAATATGTCGGACTCTACCACGGTGAAACTATTATCCTAGAAGAAGATGAAGTTATCGATATCAACATCCCGCTTGATCCAGCCGCCAGTTTTGAGACTCCCAAGAGGGTTATCTACCGTTATGTTTTAAGAAAACTCCAACATCTCCTGGCCTTGTCCGGCGTTATCATCGCGGCCATCTCTTTTATCATTTCTCCGTCCTGGCTGATCGCCGCTATCCTGATTGTCCAAATCTTATTTTATCTCCTCTTCCGCAAGCTGGCTTTGCCTGCCAAATCTAAACCATGGGGCAAGGTCTACGATGCCAGCACCCGCAAGCCCATCCAGGGCGCCGTTGTCCGCATCTTCGATCACAAGTTCAATAAGCTTCTTGAAACTCAGCTCACGGATGATCAAGGACGCTATGGTTTCTTTGCCGACCAAAATACTTTCTACATCACAGTTGAAAGAGCCGGCTACAACAAGTTCACAACACAAGATATTGACCTGGTTAAGATCAGCAAAGACGCCGTGGTTGATTTCAACATCGCGCTGAAACCAGTTAAAACTTAAAAGAGATATTTTGTCATTCCGAGCGGAGGCACCCGAAGCTAACGTGCCGAAGTCTCACGCCTGAGGCGGATGCGCCTATGGAGCAGAGAAATCCCTTATTTAAACCAAAACACTTCCGAAAGTTAATTCAGTTAATTATCGAGTAAGGGATTCCTCCACTTCATCACCTTCGTGATTTCGGTCGGAATGACAAAGAGCAGAGTGACAAAAGTACTCTTGTCAGTTGTAAGTTGTTAGTTTCTACTGTCTGATCGGCATGACTAGATAACGATAAGTCTGATCTTCATCGGCTGGCAGAACCAAAACAGGGGACATGGGGCTGATGACTGAGAGTCTGACTTTCTCTGAACCTAAGGAGTTCAAGCCATCTGAAACGTATTTGAAGTTTAAAACCACCTGATTATCATCACCCGTCAGATCACCCTTGATAACCGTCTTGGTTTTGCCTATGCCTTCATCCGAGGATTCAACGGCGCACTCGCCACTACCTGGCACAAATTGAAGGTGCACATCGTTAATCTCTTTCCTGGAGAACAGGCTGGCCGCTTTAACCGCCTTAATCAGTTCTCCGCGGTTCAAAATAGCCTCTGTCTTATAAGCCGAGGGTATGATGTTCTGGTAATCAGGGAAGCTGGCCTCAATCAGCCTTGTAGTCAGTTCTACGGTGCCGTAGGAGACGACTAGCTGGTTATCGGTGATACTCCATCCTACATTCTCAGGCGGCTCAAGCTCGTCCTTATAAGACGAGAGGATGCGGGCGATCTCAGCCATGGCTCTGGCCGGGACAATAATGTTCGCCGTTCGGTTAGCTTCCTGGCATGTAATCAGTTTTTCAGCCAAACGATAAGAATCCGTAGCCACCAACGCGACCTTGCCCGACTTGCCATTAGGATTAAAGAAACAAGCTACACCGGATAGCTCTGGACGGGATTCTGACATGGAGGCCGCAAAAACCACCTGGCCAATCGCCAGCCTAACCTCATTGGCTTTAAGCTGGAAGGTGGTATTTTTGTTTAATTTTGGCAACAACGGGAACTCACTGGCCAACATGCCTCTAAAAACCGTGTCCTGACCGTTAGAGCGAACCTCCAAACCTCCTTCTTTTAATTCAAACTCAACTTTACCGGAAGGCAGGAGGGTCACGTAATCAAATAATAACTTAGCCGGGACGCTGTACTCACCCTCAGTATCCACTTTGCCTCGAACGGTACAACTAATAGATATCTCTAAGTTAGTCGCATGAAAATTGATCCCGCTCTTTTCCGCTTTGATCAAAACATTGCCCAAAACCGGGAGATTAATATTTTTACCGGTCACGTGGCTTACGACCGATAAGCCTTGAACTAAGTTTTCTTGAGTACAAGAGAATAGCATATCCTATTTTAGTTAATTCCTGGTTTATTGGTATTTAAATTTAAATATATAAGAGTAATAACAGTAATAAGCCTTGTGAATAGTTGGGATAAGTGGTTTTTAGAGCTGGGTTTAAAGGTATTTGGGTGCACAGGCCTATGATTGAAGTGAGAGGGGTTTTGGTTTTATGGTGGACATTTTGAATTTTGAATTTTGAATTTTGAATTTACTCGCTGCTAGTCCACAGGTTTAACCAGTCTGTGTCCCCATGTAGAGTTTTTCGCGCATGAGGTTTAAATCGCGCTGTAACTGTTCGTCTTTTTTGATTAATTCGGAAATTTTATGGCAGGCATGCATAGCAGTGGTGTGGTCGCGGCTCCCAATTTGCTTGCCGATGGCCGGAAAGGAACATTTAGCCTCCTCGCGCAACAGGTACATGGCCACTTGGCGGGGGAAGGCCAGGCGTTGTTCACGGCTTTTGCCCAGGAGCTCATCCATCTTTATATCATAATAGGCGATAACAATCTCTATAAGCTTGCGCGGCGTGATATTTCGTTTGGGGATATTGGGCACAAAGCTCTGAAGCAGGTTTTGGACCGATTCCATGGTAGGTTCAGCGCTTTTGAACTGGTGGTAGGCGATAACTTTGTTTAAAGCTCCCTCCAATTCGCGAACATTGGATTGGATGGTGCCCGCGATATAGCGGAGAATATCCATGCTGAGACGGTAATTCTTCTCAATGCTCTTGCCTTGGAGGATGGCCACCCGCGTTTCAAAATCCGGGCTCGAGATATCGGCTGTCATGCCCCACTCCACGCGCGAGACGATTCTGGTTTCCAGACCCTGAATGTCTTTAGCCGGCCGATCCGAGGTGATCACGATCTGCTTATTGAGTTGGTGGAGTGTGTTAAAGGTGTTGAAAAACTCTTCTTGAGTGCTGTCTTTACCGGCGATGAATTGAATATCATCCAACAATAAGACGTCCAAAGTACGATAGGTATCTTTGAATTCCTTAGCCCGGCCGCCGCGCACGGATTGGATATAGTCGTTGGTAAACCGCTCACAGGTTACATAAAGCACCTTGGCATCCGGACGCCCCTTCATAACATAGTGCCCGATGGCCTGGAGAAGGTGGGTTTTGCCCAGACCGGCGCCGCCAAAGATAAAAAGCGGGTTATAAGTCACCCCGGGGCTGGCTGAAACGGCCATGGCCGAGGCATGAGCCAGCTCATTGGTCTTGCCAACCACGAAAGATTCAAAAGTATAGCGGGGGTTGAGGCCGATCGAGCCCAAACTATCGTTTCTCCCACCCTTTTGCTCCTCGGTAGGTACTTCCAGAGTGGGCACCTGGTAGCTGGATTCCATGTTTTCCACGTTCGCAAAGCCCGGGATGGGGCTGGTATTGCGGACTTCGACGCGATAAGTGACCTCGCGGACTCCGTTATTGGTGGCATTGCGCAAAGCCCGGACAATCGCCTCATGATATTTCTTTTCTAACCAAGCTTTAGTAAAAGTGTTAGGTACGGCAATAATAATTTTAGCGTTTTCAAAGGTTGATATAAATGTGTTTTTAAACCACGTGGTGAAATTGGCCTTAGAGAGCGTAAGCTCCAACTCTCCAAGTGCTGCCTGCCAAATTTCATTAGGATTCATAAAAAGTTCGCGTTAATTCAGTAAAATCTGACCTACATATCAACAGTCGCGCGCGGGGATGTCAAACGTGTGGATAAAAGGTTGATATGTTAAAGGAGTTGTGGAACGAGAATCAAATAAGTCCTTTACTTAATCATAAAAACGGCCTTTAGCCGTATAGATAGAAGGTGCGAAACATGTTAATATGGTGTAAGCAAATTATTTATTATTTTTTTCTTTTATGAAAATTAGCAAATTACTCATCGGGATTATCGGTTTGGTCGCCTTGGCCCTAATTATTTTCCTGGGTGTTAAAACCAGGAATGCCTGGCAAGAGTATTATTACATCGGCAAAGCTGGCCGCGATACCATAACTTTGGATGGCCAGGGCAAAGTCACGGCTAAGCCAGATGTGGCCACTGTCGACCTGGGCGTTGTGACTGAGGGGGCTACTGTTAAAGACATACAGCAGAAAAATACTGACAAAATGAACGCCATTATTGCGGCTTTAAAGGCCATGGACATCAAAGCGGAGGATATCCAGACCCAGAGCTATAATCTCAGCCCCAAATATGATTGGACGGATGGGATGCAAAAGCTGGTTGGCTATACCATTAGCCAAAACATCAGCGTTAAGGTCCGTGAACTGGATAAAGCGGGCGATGTGGTGTCCAAGGGTGGGGAATTGGGTGCTAATCAGATCGGCGGAGTTCAGTTTGTAATTGATGATCCCAAGGCCCTAGAGGCTCAAGCTCGGGAAAAGGCGATCAGCGATGCTCAGCAAAAAGCTGATGTTTTAGCCAAAAAACTCGGATTAGACGTGGTTAGGGTCATCTCGTTCTCCGAAAGCCAGGGTTCAAACTATCCCCCTCAACCATATTTGACGATGGGCCGGGCTGAGAGCGCTGCCAAGGATATGGCGGTCGCGCCCCAGATCGAACCAGGCTCCCAGGACGTTATCTCTAATGTGAGTGTGACGTTCGAGGTGCGCTAGGTTTATTTGTAGAGACGCCCCGCCGGGGCGTCTCTACCTATTGCCAAACCCGCTGATTATCAATATACTGGGGCCATTATGCCAAAGAGAACTTATCAGCCAAAGAAGCGCCGGCACATGAAAGTGCATGGTTTTCGTGCCAGAATGGCCAGCAAGGACGGGCGCAAAGTGCTTTCCCGCCGTCGTGCCACCGGGCGCAAGAAGTTAGTGGTCAAACGAGCCCGCTAAAAATACTGGGAACTTAAAACTGGAAACTAGAAAGAGCGCGTCCGTTACAAGGCAACTCTTTCTAGTTTTTAGTTTCTAGTTTATATTTCTTGTATGTTACCCGCGCCTCAAAGATTGAAGAAAACTAAAGATTTCGCGCTGATGGCCACTAAGGGACGCTCTATTTTTGGTTCCCTGGCCACTTTGCGCGTCCGTCAGGACACTAAATTACCGAAAGACGTCCAGTCTAAAATTGGTTTCATTGTCTCGACCAAGATTTTTAAGCGCGCGGTCAAGCGCAATCTAGCCAAACGCCGCTTTAGATCGGCCGTGCACGAACTTTTGCCCCAAGTACCGACAGGCTACCACCTACTCTTCATCCTCAAACCGGAAACTTTAACAGCTGACTATAAAGTAATGAGAGATGAGATCCTGCACATGCTTTCTAAAATTCCAGAGACCATGACCAAGCCGCTCAGGCTCTCGCCGCGGGCCCGCAAAGAGATGGGCAAAGGCAAAATTGCCGCCGGCGCCCGGTTCGTCAAACCTAAGAGTAAGTGACAACTAACAACTTACAACTGACAAGAGTAAAAAAGTATGGGAGTCTTATTTAAGAGGTTTGAGGATATGAAGGCTTGGCAAGAAGCGGATGAGTTGGCTTTGGCTATCTATAAAATATTAAAACCCATAAACGATTACGGTTATAAAGATCAAATCCAAAGGGCGGCTGTGTCGGTTATGAATAATCTCGCCGAAGGGTTCGAAAGAAGTTCAAAAAGGGCCTTTATCCATTATCTATTGATCGCTAAGGGTTCAAGTGGCGAAGTCAGATCTATGTTGATATTGGGTTATCAACTTGGTTATTTTTCAGAAGAAGAACATCAAGAATTGGTTGATAGGGCTATAAATATTTCTAGGATGCTTCAGGGCTTAGTGAACAGTATCGGAATTCAAGAATAACTAAATGACTCTTGTAAGTTGTCAGTTGTTAGTTTTACTGCCCCGCAAAATAGTTTGCGTCTGTATTAGGTTGTATCAGAAGACGCTTTCGCTGGATCACGGACCTTTGCGCAAGTTCTCTCCCATCGGCGTATGCCGTTATCATCCGACATGCAGTGAATACGGATACGGAGTGATTATGAAATTTGGCGTGATCCGCGGAGTTCCAATGACGATTTGGAGAATTTTAAGATGTAATCCTTGGAACAAGGGAGGATACGACCTCGTACCTTAATTCAAAATTCAAAAAGCAAAGAGCAAAATTCAGGTGGCTTTCGCCATATCATAAATATCCCGAAGGGATACCGACATTTTGCTTTTTGAATCTTGAATTTTGAATTAAAAAAAGCCTGTCGGTTGTCAGCCTTCAGGCTCGAGTAGGGCGGAAGTTTTCCGCCAGATGAGGGCGTCGCGTCCAGGGCCAACGCCCACGCCAATGATCGGAACCCCCACGAATCGCTCGACGCATTCCACATAGTCTCGTGCCTGCTTGGGGAGATCGTCGTAGTGCCGGCAGTTCGAGATTGGCTCAGACCAGCCCTCCATGTAGGTGATATCGGGCTCGATGCTTTCGAGTAGCTCGGTGTTCAGGGTGGTGTATCTCTCCACGTATCTCTTGGTACCCTTGTAGACGTAGCCCGTGCAGAAGGGGATCTTGTCGCCGGTGAGCGGGTCAAGCTTGTTCATGACCAGGTAGTCTACGTCGCCTTGGTCACAGATGTACCTGAGATAGGGGCCATCCAACCCTCCCACATCACGCAAGCGACCTGTAACCGTGCCCGCCTCTCCACCCTCGACTTGAATGCGTTGGGACCATTCATTGTTCATCTTGGTTGGGAACGGACCCTCGCCTACGCGGGTGGTGTAGGCCTTGGTTATGCCGAGGCAGCCGGCAATTTTTCTCCTCGGCAGACCGAGGGTCTCAATCGCGCCGCTCATCATGGGATCCGTGGATGTGACGTAAGGCCAGGTGCCGTAAATGCCCAGGCCCCCGCCCTGCGCTCCTTCGCAAAGGATCGGAGCATTGCTATGGAGCAACTCCTGGACCAGGCAGCGCACGTCGCCGATGTATTCGCCCAGAACCTTGCCGCGCTCGAGGCACCATGAGACCAGCCCCTCGAAGCTCATCGGCTCCAATCCACCGCGTCGAATCTCGTCCGCGAGATCAGGGTAGAAGTTGCGAGCCATGAGGGCCGCTCGGATGCGCTCTTCGGATTTCAGATCGCCCATCCTGAGCCCGCGCCGATTCCCCACAAATTCCCCCATGCAAGGACCGATGCCTCTCCGGGTCGTGCCGATGGCCGTCTTGCCGCTCTTCTTTTCGTTGATCTCGTCGATCTGCTTGTACAGGGAGATGACGATGGGCGCGTTCTCGTCGAACAAGGGAGTGGAGCCTGCGCGTAGGGCGTTGGGGACCTCTTCGTTCAGGACATCGAGGTCGAGAGCCGTGCCCGGCCCGCAAGCCACGATTTTTCCGGGATGATGGTAGGCAGAGGGGATCAGGCGAGAAACGTATTTGATGCCGTCGATGACTATGGTGTGCCCGGCATTGGCTCCGCCAGAATAGCGGATAATGACTTCTGCGGATCGCGCGAGGTGATCCACGATCTTGCCTTTGCCCTCGTCGCCCCATTGGACACCCACGACGACCAGAACGCCGTTCCAAACGATCAGATCGTCTTGCCAAGAGAATGCTCGAAATTTCCTCATGTCAGCAACCCCTTTCTGGGCCTTGTTGTCTATGGAACCGGCTTAATCCTATTGGTCAGCCCAATAAACGTCAAGCAAACGTCCACAGACGGTAGCTGATAGACGGTAGACCGTAGCTTTATATATAGCCTCCGTACGTCTGGCTACCGTCTACTGTCTATCGTCTACAGGCTAGCCTACGCTTGACAGACAGGGTGGGTTCCCGTCAAATATAGCCACTCACAACCCACAAAGAACCCGGAAAGGGGGCTGAGCCATGCTCGATGACAATTTGCGTTTGTGCCTGACGTTTGACGATGTCCTGTTGGTACCCCGCTATAGCGACTCCTTGCCATGCGACGTGAATGTGAGCACTAGGCTCACGGGTCGAATTGTCCTCAACATCCCCCTCATGTCGGCCGCCATGGATTCTGTCACCGAGTCGCGCATGGCTATTGCCATGGCGCGCGAAGGTGGCATTGGCGTGATCCACAAGAATCTGCCGCCTGCTGACCAGGCGCGCGAAGTCGAGAAGGTGAAGCGCGCCCAGAGCGGAATGATCATGGATCCGGTGACAGTCCTTCCGAAGCAGTCGCTTTCCGAAGCCAAGGCCCTGATGGACCAGAAAGGCATTTCGGGGTTAGTCGTTTGCTTGAACGACAAGATGGTCTTGGGGATACTGACGGCGCGTGATATACGGTTTGAGAAAGACTTCAGCAAAACCGTTGATCAGCTCATGACGACACGCGACAATAACGATCTGGTCACGGCCAAACTTGGCGTCACCATGGATGAGGCTCGCGAGTTGCTACACAAGCATCGCATTGAAAAGCTTCCCATCCTGGATTCGTACGGGTTGCTGGCTGGCCTGATCACGGTCAAGGATCTGCGGAAGGTGGAACAGCATCCGAACGCGGTCAAGGATGAACATGGTCGGTTGCTGGTTGCGGCGGCCATTGGTCCCGGTGCTGACCGCGATGAGCGCGCCGACCTCCTTGTGAAAGCCGGAGTGGATGTGATCGTCGTTGACACTGCCCATGGCCACTCCAAGGGCGTGATTGATACGGTCAAGTTCCTGCGTAAGCGATATCCTGACCTGGATGTGATCGCCGGCAACATCGCGACGGCCGAAGGCGCGATTGCTTTGATCGACGCCGGAGCCTCAGCCATCAAGGTTGGCATGGGTCCGGGCAGCATCTGCACAACGCGCGTGGTGGCTGGCGTGGGCGTGCCGCAAATTACCGCTATCGACGATTGCGCGTCTGTCGCCAGAACGCACAATATCCCCGTGATCGCCGACGGCGGTATCAAGAATTCGGGCGAAATCACCAAGGCCATCGCGGCCGGCGCTAACGTTGTGATGATGGGGTCGGTTTTTGCCGGCACGGACGAAGCGCCCGGTGAGATGGTCCTGTACCAAGGCCGCAGTTACAAGACGTACCGCGGCATGGGATCTCTCGGCGCCATGCGCAAAGGCAGCAAGGATCGCTATGGCCAAGGCGGCATCGCGGACGAGAAGCTGGTGCCCGAAGGCATCGAAGGCCGCGTGCCTTATCGAGGGTCGCTCAGCGCCATCATCCAGCAGATGGTAGGCGGGCTGCGGAGCGGTATGGGATATACGGGATGCCGGTCGATATCCGAGCTGAAAGCGGAGGCGAAGTTCATCCGCATCACCTCGCAAGGCCTGCGCGAAAGCCATGTCCACGACGTGGCTATCACAGAAGACGCGCCCAACTATCGCCAGGGCGGCTGACCTACCTCGATTTTCAGACTGAGAGTCGAGGATTTTTTTATTTTACTAATGGCAACTGCGGGACATCTAAAGTTTTTTGTTTACTACCCATGCCTTTCAAAATTTCAACTTCACTCGGCGAGCAATCACAAAGTTCTGCCATCAGCCTGATAAGCTCTTCATTGGCTTTGCCTTCGATGGGCGGCGCGGCAATTCTGACCTTGAGAGTCTGACCTTCCCAACCAACAGCTTCTGATTGTTTGGCGTTTGGCACGATGCGGACGAGGAGTTTCATATAACTGGAAAGTGGAAACTAGAAACTGGAAAGAGTTAGTCGATTTTGCTAAGTTCCGATATCAATCCGTAGAGCATTTTGGAAATTTCGACAGCATTTGAGGATAATTGTTCAAATTGTGCGTGGTTGAAATAACCGAGTTGACATCCTAGAGTCAAAAGTGAGCGCACCTCTCCACATGAACCTTTGGCGATATACAAATAACTGATAAAAGCTTTTTTTGAGTTCCGCTCGAAACCTTCGGCAATGTTATTCATGACAGAAACGGCCGCTCTTTGAATTTGGTCCTTAAATCCATAGTCTCTGTTCTCTTTAAATATTTTATATATATCCAAAGCCATTTGATCCGCCATCTTCCAAGCCTTCATGTCTTCAAATCGTTGGAATCTAACAGTCATATAACTATAGTACTCTTTCTAGTTTCCAGTTTCTAGTTTTCACTCACTAGTACCAAATAGTTCTTGTCCGATGGTAGGGTTTATCGTCGGCTGACTTGGTCTGACCTCTCAGCCAAAGACATTCGAAGACCTCAATCGGACAGATGTCGGGCAGACGTTCTTGAATTGCTCTGGTCAAAAGTTCAATGGCCCAAATTTCATTGGCTCTAATTTCTATCTCTTCATCGCTACCTGATGCGATTTCAATTTTAGCATTAATGTGAGCCGCGAGATCGTCCGTATATTGCAGGATACCAAGTTTGCGCAAAAGTTGCGGGCCCTTGTAATCAGCCAGGGCCGTCAGTTGATCGAAGTTTTGGATGGGTGGCACGAGTTTTAGTTCGGCGAGACCATGCAGAGAAAGGGGAATGACTTGGGCACGTTTGTAAAACAGAATTTTTTGGCCGTGATAGTTAACTTGATCATCAAAAACAGTCGGCATCGCGTTCACAGCCACCTCAACAAGTTTAAGTGCGTCATAATCCGCCGCTTCGACTATCTTTTTGAATGATCCACTAAAGTTTTCTGTGACAATCTTGCCCATATCTCGCAAAAGACGAAGCCTTTCAGCAAAAAGAGGTATCTCGATACTGCCTTTGAGTATTTGGCGCAGATCATCTTCCGGCAAATTGGACAGGTACCGCGGGTCAGTCAGGGGATAGCCGTCATCGATGCCGCGTTTGAGTGCGCGGAGCATGGCAGCGTTACCATCGAAGGTCTGGCCGCGAACGTCAATCGTCCATTTTGGTTCGCCCCAATAACAAAAGGCCAAGGCACTGATCAAAAAAGCCGAAGCAATATAAGTTTCTTCATGGCCGGACTTTAATAGTGTCTCCTCATTCCACTCAGACCCGCCAAAATCAGAATCCGTCACCGAAGCCGCGAAGTCGCGGATAGCTTCGGGGTTGATTCGCACGAACCGTGAATTTTTGATGACAGACTGGATGGAATCGAGGATGGATTGCATACAACTGACAACTTAAAACTGACAACTTACAAGAGTTACTAAATCACTCTTGTTAGTTGTAAGTTGTTAGTTTTTAGGCTGTCCGAATCTTTCGAATGCCCTTAGTACTTCAAGTGGGACAGCGAAGACGATGGTATTTGATTGATCAGATGACACGTCATTC
The DNA here is from genome assembly GCA_041661105.1 of Patescibacteria group bacterium. Classification (GTDB taxonomy): domain Bacteria; phylum Patescibacteriota; class Patescibacteriia; order 2-12-FULL-60-25; family 2-12-FULL-60-25; genus MWCR01. The sequence continues at coordinate 54,596 of JBAZVB010000003.1, forward strand.
AGGGTAGCCAGGGTGCGCAAATGCATGGCGCCATCTGAAGTGGCCAGGATGGTCGCGGCCTGGGATAAGTTATTGGCGGCTGCCAGTTCACCTTCTGATTTGATGATGACCGCGCGCTTTTCGCGTTCGGCCTCAGCTTGTTTGGCGATGGTGCGCACCATATCCTCCGGCAAGGAAATATCTTTAAGTTCAACGCTACCAACTTCCACGCCCCAGGCCGCTGTGTGTGCGGCGATCGTATTTTTAATGCGTTCCGCAGTCTCTTCGCGTTTGGAAAGCAGCTGATCCAAGGATAATTCTCCGCACACGTTGCGCATGGTCGTCTGCGCGAGTTGCGACACGGCATTCATGACATTTTCAACTTCAAGCCACGCTTTGCCTACGTCCGCGATGCGATAATAAATCACGGCGTTGATCTTACAGCTGATATTATCTTGCGTGATCGTATCTTGATAAGGCACATCCACAGCTTTGATGCGGATGTCGATTTTTTGCATGGACTCGATGATGGGCCAAACAATGCGCCAACCCGGATCCACGAGTTTAATGAACCTGCCAAAGCGCAATTTGACTCCTCGTTCATATTGGTTGACCTGCCTAATGGAGGCCAGAACGAGAATTAGGATGGCAATAAGGATGTAGTAATACATATCTTGTAACGATAGCAGACGCGGGCCGCCCGTCAAGCCTAGGCTTTGACCGCTTGGCCTAGTAGCCGTAGACTACGGCCATATGCAGGAAGTAATCCTTGTTCATGGTTGGCTCAGTGGTCCGAGACATCATTGGTTTCCTTGGCTTAAAGAAGAGCTGACAAATCAGGGCTATAAGGTTATGACGCCCGTTATGCCTAACCCCATCCGACCCGAAAAGGAGCAATGGGTGGCTAAACTTAAAGAGATCTTAAAAACTAAAGATCCTAAGAAAACCATATTAATTGGCCATTCTTTAGGGGTTCCCACGATTCTGTATGCTTTGCAGGGTCATAAGGGTCCGGGTTTTGCTCAAGTCATATTGGTCAGTGGCTTTGGCAGGAATATTCCTCATCTTAAATTAGTAGCCCGAGATTATGACATGCACTTTGATATGGATGAGATCAAACCCAAGGCTGACCAATGGACTGTCATCCATGGTGATAACGACCCGCTGGTTCCAATCAGGGAAGGGGAGTGGCTGGCTAATCGGTTAGGCGTAGATTTGATTATCGAAAAAAACGGAGGTCATCTGACTCAATACAGGGGAGTGTTTAAACTGGATAGCGTCCTTAAATCCATCGCTGAGGGCGATCCTCTTTCGCCGGAGGTTAAAGAAGAGATTAAACCCGCTGAAAGCAAATTTATTAAACTCGAAAGCGCGCTCAGGGAGATATTGAAACTCAAAACTAACAAGTGACAACTTACAAGAGTTATTAAGCTACTCATGTCAGTTGTAAGTTGTGAGTTGTTAGTCAGACAACCTCCAGCACGGCGGTTTTTAGATATCTGCCTTCGGGGAAAGCTAGGCGTTCGGCGTGATCAATCGGTTGTGAGATCCATTGGAGAACGCGCACGTCTTTTTGCGCGTGGCCAGCCGCCAAGCGGAGCATGGATCGGAAATCTTCGGGCGTAACACGGCCGGAACAGGATGAGGTGACGAGTATGCCGCCGGAATTTAGTTGACGCAGGCAGTCCGCGTTTAGATCAGTGTAAGCTTTAATCGCTTGAGCCATGTGTTTCTCTGATTTGGCAAAAGCCGGCGGATCGCAAACGATCATGTCATAAGGCGTGCCGGGTATTTCCTTGTCTCGCAAAAGATCCATGACGTTGGCCTCTAAAAACAAAAAGTTTTTTTCATCTTCAGGGTCAAGCTTGTTGAGTTTAAAATTTTCCTGGGCTGTTTCGAGAGCTTGGCGCGAAACATCAACTGTCGCGACAAAAGCGGCTTTGCCCAAGGCGGCATGGACCGAAAAAGCGCCCGTGTATCCAAAAAGATTTAAGACGCGTTTGCCTTTGGCGAGCTTACCCACTACCAACCGAGCATCGCGCTGGTCCAGAAAGAATCCTGTTTTTTGTCCGTGCATGACATCGACGTAAAAATTAATACCCGCTTCCTGAAAAGTGACCGGCTCATTGTTTTCTCCCTCGTGGACAGCGATAGGCTTGTCTAAAAGCCCCTCGATTTTGCGAACATCCAAATCAGACCGTTCGACGATAGCCTTGGGCTTAAAAGTTTTTTTAATGGCTTGGATAATTTCGTCGCGTAACCTATCCATGCCAGCCGTGTGGAGTTGAAAGACAAAAACATCGTCGTATCGATCCAAAATTAATCCAGGAAGACCGTCGGCCTCGGAATGGACTACGCGGTAGCCTGTGGTTTTAGCCGGCAGGTTGGATTTTTTCCAAGTATTGAGTTCTTTGAATTTTTTAGCAAAAAAATCAGCGTCAATTTTTTCATCCGCGTCGCGGGTTAGCATGCGAACGCAAATGGACGTCAATCCATTCCAAGTTCCCAGGCCCAAGCTGTGCCCTCGGCTATCTTTAACTTCGACGATTTGTCCGTTTTCACCCTTGATTCCTCGATCAATCGCATGCGAAAAAATCCAAGGATGACCGGCCAAGATAGGCACTTCCTTGCCTGGTTTAAGCCAAATTTCAGGAGTTTTGTTCATGAGCGCATCTTACATCCAAGCTAAATAATCGTCTACGCCGGGGGTTGACTTTTATCATGTAAGTGTTAAGTTTTTCACACAAACACAAGGAGGGCGCGCTCATGAACACCCAAAAGCCTGAAGGGAAAGCCCCGGACGCCAAAGCTTCCAGTGCCATCGGTTACCCCCGATATATGTATTGGGAAGTTAGATATCCTGACGGAGAAATCGCTCGGGGGATTTGCCTAGTTGCGAACGCCGAGGTGGACGAGATCGTGCGTCAGAAATTGGCACATGAGTCCAGTTTTGCCGAGCTGAGACCAACCAAGCTGATACGCTATGGAAGCCTGAGGTTCTGCCCCGAACACGATCAATGTGTCGGCGATTACAACTACTGCCTTGAGTGCGGTCAGCCTACTGAGGCGATTCCGGATCCCGAGGTTCTGACTGGCCAGGTCGTGACTGAGCGGTACTGCCCGGAGCATGGCGATCTCACGGATGACTTCTTCTGCCATGATTGCGGTCGCCGTAGCCTGCTGTACCGCATCGGAGTAGTCTAGCCGGACTTTTTGCACATTGCTCTCCTGGCACCGTGAGGTGTCTTTTTTTGTCTCCTCCTCGCGGAGGAGGAGTACCAGTGTAGTCACGGGGGAGGTGGTGAACGGGGCTCTTGACTTAGTTTTGAGATGTGATAAATTATTTTTATGCATAGCAAATTCTTTAGCTTTTTCTTCTTTGCTCCGTAAGGGGTGAGGTTGGATTTGCTTGTTTGCTTGCAAAAACGCCTCACCGAGGCTGTTTTTTTTCGTTCTCAACTGCAGAGGAGGTAGGTCATGTCACAAGGCATCGTCAGGACAGGGCATGAAATCGTGCTAGTTCCTTCCACGCCAGTCGACAAAAACAAAAAGTGTTTCGCATTTGAGTGTCCGAAGTACTGTTGCGGTAGGGTGGTCATCAACTCCAATGGCGTCATGAGCGAGCTTGATGCCTGCGAAGACCACGGGGGTGAACCACCCGATGCTTCTTAATGCCATGCCCCGCATGGCACCGCAGCCTGCCTCCAGGCTGCTTTTTTTTGCTTATGGCAAAATATCCTGAGCGCAGTCGAAGGATGTTGCGGGTATTGACATCTCGCCTCGATTATGGAATGTTTGTTCTACATCAACCAAGGAGAAACCACATGGCTCTTAGAACGAGCAAGGATACGCTCAGGGAAATGCTGGTCACTAAGCTTCCGGAGAGGAGCAAGTGCTCACCTGAAGCAGCCAACCTCTTGCGCCAGCTCAACCAGCTCGCCTCGGACTTTCACCGATGCATCACGCTGCCTTACTGGTCTGCTCAAACTCCAAAGCAACGAGCGGATTACGTGAGTCACCCTATCTATCTGGAAGCCGAACAACAAGTACGCGGGCTTTTGACCAGGCTGAAGGATCCACACAGAGTCAATCTGTGTGGCATTAGTTCGACCATGGAATTCTGCGAAGCCTTCATCGAGGCTTACAGAACCAAATATCCGGGTTGACTGCTCTCCACTCCATCTTCTGGCACCTAGGTGCCTCTTTTTTAATAACCAAAAACCAAATAACAATGTCCAAATTGGTGATTGGTTTTTGGATTTTGGTATTTGTTTTGCGGGTCCCTCTCGATATCACCGAAATTTTCAGAAATATGTTAGAGGGTGGGAGCGGATTTTTGGTCACGCTCCCACATGAGGAATATTCATTCGGCGCGGCGGTCGCTCCGGTTGGAGTTGGTCCGCTTCGCCAACAGGTAGGGTCGCACGATGTGCAGGGTGAAAGTGGGCGTGGCGGCTCGTTCGGGCGTCCGAAGAATTCGACAGTAGAAGGTTCCGAACTCATTCATCTCTGAGGCGAAGGCCTCATCAACGGTCCAAACCGTCGTATGTCCGTTTGTACGGGCTTTCGCACCCCAGCGTCCGTGCCGTCCGTCCCAGCGGAATTGGAGCTTCACGGATTCTCCTTTCCGCACCGACTCTTCAGCGCGAGCCTGTCTTTCGTCGCCCAATCTGATGGCGACATCGGTCCAGGTATCGACCATCATGGTCGGCGTGTCACTGTCGTTCGCGCAACGACGTGACGTGCCGTTGGTGGCCTTGGCCAGCTTTTCCAGGTCAACCTTGAGTGCGGGACGCAACCGGACGTTGTGCGTGTCCAAGACCAGCTGGATCAGAGTTTCGTCGCCCGAATTGATGCGGCGTAACTCCACGGCCGGGTGTTCGTAGCCCTGGTCGCCCATGAAAGCCACCTTGGGCAGAGCTTCGGAGCGCTCCGTCTCCCCATCGAAGGCTTCTCGGATGATGCGAGACGGACAAGTGGTGCGCTCGTGACGCTCGTAGCCGTTTTCCGGACAGCCGTGGTCACAGTGCAAGTAGGCCTCGCCGTAAACCAGGAGTTCTGTCATCCACTCCGGGCCGTGTTCAAACGGCTGGGCGCAGATGGGGCAAATCCCCAGGTGGCGGGTCAGTAGTTTGTTGAGCGTAGACAAGGCATCATGCTCGGCGATGAAGGCCAGACGTTTCTGGTACTCGGCCTCGAGCGCTTGTCCAAGTTCGGCCGTGACCGCTTCCAGTCGAGCCGCACCATCCAGTAATACCTCCAGGGGTAGCTCTCGAAGTTCCCGACCAGAGTTATCTTGGTAGGTTTCCTCGAATCCGGCAACGAGCGTCGGTTCGATGCAGCCACGGAGGCTGTTAAACCGGCGGTTCTTGCAGCTCAGATCGTTAGCCGCGGACCAAGCCTGAACAGAAAGTCGTTCGGCTGTCTTATGTTCCTCCTGGTCATGCCGCTCTTTTCGTACTCGTCGGATGAACTCCGTAGCTTCGTTCAGCCTCTCTTGCGCGTGCTCGCGATCCACGCACCAGTCGATCATCGGCTGGAACCTATACAGACACACGACGCCATACCTATACATAGGTTCGCCGGTGTCAGGGTAGTTAGCGTAGTGGAGGGAGTAGATCTCCGGGATCGGAGAGTCATCCTCCAGCGACGGAACCTTTACCAGATTCCGCGAAAGCGTAACCCCAAACTTATCCCACAGGTTCGCGGCCCAAGTCTCTCTCAGCTTCGCCATCCTCCAGACGAATTTCCAGTCAGATAATCCGGTGCACCAGACGCGGTAGACCACGAGAGGTTTGCCGGCTACTTCACCGATTTGAATCTCATCGGCAGTCGTGATCAACTGCCGTGTGATGGATCCGGGGAGGTCTCGGCTCAACTCGCGAACTTTGGCGGTTCTCAGCCACATTCGAAAAAGGGCTTCGCGCTTGGCCTCGTCTTGATCCAGGAACCAGTCAAAGCCGTAGATGGGCACGAATGAAAGACCGGTGATGCCAGTGTGTTGGTACTTCACGCCGTAGACCGTGACAGATCTGTCCGGTTCGAGGGTGGCAGTCACCAACTCGAAGACGGGTTTCTCTGCTGTTGGCTCAAAATACTCGGCAGAACGGTCGTGGGCATAGCGGTCGCGCCATTGCTCAAGCGGTGTTTTCGTATCCATCTTGCACCTCCTCGTGCGTTGTTGTTTCAGGGAACGTGTGAAGCGTTAACATCACATACAAAAGCGCGTAAACCCGCATTTTTGTCTGGGATTTTAATGGGTTTATATACCATAATTTCGCTAGATTGTCAATATCCGCTCACCTTCGGTGGAAAATACCAAAAACCAAACACCAATCACCAAATAAGCAACAACTTCCAAACACAAAAACACCGATTTGAGTTTTGAAGTTTTATGATGTGGAGCTTATTTGTATCTTGATATTTGGTTTTTGATGTTTACAAAAACTCCCTCGAAGGGAGTTTTTGTTGTGGTGTGCCCTGGTGGGATCGAACCACCGACCTACAGCTTAGAAGGCTGTCGCTCTATCCAACTGAGCTAAGGGCACTTACTCAAATTAAAAATGAAGAATGAATAATTAAGAATTACTGAGGAATGTGCGTGTGGGGGAGTGTAACTGTTGTTAGATGGTTTTTCAAGCCCCTACAGGCAAACCGCACCGGGTGCTGTTGTACGGAGTTTTGTTTCTTAACGAGTTTTTTCGAATAATTTTCTTACTCTGACTGCATACTCCTTACATTTTTTTGCATCACGTGTACTAACTATTTGTTCCAAATCACTGTTGAATTCATCTACCAATTGATCATAGGCCTCAATGGCTCGAGGGTCACTGAGTTGCATAATAAGGTCTCTTTGTGCGGGAGATATGCGTCTGGTTAATTGGTATTCGTGGTAATGCAGAATAGGTTCTTGTTCGGGAAATGGATGGGTAGAAAAAGCAGGGTTTGCTCCAAAAAAAACTCCAATCCAATCGTTAAGCGTGTCACAATCGAGTGGGGTTTCAGATAGACGTGATCTAATAGATTCTTGTTGTTTTAATTCCTCGAGGCTATCATTTTTTTCAAAGCTCATATTGTTGGGAGAATTAAATAATAGAAATACTTGTTAAGTTTTTCAAGCCCCTACAGGCGTAAGCGGTTTTTTGCCACGTAGAACGGCAATTATGTTTTTGGCCGCTATTTCTGACATCTCACGGCGGGCTTCTCACCGACCAATTGGCTGATTCTATGTGGTTTTGTGGTTTTTGTCAATCCGGAGTTACTCATCGCTCTCACTCCTCCTCTTCGCATGAAACGCCTGATGCACTTCGCGCAGCTGTTGGTTGGTGATGTGTGTGTAAATTTGAGTAGTTGTGATCGAAGAGTGGCCAAGCATGGATTGCACGCTACGGAGGTCAGCGCCGTTCATCAAAAGGTCAGTCGCAAAAGAGTGGCGCAAGCTGTGAGGCGAAACTTTTTTGGTAATGCCAGCCATGACAGCATAGCGATGTACGAGTCGCTCGATGGAGCGGGGAGTGAGAGCACCAACCTCTTTTGCCCCTTCCCCCTTTTGAAGGTGGGAAGGGGAGGAGGTTGAGGGTTTGGCTCTGTCGTGCCGAATAAACATGAAAGGTGATTCATCCTGGCGTTGCTTTAAATATTCTTTGAGCCAATGCCGCGCTTGATGCGATATGAAAACTAAGCGAACTTTGTCGCCTTTGCCGCGCACAGAAAATTCATCGCGTTCAAGATTAATTTGGTCTTTTTTTAAATTCGCAAGTTCTGAGACGCGCATGCCAGTCGAGAAAAAAAGCTCGAGGATGGCTTTATCGCGGGCTTGTAAAATACCGGCATCCTCTGTTTTAAGAGGAGCCTCGAGCAGGCGCTCCATATCAGATGATTCAAGGAAGACAGGCTCATGCGAGCTTTGTTTGGCCAGCTCGATTTTTTCCGGGGCCATAGTTTTGACGTTATGGCGAGCCAGATATTTAAGGAAAGACCGCAGAGCAATCAAGTGATAATTTTGCGTGTTCTTTTTTAAGAGCCCGCGCTGGGGATCTTCCAAGCGATTGAGATACAAACGATATTGTAAGATTAAATCATAATCCACGTCCTCAGCCGCCGGATCCTTGGCCCACTCGATAAACCTCATTAAATAAAATTCATAATTGCGGATGGTCATCTGCGCCCGGCCCTTTTCGATTTCAAGATAAGTCAGGAAGTTTCTTAAATGGTTGGAAAGTTTCATATGCGTCGTTAAATATTATAGCTCGGTGGGCGGGGGTTGACAAAATGGCCGAAATGTGGTATATTCTCGGTCATTTCTAGGAGGAAATCGCAGATGGAAAAGATCCACTTGGGCTTTGCCCTCGTCCTGTCCGCTCTGTTCTTCATCGTTTCTCTCATCCTTCTTTCGGTCAACAAGCCGATGGCCAACGCCATGGGCATGGGAGTGCTTGCCATTTCTCTCATCGGCGCAGTCTTCTCGTATCTCCAGTACAAGAACTGCCAAAATGGTCAGCCCGACTGATCACCCGCCTCTTCTCACCCCCGGTGTCCGTCATGTCGCCCAAAACGATGTGATGGTGCCGGGGTGCTGTTGTATACAGTTGACAATTAAGGCGTTTTAAGCTAACCTTACGTCATTAACTCATTACGCCTCCTCGGCCAGTCTGGCTAAGGAACGCGCGCATCTAGCTTCTCTGGGGACTGTCCGATCCATTTAAAGAATCAGGCAAATCGCACAGAAGCTAAAAGATCTATGTTGGATCCTAAGAAAAAGCAGCAAATAATCGCTAAGTTTAAGGTTCACGCGACTGACACGGGTTCACCCCAGGTCCAGGTTGCCATCCTGACTGAAGAGATTAAGGACTTAACCGAGCACTTACGCTCACACAAGAAAGATTTCTCCTCAAGGCGCGGTCTGATCAAAAAGGTCAGCGAACGCCGTCGCCTGATGAAATATTTGAAGCGCGAAGATTCTGCGGCCTACGACGAATTAATGGCCAAGCTCAAAATATAAGGAGAACAAAGTAGAGACGTTGCATTGCAACGTCTCTACTTTGTTCAATGCAAACAAAAGTGAACTATTTTTTGACCCGGGCTCGTATTAATACTATGCTACTTTGGTTGTTTTGAATGCAGAGCTCGATTAATGTTTAATTATAATTTTGTTATATTTATATGATAAAGCGCCCTTCACAGCGTGTCGCCGTCCTGATAGACACGCAAAACATGTATCATTCGGCCAAGCATCTTTATGACGCCAAGTTGAATTTTCCAGCCATCGTGCACGCGGCCACTGAAGACCGCCAGTTGATACGGGCCATCGCCTACGTAGCCAAATCCAAGACCGGGGAAGAGATGGCTTTTTTTGAGGCCTTAGTCGGAGGCGGCATCGAGTTGCGCGTTAAAGACGTTTTGGAATTTTCCAGCGGGGTCAAAAAAGCCGATTGGGATGTTGGCATGGCCATCGATGCGGCCAAATTGGCTGACAAGGTTGATGTCATGATTCTTATGACGGGCGACGGAGACTTCGTGCCTTGCGTGGAATATCTCCAGGCTAGGGGAGTCATTGTGGAAGTCGTGGCTTTTGGCGCCTCCACCAGTTCGGAATTGCGTGGAGCCTGTGATTTATTTTTTGATATCTCCAATGATCCAGATCAATTCCTGATTCGGAGCGGATCGCAGAGACGGCAACCGGTAATTTCTTCCGAACCGCCCACCACTCGCGATGTGATTTTGCCTACGGGAATGAATCGCCGCCGGCCGCCCACCAAAAGAAGTAAATAAATGTTGTAGAGACGCCTTGCCACGGTCGTTCGCGAACGCCGTGGCCTGCCAGGGCGTCTCTTTTGAATAAAAAAAGCAGCTGATCAGGCTGCGGAGAGGGAGGAGCGAGTGGAGGGTCGCTTGGGATATAGCAACCGCCATTTGGCGGCGCTTATGAAGTAAGTGCGCCGGACGCCATTGGGTTTGGCGATGTGCTCGAAGCAGACGACTTTGGCGCCGACCAACTCTGACTTAAGCCGGAGTTTGGCCTCGATCAGATTGTCGATCGACTCTTTCAGGCTTAGTCCGAACATGTCGGCCTGGCCGCACGGTTTGTGGCCGAAGAGCACTACGGTCTGGATATGCTTCATGCGCATGGCGCTTCGAATGTGTTCGATCAGAACGCGGTCTTCACCGAGATGCGTCAGAGGCGAATTTTTGGCGATGAGCAGCGCACCGCCGTTCAGCTTGAACTCGTGGATACGGCGGTCGCCGGAAAGGAGCCTGCGAACCAGCGTCCGGGAGCCGTCAGTCAACATGTCGCGGACCTTGTGGTGGGTCCGATAGGCTTCGCGTGCCGAGGTGAGGACGTCGTCCGCGATGCGGCGCACTTTCAGGAGCCGGCCTTGGCTCCGTAGGTGCTTTTGGCAGACAACTGACATATGCTTGTATATATCCGGTTGGTGGTCACAGTCTCCGCAGACAACTTCGATTGCTCCCTGCGAGAGGTCGATGAGATGCGCATCGATGTCCTCGAGGATCCCTAGTTTTCTGTAACGGAGATACTCTTTGTGATCGCCTTCGTTCAGAACTCCCATGTGTCTTCCTCCTCAAACATTGCCGATCCATGTGACGAGCCATCCCGCAACTCCAAGCGGGTGGCAAAGGTGCGGCCTAAGCAGATTAAGCTCAAGGAACGGATATTTAACCTGAGAAAGGAATAAGCGTCAAGATTACGAAAATTAAAAAAACAAGGGCCTGATGGGCCCGAGTGTCTCACTTGGCGCGTTGCGCCTTGCGAGGAGTTGAGTTGCGAGATTGATTGACGCAGACGCGTTGGACGTCCGTCATACGGTAGTGGATGAAGACGCCGCTCCGACATTTGCCGAGGCAGGAGCGGACGCTGGGGTTAATGCGCTGTAGCAGGGCTTTGGGATACAGATGCAACCTCTTGGCCAGCCATATTTGACTGGCATGGAGCTGGCCTTTGATTTTCACCAGCCCATACCTGTCTTGCGGTACGATGGTGACCAGGTCGGCGCAGAGGCGTAAGGCGTCGGACCATTCGTAGAAGGTGCCGGTTATTCCGTGGCAGTCGAGTCCTGCACGTGAGCGAGCTTGTCCGGATGCGAGGCGCGACTCGAGATCGTGCTCGTTGACACCCAGCCGACGCGCGAGAGCTTCAGTCAGTCCCCAGGAACTTCCCTCAGCTTGGAAGAAACCGTCCGGCCCCGCCCTGTGTTGGTTGTTCCCCCGGATCGGGATCACTTCGGCAGGCTTGGGCGGAGGAGGCGGGCTTGTCGGTAGCTTGGTCGGTGCCTTCGACGCCCGCATTTCATCACGCAAACCATCGATGGTCGCGCCGAGTTTATTCATGCGGACGACCTCCCGACGGTCGAGCTCACCCAGGAATTCCTTGATCTTTTCTGCTTGTTGCTCTCCCTCGTGTTCCAGGACTTCAACTCGTGTCAACAGCTCACGGTTCTTGGCTGTCATCTGCTTGACCGAGGTTTGGAGTTCGGTCATTGATTGTCTCAGCTCTTGGAGCAGTTCGTCATTCGGTGGCGGTACAGCTTCGGGCGTCGCTTGCTCTGGAGTTGTCGGTGGCGACTCGATCGCGGGTTCAACTCGCGTATCGGTCGTTTCTTCGACGACGGCTACTGGTTCGGGAACAGCCAGCGATTCAGGCTGAGGCGCTGGAGCAGGACTTACAGCCGCTTTGGATCTCCGGGGGCTTTTTGCCTGAGCCAACTTTTTCTGGATATCCCTTACCTCTGTCGGCGTAAGTTTGGTCTTGAGCTCCTTGAGGGCAACGTACACGGCGCTGGCGATACCCGCATAGGTACTACCCAGCCGCTCGGCGGTTTCCTCAATTGTCAGCGCTCGCTCAAGACCGATCCCAAGGCGCAAGCGCATGACTTGGCCCCGGCGACTTCCGAGGGCGTCGATGGCTTGTTGAACGCGGTCCATAGTCGCGTTCGCCGCCTCTTCGACAACTTGAGCCGGTTGTTCGGCCACCGGTTCCGTCGGCTGGACGACCGGTGCGGGCTCACAGACTGCGTCTGCAGAGGGCGCGGGGTTGATGGCTGCTCGGATTTCTTCCAGGCTCAATATCCGGTTCGGTGTCGTAGGCGTTGCCGTGGGCTGAGCGTTTTCGATCGTCGTTTCTTCCATCATAGTCACAACCTCCGCGGGTTCAACATTCTTGGCAGCCTTGCCGGTTTGGAAATCTTCAGGCTTGAACACCAACCGCCGTCTGAGCTGTTTAATGTCCTCGGTTGGCAGATGATTACGCAGGACGCGCAAGGCCGTGCCTTGGAAAGTGCGTATGGCATATTGTTTCACGCCCATCCGTTCGGCAATCTCCTTCATGCTCAAAGGTTTTTCGACGCCGATGCCCAGCCTAAGAAGTAAAACTTCCCTAGCGCGATCTTTGAGATGAACGAGGGCGTCCCGGAACCGTTCCTCCTCTGTGCCATGGGCTTCGATGGAAGGTTTGGTTTTCTCCCTCACATACCAGGGCGACGAGGTCGTTGTCTTGCCAGCCGACGTCGAATCCAGCTCCTTGGATTTTTTCGGCTTCGGGAGGCGCGTCTCAATAGCCGCGAAGTGTTCCGGGGAGAGCAGCTTTCTGAGCTGCTTCAGGCCGTAGGTCAAACGCATCTCGACTTCCTGTAGATCGACGCTGAGCAGCGCGGCCGTGTCCAGGATCGAAAGCGGAGCGTCCGTGCCCAATCCAAGTAGCAAACGGATGACTTTGGATGCCTGGTGGGGCAGCTGATCAGTCGCTTGCAGGACGGCTTGGTTAAGGACCTCGGCCAGGGCCTGGTTGACGTCCAAGATCTCCGGCGGAGGTGTTTGAGGCCGTCCCCTTTGAATCATGGGCAGATCAAAGCCCTGTCTCGTCAGCGCGGAGACTAAATCCTCCACGGCTTCAGCGGCGTCCGTGCCAATCCCGCTGATCAATTGAGGCTTTCCCTTCTTAGCGTGGCATTCGGCACAGAATCCCTGCTCAGAATTGACTATGGGCAGTGGCTGATGGCAACTGGTGCAGCGCCTGGTGGGAGCCTTACAGCCCGCGCAACCTTTGGGGTGCTGTTCGGACAAACAGTGCTCATGGGCAATCGGAGAATTGGCCATGACGCAATAGATGAGCTCGCTCATTGGTGACCTCTCTTCTCTTGCCAAAAGAACGTCTGTTATGGCCAAGAGCATGCCCCAAACCGGGGAATTTGGCAACCGGTTTGACCAAGCGTCAAAATTAATAAAAAAGCAAAGCTTTTCGGGGCTTTGCCAAGGGTCAGCCGGAGCTGACTATATGTTCGAGTTCTTCGATGGTTCTGGCCAGGCGCTTGATCGTTCTAGGTGGCAATCCGGTTCTGATGGAAAGGAGCGTTAGCTGCTTAGCTTGGATCTGTCGGACGCGTTCTCGCGTCACGCCCAATCTTTTGCCGAGCGCATTCAATATAGACTTTTTGGGTCTGCCATCCAAGCGGAGGCGTTCGCGCAAGATCTGGGCGTCGCGTTTTGACATGGACTGGTCAAGGGCTTGCTGAATCTTTTGCATGGCTTGTCGATATTTTTCCAACAATTTCCTGGCATCGACCTGCTCCGCAACATCGGCGTCATTGTCCGGTGTGAGTTCTCCACGGGTCGTGCCTTTGCTGTCGTCCATTCGAAGCCTGGCGTCAAGGGGCTTGGTAGGATTGTTGAGCCCGTTTTTCCGGAGTTTTACAACCTGGTAGAGGCTTATTTTCTGGGCCATGACGCTGTCCAGGGTCTTGAGATATTTCCAGAGCTCGTAGTCATTTGGACGATGGCCGTATTGAGTCGCGTAGTTGCGGCTGGCACGGCGGATCATGTCCATTGTGTCTTGGAGATGGACGGGTATGCGAAAGCCGTCCCATCCTGCATCGGCCACATAACGCTTTATGGCATGCTTGATCCACCAACTGGCATAGCTGCTGAAGTTAACGCCCAGCTCGCGGTCGTAATCAAGCAAAGCTCTCCGTACCCCGTCCATTAATCCAACCTGGACCAGGTCGGCGAGCGAGGCCTTGCCCCTCGTGCTGCGATGCGCGTAAAAGAGGACGAGACGTACATTGCCATAGAGCATTGCCTCATAAAGGCTCTTCATTTGCTTGGGATCAGTCGCCGCTTCGTACTGCTCAAAGAGACTGTCAAGTTCTGCCTTGCTTCTAATGACTGGGTAACTCCGGAAAGCAGCCATCAAGGCACGTGTCTCACTCCGCCTGGACGAAAGTATCAGATCTATCGTGTGGTCGTCCGGCGCTTCCTCGAAGGTCGCCGGCAGTTCAGTATGACTGGCCATAGCTTCCTCCTCGGTTTGACTATCGAATTAGTAAGGAACCGTCGCTATCTTTAGCGAAAAGCTCTTGGTTGTCAACCAATCGGAACCTTTGACGCGAGCCTATATATATGTAACAATGCGTTCGTCGCAACTTATTAATCAGTTTGCCCTGAGACAGGGATCCGTAACCGAATCTTCAACATTCAACATAGAACATTGAATATCGGAATTGAATGTTCAATGTTGAGAATTGAATGTTGAGAACGAAGGACGGATTGTGTATCAGGGTAAATAAAAGACGAGGCCGGCAGAAGGTGTGATTAGGTTGGTTTGTAGAGACGTCCCTGCCACGGTCGTTCGCGAACGCCGTGGCCTGGCAGGGCGTCTCAACTCACGAACATGATCCTCGTATCCGGCTGTCGTCTAGACATATGAACGAAGTTAAAGAATATTCCATCGAATGGGGCGGCAGGACCCTCACGATTGGAGTCAACCTTTTAGCCCAACAGGCTAATGGGTCTTGTACCGTGCGCTATGGCGACACGGTAGTTTTGTGCACGGCCACCATGGGTGGCATCCGCGAAGGTTTGGACTTTTTCCCTTTGCAAGTTGATTACGAGGAACGTTTTTACGCGTCAGGCAAAATCAAAGGCTCGCGCTTCATCAAGCGCGAAGGTCGCCCGACCGATGAGGCCATTCTTTCCGGCCGTTTGATCGACCGTGCCATCCGGCCCATGTTCGATAGCCGCATGCGCAACGAGGTGGCGGTTGTCGCGACCGTCTTAAGTCATGACTTTGAAAATGACGCCGACATCCTTGGTTTGATCGGCGCCTCCTGCGCCCTCATGATTTCGGATATCCCATGGAAAGGCCCGATCGCGGCCGCGCGCATCGGCAAGCAGGACGACCAGATGATTCTCAACCCGACCTATCAGCAAGTTGATCAATCCGGCCTTGATTTTATCGTAGCCGGTGCCAATGGAAAGACGATCATGCTTGAAGCCGGCCTGAACCAAGTCAGCGAAGAAGATGCCATCAAAATGGTGGAACATGTCCAACAGAATCTCCAGCCGGTGATTGATCTCATTAATCAGGTCGTTAAAAATCACGGCAAGACCAAGCTGGATGTCTTCACGCCGAAAAATGACGAGGAACGCGCGGCCGCCGAAGAGCGCGAGGCCTTGCATAACCAGGCCATCGAATTTTTGAAAGGCCATGTGCAAGACACGCTTTTTGCCAAGCCTTTAAAGTCCAAAGCTGATCGCAAGTCGGCCGTAGCCAAATTAAAGGAAGAGTTGGACGCGCACCTGACGTCTCTCCAGCTCGGCAAGGACAAACGCAAGGTCGCGGCTGAAATCGTGGATGATTTTGTAGAGGCCGAAGTCACGCGTCTGATCTTGGATGAGAAGCGCCGGGCCGATGGCCGCGGTTTGGACGACATCCGCGAACTTGTTTCTCAAGTTAGCTTGATGCCCCGCACGCACGGCTCCGGTTTGTTCATGCGCGGCAACACGCAGGTTTTGTCGCTCGTAACTTTAGGCGCTCCGGGCATGGCTCAGACCGTGGATACCATGGAATACAATGTTGTCCGCCGCTTCTTCCATCATTATAATTTCCCAAGTTACGCCGTGTCGGAAACCAAAGGCAATCGCGGGCCGGGTCGTCGCGAAATTGGTCATGGCGCTTTGGCGGAAAAAGCTTTGATCCCGATTTTGCCGCCCAAGGAATCATTCCCTTATACCATTCGCGTCGTATCAGAAGTTTTGGGCTCAAACGGTTCATCTTCCCAAGGCTCGGCTACGGCTTCGACCCTGGCTTTGATGGATGCCGGCGTGCCTATCCTCGCTCCGGTGGCTGGCATTGCCATGGGCGTGGCCTCGGACGAAAAAAATGATCGCTGGCAAATCATTACCGACTTGCAAGATCTGGAAGATGGCACCGGCGGCATGGATTTTAAAGTTTCCGGCACCCGGACTGGTATCACCGCCATTCAGATGGATACCAAAACGTCCGGCTTGCCCATACAGGTTGTCAAAGATACTTTTGCCAAAGCTAAAATTGCCCGTTTAAAGATTTTGGATGTGGTCGAAGCTTGCATTGCCACGCCCAGAGCAGAACTTTCCAAGTGGGCGCCGCGCATCGAGACCATGCAGATCAATCCGGAAAAGATCCGCGATGTGATTGGTCCGGGCGGCAAGATGATCAACGAAATTATTGCCCAAACTGGCGTTGAGATTGACATCGAAGATGACGGTAGCGTCTTTATCACCTCCACTTCACCCGAAGGCATGGCCAAGGCCAAGGAGATGATTAATAATTTGACGCGCGAAGTCACGGTAGGAGAAGTTTTTACGGGACCGGTCACGCGCCTCATGGATTTTGGAGCTTTTGTGGAAGTCCTGCCCGGCAAAGAAGGTTTGGTCCATATCAGCGAAATGGCTCCGTACCGCGTTGAGAAAGTGGGGGACATCGTGAAGCTGGGGGATGTAGTAACGGTTAAAGTTTACGAAATCGACAGCATGGGTCGCATCAACCTTTCGATCAAACGCGCCGCGCCCGGTTATCAGGATCGGCCTTCTGATCATGGCGATCGCCCATCGCTCCGGGGCGGCGGTCCTCCTCGCCGCGGCGGAGACAGAGGATCGAGCGGAGGCTTTGGCGGTCGCGGCGGGTCAAGCGGCGGCTTTAAGCACGATTCACGTCCACCATCCGATGGGACGATGGGACCCGGGACGAAGGACGCAGGAAGCGACCCGTTCGCCATCACACTGTGACCGATTCAAATATTCATGATACTGGTTTTACAGGTTCGCCCATCATGTCTTATGGTGAGGCTCCGGTAAAACGTCGTATAACAAAACTCCTCGCGGTCTTGGCGGGGAGTTTTGTGGTTTGTGTGGTTTTACTTAGTGCTTGGTTTTGGTTCCTGACGTCCCTGCCTTTACCGGACAATATGGTGGCCATGGCGGTTGTTCCGGCTGGCGTCATTTTACCGGACAATGCTCCGGACGTTTGGAAACAAACCGTTGAGGCTAATCGGCCTTTGCCTTCAGTCCTGGGATTTGCCAGATCCAAGGCGGCTGATGACAAGGTTGTTCCCTTTGCAGTCAAAGCCTTTTCCCTGGCGGATATTGTTCAAGACATATCTGCTTGGAAATTGTCAGCCGAAGCTGAATTATCGGTCAGCTCACGCCAATCACCCTGGAAAGTCTTCGGCACTCCTTGGCGACGGTTAGTTTGGCTGACAATTTGGCCAAAAAAACTGTTAAACTCGCAGTCAGACAGTCTGCCCGAGGTTTTGTCAGGGGCTTATTCCAAAAATATTTGGCATGTAAATGTTAACGGCGGTGATTTGTCGCTTTTGGGTTCTGTTACCAGCTCAAACGCCATGCCGCTGACTCCGGCTTTAAGCCAAAATTTAGCTAATTTTACAGCGGCTAATGGTTTTCAAATTAAATTTCCCGAAAAAGGCTCTTTGGGTTGGGAGGCTAAGGCTGGTCAACTCGACCTTATCGTCCAGCCTGAGCCGCCGATTGATGATTTGACCTACCTCGGGTTGGCCCAGGGTTATGACCTTTTTGATAAAAGAAACTCTTTATTGCAAGATCAAACAGCTTTTCAGATTTTGGCACCCCTAACCGGCTTGTCGGCCACCTCTTCGATTTTTCAAACCAAACAGTTTACTTTTCATTTTCCTCTAAGTATGGCTTTTGATACCAAAAATAATTCTGTCAGGTCGTTGGCATGTCCAGGACAGCCCGTGGCTTTATTCGATAATGCCAGTTCAAAAAATATCTGTTCATGGATTGACATTTGTTTCTTCATTCCTCGACAGATGATCATCACCCGGCAAAATAACGGTGTAAACTTCTGCGTCGAATAACATCATGGTCTACGAAATTACGAATTTACGCGAATATACGAATTTACGAATAAAGACGATTAGGACAACTAGGACGTAGGACGGTTAGGACGATAATTAGGACGTTGAAGGACGCGAGTTATAGAGTTATCCACTTGTTGATAGTTTTGGTAACAGGTCGAGAAACGCCAGTAGAATCAATATTTTTGGCTAACTCAGGCTAGAGGATTGATGAGAAGTCCAAAAAAGGGTATAATGAATTTGTTCAATCGTTCCTTATTTGATCGCTCCTTTTTAACGCTTGCTGATCCCAAGCGTCATCGATCTTTTTTTCTAGACGCATTTTTGAGCGTCTGCACAGGCCGCCAGAGAGGCAATTGGCAAACTATTCGCGTGGTTTGCTACGTCGGCCAGCATAGCCGGACCACCTCAACGAACCTTACAACTGCTTCAAAAACAGATGGGCTACCATGTCCTGTTCACATGGAGGTCCATCGCATGGATTGTCTCGATCCCTTTTCCCGACGCTATTTATAGTTGTCGGGAGAACCGACAACAAAAATCACAACGCAAAATCAGTGCCCAATTACGGGTACACAACGGCCACCCTCCACTATGGGGCCTAATGCAGGTCTCGGAGCGGAAGCCAGGATCGGGATGAACCAGCAGTCCTTCTTAAAGCCAAGGAATACGCAAGTATCTTTTTTGTCATCGACAGTACTAGTAATAGTGTTCCGACATTTTTTGTCGGTTCGTCGCATGACGATTCCAAGATCCGCGCCTCGGCTTAGAGCCATGGCGCCACATATTCCACAATATTAGGGCTGACCATGGCTCTTAAAATACCCAAAACTACGAAAATACGAATTTGATACGAAATTACGAATAGGTTTGATAGTTAAATTCGTATATTCGCGCAAATTCGTATTTTCGCAGACCCATTTGTTCACTTCTTATACACAGCCCGAATTAAAAGACCACGCAAATAGTGGTATCCTATCAGCATAAATCAAAAGAATTTATTCTTTTTATACGTCTATGAACTTTCTTTTCAAAAACAAGCTCTTCAGTATATCGAGTAAAATACTGATGGGCTGTTTTATAGTGTTAGCCTACGGGTTAATACAAGGTCATTCGGTTTTGGCGGCTGACTGCACTTTTGCCAGCACAGAAGCAACTAATAGCTGGCACGTGGCCGCCAACTGGTCTTGTGGCGAAGTCCCAACCAGTACCACGCCGGTTGTCATCCCAGCGGCCACAACTACGAATATGCTAGGTGATGTGGCAGGCGTAGCCGGTTCCGTCACTATCGTCGGGACCCTCAGACCTTGGGGCAGTACTTTAAGCGTCAATGGAGACTGGTCCATGACGGGTGCATTCACCGCCGGAACCAGTACGATTGACTTTACAGGCACCGCGACACAGTCAATCAACCATGCCACAACCTTCAATAATGTCACCATCACAAAGGCGTCGGGTACGGTTACCGCCTTGGCGGCTGTTACCATCGGTGGAACGCTTGTAACTTCGGGCGGAGGTACTTTTAGCGCCGGAGCGTCATCTATAGAAGTGACAGGCATCTCCACCATCGGCACAGGCACAACGGTTACTTCTACTGCCGGCACTTTGACTTTTACAGGCGCCGTCACTGGCAATGGAACTGCGGCCATAGGTTCATCCGCAGGCAATATACTGTTTTCCAATACTTTAACTTTAAACAATACCTCGTCGTTAAGCGTGGGTTCAGGCACGGCTACCACCACGGGCGCTCTCTCAGGAGCGGGTAATGTTTATAGTAATGCCGGAACATTGGTTATCGGGGCTTCTTTCACCGGCGTAGGTTTTTATGCCGGTTCAGGCACCGTCATCTTTGATGGAGGCACCATTGTCCATAACTTTACCTACAACAATCTCGTAATCAGAACGGCCGGGGCCGTCACGGTTGATGGTAACATTGTAGTCGGCGGCACACTCGCCACCTCTGGCACAGCCGCGTTGAATTTAGAAACCAACGCTCTGACAGTCACTGACGCTTCCACTATCGGTGCTGGTACAACTGTGACTTCCACTTCCGGTACGCTGACTTTCACTGGTGCCGTGACTAATGCAGGTAGTATCGGATCAGTCACTGGTAATAAACTATTTGGCTCGACTCTCGCAAACACGGGCACTTTGGTTGTGGGCGAGGGCACGGCTACAACCACGGGGGCGGTATCCGGGGCTGGAACCATAAAGGGTGACACCGGCATGTTGGCAGCTGTAAGCCATTTGGTCTTTGGAACATTTGACCGGGGGCCGGGTCCGTTGGGCTCGGTGAGGATGTATGGGTCTACAGATCAGAATCTTACCGGCGCAACCTTCAGAAATTTTGAGGTTAGAAAATCAGCCGGAACCGTTACCATTATTACGAATCCAGCAACCGTGGACATTCTTGAAACATACGGCGCAGGTACTCTTTCATCAGCTGGCTTGGACTTCACCGTGGCAGCGTTTGGCTTCGCTACCATAGGAGCTGGCACTACAGTAACTTCTACCACGGGTACTCTTACGTTTTTGTCGTCAGTGACCGTCGATGGAAACCTCGGGAGTTCGGCAGGAGATATGTCGTTGATTAGCACGCAGGTTAACGCAGGTGGCACATTTGATGTGGGTTCGGGAACGGCCACATCAACGTGGATGAGAAACTCGGGTGGAACCGTTAACGGTAATTCGGGTATGTTGGTCCTTGAGGGTGATTTTTTAAACACGGGTACGTTTAACGCAGACACCGGAACTGTGCGTATCGCCGGCTCAGGCGACTTCAACGTAACCGGCGTGGCCTTCAATAACCTGGAGACTCTCAAAACCGGCGGAACGGCTACCTTTATAACTAGCGATGCTACTGTGGCTGGCACTTTGATCACAGCTGGCGGAGTGGGTACTCTCTCTGCTGGAAGCCGTGCCTTGACCGTCACCGGCGCCTCCACCATCGGCGCAGGCACAACTGTGACTTCGACTTCAGGCACGCTCACATTTTTGTCACTTGTGACGAATAACGGAAGCATCGGTAGCTCGACAGGTAATATGGAAATAGGCCCGATAATTCTTAACGGTGGATCGATTTTCGATGTTGGCGCCGGTACGGCCACCACTTCCGGAATTACTCTTAGCGGCACAATAAACGGCGGAAGCGGCACATTGGCATTAACTAATTTCTTGAACAGCGCTGGTGGTACCTTCAATGCCAACACCGGCACCTTGCGTATTGCTGGAGCCAGTAATTACAATGTGGTTGGTTTTGACTTCAATAACGTAGAGATGCAAAAGACAGCTGGCACAGCCACTTTCATCACCACCAGCCCAACCGTGGCCGGCACGTTGGTAACCTCAGGGGCTGGTACGCTTTCGACTGTGGCCTTGGATCTCACAGTCACCGGCATCTCCACCATCGGAGCAGGCACAACCGTGACTTCTACTCTCGGTACTTTGACTTTCACAGGAGCTGTGACCAACGCTGGAAATATCGGCTCAAGCTCAGGTGACCAGCTCTTCGGTTCGACCTTAGCCAATAGCGGAGTTCTGGATATCGGTGCAGGCGTGGCCACTTCCACCGGTCAGTTGGACAATTCGGGGGGTACTATTAATGGCGACACAGGCAGACTTGAATTAGTGAATGATTTTGTCAGTCCATCTCCGGGTACGTTTAATGCCGGGACTGGCACTGTTAGGATATATGGAGCGCTCACCCAGTTGATTCGTGGTTTAGCCTTTAATAATCTTGAAGTTATAAAGTCAGGCGCGTCAGTCGCCACGATTACGGATGTCGCCGCGACAGTGGCCGGGACTCTCACTACTTCCGGAACCGGTACTCTGGACGCCCAGGCTTTAAACCTGACAGTCATCGGCACTTCCACTATCGGCACAGGCTCGACCGTGACTTCAACTTTAGGCGCCCTCACCTTTACGGATGCCGTCACTAACTCTGGCAGCATTGGTTCGGTCTCCGGTAACAAGCTTTTCGGCAGCACCCTAGCCAACACCGGCACCTTGAATGTCGGTTCAGGCGTAGCGACAACGACAGGTGCTCTCTCAGGCGTTGGCACAATCAACGGCAATAGTGGCACTTTGGCCATTGTCAGTTCTTGGGCCACCGGCGGCACCTTTAACCGAGGCACAGGTACGGTTCGCTATGCCGGAGCGGCTGATCAAGATCTCCGTGGTGGTTATACCTATAACAACCTTGTGATCAGGACAATCGGCATTGCCTTGGCTGACGCTAACGTCACAGTCGCCGGCACCTTAGGTGTTCAATCCGGCAGTACTTTGAATGCCGCTACCCGCAGTCTGACCGTCACTGGTGCCACAACCAATGTCGGCACGACTACCTCCACCTCAGGTACGCTCACCTTTACGGATGCCGTCACTAACTCAGGCAGCATCGGATCAGTCGATGGCAACAAGATGTTTGGGTTAACCCTGGCCAACAGCGGAACTCTGAATATAGGTTCAGGTATTGCTACCACAACGGGTAATGTTACAGGAGCGGGCACAATCAACGGCAATACTGGCACTTTGATTATATTGGCTGATTTTACGGCAGGCACATTTAATTCCGGTGTTGGTACGGCTACGGTTAAGTTTAACGGTGCCGCTGATCAATCAATCAAAGGTTTAGCGTTTAATGACGTGATAGTAGAAAAAACAGCAGGTACGGTAACCTTTATCACGACTAATGCGTTCATTGGGGGCACGTTAGGTGTATGGGATGGCACTCTTTCTGCGGGGTCTGTTAATTTGACGGTACTAAATAATGCGACAATCGTCCCGGGAGGGATGGTGACTTCAACTACTGGTAATTTAGACTTTATCAGCGCGGTCGGCAATTCAGGCAATGTAGGTTCATCAGAAGGCGACATATTTTTCGAGGGCGCCTTGTTGAATTCTGGTACTGTGGATGTTGGTTCAGGCTATACCACGACTACTGACGACATTTCTTCTACGGGCACAATAAATGGCAATAGCGGCACGTTGACCGTGGTCGCGGGCTGGGCAGCTGGAGGCGCGTTCAATCGCGGCACGGGCACGGTCCGCTATGCCGGAGTAGCTGATCAGGATCTCCGTGGCGGTTATACCTATAACAATCTTGTAATCAGAACGACGGGCGTCGCTTTGGCTGATGCCAACGTCACAGTCGCTGGTACCTTGGGCGTTCAATCTGGCAGTACTTTAAACGCCGCTACCCGCACTCTGGCTGTCACCGGTGTCACAACCAATGCCGGTACAGCCACATCCACCACCGGCACTCTGACTTTCACCGGAGCCGTGACCAATTCAGGTAATATCGGTTCGGTATCTGGCAACAAGCTGTTCGGCGACACATTGGTTAGCTCCGGTAATCTCATTGTTGGTTCTGGTTACACCACCTCCACCGGAAATCTCACCAATACGGGCACGGTTAAAGTCAATACAGGAAAATTGATCCTCCTTGCCGATTACAGCGGGGCGGGCACCTTCACGGCCAATACCGGAACAGTTTACTTGGATGGAACGAATCCTCAATCCATCAAAGGTGAAGCCTTCAATAACCTGGTGGTTAGAAAAGCTTCCAATACAGCCACCATTGCCACGGCAGACGCTACGGTGGGCGGCACCCTGACCACTTCCGGCGGCGGTAAATTAGATACTCAAACTCGCAGTCTTTCTATCACCGGCCTCTCAACCATTGGTTCAGGCACGACTGTCACCTCCACCTCCGGCGTTCTGACCTTTACCGGAGCCGTAACCAATGCCGGCAGTATCGGTTCGGTTAATGGCAATAAACTATTCTCATCCACCCTGGCTAACACGGGCACATTAGTTATCGGTTCAGGCGTCGCGACTACCACCCTGGCTTTCACGGGCGCCGGCACCATCAAAGGCAATACCGGCACTTTGGTAGTCCTAAACAATATGACGGGTTTTACGACCTTTACCGCCGGGACGGGTACTCTAAGGGTATATGGCGCAGGTTCGACTGATCAAGACATTAAGGGCGCTACCTTCTACAATATCGAGATCAAAAAAACCGGCGGCACGGCTACTATCACCACGGCCAATGCCACGGTGGGCGGTACCCTGGTCACCATCGGCACAGGCACTTTGTCCAGTGCGGCCTTGAACCTCACGGTCACCGGAGCCACCACTATCGGCACCACCGGAACCGTGACTTCCACTTCAGGCACCTTGGCTTTCGCTGGCGTGACTAATGCCGGTTCCCTGGGTTCAAATTCCGGTTCCATCACCATGACCACCTTGGGTAACACCGGCACCTTGTCGATCGGCGGCATGTCCACCACCACGGGTGGAGTGACCTCAAGCGGGACTGTCAGATTGAACGGTGAAACTTTGAACGTAGGCGGCAACTGGACTGACACCGGAACCCTGACGCCCGTGGCTGGCACGGTTCGCTTTAATGGCGGTGGAGCTCAATCCATTGCCACAGAAGCCAGCTTCTACGGTCTAACCATCGACAAAGCCGCCGGCACAGCCACTCTCACCGGCCATGTCACCACCACTAATTTGGCGGTGGACGCCGGCACCCTGGCTGTGGTGGCTAAGATATTAAATGCCCCTGGCACCTACACCAACTTGGGCCTTGTTACCCGCACCACAGGCACTATCAAACATACGGGTGTCTATAACTGGACTAATAGTGGCGGGACAACTCAAACGGAATATATCGTGCCCACCTCCTCATATCTCAGGGTCACGGATGCCAATCGCAACATGAATGGCTCGTTGGCTGAGACGATTACTGTTCCTGTTACTCTGGATGGCGCGTCTGGCAGCGATCTTGAAACTATCACCTTAACTGAAACAGGTCCGGCTACCGGCATCTTCATGTCGGGTGCTATCGGAACCTATTCAACCACCATAATTCATCCGAATAATGGTGAGGTTGAAGTCAATCACAGTGGAGTGGGCACTGAGACCTATACGGATGACCAAGATTCAGCCGATACCGGCGCGACTGTTACAACTGTGACGTTTGCCTCAAGTGGCAGCGGCGGCACAGGAGGCGGAGGCGGTGGCGGTGGCATGGCTCCGGTCGTGACCACACAGCAGACTTCCTCCAACGATCCGAACCGCATCGCTAACCTGGCCAATCTGGCTTCCATGAACCTGCCTATCCACTCCTTGGTTAAGCTCCCGGACGATGGCAAACTCTCAACCCAGGAAGACAGCGCGGTCTATTACGTGGGCAATGATGGCAAGCGCCATGCTTTCCCGAACTCCAAAGTCTACTTCTCCTGGTACACTAACTTCGATGGAGTCGTAGTCATCACAGCCTCTCAGTTGGCCAGCATCCCCTTGGGTACCAATGTGCGTTACAAACCAGGTTACAAGATGGTTAAGTTCACGACTGACCCCAAGGTCTATGCCGTGGACGTTAACAGCACCCTCCGCTGGGTTAAGACCGAGGCTCTAGCCATAGCCCTCTACGGAGAGAATTGGAACACCAAGATTGATGACATAAGCGATGCTTTCTTCTCTAACTATGGCTTTGGAGCTGACATTTCAGTCCCTGCCGACTTCAATGTCACCCAGATCCTGGGTCTAGAGAAGTTCATCAGTGATAACTTCAATCATTCCTAAAGGACTGAAACTAAATAATCAAAAATCCCCCGAGGTGCATCGGGGGATTTTGATAATCGATACCCCCTTGCCGCAATATAAGGTATCGGGTAGACTATCGGCATATAATAAGGTTAAACAAACCTATGGATAAGCAAAAAATTGAGCATTTTAAAACATTGCTCCAAGCCGAAAAAGATCGCATAGAGCAGGAATTGGCGACTTTAGGATCAAAAGATCCGACTAAATTGGATACCGTGTATCCCGAATCAGGCAGTAATTCGGAAGATGACAATGCCGCCGAAATCACGGAGTTCGTGGATATGCTTTCGGTCGAAGCGCGTTTGGAATCTGAATTAAAGGATGTTAAAAAAGCACTCGAAGCAGTTGACGCGGGTAGTTACGGCGTCTGCAAATATTGTGGCAAGGAAATAGATGAAAAACGCCTCGAGGCTCGTCCGGCTTCATCCAGCTGTATCACCTGTAAAAAAGTGTTAACCCAAGAGATGTGAGAAAAAACTCACTGACAATCTTTTTAGGATTGTTGGTGGTCACGGGCGCTTGGCTTTTGGACCGTCTGACTAAAAATTTAGTCATTGAGGGTTGGATAAGGCAAGGGCCCGTTTTTTTATCGTGGGTTCAAACAACTGTCCATCATAATTTCGGTTTGTTGGGCAATTTGCCTTTTCCGAGATGGTCGATTTTTTTTCTGACCGGCACGGCCATGCTTTTGCTGGCCTACGGTCTTTATGACGCGCTTAAAGGCAAAAATGCTCGTAATTTCTTATCCCTTTCATTGGTTATGGGCGGAGCTTTGGGCAACCTCTATGATCGGCTTGCCTTGGGATATGTTTTTGACTGGCTGATGTTTTTTAAAACCTCGATTATTAATCTGGCGGATGCCTTTATCACCCTTGGATTAATCATGTATGCCGTCAATCATTTAAGAAAACAGGCTTGCCGGGAGGGGGTTGATGAAATTCCGGCTGTGAATTGTTAAGGACGTTCAACAAAATATAAGTCTAAATTTAGAGGCGAACGCGCCTTATTTTTATAAGTGTCAGTCCGCTTGGCGATTTTGATTTTTCATGGCACGGGTATCTATATGAACTACCAAGCCCCAAATTCCAATAATCAAATTCGTCCTTGGTAATTGGTTTTTGGTTTTTAGTTATGATTCCCATCCCGACGGCCGCCATCATAGGGTTAGATGCTTACGCTGTTTCCGTGGAAGCGGATATTTCATTTGGTCTGCCGGCTTTTATGGTGGTCGGCTTGCCGGATACGGCCGTGCAAGAAGCGCGCGAAAGGGTAAGGAGCGCCATGAAGCATAGCCATCTCCCGTTCCCGCCTACCAAAGTCACGATTAATCTGGCGCCGGCCGATGTGCGCAAGGGCGGTTCGGGTTATGATCTGCCTTTGGCCATCTCGCTCTTAGTCGCTTCCGGTCATTTGGATGAACCGGCGGATGGTTGGCCGGTGATGGTTGGCGAGTTGGGTTTGGACGGGAGCATTCGGTCGGTTCACGGAGCTCTTTCCATCGCGCTCTTCGCAAAACAGACTAAAAACAAGGCTTTGATTGTGCCGGTGGAAAATTCGCGCGAAGCGGCTCTGGTAGAGGGCATAAAAGTTTTTGCGGCGCGTGATTTGATGCAGGTGGTCGAACATTTGGAAGGCAAAAAATTGATGACGGTTTGCGATACGGTTGATATCGAGTCATCCATCCAAAATGTGAGAGTCATGGATTTTTGCGAGGTTAAGGGGCAAAACCAGGCCAAAAGGGCCTTGGAGATCGCGGCGGCCGGCGGACATAATATTCTGCTTTCCGGGCCGCCCGGCTCAGGCAAAACCATGTTGGCCCGCGCCCTGCCCGGGATTATGCCGGCTTTGACTCGGGATGAAGCTTTGGAAGTCACGCGCATCCATTCGGTGGCTGGGGCCCTCTCGCGCGAGGGTCTGTGTTTGGAACGTCCGTTCCGATCGCCTCATCATACGGCCAGCGGCGTGGCTTTAGTCGGGGGCGGGACGCATCCTCGACCGGGAGAAATATCATTGGCTCATCGCGGTATTTTATTTTTGGATGAGTTTCCCGAATTTTCCCGTCAGGTTTTAGAGAATCTGCGACAGCCGCTCGAGGACGGATGCATATCTGTTTCGCGGGCCCAAGGCACGGTAACTTTTCCCGCCAGGTTCACTTTGGTCGCGGCCATGAATCCCTGCCCCTGCGGCTACGCTTCCGATCCGGAACGCGCTTGCACTTGCGCGCCTCAGCAGGCGATGCGTTACGTTAAACGTATCAGCGGCCCGATTTTAGATCGCATAGATTTGAAAATCAGCGTGCCGCGCGTGCCCACGTCCGATCTAGTTAAAATGGAAATGGGCGAAACAAGCCCGGTTATCAGATCAAGGGTGCAAGCGGCGCGCGATCTCCAGACTGGGCGTTCTCAAGTGATTGGGGCCGCGACCAACGCTGAACTTAGGAGTGATCAGATCCGGCGTTTTTTGAAACAATCACCGGAAACCCAACAGTTGTTGCGTCAGGCGGCAGACAGGTTCCATCTTTCAGCGCGCGCCTACTTCCGTCTCCTTAGGGTCTCTCAGACGATTGCCGATCTCGAAACGTCGGAATCCATTTGTGCGTCCCATGTCGCCGAAGCTCTTCAATACAGACAACAAAACGAGTCGCTCTAAAACGTCCTTTACAATTTAAGCCAAAATTAGAACGCGCAACTTAGTCTTTTAATTATTATTTTTAAATTGTTAATTGTTAATCAGTTTATGTATCAATCTTTTCGTGACTTGGTCGTTTGGCAGCAGAGCTTTGACTTTGCCAAGAGCGCCTACGCTTTAAGCAAAACGATTCCTTCTGAAGATCGGTATGGAGTTGCTTCTTACTTGTGTCGGTCGGCGGTTTCCATGCCGGCGCATATTGCCGAAGGTCAGCGCCGTCGGGGTAAGTCGGATTTCATTAAATATCTGAACTATGCCAATGGTAGCTCGGCCGAATGTGAAACCTATCTGCTTTTACTGCAGGAATTCTACCCAAAGCAGTCGGAAGAAATACAAAAACTTAAAGAGGCGAACACTATCATCCAAAAAATGTTAGGCAGCCTCATTTATTCCATGGAGCATCCCAAAAACAAGGAGCCGCAAAAGGTTTCGGCCCTTGATCGGGCCACGGAACCCATGGTTGTGCCCGTGGCCGCGTAAAGGCGGGTTGCGCGTTCTAATTTTGGCTTAAATATGCGGGAAAAACGCTATGCGTCAGTTGGTTGACAAAATGGAGATAAATTCATTGACAATTAGTCCAAATTTTGTTAGTTTGGAAGTCCTAAATGATTCATATCCCATACCTAGAGACTTATTAAATAAGCGCCAATTTTAGCCAAAAAAACGTCATAATTAGGACAATTTGGCTAGGATCAGCGCTTAAAACGTAGACCAATATACCTAACTCAAATCCATCACCTTTTTGGACTGTCGTCGGCATTAAGATCTTCCGTGCAATCCGCGCCTTGAAAAAGGGGATTGAATATTTTTTTGTTAAAATTATTTGGCCTATTGTCAGGCCGATGGGCAAGCTTTTACTTAAACTGATTGTCCTTCCGATTTACAAGCTGGTCATATTGACGAAATTTAGAATTCAGCGCTTAGCCTTGCCGGCCAGGGGTTTTGTTTTGTTCCTGGTGACTAATCGCTATCTGTTTCATGCTTCGATCGTCGTGATCTCGGCGGTGACCATCTGGGCCAATATCCAGACGCGCCAGGTGTTGGCTCAAGATATAGGCAAGCATAGTTTGCTTTATTCGCTCATGTCAGACAGCGACGCGGAGATTGTGAATGAGCAAACGTTGGTGGAAAACACAAAACCCAGCGAAGCGCGTTTGGGGTCCGGGACGATCGAAGCCGTGCCGCATATTGATTTTGATTATCGTACGATTGATGAGGAGGCCGATCGCGGGTTGTCTTTTAATATTCCAGGGACTGTCGTTTTGGCACCGATGGACAGTCAGTCTGCCGGCTTGGAGCAGATTAGACCGGAACGCCACAACGTCGAGACTTACGTTGTCAAAGAAGGCGACACATTGGGCAGTATCGCGCGTGATTATGGGGTTAATGTCGGCACGATTTTGTGGGCCAATAGCTTAACCGAACGCCAGTATATACGTCCGGGCGATTCGCTTAAGATTTTGCCGGTTTCCGGCATATTGGCGACCGTGCGCAAAGGCGAGACTTTGAATTCAATCGCCCAAAAATACAATGCGGAAGCGGATGAAATCTTAATCCAGAACAACTTAATTGATGGCCAGGTGCGCGCCGGCATGGATTTGATGATTCCAGGAGGGGAACCGCCGCAGATTGAACAAACCAGAACGATGGCCATCTCTAACCAAAGAGATCGTCTGAACGAACCGGGCGCTTCGAGTAATTCGTCCCCGGTTTCTAACAACCCGGTCAGCAAGCCGGCTGATGCCAAGATCAAGCCGGACGCGCCTAAGAATAAACTGCTTTGGCCCACGAATGGTCATGTCATCACGCAATACTACGGCTGGACGCATACGGGCTTGGACGTCGACGGTGATTTTACGTCACCGCTTTACGCGGCTGACGACGGGGTCGTGACGACGGCCGGCTGGAATAGCGGCGGGTACGGTCTTATGGTTTTGATTGATCATCCGAACGGCATAAGGACGCGTTACGGCCATGCTTCAAAGTTATTCGTTAAAGCGGGAGACACCGTTCATCGCGGTCAGGTGATTGCCATGATGGGCTCAACCGGTCGCTCGACGGGTTCGCACTTGCACTTCGAGGTTTACGTCAACGGACGTCGGGCCAACCCCTTGCCTTACATCCGTTGATTAAAGCAAAATTCAAAAAGCAAAGAGTAAAATGTCAGTATCCCTTCGGGATTTTTCATTTTATTATTAATGCCGAAGGCTACCATCATTTTGAATTTTGAATTTTGCTTTTTGAATTAAATCAGGCTTGACGCTCAGTCAGCTTTTAGTTAAACTCTGCAAACTATGGAACCCATTATCAACCAACTTCCAGGCTCAAAAGTCGAGCTTAAGTTTACGGTCACCGTCACCGAGGCCCAGCCTTATATTGACCAGGCCGTTGAGGAGATCAGCGAGAACAAGCAGATCCCGGGTTTTCGTCCGGGCAAGGCTCCTTATGCCGAAATTAAAAAAGCCGTGGGTGAGATGGCCATCTGGGAAACGGCCATGGAGAAGATTGTTAAGGCTTGGTACGTACGGACGATTCTGCAAAATCAGCTGGAGACGGTAGGTTCGCCCGAAGTGGCGGTTGATCAGCTGACGCCGGGGTCGGATATTAAGTTTACTTGCACGGCCGCCGTCATGCCTAAGCTACAAAAAGCTGAAGCCCTGGATAAGCCTTTCGTCGAACTTAAGGCCAAGGAAGTTAAAGATACCGAAGTTGATCAGGCGGTGGATGATTTGCGCAAGATGCGCCATGAGGAAGTCGTGACGGATGCGCCTGCCACCAAAGATCACATGTTGGTCATCGATCTTGAGATGAAGAAGGATAATGTCATCTTGGAGGGCGGATCAGCCAAGAGCTATCGCATCTATCTGGCTGAGGAGCACTACATCCCGAAGTTTACGGAACAGCTTATCGGTTTAAAAAAGGATGACCATAAAACTTTTACCCTGCCTTTCCCGAAGGAACATTTCCAGAAAATTTATGCCGGTCAGGACATTGATTTCGACGTGACCGTCAAGGAGGTCTACGCAATTAAATTGCCGGAATTGACGGATGAATTTGCCAAGAGCCTGGGCGTCGAAAACCTTCAAGCCTTACGCGACGTACTCAGAAAAAATATCACTTCTGAGAATGATAGGCAGGCCATGGAAAAAGCCGAGATTGAACTGCTCGAGACTTTGGTCAGCAGATCGACTTTTACCGAAACACCCGAGATTTTGATCAAAGAAGAGGCGCGTCGCATGGTTGAGGAGTTGTCTCGCGATGTTGAAAGCCGCGGCGGTCGGATGGAGGATTATCTTTCCAGCCTCAAAAAATCGACCGACCAATTGCGCCTGGAATTTATCCCGCAAGCCATTAAGCGCGTGCAGACTTCGATCTATGTCAGGCATCTCGCTAAAGAGAACAATTTGGAGGTGACGGATGCCGAGCTGGACCAGGAGATTGACCGGTTATTGGATGTGGCCAAAGACCAGAATAAAGACGTGCGCGACCAAATCGCTTCGCCCGAATATCGCGATTACGTGCATACCGTCATGCTTAACCGCAAGACACTGGAATTCATGAAGGAAAAAGGCATCAAGGATTACAAACAAATCAAAGAACGCTTCGCCCAAGAGGAAAAGGAAGCTGAAGAAAAACGCAGTCACGGGCATGACCCGTATAGCTCCGACGCCACGGGTCACGTCCACGGGCCGGACTGCCATCACGCATAAATTAAAAAAATCCGTATAAAAAATTTCTAAACTGTAGTTGTCCCTGCCCAGACTATCTCGAAGATTTGTTTTAAGGTATCGGCAATATCCGGATTACGGATAAGGATACCTTGCTCGTAACGGTGAGAGATAATCTGCGTGTATTGATTAAAAACTTCGATCGAGATATTACTGTTATAAATTTTTTTAGAGATGCCTTTAATTTGAGCAAATTCCTTCGGGATGATTTGATTTTCCATATAAGGCTTTGTCGTTTCATCAAAAGGAGTGACTGCCCGTCTTTTGATTTTCTTTTCTATGAATTTTTGATTTAAATCCCGCCAATAGCTCTTTAACTCCGGTGGAGTATCCATTTCATGGGCGTAAAAACCGACATACTCTTTCCCTTTCATTTCTTGCATTAAAAAATCGTACATTTCCTTGATGCCCTGGAGACCTTCGTAGTAAGTGGCCTGGACGATTTTTGAATCGTTTTTGGCGAGGGCGCGTAATTCCGGAAGGACGCTTTCAGCCTGCTCGACCCGGCTCCGGGCTTCTACGAACAAATCAACCGGATCAGTCGCCTCATATTGCATGGCTTTAGGCTTAAGAATCTTGCGGACAGCCCCGCGTTCGATCAGCCCGTCTAATACGACATAGGTAGTCGGCTTTTTTAAGCCGCTTCTTTTGGCGACTTGGTAGGCCGTACTTTGGCCGGATTGGAGCAAGGCTAGATATATTTTAGCCTCTTTTTCGTTTAAACCTAGATTTTGAACAGCTGATTGAATGTCCATATTTTTACTTATTTATATGATACCTGAATTAAGGCATTTGGTCAATATTTTTGACGACTATATTTATACTATACTTTTTTGTCTTAGATTAGCTATATTTTTACATATAACATAGTCAAGACTCTTGATTCTTTCCTAATTTTATGCTATGATGTGTTTACTCAAGCAAGGAGTAGGCCAATGGCCGGAGCGAATTCAGGTTCAATTCGAAGGGAGGAAGCCATGCCAGTCTCAAGTTCAGGCTCAGTCAGAAAGGAGGAGGACATGCCTGCTACGAACACCGGGTCGACTCACGGCCAAAAGCCGAGCGCACCGGTCAAAGTGCGCAAACGTGGCCGACGCAAGCGCGGTTGACCAGCCCCACCTCAACTCGCGGAAGCAAGCACTCACGCTTCCGCATCACCCCCGCAGTTTGATTTATCGAACGACGAGGGGGATGGAACGAGACTGAAATGGAGGACATCATGGAGCGAGCTCCTTTTTCGACGGATTACTGGTATTCGATTGTCACAAATCAAAAGACCGACATGAGTCGGTCTGAACTCGAGCGTGAGATGCTTCGAACTTTGAAAGCCGAGACGCCGCAAATGGTTTCTGTGACCATGGAGCGCATGTGCAACCTTCAATGTGCGCATTGCATTTACCCATGCGACGTTTCGAGCGAATCTGCTTCACGAGAAGCCAAGCTTTCCGAGCTGGTAAAAAGTGCGGTCGAGCAGCTGCCGAGTAACAGTCCGCGCTTGTTGCACGAAGGTCGTATCCTTCGGCCATGGCACATCGACGTGCTTCGTACGGCACGCGTTGTACGCTCAGACCTCAAGATCGGTCTGATCGACAACGGTTCATTTACAAAACACATCGACCGTTTCGACGGGCTTAGGCTGGATTGGCTTGACGTCTCCGTGGATGGAGATGAGCAGGCGCATAACGCGCAACGTCGATCCACCAAAGCCTACCGCGATGCGATTCGCGGACTTGAGCTCGGGCGAGAGGTCACGAAGTCACTGGAAGAAGGGGGAAGAGTCACTGCTCTTTTTACAACAACGTCGATCAACCACGCGAGTCTCGCCTCCGCGGCCAAAGCGCTCTTCGAACCGGCTGGCAAGGACGCGCTCGTCGACGAACTCCACGTGACGACCGTTACGCCCTCCAAAGTTGATTTGCTCTCACTTGAGCAAAACGACCTCACGGAGTTCTGGAAGCAGACGCAGGAAATCTATCGGCGCTACGGTCAAGCGAATGGCAAACAGCGCGTGTTTTTTCGCCTGTTTCGTCATCATGAGCTGGCCAAACTGGCGCGCGTGACAAGCGCGGATGAGGTCAGAGCAGCTTTCAGCGAAGGCATACGTCTAGCTCCGGGCGAAGTTCATTTCAACCTCCACGGCGTGCCGTTCATTTACGCCCCATTATCTATCTGGCCTGGTGAGACTTTTCTCATCGACGCAGATGGCGCGTACCGGACAGCATATTCGATTGGGTATACTCTGGCCGACCTGCAAAAAGGTCATAATATCCAGGGCGAAGACCTGACCGGATATACAATCGCTAAGTTGAAGCTGGGCTTTAATCTCGCGCGGTTGTATCGGCGTTGCGTGGACGTTTGGTGGAACTTCAAAGGCCGTCAATTTTTGAGAGAGGAGGCAGATATCTTCAAGCAATTATCTAAATAG
Source organism: Patescibacteria group bacterium (assembly GCA_041661105.1). Taxonomy (GTDB): domain Bacteria; phylum Patescibacteriota; class Patescibacteriia; order 2-12-FULL-60-25; family 2-12-FULL-60-25; genus MWCR01. The sequence goes on from JBAZVB010000003.1 coordinate 89,194, forward strand.
CACTCGCAGCCCGGAGGAGCACATCTTCCGGGCTGTTATAAATAAAACCCCCGGCATTACGTCGGGGTTTCTGTCTCATGAACCGACATGAAAATCTTGTAATCTTTAGAGAAGAACTTCTTAGCAATGTGATAGATGGTGAAGGTGATGAAGAACGCGGCAAAAACGTCGATCGAATAATGTAGATGGCCCAATAAGACAACGCCCGCGAAAAAAAGTGAGAGGGCGATAAAAATCCAACGAAGTATTTTTTGTTGCCAGAAAATCAGGGCCATGAGATAGGGGACGCCGGTATGTCCTGAGAAGAAAAGATCGCCTGTAAAATTGATATATTTTACAATCAAATCATTATCTATGGCCGCGTGTAGCGGGAAAGGTCCGATGTGGGTCAGCGATACAAAAATAGCGCGGATAAAAATGAACAAGGCGATGCTTTTTAAAACGAAGGGCATGCGTTTTGGTTCATGCAATAGCAAAGCGAGGACGAATATCAGAAATATGGCGAAACCTTCCACAAAAACAAAATCAACATTAACGATCGGCAAATGATCCAGCAGGATATCAGTCACGGCATTGCTGGCGTTGCGGCTGGCGTAGGTGCCGGCCAGGTAATTAAAGCCCAAACTGAGGATGATCAGCAATAAACTCAATAAAGCCGAAATTATGAACGGCTTTTGGGACCATGCCTCCTTATGCTTCTGTATAATTTTCCGCATATCAACACTCTCTTTATACGCTTATTATAGCTTAATTGGTTCAATTTGGAATGTAAACCATCAGAAAAGGTCAATAAAAACAAAAGACGCCCAACCGGGGCGTCTTTACTCTCAAACGTCTCTAATGCTTTGGCTGGCAACATTTACACATGCCGCCGGCCAACTTTTGCAAACCTATCAAAATGAGTAGGATCGGCCAGATGACATTGGCGGTGTAAGCGCTTAAAACTCCAAAAACTTGGAGTAAGAAAGTCACGCCAATCAGGACGATTAAAACAGGGACAACGCTATGGCACTTGCAGTTATTGCAGACCATGCCTTCGTGCATAAAAATGGGGTTATGACTTATGAATACAGTATACCTCGCTTGGCGGCGAGAGGGTATCTATAGCCGGCACTCATGAAAACAGGGCTCTTCCCTCGCTGCGGAACTCGCCTTGCTTTTAGATAGGCAAGAGCTCAAACAGTCCTCGCTTCGTCCAGAGCCCTATTTTCATGGTGCTATGTCTAAAAAAAGACCGCTCGGGAGTCCGGGCGGCTAGATGTCTTGGTGGCTGAAGAGGTCTCCGGCATCGCCCACACGGTCGATGGCCTTGTCGAACTTGGGGTGTACGCGTGCGCGGGAGATCAAGCTGAGGGCGCCAAACGCCAATGCACAGCAGTAGATGGCTTTCGGCAAGGTCGGCTGGTCAAGGCGCCATTGGAGAAAGAAGGGTATGCAGGGTATCAAACCCAAAGACTGAAGAGTGGATTTGACTTTGCCGAAGCCGGACGCCTTGGACTTGCGAAACAACCGCATGCCGGTCCAGTAGAGCGCTCGCTTGAGCCTGCCCGGTTGCATCTTCTTGGCACTCCAGGCCAGGCGCGCACCGATGTTGATCGGATTGCGGAGCACTGTCCCGATGACGTCCAAAGCGACAATCCCGAACGCAACTAGCGGTTGGATGATGCCGGCAAAGGAGAACCGGATGATGACCGGCAGGTATTTGATTTTGTCGCCGAGCGGATCCAGCCACTTACCTCTCCGTTTTTCACGGGGGCTTCGCCAGATACCAAATTCCTTTTCGGCCTTGGCCTGCTTGCCATCGGTATTGTCCAGGGTTCCGCCCACCCCGCCGATCATGATTCCGAAGTTATGATCATACTTGAGGAAGACGATGGCTCCCGTCAAAAAGATGACAAGGCCCGCCAGCGAAATCCCGTTGGGTTTGATGCCGAGCAGGCTCAGGCAAGCCAATATCTTTTTGGGTACGAAGAGGATGGCCAGCGACAACCCAAGGGTAGAGGCCAGGGTCAGGAAGTACTCCAGTTGCCAGGGGATTGTTCCTCGAACCGTTACAAGCACGGTTCCCATGGACAGAGCGAACGCCAGGCTCAGGATAATTCTCCAGGGCCACGGTATCAGCCATCCGATCAAGCCGAGTACGATCCTGGCCACGGTCAGCGCAGGAGCCAGTCTCGAGACAATCTTCGACAGTCGCGACGGCAATTTTTCAATGTCCTTTTTCACGGGACTACCTCCCTGAAAACGTGATTTTTCAATGTCTAAACAGCCGCCATGTTGTAGCAGGGGAATGTAATTAAATCAAGTGATTAGAGCTGGGCAGCAGACTGGCTAGCTAGGATTTCAATTCCAGAGTTATCGTCCCGTTAATTCCATCTACCTTTAACTCATCTCCTGTCTTCAGCACCATGGTCGCGATTTTCGTATCAAAAAGACACGGCTTGGAGAATGTCCTGGCTGATATCGCGGCAGGACCATAATAAGTTCCGGCATCCAGAATAAGTGCCGAGGCTTGTTCGATGAGGGGTAAATCAGCAAAATCAAGATCGTGAGCGATGAGTATGGAACCGGGCTTGATCATGTTTCGACTGGATGTCGCCGTAAGGACAAAGGCCGTTCCTTTCGCACTCCCTTCCGACCCGATCTGGCCATGGATTTCTTTTCGCAATGGAGCATAGACGGATTCCGTGCGAATCTGTTCACGCGTGCAAAACACGTCAAAAGATAGATCGGTGATGATTTCGCCTTTGTAATAAATGAAATGTTTTGCGCGCGCTTCAAGGATTTTGCGGGTTGGGATTTTTTCGTTTTGAATTTCGTCGAGCGTCACGTACCAGGAAAAATCTCCGAGATCCGGATACAGCGCTTCGCACGTTTGGCGGATCAGGCGATCCACGCCTATATAAAATCCAAAAGCTTTTTCACGCGCCGCGGCCGATCGGCGTTCGTCGGATGCGTCGAGTTCCACATAATCCGGCATGTACGACAGATCCAAACCGATCCAAGCCTCCTCGAATTGTTTTGCGAAGGCGGTCAGCTCTTTCGTATTTTTCAACGGTTGGCCGCGCGAGATGGCGGCGTGGAGCGCCTCGAGCTGTGCCTCGTATTCGTCCATCATGGCGCGAAAACAGCCAGGATCTTTCCGATATTCCTCGGACATCACGGTCCGGAACGTCCGAAAGACATCACGGTAATACACGTCGGCCACGCCGCCTGTCACGTCAAAGACCGAAGGTGGAACGCCGGTGCCGAAATGCGTTTTCCACCCCGCGGTTTGGTGACGCTCCCACACCTCGTAGGTAATGAGAGTGTTATGGACGGTATAAATTTTACGATACGTCTGCATATTCTATTTGGCTCGCGTAGCGGCTGGCCAAGTCATCTTGGACGGAAACCGCGTCTTCGCCTTCGTAAACTTTGAATTCCCCACGCTCGAGCGCGACGAGCATCGCTTGTTCAGAGCGGAACCGCAACGCTCGTTCGCCGATCAAACCGTTCATCGCATGTTTCACTTCCTGCGGAAGAAGATAGGGCGCGACATCCAAGGGCAAGCGGAATCGTTCGGCCGCAATGCGCAATATGCGTGAGAGGTGAAAACGTGTTCGCAGGTCGATCTCATCGCGCTCCTCACGCCACACCGCCAGCTCAGCGAAAAAAGAAAGCGGGTTCGCACGCATTCCGTGCTTGCGTAAGACGTCCTTGAGCGCATCTGCGTGGCGTTTTGGAAGATGCGCGAGCAGGTTCCGCTCCTCATCAAGTGCGCGCGGTATGGAGGCATACGCCTTAATGTCCGCGGCCAGCGCGGCGTTCGAGACAAACGGATAGTCACGCAGATAGCGTTTCGCGTCTCTATTCTCCGCCACGAATGCGTCGCCTTGATCGGGCGCAGGCTTTTTAGGGTGAAGTTTGATGAAAGTGTCCGTCAGATCCAACAACGCAGAACGGCGGGCAGTATAGGCGGTCGGCTTTCCGGACGCGAGCAAGATTGAGATATCGGCCGCCGAAAAACTATGCGTTTTTCGCATCTGGCGCAAGAGATCATCGCGCACGCCAAAGTCGAACACGTCGATCCAGGCGCTCACCGATAGCATGTCCGCATACGCCTCGCCTGCGCGTTGGAGCGTTTTCACGAGATCAGCGCTGATAAAGCGTTCCAACGGCTGGGTCGAGAGAACGTCGAAGAAAGAAATAAGTTGATCTCGGGAACGGATGAACGCGGCCGTTACGTCCTCCAGGCCCGCACGGCCATAGCGCTCGTACGCGCGTCGTGCGAAACGGTTCGCCTCGACGCGGTCAAAATACAGTTCCACCTCCCCGCGGACGAAATAAGCGTAGATTTTCCCGATGCCTCCGTCGAAATAAGTGGGCGAAGGGGCGTGGAGGGCATTCAGCCGAAACCAAGAGAAGAACGGCGTCGCCTCCTGGATCTCGCGCACGATTTTTGAGGATGGCGCACCACCGATACGGAATTCTTTACGCACGATAAAATCGGACAGGTTAAGGCCGTAGGTATCGCATAAGACATCGATCGTGGCGAACTTTATTCCGTCGACGCGGCCGTGATACAGGTCATTGACGGTATTGCGATGCAACCCGGTTTCTCGAGCGATATCGGTAAGGCTTTTCCCAAGTCGATCGGCGACTTCTTTAAGCTTTATTTCGATCATACCTTCAGTTTAGCACATTTTCTTGATTTTGCATAGTGTGGTAGGCATTTTATGCTAATTACCCATGTATTACCATTGATAATATCACTTTTGTATGGTATGGTAGGACGTTCAAGAAATGACAATGCCCGTAAAAACTTGAACATGAGGATTCTCGTTATCGACGAAACCGAGGCCAGCTATGGAAATTGATGATATAGAGAGACTACGTGCGCTAGAGCGCGATGCGAGCAAACACGTGCGCGATGCGGAAAGACAGTATGTGGAAGAACACCCTGAAGGGTGGATGGTCTACATCTGGCCAAAAAGTGGCCAAGAGAAGGAAGACAGAACATACCTTTACCCCCTCTCGCACCAAGAATACCAACTCCCACCGGGATTTGGGGATCGCGTCATGATCACAAATTCTGGTGAGCTGAAGGTACAGTACTGGGGCGGCTGGGAGAAAGATGAAGTTTTCACACTCAAAGAAGGAGAGAAGCGAATAACTACTCATTACATAACAATCATCTGGTTTAGAGAGAAAGGAGATGCCCTCGCCTTCATGAGTAAATACTGACCGTAGCGGTTTACGGTTAAAATTGGAAAGGGAAGCTCGACACCCTGCTGGCAGGAAAGGAGCTGTAACCCTTTACATCTAGGCGATCCGTCGTACTCTGCCGGATCGCCAACCCACCAAAGCCGTTGAATGATCAACGCTTTTGGTGGGTCTTCACACGAAGTCTGAATAGATTGCACCACAACAAGGAGTATTATCATGCCTCATGGTTATTGCCCGCCGCCTTTGCCATTTGCAGAAGTCGCAGCAGAAGCTATCGAGAGACTCATGAAGGAAGCTACGAAGGAATTCATCATCGATACGGTGACTCAGCGACCGCTTGCTTCCATCTACCTCGACGCAGCCAAGCGTATGATCAGCTCTCAGATGCTTGACCAGCATATGAAGAACCGGGGCGAACCTTACGCTGAGTACAAAAAGGGATATGAGGCTGTGGAGAAGGAAATAACGGCAAAAGCCGCAAGCCAAAGCGACGCCGCCTATGCGAAGGTGGCGATTGACATGCTGTGCTGGCGCGCAGCGCGGGAATGCGCAGAGTACCGGCCGTCGAACGTCATCAAGGCCGAGATCTTGAAGAAGGTCGTGGCTCAGGTGAGTGAGATAAAGGAGGCCGCATGGAATAGGACGCCATGCGAGCCAGGAAAGGAACCAAGATTCGAAGGACGCGTCGCGGCGCTCCTCCGGCCTGTGCACGGCTCCATGGACGAGTATCAGGATTTTCCTACCCATGACTCGTTGAAAGAGGAGCTGGATAAGGTGGAAGGACACGTCATCCTGATGGTGATGAAACGGCAATTGATGCATATCCAATTGCCATGGGGGCTGTACCGTTGTGGCCCGCACGCCATCCTCCTCTACACCGGCAGGGACAGCGCGCGTGGCCTGGTGAACGCCTTGCGTCCGCATAAAGAACGCATCGATTCCGCATTGCTGTACTACGCGCACAATGGTCCATTCTCGGAGATGAATCTCATCGCAGAACTAATCGACTGCGTCCGCTCCGATGCGACGGTGATTGTCATGAATTGCAGGTGCAATTCGGGTCGCGAAGATGGACCCAAGGTCGTCGCCGAGAAAACCGGAAGGACCGACGTCCATTTCTGGAGCCGAGCCAGACATGACATGGAAAATGTCATGCTCGGTCAACTCGTGCACTTCGCCAAACACGGCCGACTATCGTTGGTCGAACCGATTCGTCGTACGGATCTGATTCGATAGATACTTATTCTACCCGTCTGGTCCAACGCACTCGGATCAGATGGGAATCCCTCAAGGAAGTGAGGCAGCTGCTCGCAGCGTACGGATTAAGTCTCCGCACGTCTCCCTAAACTTACGCCGCGCAGGACTCCTGCGCGGCGGTTTGTGTTATAATTATTCCGAACTAAAAATATGAGCAAAACACTCTGGGAACGTATACGAACGGCATTGGGGTCATCTCAAGCAGATCCCGAAGGAGGGCCTAAACAGGCTTCTGCTCCTACAGTGGAAGTGCCGCGTGAGTATTCCATGACTCAAGCCCAAGCCAGAGAGAGCTTGAGATGGAGCGAGATAATCAAAAAACGAATCGGAGGGCAACAAAAGGAAGCCATCCGGTTGAACAAAGATGTTGTGACGGCCGACAAGACCAAACGGGACGCTTTACGGAAGGATATGATAGTCCTTTATAAGGATTTGATTGCAAATTTGGGGATCCTCATTCAAGAAGTCGAGGCCGACTGCAGTGATCCCGCCGTACGTCGGGAGAAAACCGAGGTCCTCAAGCAAAAACTAGATTTTTTCAAAGATGCATTGGAAACCTGCTTACGGTTGGAAAGCATCTCAGAGACCCTGCATGGAGCGAAGGCATCCTCTGAAAATATGGACCATCAGGCGTACGAACAAGTTAAGCGAGTTTTTGATCTAGCCGAACAGACAGAACGCGATCCGATGGCCTTGCTTAAGGATTATGTCAATGGATCAAAAGGCCTGCTTACCTGGGAAGAGGACGTGGCGCCATATCTTAAAATCATACAAGCCGAGCAGAAGGGCGGTCGCAAGAGAACGCTGAATTGAAGGCTGAGAATAAAATCAATGGTCAATCTTTCTAATTTCACCTTCCCGAAGGAAGACGAATTTAGTGTGATTCCCGTCTATGAACTCGCCACGGCGTTCGCGAACGCCGTGGCCAGACGGGGAGGGAGTTTTATCAAGTGCTTTTGATAAGAGTAAACAGTTTTGAGACTTGTTCGGGTCATGAGTGTGGCGGTTCAGACTGGTAGGGCGTAGTAGACCTCTAGGACTTCATTTAGCGTCCGCATTTTTTTTACCAATTCCCTTCGCCTCAAGCAACCGGCGAAAGCCCGAATGGGGAAAGAGTACCTGCCGACGGAAAGATAGCTATCAAAGCCAAACCCGATTCTTATGGGCTTCACCCCTGAGTGAACCAGATAGATCGCGAATAGAATGCCTGCCTCCCAGTTCATCACCATTCCGTGGGTGCTGGTCTTGGCGGAAACCATCGGGTTCATGCTGTCCCGAGCCCAGTCCTCTGAACTGGTCTCCTGACCGGTTCTGTGGGATGAGGAAAGGACGATGGCAGGTTTATCATGATGGAGCGCCCACACCGCGAGTTCGACGCCGGCGGGCAGAGGGTAAATATTGAACCCGTCGAGCATGGGCGATTTGCCTGCCTTCTTCGGAATCGAGACGTCGGTAACGACTGCATCGGCCCACTCGATCAGATTTGTCGCTTCCTCGAGCGTCGAGGCGTACCGGACTTCGAGGCCGAAGGCCTCGCTGATGCGGGTGACGAGCGACTTTGCATCGGCCAGGTGGTTCGCGTTGTCTTCGACGATGAGCATCTTCATGGCTTTTCTCCTTGAGAATGTGCGTTTTTCGTTTGGTATCCCTCTTAGTCCTCGTCTGGCGACAAGAGCTAGGAGGGATTCCCGTCTATAAACCCGACGGGGAGGGAGTTTTATCAAGTGCTTTTGATAAGGTGAACAGTTTTGAGACTTGTTCGGGTCATGAGTATCGTAGGTCAGCTTACGAGGGAGTAATAGGCGTCCAAGATTTCATCGATCCTTGGGTCGTTTACCATCATCTTGAAGCTGATGGCACGCGCCACGTTATCTACGCGTGGTGGGTAACTACGACAACCATTCTTGTCGATGGTCTCCACATGCCCTCCGCGATGCAGATACACCGCATAAAGGACCGCAGCATCCCAGCTTTTCGACGCCGCTTCACCGTTGGGGTTGTCGTCGTCGAGGTCGACATCCACCATCTGTACCCCATGCGTCCGGGCCCAGAAATCGCCCGGCCTTGTTTTGTCCCCGTGGTGATACGTAGACGTGCAGAAAATGACCTTCTTCCCAGCGGCGAGTACTTTCGCAGCCAGTGCCACTCCGCTGATTTGTGGTGCGAAGGCGATAAGCTCTTCACTTCCCGACAGGCGCGGCATGACCGGATCCGGCGAACCACCCCGGACTTGCGGAAAGAAGAGATCACTGACGACCACTTCGGCCCACTCGATCAGATTTGTCGCTTCCTCGAGCGTCGAGGCGTACCGGACTTCGAGGCCGAAGGCCTCGCTGATGCGGGTGACGAGCGACTTTGCATCGGCCAGGTGGTTCGCGTTGTCTTCGACGATGAGCATCTTCATGGCATTCTCCTGTCACCGGTATTCCTCATTCCCCCGCTAATCGGGAGTCCAAGGATTGCGTGTTGTAATGAGCTGTGTCCCTCGATGCCCTATTGCATCTTAGAACGTAATAGCCTATCAGGTTTTGATGATTTTGTAAATGCTCTAGGTATGCTTTTTTGTAGTATTCTTAGTATTTCTTTACAAAAAGCGAAGGATTTGATACAATCATCTGGTATCAATTTATGAACTATTCTGAATTAGACGCCCTTGGATTGAGCAAGTCGGAGATTACGGTCTTCATTTTTTTACTAAAAAATGGGCTTTCTACTCCCGTACAGATAGCCAATGGAACAGGTATTCAACGTCCCCATTGTTATGGAATACTTGATTCCTTACTGGCCAAAGGTCTGGTTAGCTCCCAAGGGATCAAGAACAAGCGTAAAGCCTTCCTTGCACGCGACCCCCAAGCGTTGCTCGAGACAATGCGTGCGAAACAGGAGGCCGTGGAGCGGATACTCCCTGACCTGCGCGGCTTGTATGCCGGCCACAAGAATAAACCCCAGATTCAGTTTTTCGACGGGGCAGAGGAAGTAAAGAACGTATATCGTTTATCTTTACAGTCTGAGGCTATTCTCGGCATTGGCTCGACCGAGCGCATCCGCAAAGCCATGCCCGATTTCCTCGAGTGGTATCTGAAAGAGGTTAAGAAGCGAGGGATCGTCTTCAAGGATATTCTATCCGGGCCATCGGCTGACGTCGCCATCCCATTGGCAAAAGAGATCGTGAAAGCCTTATATGACGCGAAGACACTATCCGAAAAAGAAGGTGAGGCCTCGATGGATATTTTAGTCTGGAATGATAGCGTCGGCTTTGTGACTTTTGACGAGCCGATCTTCGGAACCGTCATCACAAGCAAGCCTTTCGCATCGATGTTCCGCATGCTTTTCAACGCGCTCTGGAGTAGGGTATGAGCTTGCCAAAAACGCATGAATGCGATATAAATACCCAGTCTCAAATAGTCTTGCTTGGTAATTGGTTTTTGGGATTTTGGTTATTTCAGTTTATGGTGGCCATAGTTTAACGGTAGAACAGCGGGTTGTGGTCCCGCTAGCGAGGGTTCAACTCCCTCTGGTCACCCCACGTAAAAAGTCCAGCTAGTCTGGACTTTTTACGTGGCCGCGTGATTCGAACGGATGTGAGGATTTTACGCGGCGGGTCGATTCAATGACGCTGGACTTCACGTGGCGCGCCATCATAACCTTGTAATTCTGGATTTTTGATGGAAGCATCAATGCTCCAACACCTTGACGAAATAAGTAAAGTGTGGAACGTATTATAAGCATGTTCTACGTATATATCATTGAGAGTTTATCTGATCATGGTTGGTACATCGGCTTCTCGTCCGATTTACGCGAGAGACTGATGGATCATAACCGAGGCGATACGATATCCATAGCTCACCGAAGGCCATTTATATTGATATACTATGAAGCCTATTTATGTAAAAAGGACGCTACCGGCAGAGAACTATTTTTGAAGAGCGGGGCTGGACGTCGGTTTTTGAAAAAACAGCTATTTCATTATTTAAACAAAGACAATGATATACGGGAATCCGAACGTTATCCGCGAGCCGTTGTGAATAAAACGTGGACTGAAACAAGGGATATAAAAAAAGTTTTTGAGGTAGCTTCAAGACTGTGCCCGACTGATGAAGCGAAATCGGCTGTTTAGGCTCAAAATCAGTTTTTGATTAAATGTATAGTTTTGTATAGATTTGACAAAAATGTATAGTTTTGTATAATATCTCCAAATATGGATAGATTCGCTAAAAACCTTGTTTCTATTAAGGAAGCCGCCAGGTACATCGGGGTTTCAGAGGCAACGCTCCGTCGTTGGCACAATGATGGTACTTTTAGGGCTACTTTTTTATCGCCAGGCGGTCATCGTTATTATTCGCTATCTGATTTGGGTAGAAAGACCAAAGGTATTTTTCGAATTGCCCAAGAATGGGTCAGTGATGAACAGCCGCATGCACCTGAACATGACTTCTATTGCTCAACCAGCGATAGATTCAAAACACGCCATGAGAGGATGGCTCATGAAATGGATGCCGTCCCTTCACTTCAAAAGACTGCTTCGCTAATCTCATCTGCCACAGGAGAGATCGGCAATAACTCTTTCGACCACAATCTTGGCAACTGGCCGGATGTCGCTGGCACTTTTTTTGCCTATGATTTAGGCAAGCGAGTCATTGTCCTCGCGGATCGCGGCGTTGGCGTCTTGGCTACATTGCGCCGGGTAAGGCCGGGCCTCAAAACTGACGAGGAGGCATTGCGCATGGCCTTTACCGAGTTTATCACGGGTAGGGCGCCAGAGCATCGTGGCAATGGTTTGAAGTATGTGAAAGATGCGCTAGAAAAATCTGGTGCTAATTTGAGTTTTCAGTCAGGTGATTCGATACTCGAAATTCGAAAAGGCAAGTCAGGATTAAATATAAAAAAGGCAGAAGTTCCTATTCGCGGGTCTTTGTCGCTTATTGAATACTAAATAAAATATGACTATTAACATTGCAAAATTTGGCACGGTGCTCACTTCTCGTCAGGCGGGAAAAGAGGCTTACGCGGCCTTCTCGCCGTCGTTGGCCAGTTTGAGTCATGAGGAAAATATACTTGTTGATTTTGACGGCGTAAGTTCGTTTTCCCCCTCTTGGGGAGATGAATTTTTAACTCCGTTACAGAGGCAATTTGGTGATCGTCTAATCTTGAAAAATACAACAAATCCATCTGTCTCACTTACCATAGTCACATTGGAAGGAATCAATGGGTTAAAATTCAAAAAATCTTAATTGGGAAGAGATTTAATTGGCGCTTATGCTATTTAAATCCAATTTTCAAGAGAGTTAGATGTGATTGATTATTTGCGAGTTAAAAAAGACTTCACTAACCCTCAAGTATATGAAAACATACAATGGAAATGAGCTGGTTGTTGATAATGAGCAGCTCAAATCACAGCAACAAAGGTGGAATGAGCGCTCGAGACAATGGGATTCAGAAATCCAACGACCGGACCACTACGCAAACTTTGAAGATGGCTATAAACGATTTGTTGATCTGGAAGAAAAAGTTTTTGGAGCTTTATCCAAACAGGAATCGGGTATAGATATTGGGTGCGGAACAGCTGCCGCAACTGGTCCCTTGGCTAAACACGTTCAAAAACTTTACCTGTTAGATATCGCTGAACAAATGCTTCAAGAAGCACAAAAGAAATATCCAGGCGCCGTTCTTTTACATTCCGGAGCTTCGGATATTCCCTTGGGTGATGAATCTGTTCATCTTGCAATAAGCCGGGGTATTGTTGTTTCTCACATGCCGAAAGAGCTGATCCCGCGCTTCTTTTCGGAGTTAAGTCGCATCGTGAAGCCGAACGGGGTGATCATCTTCGACTTTCTTAGCAATGACGGGTCGGCTTCATTTACAAATCTCTCTGAAAAAATATCCTTTACACAAGCCGAAATTATCCAGAATCTCCAAAATGTAGGTTTTGAAAAAATTGAGTTTGATGGAGACCCGTCCCTGCGTGTTGTTCGGGTGGTGGCTAATAAAAAATCCTAAAATACTATGAAAATTTACGTAGCGACGACCAATGAGGGGAAGTTGAAAGAAATTCGCGCAGGATTGGATTCATTGAATGCAGAGCTCATACCACTTGGTGTCGAGACGGATGAAGTTGAAGAGGCACTAAAGAAGGAGGGGGTACGCGACATGGTAGCGATTTCTCAAGCGAAAGCACGTGAAGCTCAGAAATTTATTAAAGAAAAAGGACTGGAAGCTCACCCTGTCATCGTCGATGATGCTGGTATATATTTTGCCGACAGAATTGATTTTCCCGGCATTGATTCAAAGAGCTATATTAAACAAGTCGGTTTAGAGGGGGCTAAGGCAGAAATTCAGGAGGGTTCAAAAGCCTATTTTCAAAGCGTCGTATCTTTAGCCGACGGGGACAGTGTGGAGAGTTTTGTGGGCCGTGTGAATGGTACGCTCTCCAAAAATGACACGGCAACGGAAACGGAAAAAGGATTTCCTTTCAACCATCTATTTATCCCAGAAGGAGAAGCGCGTTTCTTATATCAAATTCCCATCGAAGAACGAAAAGGCTTTAGTCATCGAATGAAGGCACTGGCTGAGCTAAGAGATCATCTGAAAGAAAGACTGGAACAAGAAAGGATTAAGGAGCAAAAAATGAGATAAGAGCACTTTTAGGTATTTGACGCTATCGACGATAGTTCTGGATGGAAAACCCAAGAGCTTACTACAATAATCGCGAATGCAAAGAATACCGAAAAGCAGTAAACTAAATTAAAATAGTGAATTGGTTAACGGTGTCTTGATTTTGGGAAATAGGGTATTATTTAGAATAATATGACCAAAAATATCAAGATCTTGTTTCCCGTGTTAATCATTGTTGGAGCGATAGTCGGTACGGCTGTAGTCATCTACCGCATGCCGGAGAAGCCCCCGATGTTTCGTTTTATCGAGGATAAGCTTAAATCCATTGTTACTCCCATACCGCTGATCGGTAATCTGACGCCCGCCCGCGATCTGAGGGGAACATGGAAATCGTCTCTACCGGGCAAAGGAGTGCAGGTATATGGTAAATTTGTAGTTGGTCCCAGCATCACCACAGTTTATGAGGATGGAGACATGGAGTTGATCATTGATTCCGTGAAAAATAATGTTGCTTCCGGGAGGGTTCGCTATACAAATTTGTGTGTTACGGGTCAGATAGTAGCTCCGAAACCCGTTGGTACTATGGTTTATCCCAAGCAGTGCACGAAAGATACAGGGTACAGTCCCATAACAATCCGAGTCAGCGGCAGCCGCCTGGACTTTGGAACGAATACTGTTAGTGGCGCCACAGTTACCATGCAAGGCAATTACACTACTGACATCATAACGGGAACTGCGACGGTGACTCTTCCTGCTTACGGAGCACTTAAAGGGGAATTTCATCTTAACCGCCTGCCCGCTGGATCATGAAGGTGACATTTTCGTTGGCGTTCGTAACAACTAATTTGATATCTTGATGCCGATTGTGCCAGACGCGAAAAATTTCATCCGCAAAGGCCTGCCCCACGGTTTCAACGTCCATAAAATCAAGTTCGACTTCGCGAAAATTCTCAAGATTCAAGGTTACCCGTTTAGCTTCGGAACGGGAGGGCAGGTCGTGCCCGAATTGGAACAGTTTGACCGTAACTTTCGTTTTATCAAAAGCGAAACCATCGTCCGCGCTTCCGGTAAAGGCGCCAAAAACGTCCCGAATGTTTCGATTGGAAGAAAGATGCGCGCTAAAACTGACTCGCGTGCCTTGCAAGGGCTTTCGGTCGGCTATGAAGATGTCCGGAATGAGGTTATTGACGGTCAAGCGTTTCTCGAAGCTGTCGATGATGAAGACATCGGCCATTTTGGACGTAAAAAACACGCCTTCCCCGGTATGCTGTTCCGGCGCCGTTGTAGCTTTGCCTTTTAGGATTTCCTGAATGGCCGCGAGCGTACCGGGCAGATGGAATTTAGTCTGGACGTTATTGAATATCCCGATGCCAAAATCGCGGACCACAAAAGTCAAAGCGCTTCCGGTGCGTCGGCAATCAACTTCGATTTTTTCCGAACGCGAATGGTCAATGGCATTGTTCAGCATTTCGGTAAAGGCATGCCTGAAGATGCGGTTGACGTTTTCCTTGACGCCCAGCATTATGCCGGTTTCTTTTTCGATCCGTTCCAATATGGCATCTTCGGAAAGATTTTTGTTTATCAGCCGAAAGAAAATATGTTTGATCTCGCCTTGGGCCTTTTGCAAGGATTTTTTATCGGAGGCCAATACATATGTCGCCCGGTTCGTTTTGCCGATCAACGAGACCTCGCCCTCTTCTCTCAACTGTTTGAGTAGAAGATGGGCGTAATTACGGCTTACTTTAAACATCCCCGCCACCGCTTGCGTGGTGATGGATCGGTCTTTTTTTAACAAGATTAGTATTTTTTCTTTTAGATTCTGGCTCATAAACAAGTATGTTACAAGTTTAATATATCATAATTTAATAAACTTGTCAACTAATTATCTCATTCGAACCTTTTAAGTGTCGGTTGTGCTCTCAGGGTCGACGTCCAGTCGTGATTAGCCGTATAATACAGCCAGTATGAACCCTTTTGAGAAAATTGCAGACTCAGCCGAGGCGGGGGATGACCCGAAGAGCGTGCCGGAATCTGAATTGGTGATGGAATTCGTGCGATCTTCCGGTAAAGGCGGACAAAACGTCAATAAAGTTTCGACCAAAGCGCAGTTGCATTGGAACTTGGAGCAGTCAGCGACTTTCACGCCTCAGGAAAAAGATCTGATCCGTGCCTATTTCGGCAGACGCGTCAATGACAAGGGTGAGGTATTTTTGACATCTCAAAAAACACGTTCCCAAGATCAAAACAGGGTCTTAGCCATAGAGTCGCTCAACCGGCTAGTCACCAAAGCCCTGACGCCACGAGTCAAACGCATTGCCACTAAGCCAACCTTCTCATCACGTGAACGCAGGCTTGAAACTAAAAAGCATCAGGCCGAGAAAAAGCGTTTAAGGAAAATAGAAGACTGAAGTAATTTGTTAAATAAATTTTATGTTATCACCCGACAAAGCCTTTAATCCGTTTAAAGAACTTAAGCCCACCGTCGCTCAGTTGAAATCCGATTACCAAACGATGATGACTGGAGATATAATAAGAGCAAAGGCTTCCAAATCGTCATTTTTTAATGATGATAAGATCGCTAAAGGATTTCAGCAACGTGAACAGGATCGAGCCGTCCAGGCCGCGAGATTAATCATCGAGCAGGTAGGCAGGATGTCGGCTGATGAACTGCATCGAGCGGTCGAACCGGAAAATCTAAAAGACGTGTTGTTGCGGGGCGGGGCGAAATTAGAAACCTTGTTAGTTTTAGGCGAGTATGAAGATGCGGATGTTGAAAGTCTTGCCGAAAAGCGTCAAGAACAAATAGAAGTAGTTGAAGCATCCCTTGAGGCGATTAAAAACAATAATACCCGGTTGGCTCTGGGTATGCCACTGGCAAAACTTAAACAAGCAGACAGCAAACTGGTCGACGATGAAAAAATATTTAAAGCCCAAAGGGGCGTCAGGACTAAGGTTCAAGTCGGACCTTATTCAGCGAAACGCAGGGATTATGAGGAGCGTCTGGGGAGAATAATGTGCGATATTGAACGAGCTAAAGAAGAGGCGGCTTAGATTTCGGTAATTTGTAAGGGGTTATCCCCTTGACCAAACGCCAAATTTATGGGACGTGTATATAACGGAGACCGTAGCTTGTAGACCGTAGACGATAGCATAATTTTTTTGGCTACGGTCTATTGTCTAAAGGCTATCGTTTTCAAACTATGCTCGAATTATTAAAAAAACATTTTGGATACGAAACTTTCCGTCCGTTGCAGAGCGAGATCATGGATCATTGCGTCAATGGAAAGGATGCTTTGGTCCTGATGCCCACGGGCGGAGGCAAATCTTTGTGCTACCAACTCCCCGCCTTGAAGTTTCCCGGGTTAACGGTCGTGGTCTCGCCGCTCATCTCTCTCATGAAAGATCAGGTAGATGCTTTGCGCGCTAACGGCGTACCGGCGGCCTTCATAAACAGTTCGTTGACTCCGTCTGAGAACAGGGAGGTTGAGGACATGGCCAGGCGGGGAGAACTTAAATTGCTTTATCTCGCGCCCGAACGGTTGGCTAAGCCACACGTCATAGGTTTTTTACAGAGTGTGCAGATTAGCCTCTTTGCCATTGATGAAGCGCATTGCATTTCCGAGTGGGGACATGATTTCCGGCCTGAATATTGCGGTTTAAAAGTTTTGCGAGACTTATTTCCAAGTACTCCGATGATGGCGCTGACGGCCACGGCCAACGCGCGTGTGCAGGAAGATATTGTCTCGCAGCTTAAGTTGGGCAACGGTCGCGTTTTCCGTTCCAGTTTCGACCGGCCTAACCTCACCTATCGCGTTTTACCTAAAAAGCGCTCATTCGATCGGCTGGTGCAGGAGATTCGCGAGCGCCCGGGCCAGGCCGTGATCGTTTATTGTTTTTCGCGCAAAAGAACGGAGAAAATCGCGGCAGATTTGTGCGTCAACGGCATCAAGGCCGCGGCTTATCATGCGGGTTTAAAGGCCGATGAGCGCACTCGCATCCAAGACGCTTTTATCCGCGACCAGGTACCCGTAATTTGCGCCACTATCGCCTTTGGCATGGGCATCGACAAGCCCGACATCCGCCTGATCGCGCACATGGATTTGCCTAAGTCAGTCGAGGGTTACTACCAGGAGACGGGCCGTGCGGGCCGCGACGGATTGCCGAGCGAGTGTCTGCTGTTTTATTCAAATGGAGATCGCGCCAAACACAATTATTTTATTAGAGACGTTCAGGACCCGGCCGAACGCGCCCGCGCTTATCGCCAATTGGACGAGATTGTCAGATATTGTGAGCAAGACGGATGCCGAAGAGCATTTCTGTTGAATTATTTCGGAGAGAAATACAGTCCAACAAATTGTGGAGCATGTGATGCCTGTTCGCCCAAAGCAGAGATTAAAGAATTCACGAATATCGAAGTGCCTGAGTTTGACCACGAACTGTTCGAACTTCTCAGAGTCGTGCGGCGCAATTTAGCGAACGCACATAATGTTCCGCCGTATGTAATTTTTGGAGATCGGACATTGCAGGACATGGCGCGTTGGTACCCGCAAAGCCTGGAAGGCATGTCTCATGTATTTGGCATCGGGCGGGAAAAGCTCTCGCAATACGGCGCCGAATTCGTCGGCGCTATCCGCGCATACGCCGAGCCCAAGGGAATAGAAGAGCGCAAGGCAAATGTGGTCAATTCGTTCGGTCGGACTAGAACTGTCCGCACTACATCAGATACCATTTTGGCCACAGTCCAACTCTTTAAAGAAAAGATGTCCATCGAAAGCATCGCCGCCATGCGCTGCATAAAAGTCAGTCGAGTCTTGTATCATCTGGAAAACGCTTTGATGCAAGGAATGGAACTCGATGCGTCCCACCTGGTCTTCCCCGCCGATCGCCTAAGCCGCATTGAACAGGCTTTTGATGAATCGGGCAGCGATCTCCTGGCCATCGCCCGCGAGATATTAGGCGAATCTTACGCTTACGACGAAATCCGTCTGGGTCGTTTAATTTTAAAGGCGCAAAGACCATGACTGATTTTATTGACAGTCCAAGGGTGCTTGATTATAATTCAATTATAATCAAGATTAACTCTATGCGACGCAAAATTATAAAAATCGGCAGTTCAGCCGCCGTTATCGTTCCAAAGGACGTTTTACGCGACCGCAAGCTTAAAGTGGGGGATTTTGTGAATGTCACACTTTCGAAGGGAATCGAGGGTGAAGATTCAGTTGATCCGAAAATCGTTCAATGGACGGACCGGTTCATCGAAGAATACCGTCCCATGCTTAAGAAACTGGCCAAGTCATGACTGTACGTTACCTGACAGCCGAAGAAGTAGCGGCTATTCATCAAAGGCTATTGGAAGAAACTGGCGGAGTAAACGGTATCCGTGATTTTGGTTTGCTTTTTTCTTTGGCCGAAAAACCTAAAACTTCATTCGGAGGGTCGGAATTGTACTCGGGCATTTTTATGAAAGCTGCCGTCCTGCTTGAGGCATTGGTTAATTATCATGTGTTTGCTGACGGCAATAAAAGGACGGCCTTTATCTCTGCAGCCGTATTTCTAAGAGTTAATGGCTATAACTTAAAAGTCAAAGAGAGCCAAGGTTTGCAATTCATGTTGGCCATTGCCAATAAAAGAAAAAACTTGCCCAATATCGAGCATTGGCTGAAGGAGCATTGCGCTAAGACTTGATTCAGTCTCTTGCCTACCAGACTCATCTGAAAGTTGTATTTTAGGCTGTAAACGTGTAAATTAGCCTCATCTAACAGTGCCTAGTAGTCAGTGCCCAGTGCTCAGTCTCTGGCTACCGTCTACTGTCTAAAAGCTATCGTCTAGTATTATGAACATCAAGAATTTCAAGCAGTTGTCGAAAAGCGACGTCAGCGTAGCCGGGGGCAAAGGCGCCTCTTTGGGCGAGATGACCCAGGCAGGCATCCCTGTCCCGCCGGGTTTTGTCATCCTAGCCTCGGCCTTCGACGATTTTTTGGCGGCGACTGACCTGACGCAAGAGGTCGAAGCTCAGCTCGACAAAGTCAACTATGAAGATGTGTCATCCGTCGAACGGGCCTCGCGCGTCATTCATGACTTGATTCAGACTGCGAAATTTCCGGAAGATTTGAAGACTGAGATTACGAAGGAGTTTAAAGAGCTCGGCGCTGAATTTGTCGCTGTCCGTTCGTCGGCCACGGCTGAGGATTCCTCATCAGCCAGTTGGGCCGGGGAGCTCGAGAGCTATCTCAATACGACAGAAGCGACTTTATTTGCGAACGTCAAAAAATGTTGGGCGTCTTTGTTTACGCCGCGCGCCATCGTCTACCGCAACGAAAAAGACATGCGCCAGACTCACGTCTCAGTCGCTGTCGTTGTCCAAAAAATGGTTCAGTCAGATGTCGCTGGCATTACCTTTACCGTTCATCCGGTAACCAAGGACACTAATCAGATGATTATCGAAGCTTGTTGGGGTTTGGGTGAATTCATCGTGGGCGGCATTGTCACACCCGACTCATACGTCATCAATAAACGCGACGGAACTTTTATCGACGTCAACATCGCGGAACAGGAAATTATGCTGGTGCGCGGCAAAGAAGGCAACGACAAAATCGACGTCCCGACCGACAAGAAGGAAAAGCAAAAGATCGACGGCTCGCAAATCACCAAGCTGGCCGAGATTTGCACCAACATCGAAAAACATTACGGTTTCCCCTGTGATATCGAGTGGGGGATGGAAAAAGATACGTTCTATATCGTACAGTCAAGGCCGATTACGACTTTGTAAGGCAAGAAATACTTTTTTTAAATCCATCCTAACTTCTATTCTACAGTATGTCAGAAAAACCAAATTTTGATGAGAACTTAGTTTCTGCAGACTATGTTCGCCATAGCAAGGCAGGGTATAAAACATATGGAAAAATTATTACTTCGGAGAATCCAACAGCGCCCTTCGACGCTAATTCCCAAGTAATGCCCGATCTGACTCCCGAGGGCAAAGATCTGGCGATTCAAGAAGCGGAAAAATATTTTGATAAGCTCGATCCTGCGAAAGATGATCTCTTTTTTGTTTCAAGCAACGAAGCAAGGGCATTAGAGACAGCAGACGTTTATCGAAAAGTCGCTCATGCAAGGAGTTTTGAAGTTATAAAGCCAGAAAAAACACGGAGTGATTACTCTGATGAATTGAGTCAGGGTGAAATTAGGGTTCTCAAAACTTTATCCATAGATTCAAAAAATCTTGTAATGGATTTTATTTTCAATCCTAAAGCGGGAAGAAAGGCTATAAATTGGAAAGCGGTTGATGAAGAAACAAGGAATAAATTTGATCAAGCGGCGGCAATTGTTGAAGCCGACGATCGGGGCACATTTGGAGCTAATTATCTGAAATATAGCGAACAAGTGAAGCAGCTCCTGCCAGAAGTTATTAGCGCCTATGATCTGTATCAAAAAAGTTTCCGCGGCATGTTGAGACTGCTTCGTTGGGCGGAAAAGAAGGCAACGCAAGCTGACTTACATGGCAAAAATATCAAAATACTGGCTTTTGGTCACGAAAACGCACTCGTTTATCCACTCAAAGAGTTTTTTGGAGAAGAGGGGCTTAATAATTGTGAAGTAGTAGAGTTTGAAATTGATGATACTGCGATCAAGGGAAAATATCGCGGGAAGGAGCATTCATTCTGAATCAAAAAGGACGGATATGCAAAAAGATTCGATCGTAGATTACCAAAAACTTTTTGAGGTTAAAGGATTGCCGTTTTTATTTTCAGATATTTTGTCAGAAAGTTATAAACCTCTTGAGTTTTTATTCATATATCAAGATGGGATATGGAAAAACTATCTGCCCAAGTTAGTCGTGGAGCGTACTTTGGAAGAGGGCTCGTCATTTTTCTCGGATGCGGATCGGTTTGATGAGTACCAAAAAAATTATTTAGCATGGCGGGAAAGTTCGCAAAGAAATTTTATGGATATCTTGGGAAAAGAGCTTATTTCCAAAGAAGACGCAACCCTTTTTTTAAGGGAGATTGCAGAGAATCACCACTATTACATAAAGACTGAATTCTTTTTTGTTGACAGGGCTTTTGAAAGATCAGGAACGAGTCCGGTTATTAAAAACAACCTAGAAGAATTGGGTAGAATTAAAAATACTGCCCGAGAATACCTCAACAAAATATTTTTCGGGGATAAAGGATATCTTAATCAATTTTTAAAGTGCTTAGAGAAACGGTTTAAGATAAAAACAGAAGATTTGAATTTGTTATCCAGAAAAGAAATTTTAGAACTGTTTGAAGATAAGAGAGTTTCTCAAAGCGTGCTTGAAGCCAGGAGATTGGCTTATGTAATGTCTAGTAATGGAACGAAAATTGATGTATTAGTTGGGAATGAGGCTAAAGATTTTGCGTTAAATTTTTCTCCCTCAGTAGAATCTAGCGAGAACCTAAAGGGCACGGCGGCTAACAAAGGATATGTCCGTGGCAAGGTTAAAATCATCAGTACAGGGTATGAGAACTACGACAACCTTCATAAAGAGATTGCATCAATGGTCCAAGGCGATATTTTGGTAGCTGACACCACTTCTCCCGAGCTTTTGGCCGCTTGTCGGAAAGCTTCGGCCATAATAACTAATCAAGGGGGTCTGCTTTCGCACGCCGCGATCGTTAGTCGCGAGTTGAATATACCTTGCATAGTTGGGACCGAGACTGCCACCAAAGTCCTGCATGACGGCGACGAGGTGGAGGTGGATGCGGATATGGGGATTGTGAGAATTTTAAAGCGCGCTTGATATGCTTGAGGTAAAAGAACTGCCTGATCGGCTTAGTCCGTCGGAGTGGAGCTTTGCGGGCCAACAGAGGGATTCTCATCCTCCTCTCATGGCAGATTTTTGGTGTCGCTCGGCGGCTTTTAATTTTTCAGAAGAACTCAAAGTTAATTTCGGATCGATAAACTATTTTTACACGGATCTGAATAGAGGCTATGTGAATACGGCCCAGCATGAGCGTCTTCTGAATTACATAAAAAAGCTTGATTTGGAGGGATTACGGCATTTTTTACACCTGACGCGGCAAAGGGTTGCGGAATTCGAACGTTTGGCGCGGCGTATATCTCGTTTGGATTTGGAAATTCTATCGCTTGCCGAACTCGCCGATCTATGGGAAACATACGATTCTCTTTTTTGCAAAATAATACCCTGGTTTTTCTTCCCATATTACGTAACAGAACAGAACATAGTGACTGATCGTCTTGAATTGCAGTTGAAACGTTACGCATCGCAGATCGTAAAGATTACGGATATACAAAATGCACTCATGGTTTTGATTTTTCCTGACAAAATCGTCGAGTTCCAAAGAGAGCAAGGATCGTTTTTATCGTTGGTAGCCAAGGAAAAAGCCTCTCCCGGATTTTTGGGTTCAAAATCAGGCAGAAAAGTTGCCATGAAATATCTCGACCGTTTCGCCTGGATGAAGACTTTCCTGTTATTGCCTCGTGAACCTCTTTCCATGACAGAGCTTGAATTTCGCGTGCGCGACGCCATCCAAGGTGACGCTTTTGAACAGCATGAACTACAGGAACGGTCGAAAAGGAAGCAATTTGAATTTGGGAAAAAGTTGCTTAAAATCGTAGAGAGCGATCGCGACGTTATGGAATTGGTCAAACTCGCCAAAGAATACGGTTTTGAACTGACATCAAGCGTTGAACGCCTGCTTAGAGCCCACGCAAGGCTGATTCCATTTCTCAAACGGCTGGCCGGAGCCTTAGGAATTAACTTTTTGGACTTGGCCCTGCTCACTAGCCACGAAATTTCTGGTTTACTGCACGGTAAAATTTCGATCGCGGACCTTAAAATTGAAGAGAGGAAGAAGGGCTACATTTATTTGATGGAAGGGGGAAAAGCGTCCGTCTGGTACGGGGAGGAGGCGCATGAAACGGCACTTTTGATCGACTCCGCTTTGTCCTTACCGACAGGGGAAGTTGCCAGCATCGCGGGTAGGTCAGCTTTTCCGGGCGTGGTGCGGGGACGTGTCTGCGTGGCGCCTGGGGCCAAGGATTCGTATAAAGTACAGGAAGGGGATATCCTAGTCTGTGCCATGACCAGTCCGGACTATTTGCCAGCCATACGTCGCGCGGCCGCATTCGTGACAGATGAGGGAGGATTGTTGTGTCATGCTGCCATCATCGCACGCGAACTCAGTAAACCTTGCATCATCGGCACTAAAATCGCCACCAAGGTCCTGCATGACGGCGATGAGGTGGAGGTGGATGCCACGCAAGGAGTGGTGAAGATTTTAAAACGTGCAAGTTAATACGGAAGGTGTAAAGTATAATTTATATGGAAAAAGTCACGCATTTCGCCTGCCCTCCCTTAGATATAAATCGATTAGCCAACATGGAATGGCATTTTATTCATAGGCGTTCAAGATCGCCTATCTATAATTATTTGCTTTGGGACGGCATAACCAAACATTATAACGCCAAACTCGCGTTCGCTTACGAGATGTCGGATTGGCTGGTGGTGGATGGAGATATCTCGGCTGGGCAAGATACGTGGGATTTCTTGAGGGATTTGACTTTGAAAGAGCTGGAGGACAATCCGAAATTTATGTTGGATTTTATGGATTTGTCTTATAAGCTCAACCAAGACATCGTCGATTATCTCAAAAGTTTTTCGGGTCAAGATTTTTCCGCTATGGAAAACGGCCAATTGGCGGATTATTTTGAAGGGTACGCCAATCTTGCGCTGCAAGCTTCGGCTTTTTTGATCCCTCCCATCACCATAGAGAGCCACATGGAAGAGACGCTCAAAAAATCACTGAAGGGAAAATTTCCTGAGCGATTTGAGCAAGCTTGGCAGACGGTTTCGACTGCAGCCAAACAGAGCCCCGTCCAGGAGGAAGAAATTGATGCGCTTAAATTGGCGACCAAGCTTAAGACCGGGCAAGACATAGAACTTGAAGTCAAGAAGCACGTGGAGGATTTCGCTTGGCTGGCTAACCCCTTATATGATGGTCATTTTTACTCTGAAGGCGAGGTCATGGAAAAAATCGTTCATCTTGCTAAGGAAAATCCTGAAAGTAAATTGGAAAAGATCCTGGTGGATCAAGCGAGTCATCTGTCCCAACTGGCACAGATCAAGTCCTCCTTCAAAGGAGACGCCCAAACCCTGTCCTTGATCGACATGCTGCAGGAGGCAATCTATTTCCGGAGCTGGCGGACCGAACGCTATTATAGGAATGCTTATTTTTTGCGCGATTTTTACCGCGAGATTGCCCAACGCCTCGGCCTTAAAAAAAGCGAGGATGTCTTTTACCTGGTCCCTTCAGAAATCGTCGATTGCCTGCGTTTCGGGAAACCGGCCGATCAATCGTCCATCGATGAGAGAAAACAGGGGTTCGTTATGGTGGCTGACAGCAAGTCAACCTGCATATATTCCGGCCAAGCCGTACAGGAAGCCAAGGAGAGGATCGACTATCTAAAAATGAAAAACGCAAACCAAGAAATCAAAGGTCAAACTGCCTATCCCGGCATCATCAAAGGCAAAGTTTGCATCGTGACGTCAAAAAATGATTTTGCCAAGATCATTCCAGGGTATATTTTGGTGACACAATCTACCACGCCGGACTACGTTCCCATCCTCAAAAAAGTCATAGCCATTATTACTGACGAGGGCGGCGTGCTAAGTCATGCTTCGGTAATATCTCGCGAACTCAAAATTCCATGTATCATCGGCACTAAAATCGCCACCAAAGTCCTGCATGACGGCGATGAGGTGGAGGTGGATGCCACAAAAGGAGTTGTGAAAATTATAAAGCGAGCATAAAAATATGGGAGTTAAGTATGGGAGAGAATTTTCACGCAACTACTCTTTGTTTCAGGTTATAGCCTATACTGAGTTCAGTTTGAAATACCAAGTTAACACCGGACATCCGCTTTTCATATATAAAGGCGAGGGCTTGTCTGAAATATTTTATCAAGAAGGCGGGGTCAATAGTATTTATAAGGAGTTCGGCAAAATTGCCAGCCAACCTGATTATTTTGACATAGCGGCGGATAATTTCTTAAGAGTGGCGGAAGAGATTAAGCCGTATTTCCTTGGGGAGAGCTTAGTTAAAGATGTAGAAGGGCTTAAGCGACTTTATGATTTATACCTGGATTATGTGTATGGAGAATCAGTTGTATGGGTAGCGCCTCTCGTTGAGAGTTTGTCGTCGGAGACCAAGGCAAGGGGTTTAGCCATCAGGGAACAGACTCAAGACTTAACTTCTTTGCGCGATGAGATGTTTGACAGGAATTTGAAAGTTTTATTCCCGGAGCTGGGTGAGTTGGTTCATTTTTTATTGCCCAAAAGTGTTTTTGGACATAAAACCGTCAGCGAGTTATCAGAAGAGGCCTTCGGCTTTAGTAAAGGATTTATTTATTTTGAAGGAAACATTTATATTGGCTCTCAAAATGAAATTCTAAAAAATCTCAACATTGAATTAAAAGAGATTGATTCTAAAGAAAAAATAGATTCTATTCATGGTCAGTCAGCCTCAAACGGAGTAGCAAAGGGGCATGTCAAAATAATCTTGACCAGTAAGGATTTAGGCAAAGTCACAGAGGGCGATATCTTAGTCAGCCCCATGACCAGACCGGATTTCTTGCCGGCCATGAAGATTGCATCAGCTTTTGTCACGGACGAAGGCGGGATAACGTGTCATGCCGCCATCGTCTCACGCGAAATGAACAAACCCTGCGTCATCGGCACCAAAATCGCCACCAAAGTCCTCCATGACGGCGATGAAGTGGAGGTCGATGCTACCTCGGGTGTGGTAAATATCTTAAAACGGGTAAGCTAATTGGAATTAGTATGGAGTCAGACGGCTTTTACGCCTACATAAAAACGCAAAAATGGTTTTTAGGCACGAGTCAAGAAGCCTCGGTTTTGTTTTATTCAACCAGGCAGGCGGGTATAAGAAAATATCTTAAAGAGTGGTATGGCCTGGCATTTGAAACAATCTTGGTGCCTTCAAGTGGCAAAATGGTCAGGGTCATTAATCTTGCCCAATCCAACGCTTTACATGAAATCAGCCGGAGGATGGTTACGGAAAATCCAAATGTCCTTCGTGATCGTGTGGCAGAGAACGACGCTTTGTGGTCGAGGATCTCTCAAGAATGTGCTGGTTTAGATAATCTGGTTAAAGCTGGCGACTCGACCGCCGCGATTCAAAAATTTAATACGATAGTTGAACTTTATGCGTTAAACGGCGCACAGTTTCTGGTGACTTTTTATTTGGGTCTTGAGTTAATGGAATTGGCTCTGCCAGAAACTCAAGAAATACAAAAAGTTCACGATATATGGCGTAATTCAGTCGCTCTAAAAGAAGAAAGTATGGGTGAATCGTGGTATAGATTTTTCAAATTTATTGCCGATCTGAAAAAAGTTAAATCTGATCCCATGTCCATCATGTCATATTTATTTTTGGACGAAATCAACGATTGGTTGCGTGGAAGCGATATTGAGGTCGATAAAATAATTACTCAAAGACAAAAACAGGGTTTTATATTTTTGGATTTGCAAGATTGGCCACAACAAGTCATAGATGACGTCGGAGTGGTCCAAGAGATGAGCAAGTTTGTCGCGAAATTGGACGAACCTTCAATTATCCAAGACGAAATTCATGGACAGTCCGCCTATAAAGCCGCGCCTATACGAGGAGAAGTGTTGATAGTCACAGATAAAAACGAATTAAGAGCAAAAAGTCACTTCATGGCCGGGAAGATTCTGGCCGCCATCCAAACTACCCCGCATTACATTCCTTATATAAAAGATGTTAAGGCTCTTATCACCGACGAAGGCGGTATCACCTGTCACGCCGCGATTGTTTCACGCGAATTTAAAATTCCATGCGTCATTGGCACTAAAATTGCGACTAAAGTCCTGCATGACGGTGATGAAGTGGAGGTCGATGCGGAGAAGGGGATTGTTAGAATAATTAAGAATGCATAATTAAGAATGTCACGCCTGAGGCGGGGAAGAATTAAGGACGTATTAACCCAAATTCTAAATTCCATATTCCAAATTCCAGATTATGAAGCCCGTTATCACATCGTTCCAGCCATCGCTCACAGAATGGTTCGCGGCCATTGGGGAGGAAGAGGAGTCTAAGGCTTTTCGCGAGGAAGACAGTCGAAAGACAGATCGGCTTGAGATTTTGAATCAGGAAGCGGGTATTCCTTATGAAAAATTTGAGACTTATTCGGCCAGAGATCTGACTGACAAGAGTGAGAAATGGCAAGAGGTGCTGGAAAAGCGGGGGGATGAACTTTGTGCCATTCGTCTCGTGCCCATTAAGCCAGATCTTCCAAAGCTCCGGCAGCGGGGAGTTTCGATACGCAACTGTTACGAGAATTGGTATTTAAAACAAGAGATTAATCCGGATGATTATAAGGTTGAGCTTTGTTCACATTGCGAAACTCTTCTTTGGTCGTGCATCTTGGTCGTGACTGACGATAAAATTTACGGTGATATTATCCGTGGCATGCATAGCCAGCTCACGCATGGCGACACCACAGAGGAGTTGATTCAATTTGAATATAATTTTAAGGATTGGAAATGGTCTAAAAATGATGCCGAGGCAGAAGCGCAAGCTCGTCGTATGTTTACTTTACTTTATATTAATGATAAAGAAGTACAAGAAAAGTTAAAAGAGAAATTGAATAGTGAATTTTCCCATGATTACCTGAAAGGTTACATGGAATTTACGGTTTGGCCCGGCGAAAAAATGCACTTGATCGATTATAATCGTCTTTTACCAAAATATTTACCATTAGATTGGTCTGTCACGGATCTTTCTCAAGTATCACCGGATGGAATTCACGGAGCCACGGCTTATCCAGGTGTGGTGCGAGGTACGGTTAGAGTCATTGCCGCTCAGAATATTGAAAGCGCGGAAATTGAGCCTGGTGAGATTTTGGTCTGCGTTAATACGGACGTCAGATTCTTGCCTTTAATGAAAAAAGCCGCCGCCATCGTGACGGATAAGGGAGGCATTTTGAGTCACGCGGCCATTATCAGTCGAGAACTTGGGAAGCCATGCGTTATCGGCACCAAGAATGCGACTCAGATTTTGAAAGACGGTGATCAAGTTGAGGTTGATGCGACGAAAGGTGTTATCAGTCTCAAGTAATTTGACCTATTATTGTCCAAACTGATCTGAAAGGAGTGGTTTGACGGTATGGCTAGAAGTGCCTACTATAAAGCATCACCTATGACGCTTTCAATCTTGTTTTTCCTGTTATATATTGCAGTCGTAGTGGTTATTGGCATAGTCTCTTCCCACAAAGAGACCGAGGAAGATTTCATGATTGCGGATAGAAAAGTCTCAGGCATTCAAGTGGCCGCGACGATGAGCGCCGGATTTTTTGATGGGGCAACGCTTTCGGTTTATCTAGCCTACATCTATCTGTATGGTATGTCGGCTTCATGGATGTTTGTTGGTGCAACCATTGGTTTCATTCTTTTGAGACGGCGTTACGCGACTATTATTAAACGCAAGGCCGATGAAGTACGGGCATATACCATGCCGGAATATTTTTATAAGATTTTTGGGAAGCGTAATGGGCTTATGTTCTCCTTTTTGTTAGTGGTTCAGTTTTTCTTATTGATGATTGTTAATTTTATTATCGCAGGGAAGGTGTTGTCGCTAATTTTTCCTATACCATATTTTATATCTGTCATTATAGGAGGTGCGGTCATCCTCTCCTATTTGTTGTTGGCAGGTTTTAAAGCCGTGATAAAAACTGATTTTTTTCAATTAGTCATAATGTTCGTGATGAGTTTGACAGTGGCCATTTTTCTCTTTGGCAAAACAGCAATCCCGATGGCGGAGTTCGACCCGATCGGACTTGGAGCAGGCAATCTTTTGGGGTTCCTTTTATTGGGGAGTATTGGGATCATGGTCGCGCCTGATTTATGGCAACGCATCTTTGCGACTAAAGATGAAAAAAATTTAAAACGAGGTCTGGGATATTCGGCTATCATCCTGCCCCTATTAGCCGTCATTATAAGTATCGTCGGACTGTCCACGAAGCAATTTTTCCCTGGAATTGTTCCGGAAGACGCGCTGATTGTTGGATTCTCTAAACTACTGCCCCTGGGACTGAAGGAATTCGGTATAGTGCTTTTGTATGCCGTCGCCTTATCTTCATCGGACACGATTACTTTCATGATTGCCTCGATTTTTACCAGGGATTTAAAAAATTATACGCGAAAGTTCAATGAAGAATCCATGAAAAAAATGACGAGGTTGCTGATGGTATTGTTTGTTTTCTTGGCAGTCGTTGTTGCTATCTATTCTCAAAACATTATCGCCCTCGGTTTGTCCATGGCGAGTCTGTCAATGGCCCTTTTTCCCGCCATTCTGGGTTCATTTCATTGGAAGCTGGACGAGCGGGCCGTATTTTGGAGTCTGCTACTGTCCTTTATCAGTGTGATCGTGATATTCATCGCCGATAAAGTTAATCCTGAAAACGCAGCCATCTCTTTGCCGGTTGCTCTAGTTACTCTGGTTGTTTTACAGAAAATTTTAAAGAAAAAACCGGGTGTAGTTTTAGAAAAAATTTAAGTTGGAGTCTAATTACATGGATGCGTCGAAGATTAAATCAATAGAATTTTGGGCGCGTGAGTACCGCACGCCCTTATTTTGGTTGAGTGACCCGGGGCACACGTCCATAGGGGACGGGACCTTGTTCATGTACAAAAATTCAGTCGTCCACCGGTACTACATCAACCAAAGGATAAAGAACGAGCATGAGCAGGGATACAAATATTTTAAGAGACCAAAAAGTTTCGTTAAATACACTCAAGACTCCGATAAGATATTGAAAAGAATACAATCGGCCAAATTTAAATTCAGCAAAACCAAACCAAGGTCGCTTTCAGATAAGAAAATTCATGAGTTATTTAATGATTTTTTAGATTTGCTTAATTCTTTCAGTGAATTATATACGAAAACTGAGGCTGAAAAGCTAAGACGATTTGAAGCGACGAACAACCAAAAAATTAAAGAGGCTCTTTTTGAGGTTGGAAAGATTCGTCTCAGATTAAGAAGGCAAGGGGAAGGTATTTTTCAGATACTCTTAGGTAAGGTCCTAAAAGAAATAGTCAGACGTTTTGGAGTGAAGGTCAAAGACTGGTTCTTTTATAATTTTCAGGAAGCCCAAGCTTTGTTTCAGGGTCGAAAAGTCAGCCCTAAAGTTATCGCGCAACGGCAAAAAGGATATGCTTTGCTTAAAATGAACGGTCGAAGCGAGTTGCTGATTGGCAAAGATTTTAAAAAGGCTTGGCAGTTGGTAAAATCTCTGACCCAAGAAGATAAGAAAGAGCTCCGGGGACAATCGGCTTATCCGGGCAGAGTTAAAGGTAAAGTTGAGTTGATACAACACAACACCCGCAGTCTGACGGATAAAGTTAAACGTTTTAAAAAAGGAAATATATTAGTTACCGAGATGACGACGCCCGCGACCATTGTCGCCTGCAAAAAAGCCTCGGCCATCGTCACGGATGAAGGGGGAGTGCTCTGCCACGCGGCTATTATCAGCCGGGAATTCAAGAAACCCTGCATTGTCGGCACCAAGCAGGCCACCCAAATTTTGAAAGACGGCGATTTAATCGAAGTTGATGCCAATGAGGGTCTTGTCAAATTTATTAATTTGACTCGAAGATAACTTCGTGAGACAGGGCTCTTCCCTCGCTGCGGAACTCGCCTTGCTTTTAGATAGGCAAGAGCTCAAACAGTCCTCGCTTCGTCCAGAGCCCTGTCTCACGAAGTTAGGTTTATAGAATTGCTTAAGTCGCATTTATCGTCCATAATAAAAGAATTATGAAAAATCTCTCTATATTGATAGTCGGTTTGGCTCTTTTTGGCGCCGGTTGTTGGGCTCAACCCCAAACTCCCCTCACTCCTCCCACCCAGACAGCTACGACAACCCAAAATCAACCACCCCAGGTCAATGGATGGCTAATGTACAAAAACAGCCAACAAGGTCTTGAGTTTAAGTACCCGGCTTCAGCGCTCGACGTCACTACATCGACTAATGAAAATTATAACGAGAAAGTGATCGTTAGTTTAGATCTCGGTAAGACGGTTGATGACCCTGAAACCAAGTCCGTTCCTGAAACGCGGTTAGACGTTCTTAAAGTCAAAGGCGACATCAAGACAAAGTATTCAAGTGAGCCAATCATCAATGATGGATTTTATTACGAGTTTGGCTGGACGCCACAATTAGACCTCAAAGTCGAACGTAAGACAATCGGCAGCTATGAATTAGGCAGGAGCGCATACACTGACGCCGGTATGGGCAACTTTTACACCACTTACGCCTACACTTATCCGCTGGGCAACAATGAGTTCATTCTTTTTAAGTTCATCATCCATTCCGTGAACTGCGGCAACTATGAAGGAACCGGTTTTAAGTGTCTTTCTTTTGACGAAGCCAGGGATATCAAAGTCCCGGAACAGATCATGGCGACGCTTAAACTCACTTCCGCGTCCGTCGTCCCTTATAATTTTACGGAGGGTAATGTCACGGCTACAACCAAATATTACGAGATTAAAGTTAAATATCCTGTTATGGCCGGTGGTGACGCAGCTGTGGCGAAAGTTGCCAATGACAAGATTGAAAGTTTTATTGATTCCGAGGTAGCGCAATTCAAAAAGGATGCTCAAGCCGCCGTGGATTATCCCGGCCCGGGCCCCTGGTACCTGAATTACTATTATGACATTCCGTATAATAAAAACGGGCTAGTCAGCTTCGTCTTACAAAAAGAATCTTTTACGGGCGGGGCGCATCCTAACACGACCTACACGACTTTTTTGTTTGACACGCGCAGCTCAAAGTTCCTGTCTTTAGCGGATTTATTCAAACCAACCTCGGATTACTTGGGAACGATAGCGACTTACGTCAAAGCGGAACTTCAGAAGAAATTCTTAAAAGATGCCCAGCAAAATGGACAGACAGAAGCTTCTTGGTTTCCCGAGGGAGCGGCTCCGAAAGCCGCTAATTATCAAGCGTTTAATTTGACCGACCAGGGAATACATTTCATCTTTCCTCCCTATCAAGTCGCGGCTTATGCTTATGGCGCGCAAGAACAAATTGTTCCGGTTGATGTCTTTAAGATGTATATTTTGCCGGTCGGGCCGATTAATTTTTGGTACAAGTAATTTTCAGTTATTCTTTTTCGGTTATGCGCCAAAAGTCATTTGCTCCCAATTGGTTTGGGCTGATCCGCTACATGCGCGACCCTGGCGCGGATTGGAAACCCAAGCTAGCTCTCGGACTGGCGGTCCTGTATTTGATTTGGCCGATTGATCTGATCCCAGATATCGCGCCCATCATCGGCTGGCTGGATGACATCGGCCTTACTACCTTAGCTGTCGCTTATTTGCTTCACGCTTCCAGTCTCTATTCAAAACAAATCAACCCCGGTCATTCCCGTGAAGACGGGAATCCAGAAAAAAATAATCCGGATGGATCCCCGCATTCGCGAGGATGACAAACTAAAAAATAAATATGTATTATCTGCTTTCTACAGTCATACTGGGTTTAGTTGAGGGCATCACCGAATTCCTGCCGATTTCTTCGACCGGCCATCTGATATTGGTCAATCGTTGGTTTTCTTTTGGCGAGCCTTTCACGTCTCTTTTTGATATCGTCATTCAGTCCGGAGCCATCTTGGCGGTTATTGTTTTATTCTGGAAAGACATTTGGCCGACGAGCTGGAAATTCAGCGAACTGAAAAATAAATGGGGAGCCATCTTGGCGGCTTTTATTCCAACGGCGATCATCGGGTTGGCTTTGGGTAAAGTCGCGGAAAAATATTTATTTAATCCAACCGTAGTCGCGGCCGCCTTAATTTTTTACGGAGTAGTTTTTTTAATTTTGGAAAGAGGAAAGTCTCGAGGCCAAAAGGAAGTTGTGAGTTACCGCGATGCTTTGGTCATTGGTTTGGTTCAGGCATTGGCTTTGGTACCAGGGACGTCCCGCTCGGGCGCGACGATTATCGGTCTCTTGCTTTTGGGCTATGCCCGACCGGTCGCGGCGCGTTTTTCTTTCTTGTTGGCCATCCCAACCCTCCTGGCGGCCGGAGGTTACTCTTTACTTAAGTATCGCGCCCCGATTTCAACCTCAGAGATTGGTTTTTTGATCATTGGTTTTTTGATTTCCTTCATCTCGGCTTACTTGGCCAGCCGTTGGTTTATGGCTTATATTAGCCGAAAAAATTTCATACATTTTGCCTGGTATCGCATAATTTTAGGCTTAGTTGTCATGATTTCTGTTTTTTGGGGTTGACAATTTCGAAAAACTGATACAACATGAAAAATCCCTGAAATGGGTTCGGGGAATACTAGGAGGTGTGTCATGAGACGTTATCTCGTTGGTCTGATCACGCTTGTTGTGATCTGCCTGTTCGCGGGTCGTTCGACTGCTCAGTCTAATGTGCACTCGCAGGAAGAGCGAGGCGTCTTTGCTCAGATGGACCCCGCGCTCGAGGGCTACTGGGAGGGACACGCCGGCGCCAATGACGGGATGAAGTATGATCCTGTGGCCATCGCCTGCATGCTTTCCAAGTGTAGCCGCGTCCGCAACGAGAATTCCGCCGACCCGAATCAACTTCGGGATGCCCGGAATTTTCGAACCTGCTACGCCGCGCATCTGGCGCGCGTCCAGTCAGGCTACGTGCGGTTGTCCAACCCGCCTCTGATCTCTGACTTGGGTTGCAACCGGATCGCGGCCCAGGCCAAGTCGACGGACGACCGCGTTTACGCGGCCGTTAACGGAAGACCGCGCAACCAGCCGCCGACCACGACGCGAGCCAAGAAGCATCGCCGGGCAAACGTTTCCATCGAAGAGCGAGCCTACCTGCTTGCGCAAGTGAGCAAGCCCATGGTGGATGACAATCCGTACAAGGATGACGCGCCTAAGGTGATGCCCAAGCCGATCACGCAACCCAAGCTTGCTACCAAGCCGACGGTCGCGCCACGTCGTTACGCGAATGACAGTGGCAAACCGACTGCGCCCAAGGTAAGCACGACGTCATCGACGACCAAGCGCTACGGTGGCCTCGGTGAAAATCTGGTCCTCGTGAATGAAAGCGCCACGGAAGCCGAGATTTACGTCAAGCCCGGTGGGCAGTTCTACACTGTCCGCTCGTCGTACCTCGCCGAGAAGTACGAAGTGGATTGGAAAGCGGTCTACACCTACGCCGGCAACCAGTACGCAGACTTCATTGGCTCGTGCTGGCACGGTAACAAGGTGGCGCTCGACGCGGACAGGATGCGAGCCAAGTCGTACGACAGGGACAAGCTCATGGGACCGGTTGACCCCGACTTCATGAATGCCTGCGACGGCGATTTCAACTTCGCGCTCCAGGCAGGCCGCAAGATCGTGTTGCCCGCCAAGAAGAGTACGATCGCTCAAGCCGCTCCTTCCAATGAGCCGGATCAACCCCCGGCCGAGCAGCCCAAGCAGACACAGGCCAACGAAAATCCTTTGCCTGCGGAGAGCGCAACGCCTCCTCCCGCGATGGACTTGGACGCTTACGCCACACAGTCCTCGACTGTTGCGGAAGATTTGCCGGAGGTTTCCATCAAGGTGAGTCGCATCGGGACACCGCCCGAGACGCCCATGGAAAGCGTCGCTGCTCCTTCTGCCAGCGAGCAACCGCCTCCGTCCGACAGTGCTACGATCAGCGCTGTCAACGGAAAGAAGTGGGCCACGCCCATGGACTGGCAAGAGTTCCAGCGTTGGTTCAAGGGTTGGCCAAGCGATTTCTTGTTGGCAGCACTTGGTTCGCTATTGGTCGGCGGCGTCATCCTCTACGAGCATCGCAGATGGAGAAGACGCAAGCAGGCCAGCCAGGCTCCACCCCCGACTGGATGGGGTGCCGGACCGGACGAGCCTACAGAGGTCACCGGCCAAAAGAAATAATCATCCGCTTCGGCGGATGACAAAGAACGAGGACGGTTGCTGGACCGTCGTAAATCTAAACCAGTACGCTCCTACTTCCACAGTGACATCTCCTACTTCCACAGTGACATCTTTTTCTCGCCGCCTTTTGCCAAAGCTTCAGGCGGCTTCTTTTTTTGTCATACATCCAATCGGCCTCGCGTTAAGTAAAGTACTGCGCTATGCTAAGAGCGTGACTAATCGATTTTAATGAATTATCCATATGCCTTTTACAGACGTACTCCTGAAAGCCATATCCTCCTTTGCCGCCATGTCCATCATGGCTCCTCTGGGTTTGATACCTCTGCCCACGGTTAAAGTGGATACCTCAACTCCTCAAATAACAGTCGGAGCGGGAGTGGCGAAATTTAAAACCTGTTCAGCTTTAAAAAATCAGATAGCCAAAGCCCAAACCAGCCGGGGCATGTATATGATGGAAGATTCAGCCATGCCCACGGCCGGCATGGCTCAAAAGTCTGCCGTTCCAACCAGCGCGGGTACGGATAATGCGGCCAGTGCCGCGGATTATTCCGGGACCAATGTGCAGGTCCAGGGCGTGGACGAAGCCGATTTAGTGAAACAGGATGGAAGTTATGTGTATCATCTGACAAAAAATAGACTGGAAATATCCAGGGTGAAACCGGTCAATAAAATCACTTTAGTATCAGATACGGAGATGGATAAGGATGTTCAAGTCACTGATATGTATTTGCAAGGGGATCGTTTGATGCTGATCGGCAATAAATGGGAAGCTCAAATTTATCCCATGCCGCTTTCGTCCGTCGTCAGTCGACAGTCGTCTGTCGTCAGTCCGTGGCGCGGCAACTCGATTACTCTGGCCCAGGTTTGGAATATCTCAGATCGTACCAAACCTAAAAAAATCAGGACGGTTGAGTTTGATGGGTCACTTTCCAGCTCACGTATGATCAATGGAGTCGTCTATTTTGTCATGAACTCCTGGTCACCGTGGGATGCCCTATCTTTGATTCCGAATGCAAACAATTTGGTGCCCGCTTACAAGGACAGTAAATCCGGCAATACGTTTAAACCCATGGCTCGTTGCGGCGATGTAGCCTACTTCGATCCTCAGCCCTCGCGTGAATATCTGGCCGTGGCGTCCCTCCCCATCTCTGGCAACGGAGAAATCAAACGGAACGTGATATTGGGATCAAGCCAGACGGTTTATGCTTCGACCGAAAATCTTTACGCCGCGCGTCAGGATTATAATTATCAGCCAATCCGCGACAGTTCAGATCCAAGCACGCAGGCCAGCGAAAGAACGGTGATTTATAAATTCGCGCTTAAGAACGGATCCATCCAATATCAGACTAACGGCCTTGTGCCGGGCCGTTTACTCAACCAATTTTCTTTGGATGAATTCAAGGGCAATTTGCGCGTGGCTACCACCATTGGTTGGGCTTGGGACCACGAAAATCCATCGACCAATAATCTGTTTGTCCTGGGTTCTGATATGAAGACGCGGGGCAAGATTGACGGCATCGCGCCGGGTGAAACGATTTATTCGACGCGTTTTGCCGGTAACCGCGGCTATATTGTGACTTTCAAAAAAGTTGATCCTTTCTTCGTGCTTGATCTATCCAACCCGGACGCCCCGACCATTCTCGGTAAGCTGAAGATTCCAGGATTTTCCGATTATCTCCATCCCATGGATGATAACCATGTGATCGGCGTAGGCAAGAATGCCGTTGACGCGCCTGAGCAGTCGTTCGCCTGGTATCAGGGCATGAAGTTGGCTGTCTTTGACGTGACGGACGTCAATCATCCCAAAGAAATGTGGAAGACAGAGATCGGCGACCGTGGAACAGACTCGCCGGCTTTAAGCGATCACAAAGCTTTCTTGTATTCACCAACTAAACAACTTTTGGCTTTGCCGATTAGACTCGCTGAGTTGTCTCCTGACGTCAAGAATAATCCGGAGAGTCAGGGGAGCGAGTATGGTGATTACACTTTTCAAGGCGCTTACGTCTATCGCCTGACGTTAGACAAAGGTTTTGAGCTTTTAGGTCGCATCACGCATCATGAAAACGACGACGTTTTCATCAAGTCAGGTTATTACTACGGCAGTTATGACGATGATGTCCAGCGCATCCTTTACTCTGATGATTCGTTGATTACTTTATCCAATGACCGTCTTCAACTTCATCACTTAAATGATCTTGGTAAACAAGGTGAGGTAAAATATCCAATAATCGAAACAGAAAATCCAGTGCCATATTATAGTGGAGGAGTTAAATAAATTCATGCCAGGCGCAAAACGGACAATCATTGCACACGTAGTCAGCATGATTAGCAGTTGGCGGGGCATTATTTGCTCGGTTATTTTGGTTCACTTGATTCACCCCATACCTTTGGACAAGGAATATCAACTAATTCTTTGGGTTCTTATCCCAACTCTGGCGTCAGAAGGTTTAAAGTTGATCATCCGTCGCCCCAGGCCGGTTATGCGGGGCGAAACGGTTAAAGTCAAAACCTACGGTTACAGTTTTCCCAGCTCGCATACCGTGGCGGCAGTCATGATTGTTTCTTGGGTTTTACTGGTCCCGCAATTACGTTGGTGGTCTTGGCTGTTTTTGCTTTGGCCCATCATCGTAGGTTGGTCCCGAGTCTGGTTGCGGGCTCATGATTCGATAGATGTCTGGGGCGGGTTGACCTTTGGGGTTGCTTGCTCACTACTTTTTAGATTTTTAATCATGTGAAACAAATAGCAAGTTACAAATAACAAGAGTGCTCTTGTTATTTGCTATTTGATATTTGTTGCCGTATGTTAGTTGTATGTTATCCGCCAAGCCACGGGCCATTCTGATAGATGTTATCCCTCCGAAGATGGAGGATAAAGTCGCTCTACGACGTATTTATGAATTGGAAAATTTAACTAAGACTTACGGTGGCATCGTGGTAGTTAAAATCGTTCAGAAATGCGCCCTACCGGATTACAAAACTTATGTGGGCTCCGGTAAATTGGACGAAGTAGTAGCTCTCGCCAAAGCGGAAAAAGTCGAACTGATCGTCATCAATAATATTTTAAAACCGCATCAGATTTATAATATTGAAAAGAAAGTCGAACGTGATCGCATCGCTGTTTGGGACCGTATCGACATGATCTTAAAGATTTTTCAAAAACACGCCACGACCATCGAAGCTAAGTTACAGATTAGGCTGGCAGGTATCCGACACATGGGCCCGCGCATCTTCCGCATGGGTCTTGAGCTCTCACAGCAAGCCGGTGGCATTGGTACCCGCGGTTTGGGGGAGACCAATATCGAAATCATGAAGCGGCATTTGGCCGAACAGGAAAGATCCATCAAGAATCAGCTCGAAAAAATATCCAACACGCGCCACACACACCGCGCACGGCGTGACAGGCTGGGATTGAAAACAGCTTCCATCGTTGGTTATACTAATGCCGGCAAATCGTCGCTTTTGAACGTCCTGACTCGCAAAGGCGCTTATGTGGCGGATGAGTTGTTTGCGACTCTGGATACAAGAGTTGCCAAACTTTGGTTACCGACTAACAACCCCCTCGATAAAGGGGGGCAGGGGGGATTTTCGGTTCTGCTGTCAGACACGATTGGTTTTATCCAGGATCTACCACCTCAGCTGATCGACGCTTTTCGTTCCACGCTCGAAGAAACGATCGACGCTGAGTTAATTTTGCATGTGATTGATGTCAGTGATCCTTTTGTGCACGAGAAGATAGAAGAAGTCGAAAAGATTCTCACGCAGCTCGGAGTGGGGGAGACGCCAAAGGTTTATGTTTTCAATAAAACAGACTTGAAGAATAAAATCCCCAAAACTGCTTTGAAGAAACAATATAAGGCCATGACACCGGTTTTCGTCTCATCCCTCAAAGCTGAGGGATTAGAAGAGTTGAAAAAGACAATTGCATCACGTATCTAAAAGTGCGAGTTGGCATCATTGACCTGGTTCAAGAATTCTGCTAGGGTCTTTTCAGGTTGTCACAAACTCGCACCCTAAAACATGGAGTTGGTCATGACGAAAACCAAAACGCGCCCCATCCTGTCTCACTTGAAGAGAGGCTCCGTGAAGCTTGGGCCAGAAGTGCTTGCATTCATAACCAAGCTAGTCGAGATGATAGACGACCAAGAGAGTGAAACCATAGTTGCGGCTCTCCATGGTATTCCCAATGCTAATCCCATGGCCCCAGAAGTTGCAGTCAAGCGGTTCGGCTTGCGAGATAAACGCAATTTGGATCAACGAACGCGCCTCTTCTATCGGCGACTCGGCAAGTTGCTGGTTGAGAGAATTGCACCCAAACCGCGTGAATGGTGGGAGGAACCGGTCATTCAGCTCCATGCCGCATGGCTTGGCACCGATAGTGAAAAGCAGACGGGTATCACGTTGGTTTATCCCGACGGCACGAAGGCTGAGCTGCCATCCGTGTCGGAGAAGATGCCCCACGGTCAAGTCCTGGCTATGGCCTCCGAGCATTTTCGTACGACTTGGGATCCCAAATTGCAGAAGAGACGCGAGTCGGCTCTTCCCCCAACCAAGCCAGAAGAGCCAGAGCCTGTTCTAGAGTTTGATCTGACTGATGTCAATGAGAATCTTTTTAGATCGGTGGATGAAATGGATCTGAGCGTACGCAGTGCCAACTGCTTGCAGAACGAAAACATCGAGCTCGTCGGTGAGCTGGTGCAACGCACTGAGCAATACATGCTGCTCAGAGTCAAGGGTTTCGGTCAAAAATCGCTCAAGGAAGTCAAAGAGGGTCTGAGTTCGATGGGACTATCCTTGAATTTGAAGATCGACGATTGGCCAAAACTACTCGAGCAGTGGAAGCTCCGCTCTAACTCTGCTGCCGGATGAGGCTATCTCAATCCGGTTTTTTATTTTATTGACGATTTAGCCCCATTTTGCTAACCTTCGTTCGAAACTTGGGTCTACGAAACTACGAATTTTGATACGAAACTACGAATTGGTTAACATAAGATTCGTATATTCGCGACAGATTCGTAATTTCGTAGACCATGCTAACTAACTAAATTTTATTATGAGTTCATACATGGTTTTCGCGCTGGTTTCAGCGCTCATCGCTTTGGCTTGGGGCGCTTATCTTGTCAGCTGGATTCTTAAGCAGAGTCCGGGTGAAGGCAAGATGGTGGAGATTTCTAAGGCCATTCAAGAAGGCGCCAAGGCTTATTTAGCGCGTCAATACAAGGTGATTGCCTATATTGGCGTCGTCGTCCTCGTGCTTCTTTGGTTGACGCTTGGTTGGAAAATGGCTCTGGGATTTTTAATCGGTGCCGTACTTTCTGGTTTGGCCGGCTACATTGGCATGAGCGTTTCGGTCCGCGCCAATGTGCGTACCACACAGGCTGCCAAGTCTGGTCTTAAGCAAGCTTTGGATGTCGCCGTTAAAGGTGGCACGGTCACAGGACTTTTCGTGGTGGGTTTGGCTTTAATCGGCGTCACGGGATTTTATTGGATCTTCGGCGACCTCAGGGCTTTGATTGGTTTGGGCTTTGGCGGCTCTCTGATTTCACTCTTTGCCCGTTTGGGCGGAGGCATCTTTACCAAAGCCGCTGACGTGGGAGCTGACTTGGTCGGTAAAGTCGAAGCTGGCATTCCGGAAGATGATCCGCGTAACCCGGCCGTCATCGCTGATAACGTCGGCGACAACGTGGGTGATTGTGCCGGTATGGCTGCCGACTTGTTCGAAACTTATGTCATAACGGCCGTGGCGGCCATGTTGCTGGGCTCATTGGCTTTTAAAGGTAACAATAATGTCATCCTCTATCCTTTGGTCATCGGTGGCATTTCCATTTTGACTTCCATCGTCGGCACGTTCTTCATCCGTTTGGGTGAAAAACAAAATATCATGGGCGCTTTGTACAAAGGTTTGATCGCGGCTGGAGTGCTGGCGGCTATCGCTTTCTGGTTCGTGGCCGCTAAGTTTTTCCCAGTCGGTTCGGCCATTAGCGCCTACGCCGTCTTCAAGTGTTCGTTGATTGGTTTGCTCGTGACGGCCGGCATGGTTTGGATTACCGAATACTACACCTCAACTAAATATAAGCCGGTTCAAAAAATTGCCGAGGCCTCGCAAACCGGTCATGGCACCAACGTGATTGCCGGTTTGGCCATGAGCATGAAGTCAACTGCTTTGCCGGTCATTTTAATTTGCGTCGCCATCCTTTGGGCTTACTCTTCGGCTGGTCTGTATGGCATCGCGATCGCGGCTATGGCCATGCTTTCCCTCGCTGGAATCATCGTCACGATTGATGCATACGGTCCGATCACGGATAACGCGGGAGGCATCGCTGAGATGGCCGGTTTGCCCGAAGAAGTGCGCAATGTGACTGATCCTCTGGATGCTGTCGGCAATACGACCAAGGCTGTGACCAAGGGTTATGCCATTGCTTCAGCTGGTTTGGCCGCTCTGGTGCTCTTCGCTTCATACACGCAGGAGTTCGCGGACGCCGGCAAGTCTCTGACTTTCGCGCTCAATGATCCTAAGGTGATCGTTGGTTTGTTTATTGGCGGTCTATTGCCTTATCTTTTTGGCGCCTTTGCTATGGAAGCCGTGGGCAAGACAGCCGGCGCTGTCGTGGAAGAAGTGCGTCGTCAATTTCGTGAAATTGCCGGCATTATGGAAGGGACGGGCAAGCCGGAATATGGCAAGGCCGTGGACATTGTGACGCGGGGCGCGCTTAAGAGCATGATTGTGCCGGCTTTGTTGCCTGTCCTGGCTCCGATCCTCGTGGGTTGGTTGCTTGGTCCGGTGGCTTTGGGTGGTTTGCTCGTCGGTTCAATCGTCACGGGTTTATTCGTCGCCATCTCCATGACATCCGGCGGCGGCGCTTGGGACAACGCCAAGAAATATATTGAAGCAGGTCACTTTGGCGGCAAAAAATCTTTTGCCCACCAAGCGGCCGTCACAGGTGACACGGTCGG
Source organism: Patescibacteria group bacterium (assembly GCA_041661105.1). Taxonomy (GTDB): domain Bacteria; phylum Patescibacteriota; class Patescibacteriia; order 2-12-FULL-60-25; family 2-12-FULL-60-25; genus MWCR01. Next base: position 131,170 of record JBAZVB010000003.1, read on the forward strand.
CGATCCGTACAAGGACACAGCCGGTCCGGCTATCAACCCCATGATTAAAATTCTAAACATCGTGGCTTTGCTGATCGCATCCATGATGATGTAACCGCGGGATTGGTTGATTTGTAGAGACGTCCCTGGTAGGGCGTCTCTTTTTTATTCAGCCCAACCCTTGGCTCGTTCTAACGCCCTTTCGTATTGTTTTAAAAACGCTTGCCCGCGTTTGAGCCGTTGCGGTTTAAAGATTTTTTCGCATTGGATAAAGTGAGCCGCTTCTTGCCAGTTACTCCAGAGGCCGGCGCCCAGTCCTGCCATCATAGCCGCGCCGGCGGCCGTGGATTCGACGTGCGCCGAACGGCAGATGCGGGCGTTGGTTATATCAGCCTGGCTCTGCATCAAAGGATTGGAGCGCGTGAGTCCGCCGCTGACTTTCCAATATTTTGATCGCGTGCCGGTTTGTTCATCCAGCAACTCTGCCATGCGGGCGGCTTGGCAGGCAATCGCCTCGATGGCCGCGCGGCACAAGTGCGCTCTGGTTGTCCCACGGTTCAAACCGATGATTAGGCCGCGCGCCGCCGGATCCCAATCCGGCGCTGCCAAGCCGCTAAAAGCCGGCACGATGGTCACGCCTCCCGTCGTGGAGACTGATGCGGCCAAAGCATCCAGCTCTTTCATGTCTTTGACTAAGCCCATTTGATTTTTAAACCACTCCAGCATGGCCCCGCCCGTCAAAGCGCTGGTTTCATAAGCGTATTCCGTCGCTTTGCCGGACCGTTGCCAAGCCACGGTCGTCAGGATGCCGCTCCCGGCCGGGCGCGGGATGGTGCCAATTTGTTTTAAGGCGAAAATCCCGGTCCCGTACGTCACGGCCAGCATGTTGGGCCGCATAGGTCCGTGGCTAAAGAGGGAAGCTTGCTGATCGCCAAGTATGCCGGTAATCGGGATCTCACGCCCGAATAATTTTTTCTGGGTTAATCCAAATTGACCTTGGGATGGCACGATCTTGGCCAATTGTTCTGATTTAAGATTAAAGAGTTTTAATAACTCATCATCCCAATCAGTCGTCTTGAGATTCATGAGCATGGTGCGGCTGGCATTTGATGGTTCAGTGGCAAAAACTTGTCCGCCGGTTAAATGCCAAAGGATCCATGAATCAACTGTTCCAAAAACCACTCCTCCCTTGTCATCCTTGGACGTAGCGGAGCGGAGATCCGAGGATCCAGAAAAATGTTGATTATTCAGCCACTCGATCTTAGTCGCGCTGAAACTTGAGTCGATGACCAAGCCCGTGGTCGCTCGGATGCGTCTGGCCAACTCTCGCTTAGATTCCAACGCGTGGCAACGATCCGCGGTCCGTCTGTCCTGCCAGACGATAGCCCTGGTCACAGCCCGGCCGGTTGATTTATTCCAGGCAATCGTCGTTTCCCTTTGGTTGGCTAAACCGAGGCAGGCTAAATCTTTAAGATTAATTTTGTTCACGCGTAACAATTCTTTGGCGCAACGGAGAGTCTTTTGCCAAAGCTCATTCGGATCCTGCTCCACGTTGCCATATTCATCGGCATAGATGGCCAGAGGCAAAGAGACTTGTCCCTTTTTTATCAAATGCTGGTCAAAAAGGACGGCGCGCGTGGAAGTTGTCCCGATATCGAGGGCCAGGATCATTTTCATATGGCCGAATTATAGCATTAGACGATAGCTTTTAGACAGTAGACTGTAGCCAGACCGTCAAATCATATTCGTAATTCGTATATTCGCGTCAATTCGTAATTTCGTAGACCAGCTCTTGCTTTGTTGGGTGATGTTAGGCACAATATAAAAAATTCTAACCCCTTAAAATATGCGTCATCATGTCTTCTTTTTAGCCCCCGTGGTCATCACAGCCTCTTTGTTGGGCGCGGGATGCGGTCAGCCTAGCCAACCGGCGGCTGAAAATACCCAGAATATCCAGGTTCCAACTACTCAAGGGGTGGTCACGACAACTGAACCGGTAGTCACGCAGGCAACGACGACCCAGGGCACAATCACCAATGAGGAAGCTACGACTACTCAACCTAAGGTGTCACCGGAGTTTGCCACTAAGACTTGTGATAATGCGCTTGGATCGCTCATTAACATCAATGCTCCAACCGGTAAATGGCAGGCCTGCTATTTCAAGGACAGTTCTCTTTGCGAAATCGGATCTTTAGAGCGGGGCGAGTGTCGTTCCGGAGTTTGTAAGGAAACTTGTTTGCACAAAGGCGAGAAGAACGAAGGTTGGTATGATTATTGTTCCGGTCTGTTGGTCCGTCTGGCTAAGTGCGCCAACGTAAAGAAATAATGCATGGAATGGGTCATAGCTTTTTTCTCCAACCTGCAAAATGTTGAGGGTTTAATCAGGTGGGGCGGATATACAGCCCTGGCGGCGATCGTTTTCGCTGAGTCAGGGCTGTTTTTCGGATTCTTTTTGCCGGGCGATTCCTTGTTGGTCACGGCCGGGCTCTTGGCCGCGCGCGGTTATCTGAACATTTGGGAATTACTGGTGTTGTTGACGATTATGGCCATTGCCGGTGATTCAGTTGGATATTATTTTGGAAAAATTACCGGGCCCAAAATTTTCTCCAAAGAAAAATCCATTCTTTTTGCCAAAGATCATTTATTGCGTGCCCAGGCTTTCTATGAAAAGCACGGAGGCAAGACCATCATTATTGCGCGCTTCATGCCGATCATTCGTACCTTTGCGCCTATCGTGGCCGGCGTCGGTCAGATGAAATACAGCCGCTTTATATCCTTTAACGTGTGGGGAGGATTATTGTGGGTGGGTCTCATGCTCGGCATCGGATATTTTTTAGGCAAAACCATCCCGAATGTTGATCGCTATATTCATATTATTATTTTAGTTATTATTTTTCTTTCAATTTCACCGGGGCTGGTCGCCTGGCTGCGGTCGAGGAGACGGAAAACCGCATAATTGTCGCCCCTCCTTTTTCAAGATATACTCGTGTCATCACGGGGGCTAAACCTCGTTCTAATATGGCAGAACAAATCATCGATTTAGACCAAGAAAAAGCGCTATTTGAGCGGCTAAAAAGCGATCCGGAAGCCATTGGCATTATTTATGATCGCTACGCCAAACAGTTGTATTCTTACTTGCTTAAGCGCTGTGGCCACAAGGAAACGGCCGAGGATTTGGTAGCCCAGTGTTTTATGAAGCTGCTGGAATCGGCGCCCAACCTCGAGTGGCGGGGCGTCCCGGTCGGAGCTTGGATCTATCGCGTGGCATCCAACGCTTTAGCCGACCATTGGCGGAGCAGCGCGGTTCGTAAATCCACTTCCTTGGATGATGACGATGAAGGATGGGATCCGCCGGCGCCGGATGATACGGCTTGGCTCGCGGAAATGTCCATCGAAGGCGATCGATTAAAGTCAGCCATGAATCAATTGTCTAAGCGTGACAGGGAAGTGCTGACGCTTAAATTTTACGCGGGCCTGGCCACGGAAGAAATCGCCCTCGAACTTAGTATCTCAAATAACCATGCCGCCGTTTTGATTTATCGGGCGCTCGGACGCATGCGTAAAATATTAACTCAGACCATCCAATAGGTATGCCATCCAACGAAGAATTAGACGCCGCTCGCATTGATGCGGCCTTAAACGGTGACGAAACGCAAGCGCAACCCAAAGACGCGCCGTATATTCGTATGGCCAAAGCGCTCAAGTCCCACGCCTCTTGGCAAGAGGATGAGATGGAGCCGTCTGTCATGGAGGTTCAGAAAGATCATTTATTGCAGATGGCTAAGAATTTAAAAGAACATCGTATGCAAGAGAAAGATCAAAAAGTGCAGCCGGCTAACGTGCCATCGGATGGGAAGAATATTTTAAAACGACCTTGGTATTTTTGGGCCAGCGGAGTGGCCGTGGTGGCCGTGGCTGTTTTGTTGTTTTTTGTGACTCAGACCGGAACCATTCCTTTTAAGAATCTCGGCAAGTCTACGCAGATGGCCGGTCTCTCAAAACTTTCATTAATTATCCCGGCGGCTAATGCGGCCGATGCCTTTAGCCTGCAGGTGGAACGGCAAGGACAAGGCGGGGCAGAAGTTGATACTTCTTTCCGCATTGCCTCCAAAGTGCCGGTTGACTCCGATACTTTGAATCAAAGTTTGAAAGTCATAAAAGTTTCGGATCAGCAGGAAACCGAAGTTCCCTATAATCTGCAAAAAACCGGAACAGATCAGTTTACGGTCAAACCTCAAAAATCATTGGACGAAGGCAGTGTTTATCGCGTGGTTATTGCCACGGCTGTGAGCGACGATAAAGGGAGCTTGGTTCAGAGAGATTTTTCCTGGGCTGTCCAAACTAAGGATGTTTTTAGAGTTTTACGCTCCGTGCCCGGTCAGGCCGCCACCGGTGTGCCAGTCGATACGACCATCGAAGTCATGCTCTCGCAGACGGGATGGTCTGATCCGTCTCAATATTTTGAGATGCAACCGTCGGTCAAAGGCAAGTTAGAAACGCATGGTCGGACTTTGGTTTTTATGCCAGACAAACCGCTGGCTACCTCCACGCTTTATACGGTGACCTTTAAAAAAGGTTGGGGTTTAAGCAACGGGCCGGTTTTAGCGGATGATTATATTTTTAGATTCCAGACGGCTCAAAGTCAAAATCAGACAGGATTATCGGGTTTGTATCTGGGTTCTTATTTGGTTGAGTCGGCTCCGGGTACTGAGCCCGTCGTAACCATCGGCCTAAACGATGAAGCGACGCCGATTGATATCATCGGTTATAGCGTGGCTTACGAGGATGTGAAATCCGCCATTCAGGCCATCGAGAAATATCCCATTTGGGCGGATAACACCGATATCCGGGAAAAGACGATTTCCGCATTGGTCAAGAATCAAACCTTTGCCCTTTCAACCAAAGCCGAGAGCACAAGTTCCTGGTCCAAGGCCGTGCGTTTACCGAATAATTTGTCAGCCGGCGTTTACGTCGTAAAGTTTCAGCAAGGCGTTCAGCGACCGGTTTGGGTTATTCTTCAAGTCACCAAACTGGCGGCTTACATGATGGCTGACCGTGATCAGATTTTAGTTTGGACGGTTAATACTGAGACCCGCAAGCCATTATCGAGCGCGGTGAGCTTGGATGGACAGAGCGTGCGGACAGACGCCCAAGGTTTGGTTTATCTCAAAACTCCAAGTTCATGGCAGCAAACAGTTCCGTCGCAAGAAAGAATGCCGGCTGTCTTGGAAATGGGGGTGGATGATTTAAAATTGTTAACCGTCTTGAGGAGCCAATGGGGTTACACTTACTTTGGCAGTTCTGATAATGATCAAGTTGCTTTTAACAGCTGGTCTTACATTTTTACTGACCGTCCGCTTTACCGTGCCCAGGATAAAATTAATGTTTTTGGATTGCTCCAAGACAGAAGCACGGGCAAGGGCGTGGGCAAGGTGACCGTCCAGATTCAAAATTATGGATTCATGGATTTTGGCACTTACGAAAACAAAGTTTTTGCTCAAGGTGAATTCTCGTCCGATGACGCCGGTTTTTGGAATGGCCAGCTCGAATGGAAAGGCGCTTTGTCTCCTGGTTATTACAATGTAGTTTTGCTGAGAGATGGGAAACAGGTGGCCTCGCGTTCGGTTGAAATCAGGAACGTGGTTAAACCGGCTTATTACATCCAAGTGCTACCGGATAAAAAATCTATTTTTGCCGGTGACCAGGCGCGTGGGCAAATCATGGTTAAATTTTTCGATGGCACGCCGGTTACTAAGGCTAAAATTACCTTGAATGCTTCGGGTGGCTTTATGGACGGTAATCAGCCGTTGGAAGTAACGACGGATGACATGGGTTACGCGACGTATGCTTTTAAGACCGGGACGCCGTCCTGCAATTTGCAGGAACGATACGTTAGTTGCGGAGCCAGGGATTCTTTGAGCATTGAGGCGCGGCCGACGGTGGGCGAAGAAGGCGAAATTTACGCTTATGCCAGTTACAACGTGTGGCGCGGTCATATGTATCTAGGCTCAGAGTCTGAAAAAGAAAGCAACGGCAACGCCGTCATGCAATATCGCGTCCGTCAGATTGATTTAAGCAAAGAAAACGGGAGTGATCAGGATTCGGTGTTAAGCGATGGTCTAGCCAATATTTCAGTCAAAGCTAAAGTTATCGAGCAACACTGGGAAAAGACTCAGACGGGCAATGTATATGACCCGGTCGAAAAGAAAGTCGTGCCACAATATCGTTATGACGTGCGCGACGTTGAAGTCGGCAATTACGAGACTAAAACCGATGCCGGCGGTCGTGTGACTTTTACCCACGCCATGAAAGACGGTTTTTCTTACCGCGTCTTGGCTTGGATCGACGAAAGTGGAGTCCAGCAAGTTTATACTTCATATATTTCCAAAGGTTGGTATAGCCGAGCCGGCAGTGATGTCCCGTCGCTCGAGCCTTCAACGGCGGCTGACCAAAAAAATGCTTACAAGCTAGGAGAGAAAATCTCTTTGAGCTTTTTCCAAAACGGCCAAAAACTTTCCCCGGAAAATAAATCATTCCTGTTTGTCCATGCCGCGCGCGGTTTAGGGCAGATCTCATATTCTTCCGACCCGACTCATGAATTTGAATTTGTTGATCAGGATATCCCGAATGTCAGCGTCTATGGCATTGTCTTTGCCGAGAATGGTTTTGTGGTATCGCAATACAATGTTAACTTTGATACGCAGGACCGGCAGCTAAACGTCACGGTCGAACCTGATAAAACTAGTTATGCGCCAGGCGGGCAGGTGACCTTTAAGGTGAAGGTTGTAACTAAGGACAATCAACCTGTCTCAGATGCTCCCGTGGCCGTGACCATCTCTGACGAAGCTTTACTTTCAGTGGCTCAGTTGGATTCAATCGAGCTGCCCTTGGACAATATCTATCATTGGTTGTCTGATGGCATAATCGCGAGTGACATGTCGCACAGCCCGAGCCTGGAAGCAAACGGTTATGGCGGGGGAGGAGCTGAGATGGGCGGCGGCGAACGCGTCAACGAAGTGCGCCGCAATTTTAAGGATCAAGCCGGATTCATGACTCTGCGCACCGGTTCAGACGGTTTGGCCACCGGATCTTTTGCCATGCCGGACAATATCACGTCCTGGCGCTTTACGGCTGTGGCCGTGACAGCGGATCGGCGAGCCGGTTCGGCCAGGTTAAGCGTGCCATCCACCAAGCCACTATTCGTGGACGCGGTCATCCCTCAGAATATTTTGATTTCAGACAAACCGGTCTTGAAGTTACGCGCTTTTGGGACGGCTTTGCCCAAGTCCGGGCAGATTACTTACGTGGTTAATATTCCGACTTTAGGTATTAATAACCAGGAAGTGAAAGGTGAGGTTAATAAACCGGTTTATCTGGGTTTGGAACATCCGGTGGCCGGCGAGCACAAAGCGATTATCAGCATCTCGACGGATGGATCGACTAAAGATGCCATTGAACGCACGGTCAAGGTTGTGACTTCCAGGGCTACTCATGACGAACGCGTATCGGTTGAGCTGGCGCCGGGTACTGAATTACCTGATCCGGGTCAGTCGGCAGAAGTTGAATTAACTTTCGAATCAAAAGCGCGTTCTGCCGTCAGGGGAGAGATCGAAGCTTTGGCTAACCCCTGGTCAGCCCGTCTTGAGTCAGCCGTAGCCGGCCGAGTCGCCCGTGAGTTGCTGGTTGGTTATTATCAAGCCACCTTAACCTCGCCCGATGATATCCAAGTCACGCGTTATCAGAGGCCGGGCGGCGGTTTGGGTGTGTTGCCTTATTCCTCGGAAGATGTGGGTTTGAGTTCCAAAGTCGCGTCGGCCGATCCGGATGGCGTTGATCGCGCACTCTTGGGCAATTACTTTTGGACCATTACCGATGATCCTAAGGCCTCACGTGAAGAATCCATCCAGGCTTTGGCCGGTTTAGCCGCGCTGGGTCAGCCTGTTGTAGAACGCTTACACTCTTTGGTCGGCACGTCTGATCTTTCCTGGCGTGAGACTTTAGCCTTGGCTCGTGGTTTGGATGCGATCGGCGATCGCGAAGCCGCCAGGAGTCTGTTGGATGCCCTACTGACTAAAGCGGAAGAGCATGACGGAGTGATGCAGGTTATCGTCAATCAAAAATCAGAAGCAGAAAATATCGAAGCGACTTCCGAAGCGGCGGCCTTGGCGGCGGCCATGTCTCACTCTTCGGCCAGTAAGTTAATGGCCTTTGTGGAATCCAACTGGGACAAAGATACTCTGACTGATTTGGATCGCGCCATGTATTTGCAAAAAGTCGTTCCGACCTTAGTGCCGGCTGACGTGAAGATTGTTTATGCCATAGGTCAGGAGACCAAGACGGTTGATCTCAAAGACCAGCCTATCTACACGGTTCGCCTGACGGCCGAGGAAGTGAAGGCTTTCCGCGCGGTGAGCGTTAATGGCCCGGCCGCCGTCTCCTTCGTAAAACGGGCGACTGGCGAGACGCTTAAATCCAGCAATTTGTTAGGCGTGAGCCGTGTTTATGAGCAGGACAACAAACCGGTTAAGGATTTGCACGAAGGCGATTTAATAACCGTCAGTTTGACTTCGACATGGGACAACAAGGCCCAGGATGGTTGTTACGCTCTGCGTGATCGTTTGCCGGCCGGCTTTATGCCGGTGGTGAATATCAGTTTCGACCGTTACGCCAACCAGCGACTTTATTATCCGTACGACATGAGCGAGAATGAGGTGTCGTTCGTAGTCTGCAAGCAAGACAAACCGCAAAATGTAAAATATTTGGCCCGCGTTGTGTCATTAGGTACTTACACCGCCGGGGGAGCCTTGCTCCAATCCATGAATACTCCGTCGCTGGCTACTGTTTCGGCGCCCACGACGGTTGAGGTGAAATAACAACGTCCTAAAGCGTCCTGGACGTCCTGATCGTCCTAACGAACAAGTTGTCATTCCGACCGGAACGGAGTGCAGTGGAGGAATCCCTTTCTCGATTGTATGCTAAAAAAACTTTTGAGATATTGTGTGCTGGTATTGATCGGCAGGTTTTTAACCGGCTGCGGACAACCAGTTGGAGAATTAAACGTCATTCCGGTAAACCAAGCGACCTCGACTACGTCCGTTACGACGACAACCACGAGTTTGCCGATCAGCAAGCAATTTATTGACCCGCAGGTTTTTAATTTAACCAATCAACTCAAGCCTTTTGATTTTAAAGGCCAGCCTGTGGCAGGGGTCGTCAACCATCATATTTTATCGGGTGATCTTCTCGCGAGGTTCTTTAAGACGCTTAAAGCCGTCCGTCCGGATGTCGAAACATTCATTATCCTCTCACCTGACCATTTTAGCCGCGGCCAAGGCATCTCAACTAGCGGATTAACTTATGTCACGCCGGCCGGCGACGTGGTCGTGCGCAAGCGTTGGATTTTTGAACTTAAAAAAACAACCAGCGTTTGGGATGGCACGGACTCGCGAGTTTTTGAAGATGAACACGGAGTCGGAGCGTTAACGCCTTTTATCGCTCGCGAATTTCCCAATGCGAAAATACTGCCAATTTTTTTGCGGGCTGATCTTAAGCTTGATCAAGCAAAAATATTCGGGGAAGCTTTAGCCAAGCTGGCTGACGACAAGACCTTTGTCATCGTTTCATCAGATATGAGCCATTATCTCAAAGAGGCGGATGCACGCCGCCATGACGCTGAGACGATCAACTGGCTCCAAAAAAATAATTGGTCAAAATTAGAAACGGCTGACGATAAAAACACAGACAGCTCCGTCGGTCTTGCCGTTCTACATTCCTACCTACAAACTCTCCCTTCATCAAAGGGGGGAAGGGGGGATTTCCTCCTCCTCTCCCACAAACTCAGCTCTGATTACGGAGCTGACACAAAAAACACCACGAGTTACATCGTGGGGTTTTGGAAATAAAATAATTGTCATTCCGAGGGAAGTCGGAGCGACGAGGAATCTTCGAATAGAAACATCTAGCGAGGCGTGAGTAGATTGCCGCGTCGCGGACTCCTCGCAATGACAGGAAGTTCCAAGCCGATTCGCTCTACAACATCGCCGGGGTCTCCACCAGTCGTTCCAGCACGTCTACCAGTGAGGCTTGGACCAAATCGGCTTCTATGATTTTGGTGACAGCGTCTTGAGAATTTTTAGGTAACTCATCTTGGATGCGGTGGCATATTTCAGCCGGCATGACGAGGTTGACGTGTATGGTGTCTCCCTCCTTCAGTAAAGTTTCGACTTGATTAACAATCTGTTTGGTAAATTTTGCGCGGTCGGCGCCTTCGTCCATATCTGCCGAAGGATTCATAAATCTGCCACCTCCCGGGCTGACGGAACCTTGAGATGGCGGTCGCGAGGGCTCCGGGGCTTTGAGGGCCGCAACCTCATCCAGCGTATCTTCGAAAGCGCGATAAAATTTAGCGTGTTCAAAATCTCCAATCACGATTAAAGTCGGGTGCACAAAGTGTTGCAATTTTTCAGGGATAATCATACGACAGGCAGGGTTAGGTTTTCTAAGTATTTAACAAAAGGCGCTTCGTAAGATTTTGTTTGATGCATGCCTTTATAGATTGATTCAAGCAAAGGAGCTTTAATTCGCAATTTGCGGATCAGTTTTATTGCGCAATCCGCGGCAGGGATGCCTTCGACCGTTCTGATCCCAAGTTTTTTAGGGTCGTTGGTTCGCGCTCCGATCAACAGTTCGCCATAGCGTCTATTCCGTCCATGAGGAGAAAAACCTGTGACCAGCAGATCGCCCAAACCGGCCAAAGATGTGGCTGTGCGTCCGTGCGCGCCTCGTTTTTTCAGAATCTCCAGCATCTCTTTGGTGGCCAAAGTAACCAGCAGAGCTTTGGCATTGGTTGAGTATTTGAGACCGTCGCACATACCCATGGCAATGGCGTAGACGTTCTTAAGAGCGGACGTCATGCCAACACCCAGCAGATCTTCCGAAGGCGCAGCTTTGACGGTTTTACTATGGAAAATTTTAACCAAAGTTTCGCGTGCCTTTTTATCTTGTCCGGCGATGACAAAAGCTGTCGGGCTACCGGCCGCCATTTCTCCGGCAATGGCCGGTCCGCCCAGCATACAAACCCGCTTCCGGAATTCTTTAGGCAACTCGGCAATCTCAGTCATGATAATTGGGTCCAGAGTCACCGGGTCAAAGCCTTTGGAAATGGAACTGATAATGGCGTTCTTTTTTAAATATGGCCTGGCTTTTTTGATAACTTCGCTCACGGCAAAAGAAGGCACGGCCATAATGACTATCTCGGCGTCCTTCAGACAAGTTTTGATGTCCGGGGAGGCGAAGACTTTGCGGTCAAGTTTAATTTTATCTAAATATTTGCGATTGCAGTGTTTTTTATTGATATCCTTTTCTACCTTAGGTTCAATGCAGTACATCTTTACCCGATGCCCTTGACGAGAAAGGTGATGGGCCAGGGCCGTAGCCATGTTGCCCGCGCCTAATATGGCGATTGGCTGTTTTTTCATGCCAATAGTCTAACCGATTATCCACCTATTGTCATCCCGAGCGAAGTCCCGATCTAGCTCGCGGGGACGCAGTCGAGGGATCCCTTATTTAACTAAGTTACAAGCAAGGGATTTCTCCGCTTCACTTCATCTACATTTCGTTTCGGTCGAAATGACAAAAATAGCCGAATACATTTCGAGCCCGGCAAGTCTGGATGACCTGTCGGGCTCAAGTGGAGGGGTGTCGGGCGTCAGAACTGCTCTGCGCCCGAGTATTGATACGTGTTTTTGTTGCCAATGGTGAGGAGCTCGATAGGGATCTCATGCCCCTTATCGTCGATCGCGAAGAAGGTGCAATCTTCGTGGCCAAGGCTCATCTTGAATGAGCGTGAGTGACAGGTCACGAAGTGGAACTGGGCTTCGCCGATCAGCGGTCTGAACCCGACGTGGTATCCACGCTCAGCCGCTTCTTGGCTGACCTTGAAAATCACCACGTTTTTCCACCCGAACAGCAGCAACCAGTGGAAGTTCCACCACTTGGTCGGTGGAGCGGTTTTGTCGCCTTCGACCAGCTTGCCTTCGACCTTGTCTGAAAACTTTTCCCAAGCGAGCATACTTTATCTCCTCGAAGCAGAGTTATCTTACGGCCAAGACACCGATGACGGCGCCGACGGTGATCAGGGTTCCAAGCCCCGAAAGCACTCGGACCTTCATGGCGCGGCCCATAGCCATGCCAGAGCCCGTGATGTCATAGCCTCGCGGACTTGCGACGAACACTGCTACCAGAGAACCGAGCAGTTCTGAGAGAACGCTCAGCAAGTAGCCAGCAATGATCAAGCCGGTCAGCAGGACGCTTGCCAGGACAATCGCGCCCACGACGGAGTAGTGCGACAGGAAGCAGACTGTGCTTCCCATAGCGCCCCCGATGGCCACAACCAGAACCGCGGCGAACAGCACGCCGAGAGCCTCAATGACCCTTGAACTCATGGAACTTTCTCCTTGTAATGAGCGGCGTAGCCGCCGGGATAGACTGGGTACTACGAAGGCTTAATATAGCACAAAAAAGGGGTTTTGTCAACCCCCCAGCCCAACTCTTGCTATTTGCTAGATGTAATTTGTTATTTTTTAGACCAGACCGTAATTTGGCTTTGTTCAAAGGTTTTTTGCCATGATTGATGATCAATCAGCCGTTCAAATCGGCTTTGATTAGCCAAGGTTGTGGCTATAATGACGTTTATTTGATTCTCGTTTAAAAAGCGGTTAAAGCCATCAACCTGGTCCGTCTTAAGCCATTCGGAATATTGTTCAAATCTTGCCCAGTAATCCGGCGTTTCGTGCGCGTGCCCGATCCAAACATGTAGCCCGGTTTTAGCCGGCGTCCAAAGATTGATCCAAAGGTTATCCGTGATGACCATATGATTGTTCTGGTTTGATTCCAAAAAATTCCAGGCCGAGAACAGCGAATTACTTTCGTAAAAACTGTAGATGAAATCAGGTCTTAAAGTCGTCAACTGAATTTGAAAAAGATAAAGGTAAGGCGCGCAAATAAAAAAAATAAAAAATATCACGCCAAAGGCGGACCCCGCCGCTTTTATAATTAAATGAGGCGGGGATAGATAAAAAAGACGCTTGATGCCGGTCCGCCATTTGGACAAGATGGATTCACTAACCATTAACCAATAAGGCAAGGTCAAAATCACGCCGGCCATGAGCAGGCCTTGCGTGTATTTACGTTGCCAGGGGAAGGGCAGAGCGAGGCAAATCAAAGCGCTAATAATCCAGAACAAAGCCCAGGCTGGAAACTTAGTTTGAAATAATTCAGATGGAACTTTGCGCATCAGCAACCGTCCAGCCGCCCAGAGCAATGGAAGCAGAGCTAAGAGCCAAGTCCATCCCGAGCCAAGACGCAATTGGTTGGATATCAAGAAGTGATCTTTGAAAGCCGAATCCATGAGGGCTAAATAAACATAGTATCCCGCGGCCGGTATAAAAGATGCGCCCACAACCAGAAAATACGGAAGTGATTTTGTTTTGTCCTTCTTTCTATAAGCAACCACCAAACAAATGAGAGCTTGGCAGCCCAGGAGGGGAATGAAATAAGGATGCAACCAAGTAAAAAATAAAGAGACAAGAATCAGCGGCACGAGACGGTTTTTCTTTTTTAGACAAATCAGCTCGTAGATCCAACGTACCGAAAGGAGCTCCAGGGCCAAAGATAAAATCATGTGGGCTCCGCCAATCAAAACGGGCGCAACGCCGAATTCCGTGACCAAATCAGGCGGCGTAGGCCCAGCGGATTTGAATTCGGGTCCACCCAAATCACGCCAAGCCGAATAGATCCAACCCAGGCTTAGGCCGCTGAGCATGAACAAAGATGCTAGGCGCGCCCAGCGTTCACTGGTAACTAAACTTTTCGCGGTCGCGTAAACGGCTAAAGCCAAGGCGACCGTGCAAAACCAACGCAAAATTTCATGCGTCATAACCGGTGACAAACCGGCTCGGACGAGCAAGCCGCCCAATGACCAAAAAATATCGAATCTGGGTATCTGAGAAAAGTTGTTGTAAAGATTAGAAATTAAAAAATGCGTTTTGCCTTGTAGAAGATAATTTAAATACACCGGATAATCCGTCATGTTAAAAGCCAGATGGCCCAACCAGCGGAAGCCTTTGGGAGTCGAGCTAATAAAGGTGATTAGCGAAGCGAGTTGATAGCTAATCAATAAGCTGGATAAAACAAAACCAAACCACCATTTGTGCCACCAGATTTTTAGGTCAGCCTTTGTCATGATCAGTATTGTAGGACGAACGGCAAGGGCGGTCTATTTTCGTTGCCAGACAGTTGCCTTTGCGGTTCCGTAGACCGGCTCCCAAACGGCTTGATCCATCAGATTTTTTAACCTCGCCACTTGATCAGTATCCACGGCCATGACTCTGGTTACGGGAGTATTGTTTAGATAATCCCTAAAATCCGTGACGTCATGTGTTTTGGTCCATGCGAGGTAAGGCGTGATTCTGGATTTGAAATCAGGCGTCTCATGCTCATGGCCAATCCAAACTTTTTGAGTTGTGTAAGCCGGGGTCCAGCAATTTGACCAGAGGTCGGTTGCCAAAATTAGTCCCTCACGTTCGGATGTTTGCTGAATATATTTCCAAGCGTCAAAAACTTCCGTTGACCGATAAAAGCTTTTAGACCAATAACTGTCCGTCACCATAAAAACCTGCGTCTGGAAGAGATGGATGTAAGGAAAGGCGAGAAGGACGATCAAACAGACTTTGAGCGGCAGAATAATTTTTTTGGCGTTGATTTTATCGGCTAGCATCAACCAGAAGGGCAAAGTTAAAATTATTAAAGCCGGTAAAAGCCCTTGCATGTATTTGCGCGTCCAGGGAAAAGGCAGAAGCATGCAGACTATCGCTGATGCGATCCAAACCATGGCCCATGAATTTTGTATTTGGAATTTTGTATTTGGAATTTGGGTATTCGGATCAGGCCCTAAATTCCAAATTCTAAATACAAAATTCCACACAAGGGCTGGTATGAATGGCAGAAGCAGGATGACCCAAAGATACCAGGCATCCAGAGGCAGGAAATTTACTTGAATCTGATGTATGCGAAATCCCTGATCATTCACGAGGATCCAAAAATAATAAAGAGCGGATGGCAGCAGGCTTAGATTAATCAACAGAGTATTGATCAAAGGAGCTTTTAAACTACCTCCTTGTGAAAGGAGGGCAGGGAGGTTTCGTGATTTGAGACTTGAGAAGAATGCCGCCAGCGAAATTAAACCAAGAAGGGGAATAAAGTATGGATGAAAAGCTGATAAAACGAGAATAGCCAAGCAAGCGTAAAGTAGGCTCTTTTTGTTGGTTGAAAATATTGCTTCCCAAATCCAGCGGACGATTAGCAAAAGTAGTGCGAACGACAAAATCATGTGCGCGCCGCCCAGCAGAGTGGGAGCCACCGCGAGTTCACCGGCCAAATCCGCCGTGACCGGCGAGCGAGGAGTCCATTTATTCGTCACTCCCATCCAAAGATCATAGAGCCAGCCCGTGCTTAGGCCGCTGATAATCAAAAATGAAGCGAGCCGCGCGTGGCGTTCGGTTTGAGTGACAGCCTTGGCCGTCGCGTATACGGCTAGCCCCAAAAAAATCGTGCACACCCAACGTAAAATTTCATGCGCCCAGAGCGGGGAAAGCCCGGCCCGTACAAGCCACCCGCCAGTTGACCAAAACAGATCGAAACGCGGTATCTGGGGGAGATGGTTAAAGAGGTTGGTAATTAAAAAAGATTGTTTAGCCTGAGCCAGGTAATTCAAATAGACGGCCATGTCGCGCGTATTATATATTCCGGCTCCCAGCCAACCGTCTCCTGTCGGGGTACTGAAGATTGGGACGAGGAGAGTTAAGATTTCAAAGGTAATCAGGCACGCGCCCAAGAATAACCCAAACCACCAGGTGCGCAATAAAGTTTTCATTGTTTGATCAGCGGGACCACGATGCGGTAAGGCACAGATCCTTGGTCAGTCGTGCGCGTGGTCTCAGCCACTAAAGCCGGAGTCAGATACTCATAACCATAAGTTTCTGTTTTAGGCAGCCTGGCAAAAGCGAAAGAATAATTATCAACTTCTTTAAAACCGGGGAGTGGGCCTACTAAGCCGCCCTTTTCGATTAAATTTTTTAGGTCCTGATTGCTGATGGCCGCATAGTCCGATCTCTGCGGCTCGACGGGCAAAACCATCCAGCCGGAGATTACCCCGCCTGTCAGGCTATTAACCATGATCTGTCCGCCTAGTTCCGGTTGGCCGTATTTATCCAAAACATTCCAACCGTCGACCAGACTTTCAAAAGAAACCGGTAAAGCGCTCGGGTAAGCTGTGACGCAACCCGTGGTGGTGGAACTGGGCAGCCAAGGTGGAGTTTGGTCAAAAGCTTTGTCAGAAATGGCCAACGTGGATATTTGATTACGCAATACCGGTGGGACACAGCCTTGGTATTGGTCGAGTCTGTCCATCCAAGAACTCCAACTTGGGATGATTTGGATATTTTGTAATTTTTGTTCGTTGACGCCGTGCAGTTTTAAGAAAATATCGACCTGATCAATAAGTTGGTTTTTGCCGATCCAAGCATCAGATGTGCCTGATTTGGGTTTGGCCGTTGGATTGGTAAAGGTTAGTCGCCTGTCCCTGGAAAAAAATTGCCAGATAATACCTTCTTTATTGGTCCAAGTCAGAGTGTAGCCGAGGTTTTGCGTATCATTGCCCACTAAACCCGCGGGCAAACCGATAGCTTGAGCAAAATTTTGGAACTCTGTCAGATTGAGGTTACCTGATGGCAGGCGCAAGACAGTCACGGTTGATTGCAAACTGGGCAGATCGGTTTTTAAGTTGAGTGCTCCTTCGACCGCGCCAGTTGGCATTTCGATCTTGGGTAAAGCGCCAAAACCCAAATGTTGGGCCGGTGAGCCTTGGCCTTCGGGCGGACTAAAAGGCTCGGCTATTTTGGGAATGTTTAAAGCCTGGCTACAGCCGGCGCCTGACACGGCCAGTGACAAGAATATGATAAAAAGGATTTTACAGCGCATATGATTCACCAATTATATCGCGTTTAGCGTTTCTTGACACGTTTCGGGTTTAGTTTTATATTCCTAGCTGACCACTAGGTTATATGAATTCATTATTCCGCGTTTCGGCGCGCAACCATGCCGGCATGATTATGATGACTATGCTCGCCTCGGCCAAAGGTGAGTTTTTGAGTTTGCAAGAAATTGCCGATTGCATGCATCTTTCGCAGGGTTTCTTGGAAGAGATTGCCATGTCCCTCAAAAAAGCCGGCCTAATCAGCGGGCGCAAAGGCCCGGGTGGCGGATATCGTCTAGCCAAACCAGCCGCTAAGATTACAGCTGAACAAATCCTGGTAGCTC
This sequence comes from Patescibacteria group bacterium, assembly GCA_041661105.1. Classification (GTDB taxonomy): domain Bacteria; phylum Patescibacteriota; class Patescibacteriia; order 2-12-FULL-60-25; family 2-12-FULL-60-25; genus MWCR01. The sequence continues at coordinate 148,525 of JBAZVB010000003.1, forward strand.
TCGAAGGCCCGGTTATGTTTGTGGATTGCGGCAGTGGCCATTGTCCGGTAGCCTCAGCCTGTTCTTCCAAATCGCTTTGGGGTTTTTTGCAAAAAGACGTGGTCGCTTCGCTTAAAAAAACTAATTTGGCACAAATCGTCATCAAATAATATGAAAAAACAAAAAATGATTTTTTTAGATCATGCCGCCGCCACGCCGCTCGATCCGCGCGTGCTTAAAGCCATGCTACCGTATTTTGATAAAACGTACGCCAACCCTTCGTCTTTGCATTCGCCGGGTCAATCTGCCAACAAGGCGGTCACGCAAAGCCGGAAATCAATCGCGACCGTTCTCAACGGCCACGCTGATGAGGTCATTTTTACTTCAGGCGGAACTGAATCGGATAATTTGGCCATCCGGGGAGTTTTGGAGGCTGTTGCGCCCAGGCTCGGATGGGATGGCTCAACCCCAATGCCGCACGTTGTGACCACGGCTATTGAACATCACGCTGTGCTCGAGCCTTTGACGTATCTCGAGAAGATTGGCGTGATTAAACTCACTATCATTAAACCAAAAAAGGATGGAGTTATTTCCGTCCAGGACGTCATGGAGGTCATTAACTCGAACACGGTTTTGGTTTCTGTTATGTACGCCAACAATGAAATTGGCACCATCCAACCGGTCGCCGAAATCGGTAAAGCTTTATTGAGATGGCGTAAGGAAAATAATACAGCTCTGCCATATTTTCATTCCGATGCCTGCCAAGCGGCCGGTTATCTTGATTTGAATGTAGAAAAACTTCACGTCGATCTTTTGGCTTTGAACGCGGGCAAGATCTACGGCCCCAAAGGCGTTGGCCTGCTGTTTGTGCGACGTGGCACCAAACTTTTACCCATGACGCGCGGCGGCGGGCAGGAAAGAGGTTTAAGGTCTGGCACGGAAAACACGCCGGGCATTGTGGGCATGGCCAAAGCGCTTGAGCTGGTTCAAAAAAATCGCGAGAAGGAATCTAAAAGGCTTTCTCTTTTGCGCAACAGGCTTATCGACGGGCTTTTGCGTCTTCCCAAGTCGCGCTTAAATGGCGATGCTGACCAGCGCTTGCCAAATAACATCAACATTTCATTCTTGGATATCGAAGGCGAAGCAGCCATGCTGTATCTCGATGCTAAAAGCATTGCCTGCTCGACCGGCTCAGCCTGCGCCTCAAGCTCGCTCGACCCATCACATGTCATCTTGGCCTTGGGTATGTCGTACGAAGCCGCTCATGGATCACTTAGATTTACGCTCGGTAAGTCAACGACCAAATCAGACGTGGATTATGTTATCAGCGTCATGCCCGGCATCGTCGAGATGCTGCGCAAGATTTCGCCTGTGACTTTAGATATGACTCACTTTTAACTAATTACGAATGCCAAATGACGAATGCCAAATTCTTGAGTCGCTTCGCGATTTTAATAAAAATAAATGCTGCAAGCCACCTTTATTTGGCATTTGGCACTAGTAATTTGGCATTAAATTTTTTATGACCAAACAATCTTCCAAAAAAACTCCAGACGTGAAATCGCAAAAAGGCGAAGGGGGTTTTTATTCCGACACTGTCAAAGAACATTTTTTTCATCCCCATAACTTTATGGAAGATGAGGCTGGCTACAAGGCAGACGGCCAAGGCATGGTCGGTTCTCCGGCTTGTGGCGACGTGATGCGGGTTTGGATCAAAGTCAACCCCAATACCAAAAAGATCACTGACTGCCGTTGGAAAACTTTTGGTTGTGCTTCAGCTATTGCGGCCACGAGCATGATGTCCGACATGGTAATTGAAAAAGGCGGGTTGACTTTGGAGCAAGCTAGGCAAATCCGTCCGCAAGACATCATGGAACGCCTCGGCGGCTTGCCGGCGCGTAAAATCCACTGCTCTGTTTTGGGTGACAAGGCTTTGCGCGCGGCTATTAATGATTATTATCGTAAAACAGGCCAGGTCGACAAGATCGAAATCGAACAGGGGAGAATCATTGATAAAGTTTTAAAGATTACGGACCACGATATCGAAGAGGCTGTGCTCGAAGGCGCGGATACTTTGGAAAAAGTCCAAGCCAAAACCAAAGTCGGCACCGGAGACCCGGCCTGCATCCCGGAGGTTGAGCAGTTGATCAGATTTTATAAAGAGAAGTATTGCGAAAACTGAAAACCCCCTTTGTTTCCCCCTTTGACAAGGGGGTTTTCAGTTACTCCAGTAACTACCCCCTTGATAAAGGGGGAAGGGGGTTTTGTAAAACAAAAATCACTCTGACCAGACAACTTTCTTGTAACTCGTAACTTGTAACGTGAAACTCCTGATCGAAGTTGCGAGTTACAGGTCTCGAGTTTTGAGTTATCTGCTCGGAGTGATTCCCATCTATTGAAACCCGATGGGAAGGGTGAGAAAGGTACGGAGACTAAGACTCGAGAGGTGTGCTGGAGCCATCCAGATCGGTTTTGGTTTCCGATTCGGCCAGCGCCGCGTTGTCGGTCGTCTGCTTCTTGAAGGTTGCATCAAGAATTGACTTGGCGCTTGCTTCGGTGATGCTACATTCACGATGTAGGACACTCACGCGCTGCCTGGCGACAGACGCTTCATCCAGGCAGCGCGCCTTCATGAGAGCTTCAATTCGGGTGAGCCGCTCCTCTGCATCAGTGCCCTTGCTTTTGTCGTCGGCGAGAGGCCGATCGAAGAGCACGCCGGGCCAGTCCTCATTGCCAGTTCTCAGGTACCAGTCGTGAGTCTCGATAGCCCCCGCCCGACGTTCTTTGATAGTCTCCTCATCAAGGTTGTGCGCGCGCAGGAACTTGTCGACCAGTTGGCGTTGACGTTCCGTAACACCCGCGTCAGTGTCTTGGCCGTCGCCTTCGGCTTCCCACTGGGAGAGAAGTTCTATGGCGGCTTGATTTTTGTCGGCTATGAGCTGATCTAGTCGTTCTTCTGACTCCTCGTCATACAAATCATCGAGGGTCAAGTCTGATCTTATGGCCATGTTGACCTCCTTTTGTGTGAGAGAACGAAACCAGTTTCTGCCCCCGAAGCAGACAATATTTTCATGGAACACGTAACATATAACACATAGCATCCGATTGTTCCATGTTCCATGCTATATGTTATATGTTTTCAAGTTATCAGCTTTGGGGGTAGCGCTCGCAGACAGGACGTCGGCGAGCGAGGTGGAAGGTGCGGACCTAGTTGAGGTCGAGGAGATTAATATCCTCGTCCTCTTCGGCCCAGCAGATGGCGAGGAGGGGTGCGGCGAGACGATCTGCCTGCTCGAATTCATCTTGCAAGGACTCGAACTCTGCACGCAACTCTTCTTCACTCATATCTTGGATACGCTTCATGGTCTTGCTCCAGGTTGCATCTGCAGACCCTCTGCAGGATGCTAGTCACCGGGTGTTGCTGACCTGGATTGCCATTGAGCTCAGTGCTTGGTGGTTGGCTGGTGCTTGGCCACGATGATGCTCGGCGGAGCCTCGATGTTGATCTGTCCGTCGAACACCATCTCAGATGCGCCTTTGGACGTAAGCAACACGCGATGCGTTCCCACGTCATCCGGCCCGCCTTGCACGAGTTGATCCTCGGTCTCGATGAGCCACTGATCCGGAAGGCGGACTGCCATGACGCCTTCCGATCCGATGACAACCGGCACCTCGAACTTGAGGTCTGCAGCGGCGATGCTCTTGGTCGCCGACGCCTTGAGGGCGACTCGACCAAACCCGATCGCACCGATCACTGCCAGCGTACAGATTGCCAAAGCTGTCATGAACAGAAACCCGAGAACGATCTTTTTCATCGTTTCCTCCGTGGAATGTGGAATCGTGATTGATTCCCCTCGAAACTGACGATAGATGTCTTCAGCTTTGAGGAAAACCCATCTAGTTTTTAAACACGCAATTCGCAAAATGAACGTCATAATTTAGCATAAATTAGCCATTTTGTCAAGCCTAACACTGGAAACTTAAAACTAGAAACTGGAAAGAGTGCTTAAGTAAGCTAAATAACTCTTTCCAGTTTCTAGTTTCTAGTTTAAACTGGCGTCGTATGGAAAAGAAAATCGTCAAAGTCGTAGTTGATCGCGAGCTTTGCATCGGCGCCGCGCCGTGCGTGGTTGTCGCGCCTAAAGTTTTTCAACTTGATAATGAAAATAAAGCTGTCGTAATCGACCAACACGGAGCTGATGATGACACGATCCTTTTAGCCGCTCAATCCTGCCCGGTGCAGGCCATTAGTTTGTTTGACGAAGAAGGGCAACAGATATACCCATAATGGGTAATTCAAAATGCAAAGAGCAAAGAGCAAAATTCAGGTGGCCTACGGCATAAATAATATATAATCTCGAAAGGATACCGACATTTTGCTTTTTGAATTTTGAACCTTGAATTGTATAAAAAGTCCGCGACTTGGGGGTCGCGGAGCAAGGGGGAGCGGCTGACGAGCGTCAGCCGTTATTTGTCTTTGCGGTGTGAGTCAGGGGTCCAGACATCATCATCGCTGTAGGAGTCACGCCATTTAGCATTGTCGCTGACATCAATGTCCAATTCTTCTCCGTCGTGACTGGCGTCGGTTCCAGCTTCAGACTCGGCGGCGAGCCGTTTCTGCAGACTCCTCACGTCATGGACCTTGGTGACTTGGACAATCTTCGACCCGGCAGCGGCTGGTGTGAAAACGGGCGCTGGAAGATTGGCTGTATCGGCAGGAGCTGTCATGACAATGGGAAGGCGATCATGGGGCGGTACGACGACGGCCGGGGCTTCCGGGTCGCTCAGCTTGGGCTCGAAGGGAATGGTCTGTCGACTGGTTTCGGACGCATCTTCGTCGTTTTGGAAACCATGCGCCGGACCCATATCGATCAGCTCGGTTGCGCCGGCTGGCCAGAGCTCGTCGTCTCTCACAACTTCACAGTCGTCGTTCGTCTCAGAGCTGAATGGTTCGTCGGTCTGAGGAGCTGGCTTGGTTGGTTTTGGAGCGGGTTTGGGCGGCGGAGGAGAGTGCCTGGGTTTGAAAGGCACTGGTGCCCTGGACGAGGGACGAGGGACGACCAAAGGCTTGAACATCTCGCCGATAAGATCGAAGGCCGCGTCCACGTCCGCATTTGTGACCGCCTGTCCGGCGCGTACTTCTGGGGAATCCGGGAATTTTCGCGCGATCCACTTGGCCTGGTCAGACAACTGCGCGCGCATCCTCTCGGTTTCGCTGATAGCCCTTCCCATGGAAGCTTGGCCCTTTGCCATACTCGTCTTGAGCGATGCGACTTCGCCCCGCAGGACTTTTACATCCCCGCGAAAGACTCTCTCGCGGGCTAGAGCAGAGTCTCGTTCGTTCGTCATCAGTTTCAGCTCGCGTTGCAGACGAGCTTGTTCAGCCTCGGCGATGATTACTTTCTCCAGGGTCTCATCGCGCTCCGTCTCTGCTTGTTCGGCCCGCAGAAACTCGTGCTGGATCATGGCCTCGGCCGCGGCAACCTGCTTGCTCTGGACATGGGCCAATATGCCAATGACTTTCAGGAGCTCGTCCCTTTTCTTAGGCAAGCCGTTGTCCGTGAGCTTGAGGATGAGTGTCTCCTCCAAGCATACGAACTGCAGACGCATGTTGAATTGCACCGCGGCGGCTATCGCACTGCGTGGATGGAAATATCCTTTGACCTCGATCTTGCCCAGCCTGATCGGTTCGACACCGTTACGCTTCGGAAATTCCACGAATCTCTGGACGCTCCCGCTTTTGACCAGGTAAAGACAATCGTCCTCAGGCCTGATTTCGATCGGCTCTCCCTTCTTATAGTGAGACATCTCAAACGGGATGTCCGCCATATCTCCAGACGATGCTTGTTGGGGCGGTTTCGGGGTGGGGGTTTTCTTTTCCATCACTCCGCTCCTTTCGAAGAGCGTTTGTGTTTTGGTTTCCAATCAGCCAATACAACCGAATGGTTGATTATACAAAGAAATGACACTCTGTCAAGACACGGCCAGCCTCCGGATGTTCCTACGCAGGTGCTGTCCGGTTCTTTCGTAATACAGCTCTTCTGGCCTAAGGTTAGCCGGTAATTCATCCAATTTATAGCCCAGAGAAGATAGATTGAGATCGGTTAAAGTTGAGATAATTTGATCGCCGTGTTTGAAAGAGGGGAAGACGGCCACAACCGAAGCTTTGTCTTTGAGGAGCGGACGCAGGGTTTTGAGCGCTTCGGCCCAAAGTTGGGAAATTTGCGCTGCGTTTTTTCTCAACTCCAAAACGGATTCGCGTCCTTTGAGCATGGGACCAAGCCAGCCTTCGGTGACTATGGCGTCAATGGATTTGGCTGGCAGATGCTTGGCGATCAATTTAACGTCAGCTATAAAAGTTTGAAAACGCGCCTTATCGTCCGGTCGTGTAATATTTTTTCTATCCAGCCAATCGAGATTATCTTGCGTATCTTTGATTTGTTTCGCGTCAATGTCGCTGCCGATAATCCGTGTGGCTGACGTGGCTAAAGCCGCTTCCATGAGGACCGTGCCAGAACCGCAAAACGGATCAAGCAGTGTCCCGCCTTTTGGAACGTGCGCCAGGTTAACCATGATGCGCGCTAGTTTGGGCGGCAACATGCCATTCACATCGTCGCGGCAAGGGCGGCCGTAATCGCGTAAGCTCCACGCGTCAGCGTCTTGCACTTGCGTGGTGCGTCCCAAAAAAACTTTGCCTTTTTCAATTATCAAACAAAAGTCGGCGTTAGGTTTTTCCGTCAAATGGCATTTAGCCACGGCGGCGGGGGAGAGAGATTCTCCGCCCTTACCGCTGACCCAACGCACTTTCCATCCAAGATCCTTGAGCGCTTTTTTGATATGGATCGGATATCTTTCAAAAACTTTTTTTTGATTGTTGTCCGCGCCGTAAGTTGTCCAGCCGAACTCTAGGGAACGTCCTGATCGTCCTATAACGTCCTGATCGTCCTGACTGTCCACCGACGACTGACCACTGGCCACTATTAATTTGGCAATGTCTTGGGGTTTGAGGCTCAGCCCATCCGACTCCAATATAATGTCTCCCAGTTTGACCGTTCCGCCGAGCTCGGCCATGAGCACGTCATCCTGCCAATCCGGCAGATCAATCACGCCGGCTTTAAGGGTCTCAACCAAGGGGCGGGCTTGGGGTTTGAGAGTCAAAAATTCCGCCAAGGAAAGCCTTGGATGATTGCCGAAGATAAGGTAATGCGAGCCCATAGAAGTGATATAATTAACGTCCGTAATGATAGCAGGTTGATCGGGATCTGTCAGTTGACATGGGGCTATATTTATGGTGGGCTAATGCTGACCCGTATGATGGAATATGGGTAGCTCGTCGACAGACGAATAACCAAGATAACCAGGGTGGTTGTCTCAACCAAGGAGAACGTCCATGAACTCACGTTGCATGCTGTCCTTTTCGTGTCTCGGTGTGTGGCGGAGGGTGTCGTTGATCATGGCCCTCCTAACCTCTCTCGTCATCCTGCTCCTCGCCAGTCGCGCGCAGGCTGCCTTGCCCACCTCGGGCTCAAGCGCTCCGTCGCAGGAGTGCATCCGAGTCTACGACAAAGATTTGGAAGTTGATGGCCAGCACTCCGCGGTCATCACCATCTCCGCCGACGTGCCTAACTGTCAGTTGCGCAAAGCCTTCAGGATGTTTCCCATTCTGGGCGATGACAAAAATCAGTTGAGCGAGAATGATTGGTTGCGATCCGTCTACGCCGTCAATCAGGGCAAGCACCCGACTGTAAAACGCGGTTGCGTCCCTACCGGGAATCATCAGCCTCCAGCCGATGCCAACGAGGAAGAGCGCAAGATCTGCGCCGATGGCGTGGTCAACTACTACGGCTTGGAGTCCAAGGGCGGGAGGGCGTATATCCATATCCCGACGACGCGGATGTATACCTTCTTCGAGCAACAAGCTCTGGCGGCTTCCAAGGCCTGTTCGGTGCTCATGCGTATCACCAACCCCACGGATGATGTCCGTAAGGCTTTGGTGGATTGCGCCAAGAGCCAGGTCAAAGGCGAGAATCAGAAGCCTATCCTGCCGCCGTTGTCGACTGAGAATCAGGAATCCGTCGAAGATGTCCCAGTGCTCAAGGATCTCTTCGTGACAGCCCGGTTCCAGATGGCCGCCCTCAAGATTCAGGTCACGCATCTCAAGTATGACTTGCGAACTGCTTTGGCCGACCGTCGCTCACTTTTGAATGTCTCGATGCTCAGCACTGTTTGCTTGGGCCTTGTCCTGACATTCGGGGGCGTGGGCGGAGTCCGTCAGCATCGCGCCAAGAAGCGTTTGGCCAAACAGGTCAAGGAGCAATCCAAGGATCTCGCTAGCGTGCAGGCCGAAGCCGCAGTCGCTATGGAAGAGGTGCAAGCCAGCACGACCAGGGCTGAAGAAGCTAAGACGAAACTCGGGCAGTTGCAGCTGCAGTACGATTTGTTGCTTGGTTCGTCCGGCGATCTCGGACCGGTGGTCAGAGATCTGAATCAGCGGGTGACTGATCAGCAGGAAGAGCTGAACAGACAACTCAAGGTCGCTATGGATGCCGCTCTCCAGCATCATCAAGCGATGGCCGATATGCGACACAAGCACGAAGAAGCGATCGCCAACTTGCGTCAGACTATGGGCGCTCGTGATAAAGCTTTGGCCGATGAGCAGGCGAAAACCTCCCAGCTCGAAAACGAAGCGACGCAACTCCGCGCAGAGTTGCAGACCGCGCAGGATATGAAGTCGGCCGTGGCTTATGCCTCCGCGCCGACCGCGACTACCCCGCCTCCTCCCTCCACAGTGACATCTCCTCCTTCCACAGCGACATCTACCCCGGGCATTTCGTGCCCATCCGCGCAAGCGTCGTACAGAAAAAACACCTTGGATTTCCAACCCCCCACTGCCGAGCAGTTGGAGATTCATGTTCTGCGCACCGGGTTGCTCGGTATCATCGACAGCCGGTGCCCCAACGAATCCAAGATTCTCGGAAACGTTGAGGCCGAAGATTTGGTAACGCGGGCTAAGGAATTGGTGGGGAGAGGCCAACCCAGGCCAAGTCTCCCGCCGCGCGGCTACGAGATTGCCGCTCTCGATAAGCTGAATGGATTTGAACTTTCTTCATACGCGCTCGCCATTTTCAGGGAAACCGAAACACGGTGGCAGAAGGGCGAGAGGATCGAGTTCTGGATGCAGTCAGTCGATGACATCCAGGCTACGTGGAGATTCTTGAAAACCACGCGCGTTACACTCTCCCAAACCCTTGAGCTCGTGCTCGGAGACCAGCTGAAGGATTTTTTCCTTGACGATATCGTGCCGCTGGCTCAGATGCTGAACATCAGCCAAGCGCCGCCCGTCACGGAAGTGAGGAGCATTGTCCAGAAGACCATGGTTCCTCCAGACAAGATTCCAGACCCCAACGGCTCCCTACGGTGAGCCTGGGAATCTGGGATAGCCCCTAGGCTCCTGTCGCCTTCACAGGAGCTATTTTTTTTGCCACGGGACAGTTGACGTCTGGCTTAAATAATGGTGGGCTATGAGTGAGTCCATAGGGTATGTGGGCGCGTTATTCGAGAAAAAGGCAGCCATAGAGGTTGCCTCAGATCCAAGGAGAACGACCATGTCACCACGTTGCATGCTATCAGTCCTGCTTTCGCATGTTCGGCGCGGGAGGGTGATACCTTTGGTCGCCTTCCTCATCACTCTGCTGGTCTCGTTCAAGGCCCTGGCAGACGACAACCCCTACAAGAGTTCGGAAGCCTGCTTTACGACCGTGAAGACTGAGGTGGTCGAGGGAAAGACCTACAGTTTGGTAACCTTCGACAAGGATCTCTTGCACGACCATCCTAGGGCGTGCGACCTCAGGACCGCTTACAACCGATTCCCGATTCGGGACAGCGCTGGAAAACTCCTCAGTGTAAATGAATGGGAACGCAGCATATTCGCTGCCAACCAAGGGAGTCATCCGACTGTGTTGCGAGGCTGCGTACCTGACAAGCAGGCTCCTGCCTACGCAACCGATGAGGAGAAGGCATCCTGCCCGAGAGGCAAGTACCATTACTACCCGGTGCCTTCGAACGGCTGGAAAGTCTACATCAGGATGCCGCAAGAACAGCGCGTTACTTGGGCCGAGATTCAAGCCACGGCTGCCAAGGTCGCTTGCGCCGGGGCTCAGAGTCCCGAAGCCAAGAAGGCTTGCCAGGACGCCGGCTACGCGACCGTGTCCGATCAGGCTACTGCCGCCAATGACAAAGCCGCCAAGCTCGCCAAAGAATTCGAGTCCAAGCTCGCTGAGTTGCAGAAGAAGTTGGCAGACGCCGAGAAGACACTGGGCGAGACCAAGGAGCAACTGGCAAGGACTAAACGGGACAACTTCTGGCTCGCATTCTACGGCTCTCTGATCAGCGTCGCGTTCATCTTCGAGGTGATCAGGAACTGGCGTCTCAAGAAGAGGCTCGAGGTAGTCGAGAAGAATCTCAAGACTGCCCGGGAGAATCTTGAGAAGGCCCTGAAGAGTCAGGGGACCGTGCCGCCTAATGTCGCGAGAATGCAGACCCAGCTCGCAGAAGTGGACAAGAAAAATAAGGAGCTGGTCGCGGAGCACGAGGCGGCCAAGACCCAATGGCAGGCCGCGCTAGCCGAGGCTAATCGTCAGAAGGACGAAGCCGTGACGCAACGCGACAAGGCCAATGAAGACCCGCAAAAGGCGAACGGCGAAATCACCGGCCTCCGCGATGAGTTGCGTCGTAAGAACCAAGAAGTCCAATTCCACGAACGTCGCTGGGCACAGTTCGAAGGCCAAGTTGCCGGCTTCCAGCGACGCGTCCTTGATCTCGAGGAGCAGCTCGCAGTTGCCAACGACAATGCTTCGGCCGCCAGGAATCGTGAACTCGAGTCCCAAGTAGCCGAGCGAGACAGCGTCATCACCTCCTTGAGAGGTGAAAATGCACGCTTGGCAGAACAACTGCGTGTTGCCAATGACAATGCCCAAGCGGGCAACGCTCCTCCTTCCACAGAGACAGCTCCTCCTTCCACAGAGACATCTCCCCAAACTGCTCCCGATGAGCAGGCAGAGAAACAGTTCGTATTTGTCAGACCCTGGTCTGACCCAGACAGTCTGTTGCTCACGCTCGTCGAAAAACTGGGCGGCGATGCAAAGGTTGTTCTCGCGAGCGGTGATCCGGATGCCATCATGTTTCAGCTTGTCATCTTGGCGGAAGTCCAGAAGGGCAAGTTGGATGAATTGAGTGTTGAGCTCGAAAGCGCGAATAGCGCTAAGAGCCGAGCCGAAGACAGAGTGATTGCTCGCGAAACAAAGATCGGCGAGCGAGATCAGGAGCTGGTATCCACGAATGACAAACTCCTTGCTCAAGCGCTCGAACTGTCTGGCGTCCGCAAGGATTCCATACGCTTGCGGCTTCTATATTGGATCGCGCGCATCGCTCTCATGAAGGCCATCGACTCTGACCGCGACAGCGGCTCTACGCCTTCGGAGTCGAAGGCTTTGGCCAGATATGTCGGTCAGAGTCTGGGTTGTCCCAAACTTCCCCAAGACATTATCCCGCCTGGAAACGTCGATGACGACGACCCGGGTGAGATCTCGGTCGAGGGTGGCAGTCGGACCTGGGACGTAGAGCAGCCAACTCTTCCCCGCACTCGTACCATCCCCATTGCCTCAGACCTCTCCCGCAAAGACAAAGCGGGCCAAGGCTGACCTGCCCCCAAGAGCACTCTCTTCGGGGGCCTTTTTTTGCGCCAAAGGCGCTCCTACGAATTACGAATAGCTACAGACGAATATACGAATTTACGAATAAATCCCGTGATTCGTACATTCGTATATTAGTAAAGATTCGTAATTCGTAGGAGCAGATGCTTGACGCAAAGCCTTATGTATATTAAGTTTAGACCACTAATTATTAATTGCTTGCCGGCCACGACCCTGTGTTTTTCGCTAAGGAAAGCGCAAAGGTCTCCGCGAACAGCGGGCGTGCAAGACAATATGCGACTTTACGAGTTGCTTTACATCATCCCGGCTACTTTGACCGACGAGGAAGTCGGCCAGGCCGAGACTGAGATTCAGGCGCTGATTCAGCGCTATGGCGGTGTCCATAAGGAAACCCGCCGGTTAGGTAAGTTCAAACTTACTTATTTAATTAAAAAAGTCAGGCACGGCCATTATGTGCTGGTTTACTTTGAGTCCGAGCCCCAAGCCGTGGCCAAGATCAACGAAGCGCTACGCATCCATGAGAAGGTTTTGCGCCATCTCATCTTGCGTGCCGACGAGGCAGGCGGTTCGGAGTTCAACATGGTCCAATTCCAGGAAGTAATCGTGGAAGGCGGAACCAAGGAAGATCGCGCCAGACGGAAGCGTTTGGAGGCGGATAAGGCCAAAGCTTCGGAAGATGTTAAAGTCGCGGCTGAATTAGAGAAGCCGGAAACCGTTCCAGGCGCAGAAGCCAAGCCGGCTGAAGAAGCCGTTAAAATTTCCGCTGAAGAATTGGATCGAAAGATTGACGCCGCTCTTACTGAAAATACCTAAATAACATTCAGTAGGTTCAATTATTAATTGTTAATCGTAAATTGTTAATTGAATAATATGTCCATGAGCCTGAATCGCGCCACGATCATTGGCAACCTGACTCGTGATCCTGAGCTGCGTAATACTTCCACCGGCCAAAGCGTAACTAATTTTTCAGTCGCCACGTCGTCCCAATGGACCGACGCCGCCGGCCAACGCCAGGAACGCACCGAATATCATCCGGTCGTAGCCTGGGGGAAATTAGCCGAGATTTGCTCGCAATATCTGGGCAAAGGCCGCAAAGTCTATGTGGAAGGTCGGTTGCAAACTCGCGAGTGGGAGGCACCGGATGGCCAAAAGCGCCAGCGCACCGAGATTGTAGCGGATAACATGATCATGTTGGATCGCGCTCCCGGCCAAGGGAACGTCGCCATCCCGACTGTCCGCACGCCGGAGAGCGAAGCTCCCCAGATTGAACCGGGCGTCGGTGATCAGGAAATTAGGATCGAGGACATTCCATTTTAACCTCAATATATTATGCAAAAGAAAGTTCAGCACAACTGTCAGTTCTGCCACTCGAACATCCAAGAGATTAATTACAAAGATACTAATCTCCTGCGCCGCTACATTTCATCCTTCGGGAAAATCGTGGCTCGCAAACGTTCCGGAGTGTGCAGTTGGCATCAGCGCAAGCTGTCTGGTTCCATCAAGCGCGCGCGCTTCATGGCCCTGTTGCCCTTCATCGTAAGATAACAAATAGTAGAGACGCCCCGCCGGGGCGTCTCTACTATTTTTGATTAGCCCTGACATCCGTGTTTTACTATAAGTAATATGACTGAAGAACAAGTCCCATATCATCGTCCGTCAAACGACGAATATTTTCTGGAGATCGCCCGTACTGTCGGCAAACGCGGCACTTGTGACCGCGGTCGGATCGGCGTCGTGTTGGTCAAAGATAAACGCATTTTGGCTACCGGTTACGTTGGGTCGCCTATTGGCATGCCGCATTGCGACGAGGTCGGTCACCAAATGAATAAAGTCACGCACGAAGATGGGTCTGTCAGCCAACATTGCATTCGCACGTCGCATGGCGAAATCAACGCCATCTGCAACGCTGCGCGTTACGGAGTGGCTATTGATGGCGCTACGTTGTATGGCAAATTCGAACCTTGCTACACTTGCGCCAAAGCCATCGTCAATTGCGGCATTAAACGGGTGGTCTGCGAAAAACAATATCACGCGGCCTCCGAGACAAGAGATCTTTTTGCTCAGGCCGGCGTTGAATTAGTGGTTGTGACGCCGGAAGTCGAAGCCTACTCTAACCAATAACCAAAATATTTATGAGAGAAAAAGCTTTTCCCGCGCTGGATGCCAGCAGTGAACCGCTGAAGTCCGGCATTAGAAAAAGAGCCGATCTCAGGTTGCCTTCTGTGCCTGGTCTGCAACACACTATAGCTGATAAAAAAGCTGATAAAAAACCTCAGGAGCCGGAAGGGATATTAAGAGACGATGTTTATAAGCTGACTGGCCCGGCAGTCTCACGACTTCTGTCGCTTGAGATGAGATTGAAAAAAGATTTACGAGCGGCTAAAAATGAAGCGTCAAAAGATGATCTTCAGGAAAAATTAGACCAATGCGAAGATTTGGCCAGGATGCTGGATTTGCATGTTAACGAACTTATAGAGCAAGACGCTAAGGTGGCCCAGGAAAACAGACCTACTTTTAATTACGATCCGGACCTTTATAAAAAGATAATGGAAGCGCAACAAAAGGAGCAGGCGACAAGAAGACTCAAGGTTCATCCGGGTCTGGCGCCTCTTCTTAGAGAAATTAACGAGTTTGCAATAAGTATCGAGCCCCAAGAGGGTCAACCCGAGGATTTAAGCCGAGCTGCCTAGCTCGGCTTTCTTTGACAAGAGGCCAAAAAAATGCTATACTGGTCTAAGTAAACCAAAATAAAAGCTAAGTTATGCGATATTGCCTGCGAAGATAATTTTAGATATTAGTAAAAACCCTGAGCCTTGGCTCAGGATTAAATTTAACCAAAAATATGCTCGATAATTTTTTTAAGAATATCAGCCAAGCGGTTGACGTTAACGCGGCCAAGCAAGAAGTCTCTCAAGAAGTTTCCGGCGTGCGCGAAGTCGATCCGGCTTTGCCTAAACTTAAAAATGAAGAACTGGTGACGCCTCCTAAGGGTTCCTTGCCCAGTTTTAATCTTGATAAAGAACCGCTGACAGTTAAAGTTCCGGAAAAACCTTTGCCCAGATTTGCATCAGATGACGTTGGCGAACCTTTAACCGTTCGTAAGGCAGAAGATAACGTTCCAACGGCCAAAGTCGAGGCTGACCTCAGCGAAGGAGAGAAATTGGATTTGGAGGATTACGACCAGATGATGGTCAAGCTGATGGTTGCCATGCAGAGGACGCAGCTTGAAATGCAAAAATCGGCCAGTCCTGAAAAGAAAGATGAGCTCAATCAAAGATATGAGTGGATGCAAGATGTCCGCGTTTCCCTGATAGACAGGTGGTCAAAGACTCTGCAGTCCGTGCTTAAAGACGGTTTAAATGAAAAGGACATATTAATCGAAGTGCCGGAAAGTTGGCGTTCGCTCGAAAAAGAAATCGATCAGCTGCCCGCTTTCAGCTTTAAAGAAATCGATCAGCTACCGGCTTTCAACCTGGATGACAAGCCTGTGCTTAAACAAGACAAGGCCGAAACGGGAAGTCAGGCATAAAAAAGGGCCTCGTCACGATGTGATGAGGCTTAGGTCTGGCGGGACGCCAGGACTTTTAAGTGGGCGTCTCTTCTGAGCAGTTCTGCCATGTCTTGCGATGACAGGCATTTTGACTGTTGCGCACGGGGCAAAATCCGTGACATGAGACGCGCAAAGTTTTCGGCGCTCAGATTACGGAACTGCCCGTCGGTTGAACTCCTCATAAATTCGCGTAGCTGAGGATACTGGAGGAGAATGTTCAGGGCGCCGGAGAACGTAGTCAGGGCTTCGAAGCTTGCGACTTCTTGGGTCCTTACCCTATCACCGCAGGCATGATGCTCGATTCTGCCTTGAGGGTAACGAACGCCCGGTGAATAGCGCATGCCGTTTTGGTCGGTCACCGGAAGCGTGCAGAACTCGCAGGGCCCGATAGTAACGGGAGCTTGGAATGTGTTTTGGGATACCATGATCCACCTCGATTTTTTTTAGGCATCGGTCCCGGGTCGCGGGACCGAACGTGATACCTTGGCAAAAAATGCGGTTTTTGTCAAGATACGCACCATATGAACGTCGACCTGGTCAAAAAGCGCTCAGAAATCGTTAAACTGGTACGCCAATGGTTCGATAACCAAGGCTTTTTGGAGATGTTAACCCCGCGTTTGGTCGGTCTACCTGGCCAAGAACCTTACCTCGAGCCTTTCTGGACCGAAGTTCATTCGGACAACCCCCTCGCGTCAGTCCGCCTTTGGCGGGATAAAGGGGGGCAGGGGGGATTTCCTGCGGCCTTGATTACCTCGCCGGAGTATTCAATGAAACGTCTTCTAGCCGCTGGTTTTGATAAGATCTATGACCTTGGACCCTGCTTTCGCAATAACGAACCATGGGATGGCATCCATGACCCGGAATTTTTGATGCTTGAGTGGTATCGCCGCGACGCTGGCGTTAAAGAGTTGATGGACGACACGGAAAATATGATGCGTTGGGTTGCTCAACAGTGCTCAGTGGCCAGTGGTCAGTCTCTGGCTACCGTCTACCAGCTACCGTCTACCAGCTTTCGACGTCTAACAGTTGAACAAGCTTGGCGCGAGTATGCCGGAGTTGAACTCTCTCCGCTGCTCGGTGACAGAGAAGCGATGGCAAAATTGGCCGTTGAGAAATTCGGCCAGACTGTCAATCCGGACGATAACTGGGATGATATTTATTTCAAAATTTTTCTCTCGCACATTGAGGAAAAACTTGGTCTTGAGCAGCCGACTTTTTTATATCGCTATCCCGCCAGCCAAGCGGCCCTAGCGCGTAGGTCAGCTGACGATCCTCGCTGGGCTGAGCGCGTTGAGTTGTACGTCGGCCCATTCGAACTCGCTAACGGTTTTGCTGAACTTTGTGATTCAGACGAGCAACGGGCAAGATTTCTGGAAGAAAAAGCCTTGAGGTCAAAGCAGGGGAGAAAATCATGGCCTTTGGATGAGCGGTTTCTTTCTGACTTACCAAAAATGGGCAACGCGGCTGGCATTGCTTTTGGCGTTGAACGTCTGGTGATGCTTTTGACCGGCGCAAATTCTATCAACGATATTCTGCCTTTTCCGGCTAGAGAAAGATTTAATCCATTACCGGAGAAGCCGATGTGACGTGTCTTTTTAGCCAGGCGGGGGCTTGCGCGATGGCTGGTGAGAATTCTGTTACGGCTACAAATAAAACCGTATAGAATAAATCGCTGGACAAGCTGTTGCGGAAAAAGGGGAGAGCATTTATATAACAACCCCAGAGACCAAGGATGGTTTTGGGATACAAAGATCCAAAAGACCAGACCGCGTAGTTGGTAACTAGGAAAAATATGATGGATCCGATAAACGCTCCGCCGGCGATGGAGAATATTTTTTTATTGGAGGTTGATCCCAAATAAGCCATAACCATCCAGCCAAGATACACGGACGCCATGATGCCGAGGCTGTAAAAACCAATAATCAGGTCGCTTAATACCAATGTGAGCAACAGTACGGGAAAAGAATATTTTTTGGGAAGATATAACCCGCTCCAAAAAGCTATGGCACCGATGGGAACGAAGTTAGGGGCATGGGGCAGTAAACGCATGATTACCCCAAAGATAACGAGAGTGAGAGCGATGAGAAGAAGATTGATTTTTGATTTAGAACTCCAGGGCTTCATATTTCCAGGTAATTACATCGTTTGGGTTAAGCTTGACGGATGAAATGCCAAGGTCGGATTTTTTATCATTTAAATAAAATACCCAATAGAGGTTTTTGGCACTATCATTCGTCTGATTGTTGATGCTTTGGACGAAAAAGCCCATTTCCGGACCATAATCCTTGCCGTCAAATTTGAAATCTTGTTTTTGCTCCAGAGCCCTCATGAATTCATAGGCGTTTTGATCTTTTACAAAAGCTTGGGTATAGGTTCTGTCCAAGACTTTTAGAGTTACTTGTTCTTGGACGGCTGGTTTGGCCAGCGGCAGTTGAGGAGAGACAGACTGGGGTTGAGCTGAGCATCCAGCACCTGCCATTATAAGAACCAGCAGAAGGGCGAATAAGCATTTTTTGAGCATAAAAAATAACTGCCCTTGCAGAAATAATGATTAATTCAGACAAAGCCCTGTCTAAATGGGTCCTGCTCGGGAAAATGCATATTTGACGGCCGGACTCGCCTTTTGGGGCATTACCGTTGCGGCACAGTGGAGGGATCTGACCTCACTTCCTCAAATACGCTTAGATTGTGTGGATAGTCTATCCGGGCAGTTGACTAGCGTCAATATTCTAGACAAAGGCGTTATTTTATATCATACTAAACAAAATTCGCGGGTATCGTATAGTGGTTATTATGAGTGCTTCCCAAGCATTAGAGGCGGGTCCGATTCCCGCTACCCGCTCCACGTAAAAACAGCTCCATAAGAGCTGTTTTTACGTGCCACGTGGCGCATAAGATAAAAAAGTTTCGCGCTTTACGTGGCTCCCTATTCGCTGTTCACGTGGCGCCGCCAAACGGGAATCGAGAGCTACTTAAACCGTAGCGGTGACCTTGGCTTTTTTTCTTGACTTCAATTTTTTAACTCCTTCCACCGCTCCGATGGCGCCTAGGGCCGCGCCAAAAGGCGTCCAGCCGGGCAGACCTGAAGTTTTAACGGGTTGGTCGGATGTTTTAACCGAGTCCGGCGCATGTCCCGCGAGGATTATTTCTTCCGCTTGCCTGGGCAAGATGGCCACGCGTTGGCTTGTCATATCAAGAATGCCGGTCACGCTGACAATGTCGCCTTTCTTTAAGCGTGATGCGCGGTAGCCGACGCCTGATTTTATCTTGAGATCAACTTCAGCATCGTCCACCAATAAGCTAATCGTACTCCCGCTCACGCTCTGCACTGTGCCCGAAGCTGAAGCTAAACTCCAGGCGTCTTCCAAAGCGGGCGCCAGCCACATAATGGCTCGGGGAATTGAGCTTGCGGATTTTTTAAGTTCAGAAATTTTATCGTTTTTAGTCAAACTTAGATAAGGGAAATCGTGGGTGTCGAATTTCAACGTCCCCGTTACCTCAAGCGGAGTGCCAAGAGCCGGCATTTTTTGCCCGGAAGGGACTTTAATGAGCAGCCCGCGTCCTTCTGGATTTAAAAGGACGAAAGATCTGCCCGTCAGCAAGCCGGCGGGGGAGCCGGCCATGCCTTGAAGTTTAACGCGTATCCCGCCATAAGAATCATCTTGCAGCATATCAAAATTAATGAGAGTAGGTGCTTTAACGCTAGAAGTGGATTTTGTAGTCGTCGTTTTTTTAACCGCGGTCTTGGTCGAAGCGACGGTGGTCTTTTTTTCCGTCGCGGTAGCTGTGACTTTTGCAGCCGTCGATTTTTTGGTTGGCGCTGACGATGATTTTACAGCTGACGTTGAAGTAGCGGCTTTAGCCGTCGTCTTCACAGTTGTAGATTTGACCGTCTTAGCCGGGGTCTTCTTTTTTGGAGTTACCGGTTCGTACTTTGATACGAGGACGCTATCTTGCGCAACAACTGTTTCGTTGATGGCATTTTCTGCTCCCGGTGTCGGCGTGACTGTCTCGCGCCAAGCGCCTTGCATGTCGCGAGCCCATGAGACGCCCTCGTGTGACGAAGCATAAGTCAAAGTGTCTATGACCATTCCATCCGGCGTTTTGAGATAAAGCGAGTCACCGGAGTTATTGAGGCGAGCACTGCTTAAATTAATCACCACATAAAGATGTCCGCTGGTGACTGAGCCTTTCAGCGTCATAAATTTGCCGACCGCGTCATGCAGTTCAAGCAAATCAAGGCTGATACTCCTATCCGGCATGGCGTTGGTGATCTCGACCCATTCCGGTCCGCTGGCCGGGTCTGGCATAACTTCATTCAAACGCAAATATTGATAATTAGGTTGGCTGGATGTCTCGATGGGCACGAGATCAACCGGCGCAGTGATTTCGGTTGTCGTGGCGGTTGTCGATGTAGAGACGCAAAATCTTGCGTCTGCACAATCAACAGCAGTCGACGTCGTCGTATCTGTTGAGCTGGATGAAACATCCGGCAAGACGACATCAAGCGTGTCATCCGTAGAAGTAGGCGAGGGCAAGATGAACTCGTCGGTTGTCGTAGCGGTCGGTGATTCGTCTACGATCGGTTCCGTACTTGTCGCAGACGGCAGTTCCTCACTGGGCGGGGGAGTGGGCGCTGGCTCATCGATATCCACGACGCCGGGCGTTCCAAGGTCTGGCGTTTTGAGATTTTGAGATGATTCAGCGGTTTGCCAGGCATCTTTCAAATCACCGGACATTAAATAATCAACGCGAATCATCGAAGCCTTGATATCACTCGAATAGCCAGCGGGCGGCGCATGGCCATCGCCAGCTTGATCGACTAGTTGTCCATTGTTGTCGATGAGTTGAATTTGTAGATTACTATTTGAAAGAGAAATGGTGCTCGTGACCACATTCGGTTCCACGGTGAGCGAACAATGCGCGTCTCCGGCTGGATAATTAGCTATCAAGTATGCGCCGCCCGCCGGGATGAGTGCATCATCTGGCAGGACGAGATTTTTATTGCTCGAACCGGCGCCTACAATTTTCCAATCACTCAGCGTCACGTCCTGATCCGTCGGATTGACCAGCTCAATCCATTCGTCGGATGTCGAAAGGGAAGAGCCGGCCCAAGCCACTTCGCTAATATAAACGTGACTTTCTGCGGCCTTCACTTCGGGCATAGTTAGGGCGGAACAAACCAAACTCACGCATTGGACAACTAAAACAACATGGCAAAATGTTTTGCTATTCATACGCTTTTAGATTTTCTCATGCAAAATTCTGTTCAAATTCTGCATGCGACATGTTTAACAAAAAGGAGCCGGACGAGGTTTCGTCTAGCTCCGCACCTAGCTTCCACAATAACAGAATTTATCAGTTTGTCAAGAGGACAAGTGTAAAAAAACCAAAATCCAAAGACCAATCACCAAAAATTTATAAATAAAACCAAAAACCAAATAATAATGTCCAAATTTGGTGATTGGCCTTTAGGTTTTTGTTTGCTTGTTGGTTGGGTCTTGATTATTTGGTTAGATATGCTAGTGTGCTGGGCACGAGAAACCCGGATTCGATAGTGGATCCTTCACAACAGGGAGAGATGACATGAGCCAGGCAGCAGTTATTGCCGACACTACGCAGATGCGGATGGAAATCATGTACAAGGGGCAGAAGCTGAAGTTCAAAGCCAGGCTTCACCCTACTACCGGCGACCTGGATCAGCTCGAGGAGGTAACGTTCTACGAGCAGTACAAGGGCGAAGAAGTCCCGCACACCATCGAAGCAGGTGCGCGTTATTACGCTAACCGTAATCTCGCGGCTAGGACTGACCACGCCACCGAGTATGAATGCAACACGCGCGGTCTCTGTGACCGGTATCGTGGGGCGTTGCACGCGAGCCAGGGCTATGGGAACAAGAGGAAGAACCCCGGGGCAGAAGCTCAAAGGCTTTCGCGTGATGAAGAAGCAGTGCGGTTCGACAGCTTCCAACTCATGACGCAAGGCGTGACTATGTTTGATCCGCAATTCTGGACGGTTCAGAATATCGAACCGTTGATTGTCGAATATCGCCGTATGTACGACATCCGGAAGGTGATGGCCAGGCAGGATATGGAGCGGGGGATGCAGTTGTATGACTCGCTCGGCCGACGGAATATCCCGGCTGCCTGCTTGGCAAAGGGCTCGGCCATCGGTAACATTCAACTCCGGCGCAAGGCTATCCGCTTCCTCGAAAGCCACGTCAGTCGGGAGGCTGAGGAAGCGGCGTGCGAGATCGGTCAGATCCGCGATGCCTATCGCTGTCTTCGCTACGGCTTTCAGCCCAAGAAGGCAGTAGCGTGGGCTTACGAGGACGTTGGTTTATCTGCACCCGAGGGAATTCCCGGCCCCCATGTCAGAGGCTGGTTGGACATGGTCCGCGATCGTCGGGATTGGCCAAGTCTGCAACGCTCGCAGGAATGGAGCCTGCCTTTTTTCAAGAACATTGTCGTTCTGCCGTTCCGGCGCAACGCGGCCTACGTGGTTAGGGACATCAGCGCTACCTTGTACGCTCTCAAGTTGGGTGACAGGGGACGCCTGCAGAAAGCCCTGCTTCGCCTCAATGTGGGTATTCACTGGTTCTTTGTACTCTATCACCTCGAGATGCAGGTGATCACGCCGCTCTCGATTCTGTTGGTTGACCTGGAGCTTCTCTTCAAGGCCGATCGTCCCAAGGGGAGATGCGCCAAGTTCGTGCCTCAAACCGCCATGGCTCCGAGTGAGTTTAAGCAAATCCTTACCCAGTACTATAAGTTCGAGGGGTTCGCCAAACAGTTCAGGGATGGCAACCTCAAGCATTCCAAACGGGATGAGATTCTGGATATCGTGGACAGGATTCCTCAATCCATCAAGCTTGGAGACTGGAGAGCTTTCAAGGAGTTCGTCCTTTCCATCACAGACAAGCTGTGACCTCACCGCCCCCAAGGCGGATTTTTTTAGCTGTTAGCTTGTAGACAATAGACAGTAGCCAGAATTTTGTCGTTAGAATGCTACAGTCTATCGTCTACCAGCTACCGTCTGCTGTTGACATGCAGTTGACATGGCTTTTACCCGAGTTCAAAATAGGCCGCGAAGTCGTTCATTCCCAAGGAGGTAGGCGATGACTGATCAGCAGAAAACCAGAAGCAGTAAACCGCCCAACCAGAATCCTCATCTGCCATTCGGCGACATGCGGACTGCGCTGTGGTATGGCAAGGATATCATCTCAGTCAGACAGTTCACGCGCGCGGATCTGGACTACGTCTTCGGCGTGGCCCATGAGATGCGGGAGATGGTCGAGCGGGTCGGGACTTTTGACTTGCTCAAGGGCAAGATCCTGGCCAACGTCTTCTACGAGCCCTCGACCCGGACCTCGGCCAGCTTCACGGCGGCTATGGAACGGCTCGGCGGCTCGGTCATTCCGATCAACGAGATGAAGTACTCCTCGGTGGCCAAAGGCGAATCATTGCCCGACACGATTCGATCTCTGGAATGCTACGCGGACGTGACGGTTCTGCGTCATCCTGATGTCGGTTCTGCGGCTCTAGCGGCTAAATACGCCAAGAAGCCGGTGATCAATGCCGGTGACGGAACCGGAGAGCACCCGACCCAGGCCTTGCTTGACCTTTTCACCATCAGTGAAGAGCTTGGGATCTTCGATGGGATCACGGTCACCATGATCGGCGACCTCAAGTACGGACGCACCGTGCATTCGCTGGCTAGGTTGCTCAAGCTGTTCAACGTCCGGTTGAACTTCGTGGCGCCTGAGTTGCTGAGTCTGCCTCATGAGATTACTCATGAGCTCTTAGCCATCGACACACCGACCAACTACTACGAAGTTCTGTCACCGGAGCTCATGGCGCGTACCGACGTGCTCTACGTCACTCGCGTGCAGAAGGAGCGGTTCGAGAATCCTGCGGACTACGAGAAAGTCAAGGGGTCGTACGTCATCACGCCCGAGACCATGAAGGCCGCCAAGAAGCAGATGATCGTCATGCACCCACTCCCGCGCGTCGGTGAGATCAGCATGGAGGTTGATGACGATCCCCGCGCCGCCTACTTCCGCCAGATGGAATACGGCCTCTACGTGCGCATGGCCCTCCTCGCCATGGTGCTCGGCAAAGCCTAGCTCGCGATACTCTCGCGGGTCTTTTTTATACAATTCAAAATTCAAGATTCAAAAAGCAAAATGTCGGTATCCCTTCAGGATATTTATTGTATATAATGCCGAAGGCCACCTGCATTTTGAAATTTGCTCTTTGAATTTTGAATTTAATTTGGTTCCTAGTCATTTGAATTTGGTTTTTTTCCACACTTGCCCCTTGACATTTCGTAAAATTCTGTTATTCTGGAAGTCAGGTGCGGAGCAACGAATTCCTCGTTTGCTCCTTTTTTGTCTCTCATCAAGAGTTGGAGGATGTCATGAAAAAATTTCAGATGTGGTTGTGCGCTGCAATGGTCATCTGCAGTGGTTGTCTCACGACTCCTGCGGAGGATCGCAATCAAGCGGAGAGCCTTGATGCGGCAGCAAGAGATGATGGCGGCCGGAAAATCATCAATCTACCGGTGCAGGTGGTCTGGAGCCGCCCGCGGCCTGGCTTTGGATTGTCCAAATTCCCGGTCGAAGCACTGGATGCCGGCCTGAGCGACGCCCATTCCCCCGACGGATCGCCGACTTCCGACGCCAAGGACGATCAGGACAGTCAGAACGACAAGGATGCTCAGGATTCGGGCTTGAGTCTGGACGAGCTTCCGAACGCCATCCTGATCAGCACGTGCGAAAGCGAGCCGGACGAAGTCGCCGTGCCCTGGCCCACGCACGGCTATCACTTCTGCGAAACCATCCAGGCCATTGCGTATCGCGCGGATGAGAACGGCGCGTATCCAGTCTCAGCCAGCTTTTCCTGGGATATCCAGGACGATCAAGTCGCCATTTTCGCGACCGAGCCGGGGAGCGAGCACAAGGGCATACGGCATCCGATCGCCAAGCGAGACATCTTCGGCCTTCCGGAGCTTGATCAAGAACCGGAAACCGAGTTCGTAGTCTGCGCCGAACCTCTTGGCGGCTGGCCGCCGGGATATGGTCCTTTGTGTCGCACGCTGCCTATCAGGGCCGTGGTCAACATGAATAGCCCCTGGTGCTTCTCCGGCGCGTCCTTCCAGTCCGACTGTGACTTCATCCAAGTGTCCCAGGACGGTCGCTATCTCGCGATCGAACCGGACGGCCAAGGTTCTATCTGGGGCAAGGAAATTCATTTCTACCTGAACGGCTTGTTCTACCAAGCCACACTCAGCGACGCAGACAACATGCAGGGTACTGTCACCGACCCGGCAACCCAGTCACTTCTGGGGAGCTGGAGCGCCTACAAGTACACCATGTAACTCATCCCTCGCCCTTGCGGGGGATTTTTATAACCCGAGTGGACTAGCTTTTGATAAAATGTAAAAATAGCCACCTATGACCAAGAAGCTTGCTTTAAAAATTATTTTGATTCTGGCGATAGCCGGCATGTTGTTCTCCGGTTATCTTTCTTATGGTGAATTAGTGCAACGTGCTTGTCCTTTAGCTGGCGCTTGTACGACGGTGGCTGGCGTCCCGGCCTGCGTGTATGGGTTTATCATGTATCTTGCGGTGTTGATCGTAAGTGCTTTGGGTTTAAGAGCTAAAAATTAATTTGTTAATTTCGTATGAAAACAACATTTTACGCAGTCGCGTGCACTCTGATTTTTTTGGGCGCGGGATGTGGGTCGGCTCAAGCTCCGGCCTCGACCACAACTGTCCCGGTCGCCAACCCTCAGGCTAAAACCTACTCTTTGTCGGATGTCGCCATGCACGCCACGTCTACCGACTGTTGGATGGCCATCAGCGGCAAGGTTTACGATGTCACAAGTTACAGGCCCAATCATCCGGGAGGAGATAAGATGGCGGCTGGTTGCGGCAAGGATGCGACGGCTATGTTTAATGGCATTAAGGGAGGCAAAGGACACTCCGACTACGCCAAAAGCTTACAAACGGATTATTACGTCGGTGATTTGAAGTAAAAATTAAGCGGCTGATTTTCTCAAGTAGCTCTCGACTTCAGCGGCCGCGCGACCAGCTAGATAGAAAACAGTTTGTCCCACCTGGAACTCGTAGGCAGGGGAATTTTTTGGGCCGGACGTCACTTTTAATTGGTTAATATCAAAATTACCGGATCGCAAGATATGCTTATCCTGTTCGGAGATTTCGGCGTCCTGAGGTTTGAACTCCCAGGGCACGTAGGCGGCTGTCTGATTGGCTGGTCGGGCGTATCTCTCTGACAAAAAAGTTTTAATGGCTACGGCCAGCTTTTCCAGCTCAACTAAGTTTTCGGGGGATCTTTCAAAAGACATAAGTAACGGATAGTATAAACCATCGTGGGTTTTTGAGTCCAATTTTCAGCTTATTTACTGGGGCTTTACAGATTATCCAGGTTGGATTAATATATAGACAAATATCTATTGATTGTATATGGAATATAGAATTTGGAATTTAGGGCCTAATCCGAAACCCCAAATTCCAAATACAAAATTCTAAATTCTAAAATATGGACAACCTCTTCAAAGCCTTGGCTGATGCCAACCGGCGCAAAATCATCCAGTTGCTCAAGAAAAAAGACATGTCCGTGTCTGATCTTTTGGAGCACTTTCCATTTACCCAAGCTTCGCTTTCGCACCATTTGGACATTCTCAAGCGCGCGGACCTGGTGATGACCGAGCGACAAGGCCAATTCATCATTTACTCTTTAAACACTTCCGTGTTCGAAGACGTTGCCTCTATATTCCTTAACCTCTTCAAATATGACAAACGAGACAAATAAGCCGTCACGTACAGCTCTGTACATTCAGATTGTTATTATTGCTCTCATGTTTATTGCCGGCGCGGTTTTGTATGCATATCTGCCGGACATGCTTCCTATGCATTGGGGATTTGACGGACAGCCCAATAATTGGTGGCCAAAAACTTATGGCGTGTGGCTAGTCCCCGGTTTAGCTGTTTTGTTCATGATTTTATTTCCCGTGTTGCAAAGATTGGATCCCAAGAGTCAAAATTACGAGAATTTTGCCAAATCATGGGCCGTGATTCAAACATCCATCCTGGGCATGCTGGCTTATATGTATGCCGTCACGCTCTTTGTGACATTTTATCCGGTTTACAATAGTTTAGTTGGTCGCTTAGTTGTCTTTGGCATTGGCATTTTGTTCGTGATCATAGGCAACTACATGGGCAAAGTTCGTCAAAATTATTTCGTAGGACTGCGCACGCCTTGGACGTTAAATGATCCTGAAGTCTGGCAAAAAAGCCAGCGTTTAGCTGGCTGGATGTTTGTTCTGGCAGGCCTCGTCGCTATTATTGATTCCATAGTTTGGATTTATGCGCCGGTTATCTTTTTTGGGGTCGTCTTGATTATTGTGATTGTGCCGATAGTTTATTCGTACTTACTTTCAAAGAAGAAGAAAAGTTAATCTGTCTCAGATTTTTGCGCATAGTAATTTTTAAGTGCTTCAATTATCGCCCAAATTATAATTCCGATTTCTAGGATAAATGACCAGTGGAAAATGAAGTTATAAACCCAAAAATCGTATTTAACCGGTACCGTAAACAAGTAGTAACTGACTTTTGAAAATGGATAAAGCCATTCAATCCGGCCGACTATGGTATCCAGGATCAGGTGAAGGAAAATGTTGGCAAAGAATATAGTCGCGGCGGTCAAATATTTTTTTTGTTTGAATAGCAAGATAGCTAAGAAACTCACGAGAGCCAGCGCTACCCAGTAAAAGGAGATATGAGTCCAGTAATCATGATGCAAAGTCTGTCGGTTGTCCAAAAGATAAAAATATAAAATATCCAGGTCAGGCAAGATGCCGGCAACTAAGCCCAATATCAAAAATCGCTTCTCCTTCAAGAGACTTTGAAGTTTTTTAGTGAGCAAATATCCTGCCGGTAAGTGGGCGAGAAACATGTTAAATGGAAATGGTTTTCATATTGCTATGTGGAAAACTTAACTTTTTAGCTTAATGGAGGGGCTTTACAGGTGTTCTAGTTTTGTTCTATACTATGTTTAATGCCAAATTACTAATGCCAAATGCCAAATTTTGGAGGCCTACGGCATTATTTGATGATAGGCGGTTAATGTCAATTTTATGAGTGAAAATATCATACAGCAAAAAACGTATACATTAGCCTTAGATGTTATTAAGGTCTATAAAGATTTGATTGATCGTAAGAAAGAATTCGTAATATCACGTCAGTTATTAAGGTGCGGGACCTCGGTCGGCGCTAACGTTGAAGAGGCTATTGGTGGTCAGAGTGATAAAGATTTTTTTATGAAAATTACTATTGCATATAAAGAGGCGCGTGAAACCAGGTATTGGTTGCGGCTATTAAAAGATTCCGGTTTTTTAGATTCGATTACGGCTCAGGTATTGGACGATAAATGCACAGAAGTTTGCCGTATCTTATCTAAGATTCAAATAACTATGAAAGCCAAACATAAGATTTATGCATAAAATAAAATCGATCCGTAGGATCGCCCCAAAACTTGGCATTCGTCATTTGGCATTTGGGATTAATTAAGTTTTTAAATTAAAAAAATATGCTCCAGCCCCTAACACCAAAGCAAAAAGAGGTATTGGATTTCATAATTCAGTTTATCAATGACCGCGGTTTCGCGCCATCTTTCCGCGAGATCGCGACCGGTTTAAACTTGGCCTCGCCCTCGACCGTACACGTTCATATCCAGTCTTTAAGATCGCGCGGCTTTTTAAAACCCGGGGGAGCGGCGCGTGAGCTTGAGCCCACGGACAAAGTCGTGCGTTGGGGCAGGAGCGTCATCTTGCCGCTGGCCGGTTTGATTACGGCCGGCTTGCCTATCGAGGCTATCGAAGAACGCGAGACGATTGCCGTGCCAGTTGATTTGGCTCCCAACTCATCCAATTCATACGTTTTGCGCGTTAAAGGGCAATCCATGATAGAAGATGGTATTTTTGATGGTGATTATGTCGTGGTCGAGCGCAATCCATCGCCTAAAAACGGTGATGTGGTCGTTGCGCTTTTGGATAACGCCTACGCCACTCTCAAACGTTTTTATCGCGAGCGTGATCGCATCCGTCTCCAACCGGCTAACGCCACCATGAAACCAATCTATTGCTACGACCCGATTATCCAGGGCGTGGTCAGAGCAGTTATCAGGAAATTTTAATTAACATACAACATACCTCGTACAACATACAACGTGGTTATTATGAGAATAAGTCGTTTTGAAGACGTGATAGCATGGCAAATAGGAAGAGAGTTAATCAGCCGCTTGTATTCGGTTTTGGGTAAATGTAAAGACTACAGCTTTAGAGATCAGTTGCAACGAGCCGCGGTGTCGATTAATAACAATATAGCTGAAGGTTTTGGACGAATAGGAAATAAGGAGTTTATTCGATACCTAAAAATATCCAAAGGTTCCTGTTTAGAGGTGAGATCGATGCTTTATACCGCTAAGGACATCAAATTAATTGAGGAAGTTGAGTTTAAGGAGCTATTCACATTAACGGTGCGTATTGAACAAATATTGGTTAATTTAATCAAGTCTATTGAACTTAAATAAACCAACGTTGCACGTTGTATATTGTACGTTGTACGAAAAAAGTTGCAGAAAGCATTAGTTTGCGATAACATTCGCCATGTTTCGTAGTCGAAACAAGAGCATGGGCCAGTGGCGGAATGGTATACGCAACGGACTTAAAATCCGTGGCCGAAAGGCGTGTGGGTTCAACTCCCACCTGGCCCACCAACTTTCCCTAAATATGCAAAAAAGAGTCTTTATAGTTCATGGCTGGGACGGATATCCGGAAGAGGGGATTTTCCCATGGTTAAAAAAAGAATTGCAAGATAGAGGTTTTAGCGTTTTTAATCTTTCGATGCCAGACCCATTGAAACCGCAAATCGAGATTTGGGTCCAATATCTTAAAGAACAGATTGGAGCTCCTGACGAAAACACCATTCTTTTTGGACATTCGATCGGAGCTCAAACCATTCTGCGGTATTTGGAATCTCTGCCCAAGGATGAAGAGATCGGCGGGGCTGTTTTTTTGGCAGGGTGGGTTCATTTGACTGACGAGGCTTACGAAACCGATGAGGACGTGGAGATTGCCAAGTCTTGGCTGGAAATCCCAATAAATTGGCAGGCTGTTAAATCTCACGCAGATAAATTTGTAGGTATATTTTCAGACAATGACCCGGTGGTACCGGTATCGGATGCGAAAATTTTTGAAAGCGAGCTTGGAGCAAAAATTATTTTAGAACACGGGAAGGAACATTTTAGCGGAAGTAGCGGAATCAAAGAGTTGCCGTCAGCACTTGAGGCTATATTGTCGTTGGAGGAGTAGGTTTTTTAAATTTATATGGCGAAATATCAGTTTGACCCTGGACAGTCAGAGATATCTCAAAACAGGGAAAAGTTAGAGATTTTTGTCGAACAGCTCGAAAACCGATTAGGCCATCAAGCTAGGATTGTTGGTATTTTGGAAATCGGGTCATTCACAAAAGGTGAGGCCGTTCCCAGCTCGGATTCGGATCTTAGGATTTATGTTGAATCGCCGGAAGTTTATTTTTGGCAAGGTTGGGGAGCCAACCCGAAAGCTAAAACTAAACCTGAGAAAGAAAGTTATTTTGATGCCTTTGTGCAGGTCAATCCCGGTTTGCCACGCGTAACTTACGATTGGGACGCCTTTAACAATCCGATTGCCAACGAGCTTTCCGGCGCCTTAAGCGTTAACCTTGAGTTTGGCATTACGGATTCCCGTTTTGTCGAGTACCAATTTGATAACTTAGCGACTCTGTCCAATGGGGAATACGAGTTGTTATTTCAAGGCCAAATTTTATACGATCCGCAAAATACATTGTTGAAGTGGCATCAAAAACATTACGGTGAGCGCTATGAATCTCTTTATCGTTTTTATCAAACGCGATATCTGGATCAGTTACTACCTGAGGTAGCGATACATACCGAGCCGGATCATTATGATAAGCACAAAATAGAAAAAAGCGGGCAGATTATGTGGGTCAAGTGGGCCGTGCGAGCTATTCGTGATGCGGTGGCGTCAAAGACATATCAGGCGACTGGTAAGTTTGTTTATCTCAAACAAGATGTTTTATTTTTATCAGAAGCATCTCCCTCAGCACATGTCTTTTATCGATCAGCTTTACAGATGGAAGACTGACCCGACAGTCCGAGCTGAAATGGTCCGGAATTTTATAGCTGATCCCGTGCCATATTTTGCTGAGTTCAAGAATTTGATGCCAAAGTTGGAGCAGGTAGTGGCTGATGTCAATAAACTCGAGCTTTGATTTGCGACATTGCGCAGACGGGCGGTTTGCTCTATCTTATAAGCATATGAACCCTCTCAAATATTTGATTTCAGTTGTTCTGCTTGTAATCTTTTTAGGAGCAGGTATCTTCATCGGCTACCGTCTTTTCAGCCCACAAGCGATGAAAACTCAAATCACGGCCCAGGTCATATTGACGGCTTTACGCGACCGCGGTTTTTTGGTCACGCAAACGTATATCTTTGACGAACCGGTAACCATCGAGAAGAAATCCGGGAGCGCGTTTAAGGATTTTTTCTTCGGTCAGACCATTACGGCGAGGGGAGCCATGGAAGCTAATCTGGGAATTGATATGAGCAAGATAACGGCTGAGAATATTCAGATCCAGGATGACAAGGTTATAGTCACAATCCCAAAGGCTCAGATCTTTAACGTGCGTCTTATCGGGCCATTGGATGTTCAAAATACGCAGGGTATTCTTAAGCGACTTTTGGAGAGCGATAATGGATTTAATGAAGCGCAGGCCGAGCTGACGCGCGTGGCAGAAGAATCAGCCAAACGTCAGGAGTTCATCGATCGCGCCACCGAATCAGCCAAATCAGAAGTCGCCCGTTTGGTTGGTTACGTGGCGCAAGGCAAAACGATAACGGTCCAAGTCAAATAAGCTGTCATTCTAAACACAGAGCTAAGTTTAAATTAAATATGTTTTTTAATATAACAATCTCAAAGGATAGTTCCGATGGCAGTCGCTATTTGGAGATCCTGATCATAGCCTTGCTTTTGACGGCGGTTTTTCACTTCCTGCCGGCTGACCATCCCATGGGCATCGCCTTTGCCGTCTTTGTCGTGGCTTTGGCCTTAGGCATGGTTTTAGTCGCCGGGTTGGGACAAAAGCCCATAAGCGTCTGGTCCTATGTTTTCCTGCTCCCGGCCCTCATTTCCGCCGTGGCCGACGCGCTTTACGCTAGCCAGGTAGTCCAGGGTTTGGCCTTTTTGATCTCGCTCACGTCACTCTCACTTTTTGCCTTTTGGCTGACAGTTCCCAAGATCGACTTTGCCAAAGTCAGGGAGTTTTGGCCGGCCATGTTTATCAAAGAAACCATCTGGCCTTTTGGGTCGCTGGCTAAAGTTGTTTCGAGGATGAAGGGCGACAGTCGTCTGGGCGGGATTCTGATAGGTACGATCATCGCACTGCCGTTTCTTTTGATCTTCATCGCGGCTTTTGCCTCGGCTGACCAGCTTTTTGCAAAATCTTTCTCTAATATTTTCCAAAGCGTCGATTTCAGGATATACGTTTTCAAACTAATCCGCGACGTGGTTGTCGGTCTTTTCTTTTTAGCGTCTGGGACGACCATGCTGACCCGTTTGGTGGAGGGCCGAGAGCCAGCTGACGCGCCAAAACAACCGACGGTCTTCAACCAAACCGTTTTCGCGACTTTTCTGGGGTTGATCAACGTGTTATTTTTGATTTTTGTCGGTTTTCAGTTCGCTTATTTTTTCGGCGGGCAATCTTATCTGGTGTCGCAGGGGATTACGTTCGCCAGTTACGCGCGTGAGGGATTTTTCCAACTGCTCTTCGTAGCCGGCGTGGTCTTTGCCATCACTTGGGTCATTTATTGGCTGACGGATATGCGCCAGCGTTGGACAAAGATCTTAAGCATCGCTTTGATCGTTGAGACGGGCATCATCATCGCCTCGGCGCTCAAACGTCTTCTGCTCTACATCGACGCCTATGGTTTGACCCTCGCCCGTTGGTGGGCGGCTTTTTGCATCATCTTAATCGGATTAACTCTGCTCATGGTTTTAGTGGCCGCTTTAAAAAAAGTGGATTACGCCCCGGCGGCTAAGTTCGCTTTCTTAGGCGTGATGATCATCAGCTCGTTGGCATTGCTCGTGCCATCGGAGAAAATGATTGCCGCTTACAATATTGATCGTTTCTTGTTTGATAAAGATATTTTAGCCAGTCAAAAATCAAGCCTTGATTTCAGTTATCTGCGTTCGCTTTCATCCGATGCCGCTTCCGAGCGCGTCAGGTTGGCCAACGCGGAGTGGCCGGCCGACCCGACTCATGATCTGTATGCCTGGCAGATTGATCAGGGCAGTTATATCGGACAACTTAAGGGTGAGAAAGAAAATCTCAAACCCCATTTATCCAGGTTAGGGCTGGGTGCGTCACTTTCTGACTATTGGGCGCTGAACACACTTGATAGCTTGAAATAGGGCTCTTTGCCTTGGCACGGCAGTCGCGACTGCCGTGCCTTGACACTCACGACTTTCTTACCTATATTAACCTTCAACCGGGGTAGCTCAGTGCGCTAAGAGCGTAAGGGGCCAAATATCTGTCAGGGGAGGTCCTTTAAGGTCGCAGGTTCAAATCCTGTCCTCGGTACCATTTCTTTAACTTGTATAGCGCGCACCTAGCTCAGTCTGGCTGGAGCGTCCCGACGTAACACTCGGGAAGGACGCAGGTTCAAATCCTGTGGTGCGCTCTGGAGAAGGCGTCCGGCTTCCAGCGGGTTTCGACACCCCGCCAACATCCTCCGCCTTCTCCAACTCTTGGGATGGGACGTTCCGGTTCCTCTGCGCCTCCCTCCTCCCGGAGGCGTCCCATCCCTCTCTCTTGGAGCGTGAAGTTGTCGCGAGTAACCCCCCCCCTCCCTCGCCCTTCTTTCGCTCCAGCTAATTCCGCAGCGGTCTCACGTCCGGGAACCAACGAAAGTTGTAACTCCCACTCCGCTTCGGAACCCCGCGTTTCCTGCCTCTTTTCCCGGGCAGACCTGTAACGCGGGTTTTTTTAAACACCAAAATCCAAACACCAATGTCCAAATTTGGTGATTGGTGTTTGGATTTTGGTTTTTTGGTCATACATTGACGTTTTTATCATTTTGTGTTTTTATCACGTCACAAAGGAGGCAGATAATGGCAAGCAGAAAGAAGGCTCTTTCCCAAGCGCAACAGCGCGAAATCTACACCCGCGAGGGTTGGGTCAACGGCTACAACCTCGGCAAGCTCACGGCGTGGGCAGGTGGCCAGGAGTTGGCGCTAACGCCCGACGAGCTGATGTGGCGTAAGCTGTTCAACTCCTCAACTTTTGCCCTACGGGTTGCAATTAAGGAGGCCTTGCAGATCCATGCTCCGGGCAAGATCATCACTTCGCTGACGTCGCCGAGTAATCTTCTGACCAAGTGGGTGACCGACACGCTCGACTCACTAAGTGAACCTCAGCGTTGGTTGGCCAGCCATCTCGACTGGAGTCGCGTCAGAGCAATTCCGATCGGATCTACGCGTTTAGCGTTGGTCGACACCATGTCTCCTCACGGCGCCCGTGTCATTCATCTGGAAGAGGATGATGACGAAGCTCATGTCCAGGAATTCTCGGAGTCAGACATGTTGGATGTGGTTCTCGAAGCCTGGGAGGGTAACAAAAGCACGGCGGCTAGTCGCTGGCTATTCAACAGATTGCAATCCGCCATCACGTTCTTGCGTAGCCTCGCTGGAGAGTACTTCGACACAGCCGTGGCGGTTTCGCCTGACGGTAAGCGTGTTCTCGACGCCGACTACGTCATTGTCTACAGCCGAAATGCTAAGAAGCGCCTCACGTTCCGCTCCTACCAAAGTGTTGCGTTCCTGCTGCACAAGATCCGGCTCGGAACGCCTCATGTCATCAGGCTTGACCTGCCTGCCCGCAAGAAGACGGAAGAGGGGATACTGAAGGGGCTGCTCATGCCGTGCGTGATCAAGAAGCATCTCGATGCCGCTGCGGCCATGAAGCGAAGCCAGACCCTCGTTAAGCTGGGTGAGCTGAAGATCCTCTTCATCCCTGCTTCGGACGTTCCGGACGAACTCAAGGCACCGTTGGCCTCGACAGCCCCGCCGCCCGCCGCTTCGTCCGACGCACCGGCTACTTCGCCCACCCAACCCAGTCCTGGCAGCGAGGCTGTGCCCGTCGTCAGCATCCCTCCTCCCAGCCGAGTGGAGGTAGTCAAGCCCATTGCTTCTTCCACTATGCCGGCGGTTCTGGATCCGAACAACGCCCAAGGCACTCCGTCATCTACTCCGACGGAATGACCGTCCTTCATCCGCTTCTCGACCCATCAGGGTCTTCTTTTTTTAAACACCAAAATCCAAATGCCAATCACCAAATTTGGACATTGGTGTTTGGGTTTTGGTTATTTATGATATGTCCGTCCAGCTATGATTGTTTGCGCTCTGTATATCTGTTCAAGCAAAACTATCCGCGCTAGCGAGTGGGGGAGCGTCATCTTACCCAAGGATAATTTCAAGTCAGCCTTCTTGAGTACCTCGTCGTCCAAACCCCAAGAGCCACCGATTAAAAAGATAATTGATCGCCCGGTCGAAGCTTCGCGCTCGAGCAGAACTGAGAATTCTTGGGAGCTAAATTGACGTCCGTTCTCATCCAGTGCTACCAGGTAGGCATCTTTCGGTAATTTATTCAGCAGGCTTTGAGCCTCGATCTGTCTGGCTTTGGCGATGTTGGGTTTGGCTGATCCGCCATGGCCTTCCGCCACCTCGATCAGCTCGATTTTTCCAAAAAGTGAACATCTTGTGGCATACATGTTGATAGCTTCTTTGCCCCAAGGTTCCTGGGGCTTACCGACACTGCGTACCTGAAGGTGGGTTTTCATATATTTTGGCTTATTAACGCCTCTTGACAGAGGCTCGGACTTACATTATTATACGGGCACGTCAAAAAACCAACTCCCCAACTAAGTAACTAGTAAAAAGTAAAAAGTAACGAGTCAGGACTTGATACTAGTTACTTGCCACTCGTTACTCTTAAATCAGGGGGAGCAATGGAGAATCCAATTATCATGAGCAAACTGCAAACTGTCCGCCTCAGGCGGATTCAAGGCTAAGCCCATAGGAATCTCCGTTTGGAGATGAGAATGCTTGGCCCCGGCCAAGTTTTTTAAAACCCATTAGTGTCAGAGACGGCCACAGGACGGTCAATCCAATCGACCCGTGTCCGCCTCACCCAAGTTCAGCTTGGGCCGAGAAAGGCAGGAACCTCGACAATTTGTATCATCCTCTGCAATGATAAGCCGCAGAGGTGATAGAAGATCATACGTACAAGGCATGTTCTTGATAGATGAAAGCATCTATCAAACATAACAATAAATGTAAGCGTAAATAAACTGCCATCTATAACTAACCACGTCCTAAAACGTCCCAAGCGTCCTCAGGCGTCCTATCGAAAGGACGTTGAAGGACGTTGAAGGACGACTGGGACGCGGGTTGGGGCATTGGATGGCCGAAGCACGTAAGAGCGCACGGTGGATGGCTTGGTAGCGAGGAGCTGATGAAGGACGTAGCAGCCTGCGATAAGTCTCGGGGAGGTGGCAAGCAACCTGTGATCCGGGAATTTCCGAATGGGGCAACCCATCGCGATGAAGTCGCGATATCCAACGCTGAATTCATAGGCGTTGAGAAAGGCACCTGGGGAAGTGAAACATCTCAGTACCCAGAGGAAAAGAAAAAAACGACATCCCTTTCTAATTTCTGCGGAACATTACACGCAGAAATTAGTAAAGGGATATTATTCCGTGAGTAGTGGCGAGCGAAAGCGGATCAGCCTAAACCTTTTTGTGTCAGCCTGTACACCGAGTTGGACGTAAGTTTGACCGCGGGTACGGGTGATGAGCTTGGGCTGTCGCACAAGAAGGTGTTGCGGACGGAACACGGACCCCCCAAGGGTTCCAACATGAAGATGACAATATAGTCGAATCAGCTGGAAAGCTGAACCAAAGAAGGTGATAGACCTGTAGACGAAATATTTTTATCTCGTGTGTTCTAGATCCAAAGTACTATGGGGCTCGAGAAACCCCGTAGGAAGCAGCCACGACGATGTGGCAAGGCTAAATACTCCTCCTGACCGATAGTGAACTAGTACAGTGATGGAAAGCTGAAAAGCAGCCCGGAAGGGCGATGAAATAGTATCTGAAACCGTGCGCTTACAAGGAGTCGAAGTCCCGACATTTATTGTCGGGATCACGGCGTGCCTATTGAAGAATGAGCCGACGAGTGTGCTGTGTGTCGCGCGGTTAAGCTCCTGCGGGAGCGAAGCCATAGTGAAAGCGAGCCTGAATAGGGCGATTGTGGCACACACACGACCCGAAACCCGGTGATCTAGCCATGACCAGGATGAAGTCCCGCGAAAGCGGGATGGAGGTCCGAACCCACGACCCGTGCAACAGTCGGGGATGAGTTGTGGCTAGCGGTGAAATTCCAATCGAACTGGGTGATAGCTGGTTCTCCCTGAAATAGTTTTTGGACTAGCGTTGGTACATAGTTTAACGGGGGTAGAGCACTGAATGGGGGTAGGGGCGCAAGCCTACTATCCCTAACCAAACTCCGAATACCGTTAAATGTTCCCAGCAGTCAGACCATGGGGGCTAAGCTCCATTGGTCAAAAGGGAAACAGCCCTAGATCGCAGATTAAGGTCCCTAAATTCATGCTAAGTGTGAAAAGAAGTGGAAAGGCTTGGACAACCAGGAGGTTGGCTTAGAAGCAGCCATCCTTTAAAGAAAGCGTAATAGCTCACTGGTCCAGCCTTTCCGCACTGAAAACTTATCGGGGCTAAGCATGATACCGAAGTCGCGGGCTACGCGTGTCTCACTAACGTTCACCATGTCAATTACGAATTCCAAATTACGAATGCCAAATTCAGGAATCGCTTGGCGATATTTATTAAAAATAAATGCCGCAGGCATCCAGGATTAGTAATTTGGCATTTGGCATTAGTAATTGAGTAGTGGCGAGCGATAGCGAGACACGGTAGCGGTAAGGGAGCATTCGCAATTGCAATGAAGCGGGAGCGTGAGCCACCGTGGAGCGTTGCGAAGAGAGAATGTCGGCATAAGTAGCAAAAAGACAGGTGAGAATCCTGTCCACCATAAACCCAAGGTTTCCAGGGCAACGCGAATCGTCCCTGGGTTAGTCGGTCCTAAGGCGAGGCCGAAAGGCGTAGTCGATGGACAGCAGGTTAATATTCCTGCACTGCCATATGGTTTCAACGGAGTGACGTGTTCTTAAACTTCCTGAGGTTCCCGGAATGAACCTTCGGGCGCTTGGGGGTGATTGGTAGGTAAATCCGCCAGTCATAAGCCTCTAGGTGATCGTGAGTTCCGCGCAAGCGGAGCAAGAGGAAGGAATGGAGCACCAAGAAAACCTTCTAGAGCCAACCATGTGGTATCCGTACCGTAAACCGACACAGGTGGGTGGGCATAAGTGTGCCAAGGTGTACGAGAGAACCCGTGTATAGGAACTCGGCAATACAACGGCCGTAACTTCGGGATAAGGCCTGCCCAGATTAAATTCTGGGCCGCAGCAAAAGACGCAAACCGACTGTTTACCAAAAACACAGCTTCCTGCTAAACCGCAAGGTGATGTATAGGAAGTGATGCCTGGCCAGTGTCAGAACGTCAAGCAGAGAGGTCAT
>JBAZVB010000004.1:0-92383 GCA_041661105.1 Patescibacteria group bacterium
CATAAAAAGAAAAAGCCCGCGAGTGGCGGGGTGGAAGGGGAGGAGAGATGGCGCACGAGTCGATGGGCCGCGACTGTCAGTCCCAAATAGTTTTGGGGAGAGAAGTCGGGTCGAAACGCAGTTGATCCCGGCGTTTCAAGAGGCGCACAATCAGGGGAGCCATCGTGGAATCGGCGGCCAAGTCGTGTTCAAACTTGGTTCTGACTCTCCACGAGCCAGACTCTTCGGGCGCGGCCACGATCCGGAGTACTTTGGGCGTCACCATGGACGGCGCGGGTTCAGGGCAACTGGGCCAAAGTACGAGTTCCTTCAAGTCGCATCGCTCACGGATGCCGAGGTATCCCTCAAATCCGATCAGCTTATGGTTTGGGTCGAGACGGTAACCCATGTACACCTCAAGTGGATTGAGAATGATGGGGATTTCCCGACCGATCGTGAGATGCGCCGCGTGGATTTCGCAGTAGAGCGTTTGCGGGACGAGGTGGGCGCTGGAGGCCGGCGGTTTGTCGAGGAAGGTCTGGGACGGAACTTCTTGAGTCATCTCTGACAAGGCCATGAGGCGTCGCTCCTTTGGTTGTACGACGTTTTTTAAGAATACAAACAACGTCCGGATACGTCAATCTGGACCTCACGTCCTAATCGTCCTAAAAACGTCCTTCACGTCCTATTAGAGGGGACAACTCAAGACCCGGAGGACGCTTAAGGACGGTTTTTTTGGATGGCTTCCAGTATCTCGCCGCGACCTTTGCCGGTGACGCTGGAGTGGGGGATGAGCTCAAGCTCGGGATAGCCGGCTTGGAGCGTGCTTATCAAATTGGATATTTCAGCGTTGGAAAGTTTATCGACTTTGTTCAGAATCATGGTGACGGGCGTGCCGTTGGATTTTAGATAGCTCAGCATCTCATGATCCAGATCCGTGGGGCCGAGGCGCGCATCGATAATCAGAAAAACCAGTTTGAGTCGCTCGGTTTGCCCAAGGTAGTTGTTTAACATGTCCAAGAAATCCTGGCGTTTGGCTTGGGAAGCTTTGGCGTAACCATAACCCGGTAAGTCAACTAATAAAACGCGTCCGTCAAATTCAAAAAGGTTTATGGTCTGCGTCCTGCCCGGTTCAGCGCTGACGCGAGCCAGGTTATTTTGGCCGGTGATATGATTGATAAGCGAAGACTTGCCGACGTTGGACCGGCCGACAAAAGCAATCTGCGGTTTTTCGCCTATCGGAAGATCCTCAATCTTAGTCAGGCTTTTTAGAAACTTAACTTGCATGGGTGGATGATAGCTTTTTTTTAGGTCGTTTCCTTGCCACGATGAAGTATACAAAAACACTCAATACCGCCCCGAAGAAACACCAGACCGAGACGAACGTCTGTTTAAAAATGAAGGCTGTCGATAAGGCTGAAATGACGCCCGCAATGCCGAACCATCTTAATGAACGACGGCTCGAGACCAATAAGCTACCGCATGTCGCGATCAAATAACAAAACGCCCCCAGCCAGCCGAATGGTGAATCTATCAGATATAAGATGCCGAGTGGATGGATCAGGACCTGGAGCGGTCGCGCCAGCAGGTTCCAGAGTAGGGCTAAGGATATCAACACTCCGAGGCCGATGAACCAACGGAGGATATGGCGGCGACGCGGGTCAGGTTCGATGCGATACGTCGCAAGAGGCAAATAGACCGGCCAAAAGAGAAAGGCGAAGACCAAGAAACCATACCCAAGAGCCAGGCTGTTTGCGCTAGGGTGCGGCATCATCCACTGTAATCCTTCGATCGCCTGTTGCAAGGCGAAAATCAGTGGGATGGCCGCGATCAGCCGTTCTTTCCGCTGGGCGATGCTGAGGGTCAGAGCCCCAGCTATCGCCAACACGCCGCTCGCTGCGAAACTTCCGCTTGCGCAAAAACACATAAGTATGGCCGCGTTAGGATTTACTCCGAAGTCCGAATTACACGGCCGGCTTGATCAACTCATATCTAAGGCAGATCCCAATAAGCGCCGTTGAGATCATGATCGTTGCAGTATTCCAATCGTTCGCACCAAAACCTCTGAAGATCACGCCATACAGAATAATAAGCACAGCAACGATGTATGTCTTCTTCGTTTTTAATCCTTCTGATGATGGGTTCATATGAAAACATAATAACACAAAAGCCGTCTTTCGACGACTTTGATGGTGGCAGGGGCGGAGGGAATCGAACCCGCGCAAACGGTTTTGGAGACCGTTGTACTACCATTATACGACGCCCCTTTGTCTTTGATTTACTGTGAGATAATAGCAACAAGTCAAACTTTATTCAAGATACATCTCTGGCTGGGTTATTGTTAGGCCTTGTATGTGCAGTTATACTGGATTTATTAACTTAAATATGCCCAAGCACGATTACTCTCAAAGAAGTTACATCGTTGTCCCGTACGATCCAAGTTGGCCGATTAAATTCGAAAAAATTCGTGACACCATTTCACCTATTTTTGGAGACATTGCAGAAAGCATTGAACATGTTGGCAGCACATCCATCCCGGGCATGGCAGGTAAACCGACAATTGACATTCTTGTTATCGTCAAAGACATTTCTGCCGTCGATGCATTGAATCCCAGAATGGCTGAGCTGGGATACGAGGCCTTGGGTGAATATGTCGCGCCCGACGGTCGACTATTTACGTTAGAGAAAAATGGAGATCGACTCGTGAATATCCACTGCTTCCAGTCCGACCATCAGAAGACGAGACGGTTTCTGTCTTTGCGAGAATATCTCCTGACGCATCCGGAAGAAGCAAAGACGTACGCTGAACATAAATTGGATTTGTATCGCCGATATCCGACCGACTA
Source organism: Patescibacteria group bacterium (assembly GCA_041661105.1). GTDB lineage: Bacteria > Patescibacteriota > Patescibacteriia > 2-12-FULL-60-25 > 2-12-FULL-60-25 > MWCR01. The sequence goes on from JBAZVB010000004.1 coordinate 2,826, forward strand.
CGGTGCATACCGTCAAGCAAAAGACGCCTATATGAAAGATTTGGATGAGCGGGCTGAGAAATGATAGTCTGCTACCCATTCCAATGAAAGCATGCTATGTTATAAGCAATTAAGAAATTGCTGTGGCACAAATTTTTTTATTTATATCTTGCCCGCCAGCTGTAAAGAAACGCGTATGAAAATATTTGAAAATGTTTTAGCTGGTGTAGCAGTTCTCTCAGTAGTACTTGGTCTTACTGGACCGATGGCGGCGCTCGCGGCCGGCCCGGCCGCAGTAAATCTTGGGACAGCGGGCAATTTTGTGATTCTGACAAAGTCAGGAATCTCAACCACAGGAGTCACTGCGATTACCGGAGATATTGGCGTGAGTCCAATCGCCGCAAGTGCCATAACTGGATTTGGATTAACCATGGATGTCTTGAATACATTTTCGACGGCCGCTCTGGTGACTGGAAAAGTCTATGCATCCGACTATACGACTCCAACGCCAGCGACGATGACCACGGCGGTCAGCGACATGCAAACCGCGTACACCGATGCCGCGGGGCGGACACTGCCTACGGCGACTGAACTGGGTGCCGGAAATATTGGTGGGATGACACTGGCTCCCGGACTTTATAAATGGGGGACCGGCGTAACCATTCCAACGGATGTTACCCTCTCGGGCGGCGCCAATGATGTTTGGATCTTCCAGATAGCGCAAAATCTTACCGTGAGTTCTGCGGCGCACGTTATCCTGAGCGGCGGCGCAAAGGCGGCTAACATATTCTGGCAGGTCGCTGGCCAAACGACACTTGGAACGACATCTGTCTTTAATGGAAATATATTGGATCAAACATCGATCGTGCTGGAGACTGGTGCGCAGCTCAATGGCCGGGCGTTAGCACAGACCGCCGTCACCTTGGACTCAAACGTGGTTACCGTGCCAGCTTATGTAGCTCCAACCCCTACTCCGACACCAACACCTACCTCAACCTCTACCACAACCCCTACTCCGACATCGACGCCGTCTTCTTCCACGGTCCCATCCCCGTTTTCCGCCCCAGCCGTTGACTCCTCGCTTCTTCAAAATCTTCAAAACATGGGGATCGCGGTTCACTCCTTGGTCAAGCTTGCGGATGACGGCAATGCCAACACCCAGGCGGATTCAGCCGTGTACTACGTTGGGGCAGACGGCAAGCGTCATTCTTTCGCAAATTCACACATCTTTTTCTCCTGGTTTACAGACTTCAACGGAGTGCGTGTGATTACTCTTCAACAGTTAGCGAACCTTCCACTCGGCATCAACGTCCGTTACAAGCCGGGTTCAAAAATGGTCAAGTTCACCACCGATCCAAAAGTTTACGTCGTCTCTCGAGGCGGAGTTCTCCGCTGGGTGAAGACAGAAGGAGTTGCGGCGGCTCTTTACGGAAGCCTTTGGAACAAGGGCATTGATGATCTCTCCGATGCGTTACGCAATAGCTACACGTTTGGAGCCGATGTGAATAATGCTTCAGACTTTAACCTAAGCTTGCAGGAATCATCGGTCGGAAATATCAGCGCGGATTACGGATTGTAGGAAAAAAACAGCCCGCGGGCTGTTTTTTCCATCCTGTTACGTATCTAAAAAAGTAAATTAATTCTAACAACATCTTTATGCTTTGGACCATCGCCGTCATACTTATCATCTTGTGGTTACTCGGAATAGTTACTTCCTATACCCTGGGTGGCTTTATTCATATTCTACTCGTTATTGCCATTATCGTGGTACTCGTTCGATTGATCAGAGGCGAAAAGGTGCTATAAATTTTTTTGATCATTTCTAATGAACAATCTATGGATTCATACAATTCACCGAGCACGAAACCGTTATATCGCGGCACTCAAATAGTTTGGTATATCGTTGGACTCATTGAGGTGCTATTGACTTTTCGTTTAGTGCTAAAACTTTTGAGCGCGAATTCCGGAGCTGGATTTACGAATTTTATCTATCTCGTGACTCAACCTTTGGCATATCCATTTTTGAGCGTTTTCGGCATAAGCCGTGTTGAGGGAAGTATCTTTGAATGGACAACGCTCCTTGCGATGTTTGTGTACTGGCTCATCGGATGGGGCATTATTAAGCTCCTCGTGATGGGCAAGACTGTTTCGACGCCGGAAGCCGCGACTAAGTTAAATGAGCAAGATAAATAAGAAGCTACCATTTTAACAAGTCTTTTTGTTCCGTGAACAGGACGGCTTTTTTTCCGGCAGCATAGTTCTTGGAGTCGAGGTCATGGATAGCTGACACGAGAGTGTCGTAGGGGAAACGTAGGCCCTCGCCGTTCTTGGTTCCGGGGTCGTTGACGATGAAAACGCCATCCGTATCATCGTATCCGGTCAGAACAAACACGTGATAGTCCGGACTGAAAGCGTCGTAGTGCGGATTTTTAAGGTCGGGCGCATACACCGGGACGATGATAGGGTGACCGGCGGCTAGTTCATTTTTCAGGATATCTTTCGTTGGGTCAGAGACCAACTTCGTGGTCCAGGGCAGGTCTAAATCGACGATCAGCTGTGAAATGGTCGCCAGCGATTCGTCCTTGCTGACCTTGATTTTATCGTTCTTTACCTTGAGGATCGCCTTGATCTTCAATACAGCTTCGTCGCGTTTGATGGGGTTATTCGCGTAAAAACTACTGACCATGTAAATAGAAGTCTCCTCGCAGGCATTCTGCCACGGTTCGGACCAGTCACCGCTGGGTGCCTGACTGGTAAAGGGAACGTTGATGTTGGTTTTGGTAGGTGCGCCACATCCAGTCAGCAAAAAGCAGGCCACAAAGGCAGCAACTGATAGTTTGTGCATAGGCTTGAAGTATACTATGATCATAAATGAATTGATATGAATTTCAGATTCCGTCCTTCGAAATTGGCCAGTATTATATCCGTATCGCTTTTATTGATCACGGCGGTCTTGGTCTATGTTTTTCTAAAACCTTCCATTTTTTCTCGCGTTCCTGGTAATCAGACGGGACTCCCTTACCAAAATTCCGCTCTATCGACCGAAGAAAGAGTAACTGATCTGATGAGCAGAATGACGAGCGCGGAAAAGATTGGGCAAATGGCTCTGATAGAAAAAAACAGCGTCAGCGATCTAAATGATATCGCAAGGTACGGGTTGGGAGCACTCATGAGCGGGGGTGGCGGCAAACCGGATGACAATATGCCCGAGGGTTGGTTGCGGATGGTCAAGAATTTTCAAAATTACAGCCGTAAAACCAGGCTAGGCATACCTCTGTTATATGGCGTAGATGCCAATCACGGCCACAGTAATATTCCCGGAGCAACCATCTTCCCGCATTTTATCGGCCTGGGCGCAACTAAAGATCCGAATTTGGTCAGGGATATAGCCAGGGCAACCGCCGAAGAAGTGGCGGCGACTGGCATCAATTGGGTTTACTCTCCCGATCTTGATGTTGTTCAGGATACGCGGTGGGGCAGAACCTATGAGACTTTTGGTTCAGATTCAAGCTGGGTGGGTATTCTGGGCCAGGCGTACATAGACGGATTGCAATCTTATGATCAAACCGGATTAAAAATAGCCGCCACGGCCAAGCATTATATCGGTAACGGTTCTACGGCCTGGGGTAGTTCCACGAATAAGAATTTTTTTATCGACCAAGGGAACTCCAAGATTAGTGAAGACGAATTAAGAAAGATTCACCTCGAACCTTTTAAACAAGCGGTCGCGGCCAATGTTAAATCCGTTATGGTGGGACTGAACGAATGGAACGGGGAGAAGGTTTCCACCAACAAACACCTTCTGACAGATATTTTGAAGCAGGAGCTGGGCTTTAAGGGTTTTGTGGTTTCTGATTGGTATGGAGTTTATGAGAAAGAGCCAGATAAATATAAGGCACTCGTAAAAGCGATCAATGCAGGAGTCGACATGGTTATGCTTCCTTTCGACTATAAATTTTTCTCTGAAAGCATGCATCAGGCCTTGGCGCAAGGTGATATCAGCCAGGCACGGGTTGATGACGCGGTGCGAAGAATATTAGAAGTTAAGTTTGAAATAGGGCTATTCGACAAGCCCGCGGCTGATACGTCAGATTTAAAAACTATCGGCTCTAAACCTCATAGGGAGCTGGCACGGAAAGCGGTCAGGGAATCCCTCGTCCTGCTTAAAAACAATCACGCGGTCCCGATTTCCAAGACCACCCCTAGAATTTTGGTGTCCGGTTCCGCAGCTGATAATATCGGTCAGCAGTCAGGCGGTTGGACGGTGGAATGGCAGGGTATCGATGGCAATTGGATACCCGGTACAAGCATTTTAAAAGGCATCCGGGACATGGTATCTCCTAATTCCAAAGTGGAGTATGACCTAAAGGGAAATTTTTCCGATCAGGCAGGGCTGGCTGATGTGGGCATAGCCATTGTGGGAGAAACCCCTTACGCCGAAGGGTGGGGTGATAAAAAAGATTTAAAGTTGTCTGCACAGGACGTGGCGGCCATCAGTAATCTAAAAAAGTTCAGTCAAAAAACCATAGTTATTATTATTTCCGGACGTCCGTTGAATATAAAAGAATACGCAAAAGATTGGGATGCGGTTATAGCGGCGTGGCTTCCGGGTAGCGAAGGCCAGGGGGTGGCGGATGCTTTATTTGGTGATTACCCTTTTACTGGATTTTTACCGGTCAGTTGGGAGCTATGAAAGCCTGGCACGTCTACATTGTCCGATGTCGTGATAGCTCGCTCTACACCGGGATTGCTCTTGACGTCAAACAAAGAGTTGAAAAACATAACTCCGGAGAAGGCGCAAAATATACTCGCTCTCGTCGTCCGGTGAAGTTGGTGAGGAAAGAGAAGCATGCGACTGAGAGCCGGGCTAGAAAGCGGGAAGCAGAAATTAAGGCCTGGCCGCGTCTAAAAAAACTAAATTTAGTCCGTTACGGCAATCCGAACGGACTTAAGAATAAGAAAAAATATGATTGAACTTGAATTCCGCTCAATGTTCTCCAAGGAGAAATACGGCAGCCTGAAGACTTTTCTTGACGAGAAGGCCGAATGTTTGGGACAGGATGACAAAGATTGTGCCTATTTTGTTTTCCCGGACAAGTTGTTAAAGGTCGTGCATAACATCTCAAAAGGCGATGCCAAGGTTTCGTTGAAGTTGAATCGGTTGGGTGAAGGAGCGGCTTTTGATGAGATGGAATTTCATTTCGCGGAAGGGGATTTTGAGTTGGCTAAAAAACTGTTCGGCAATCTCCAATTAAACGTAAAATATTTGGAAGAGTCACAGCAACGGATAAACTATATTTATAAAGATTGTGAGATCGCTTTGAAATACGGAAAAACCTGGGGCTACCATCTTGAAATCGAAAAGATGATTGCAGACCTGGGCGAGCAAGAACAGGCTGAACAAGAGATCCGTGCAGTTTCCGATGAACTTGGTATTACGCTGATGACAGATGAGGAACTTACGAGGTTTGTGGGGAAGATTGAAAGCGGCTTGGCGAAGTGAGTTGAGCTTCTTAACTGATGATTTGCGGTCTCAATGCCCCATGCGTATACTTGAGCCATTAACCGTTATCTCAACGTAATATGAATGAAAAATCGATGATGCCATCTGCTGAGCAGCCGTTAGCCAAAGCGGAAAAGACTTTCGATAAAGAAAAGTTAATTGCTGAACTGGGGGAGATGATTGTCGAAGTGAATTTAGTGAAAGCCCGCGATCCGCACGGGGAGATTAAGGAACAAATTGCGCGCGCCGGTGGACATGTGGATGGCTATATGCGAGCCTTGATCGATACGGGGGTTTGTACGGTTGAGGAACTCAAGGAGCTGGTCAAGTTGCAAAGGGAAAAAGCTGCTGAAAAGTCACGATCAGAATCCTACACCTTCCCGTTATAAGGTACTTACCGGCGTTAGGAGTATCTTATTTTCATGCAGCTGTTTATTGCGATTGCGGGAAACATGGGGGTTGGGAAGTCGACCTTCACCCGGCTTTTGGCGCAAACCTTGGGCGGCAAACCTTATTTTGAACCCACCACGGAGAATCCGTATTTGGCTGATTTTTATAAGGATATGAAACAGTGGGCGTTTCACTCGCAATTATATTTCTTGGGTCGGCGTTTGAAAGACCACGCCGTCATTCTGGCTGAAGAGGGGATATTGATTCAGGACCGGAGCTTGTATGAAAACGCCGAAATTTTCGCTCGTAATTTATATGAGCACGGATATATTTCAGAACGTGATTGGGCCACCTATCAAGAGATTTATCAAAACGCGGTCAGCCTCCTTCGTCCGCCCGACCTCGTGATCTATCTTCAAGCCCCCGTCTCATCCCTGGTAGAGCGCATCCAGAAGCGAGGCCGTGATTTTGAACAGTCAATTGACGTGACTTACTTGGAAAATTTGAATAACTTATATGACAGCTGGTCGCGTGAATTTCGTTTAGCTCCGGTCCTGACGATTCCTACGGAAGACATCCGTTATCTTGAAAACCCAGCGGAATACGAAAACGTGCTTAACTTGATAAAACAACATCTTGGCGGTCTCCCGGTTCCTTTGCTGACTTGAAATACGTAACTATTAGACAGAGCATTAGCGTCTTGACAGGCGAGCAATTTTGTATTAGGTTAGCCTATTCCAGTGCCACGGTGGCATGGATAAGGAGAAAACTAGCATGAGTACCGCAGAGCAGCAGTGCACCTGCAATTCGCAGGTCGATCAGGATCTCGTAGCGTTTGTACGCAAACTCGACGGTGACGGTCTCGCGGCAGTCGAGCTTCTCGGTGAACTTCCTACCAAGGAGAGGGAAGGGCGACAGGTGATTGGCATACCTAAGAGCCATTTTCCCATTCCCGAGGTTGATCGGGAAGGATTCTACATCAACGCGCAGGAGATTGGCCTCTTGCGACCAGTGGGTGTGAATCCCGAACACGGCGTGCTCGAGCAGGTCTGGGAGCTCAACGTCGAAGTGTACGAACGAGCATTGGAAGCCATGACAACGCTCGGTTGCATCTCGCCACGCGTTTCCCGCGATCAAAGTGAAGCGACGTCGGAAGATGTCGACGAGGCGGTTGCCCCCTCTGAGTTGGTGGCCGGTCCGCTCGCGACGGAGCCGGAAATTGGCATCCCCGAGCTACGAGAAAAGTTGAGCGCGGCCAAAACTGAACGCGCCTCCGCTCAGGCCGAAAGTTCTGAGCTTCGCGCGCAGTACAGTGAGACAGTCGGGACCATCAACGCGGCCATCCAGTCCATCAGCGAGATCCAGGCACGGATCGAGGCTCTCCATGCTCATCGTCTTGCCCTGAAGCGCCGCGTCAAATGCGCTAATGTGGCATACAGCGACGCTTGTTACGAGGCCAAGCGTCTGAGTCGACAGCTTGTTGTGGCCGAACGTCAATCTTTGGAAAGTTTGGCGAAAACCGCCGCCGACATCCTCATGGACGAGGCCAAGCGTCTCGGCGTTCCGGTCGAGCAAGTGGTCTCTCGCATGAGGAAACTCCTTCGCCCGCCTGAAGGTAATGGCAACACCTAGCCCCACCCCATTTGTCCCGTGTCGATAGACATGCTGACATCTCGGGGTAGGGCAATTTTTATACTTAAAAAAAATCGCGGGAAAGTCCGCTTCCCGCGTAAGAGAGTGCGCCAAGATCAGGCCGCCGGCCTGTCGGAGGCTGCCGCATGAAAGGCGACGAAGCGGCCGTCGTCATACGAGTAGGCGGGTGATGCGTCCCCGCGGATTCCATGCTCTACCCGAAGCCGCAAGATTTCTTCCTCAACCTCCTCTTTCGAATGCGTCCCCAAGTGCGGTCTGGTCCAGAACACAATCATGCCCTCGAATGGGGAGACGGCCAGATAGCGCGAGAAAAAGTCGGAACCATTTCCGAGCTCTTTATCCGCGTCCTTGACCGACTCCAGCAACTCGAACCAACTCTTTCCATCCAGGGCTCGCCTATTGCGGAAATCATCCAACGAGAGTGGGGTCGGCACATAAAGCGGCCGGCTACTGGTTAATTGATTATAGTATGACTCGAGCTTACGCCAGCGTTTCAGATGACGACCGCAGGGTTTGGCGATCAATGCTAGTAAGCTCTCCAGACAAACACGGAGCAGGTCGGTTCGGATCTTGCGGTAGTTGATTCTTGGGGGGCGGGTTTTGAATGAGCGTGTTGACATGATGCTCCTCCTTCTTGAGAGCTATCGTTGTGGCCGGAAGCTTAGCAAAGAAAAGTTAAATTGCCAATTTTTATGAAAAACAAAAAGACCTCCTTGCGGAGATCTTTTTAAAGCTGCTTTGATGTAAAGCGTTAGACCGAGGTCTCGCGCTTGACATTGATGGCGGCCGGACCCTTTTCGCCATTCTCGATGTCGAAGGAGACTTTGTCGCCTTCACGGAGCTCGTCGAAGGTGACGTCTACCAATGAGCGGCTGTGGAAAAACAAGTCCTTGGCTTGTCCTTCGCTACCGATGAAGCCGAAGCCGCGATCGGTAAGCTTCTTGATGATACCAATCATACGATTGTTGAAGTTACTGAGAAAATTGCTAAGTTAAGTTATATTTATGAATTTCGACGACGCTTCAAAATAAACGCAATTTCATGGCAGTATAATAGCATATATCCGCAAATAAGTCAATAGAATGGCTTAAGTTGCCACTTTCTGTCTTTAACGGCATTATGTAAGGAGCTAATAAACTGACATTTATGAAAAAATTCTCACTCTTCTTTATTGGTGCCTTATTGCTGGTTGGGGCCGGATGCTCGAGTCCGCCAAGCCAAACCGTGACGCCTAACCCTCAGCCGGCTACGGACAAGTCTGATCTGATCAGAGTCACAACCCCCTTGGCCGACACGTTCGTCAAGAGTCCTTTGCACATCGAAGGCCAGGCCCTCGGTTCTTGGTATTTTGAGGCGAGCTTCCCGATCAAGCTCTTGGATGCCAATGGCCGGCCATTGGGCGCGGCGACAGCCAAAGCTCAAGGCGAATGGATGGTTAATGCGTTTGTGCCTTTTAAAGCAGATCTGACTTTTTCCGTCCCCACGACCGACAAGGGAACGCTGGTTTTAGAAAAAGATAATCCGTCCGGCCTGCCACAGAATGCCGATGAGCTGCGCATCCCCGTCAAATTCGATCAAAAGACGCGCACGATCCAACTTCATTATTATGATTCATCCAAAGATCAGGATGCCACCGGCAATGTCATGTGTACCAGGAATGGATTGGTGGCAGTTGAGCGACAGATACCCAGCACAATTACGCCCATCCAGGACGCGATTAACTTGCTCCTCCAGGGCAAGTTAACGGACGGGGAGAAGGCTCAGGGCGTCACAACCGAATATCCTTTGCCGGGTGTTGTCTTGAAAGGCGCCTCGTTGAAAGATGGTGTGCTGACACTGGAGTTCTCTGATCCGCAAAATAAAACTAGCGGGGGATCATGCCGATCCGGCGTCCTTTGGTATCAGATAGAAGCCACGGCCAAACAATTCCCGGAAGTTAAAACAGTCAAATTCATACCCGATATATTGTTCCAGCCATAGAACTCGAAACTTGAAAGTGGAAACTGGAAAGAGTTGCCAAGCTGCTCTTTCCAGTTTTTTAGTTTCCAGTTGTTCCTCAGAAGTGCTATACTCACATTATTACTCGTATTTTATATATGAAATCTCGACTTATTTTTATTTGGCCAAGCCTCTTGGTCTTGCTCATTCTCGGTGTGGGCGTTGCTACTTGGGCTTGGTCTGATGCCTTGGACATAAAAGGTTCGGTGCAAGTCTCTGCCCAGGGCGCGGCTACGGCCATCTTATCCGCCAAAGGGGACAGGATTACCGTGCGGGATAACGCGGGCAATGTTATTTGGACGCACACTCCGGACAAGACTTATAACCGGATCGCCTTATCCGACGATGGAAAGTACATCGCCGCCGTTGGAGGCGGAGCCAGCATGTTATCCGTCTCGGAGCAGAGAGTGATTTGGAGATGGGATCAGGATGGCAATAACGCGGCAGCCATTACTCCCAGCGGGGAATGGATGGTAGCCGGGGGTTATACGGGCGTGCTCTATCTATTCAGTAAAAATTCTTTCAGACCTGCCAGGATTTGGCCTTTGGGTGTCAGCACCGAAAGTCCAAAGTCAGCGACAATTTCAGATGACGGACAAACCGTGGCGGTTGTCTGCGGCACGGGAGTCTATTTGTTTGATTCAAATGTTGATTCAATGAAATGGACGGCCACACCTTCCGAAAAAGTGGATGATCTGAAAATGACGGGCGACGGTCGCTATTTATTGGGGATCGCGCCGCACTCCATTTATCTCTGGGCACGAGATAGCGGTAAGGTTCTTTGGCAAAAGTCATACGGCAATGCGGTGATTGGCGCGTCCATCAGCGCGAACGGGGATAAAATCGCGGTCAGCCACAGCCAAGGTGTTTCTGTTTTAAACACGCAGGGTCAGGAAGTCAGGCGGTTTGACGGAGCGTTCGGTGACTCTGATTTAGCTATGTCCTCCAACGGACAATTCATTTACGTAAATGATGGATCGAAACGGCTTTATGCTTTTGACGATTCATACAGTCATGACGCCTTGCGTCCTTACCGGATTATCCAGGATATAAACGCGGGCAGTCAAAAGACCTATATCGCGACGACTGGCCTGGGTCATTGGTATACTTATCCTAAAGTCAATTTGTTAAAGGTGGAGGAAGCGCAACCGGCCGTTTTAGCCCTTAACACCGGAGTGCCGTTGCTGGCTAAAGATCAAGAGATGGACATGAGTGCCTTTGTGACCAATCCCAGTGGCTCACCCCAGACCTTGTCTCTCAAGGTTGCCATGAGTTTGCCGTCATCAGTGGCCTGGTGGTCTAATTTAGCTAATCAAGTCAGTCAAGAACCGGTGGGAATCAAATCAAAGTTGTTGAATTACGTCTCCGGTCAATTACAGGCTAGCACCGTCGTTCATGCTGAGAGCCTGATTATGCCGCCCAGCACTTCTAGAAGGTTGGATTTTTCGATCGTTATGCCAGACTTGGCTAAGTGGGCTACGTTCGCTGATTATTTAGACGGGATCCGGAGCAATATGAACCAGGCGATGGTTCTCGAAAGAATTCAAAATAAGCTCAAGACTCCTTTGGCTACCTTGATTGGCGATGAGGCGACAAGCCTGGCTTTGGCCACGGCTGGCCACGCCATCAATCTCAACCAAATAGAAATTGCTTATCCGGTTTTGGGCCTGGGGACCGTTACGCTTTACGACTATCAGAACAAAGCCATTGATCAGGATTCGTTTTATTTCATGTATATCAAAAGATAATCATTCTTTTTCATATGAAATATCGTTTTCTATACATTTGGCCATGTCTCTTGGTCTTGCTCATTCTCGGTGTGGGAGTCGCTACCTGGGCCTGGTCTGACGACTATGGCCAAATGGGGTCAGTGCAAATTTCGGGCGAAGGTGCGGCCACGGCCGTTCTGTCCGAAATCGGGAAAGAGATGAGGGTTTATAATAACCAAGGCCAAAAAATATGGACCTACGTGGCGGCAAAGACCATGGCGCGGATAGCGGTGTCCAACAACGGCAAGTACATTGCCGCGGCCGGGAGCGGAGTCAAGCTTTTTTACGTCCCTGATAAAAAATTGCTTTGGAACTGGGATAAAGACGGCCGCTCGGCTATTGCCATCACCCCGGACGGAGCGTGGATCGTGGCCGGAGGCTACACAGGCAAAGTCTATTTGTTTAAAAGAGATTCTTCCCAACCGGTTAAAACCTGGTCGTTGGATCCCAAGGATGATTGGCCGTTTTCAGTCGCCTTGTCCGATGACGGTCAAACCGTAGCCGCCGCCTCCAGTTTGGGGGTTTATGTTTTTGACGCGGGCAGCGATTCAATGAAATGGAGGGCCAGATCCAGTGATCGCGTTAAAGAGCTGAAGATGTCGAGCGACGGTCGTTACATCCTGGGCGTCGCGGCTTGGTCGGTTTATTTTTGGGATAAGGCCGATAGCCTGCCTGTGTGGCAAAAGAAATACACCAGCTCGCTCATCGGAGCCGCTATGACCGCGGCCGGGGATAAGATTGTGGTCAGCTTCAATAAGGGCGTCTCAATCATGAATAATCAGGGTAAGCAGATTCGATACTTTAAAGATGAGTTCGGCAATTCTGACGTGTCCATGTCGACCAATGGACGTTATATCTATGTGAATAACGGATCACGACGTTTGTATGCTTTTGATGATTCGTACAGCGCCAGCGAAATGCGGCCTTTTAGGATCGTGAAGGATGTTAACGCCGGCGGCCATCGCGCATCCATCATTACCAATGCTTCAGGCAATTTTTACACTTACCCCAAAGGCGATCTGCTTTTTGTTGAAGAATCCAAACCGGCTGTTTTGGCTTTGAGCCCCGGCATTCCGGTTTTGATCAAAGAACAAACTTTAAGCATGGGCGCGTTTGTCACCAATCCCGGCATCACAAATCAAAAAATGACTCTTAGCGTGGATTTTAGCTTGCCGGCTTCGTTAGAGTTTTGGAAAAAACTTACAGGCAAGATCAGTGACAAAGAGCCGGAGAGTATACGTTCTAAATTGTTGCAGTACACGTTGGGTCAGCTGGAAACCAGCAGAAACTTTCACGAAGAAGATTTAACCGTCAAGGCCGGTTCGTCCCAGACGCGGACCTTCTCCGAGACAGTGCCGGATTTAGCCAGCGGCTCATCCTTTAATGATTATCTGGCTGGGATCATGGGTAATGTCAGTCCAACGGCGCTGCTGAGCAAGGTCTTGGGCAAAATCAAAGGACCAATCGCGAAGTTGATCGGGGATAGTGCTGCCGACCTGGCCATTATCTCTGCTTCGAAAGCCATCAGTACGGCTAGCGGGGAGATGATCTATCCGGTGATGGGCATGGGCACGGTGACGCTTTACAGCGCCAATGGCAAAGCTCTTGATCAGGACTCGTTTTACTTCATGTACCTCCGATAAAGTATGCGAGTTTTTGGTTACTAGCCCTCAGAGGTGTATAATAAGCTCATAATTTATTTTTTATTTAAATAAGTCATGTCCAAACACACAAAAAAGGCCATGTCTAAGAGCGTTTTTCTCTTACCCTTGGCCGTCATCATAGTCTCAGGCTTTGCCTGGGCAACCGTTGGCTACGTTAAAAACAATACGGCTTTGGCGGCCGCTAAGTTAAGTACTTACAAAGATGCCAATATTACTCTGAAGTATCCCCAGTGGAAAGCGGTTGATATCAGTCAGTCTCCTTATAAGGATAATTTATTGGCAGCGGTCAGTAACGATAAATGCGTCTTCATGTTGATCAGCGCACCTATGCCTCCCGGGAGCACATTAAAAGATTTTATGACGTCCACGCTGGAGGAACAGTCGAAAAATTCGAGCCTCAAATTTTTGACCAAAACCCTGACGGACGATCATTTTGTGATTGATTTAACTTCGCCTGTTGAGAACGGCGTTACGGTCAGACAATATGCTTACGGAGTTTTAGGCAGCAATCACGCCATTTACCAGGCTACTTTTTATGGCAATCAAAAGGACTTCGCTAAATCATGTCAACCAAGCGTTCAGACGACGGTCAAGAGTATAAAACTTTTGAACCCACCTTCTGAAAAGGCTGACGCGGAAAAATTCTCTGAATACTTCAAGAGCATTGTTTTGGGCAAGCTGGCTTTGGGCAAGAAAGTCTCGCCGCCTAAGGTCATGCCCACCAAGACCAACGTCTTTACGACCAAGGATCAGTTTTGCGTCACGATTGTAGTTAAAAAAGATGTTCCAGCCGGAGTTTTAGCAACGGCTTTGTATAGTGTTGAGCTGCAACAAAACATCAAAGATGCAACTCCGTCTACCGAAGTGACCAAGGCAGGCAGCTTGTCGAGCTGTGGCAGTTTGGAGGGTCTGCCGTTCGGTCGGTATGAGGTGAAAATTTACGCGGACAACGAATTGGCCGGCGTATATCCGTTTACCTACAAGAAATAAACAGGTCGACAAAAAGTCGCCGTGTAGAGACGCCCTCCGAGGGCGTCTTTGGTTATGTGGTGTAGAGACGCAAAATCTTGCGTCTAACCTTTTAACCAAACCACAAAATCACCAACAAAAAAACCGCGTCCGAGGGTGACATAGCGTCGCTGGATGCGGTCAGGTAGCCTGGTGGGACGCGAGGTACTGCTTGTGGTAATCCGCACTGAGGGCGTTGTAGTCGCGCAGGGTGGCGTAAGCCTTGGCGATCAGCCCATACACGAAGAGGTCCTTGAAGGGTTCGCGCCTGAGCTGTTTGAGATCGGGCTTTACTCGCTCGAGCCAATCAAGAACAATGGGGCGGTCCGCCGGATCGCAGATCGTGATGCGTCCACCCTTGGCCGCGGAAGCGATCATAGTTGGTCCGCCGACATCTGTTTTTGCGATTACGCTCTCCAGAGTGGCCCCAGGCCTGGAGATCTCGGCCGCCAGCGGGTATAGGTCGATGCAGGCCATATCGATCCAGGAAGCGTTGATCTTGGCGCGATCTGCATCATGCTTGGTGTTGTCCAAAGCCAGCAAGCCGCCGTGGACTTGGGGCACGAGCGTGACCACTCGATGATCCAGGATGGCCTCAAGTCCAGAGAACTCAGCTACGTCGATGACCTCGATTCCTGCTTCGCGCAGAACTTTAGCCGTGCCCCCGGACGATATGAGCTTCCAGCCCAATGTCGTGAGTCCCTTCGAAAACGGGACGATTCCGGTTTTGTCGTATACTGAGAGTAGAGCAGTGGGTTGCATCTTCTGTCCTCCTTGGCGGAAAGAGCCAATGTCACCCAACGCCACATGCGCTTGGTAACGGCCACAGGTTATCCAAACCAGGCAACCTTGTCCAGTCGCCGTGTAGAGACGCAAAATCTTGCGTCTGACTCAAGTCCAAAGATTCTTTGGGAGGGTGATGCCCTGGCGGGGCACCAGAAAAAAGCCGCTAAAGACCGTGTAACGGGACGTTGAACTTCTTGGATCGGATATGGTATTACCCGCATCGTCTTTATCACTGGCAGGCCGCCAACCATCTTTGTGGCTCCATACGCCATCGTCATCTTTTCGATACCAATGAAAGTCGTGATCGCTGGGTGGAAAAAATAGAGCCGCTAAATAGTAGTCATCTTTGTCAATCGGTTCCGTCACCAAAGTTAACCCATCTTTGATTGAGCCTTTGATTAACTTTTCTCGGAATTCTTGAAGAGAAAAAGCCTTGAAATAAGTATTGAAGTCGTTAATGTATTTTTTTGCCGAATCTTTTGTAAAGCCCAGACCAGGAATTGACCAATAATATTCTGGTTTATTCAGTATATAGGAATAGCAATTAATGCCTTCGGTGCAGTCTTGCCAATCCTCTGGGGAGCAGGCGTGCCAAGATTTAGGGTTGAAATAAAGCTTGTTATTCATAATTAGCTATTTAAGCTTATCTTGTAAATTACAATATAGCAAAAGTGGACTTTTTTGACATATTTGGTACTATTTCGGCATGATTTATCTCATCGGAGGTGCGCCACGTTGCGGCAAGACGATATTTTCCAAGATGCTGGCTAAAAAGAAGCGTATATCTTGGATTTCGACTGACGGACTTGAATCGGTGATTAAGGTCTATAATCCTGAAAAATTTCCCAAACTTGATACCTGCAAGGCAACACCCAAACAGCTTTTGGCCGCAGAAATTCAGGATGCTAAAACTTTATGGCCCGGAGCAAAAAGGTTGATTCAAAGCTGCCTTAAGTGGCAACATGATTTTGTTATCGAGGGAGTGCACCTTTTGCCGCAATTAGTGGCCGAACTTAAAAAAATGCCCGAATGGAAACAGATTAAAGTCGTTTATTTAATCAAGCGCGATACCAAAAAGATCATCGCGGGTTTTAAACAAAGCGATCCGGAAACTGATTGGCTAATCCAATGCATCAAGTCAGATGATGATTGGCAGATTTACGCCGAGATGGTCAGAGTCAAAGCAGAATACATGGGAAAAGAGGCTAAGAAATATGGCTTCAAAGTTGTTAATACGGAAAATAATTTTAGAAAGACGATTACCAGTCTTTTATCAAAAATATGAGCTCTAACTTTCGCCAGAGTGTTGACCGTCTGCTGGACGGGACAACCGTCGCTATCAACGGGCAATCGCCCTGGGACATCCAGGTCAAAGATGAACGTCTTTATGGACGCGTGCTCTCCGAAGGCTCTTTGGGTTTTGGCGAGGCTTACATGGAAGGCTGGTGGGAATGTGATCAGATAGACGAATTAATCACGCGCATCCAGCGTTACGATGTTGTCGCGAAATTAAAACCCAACGCCAAGTTGGTCATGGATGCGCTCTGGGCACGGCTGGCCAATCTGCAAAATCGCCGACGGGCTTTTAAGATAGGGGAGGCGCATTATGACATGGGCAACGATCTCTACCAGGCCATGTTGGATAAACGTCTGACTTACACTTGTGGGTATTGGAAGGATGCCCAGAACCTCGACGAAGCTCAAGAAGCCAAATTGGATCTCATCTGTCGTAAGATAGGTCTCAAGCCCGGCCAAAAAGTTTTAGACATTGGTTGCGGATGGGGGAGCTTTGCCAAATTCGCGGCCGAGAAATACGGCGCGGAAGTCGTCGGCATCACGGTTTCAAAAGAGCAGGTCAAACTGGCGCAAGATCTTTGCCGGGGCTTGCCCATCGTCATCAGGTTGCAGGATTACAGGGACGTTAATGAACAATTCGACCACATTGTTTCTTTGGGCATGGTTGAACATGTGGGCTGCAAGAATTATAAAGATTACTTTAAAGTCGCCCATCGTTGCTTAAAAGATGGCGGTCTTTTTCTGCTCCATACCATCGGCGGCAATAAGTCCGAGCACACAACCGACCCGTGGATTACCAAATACATCTTTCCAAACTCGATGCTTCCCTCGGCTAAACAGTTAGCTGAAGCAGTGGAAGGTTTATTCGTGATGGAGGACTGGCACAACTTTTCGGCGGATTATGATAAAACGCTCATGGCTTGGCATCAAAATTTTGAATCGCATTGGGATCAGCTGAAAGATAGATATGATGAGCGCTTCCATCGCATGTGGCGGTTTTATCTTTTGGCCTGCGCCGGCACATTCCGCTCTCGCCTAAACCAGCTTTGGCAAATTGTCTATTCCAAAAACGGCGTGCCGGGCGGGTATACGTCAATCCGCTGATTGTTGATAGTCATGCCGAACTTGTTTCGGCATCACACGTAGCAAATAGTGCTGAGATCCTGAAATAAATTCAGGATGACTCAACCAGCGTGTTATAATACCCGCATGTTTGATTGGGATGTTGTATCGTCGGCCTACCCGGTCTTTTACGGTTTGTTTTTGGTTATCATTTGGGCTTTGACCAGGCCGGTCTATGCTGATTTTAGGCGGCGCCGAAGCGGATACGGCGTGGTTTTTAACAGTAACACCGGGGAACCGGTCGCAACGGCCGTCATCCGGCTCAAAACGCCTCAAGGCTTGGTCGCGGCTACGGTGGTCACGGATAGTCAGGGTCGTTACAGGCTGGTCGCGCCCAAAGGCGAATATCATTTCGAAGTCAGCAAGGCGGGTTTTGCTTTTCCTTCGGCGCTCATGCGAGATAAAAAAGCCAGCCCGTTTTTCGATAATATTTTGGCCAGCAGCCACGTTAGGGTAGAGGACTACGGGACGATCACTAAAAACATCCCACTTGATCCCAAATGGGCGGCGAAAAAGCCCATAACGTCAAAAATTATTTTGAGTAAGAGTACCCAACACCTATTGGCTTTTCTTGGCACGGGAGTGGCTTTGTATTTAGCCGCCATCCAACAGATGTCGTTTTTGCCCTGGGTTCTTTTTGCTATCTATCTTATTATTATGCTGGGTCGTTTGTTGACGTTTAAACCCCCGGAACCGCCCTTTGGCACCATAACAGATGCCCAAACCGGCGAACCCCTCTCTCAAGTAGTTGTCAGATTGTTAGATAAGAAATTTGATAAGCTGATTGAAACACAGAACACCTCGCCCAGGGGGAGATACGCTTTTATCGTCAATCGTGGCGCTTACCGTCTCATGCTCGAAAAATCCGGTTACAGAAAAGTCATCATCAATTTTCCTAGTATTAAAAAAGATGGGTTCTTGCTGGTTAGGAATGTCATGATGCAAAAATTATCGTAGAGACTCCCTGGTAGGGCGTCTCCTTCCCGACCAAAGACGCTCTAGGGCGTCTCTACATTATCGATTGAAGCCACCAAAGCAATGAGGACGATATGGCGTGGGATTTTATCGCGAGATATGCTATGATTATAGCGCATTTCTATATTAGTTATGAAAATCCAAACCTTGGTCAAGAAAGCAATTCCGTTCATGGTCATCATAAGCTGTTTGGCCTGGGGAGCGCCTGACGCCCTGGCTCAGAAATATTCTCCCGTTGGTTTTTCGATCGGCGACTATGCCGGTGATTTTGTTAAGGAAGAGGAAACAGGTAGGATTTGGTATATCGACATCAACCAATCGCGCCGCTATCAAATTGCCGAGAATGATACCGGGCTTTTTGAGCGCCTCAAACAAGCGGCCAAGATCCAGACTTGGGTCGCCATACGGGCTATACCTGGTGATGATGTTACCTCGACGGTTAAGGGTAAGACTTCCCTGAAAGGGATCGTTTACGATCAAAACGCGCCCGATCTGCTTTGGCATATCCAAAAGAAAGCCCTTAAGCGTCACGCGCTTAGAACCAATCAGGATATTTTAGGATACGTGGCTAACGCCATCCTGGTTAAAGAGAGTGACATTAAGGAATATCCAATCGCTTACGCTGATCATGATTATTCGATGCAGGAGCCGGCAAAAAAACCGGTTTACTCGTCCAATCCCGCCCGGTTAGGGAGTGGTAAATTTATTGATGTCTCATTATCCGAACAGCGCATTAGAGCTTACGAGAATGGGAAACTGGTCAATACTTTTTTGATATCCACCGGGAACAGAAGGTATCCGACTCCTAAGGGGGAATTCAGCGTTTTGGCCAAACTGCCGGTTGTCAGATATCAATGGTCATATGGAACAGACCATCCGGATAACTATGACCTGGGAAACGTGCCTTATAATCTGCGCGTTATGCCCCATAAGTATATTCATTACGCTTACTGGCACAATAATTTTGGCCGTGTCATGAGCCATGGTTGCATCAATGTTAATCTCGCTAACATTAAATGGGTTTATCGTTGGGCTGACGAGGGTATTCCCGTCTCGATCCACTAGAAACTTACAACTTACAACTGACAAGAGTTACTAAGTTGCTCTTGTAAGTTGTCACTTGTCAGTTGTTGTTTTTGGTTCTTACGAGCGAGTAGACACAGCCGCAATAATTCTGCCGATAAATGCCGGCCTCTTTGGCGCGTTGTTGAGAAATAACTTCACCGTTTTCTTTCTTCCAGTCTTTGCCTAAAAATTTGAGGCCGTGCACTCCCGCGAGTTCGTGGCCCATTTGATTTATTTCCTCCACGTTTTTACGTCGGCTGACGCTTAAAGTCGTAGCCACCCATTCAAAACTGTTTTCTTTGGCGAAACGCATAGTTTTATCCAACCTAAAAGAGATACACTTTTGGCATCTCAAACCTCTTTCCGGTTCTTGGGCCAAACCTCTGACGGCTTTAAACCAATTGAGCGCGTCATGATCAGGTGTGATTAGAGGTAGTTTATATTTTTCAGCCATGGTCAAGGCCGCATCGCGTCGTTTATAAAATTCCGATTCAGGGTATAAATTCGAATTTTCAAAATAAACCGTAACGTCAAAGTCCGGTATTAATTTTTCCGGGACGTATGAACTGCATACGCCACAGCAGGCATGGAGAAGCAGGCGGGGGAGCATTGCAGTTAGCGGTTTTTGTGTCATGCCGAACTTGTTTCGGCATCTCACGAAGCTTAGTTATGAGATCCTGAAACAAGTTCAGGATGACTGATGAGTTTAGTTAAGTCAGATAACGAATTTAGCGTCTTCGGTCGGCAGATTAAGTTTTTTGTTCTGAGCGCGAAAGCCTTGGTGCAGGTTGGTCCGGAGTAGTGCCAGTAATGCCAGCCAAAACCCAGCTTTTGGGCGGCGGCGGCCACATCGCGCACCCACAAAGGCTGACCGGATAATTTACGCGGGAAGAGCGTCCCAAATTCAGTCAAAACAACGGGCGTGCTGGTGTTGCTGGTTTCTGACGCGAGTTGAGTAAGTTCCCGAGAGATAACGTTGATGTTCCAGGTGGCTGTTGGATAATTAACCATAGCTGAGCTGGTTTTGATCCAGGGAGCGCCCTGGAGAGTAAAATCAGTAGGTTGGTAAAAATGCAAAGACCGGATGATTTTAGAATCGTTGACTTCCGGAAATTTCATGCCCCACGAACTATCGTCTTTGATGTACATGCCGCGTTGGAGCATGATGAGGTGATGATTATCGTATAACCGAATGGAATCAACCGTATTCTGCATTAAGCTCTGGTAGGCTTTAAAATCAGTCGTAGCCGGCTCATTCATCAAGTCATAAGCCCAGATGGTCGGCTCGTTGGCGTAGCGCTTAGCAATTTCCCTCCAGACATCCACAAACCGGCCCTTCATCCAGGCATCTCCCCAAAATAATTGATTCTCCTTATTGATTTGATAATCCTGTTGCACGCCGCCAGTCGGCATATGCATATCTAAGATGAGGCGGATGTTTTCTTTTTTGGCTTGGGCGATGACTTTATCCAACCAAAGGAAGCCTTGTTCGGAAAATTTGTAGGGCGGTTTTGTTTCCTGAAAATAATCTGACTTTACAGCTAGCCGGACAGAGCTGAAGCCGGCTTTTTTCAAAGCAGAAAAATCAGTCGCCTTGGTCCAGCTCAAACCCGGATTTGTTTTCGCGGTGTACCAAAGACTGTCGTGGTCCATGAGGTTGAGGCCTTTCGGCTCGAACGGTCGTCCATCTAACGTCAAAGATGTCCCGGAAGCAGAGACGAAGTCGTTGCTGGCCGAAGCTTGACCGGTCCAAAGAAAAAAACTTATGACAAAACAAATCAATCCTAGGAAGTATGGTTTGTATTGTGTGAAAAAGGACTCTGGACGAAGCGAGGACTGTTTGAGCTCTTGCCTATCTAAAAGCAAGGCGAGTTCCGCAGCGAGGGAAGAGTCTTTTTTTTCACGATGCATTCTCATGGGTTTGTGCTGAGATCGGTCGGATTAACCGTTTCTTCATAAACGTACGTAGAATTGCCAGGGGTAGTTCCGCTGACTTTGTTTTTTTCCGCGCTCCAAGCCTTTATATTATATGAGACAAAAACGGTTGCGGCGATGTACAGTACTAAAAAGACACCCACGATGACGAACATCGTGTTCCTTACCTCAAACACCGGTGCGGCTGTTTTTAA
This sequence comes from Patescibacteria group bacterium, assembly GCA_041661105.1. Taxonomy (GTDB): domain Bacteria; phylum Patescibacteriota; class Patescibacteriia; order 2-12-FULL-60-25; family 2-12-FULL-60-25; genus MWCR01. The sequence continues at coordinate 24,163 of JBAZVB010000004.1, forward strand.
AATGTAAGCCAAACACAAAATGATGAGAGAGATTAAAATAGCCCAAAACATAGCTAATATATACCCCAAATTTTGGCTTTAGGCAAGGGCTAAAAGGTGGGTTATGGGAGCGGCCCGGCGGGTGGTGGGGGACTAGCCAAAAACCCGAAAATGTGGTAGGGTAAAACCATTCTCTGAATTATATGACTGTAAACAAAAATGGTAGAAAAATTCTGGAAATATTTGGCTATACTAAGCCAAATATTAAGGAAGATGAGGACAGAATAACCGTCCATGCGGCCGTTAGTCGCTTTGCTTTTATATATGAAAGAATCCGTAACATAGTTGACTATAAAGATGAGCATTTGATCCGTAAAGCGGCTATCTTACGCATTTTAAAGCGCCAGCTCTTACTGGAACCAGACCCCCGCAATATCGCGGAACAGCTAGTTCGTGAGCTAATTGGAGCCCGTTACCTGCCAAATGGCGCTTTGCCGGTCAGTTTGATAGACCATGTCTCATGGATTATCTATAAGTTGCAATTAGTTTTAAAGGTTAACGCCGGTCCGGAAAGCCATCAGGAATGGTTAAAGGCCATGGTGGCGGTTGAAATCGAAGACACTGTGGTAGATGCGTCTCGTGAAAAAGCCTTGGCGTCATTCTTGTTTGAGCGCATCAGCCGTTCGGTCAAAGTCAGAGGAGCGGCTTTGGATGATTTTGATTTGCGCCTTCAGATTTATGTCGCCTGTTACCGGACTTTGTTTAAAGCGGATGATGAAATTGTTGGTTACAAACTTTTGCGGGTTTATCTGCCTGAATGGATGACGCCTCAGGCTTGGATGAGCAATCCCAGACCCATCGCCGAGCGTTTGGTGGCCGTTAGACATCGTATCAAAGGCCAGCTGGGATACGCGCTCTCGCAGAGATTCCAAAGAGCGGTCAAACCTTGGGCCGCGGCTTTGGATATGATGACCCAGATCTATCTCAAAGATCCGGTCAACACTCCCATCATGATTGAGAAGCCGGAAACGCTCAAGGCTGAAATTGGTAAGTATGCGGAAGGCCGTTATGCCAAGGTTAAGTCCAAACTGCGCAAGGGTACTGTCCGGGCCATGCTTTATTTGTTATTGACCAAGATGATTGTGGCTTTGGTTTTAGAAGTGCCAGTCGAAATGTATATGTATCAAAAGGTTCACTTAGAATCTTTAATGGTCAACTTGCTCTTCCCTCCGTTCATCATGTTTTTGGTGGGTGTCTTTATCCGTTTGCCGGGTTTTGATAACACGGAACGCATCCAGCAAGCGGCGGAAGAGTTGGTTAGCGACCAGCCGGTGACGGTCAAGACTATTGTGGCCCCACGTCTCCGCAGCGCTTTTGCCACCTCTATGTTGACACTGACGTATACTCTGACTTTTGTTATGACTTTTGGTTTGATTTACCTGATCCTGAACGCCTTGTCATTTACTTGGGTTTCGATTCTCATCTTCATGTTCTTCCTCTGTCTGGTCAGCTTCTTTGCTTATCGTCTGAGGATGGGCGCGCGTGAGGTGGTTGTTACGGATAATAGGGTAACCCTTTGGGGTTCTGTTACAGATTTCTTCTCGATTCCGGTTTTACGGGCCGGTCGTTGGCTTTCCCTGGGCATTAATCGCATCAATATTTTCCTCTTCTTCTTTGACTTTATCTTCGAAGCGCCGTATAAGTTTATCTTAACGCTTCTCGAGGAATGGTTCGCTTTCGCCAAGGAGAAGAAAGATGAGTTACAACCGTAAAACTTAGCTGTCATCCTGAACTTGTTTCAGGATCCCCCGTAGCATAAGCTTCGTGAGATGCCGAAATAAATTCGGCATGACGAGTACCGTGGTTATTATGCCAACCGGCTTAAACATACTAAAAACATCAAACATCTCGTCCGCTCGACGCGGCATTTTAAAAACGGCGCATGGAGAAATCCAGACGCCGTTTTTCATGCCGATCGCGACTAAGGGCGCCGTCAAAACATTGTCGTCCGCTGACATGGAACGCTTAGGCGCCGAGATCATCCTCTCTAACACTTATCACCTTTATCTCAAGCCTGGCATGGACGTTATGCGGGCTTTAGGAGGCTTGCATAAGCTGATGGACTGGCACAGCCCGATTTTGACTGACTCCGGTGGCTATCAAGTTTTTTCATTAGCCGAACGTCGCAAGATTACGGAAGAGGGGGCAGAGTTTGCCTCGCATATCGACGGTTCGAAGCATATGCTGACGCCGGAAAAATCCATGGAGATCCAGCAAACCCTGGGGAGTGATATTGCCATGGTTTTTGATGAGTGCACCCCGCCACATTATGACCAAGAGACATTGAACACTTCTGTTGATCGAACGACCCGTTGGGCTCAAAGGTCAAAAACTTACTTTGAACAAAATCGTGGTTCATCTAATAATCCGGGAGCCATGCTTTTTGGAATTAACCAAGGAGCCACAAATGAGGCTTTGCGGATCAAGCACGCGGAAGACCTCAGGCAGATTGGTTTTGACGGTTATGCCATTGGCGGCCTTTCGGTCGGCGAACCGTTCGAAGAAGCCTGTAAAATCGTCGCCACTTTGCACCCTGTCCTGCCAGCCGACAAGCCTCGCTATTTCATGGGCGGCGCTAAGCCTCACGAAATCGTAGCCTACGTCCAACGTGGCATAGACATGCTGGATTGTGTCCTCCCTAGCCGCAATGCCCGCCACGGCCTGCTTTATCGCTTTGTCCACGACGACCTGACCAAGCCTGATTTTTACGAAACCATCCATATCACCAACGCCAAATTCGCCGGCGATAAAACCTCTCTCTGTCATTGCGAGGAAGGAGTCCGACGACTGACGTGGCAATCTACTGTGGACGATGAGCTCTCCCGCTACACCTATGGCTACCTCCACCATCTTTTTGACGTACAAGAAATGCTTGGCTACCGCCTGGCAACTTTGATTAATATTAAGTTTTATCTTGAGCTCATGGCTAGAATTAGGAAGGGGATTGAGGATGGGGTAATATAGGCTTTATGCCAGGTCAAAATAAATTCTATAAGAATTTTGAAGCTTCAAATAGTTTATTTAGTCTTCAGATGAAGGCGGCTATTGAGACGCTCAACAGGTGGGCGGGAGAAGCTTTAGTTAAGGACGAATTTTATTCCTATAAAGATCGCCACGCCACAATTTTTATATATCAAGACGACGTGCAAAGGGTTAGAAAATACTTATTTAACAAGCTGAAATCCAACCCATCTTATCTTAATGAGATATATCAAGAGGCGGAAAAAAGGTTTAAATATTCCATCCAACACTTAAACACATATAAAAATGAAGTTGAGGCAATTAAGGATCCGGCTTCGCTTAGAAAATGGATAGGTTCCTTTATTGTTCATGTCACTGATACAACTGCACTTGGTATTTTAGCTGAATTATTTGCGGGATATGATGATTTTTGGGTAAAATATTTTAGGGTTTCCAAAGAGGAGTTGGCCATAATCATGGCGCCAATCGAACTAGGCATTGTCAAAACCTTTGAGCGTGAGATTGCCCTACTCAAACTTGGCCTATCAGATAAAAATTCTGCCAAGTTAGCCTCTGATTACCAATGGATTTTAAACAATTACAGGCAGACCGATAAGGTAACGGAGGCATATATCCTTGAACAACTTAAAAAGATTTCTCCCGATGAGGCTCGCGCTGTTTTGGATGACATCAAGTCAGATGAAGAAAAATTGAAGTTACAAAAATTTAAATTTTTTAAAAAAGTTGAGCTCACCGCAGAAAAGGCGATTCTATTAGATGATTTGGCTTCGCTGGTATTATTACAGGATAAGAGGAAAGAAGTCATCCTTAGAATCAATTCTTTATTTAAGAAGGTTTGTAGAAAATTGTTGGATATGTACGAAGTCAGTGACCAAGATGGAGAATTGGTTTTAGATTCGGGATTTTGTACCTGGTTCAGTGATTTTGAAAAACATGACTTACTAACATATTGCAGAATGGCTCTCGAAGGTTTTTGTTGGCCGGTTGATGGCGGATGGCTGACAGGAAAACAAGTGATAGAGAAATACGAAAAAGAAACTCAAGATGAAGTCGTTTCTCAAAATGATCAGATCAGGGGTCAGGCCGCTTACAAAGGGAAAATCAAGGGTGTTGCCAAAATAGTTTTAAAAAATTCTGACTTCGAGGGTTTTAACCAAGGCGATATCTTGGTAGCCAGCATGACAAGGCCGGAGTTTATTCCTTTGATGAAAATGGCATCGGCTATTGTGACTGACGAAGGCGGTATTACCTGTCATGCGGCCATCGTAGCTCGCGAAATGAAAAAGCCCTGCATCATCGGCACTAAAATTGCCACCAAGGTCCTCCATGACGGGGATGAGGTTGAAGTGGATGCGGATAAGGGGATTGTGAGGATAATTAAAGAAGTGAATTCATAAATAACCTCGATCTCATGGCCAGGATTAGGAAGGGGATTGAGGATGGGGTAATATAGCCTTGCTTTCAAGCATATGGAACAAAACAATAACCATTGGGAATACATACTGGATCGGGCGTATTCTGTTTTTGGCATTGCCATGAATGGTTTCTGTTGCTCTTCTGAATATATGAGAAGGCATTTGGATATTAAAGACTTACCGGATGGTTTATTGTATACGCCCAACAGGGCTTTTTGGGCAGCTGACCTGGTTAAGACCGTCGCCGATTATCAAATAAAGATGCAAAAAGAGTTGGGGAACGGATATCTCTGGGACATGGCTAAAAAATGTGAGATTGAGGGCCAGAGACTTGTCTCGAACAATCATCTTTTTAGTCAGGATGAGTTAACCAAGATGTCAGATTCGGCGCTGGTTGACGAGTTTATGGGCTTGGTCGGGAAGAATCGAGAATTTGCGGTATTTCTTGTCATCCCTTGGGTCTTAGAGAAGTATTTTGAAAAAAAATTAGAGAATTTGAAAGGTAAAATCCCGGAGAAATGTCATGAGTATCTGAAATTGCCAGGTAAGCCGAATGAACTCCAAAAAGAAACTCTGGCCATTCTCGCCGCGGCAGGCATGCCGGAGAAGGATCGCGAAAAGGCCATAGACGATTATATTGAGGAATTCGGTTGGACTCAGATCAGGTTTTTCAAAGGCAGATTCCCGACTAAAGATGAAGTTAGGGAAAGGCTTAATGCCCTTGGAGACATTGACGAAAAGATGTCGGAAATACGAAAAAATGAAGATTTAGACGTTCATCTTAAAAAAGAATTGCAGTCTTTATTAACCGAGGAGGATTTCGATACAGTTAACCTCATCAAAGAGTATATTTATCTTCGTGCTTTCAGGACTGATATGTTAGGCATCGCTCAAGGCCTGATGTATCCGATCATGGTCGAAGTCGCGGAAAGGTTAAATCTAGCCATTGATGATTTACTCTTTTTTACACCGGAAGAAATCAGCGAATTTCTCAAGAACCGCAAAGTTGACTTGGATGTCTTGAGGAAAAGAAAAGAATCTTGGATGCTGATCGTGAAAAATGATCGAATTGAGATGTTCGACGGTAAGGAAGAAGTTATCCGAGGCATGCAAGCCAATGGTATTCAGGAAGACGTTTCTGTAGACGCGCGGGAAATTACTGGTAAAATAGCTTTTGCGGGTAAGGCCAGAGGCAAAGTTAAGATAGTTATCGACCCCACGCACTTGAGTAAGGTGGAAAAAGGAGACGTGCTTGTCGCGACGATGACCTTTCCTTCCTTCATCGTGGCCATGGAAAAAGCGGTTGCTTTTGTCACGGACGAAGGTGGCTTGCTCTGTCACGCCGCTATCATCTCCCGCGAAATGAAAAAGCCCTGCATCATCGGCACTAAAATCGCCACCCGAGTCCTTAAAGACGGGGATGAGGTGGAGGTGGATGCGGACAAGGGAATTGTCCGGATTCTATTTAAGAAATAATAGTTTTATCAGTCTCGTGGATCAGAATTACAAAAAAACATCCTGACTAGGAGGATGTTGGTGGAGTCGTCTGCTTGATCGATTCGCCGGCCGCCCTTACGTCCAGCACCCTGCGTTCCAGGTCGACGGCCAGTCTGTCCATTTCGCCGCTTAGATTTTCCTTACTCGACCTGTAGAGGCCCTGATCGCTCGTTAAGGTGTCGATCATGCTCTGGTCTGTCAGCAGGAAGTCCGCCGGCATGCCTACGGCTATCTTGCCGCGGTTAGCGCGTTCGTACTCGCCGGCTGTGGCTGTGGACGCATGAATAGCTTCTTCCAGCTTAATTTTTTGCGACTCGAAGGGCGCTTCTGTGGCGCAATGCAGTGCCAGTAGCATCGAGTTGGGCATGCCGTCAGTGCCCAGCATGACTCGCATGCCGGAATCCAGCATCCGTCGGAGGGGGACCATGCCTTGCAACCTGGTCTCGTCGAAGCGGTCGTTGAAGGGGATGACGTCAGGGATGAAGTTCGGCTGCGGACAGACGGTCAGACCCATCTTGGCCGCTCGGCGGATGGCTTCGTCCGTTGGCATGGACATGTGTTCGATGCGTGCCATCCCGTCGATGCCTTTCTCTTGGCAGATCTGGGCCCAGAGATCGGAGAAGGCGAGAGCAGTGTCTATTCCCTGGTCACCGATGGCGTGGGTCGCGACCCGGAATATCCCGTGGTCGGCAGCCAATTGCATGGCCTCAAGAGCATCGTCTTCCGAATGGTATTTCAGTCCGTGCAACTCGGTCCCCGCGTAAGGTTCGTAGTACAAAGCGGTCCGCGAACAGTTGGCGCCGTCGGCCAGCAGTTTGAGGCCGAAGTACGATACGTCGATCCCTCGGCTGGTGGCATAACGAAGCATCCGCGGGTTGATGTGCGCGAGGCGGATGGATCGCCGTGCCTCTTCCGACAGCGCAGTGAAGACCTCCAGCTGGGCCGGAGTCGCGATGACCATGTCATGCACGTAGAGGGTGCCATTTTTCCTCATCTTCGCCGTGTAGTCCTCGGCGGCCTTGGTCAGACCATCCAGGTCCATGCCTTGTTCCATCAGTTCGAAGCAGGCGATGACGAATTCCTCGTAAAGATGTCCGTCCTTGTCCATATGGCCCTTGAGCTTGTCCAAGTCGCCAGTCTTGGCCAGGTACTCCTCAAGCTGTCGCATGGCCGCAGTGTTGGCCACGGCACCGTGATAGCTCATATCGACGGCAAAGGTCGGCTCCTCGCGGATCTGGTCCAGCATCTCTCGGTTGAGTCCGCCCATGGTAGAGGTGTCCCATCCCAAAGCCAGTTGTGTGCCAGGCTTGTTCTTCAGCTGTCCTTTGATGGCGCGGTCCAGGTCCTCGGGCGTGCTGATGCCGAAGATAAAGGCCGGGCTCATCTCCAAAGCCGAACCGAAGAAGATCGGATGGTTGTGGGCGTCCGTCAGAGCCGGCAGAGCGACCTCGTGTCGGTGTTCCGCGAAGTCTCCCTTTGTCCTGTCACGGACATCGCGTACAGCATCCGCTTCGTCCTGTTTGCCGAGCACCTTCTCGATGACGCCTTGGGGGTTGACCACGACCGTCGCGTCATGCATTTTCCCCTGGGCTGTACCGTAGGCCACGTCAAAGTGGAAGACTTGGTACTTAGGTTGCTCATGCGTCTCGAACGGATTCCTGCCCGGACCTTCGAATGATGGTTTGAAGTTTTCCATAGAACACTCCTGTTACTTGCTTAGACTTCCAAGGATTAGGGGAAGCTAAGCACGTTTTTGGAGAAAAAGTCAAGATTATTAGGTATTCAATTCACGTCAGCGGTGAGTCATGATACAAAAATCATTTTACCTTGATGTCGAGTAAGAACGTGAAGACGGCCATGGAAGCCAGCATCATGGTCCGCGATACGGTGTTGTTCATGACGCGCGGATCGCTATCCACTTCCTTAGCCACCGTCAAACGTCCGTCGGTCATGGCTCTAGGCATCATGTACATGATAATCTTTCCTTTAAAGTCCTTCAGATCCGCGAGAGTGATGGTATGGAACTTCTTGTTGTATTCCTCCATCAATTTGGGATCCTCGGTCGTGGAAGGCAAACCGTCGGCGATGCATAACATGTCGACCTTATCGATGAAAGTATCCAATTTGGCTTTGATATATTGGCCGCCATTGCGGTGGATGAAATCCACTATTTCTTTGGGCGTGCCCAGGGCGTCGACTACCGGGTCCTCGTATACCACGCCGCCGAACAGGCTGACTAATTTGCCCATGGTTTTGAAAGGCCGACAATTCTTATTCTGTCCCAGCAGTCCGATCTTGAGCTTGTTGAGGTCTACCCCGGCCTTCTGTAATTCATGAAAGTAGATAGGTCCGGCCAAGGTGTGTTCATGTCCGGCGCAGAGTCCATTGATGACAGGTATCTCATACCGGTCACGATACTTGTTCAGGTCAAGCGTGTTATGGCGAATCACCATGATGTCAGCCGATTGGATGAAGGAGAACAAGAAGTCCTCAAAATCCTCATCGCCTGCGGCCAGGTAAGTTCCGCTTGTCCCGGAAATGCCGATATAACCCCCACCTAACCTGACCATGGCCGCTTGGGCAGCGGAAGAAGTGCGGGTGCTTTCCTTGAAGAACATGGAAGCTAAAACTTTTCCTTTGGCCAAGCCGTAAGCTTTCTCAGGGTGCTTATCAAAAATCGCCATTCGTCTAAGAATCTCTAGATATTCCTTTTTGTTAAAATCTTCGGAATTGATGAAATGTCTGATCTTTTTCATATCGCCAAATTAAAGAGTTTTTAAGGGTTTAACTTTAATGAATTTTTTTAAGGTCTCCAATTTATAGTAGGCGTTCTCTTTGGAGACCCAGTGTTTGCCTCCCCGGCTTATGAATTCAATTTGTTGCTTTGGTTTTAAGCCATGTAAAAAGTAGACGGTCACAAATGAAGCTAATGATCCTGTGCCGCAGGATTTCGTTTCGTCATAAACCCCGCGTTCATACGTCCGGATGGCATAGCGGTTACGGCCTAAGTTTTTGATAACATCCACGTTGACACCGCGCGGATGATGCCTTTGCGTTCGTTTCCCGATTTTTACAAGCGGGAAACTTTGCATATTGCCATCCGTGATGTAGACCGCGTGTGGCTCACCGATCTTCACGAACACATATCCTTCTTTTTTCAGGTGGTTGCTAATATCGGCTACTTCCAAATGCGCCAAGATGGCTTCCTTGTCACGTCTGGTCTGAATTTTAATATTGGCGCCTCGCGTCTCGATATTGCCGTGTTTGATCTTGAGCAAGAAGGCCACTAAAATAGCGCCATTGCCGCAGGATTCGGATTCCGACCCGTCCCTTTCAAAAATTTCCATAAAAACTTCCGCTTTCTTTGATTTTTCTAAAAACAAAGCAGAGTCGACTTTGTGCTTCCGAATGTATTTTTTAGCGAAGTCGATTTTTTCTTTTTTGGACAACCTAACTTTATGACAATCCCAGATGATAAATTTATTGCCGCAACAACTGCCTATGAACACATTGTGAGTACCCGTATTTTTTAGCATAGTATTTCTTAAGTCGCATTGATTATATATCGATATCGCCGCTCGCGCAACCAAAGAAGCTGTATCGGGTTGCCTTGTGTACTGAGGGCTATTTATGTAGTATTAAGCCAAATATGACATTTGATTTTATCCAAAGCGTCCAAACCAAATACGACCCAAAGGCTTTTGAATTGGAGCCTGGTTCGAATTTTTATTCGGTAGCCGGTAGGAGAATTGTGTTATTGGCACGTTGCCTTTACCCGTTTGGATATAGCCATTCCGGTATATATCAAGCAGTTTTTGGTTTTTCTACAAGACATAAGCCGATCTATGATTCCTGGAAGCATCTTTTCGTTGATAAGAACGCCATGGAATATGAAAAACAAGCTATTGTCGAAAAGATGGGAATGGATGTGCAGTATCCGATCGTAGTCGCGCAAAAATGTGAGGAACTTGGTGAGAGTTTATATGCTTTCAGCAAGGATCTAAAACGAATGGATATTGTTAGTAAAACGGATGTGGAGCTCAAGGAGCTTGCTCAAAACCTTTTTGATCTTGTTGTCGTCCATTCCAGCTTTTTAATAGTTCCTCTCTCTTTACAAGGGCGTTTAGAAAGTGATTTGCTTCAAGCTCTTAGCCAAAGGATTGAAGATCAGGGAAAGAAGGAAGAGTATTTTTTAGCTTTGACCACGCCGCTCAAACCTAACTGGGGTTATTTCGAACAGCAGTCAATCATGCGGCTGGCCAGGCAATATCGCGATCAAAAGGGATTGTCCGCTGATTTAGAAAATAAGATAAAAGAATATCTGTTCGAATATGACCATCAGGGTACAAAATACGGATACGGTGACCTTTGGAAGTACGAAGACGTCTTGGAAAGATTGAAGTTTATAAGCACTCAGGCCGATTTAGATGAAAAAATTCTTCGTCTGGAGGCCCTACCGGGTCATCAGGATAAAGAAGTCCAAAGAGTCTTGAAAATATTGAAAGCGGATAAAGAGCTAATTGATATGGTCGAAAGGACTAGAACTTATGTTTATCTTCGGACATACCGAACAGACGTATTGAGCGCTGTTTTAGCCAACGCTTTCGTTCTATTTGGCGAAATCGGTCAACGTAATAACCTGACAACTCTTGATGTATTAGAAAGTCTGCCTAACGAAATTTTAACATTCCAATTCCCAAAACAAGCTGACATTAGGCAGAGGGCCCAGGCCTCGGTAGTCAGGCCGATCAACGGTAAAATTTATATCGCGGTGGGAGATGAAGCTAAGAGGATCAGTGACAATATTTTGAACGCCCAAACCCCTATCCAACAAACAATGGAGACTAAAGCGAACTTGCAAGAAATCAAAGGCAGTGTTGCCAATCCCGGATTAGTTCGTGGGATTGTCAGTATTGTTTCGGGTAATACCGAACTCGGTAAGGTGAAGCCGGGGAACGTACTGGTTGCGGTTATGACCACCCCGGATTTTGTGCCGGCCATGGAAAAGGCATCGGCTTTCGTGACCGACGAAGGCGGCATCCTATGTCACGCCGCCATAGTGTCCAGAGAAATGAGTAAGCCCTGCATCATCGGCACCAAGATAGCGACTAAGGTCCTCCATGACGGCGATGAAGTCGAGGTTGATGCGGATAAGGGGATTGTGAGGATAATTAAGAATTAAGGATTTAAGGATGTATTACCCCAAATTCTAAATTCCAAATTCCAGCCTATGAACACCATTAGTCGACAATATAAAAATTTCGCCACGCGCGTTTATGCGGCAATGTTCAATCAAGGGTTCATTGAGTACACCGTTCAAAACGGCTGTCCCGAGTTTTATGCCGTTCCGATTGGCGGCGAGAAAGTCGACTACGTAGTCCCGCATCCGGAATTTGATGAGGCTTGCCATCGCATAGGTGAAAAGTTTATGGCAGATTCGGATAAGCTTATCGCTGAATACGAAACTCGTAAGTCAGCTCTTATTGAATGTGCCAGGAAGCTGTCCGCTGCGGCTGGTCAAGTCAGCGATGCGGAATTGAAGAAGTTGTATGTGGATTATTGGAAAGTATCTGACAATTTCCAACCTTACAATATGTTCCCGCATTATATGGAGCGGGAGCTTGAACCGGATATTGCCAAGCTTTTTCCGAATGACTTTGGGCTTATCAGTACAATCCGCAAGCCTACGGAACACATGCGAATGCACCGCATGCTTTTTGAAAGCTCTGCTTCGGAAGTCGCCCAGGAATTTGGATGGTTGAATATTTACGCCATGACTGAAGAGCCTTTTGATGCAGCTTATTTTGAAGACTACAAGACGAATTTAAAGCAAGAAGAGGTACAGAAAACTTTTGATGACATGGAGAAGAATAATGCTTTATTCGAGCAATTCTTACAAAAACTGGATCCGGAGGAGAAGAAGTTATGTGAGGTGGCTCACGAGTTCGTATACATGCGGACAGACAGGGTAGATGCCATGAAAAAGCATGTTTATTTGTTATACCCCTTCGCCAAGTATATCGCATCTAAAATTTCACCCGACTTAGGAGTCAGGGAAGGTTCGATGTTGCTTAGGGAAGAAGTCATGGACATTTTGGATGGTAAGCAACCGGTGACAGAACAGGAAATGATCCAAAGAGGGAAAAGGGACGATTTGATCGAGGTATTTAGAGAAGGTCAGGCTTACTTTGTTAAAGATGATGATTTGAAAGCGAAGCTGATAGATTCCTGCAAGAAATTTTTTGTCTCAGGCGATGTGGCTGGAGTCAGTGCCTGCAAAGGGAAGGTTCAGGGTCGAGTGAAGATCTACATGGATGCTACGAATATCTCAAACGATGAAAGAGACTTTGTGATGGTTTGTAAACATACTTCGCCTCAGGACCTGCCATGGATGAAAAAAGCCAAAGCTATCGTCACGGACGAAGGCGGCATAACCTGTCACGCGGCCATTGTTTCGCGCGAATTAAATATTCCCTGCATAGTCGGAACTAAGAATGGGACTACTGTTTTAAAAAATGGCGATGAGGTGGAAGTTGATGCGGATAAGGGGATTGTGAGGATATTAAAAGCTTAAAAACGAATACACCCGCCAGGTAGCGTTGGCGGGTGTGAGTAGGTGGGATCTGAAGTTGTCGGGTCGTGCTCGCTACAGCACGTGTTTGAGGTGTCCCTCTTCGATGACGATCTGCTGAGCTTCGCCCAGGTCCAATTGATGTAGCTGGAGGATGTCCTTCGAGCTTGAGACCAGGGCGAGAGCGAGCGCGGAACAGAGGACAGGGGTGCAGCCGATGAGGACGACATCGCCGGGCTCGGGGTCTTCTTTCGCGACTGCGAGTGCGATAGCCAGTACCGCGACGCCGCTCCATCGGAACAGAGCTTCTCCGACGCCGGTCAGCTGGTCGTACTCTGCGAGGGGCACATAGCCGAGCTTCCTGAAGGTCGCGTTCATGAGGTCTTCATCCTTGGATGTGACCATGCACGAGAGCTCGGGTAGCAGGGGGATGTCATTCTCGCAGGGGAGCGGTGAGATCGTGTCTGCGCTGCACTTGCCCAAAGACGCTAGCAGGATTGACGGCTTGTAACCGAGTTCCTCTCGTTTCGCCGCCGCGTCTTGTGCCTGTTGAACTCCCTCGGAGCTGAGAACTCGCATGATGCTCAGCATCCGTTCCGTAGATCTCCTGTCAGGCGCGATCGGATCGGGGTTACCGTGCCTCTGCACGATGACGATTAATCCGTTCAGGTAGTCGACAGCCGCGTCAACCATCTTTCCCATCGGTTCGTTCCTCATGATCAATCTCCTTACAGTACGTGCTTGAGGTTTCCTTGCTCGATGATGATCTGCTCAGCCTCATCGAGGTTCAGCGCGAGAAGCTTGTCAACGCTTCGGTCCTGTTCGTGATCAAAGCGTCCTCTCGCGATCAGCCTGAGCGCCAGTGCTTGGCTGAGGACGGCATGGCAGCCGATCAAGATCACATCGTCGGGCTTGAGGTTTCTCCTTGCAACTTCGGTCGTCACGCACAGCGCGGCAATCGCAGTCCAGCGTTCGAGAGCATCGTAGACATTCTCGTTCTCGACGTAGGCATTCAGAGGCGCGTACTTGAATATTTCAACTGCCGCGTCTATGACCGACTGATCCTCAGGCGTGACCATCTTGGCGTAGAGCTCGGGGAGCTTGACGGTCGCGAGCTCAATGGGCTTGGGTGCAACCGTGTCCACGCAGCGCTCGGCGATCGACGCGAGCTTGAATGTCGGCTTGTAGCCCATCTGGTCCCGTTTCACCGCAGCGTCCACGGACTGATACGTGCCGAGTTTGCTGAGTTTCCGATCCAGATCGCTCTGGCCGGGCTCGAGCGGGTCAGTGTTGCCGTGGCGCTGGATGATGAGGGTGAAACTCGCCAGGTACTTCACAGCTGCTTTTGCCAGTTCTTGCATGGTTCTCTCCTCCCAAGCTCGTTAGCGTCATTGCCGACGTAAGCTGGTCTGTGGCTTCAGATTATAAAGACACAAAACAGCTTACCTCAGCGGATTTTTAGCTTTGAATTTGGAAAAGTACGATAGGGAAATATAGCATAAATTGGCCAAAATGTCAAGGAATAAGACAGTAACTAGTAAAAAGTAAAAAGTAACGAGTTTTGACCATTTTTTTTACTAGTTACTCGTTACTAGTTACTGGACTCGGTATTGTTGAGAGCTTAAGATGTTTGCCATGACTGACCTTTTGGAACAGCTAAATGACGCGCAAAAGCTTGCCGTGACCCATGAATCGGGTCCGCTTTTGATTGTGGCTGGGGCAGGGACGGGTAAGACGACCGTGCTGACGCGGCGTTATCTTTGGTTGATGAATGAGAAGAAGCTCACGGCCGATGAGTTGGTGGCGCTCACGTTTACAGAAAAGGCCGCGCAGGAAATGGAAGATCGCGTGCTGCAACAATTGCCTAACGGGGCTTATGAATTTTGGATCCATACTTTTCATGCTTTTTGTCAGCGTATTCTCGAACGTCACGGTCTTGAAATCGGTTTGCCGAATACTTTTCGCATTTTGAGCGAAACGGATGCTTGGATTTTGCTCAAACGTCGTCTTGAAGAGCTCCCGCTCGACCATTACCGTCCGCTTGGCAATCCAGTTAAATTTTTGCACGCCCTGATCCGTCACATCTCACGTGCCAAGGATGAAGGCATCACGCCGGACAGATACGTCGAGTTTGCCGAGAATGCTGTGTTGGATGGAGATTCGGCGGACATTATCGGCGGGGAGCGCAAACGCCTCAAAGAGTTGGCGGATGTTTATGCCGCTTACCAAAAAATCCTGCGCGATGAAGGCGCTTTGGATTTTGGAGACATTATTATCGAGACTTTAAGACTTTTTCGCGAACGCCCGGCTGTCCTCGAAAAATATCGGAAGCAATTTAAGTATCTTTTGATTGATGAATTCCAGGATACTAACTGGGCGCAGTATGAATTGATTAAGCTTTTGTCAGACCCGCAGAGAAACGTGACGGTTGTGGGGGATGACGACCAGGCCATCTATAAATTCAGGGGAGCCTCGCTAGCCAATATTTTGCAGTTTAAAGATGATTATCCTGACGCTAAGACCGTGGCCCTGACGGACAACTATCGATCCCACCAAACGATTTTGGATACGGCTTACAAAGTTATTTCCAATAATAATCCTCACCGGCTCGAAGTCTCTTTGGCTGACCAGGGTTTATCTAAGCAACTTAAGTCGCACGTCGATGCTTCTGTCATTTCGACCGAAACGGAGTGTAGTGGAGAAATCGCCGTTAACCAAGATTCCTCGTCGGCGTTAATTAGCTCCGCAGATTCTTCGCCTGACGCTCCCGCCAAAGGCGGACTGTCGCAGAATGACGGAGGGGATGGATCCCTGTCGTCGGCACTCAGCCTCCACGGGCATGACAATGAGGACGTTGTAGGACGTGTCAGGACGCTAGAGGACGTGAAGATCGAATGGTTTGCCTCGCTGAGGCAGGAGGCTGAATGGGTAGCTGACGACATCCTGGCCCGCCACGGGGCAGAAGCAAAAGACAGGGGATGGGACAGGTTTGCCATCCTAGTCCGTTCAAATGACGAGGCCTTGCCTTTTGTGGATGCGCTGGCTAATCGCAACGTGCCGTTTAGGTTTTTTGCTTTGCGCGGTTTGTATGCCAAGCCGGTTATCGTCGATATCATGGCCTTGCTCAAGCTGGCAGTCGCGCCCAACGATTCAACGACTGTCTGGCGCGTGCTTGGTCTGCCCAGCTTCAAAATCCCTTTGACCGCTTTGCATGAGGCCGTCGGCTATTCGACCCGCAAAGGAATCCCGCTTTGGGACGCGCTCAAACAGTCGTCCATTTTTCTTAAAGAAAGTCCGGAAGCGGCGCGGGCTGTCCAAAACGTGGTTTCACTTGTGAACAATCTGGCCGAGTCATCCCGCCGCGAAACTCCTTTGGCGATTTTGCATAAAGCCATCAACGAGTCCGGATACTTAAACTACATCATGAGCCTGACGGAACGTGAGCGGGTCGAGGCCATTGCCCATCTCAACGAATTCGTAAATCGCATCCGTCGCTTTGAGGCTAACACCCACGCCCCGCATTTGAATGATTTTGTGACCGAGTTGGATATGGAGATCCAGAGCGGGGAAGAGGGTTCTCTTAAAAGCGATGCTGAGACCGGTCCTGACGTGGTGCGCATCATGACCATTCATGCCTCAAAGGGTCTTGAGTTTGAAACGGTTTATCTTGTCTCAATGGTCGATCAAAAGTTTCCGACGCGGGCCAGGAGCGATGCTATCCCTTTGCCGGACGGTTTGGTTAAAGAACGTTTGCAAGAAGGTGATTTGCATATCGAAGAGGAACGTCGCCTATGCTACGTGGCTATGACGCGCGCCAAGCGACATCTTATCCTAACAGGCGCAGAAGATTACGGCGGCGTTCGTAAAAAAAAGCCATCGATCTTTCTCGCCGAGACCGGCTTAGAGCTCAGACCAGCGTCACCGGTCGAGGAGGATGATGTTTCATCGCTCCAACCAAATATCAAACGAGAACAGGACGCGGCGGCTTTGCGTGAGATTTTTACTCTCAAACGACGTTTTTCGTTTACCCAGCTCACGGCTTATCGGAAGTGCCCGATGCAATACAAGTTTGCGCATGTTTATCGCATTCCGATTTTAGGCAGTCACCAAAAAAGTTTTGGCCAATCCATTCACCTGGCGCTTCAAAGGATTCTCGAGCGTCATCTTGAGAGGGCCGGGGCCCAGCAAGGAAGTCTGTTTTTACCGCCCGAGACCCATCAAACTACGTCGGGAGGGCTGTTAGTGACACAAGACGAGGCATTGAGTCTCTACAAAGAAAGCTGGATAGACGAGTGGTATAAGAGCCGCCAGGAGCATGATCGTTATTTGGCCGAAGGACGCGTTGCTATCCTCAGGCTTTGGGAGGCCTGGTCACACAACCCGCCGAAAGTAAAAGTTTTAGAAGCTGGTTTTGATTGGCGCATCGGTGAGCACAGCATCAAGGGCAAAATCGACCGGCTAGACGACGCGGGCGAGGGCGGAGTGGCTATTTACGATTACAAGACCAGCGAATACAAAGAAGGGGAGAAAGCAGATGCCTTGGATCGTGAGCAACTTCACATTTATCAACTGGCGACTGAAGCTCGCGGCCAAAAAGTCTCTAAGCTGGCTTATCTGTTTGTGCGAGCCCAGGGTGAAGCGCAAGGTTGCGCGGAGCTGGAAATTCCGTTGCTTGAGGGCGAGGATAAGCTTGAACTGGAGGAGGATCTCAAGCGCCGCATGGATGAGATTTTAATCTCCGACTTTCCGGCCACTCCCTCCTCTTTCCTCTGCCAATACTGCGACTTCAGGAATATATGCGAATATCGCAAATAATTAAGAATGAAGAATGCATAATGCATAATCCTGACATTCTGCATTATTCATTCTGCATTTTGCATTAAAGTTATGCCATGGGAATCACTCAAATCCATCATGCCCAAAGCCATCAGGGGGGCGGGCATTCAGGAAAAAATGACCTCGGTCAAAGTCTTGGAGTCTTCGGCCAGGATTCTTAAGGGGCGTTGGGGAGAGGACAAGGCCAGTCTGGTTGAGTTTGTTTCTTTTGTGCAGGGCACGCTCAAAGCCCAGACAACTTCGCCGGCCGCCATGCAGACCCTGCGCGTGGAACAAGTTAGCTTTTTGAATGATCTTAATCGTTTATTGGGAGAGAAAGCCGTCAAGAAACTTGATATCCGCAGCTTTGGTTTTTAAGTATTTCATAAATAAGGTATAATGGTCTACGAAATTACGAATGGCTTCATACGAAAATACGAATAATTGGATTCGTAATTCGTATATTCGCGTAAATTCGTAATTTCGTAGACCAGCCTATGAGTTTTCGTTGGTATGTCATCTTGATGGGAGTTGGCACGGCCCTGGCTTGGATCGCCTGGCTTTTTGTTTTGCAGGCCATGAATCCTGATGAGGCAGGTTTAACGGCTTTTATATTTTTCTATACGACGCTCTTCCTTTCCTGCGTGGGGACATTCTCTCTGCTTGGCTTGCTTTACCGAATCGGTGTCAGGCATCGGGAAGCAGTTTTGGCCCGTGAGGTGCGAATTTCATTTCGTCACGCTATTTTGCTCTCCCTGGTCGGCACAACCGCTCTTTGGCTATCAGCTCACCGGTCTCTGACTTGGTACTGGTTGATCACCTTAATTCTGACGGTAGGGGTGATCGAGTATCTGTTTATTTTAGTTCAAGCCTCCCGAAGACAATGAGGCAATTTGGTGAACAACGAACAGTAACGAGTAAAAAGTAACGAGTAACGAGTTTAGACAAAACCCTGATCATTTCACGCTTTTTACTTTTTACTTGTCACTTGTTACTCAGTCAGTTGTCCACACTTGAAAGAAGGCTGCTTTTACGAGTAAGATAGCCGTGGATTTATGTTTCAAGAATTCATGGGACGGTTTTCAACGGACCTGGGCATTGACCTAGGAACCGCGTCGACCCTGATTTACGCGGCCGGCAAGGGGATTGTGGTAAACGAGCCGTCAGTCGTCGCCATTAACCTGCGTAACGGCCAGGTTCTTTCCATTGGTCATGAGGCTAAAACCATGTTGGGTAAGACACCGGCTCACGTGCAGATGTCCAAACCTATCCAGCGCGGCATTATCTCTGATTTCGAAGTGGCGGAAAAAATGCTGCGTTATTTTTTCACAAAAATTACGCGCGAGCATTCTCTTTTTGTGCCTCGGCCGCGAGTAGTCATCGGCGTGCCTTTGGATATGACTGAAGTGGAACGCAAGGCTGTGGGTGACGTGGTCATGGCGGCTGGCGCGCGATCTTTCTTTTTAGTTGAAACGCCTTTGGCCTCAGCGATCGGTAACGGCCTGCCCATCTCAGAACCGGTCGGCAACATGATCGTGGATATCGGCAGCGGCAATACCGAAATAGCAGTCATTTCTTTAAACGGCATCGTGACCGCCAAATCCATTCCCATCGCCGGCGATGAAATGAATCGCAACATCGTCCAATACGCCCGTGACGTGTTTAACCTCTTGTTGGGCGAAAGAGTGTCTGAAGAAGTTAAAATCGCGGTCGGTTCAGCCATACCGCTTAAAGACAGGTTGGAAGTATCCATGCGCGGTCGCGACCTGCTTTCCGGTTTGCCGCGCGAGATCATGGTGACGGACAGCCAGATCCGCGAGGCTATCGGTCGGTCTGTCAGAAGTATTGTGGAACACATAAAATCCATTTTGGAGATTACGCCGCCCGAACTGGTGGCTGATATCTATCGTCGAGGTCTTATCTTGACCGGAGGAGGCGCCCTTTTGCGCGGCATGGACCAAGCCATCGGGGCCGGGACAGGCTTGCCGGTCAGGGTAGCCGAAGATCCTGCTTCGGCCGTAGCACGCGGCGCAGGTTTGCTTTTGGAATCCCCAGCCCTGCTTAAAGACATCGCTTTGCCCAAAACGGATCGGATCTTTTAATTAATGCCAAATGACGAATGACTAATGCCAAATTTATGAGGCCTTCGGCATTTAATTTAATAATTATCGCTAAGCGATTCCAAAATTTGGCATTTGGAATTTGGCACTCGTAATTGTTTATGACTCTCCGTAGCCGGACCGCTTTGATGGTTTTAGGTGCGCTGATGGCGCTGGGTATTTTGCATATCACTGGTCTTTTGTTACCGGTCGAGAATTTAATTAGAATGGTTTTAGCTCCTATAGGTTCTGGTATGACATCGGCCGGCACCAACCTCTCACAGCGATTCAGTCGTGACCTGACGGCTGAGCAGTGTCGTGACCACGCGGCTGACTTGGAGACGCAGTTGGCGAGCGTTAGTGTTGATTATGTGCGCCTCAAAGCTTTAGAAGAAGAGAATGAAGTTTTAAGCAAAACTTTGGGTTACCTCCAGAAACAAGGTTACGACGCTGTTATGGGTCGTGTTATCAGCCGGTCTGGCATACCGGAACAATCAGTCGTGATGATTGACCGTGGAACCAAAGACGGCCTGGAAAATGGCATGGCCGTCATCATGGGCGACGGAATTTTTGTCGGTAAGATTACAAGCGTCCAAGAGAGGACGGCTACGGTCACGCTACTTTCAGATGAACAGAGTCGAGTAGCGGTCTCCAAAGCCGGACAGCGCAAGCTGATTGGTTTGGTGGAAGGCAAGGGTAATTGGACGGCCGAAGCCACTTTGATCCCACAGCAAGAAACATTGGAACCGAATGACGTGCTGGTGACCTCGGGCACAGAAGGTAAAATCCCGCCTAATTTAGTCGTCGGCTTGGTTAATAAAGTAGAAGGTCAGCCGACGGATCCGTTTAAAAAAGCGGCTATCGAATTGTTGGCGCCCATGGAATACGTGGAGGTCCTGGCCGTTTTGCGGCCTCAGGCCCTCAGGCCAAATTAGAAGTTATGCGCAAATCCTCATGGGTTTTGCTCGGGGCCGCGGCTTTGGCCGGGGGCATTTATGAAACAACTTTTTTAGGTTCGGCTCCTTTTCCGTTTTATTACATCCGTCCCGTCTTGCCGCTTTGCGTCATGCTCTTCATGCTCAATCGTCGTCCGGCGGCTTATGTCACCGCTTTCCTGGCCGGCGGCGTCATCGACTTATTGAGCGCCACGGCCAGCGGTTGGGTTATCGGCCGTTGGCTGATCGTGCTATTGGTGGTCGACGTTTTATCCGAAAGAGTCACGACCAACCGATCGCTTTACGCGGCCATGGCCTTGGTTGTCATGGCCAGAGTTTTGGACCGGGTTTTATGGCAATTGTTATCTTGGGTTTCGTTTTACATCATCCGCCAACCCATACCCGTTGATAGTTGGCGGAGTCTCGTGGGCATCTTGATGGTCGACATGCTGATTACGACGTTGGTTTTCGTCTCGGTCACGTTTCTTACCAAGCGTTTCGTCATCTCCGTTAATCCGCGCAAGGAAAGGTATGAATAAAAACGTTGAAATTTTCGCCTGGCAGGAAGAGGGCGGTTTGGGGCTCGAGGTGCAACTCGAGGATGGCGTAAAGCCGTGGGGCCACGCCACGGGGGGGAGAGGCGTCGCTCCCGAAGTGATGTACGAAGATGAAGTTTTAAAAATTAAAGAGCGACCGCTTTTTATCGGCTTGCCGTTGCCTAGGGTTAGGTTTGACGTCGCTTTGGTTGTCGCTTTAACCATCATTCTTTTGATGATTGGTCGCGCCTTTTGGATGCAGGTCAAAGATCACACCCGGTATTTGGCCTTATCGGAACGAAATCGCTTGAGAACCGAGACTTTGCAGCCCACGCGAGGCATCATCCGCGACCGTCACGGCGTCGTTTTGGCGGACAACGTGCCGACCTTTGACGTGGCCGTGACGCCTATCGACTTGCCGATTGAAGAAAACGACAGAATTGATTTGCTGGGTCGCATCTCCCGCATATCCGGCATTCCTTTGGCTGAGCTTGAGCAAGATGTGCTGGAAGCGCGCTCGCCCGATCAAAAAATCGTGGTGGCCCGGGACATCGCGTATGAACAAGCTATCGCTTTAAAGATTGAGTTGTCCGATATGCCCGGCGCATCCATCAGTACCGGCCAAAAGCGCCGCTATCCAATGTCGATCGCCAATCCGTCCTTTTCCCATATTCTCGGTTATCTCGGTAAAATGTCGCCGGATGATCTTGAAAATTTAAAGGACTCCGGATATATCCAAACCGATACTTTGGGCAAAACCGGCGTCGAAGCTTCGTACGAAGCTTATTTGCGCGGCACGCCTGGCTATAAAGTAACCGAGGTTGACTCTTTTGGCCATGAGCAAAGGACGGTGCACGAAGGCAAATCCGCGCCAGGCAAGGATTTGGTTTTATCAATTGACGCGGAGCTCCAAAAACAAATGGAAAGCCTGATGATTAAAGGCATGGAAAAAGCCAAGGTTAAAAGAGGCTCGGCAATCGCGTTGGATCCTCGAGACGGATCAATTTTAGCTATTATTTCGTTACCGGCTTATGACAATAATATTTTTTCCGGGCATGTTTCGAGCACGGCTTACGCGGCCTATGCCCAAGATGAGAATAATCCGTTTTTAGCTCGCGCTTGGGCTGGTTTATTCCCATCCGGTTCTTCCATCAAGCCCGTATACGCCGTGGCGCTTTTGGCCGAACATACCATCACTCCTCAAACCACCGTGTTATCCACGGGAGGCATAAGACTAGGCGCTAGTTTTTTTCCTGACTGGGCGGCCGGTGGTCATGGTTTAACCAATGTCCGCAAAGCGATTGCTTTGTCGGTCAATACTTTTTTCTACATTACCTGCGGCGGCTATGAGAACTTTAAGGGATTAGGCGCCGATTTGATGGGGAAGTGGCTTAAGAAATTTGGTTTTGGTTCCAAGCTCGGGTTGGATATACCCGGAGAACAGGCTGGCTTGGTGCCTTCTCCGGAATGGAAACAGCAAAAGAAGAATGAGCGTTGGTATACGGGTGATACTTATAACTTCGCCATTGGGCAGGGCGATCTATTAGTCACTCCCTTACAGATCGCCATCGCGACCGGTGAAATTGCCAACGGCGGCCGTCAGATCGTCCCGCACGTGGCTTTGGAGAATCCTTTGCATACTCCGGCTACGAGCACTGCCTTGGCCCCGGCAGATGCCATCAACGTCGTCCGGTCCGGCATGAGAGATACGATCATTATTGGTTCAGGTCGGGCCTTGTCCGTTCTGCCTTTCACATCAGCCGGTAAAACAGGCACGGCTCAGTGGCGCAACGATAAACCTAATCACGCCTGGTTTACATCGTTCGCGCCTTATGAAAATCCCAAAGTTGTTGTGACGGTTATGTTGGAAGAGGGGGTAGAAGGTTCCAGCACAGCCGTGCCGATAGCCCGGGATATTCTCGCGGCTTGGAACAAAATATTCAACTTAGCCGGCAATTGAGATTCGTGAGTCGGTTGACAATCATTTTTTGTCTTTCTATACTCTAATCAACATCCACCCATTAGAAGGTGGATAACTATTTTCGTAGACTACTCAAGACATATGACTGTGAAAATGCATTATTTAAGCCCTGAGGGGTTGGAAAAGCTCAAAGCGGAATTGCAGGAGCTTAAAACCGTTCGCGTGCGCGAGGCGGCGGGTCGTATCGAAGCGGCTAAAGCCTTGGGCGATCTCAAGGAAAATTCGGAGTATCACAGCGCTAAGGACGAGATGGCTTTTATTCGGGGCAGAGTTCAGGAAATAGAAGAAACGCTTAAAAATACGACCGTCATCGAGGACGTCGGCGGAAGCAGTATAGTTAGGATCGGTTCGACCGTGGAGGTTGAGGCTAGGGGAGTTACGAGGTCTTATAAGATCGTCGGCTCGGAAGAGGCTGACCCGGTCAATGGTTTGATTTCAAACGAATCGCCCATGGGTAAAGCTTTCTTAAATCATTCTAAAGATGACCAAGTGGAAGTCGAAACTCCGGGCGGCGTGGTGACTTTCAGTATCCTAAAAATTTCTTAACGTATGATAGATATCAAGTACCTTCGAGAATTCGCGGACGAAATAAGATGCAATTGCGAAGCCCGCGGTTCCAAGGTTGATTTAGATCAAGCGCTGGCGGCTGATCAAGCTTACCTAACTTTATTGCACGAAGTTGAGAGCCTGAGATCAGAGCGCAATCAAACGGCGGAGGCCATGCAAGACGGTAAAGCTGACCGACCTGTTTTGATAGAAAAAGGCAAACAGATCAAGGCCGCTTTGGCGGCCAAGGAGGTGGAATTACGAGATAGTGAAAAAACATGGCATGACCTGCTCCTGCAGATTCCGAACCTGTCGCATCCGGACACGCCGCATGGTCAAAGCGACGCGGATAATAAGCAACTCCGCAAGGTCGGCAAACCGTCAAAACTCGTCAAACCGCTGGATCACGTCGCTCTGGTGGCCAAGCATAATCTGGCCGATTTTGAACGCGGTACCAAAGTGTCAGGCAGTAAGTTTTATTTCCTAAAAAATCAATTAGCCATTCTTGATCAGGCTTTGTTGCGTTACGCCGTCGATTTCATGGTTAAAGAAGGTTTTGAATTTTTAATCACGCCTGATTTGGCCAAAGAGGAAATCTTGTTGGGCAAAGGCTTTTTGCCGCGTGGCCCGGAAACACAGGTCTATTACGTCGAAAATCAGGATCTGGCCTTGATCGGAACTTCTGAAATCACTGTTCTTGGCTATCATATGAATGAGACTTTACAAGATGATGTTCTGCCTAAAAAATACGTGGCTTTGTCACATTGTTTTAGGACTGAGGCCGGTTCTTATGGCCGCGAGTCATACGGTTTTTATCGGGTTCATCAATTCAGCAAAGTGGAGATGATGGCTTTTTGTAAGCCGGAACAGTCTGAGGCTCTGCATCAGGAATTTCTTTCACACGAAGAAAGATTTTGGAAAAGCCTCGGCATTCCTTATCGGGTAGTTGATTGCTGCACGGGCGACTTGGGCGGGTCTGATTATCGCCGTTATGACATTGAAGCCTGGATGTGGGGCAAGGAAGGCGGCAAGGGCGGCTATGGCGAAGTGACGTCGGCTTCTAACTGTATTGACTATCAAGCTCGTGGTTTGAACATCAAATACGAGACTAAAGAAGGGGAGAGGGGTTTCGCCCATACCCTGAATGGCACAGTCGTGGCCACCCCACGTGCTCTAATCGCTATCTTGGAAAATTATCAACAAGATGATGGCACGATTAAAATTCCGGATGTCCTCATGCCTTACTGCGGTTTTAGTTCCATAGGTTGAACATTGATGTCCAACAAAGTTGTTCATTATGCCATCAAAAAATAAAGACAATTTCAAAACCTGGGTCGAGGTTTCTGCTTCTGCCATCAAGCATAATATTAAAGTATTCAGGGGATTGGCCGGCCCAGAAAAAAAGTTAATGGCGGTCGTCAAATCGAACGCCTATGGTCACGGCCTGGTTGAAACGGCTTTGATAGCTGATAAGAGCGGGGTTGAGTGGTTTGGCGTTGATTCCGTTGACGAAGCTTTACTTTTAAGAGAGTCAAAGTTTAAAAAACCCATATTAGTCTTGGGTTATACGCGCTCAAGCCGAGTGGAGGAAATGGTAAAGCAAAACGTCTCTTTCGTGGCTTATAATCCTGATTTACTTAAAGAATTGAAAAAGTTATCTAAGGCGGGCGCATTAAAGAAAACACCCGCCAAGTTACATCTTAAAATTGAGACCGGCACTTTCCGCCAAGGTTTAAGCGGCGATGAGCTGTTGAGTTTTGCCAAAGCGGCTACAGCTATCCCGGGTGTAGAAATCCAGGGCATGTATACTCACTTCGCCAATATTGAAGATACAACCGACCGCAGTTTCGCGGATCTGCAGTTGTCCAGGTTCACGGAGGCAAAGAAACTTTTAAATGATCAGGGCATATATCCGAAACTCTGCCACAGTGCCTGCTCTGCGGCGGCTTTGCTTTTCCCGGAAACTCATTTTGACATGATTCGCATGGGCATTTCGATGTATGGTTTGTGGCCATCCAAAGAGACGCGAGCGGTCATGTTGCGTCAGCGTAAGGATGTTGTACTGAAACCCGCTCTGGCCTGGAAAACGAGAATCGCGCAAATAAAAAATATCCCTAAAGGCACAAGCGTCAGTTATGGTTTGACTGAAACGGTTTCTCGCAAGAGCCGCATCGCGATTTTACCCGTAGGTTATTGGGACGGCTTTGATCGGGGCCTGTCCAATGTTGGCCACGTTTTAATCCATGGCACGCGTTGCAAGATCATGGGTCGTATCTGCATGAACATGTGTTTGGTGGATGTGACGGATGTCTCGTCGGCTAAAGTCGGACAAGAAGTGACTCTGTTGGGAAAAGACGGCGATTCGACCGTATCGGCTGATGAAATCGCGGGACAGATAGCCACTTTAAATTACGAAGTCGTCACACGTATCAATCCGCTGTTACCCCGCGTAATCATTGATTAAAACCCTTATGAAGTGGTTTGCCAAGCAACCAAACGAGGGTATGTTCCGGGAGGAGAGGGCAGGGAGGCTCCATAAGACCAAAGGGGCGATTTATGGGCTTTTAATAGGTTTTGCTATTTGTAGTTTTCTTTGGTTTATTTTTTATTCAGGTCGTTTTGACGTGCAAAAAATCGAAATTGCGCCTTTGCAGGTTTTGAGGGCAGAGGCCGTAGAAGGGGAGGTAGGAGTCTATTTTAATGGCCCTAAGCATTGGCCATGGGGGAATAAGAATATTTTTTTATTAGATCAGAATAAGTTAGAAAATTATTTGATGAACAAATTTTTTGTGAATAGTGTAACTGTGGATAAGTCTTATCCAAATATTTTACGACTCAAGATTATTGAACGTCAGAGGAGTGTGGTTTTGATCACAAAGAACAACATGTACGTGGTTGACGACTATGGTGTGGTAACCGACTTTGCTGACGCGACAACTACATCCATAACCCGCAACTTCCTAATTAGTCCCTCGCCGGTTAATACGCCTAAAGAAATTTACGTTATAACATCTGTTACTACCACGTACGATAAAAATCAGGTCTTCACGGACTCAACTATGGTTAGGAAGTGGCTGGTGGCGGCTAATAAGCTCAGGGACGCTGGAATTTGGTTTAAAGCGTTGGATATAGGCTTGAAACCGTCTCATGCCATATCAATCATCCTTAAAGAGAATAAAAACGTTTTATTTGAGATGGATGATACCCTGGATACCCAAATAGAGACCCTGAGGGCGTTTTTGGCCTCAAAACCGCCGTTGGATCAGATATACGAGTATATTGATGTTAGAGTGCCGGGCAAAATCTATTACAAATGAATTTAATATTTAGAATTTAGGGTTTAGAAAGGGAATGACTAGAGCAGTTTTTACGATCTCTAAACAGAGTCGTAAAAACTGCTTTATGTTATACGGCGCATTAGGCTAAAGACCTAAACAGCCGATAAACTTTGTTAGTAAGCCTAATGCGCCGTATAACATATATTGTGCGACGCTAGTTTATAGTCAATAAACACGGCCCTGTTCTTATCCACATCCCTTCCCTCTTTCTATTTTTTGAAGTTTTGAGCCGTGACCCCATATGTCGACATTAATGATTGTTTAATATTTTTCTTCTTAACTTCCCTATTAATTTATTTTAAAATAAAAAATATTTCTTGACATGGCCCACCAATTGCTTTAAACAATTACTACTCCATCTTCCAACTCCCCCGCCAATGGAGGGCGCCATGTCTAATTTGGGTTTAGTTCCTATTGGTAAGGATCAGGGATTCGTTCCTTTTGTGGAATACGTCTTCGGCAACAAATCCATGGGGTTCTATCGCAACGACGTAAGCCGGCTGTTAGTCCTTTTGCACAAGATGAAGAAAGACGGACTGCCGGTTCTCTTGAAAAAAATGATAGCCGAAGGACCGTTTGATCCGGAGCTGGTGCGGCGATATGAACCATTGACCATGCACTGCGAGTATGTGTGGGCCAAGCTATTACTCGATGTCAGAGCTGGAATTGACAAGATGCCTTTCTGGCTGAGCGCTCTGGCGGGTCATGAGGATTATCGGAATGCCAGGCCATGCAAACAGATTGTGGTTATCTCAGTGTTATGTGAACAAGTCGAATCCTTGCTCAAGAGATACGGGCCGGATTCCCACAATACGATCCCGCCCCCTGCCTCTGAAAGCGACAGTTGATTCTTCTCGGGCCTCGGCCCTTTTTTCTTACTCAAATTTTGCCTGCAGATATCTATGACGTTCATCCGGGGAGAATTTTTCTATGGCATATCTCAACATGGTCCGTGGCATCCGGGCTGCATGTCGATTGAGAAACTTTTTGACTTCTTGAGGTGAGCGAGATCCTGCTTCGCGTAACATCCAGCCTACTGCCTTATGAATCAAGTCGTGGCGGTCATTTAAAAGTTTCTCAGCCAGCTCCAGAGTCAATTTGACGTCTCCCTGACGGATAAACGTCAAAGTTGCCAAGACGCCGATGCGCCTCTCCCAGAGGTCGGACGACTTGATGAGGTTTTTTAGCGCTTGACGATCCTCGGTGCGCCAACAATAGTCTCCCACAATCTGAGGGGCCGAAGTGTCCACCAAATCCCAATTATTGATCCACTTGGACATACTGAGATACCTCTCAAAAATGTCTTTTTTGGCACTTTCGTCGCCGGATTGATAGCGCATGACCAAAAGCACAAGCGCCACGAATCTTTCCTCGTGGATTTTACTTTTCAATAATTTTTGAACGTCAGACAGGGGAAGCGCCTTGTACTCTTTTGCAATTTTGCGTTGGTCGGGGACTGATAAGCCTAAAAAGACGTCCCCTTCTCCATACTCCCCTTTTCCAGTCTTAAAAAAACTCTTTGAAACTAAAGCACGTTGCGGGTTGGCGTGCTTTTTGAGCTCGGCTTTAAGCTCGACGAGCTTAGTTAATTTAATAGTGACAGATGTCATGGGGTGATGATAACATCCTGCCAGCACATTGGGATAGATCTCATCGACAACTTTGAGATCTTGTATTTTTTCTTAAAATACGGTAAAATAATCAAAATCTATGCTACAAGACGTAATAATAACAGCAAGGCAGGTCGCTATATTTCCAGAGGAGTTTGGTATACTCAATTCTAAAGAATTGGCTAAGCGCCTCATTTCATTAGAGAGTGGCTACGATGGAGATCCGACGTTTGTACCTGTTGCTGATTCGAGCAATCAGGTGGGGATCATGATTGCACTTAAATCAGTAGATAAAAAACGTACATTACAGATTACGGACAATAAAATTGACATGTTTTGGTCTGATGATGGAAAACCCGTCTCTGTCGAGTTAGAAGAAATAATAAGGTCTATGCTCTCCGTGATTAAAGCCGCAGAAATTAAATCAATAAAAAGGGTTGGATTAATAACTGAAATTTTACAAGTTGAGAAAGACCATGATCAAACGGTCGCTAAAATAAGCGACGTTTTTATTCCTAGGACAAAATGCCAAGATCTAATCAATTATCAGATAAGGCTTTCATATAAGATCGAACTGACTAGTTACGGAGGTCGTTGTAATAAAGTCATTGATCTTTTAAACGGAAAAAGTAAAGTGAAACCTAGTCGCCCGGTTATCGTTATCCGTACTGATATAAATACGCATCAGGATGAAAAAGTAAAATTGGATTTAAATGGCTTAGAAGCATTCGTACGTGAAGCGTATAGACTGTCTGATCCAGCGGCTATTATCTCTGAAATATGGGCGAAGAGTTAAATTTAGGATCCTCGGAAGAATCGAGTTCAGCTGACCCTATACTTAGCAAGTTTTTAAGAACAGGGAGCATTGTCATACCTCCAGATGATTCTGCTTCAAACAAAGAAAACGAGACAGTGGAGGCTCTTAGAACGATTCAAAAAGTTAGTATTGATGCTGAAACTTTGAAGAAAGAAGTTGAAAATTTTAAAGAAAAACAAAAATCTTTGGATGAAGAATATAAGAAATTAAGAGAAGAAGTTTCATCTTGGGAACAAAAACTTGATGAAAATAAATTAAAAATTGTTGAGCTATTAGGAATATTTGTGGCTTTGTTTACTTTCGTTTCACTAGATTTTGGTCTTTTTAAAGACCCACCAAAATGGCACGATGCTTTTTCACTGGTTCTTACGACGGCAGGCATATTAATTGGCTTTATACTTACTTTAGAATTAATTATAAATACGAGTAAAGGTTTGCCGATGAAAAGATATATTTTGCTATACGCATTGTCAGGTTGCTTGATAGTGGGTGGCCTGATTGGTTTTGCAGCTCCATATATAAAATCAATATTACCTAGTTCCTCAATCTATACTTCTAGTAGCCCTCAAGAACAACGGGCAAAAACTCAAACTATGGGCCCAGGTTCTTTATCAAGTAAATCAAATACGTCAACTAAATAAGGCCAATTTATATTTTTGAATGGGAGTAAAAATCATCACAAAAAGGTTGGCGACTCTATTTTTTTATACCGGCGGCTTGGGTGTCCAAATGTTGATATCGATCCACGCTTTAAAACTGGCTAGCCAGTCGCGGACGGTCATCCAGACAATGTTGCGGTAGCTGTGCAGATCGGCCGAGACGCCCACGGATTGGACGCCGAGTTTGTTGCAAAGATATAAAGCGCGCGGCAAGTGGAAGTTTTGCGTCACGATAATCGCCTTGGTTATATTGAAATCTTTTTTGGCGCGAACACAACTTTCAAATGTCCTATAGCCTTGTCCATCCACCAGGATGTTAGAATCTGGAACGCCGGACTGCACGAGCATAGCTCGCATAGCCGCGACCTCATTGGATTTAAAACGACCATCGTCGCCGGTGACTAGGATGAGCTTGCCCTTGTATTCGCTATACAGGTCATAACCGACTTGCAGGCGGTCAATCAAGGCATCCGACGGCGTTCCGTCCGGTTTAAGTGAAGCGCCAAGAATTATGATGGCCGGTTCTGATGGCACGTTGGCGGCCTTAAAGATCAAATGGCGGTAACTAAAACGAACGTCGATGACGATGCCTACTATCAAAACGAAGCCTAAACCCAGGGTTGCTAAGCCGATGCGGACAGCTTTATTTTTTAAAAAATTCTTGAGGTCCATTACTCGATAGTAATTCCTTCTCCCCTGCTTTCAAGCATGGGGATTTCAGGATTGTTAGACGAACCGTTGATGCGATAGATATCTTTATCAATCTTCAAAAATTCTTTGGATCCGAGGTTATATTGGTTAACGGCTGTTTGGAGGTGGTTGCCCACGCTTAGGTGATACTTCTCGTAAGCTCCCAAGTGCTTTCTAAGCTCGTCCACGCGTTTTTGTATCTCTTTAGCCTCTTCCTCGATCTTAAGCGCTCTCAGGCCCTGTAAAACGGTCTGGAGATAGGCTAGGAACGAGGTTGGCGAGACAACCAGCACATGGTATTTGGAGGCGGCGCGTTGGATGATATTTTCCGTATCTTCGGTAACCAATCCGATTCGGTTAACCAACAAATCGTAGTAGATGGCTTCATGCGGGATAAACATGAAAGCGAAATCCATTGTGTTCTCGTTGGGACGGATATATTTGGAGGTCTCTTTGACTCTGTCCTTAAGGTCGTTCACAAAAACTTTTTCTAATCTTTCACGCTCGGCGGGATTTTCCTCAACGGCCAAGCGATTATAATTTTCCAGACTGAATTTGGAATCGATGGGCACGATTTTGTCTTTAACAAAAACCGCCGCGTCTACAATCTCCCCATCCGCAAAACGGTATTGCATTTGGTAGTTATCCGGAGGCAAAACGTTCTTGAGCAGGTTTTCGAGAAAATATTCGCCCAGCACGCCCCTTTGTTTGGGATTCTTGAGGATCTGTTGTAATTTTTGCAATTCCGTCGTTTCACTCAAGACCTGCCGAGATATCTCCTCGACTTTTGACATGTGGCTGGTAATATCCCGGACAATGCCGGTGACGGACTGATGTTGTTCGCGAAAAGCCTGATTGGTTTCATTCATGCGTCCGCTGAGGTCCTGCTGCAGTTGCGCCATCTGTTGTTGGATGAGCGTCAGACCCTGCGTGTCGGCCGGGGCTGAGGATTTTTTCTCGAGGCTGGAGAGTTTCCACCAAACAGCCGCGACCAGGGCCAAAAGCACCAGAAGGCCGATAATCATCAATAAATCTTGGGTTCCCATAGTTGGTCAATCATACCTGCTCACAGGGCTACTTGACAAGGTTCTACTGTGTAATTATTCTCTTTTTCTATCACCATTAAAGACGAACTAAGAAAAATAAATCGTTCTTAATAGTCATGTATTATGACACCATTCCCCTTTGTGTTAGGTCCGACGGATGATTGGGATCCTCAGGGCTACAACGATGCCGAAGAAGAGCTCGAAGACGAGTTGATGAAGGCCGGCATGAGCGAAATTAAAGAAGAAGACGTCGAAAAGCCCATAGAGGTTTTAGATGAAGAGGCTGAGGCAAAAGAAGCTGAAGAGGTTGAGGAAGCAAAAGATGTTTTTGAAGATGTCGCCCTCGACCCTTTGGCAGCTTTGGATGATTTGGCTGACCAGGTGAACCGCACGGAAAGAGAGACCTTGCGTTTTAAGGTAGATTTTGACGAATAATCATCAAGTCGTTTGTCTTTAAAAAATAGTCCGCTTTGGCGGGCTATTTGTGATACCTTTGTTCGATATTCATGAGTTGTCTGAATTCGGTTCTTTTCTCGTCGCCCACTGGCAGAATAATGGGAGCTAGGTTGGTCATGACGGCTTTACCCGCGAAGGTGATACCTAAGAGCCAGACCAGACTGGCTAAGGCCCAGGGCTTAAGGTATTTAGTCGTGTAAGTCAGGGCTGAACCAAAACCTATGAAGGGCATGGCCATAGTCAGAACCCAATCGTTGCGATCCATGGCCGTCACCTCGGAATTTTTGGAAAGATGCAACACGACGGCCAATCTGAGAATGATGGTATAAATAAGCAAGACAGCAAAGACGATAACTAATCGATTGCTCCCCAGGGCGAAAAGCGCGTTCGTCAGATTGGTCGCGTCAGCTTTGGTCATCATGGAGCGTGCCACCAAAGGTAAGGCCATGAAGAAGCCTATGAGAGGTGTAAAAAGGGACCAAAAGGCCCAGCGTTTCCAAATACACCAATACCAGACTGTGGCGGTTGGATTTATTAATAAACAGATGACCCAAATTAAGCGTTGACCCCAGGAGGCCCGGGGAGTTCTAGCTACATGAATCAGAGACCAAGCCCAAAAAAAGACTAAGGCCAACAAAGATATCCCGAGCAGGATGTAGGCTATTAGAAACCAGGGGTGGAGCGGGGTTAGGGGTATGATTAAAGACGGTATTTTTAGCATGCTTTTCGTTAATGATTTTAACATTTTAAGGCTAAAATATCAAATAGCAAATATCAAGAGTTAACCAAGTGACTCTTGTTATTTGTTATTTGAAACTTGTTTCTATTTGATTGTCTACCTTTTTGATTCTTAATAGTCCAATCCGTCACGAGCCTTGACCCCCTGTTGTATATAATGTTTGTTCATTTTCATCTCAGTTACCAGATCGGCCAGCTCAATAAATGACGGAGGAGCGTTTCGTCCGGTTAAAACAACCTCTGTTTGGGCTGGTTTTGCCCTTAAAATGGCTAAAACATCAGATTCCGCGAGTATACCAAGGTGTGTGGATATATTGATTTCATCTAAAACTACCAGATCGTATTTGTTTTCTTGGAATAAGCGACGGATTATTTCCATTCCTCTCTCCCCTTCTCGCTTATCCTCGTCCGTCACGCCAAATCTAAAAGTTCCAGTTTCTAAATTCATTCTGTCCAAACCAGTGACGAAGAGGTCTACTTCCGGGAAACGTTGTTTCAAGATGTCGCGCTCGGCATAGTGATCACCGCCTTTATCAAAATAAACTATGGCAACTTTTTTGCCACGCGCTAAAGCTCTGACGGCTAATCCCAGGGCGGCGGTAGTTTTGCCTTTACCGTCGCCCGTGTAGCACTGTATTTGACCCCACTGACCTTGGTTCATAAAGTTTATAAGGTTTTTTAAAGTTCATAAAGAAAAGCCTTACAAACCTTATAAACTTTATGAACTTTAAAAACTAGTTTGTTAGCTGCAGCCGCTTGTCGCGCCGCAGTTCAAACATTTGTAGCAAGCGCCGTTTCTGACCATCATGGAGCCGCAGGTATCACAGGCCGGGGCGTCAGATTGGTTATCGAAGGTTGAGGTCAAGCCGCTTGGTTTTGAGCCGTCCTTAACATCCAGCAAGCTGGGTTGTTGAGGTTCAGCGGGAGCTGTATAGCCTTGATCTTTGGGCACATCCTCGATATGCAATTCGGCCGTGGCCGACGTATCAACGTTGATGCCGATTGCTCGTCTTTCTTCGGGTGTCAGGAATTTGAGGCCTAGCCAGCGGAAGATATAATCAATAATCGATTTAGCCACGCGAATATTGGGGTTGGCCGTAAAGCCGGACGGTTCAAAGCGGACGTGGGCGAATTTGTTGACCAAGATCTTGAGCGGTACCCCGTATTGCAGGCCAATGGAAACCGAGGTGCTGAAAACATCCAAAAGACCGGAAAGAATACTGCCCTCTTTGGACATGGTGACAAAGATCTCGCCCGGCGTGCCATCGTCATACAAGCCAACCGTTATAAAGCCTTTGTGGGGGCCGATTTGGAACTTATGGGTGATGGAACGCCTTTCGTCGGGTAAACGCCGTCTCCGGGGCGCATAGGGCTGGCTCAGGCTAACCGCGACGGCCGGAATGGGTTCAATTTTTAGTTCTCGAACGGGAGTAGCCGTCACCGTCTCTTTTTTACCGTTTTCCGTTTTGGAAGTGGTCAGAGGTTGGGCTAGCTTACAGCCGTCACGGTAAATGGCCACAGCCTTGAGACCCAAACGCCAACCCTCCGTGTAAACATTCATGACATCGTCGATGGTGCAATTGCTGGGCAGGTTGACTGTCTTGGAAATAGCTCCGGAAAGGAAAGGTTGGACCGCGCCCATCATGCGTAAATGCCCCATGTAATTGATGGAGCGTGTGCCGTTGGCGGCCTTAAAAGCACAGTCGAAAACCGGCAAGTGTTCTTCGTGCAGGTGCGGCGCGCCTTCGATGGTGTCATGCTTGTCGATCCAATCGATAATATCGCGGATTTGTTGTTCGGTATAATTGAGTTTTCTTAAAGCCTCGGGCACGGTGCTGTTAACGATCTTAATCATACCTCCGCCCACCAACCATTTATATTTAACCAAAGCAATATCTGGTTCAACGCCCGTTGTGTCGCAATCCATCAAGAAGGCAATCGTGCCGGTGGGAGCCAGGACCGAAATTTGCGCATTGCGATAACCGTGCTTCTCACCTTGGGCAATAGCTTCGTCCCAAGCTGTCTGGGCCCGCTCCAGCACCATGTGCGGCACGCCAATCGGAGGTAGCTTGTAAGCGGCTTCGCGATGTTTTTGCATGACTCTCATCATGGGTTCGCGGTTAGCCGCAAAACCTTCGAACGGTCCGATTTTTTCGGCGACCACGGCGGATTGCTCATAGCTGATGCCTGACATAATGGAAGTTAGCGCCCCGGCCATATTGCGTCCCTCATCCGAGTCGTAAGGCAGGCCCATGCTCATAAGCAAAGCGCCCAGGTTGGCATAACCGATGCCCAACGAACGGAAGACGTGCGAGTTGTGTTCGATGGAGGGCGTGGGATAGGAAGAAGCGCCCACGATGATTTCCTGAGCGGTTATGATAATGCGGCAGATGTGTTCGTAGGAGGCCACGTCGAATTGGCCGTCAGCCGTCCGGCACTTCATGAGGTTGATGGAAGCCAGGTTGCAGGCCGTATCGTTCAAGAACATGTATTCGGAACAAGGATTGGAAGCGTAAATACGGTCCGTGTTGGAGCAGGTGTGCCAATCATTGATGGTCGTGTCGTATTGCATGCCAGGATCGCCGCACTGCCAAGCCGCGTCGCTGATTTCGCGCAACAGATCGCGGGCTTTGAATTTTTCGCTCGGTTCCCCGGTGGTCACGAATTTGGTCCAGAAATCGCCGTTCTGATCCGCGGCTTGCATGAAAGCGTCGGTCACGCGCACGCTGTTGTTGGCGTTTTGGAAAAAGATGGAGGAATAAGCCTCGCCATCCATGCCGCTGTCATAACCCGCGTTAATTAAAGTGTGAGCCTTCTTTTCTTCTTTGGCTTTGCACCAAACAAATTCTTTAATATCAGGATGGTCGATGTCCAAGATGACCATCTTGGCCGCGCGGCGCGTCTTGCCGCCGCTCTTGATGACGCCCGCAAAAGCGTCGTAGCCTTTCATGAAAGAGACCGGGCCGGAAGATTTGCCGGAAGAGGCGGCTAGATTTTCTTTGGACGAACGCAAAGATGAGATGTTGGAGCCGGCGCCTGAGCCGTATTTGAAGAGCATGCCCTCGGTCACGGCCAATTGCAGAATGGAGCGCATGTCATCTTGCACTGAGTTGATGAAGCAGGCCGAACATTGCGGTGTGGGATTGACTCCGACGTTAAACCAAACCGGTGAGTTGAAGGCGGCTCGTTGATTGACCAGAATGGATGTCAGTTCTGATTCATAGACATCAGCGTCCTGGGAGGTTTGGAAATAGCCCCCGACCCGACCCCAGTTAGTGATGGTTTTAGCCACGCGGTCAACCAACTGACGCATGGATGTCTCTCTCTCCGGTGTGCTCAGGCGGCCGCGGAAATATTTGGAGACGATGATGTTAGTCGCTGTTTGGCTATAAAATTTGGGAACCTCCACGCCTTTTTGTTCAAAAACTATCTTGCCTTTTTCGTTGCTGATAACGGCGTCGCGCTGGTCCCATTCGAGGTCATCATAAGGATGAGTGCCTTCGGTGGTAAAGAAGCGATGGAATTTTAGTCCCTGGCCATAACGCGGTTCCCGGCTTTGGACGCTGAGTTGCAATCTATAAAGAAAATAAGCCCGCGCTACCTGGGGGAAATTCAGATCGATCAAAGCCGCGCCAATAGTCTCGCGCACGTGTTCGGTGTCGGGCGTAGTATGACCATCAAACCTTTGGGTTAGTTTATGGACAACGTATTCCACCACGCGCCCGATGGTTTTGGTTTCTTTTTCAACATTAAAGCCGGCCGTTCTAAAGGCCTCGCGCACGCTGGCTTTAAGTTTTTCCGGTTGGAAGCGGTCTATGCGTCCGTCTCGGCGTCTGATTGACTTGAGAGTCTTCAGATAGGCCATGATGGCCTCCGTATTAAGATTGGAATCCAAGATTCTCTCCGGGCTGGTCTTTCCAACCGAAGAATTAGCCTGTGGGCACATAGGGTGGTGGGATAAAATTTTGTTATTTCCGACGGTGTCACGTGCTTTACGTGGCAGGCCTCATGACAATGTAATTTCTCCAAATTTAAATTTGGAAAAGCGCGTTTTACATCGGTTGTGGTTGTCGGACGACCACAACATCTTGTGGTCTAAACGGGATTATACCACAAGATGTTGGGGAGGACTTTTGTCCTGGGGAT
This sequence comes from Patescibacteria group bacterium, assembly GCA_041661105.1. Taxonomy (GTDB): domain Bacteria; phylum Patescibacteriota; class Patescibacteriia; order 2-12-FULL-60-25; family 2-12-FULL-60-25; genus MWCR01. The sequence continues at coordinate 61,079 of JBAZVB010000004.1, forward strand.
AAGGTCAGTGTCTAGTGCACAGTGCTCAGTACTCAGTTCTAGCTACCGTCTACCAGCTACCGTCTATCGTCTAATCATAGGCCGAGTGAGAGGTTGATTTTAGGAGTTAATTGGTCTTCGGCCGGCATAATCGGTAAGGGAATAGTTTGTTTTTGTCCTAAGCGGTCAAAGTAAGAAACCTGTTTTTCAGACAAAGCTTTTTCGTAAATATCCCGGGTGACCCGGACATCCTGCAGGCAATAAGATTTTAGTTTTTCAATCTCACCTTCTTTCCAAAAGCGAACCGCTTGCAAGCCGTCCCCGCTCTTGCCCATGCCCAGGGTCGCCTGGGCCACCGTGTCTAATTTAATTCTGAACCCAAGCCGCTTTTCAATTTCCAATAAAAGATCAACCGTCGGCAGGCTCATGATGTTACCGGTGTAGTAAGTCTGCATACAGGGGTAATCAAAGCCAAAAAGATTATAACCGATGATGCGCGATGACCTTTCAAGCCTCGGCCAGAGTTTGGGGAGGTCGGCCTCTAAAAAAGATTCGAAAGTGTCGGTCTCATAAAAATAGACGCCCACGACAGAGATTTTAAGCAGTGAGGCTTTGTAAGCGCCCACGTCTTGAAAGGTGTTTTGGGTTTCGATGTCGAGTACAATTTCTGTACGGTTCATAAAATTACGAATGCCAAATTGCAAATGCCAAATATTGGAATCGCTTCGCGATATTATCTGATAAATGTCGCAGGCCTCGTAAATTTGGCATTAGGCATTCGTCATTTGTCATTAGTTTGCAGGCGTAATCTAGCACAGATTACACAAAACTTGGATTGTGGATAAATCTCTTGGTTCTTGCCTTTCTCAGGAGGTTCTGTATATACAATAAAAATAGAGACGCCCTGACAGGGCGTCTCTATTTTTGTCATAACTGTCCCGCCCGTCGTCTTTCGTACTCTTTGAGAAACATCTTACGTAAGCGGATATTTTTGGGAGTGACTTCAACCAGCTCGTCATCGCCAATATATTCCAAAGCCAGTTCAAGCGACATGACGCGATGGGGAGTTAAAGCTTCGGAAACGCCGTCGCCTTTTGATCTCATGTTGGACAGTCTCTTTTCCTTGCAAACGTTGACCACCAAATCTTCCGGCTTGGCGTTTTGGCCGACTATCATGCCTTCGTAAACCTCGAGGGCAGCTGGAATAAAGAGGACTCCCCGCTCTTGGGCCACTAACATGCCATAAGACACGGATGTGCCCGGTTCATGTGCGATGAGCGAGCCATGTTCCTGGCGCATCATATCGCCGGCATAAGGTCTGTAACCCAAAAGCAACGTGTTAATTATGCCTTGGCCGCGCGTATCCACTGTAAATTCATTACGGTAGCCGATTAAACCGCGGGTGGGAATCTCAAAAGTCAGGAAAGCCACGCCGTTTTCGTTCAACATGTTTTTGAGCTCTCCGCGGCGTCGGCCCATCTTTTCGATGACTGTTCCGCTCAGGCCTTCGGGCACTTCTATCTCAACCTGCTCGAACGGTTCTTGTTTCTTTCCGTTGACTTCTTTAAAGATAACTTGCGGACGGGAGACTTGCAGTTCAAAACCGTCGCGGCGCATTTTTTCAATCAAAATCGCCAAGTGCAACTCTCCCCTGCCCTCGACCGTAAAAGACTCGCCCACGTTCTGGAAATCCACGCGCAAAGCCACGTCATTCTGTAATTCGCGTTCCAATCTCTCTTTGATGTTACGGGAAGTTGTGTACGTGCCTTCCTTGCCTGAAAAAGGAGACGTATTAACGCCAAACGTCATTTTAACGGTTGGTTCCTCGATGGCCATGACAGGCAAAGCCTCCGGGTTGGCGGCATCAGCGATGGTCTCACCGATGTTTATGCCTTCTACGCCGGAAAAAGCCACAATCTCGCCGGCTGGTGCCTCGGTAACTTCCTTGCGATCCAAACCATCAAAAATCATGATATTCGAAATTTTAACCGGTGATTGTTTGCCATCGCGGTTGATCCAAACATAATTGCCCGGACGAAAAATGCCGCGAATCACACGTCCAATGGCAATGCGGCCTTTGTAGTTGTCATGTGAAACGTTGACGACCGAGACTTGTAAGGGGCTTTCGTAATCGGCTTTGGGGACCGGGATATATTTGATAATGGCATCAAATAACGGCGCGACATCGTTCATGCGGCTCAAATCAGCGTCCCAACCGGCTTTGGCTTGCTTGGCCGAAGCGTAGATGACCGGAAAATCAGCCTGCTCATTCGAGGCTCCCAGTTCAAAAAATAAATCAAAAGTTTTATCCAAGACCCAAGCCGGACGAGCGTCCGGTTTATCTATCTTATTGATGACGACAATGATGCGATGTCCCGCCTCAATAGCTTTCTTGAGCACGAATCTGGTCTGTGGCATGGGTCCTTCCTTGGCATCCACCAGCAAAAGTGCGCCATCCACCAGCTTCATGATACGTTCGACTTCACCTCCAAAGTCAGCGTGTCCCGGCGTGTCTACGATGTTAATTTTTATGCCATGGTAATTGACAGCCGCATTTTTCGAGAAGATCGTAATCCCCCGCTCGCGTTCAATATCGTTGCTGTCCATGATGGTGTCCCCGGTCAGCTTTTGGACGCTTAAAGTGTCTGATTGCTTCAACAGCGAATCAACCAAGGTAGTCTTACCGTGGTCAACGTGGGCAATAATCGCTATGTTGCGCAATTCCATTAGGTGCGAAGTATATGCTAAAACTCAAAAGAAGTCAACGTCAAACCTCCCCCTGAGCCAAACTCGGCTGATTGTCATCTTGAGCGTAGTCCGACGTAGTCGAAAGATCCGGCTCGAACCAGATCCTTCGACTGCGTTCGTCTGACTCACTTCGCTCAGGATGACACGATTACAGTGATTTTGACGGTCGGTTTTTTGCCTAAGTGTTGTTTGCGGGCTTTGCCCATGGCATGGCCCCAGGCATCAAAAGTCTTGGCCATTGGCCCTTTGAGTGTGATAGCAGTAGGTTGGAGCAACCTCTCCAAGTTAGCGATCAGAGCGCCCACGTGGGATCCGTATTCCACAAAAAGGTCGGCGCCTTCCGGGTCTCCCTCCAAAGTTTTGTGATAAATAGTTTCCGCGCTCAAACCAGATTTACGTTTGAAAAAATCCGAGCCGCAAAAATCTTTTAGCAGATAACTTTCGTGCGGGACGTCCAAGGCTTCCTGGAAGTTGGCCACCCAACGATCTAAACTGACAGTCGTATGTCGTAAGTCGTATGTCGTAAGTCCCTGTAAGGTCAGTTTGACGGTTGGGCCTAACTCAAGAACCAGTTCAAGGCCTTTTGATGATTTTTTGGTGTGGGTGGGTCGTTTCATATTATTGGAAAATGGTCTTAGCCGTCTCCCAGAATTCCTGCCGGTTTTGCATCTTCATCCAATACCACCATTCTACACCCCAGTAATCGATTGTCGAAATGCCGGAATTTTTGGCAAATTTTATATTATCCTTCATCTGCTTCAAATCGAAGGTTTGCATCTGCTCGTCGATGGGCGTTTCCAGCAAAGACGCTCTCTTAGTCCAAGGCTCCATCTGAAATTCACTTATATAAAAGTTCTTTATACCCCACAATAAACTCATGACCTGGCCTTTGCGCAAATAAAATTGGGGAGGCACAAACGAATAGCGGAAAATGCCGAGCGGGGCGATGACCACGCGGTAAACGCTGACACCTAAGGCATCGACTTTGCCGCCCAGCGACCAAAAAGAAAGTTCACCCGAATCAGTCGTGACGACCGGTCGACTGTCATCCAAAGCACGAACGACTTTTAGTTCATCGTCAAAAAAACTATTGCGCATCTTAGGGCACGTGCCAAACGGGAAACCAGGTTCATTTTCCAACTGCCAAGCCGTCACGGTTGGATTATTTTTATAACGGTTAACCGTCTGCATTAAATATTGCAGACTGGCCGCTTCTCTGGCCGAGTCAGACATGCCATTCGTCCATTTAGGAATCCAACACTCCGGCCAGCGCGGTAATTTTTGTCCGACAGCCAGGACCACACTCCCCTGTCGCGCCGCGATTTGGTCCAACTCCTGATCCAGCCAAGACCAATCCCATCGGTTCTCTTCCGGCTGGAGCAGACTCCAGTAAGCCGGTATGCGGAAGCGCCTGACTTTGAGATCGTCCAAAGCGGCCGTCAAAACTACCTCGGGGTTGAGTTTGAACTCCTCGACGTATGGTTTGCTAAAAGTCACCCCAGCCGTCTGCTGGATCGGCATTCTCTGACTCATGGCCAAAAAACCGCAGACAACAACGATGAAGATAGCGGCGACTATCAGCCCAACTATCTTAACGAGTTTTTTGATTTTAGGTTTCATAGATTATGAGGACGAGCAGGACGGTTAGGACGACAAGGACGTTGAGTGGTTTAGAGGCTGATCATGCCTAAGCCGATGGCCATGACGACGAGAGCGACGGCTTTAAGGGCGATGACGTTTCGTTTTAAAGATTCACCCAATAAAGTCTGGGCTTTGGATTTGAGGACAAAAGCTATGATGACTAAAAGCGCGAATTGCATGACTTGCAAGGCGTTGACGATGGAGGCGCTGCCCAAGGAAATGGCATATTGCAGAAGAATAAAGCCTATGCCGCCTAAGACTTGGCCGACGATGGCCAGCTTGGCAGCTGATGAGCCGGATATGGCCTCGCCTTTTTTCTTGCCTTTATGGGCACGGATAATGGATAACATTTCAGCGCCTGACATTGGATCAATTAGGCAGGCCAGGATTAGGGCAGTTGCGCCAGCTACGATCCTAGTCGTCACAAAGCCGCCCAAGAAACCGGTGCTGTCATAAACCGCTTTGCCGCTGATAGCGCTTATGGCAAACATCAAAGCCGAAAGCACGCATAAGAGGATAGTGGCTTTGGTCAGCCTGGTTTGCGCTTTGCCTCCGGCCAAAAGGATAGTGGCCACGATCAAAAGAGCAAAACCTATCAATTGTTGGTATGAGAGGCGTTCGCCTAAAAAAGAATAAGCCCCAATCAAAGTCATGACTGGTATCAGGGCACTGATAATCGGCACTACGCGGCTGGCTTCTCCCCGCGACAAAGCCGCGAAAAACGTCCAAAGGGCGGCCATAAAAGTTATGCCGCAGAGAATGGCCAACAGGATATCGCCGCCGACCGGCCAATTGGTGACCCAAGGGATCAGCAGGATTGCCAGGCCCGACAAAAGACCAACCATGCCGGCATAAGTGGCACTGCGCTTGAAAGCGTTTTTGAGAAGTATCTTATCAATCACGAAGGCGAAGCCGTTGGCGGCGTGACCGATAAGCGCGATGAGGATCCAAGTCATATATTTAATGAATTTGGGGATTGGAATTTTGAATTTAGGGTTAATATTCTAAATTCCAAATACAAAATTCCAAATTCCTTTTTCATACTTCGATAGTTTCTCCAAACCTCGGCACGTCAGCCGTGACTTCCATCTCATCTCTGATGCGAGTAGCTAGAGCAGCCGCCGCCGCTTCTTCGCCGTGTGTGCAAAAGATTTTTTTGGGGAGTTTGGCGGCAGATTTGATCCAGTCCAGCAACATGCGTTGGTCGGCGTGGGCACTGTAGGCGCCGATGCTGGTTATCTTAGCTTTGACGTCAATTCTTTCGCTCAGAACCGTCACGTGCTTCTCGCCCGTGTAAAGACGCCTGCCGAGCGTGCCTTCGGCTTGATAGCCGATGATGAGCACGGTTGAGTTTTTATCGCTCAAATAACGAACTAAATGATGCAGGATCCGGCCGCCATTCATCATTCCCGATCCCGCAATGATAACCTTGGGGCGCGGCGACTGGTTAATCGTCTTTGAATCCTCGCGCTTCAAAGTCGCCTTGAGCCCGGGGAATTCAAAAAGTTTGTCCCCGGTTGCAATCAGGCGCAAAGCTTCCCGGTTATAGTATTTCGGAAATTGATCAAAGATAGCCGAAGCTTTGATGGCCATGGGACTGTCGAGATAAATATCCACGGGCGGTATGAGTCGGTTTTCTACGAAATGATTAAGCTCGAAAAGAATCTCTTGCGTGCGTTCGATGGCAAAAGACGGGATCATGAGCACGCCTTTTTTGTTGATGGTTTCCACGATCGTCTTTTTAAGCAACTCGGCTCGGATGCTTTCATTTTCATGGATGCGGTTGCCGTAAGTTGACTCGATAAAAAGCGTGTCAGTCGTGGTTAAAGCTTCTTTGGGCTGGAGCAAAGGAGTGTTGATGTTCCCGAGGTCGCCGGAGAAAACCGCCCTCGACCCATCCCCTGCCTCGATGGATAAAAAAGAACTGCCAAAAATGTGGCCCGCGTTATGATAAGTGACTTTGAAATCTTTAATTTTAAGCGGGGAGTTTTCGTCGATTGTCTTAAAAAGAGAAACAACGCCGGCCACGTCTTCGTTCGAATAAAGTTTGGGCGTATATGACCTCTGAAATTCTTCATCCATGATTTCGGCCGCGTCCTCCAAGATGAGCTGGGTCAGTTTGGCCGTGGGAGGCGTCAGGAAAATCTGGCCTTTGAAGCCGTTTTTGATGAGGACCGGCAACCGGCCCGTATGGTCGAGATGAGCATGCGTGACAACCACGGCATCAAGCTTAGAGGCGTCAAATCCAAAAGGCTCAAAGTTTTTTGAGTGAGCCAAGGTTGTGCCTTGAAAAATTCCGCAATCAACCAGGATTTTGGCTTTAGCGGATTCGAGGTAATAGCACGAACCGGTGACTTCCCGCGCAGCTCCAAAAAGCGTGACAAACATGTATGTAGTTTAACACGAGATTTATGTCATTGCGAGGAGTGTAATCACGACGCGGCAATCTCCCCCTTGTCATTCCGAGTGGAGGCACTCGAAGCTAATGTGCCGAAGTCTCACGCCTGAGGCGGATGCGCCTATGGAGCAGAGGAATCTCTTATTTCAACCAAATCACCTCCGAAAGTTGATTGGTATAACCATCGAGTAAGGGATTTCTCCACTTCACTTCGTTTCGGTCGAAATGACAGAAGCGCTTTATTACAGACAGCTAGTTTAGTTTCAGGGCATCCAGGCATCGGGCGTTGAGTTGGCGTTCGATGGATTGGAGCAGGCTCTTATCGCTCAGTAAATCTTGATATTCTTTGGATTGTCTATCTTCTTGCCAGGTCATAGGCGTGTAAAAACCCTGTTCATTCCGGGACATCTGAGCGGTGACAATGGCTAGATCCCCTATGCTCGCAGTTTGGCATGTCTCAGCCTGCCAATTTTGGCAATAAGTGAAAAATTTCACATCCAACGTCGTTTGGCTTGAAAGTGCGGTTTGGGAGAGAGGCGCGACCACGCATGAGCCGGCCATGGAAGTTGGCATCAAACGTGCTTTAGTGGCCATCTCAAGAGAGTAGGTTAAAGCAAAGTTTTGGCGGTTATGCATAGTCCGTTCGAACATCGGACAGACGAGATGGGCCAAGGGCGCTTGCGGATTATGGCATTCTTTACGGGCGACTATGTTCAAAATATAACCATCCATGGCCGGGTTCTGGAAAAATTGGACCAATAAGAGCGTTTCTAAAACCAAAAGCACGCCTCCCGTGACAACTAGTATCCGAAAAGGCGTCTCTCGATGCTCAAAGATATGTTGATAATCTTTTTGAAAGATCCAGACTTTGCCGCTGACGATAGCTTCAATCAGTAAAACGGCCACTGTGGCCAAACAAGCCATGATAAAAGACAAAAACGTCATCCAGCCTAATGCCGCCAAAGATAGGGCGACAGTTGGGAAGCAGGCGATGCTAATAAACGCCCAAACCGCGTCGGACGATGTCTTTGGCTTAACCGGCGTGGCGCGCTTGACTACTTTTTTTCTACTCATAAAAATGGCTACACATAGTATAGCACATTTTATTGATCACCGTCCTCCGTCATTCTGAGCGCAGGTGAAGAATCCGCGGAGCTTATCAACGGTTAGACTGCTTTAATGAAAAGTGAACGAGGTAAAAATTTAAGGGCCCACTTGGTCCAGCCGGTCGAGCGCCCCACAATAATCAGATTTTTATTGGCCTTGAGAGCGTCCAAAGTTTTTTCCACGATGGTTTGGGGATCAGCGTAATTTTTATAAGCATTTAAGTCCACCTTGAGGCCGGCATGTTCCTGGAAGGCGGTTGCGACCGGACCCGGGCAGGTACAAAGGATTTTGACGCCCTTGCCTTTCATCTCTTCGGCCAAAGCTTGCGAATAACTGATGACAAAGGCTTTAGTCGCGGCGTAAGTCGCCATGGTCGGCCAAGGATAGAATCCTGCGACAGAAGCCACGTTGATGATGGCTCCTTTGCGGCGGCGCAACATCTCAGGCAGGAAAAGCTTAGTCAGAGCTAGTAAAGCACGACAGTTTAAGTTAACCATGTTGAGCGCGTCTTCGTACCGAACTTCGTTTTCATAACCAAATTTTCCAAAACCCGCGTTGTTGATCAGGACATCGACGGTGATGCCCATGTTGCGTAATTTACCGGGGAGCAAGGGCAATTCTTTGGATCGGGCGAGGTCGATGGATAAAAAACGCACATCTATCCCCTCTCTTTCTCTCAGTTCATCGGATAATGTTTTAAGTTTCTTTTCATCACGTCCAATCAGGATAAGCGGTTTTTTTCTGGATGCCAAGACTTTAGCAAATGCCTCGCCTATGCCGGACGAAGCGCCTGTAATCAAGGCGTAATCCTTTTTATTAGCCGATGTTGCGAGCATGGGTTTTGATTCACTCGCCGTTAAGGCATGGTCCGTCGTGGGTTGGACGAGCGGTGAGGCAGTTTCTGTCATATGATTAATGTATATTTAGCCACCAGATGAGTTCTTTGTCCAATGGTCTACGAAAATACGAATTTACACGAATATACGAATTAGGACGACCAGGACGCTAAGGACGTTTAGGACGACATATTGTGCTATAATCTGTTTAATGTCCGTCAAAAAAAGCAAAATCTCCGTAGTTGATAAGCCCAGAGCCGAGAAAACGCCCTTGGAAGTTCAAGCCTGGGTTTTTTTGTCGATTCTGGTTCTAGTGATGATTATTTTTTCTGCGAGCGCGGCCGTCGTCTCTTTTGCGCCTAAACTGCCGATTCTAAAATTAGTCTGGGCGCCGAATGATGAGTTGCCTCTGTGCCGACCAATTAAACAACCCAAGCAGACCATCAAAGTTTTATCGACGGCTTACTCCAGCGATGTTGGCCAGACAGATGATTCACCTTGTCAAACCGCGACCGGTTATGATGTTTGCGAAAATTACGCGCGTTACGGCGCGGCCAATACTATCGCTTCTAACTTTTTACCTTTACATACGGTCGTCAAAATCCCCGAGCTCTACGGCGATGAACTGTTTGTGGTGCGTGACCGCATGAACGACCGTTTTTATAATCGTCTGGATCTCTGGATGCCAACTAAAAGTCAAGCTGTGCGCTTTGGCGTCAAATATATCAAAGTTGAGGTTTACTAAGCTTCCATTTTAGAAAACAGAATCGATCCGACACCCATCAGTATCAACCAGATCCCAATCGTCATAACAAAATTGAGAGGCATGTTGAGATGTGACACGCCCAGCAGGGTGCCTCTTAAGGCGTCTACCCCGTAAGTCAGCGGATCAATTAGCGAGATGGCCGTCACGGCCGTCGGCAAACCGGTTAAAGGAAAAAGCGCCCCGGAAAGAAAGAACATGGGCATGATCAAAAAATTGATAATGAGTTGAAAGCCTTGCATGTCTTCCATGATGGAAGCTATAGCCGTACCAAGCGTAGTGAAAACCAAAGCGATCAAAAACATGACCAGGATGGCCGGAATGACCAGCAACCAGTTGGACGGGCGGAAGCCGACGAAAGTCGAGATGATGAGAACCAGAATGCCTTGCAAAGTTGCCACCGTGGCGCCGCCTAAAATTCTACCAAACATGATGCTGAAGCGGGAAACGGGCGCGACCATGGTTTCTTTTAAAAATCCAAACTTACGATCCCAGATCATCTCGACACCCATGAAGACGGCCGTAAACATGATGCTCATGCCGACGATACCCGGCACTAGAAATTGGATATAATTGCCTCCCCCGGCTTTGGAATAAATCGGCCCAAAACCAAAACCCAAGGCTACCAAAAACAGCAACGGTTGCGCCAAAGAACCAATGATGCGTGATTTGGATCGGAAGTAACGGATCAATTGACGGAGCCAGAGAATATAGATAGCGTTCATAGTTTTAGAAGTTTTTATTTTTTAGTCCAAAGTTGGCGCCGCATACGCATTTGGTCAATGCTGCCCGCCTGTTCCTCGCGGATTTCGGAACCGGTGAGTGAAATGAAAGCTTCTTCAAGGGTTGCGGTGTTAGTTTTCTCCCGCAGCTCCTCGGCCGTACCCATGGCCACGATTTTGCCGTGGTCGATAATCGCGATCCGATCGGCATTCTGTTCAGCCTCTTCCATGTAGTGGGTCGTAAAGAAAACCGTCATACCTTCGTCGTGGCTCAGCTTTACGGCATAACTCCAGATATGATTTCTGGTCTGGGGATCCAGGCCGAGCGTAGGTTCATCCAAAAATAAAATTTTAGGATGATGTAGCAAGCCTCGAGCGATTTCTAGCCTACGTCTCATGCCTCCGGAAAAAGTTTTAGCTAAATCATTGCGCCGGTCCCAAAGCTCCACAAAATTGAGCAGTTCCTCAATTCGCTTCTTGCGATCAATTTTAGAGATGCCGTAAAGCACGGCGTGGAACTCCATGTTTTCCATGGCCGTCAACTCGTCATCTAGGCTGGGATCTTGAAAGACTATGCCAAAAGACTTACGAGCGTCCGTCGAATCTTTAACCGGGTCAAAGCCGTTCAACTGCATACTGCCGCTGGTCGGATGTGTCAAAGTAGTCAGCATCTTGATAGTCGTCGTTTTACCCGCACCATTGGGTCCCAGGAAAGCAAAGATCTCTCCAGCTTTGACGTCGAAAGATATTTTATCGACGGCCACGAAATCTTTAAACTTTTTAGTCAGGTTTTTAACTTGAATCATAGGTTGCTTTTAATTAATACCAGAATGGTTCTGTGATTATTTCATTAAACCGAAATGCTTAAGAGCCGGTTTGATGTTTGGGCCTAAATCGTTATCCGGTAAAGCGTTCATGTCCAGCCAAGCGTACTCTCGGATATCCTCTCCGAGTTTGACCTCACCCACGCGTTTGGCCAAGAAGTGGACCAAAATGACGTCTACTGTCCCCTCTTCGGTCTGTTTAGTCGTGTACAAGATGAACGGTTCCGCGTCTAAAAATTCCAGATCGACTCCGACTTCTTCTTTGGATTCGCGCCGGGCCGCGTCCATTAAGCTCTCGTTAAAATTTTCGACACGTCCGCCGCAAAACTTCCAGAATGGCGTGTCGCCGTGCTTGTTGAGCAAGACTTTACCGTCTTCGACAATGACTGGACCTGAGACAACGATGATTTTGGACATAGATAGTTAATATAATAACCCTGGACAGGCTTTAGAGGGAAGCCCTTTGCGGTTCCATTTCGTTGACCGGGCCGTCCACGTGGCGACGGTCGTCCTTTACGAACGTCATGAAGAGCGTGGGCACGATAAACAAGGTAAAGAAGGATGAAAGCATGAGGCCAAAGATAACGGCACTGCCCAAGGCCGTCCACGTGGCGTTGGACAACGTAATGGGAATCATGCCCAGAATGGTGCAGATAGAGGTGATGAAGATGGCTTCCAAGCGCGACTTACCGGCATCGATGATTGATTCGGTAAAATGAATGCCGCTTTTTAAATTCAAATTAATTTTATCAACTAAGATAATGGCGTTTTTAACCACGATGCCGAACAAGGCCACGATGCCGATCAGACCCGGGAAGGACAAGCTGATACCGAGGGCGGCTAATCCAAAGAATACGCCGATCAATCCTAACGGAATGGTCACGAGGACGATTAAAGCTTTACGGAAAGAATTGAATTGGATGACAAGCGTCGAAACAATCAGCAGGCCGGCGATCAACATGGCCTGGACGACGGAGGTCACGGATTCCGCATTTTGTTCGTTCTGACCCCCGTACGTGATCGTATAGCCGTCCGGCAATTTGATTTTTTCCGCTACGCGACTTTGGAATTCCTTAACCACGTCAGCCGGTTTATTGGCTCCGTTAACGCTGGCCGAGAGGACAACCGTCCTTTTTTTATCGATGCGGGTGATGGTATCCACCGAAGGCTCAAGCTTGATGGTGGCCACGTCCTTTAAGAACACGGGTTGCTTGGCGTTATTCAAGATTTGAATGTTTTGGATGGCTTCCAAGTTGGGAATTTTTTCCTTGTCAAAACGGGCCGTGACGGGGATCTCTTGCCCGTTCAGAATGACGGTAGTAACCTCAGTGCCCGCGATAGCCGTGCGGAGCACCGAGCCGACGTAAGCGGCATTCAGGTTATAAAGTTCCATGCGGGCCGGATCCAGTACAAAAGTATAATCGGCCGGCGCCATCTTTAAGGATATTTTGGGATTGACCACGCCCGTGATCGAAGCCAACTCGGGCTTTAGTTCTTGGGTGATTTTATCCAACTCTTGTAAATCATCTCCCGCGATATGCGCCTCAAAGTCTGCGCCGGAAGGCGGACCGCCGCTTTGAGTCGTAGCCGTAACCGTGGCTTCATGGATGTTGGAAAAATCTTTTTGCATGGCATCGGCTATCTCATATGATTTTCGTTTGCGCTCAGCCGCGTCCTTAAGTTTAATCGTGATGCTGGCCATGTTGGAAGAATTTCCGGAGCTGCCGCCCGAAATAAAGCTGCCCGATCCCCCATTGCCAACCAAGGTTGAGTAGCTCGCGACTTCCGGATAAGACAAAAGTCTGGCCTCGACTAGCCGCACGATAATGTCCGTTTCGTCCAACTTCAAACCGGTCGGGGCTTCGACGCTGATACTGACGCTGTCCGAATCGGTTCTGGGGAAAAATTCGCTTTGGACTATGCCTGTCGCCGGTAAAGCCACGGCCACGCAGAAAAGTAGGAAGACGCTGCCTAAAGTCAGCCAACGCATCCGTTTGGTGGCTAAAATTTTCCGCAGGTATTTTTCGTAGATCGGTATAAGACGATCAAACCGAATGATGCCGTGCATTAAGCGCGACCAAAAACCGGTCTCGTGACCGTTGGCTTGCGATTTAAGTTTTTGCTTGATCAAATCATCATCGCGCCATTCGGCGTTCGATAATTTGAGATTGACTTCCAGTTTTTCTCTCCCGCCGCGGAAATACCAGCGCAGTAAGAAGCCTAAGACCAGAGTTGGTAATAAAGCGATAGCCAAACCATAAGGGAAGCTGATCAGACCCAGGCCAATGGCCATTAACGCCAAGCCGGCCAAGATCGCCCGGAAAAAGTTTTTAGTGAGACGCAAACGCTCGAGCACGGCCGCCAAAGGATGGTTGATAAGCAAGGCGATAACCAGCGAAGCGATTAAAGTCGTCGAAACGGTAATAGGTATTGATTTGATGAACTCGCCGATAATGCCCTTCGAAACCAAAAGCGGCAGGAAAGCCCAGACCGTGGTGAGAGTCGTAGTGGTTAACACGACTTTGAAATCGTTCAAAACGAGTAAGACGGCCTCTTCCGGCGTGAACTTGCCGGTATTCATGTATTGCTTAGTGGCGCTCACAACCACGATGGCGTCGTCCACCAACAAGCCCAGGGCCAGAATTAACGAGAACATGGAGAGGAAATTTAAAGTCGTGCCGGTCTGGCCCATAATGCCAAAAGTCGCGAAGAACACCAGCGGTACGGCCAACCCGGCCACGAACGCCTCTTTCAAGCCGACAATCAGGAAGAGGACTAAAGCCACCAAACTGATCGTCAAAATAAAATCGCGGGTCAAGTGGTTAAAATCCGTATTGATCGTGTCAGCCAAGCTAAGAATGACCGAATAATTCGTGCCCTTGGGCATTTTACTGACCATCTCGTCCATTTTGATCTGGACTTCTTTGACGGTGCTTACGACATTGCCGCCGGTCTTTTTGACGACCTGAATCGTGATATTTTCCTGAGATTGCCGATTGCTTTCGTCCGCAAACCTCGAATAAACGGTTTTATCGATCGCGTTTTCCTGAACTTTGGCAATATCCTTCAATAAAACCTGAGCCCCGTCGTCCGTGTGGAAGAGCGGCAGATTGGATAAGGTTTCCGCCGTCCAAAAACGCCCGTCGGCGCGCACCGGGAAATTAAATTTTTGTCCTTCAAAACTACCGGCCGGGATAGCCAGGTTGGCGGCTTTAACTAATTGATTGGCTTGGTCGGGTGAAAGATTGTAGTAAGTGAGTTTTTGGGGGTCGTAAGCTATTTCGAATTCTCTTTGGTCGCCTCCGGAAATATTAACTTGGCGCACGCCCGGAATTTTTTCCAGCTCATCTTTGATGTCATCCGCTTCCTGGCGCATCGTAAAACCGTCCACCGGGCTGGTAAAGGAGGCGGTCCAAATGGGTGAATCATCCAAAGAGATGGCGATCACGGCCGGATCGTTGGCATCGGCGGGGAGATTGCGCTTAGCGTCGTTGACCTGATCGCGCAAACTGCGGATGGCGTCATCCAGGTTGACCGAAGAATCAAACTCCACGCGGATGGAGGAAATTGAATTGGATGAATTGGCGGTTATTTTGCTGATGCCTTTAAGACCGGTCACAGCAGTCTCAATCTTTTTAGTCACCAGCTCCTCAATATCAGCCGGTGAAGCTCCGGGATAAATCGTGACCACCATGGCGATCGGGATTTTGACTTCGGGATTTGATTCGCGCGGGAGCGTAATAAAAGAATAAACGCCCCAGCCCGTCAAAAGGATGATAAGCAAAATAACCACCCGAAAGTTGCTGACAAAAAAATTCAGCCAGCTTTTGCGCAGCGCGGGATCGAACGTCAGACGCTCCAAATACAAATGATCGGAAGATTTATTTTCTTTTTCAGGTATCACGGGGTCGATCAAAGGCTCGGGAGTTGTCACTTCCGGTTCGGGCGGCACAATCGGCTGGATTTCATCCATGGGTAGTTGATCCATAGTTATTGCGCGATTTGAACACGATCTCCATCTTGGATTAATTTATTGCCGTCAATCACGATTTTGGCGTCTTCGGGCAATTGGACGATAACTTCGGCCGTCTCGCCTTCGATTTTTCCGACTTGTACGGAAACTTTTTTGGCCGTCTCCCCTTCGATCGTATAAATGCTCGCCCCGCTCTGTCCGATATCCACGGCCGCCAGCGGCATTAAGAGCGAACCCTGGGGAGCCATTTTAATGATGGGTAAAGTAACCGTCGCGATTGTCCCGAGCGTGAAGTTGGCTTGGGATGTGCCGTTAGCTTTGGCTTCTACTAAAAAGCGTTTAGTCACGGCATCGGCCTGTGGCGTAACGGCCAAAATAGTACCCGAGGCTTGCTGGCCATCACTATCTTTGATGGTTAGGGCCATGCCCGGCGTGATGGCTTCCAAGTGGCTTTGGTCGATGAAGAATTGAATTTTGATGTTGTCCTGCGTGCTGATGACGGCGATGACTTGTCCGGCCGAGACGGTCGCTCCGTTGTCGGCGTATTTTTTGGTGATGACTCCCGTTATCGGGGCGATTGATTCATGCATGTCAATCAAATTATTCAAAGCTGTCAGGGCATTCTGGTATTGGATGCCTGCCAGGTCAGCTTGAGATTTGCTGACGGCCATCTGAGTTTCTAATTTAGATTTAGTTGATGAGTATTGATTGTCGGCCGCTTGGGCGCCAAAATCAGCCGCATCAGTTTGTGATTTGATGCTGGATTGTAAATTTTGCAGATTTTGCGCGGCCATCTGTTCCTGTTGCTGTGAAAGCTCATAAGCTTTTTGCAGGCCGTCTAAAGTCGCATCGTTGTTTAATCCAACGTTGGTCATGCCTTGCTTAACATTGGTCAGCTGAGTGATCAAACCGTTAGCTTGCGCCTGATAACCGGCCACGGCGGATTGCAAGCTATTCAAAGAAGTCCCGGCTAAAGAAGTTATAGGCAAAGTGGCGGACTGGGGGGTATTCTCCAAAATCTTTTTAGCCGCGTCAGCCACAGCTTTGGTTTTTTGCGTGATAACGATGGCCGCGTCCACGCGGGCCGAAGTATCGGCCGGCGGATTAAGGCGGTAGGCCTCTATGGCCGCCTGGGCGGCTTGGTAGGCGGCTCTGCCCGTCGAGCGGACAGCAGGATCAGCCATGCCCAACGTGTTGCTGTAAGTTTGGATGCCGCCCGTATCGCGATCAATATCCAAAGTATTAACCAAAGAAGTCAAAATGGTTTTGCATGAATCAATCGCCGTCTGGACCGCGAGGCCGGCATTGGTTGCCGTGTCAGTCGTGCTTTCGTTGCTGATGGCTTTGCGATTCTCGAGGGCTAATCTGGCCTGTTCGGTGCCGATCTTGGCCGTGTCATAAGCCAGCTGGGCTGACTTAAGCGAGTCGGAGGTCGTCTGGCCGAGATTGGTCTTGCCGCTCTGCGCTTGATTTTTGGCAATCTCCGCCTGCTTCAGATCTTTAGCCGCTGATATGACAAGGTTGCTGTAGCTGGTTTCCGCCATTTGATAAGAAGTAAAAGCCTGTTCAGCGGCCAGTTGAGCTTGCTTGATCTGATAAGCGGAAAAGCCGTTACTCTGGGCAGTGCCGTTGACGTCGTCTATTTTGAATAACATCTCACCGAGATTGACTTTGTCGCCAACTTCAAAAGAAGCTTCGGAAAGCGTACCGCTGGTTTTGGCCACGACTTTAGCTTCCTGCTCGGCCACAACCATGGCCGGGTAATCCAAAGTATAAGCCACGGAAAAACGCTCCTGGGCCGTTTGGACTTTAACCGTGACAGGATCAGGCGGAGTGACCTTGGGCGTATCTTGTTTGCTACAGCCGACGGCTATAACCGAAACGACGGCAAAGAGTATGATGGCTCCGGCGATGGGTATGCTTATTTGCTTTCTTTGAGTTGACATAATCTTTGACATAAATCTTCGTGGTGAGCGTCTATAAATTGGTTTATTTTAGAAATGACTCTTTGGCACGCGGCTTTATCTTCATCCGTGAACTGCAGTTCTGATTCAAGCTTTTTAGCGTGTTCGGTTAAGGTTTTTTGCAGGGATTGATATCGTACGCGTCCCTCGTCAGTCAGACGGATCGTGACTAAGCGTTTATCATCGGAATTGTTCTCTTCGCGCGTTATGTAATTCAGATCTTCCAGGAACTTGAGCCTTTGGCTTATATTGGATTTGGTCCCGCCTGTGTGTTTAAGAATCTCAGAGGAAGTTATGGGACCAAGGTGCTCAAGCAAATGGAGGATCATGGCGCAGGAGATGGTTAAGCCAACCGGTTCAAAAAAGTATCGGTTGGCAAAAGCCTGTATGCGAGCCGCGGTCATGCCAAATTGTCTGAGGAGGTTGTCTTCGTCGAGTATAGTCATAAATAAAGGAACTTTAGTTTATCAGTAAACTAATATTTGTCAAGACTGACTTTTTATCAAAATCAAAATTTGGCTTATTTCAGCAAAATAGTTAATTATTCTGGTGACTGGAGACGATTCGTGATACAAATATGACCATGAAAGTTGCCATTGTGGGCGGCGGAGCGGCTGGGCTTATGGCCTCCGCCGCAATCCTCGAATCTGATCCGCAAGCGGAGATTTTTTTAATTGATAAGAACGACGGATTAGGCAAAAAGGTCATCATCTCAGGCGGGGGCAGATGCAATGTCACAACAGGCATCCAGGATCTTAAGGTCGTGCTCACTAAATACCCGCGCGGCAGCAAGTTTTTAACGTCGGCCATGCACAAGTTCTCTCCGTCAGATGTTTATGGGTGGTTCGAGTCCCACGGCATTCCGCTCAAGATTGAGAACGACTTGCGGGTTTTTCCAAAATCCAACGATGGACACGATGTTGTCAAAGTCTTTGAAAAAATGTTTAAGGCTTCCAACGTTAAATTAGTTTTAAAAAATCAAGTTAGCGGAGTCAAAAAAGTTAAGCAAGGTTTTGAAATCGGGTTAAATAATGTAGAAACGTTGTTAGTTGATAAAGTTATTTTAACGACCGGCGGACAAGCTTATCGCCAAACCGGATCAACGGGCGATGGCTATTCGCTAGCCGCTTCGCTTGGCCACACGATTACAGAGCTCGCTCCCAGCTTGAGCGCACTTTTGACCCAAGAGACTTGGCCAGCCAAGGTTGCAGGGCTATCATTTCAACAGTGCTCAGTCACAGTGTTCAGTACTCAGTTAGGACGCGAAGGACGTTTAGGACGTTTTAGGACGTCGGGTCCTATGTTATTTACGCATAAAGGCATCAGCGGGCCGGCCGTTTTCGCTTTCTCTTCGCTTGTGGCTTTTGAAAAGTTTGACGCTCAGCACCCGCTTGAGATCGCGGTCGATCTCATGCCTAACAAAACGGCGGTCGATCTCACCGCATCCCTCGAAGCCATTAAGCTCGCTAACCCTAAGAAAAGTTGGATAAACCTATTGGCTGAGTTTGTGCCCAAGTCACTCTCAGAAATTATTTGTCAGGAGTTAAAGTTGGATGGGGAGAAGCGATCGCATGACATAAGTAAAAAAGATTTAGCGAGATGCGTAGGTTGGTTGAAGGCAGTGCCTTTGCACGTAGTCTCGCGCAATGCGGGCGATGAGTTTGTAACGGCTGGTGGAGTTGATCTTAAAGAAGTTGATCCTTCGACCATGCAATCAAAAATCTGCCCCAGACTTTATTTTGCCGGGGAGATTCTGGATATCGATGGATTTACGGGCGGCTTTAACCTGCAGGCTTCCTGGGCAACCGGGCACTTGGCCGGCGCGTCAGCCGCATCCTAATTCCTCTTTGTCATCCTGAACCCATTCGTCATGCTGAATTTATTTCAGCATCTCCTCAGGGCGGGCTCGTTTCATGATCTCATGGAATTAGAGAATATAATTCACGTTGGGCAGAGCCTGACGAATTATGTCCAAATCCTGTTTTGAATACTGGTTGCCTGACAAATTTAAGGTTTTTAATTTTTTTAGATTCGCCAATTCGTTCGGTAATCCTGTCAGTTGATTGTTGGATAGGTCAAGCACTTCAAGATTTTGTAATTGGCCAATTTCGGCCGGCACGCCGGTCATCTGGTTGTTGCTAGCTTTGAGCACGCGGAGATTTTTTAGCTTTCTGATCTCTGCCTGGATGGCGCTTGTCAGTCGGTTGTTTGAGACATTCAACTCTTCAAGATTTTGTTGGTCAAAGGTGCTAGCGGGTATATTTTCCAAACCCTGATTACTTAAATCAAGGATTTTAGACTTACTGACTGTGGCTGGAACGCTTGGAACGTCTGTTTGGTTTGTCGGGTTCGTATAGTTGGTGTTGCATCCGGCGGCCAGTAAGCCCAGGGCGATAATGACTGATAAATATGCGATTTTCATAATTTGTAAGTGGTTAATCATCTTAAAAATTAAGTGTTAGCTTAAACCATTGATTTATTGTCGATTTACGGGCATAATGCGGGACACTTAAGAGCTTTTGTTTTTTGGCTACCGTCTACAAGCTACTGTCTATCGTCTAATCATGTCTATTGTCCTCCAATTACAAGGAATCTCCAAATCCTTCGGGCCCCGAAGGCTTTTTGATGAGGCTACGGTTTCGTTCGCCGAAGGACAAAGAGTCGGGCTGATCGGCGCTAACGGTTCCGGTAAGACCACGCTCTTGCGCATGATCTTGGGCCAGGAGTCGATCGATGACGGAAAAGTCGTGCTCCACCCCAACGCGAATCTTGGTTATTTGGAACAAAATGAGGTTTTCCCTCCGGATGAAACGGTAACTGATTATTTGGTTAGAGTCTCGGGCCGCGAGCCTTGGGAATGCGCCAAGATGGCGGGATCTTTTGATATTAAGCGTGAAAAACTGGAAGTGCCTTTCCTCAGCCTTTCCGGCGGCTACCAAATGCGCGTGCGCTTGGCCGGCATTCTTGTCCGCGAGCCAAACCTTTTACTGCTCGACGAACCGACTAACTATTTGGACTTGCAGACAGTCCTTTTACTCGAAGATGTTTTGAGAACTTTTCGTGGAGCCTTGCTGCTCATCTCGCACGACCGCGAGTTTTTGAAGAATGTTTGCACGCATACGCTGGAGCTTGAACATCATAAGTTGACGCTCTACCCCGGCAATATCGAAGCTTATTTTGAATACAAACAAGGTCGTTTGGATGAAGCTAGACGCTATAATAAAAAAATCGAAGCCCAGCGTCGTCACTTGCAGGATTTCGTTGACCGTTTTCGTTACAAAGCCTCCAAAGCCAACCAAGCTCAATCTAAAATGAAGCAGATTGATAAATTAAAAACCATTGAGATTGCTCATTCTTTGCGCACGGTGCGCATCAAGATCCAGGCCCCGCCGCAAAAAAACGCCTTGGCTTTGGAGTGTCAGGATCTGTCCGTGGGTTATCAGGCCGACAAGCCGGTGCTTGAGCACATCAATTTTGAGATTAATCGCGGTGAGCATTTGGCTGTCCTGGGTGAAAACGGCCAAGGCAAGTCAACTTTTTTAAAAACAATCGCTGACCAGCTTCCCCTACTCTCCGGTTCATACAAATGGGGTCATAATCTGCGCGTGGCCTATTATGCCCAGCACGTGCCGTTGATGTTGCCGACGATTGGAACGGCCGGTGATTATCTGCAAACAGCGGCCGGCCGCGTTTTGCCAGAGGATATGTTGCGCATGGCTGGAAACTTTTTGTTTACCAAAGACGATTTGGAAAAACCCATTTCCGTCCTTTCTGGCGGCGAGCGCGCGCGGCTTTGTTTGGCCGGCATTTGTCTTGGCCGCTATGACGTCTTGGTTTTCGACGAACCAACGAACCATTTGGATTTTGATACGGTCGAAGCTTTAGGCGAAGCCTTGTCGGAGTATGAAGGCACGATTATCTTTGTCAGCCACAGCAGAACCTTTGTCTCGCAGATCGCCACTTCAATCTTGGAAATCAAAGACGGCCGCGCTGTTCGTTATCCTTATCCATACGAAATTTACGTTTATGAGTTAAAGACTCACGAAAAATTTTCTTTGCCGGATGAGGATAAGCCGATCGTGGAAGGCACCATCCCCTACATGCGGACCAAGGTTGATATCTTTGGCGATATTCAACAGACTAAAAATACGCTCAAGCGTTTGGAGCACGATATGGGAGCTTTGACCAAAGAAAAAAATTCCATTCTCCAGTTTTTTATCGAACATCCGACCCCTGTCGACGTCCAAAAAGCCAAACGCCTCAAAGAAATGGACGGGTTGATTCTGGCTCTTGAGTCAGATTGGCTGAAAGCTCAAGAAAATTTAGAAATATTTAAAAAAGAGATGCAAACCGCAGTTAACATGTAACCCTCCGTCATTCTGAACGTAGGTGAAGAATCTGCGGAGCTAATTAACACCGATTAAGAACCTCGCGAAGCCTCTCAATCACCTCATTCCAATACTCCCCGTGTTTAGCGTAGCTTTCCGGATGAATTTTTAAGTCCGCCTCCAATTCGTCGACGGGTATGAATTTAAGTTTGGCCACTTCCTCTCCTTGCAGATTGAGCTTGGAGACATCGCCGTCAAAATTTAAAAAGTAAACATAGCAGAATTCGTTATTAATCATCTGCCCTAACTTGACTTTAAGTTCCCTGACTTTAAAAAACTCCAAATCTTCCGGCTTGGCAATTAATCCAATTTCTTCTTCCATTTCCCTTAAACCTCCGGTCAACGGATCCTCTCCCGCACCAAGATGCCCGGCCGCGGAGGCATCCCACACGTTAGGATAAAGCTCTTTATTCTTAGCCCTTAACTGAAGCAGAACCTCGCCTTTGGAATTATAAATCCAAATATGTGATGACCTATGCCAAGATCCATCCCGATGAGCCTCGTGTTTCATCTTTTGAATGCCCGTAGGCTCGTTTTTGTCGTCAAAAATATCAATTAGTTCATCGGACATAAACATCGAGCTTATTCGTAGATTTTTCCGGAAACAAATCTCTCAATTAAGACTCGGTCAGGCGGGAACAGGTTGAGTTTAAGAGCTTCGTCAATCAAATACCAATCCCAATCCAAACGTCCTTCGTCGTGAAGGTCAATGAGTTCGCCGGAAGCATAATCAGCTTTCATGCCAATTGAAATGTAGCTCTTGCCTTTATCCTCGCGATAAAAATCGTAGACAGAGATTAAAGTTGGATTTACGCATGTCACTCCGCTTTCTTCTTTAACTTCCCTAGCAGCGCATTCTTTTAAACTCTCACCGCTTTCCCAGTGCCCACCCGGCACGCCGTAAACTTCTCCTTTTCTTGTGTCCTTACCAAGCAGTATTTTACCGTCTTTGACGACGACCGTAGCTACACCGACGGAGGGACGGCTAGATTCGTTGTTGTTGCTCATATTGTGTATTTATCCTTAGACTCTTTAGAAATCTCATCCCCTTCGGCAGAACATTCAATTTCTACTGAAGCGCTTAAAGGTAATTCTTTAACAGCGACAGCTACTCTGGCTGGCGGGTTAGTATTGAATTTTTGTAAGTAAACATCGTTCATCGTTTGATAATCATTCATAGAGGTTAGAAAAACTCTAGCTTTGGTTATATTGCTAAAGTTCCATCCTAACTCAGACAAAATTTCTTTAATATTAAGAAAAATTTGTTCTGTTTGTGAGCTGACTCCGCCTTCTACTAATTTACCCGTTTGAGGATCTAGCCCTACCTGCCCAGAAAGTTCAAGCCTAAATTTATTTGAGGTGAGTATAGCTTGAGAAAAAAAGCTCGTTGCCTTTGGTGCTTTTTCTGATGATATTGAGATTTTGTTCATAGTATTACTGGTTATACTCTACACTTTTTAGCTAAAATGGAAAGCACGCGGATAAAAAAAGTAGACCCTCAAGGGGTCAGAGAGATCGGGCGGCAGGCCGAGTGGCGCCGCTATAAGAAAGCGGGCGGTTGGAGCATGGATGGATTCTTGGGGACTTCTTCACCACGCGCCACGAGCTTGATCTGGCGGATGAATTCACGGACCAGTAATCCAAGAGTGCACAAAACGCCGATTGCGGGCAGGGTGTAGACGACGCCCATGATAGTGCTGAGCGTGTACATGAAGTACAACATATACACTAGACCGCCTTCCAAAAAAATAAGAAGAGCTACACCGATCACTCTGGTAGTGATCTCGCCGACTTTTTCGAGAGTCTCCATTGTACGCCTCCAATTCCGGACGTCGTCAGCATAATCCAGATAAATATCAGAGTCAATTTATAAAAAATAGCCCTTGACCAGCTGGTCAAGGACTTTGGTGAGCTAGGCAAAGACGGTCAGTTGAAGACTATGCTGTTGATGCGGATCGAGCTGCCCCAGTCTCCTGAAGTTAAGCCGAGAGATATTTGGTTCACCAAAACTCCAGCGTCAACGGGAACTGTCAGGTAGGAGCTGCCGCTACTGGAACACGAAGGGAACCAGAAAGTGGCGCCGTGAGCCGCAGCCGTAATCGTGAAGTACGGTTGGTTGTAGCAACTCGAAGCCGACGAGAGGTAGTCAAAGGTTACGACTAGGGTGGATGGCGCTTTGAAACTTACGTTCAAGTAGGGCAGGGCGTATTCAATACTGGTGCTGAACCCCGAAGAACCAATCAACCATATATGGCAGGCACCGCTCAAACATGGGAAGCCTATAGTCTTGTTCACGCACAAGGAGTATGGCCCGTGGCAGGTTCCATCTTGGCAGTATCCCACTACGTTACAAGACTTTCCGCAGAATCCACAATTGTACGGATCCGAAGCCGTGTCAACGCACTTCCCGCTGCAAACTGACCAGCCGGTTTGGCAAACGCACGCGCCGCTGGAACACCATCCTCCTGTTGCGCAGGAATTGTAACAGCTTCCGCAATTATTCGAATCGGTCTGCAAAGTCACGCACTTGCCGTTGCAAACGGTAGCGTTGGCATACGAGCAAACGCATGCTCCGCTGGAACAGTATCCGGGTTGTGGACAGACATTGTTGCATGTGCCGCAGTTGTTCTGATCATTCTGTAGATCCATGCACTTATTGCCGCAAGCCGACATATTGCTCGGGCAATCAAGCGCACACTGGCCGCTGTTGCATTTGTAGCCCTGGAGGCAGGAATAGGTACAGGAGTTGCAATGGGCAGGATCGCTTTGCAGGTCAACGCATTTGCCGCTGCACTTGGTTAGTCCAGTAGTGCAGTTGAGCGCGCAGGCCCCGTTGGAGCAAACCTCGCCAGTGGCGCAAGGGTGTCCGCAACTACCGCAGTTGGCAGTATCAACCGTGAGGTCGACACATTCGGTTCCGCACTTGGTCGTGCCACCATTGCACTGCATGACGCATTGACTCTGGATGCAATCCTGGCCGCTCGTGCAGACCTTACCGCACATTCCGCAGTTTGTGGGATCGACTGTGAAGTCGACGCACTTGTTGAAGCACTTGGTCGTATTGCCGACACATGTCAGGCCGCACGACCCGACTGAACAAACCTGTCCGCCGGTGCAAACATGACCGCATGTGCCGCAATTCGCAACGTCAGTGGCAGTTACCACGCACTTGGTTCCGCATTTGGTTGTCCCCCCGACGCAGGTGAGGTTGCAATTCCCGCCGGCGCAGACTTCACCGGAAGCACATACCTTACCGCAGGTCCCGCAGTTGACGGGATCAGTGGTCGTCACGACGCACTTGCTATTGCACTTAGTCGTTCCTCCGACGCAGGTGAGGTTGCATGTTCCGGTTGAACACACTTCGCCACTCGCGCAAGCGTGTCCGCACGTTCCGCAGTTAGCCGGGTCAAGCGCCACGTCTACGCACTTGTTGTTGCATTTGGTGGTGCTTCCGTTGCACTGCATGACGCATTGTCCCGCAGAACAGACTTCACCTTGGCTGGTGGCACAAGCATGCGTACACGATCCGCAATTGGCAGGATCGTTTTGCAAATCCACGCACTTGCTGTTGCACATCGTTGCGCCGTTGCAGTTCGTGGAGCATTGTCCATTTGAGCAGGCTTCCCCATGTTCGGTTGCGCAGATACTTCCGCATGATCCGCAGTTAGCCGGATCGTTCTGCACGTCCACGCACATATTGCCGCACTTGGTCGTGCCGCCGTTGCAGTCCCAGTTGCACTGGCCTTGAGAACATACCTGACCAGCTGGGCAAACCAACCCACAGCTCCAACAGTTGGCAGGATCGTTCAAGAGGTCAACGCATTTGCCGTCGCACTTGTTTGCACCACCGACGCACTCCAGTCCGCACTTTCCGACAGAGCAGACCTCGTCGGTTTTGCAGATGTTCCCGCACCCACCGCAGTTAGCAGGATCGTTCAAGAGGTCAACGCATTTGCCCTTGCACTGGTCCGTGCCGCCTGAGCATTTGAGTCCGCACTGTCCGACCGAGCAGAATTCCCCTGCTTTGCAAATGTTCCCACAGCCTCCGCAATTGGCAGGGTCGAATGCCGTGTCTACGCACGTGTCTACACATTTGGTAGTGGCATTGAAGCAAACGATCGTGCATTTCCCGTTGGAACATTCCTGCCCCCCGTTGCATCCCTTGCCGCAGCCTCCGCAGTTGGCAGGATCAGCCGCAAGGTTCTTGCAATCGGCGCCGCACAGGGCGAGTCCGTTGAGGCAAGGCATGACTAGGCCGGCATCTTGGGTGTTTCCCCCATTGCCGGCAATCAGGTCTTCAGGTGACGAACCGCTGCTGCAGGCCATCAATGAAACGCTGAGCGCGAGACAAACCACGATCATCCACCAGAGGTTGTACTTCATGTTCCCCATCTCCAGTTGTGAAAAGGGCACTTCAGGCACCCGACGACTGTTCTGTTTCATGCTACACCTCGACTTCTTTTGGCATGAAGAATTTTGATCTGACGCCTATAGGCGTTGTAATCCTGCCAAGGGCCGTTGTCAAGGTTTTAGGATTAGTCCTTTAACCTTGACAAAATGGCTAAGATATGATAAATAAAGCCATTGCACTTTTTATCGAGATGGTCTTGGTGAGAGGTGCGTAGGTCCGCGAGCCCCTTTGAGGGTATGAAAGGATACGGACATGACAAGGCACGTGAGCAAGGAACAGGCGGAACGGTTCATCCTCAACCCCAAGCGATGGGATGATGGCGAACAAAGCGAGGCAAAGGCTCAGGGAGACGGTAACGCCTTCTATTGGGCTCAGCTCATCAAGCTCGAGAGCCTCGGCTTCAAGATTGACGGAGGTTCGGCGAGCTCGATCGCCAAAATTTGTACGCCGAGTCGCGCCGTGGCGGTCACGCTCTGTTTCATGGGTATGCTCGACCATATAATGTGGTGCGGCCGGACGCAACGCTGGGGTATCGAATTTTGGGGCAGCCCGGACTATTTCCAGGCGATCTCGCTGTTGGATCGGATCTGCGCTGGCGCCCTGGCTCACAAAGGCGGCCAGGACGGATCTTGCATCATGGAACGGACCCAGGCTATCTTCTTCTACTTCGATCGCTGCGAGGCGCTGGAGACGGAAGACGAGCTGATCTTCTATGAGAAGATTTTACCCGGAATGAGGGAGATCGCTGGCCAACTCAAAGCCAGCACCGTGCACCACGTCGGGTTTCACCGCAAGATCGGCCGTCCGGTGCCGAGCAGTTCAAACAGCGAGCTTGAGCAACTCAGGCAGGAAAGCGAACAGCGGCGCCGTGTCTTCGATAGCCACGTGCGTAGAAATCCAGCCTGGGAAAAAGTGTGGGTTTCCCTGGCGACCGATAACCTGGCTTATCGCCTCGAAATCGACGAGCAAGTGGCCAAGGACATCCTTCGTCTGATCCTCGCCGACGCCGTCACGCATAACGAGGAGCCCAGGATCGACCACGCCTCGTACAAGTACGCGACGCAGGAAATCCTCTACGGTCTGAGCTGCCCGCTCAACGAGCCTGGCCCGCGCAAGTTTTTCCACGAGCTCTTGCCGGCCGTGCTGAAGGAGCTTGGTCCGATCACCTAACCTGTGCTTGTCCGGTCTAGACAAGTGGGGCCCAGCAAATCTCGCTGGGCTCTTTTCGTTTTATGCCAAAACCTTTATAATATATGCATGACAATATATAAATTGACGTTAATTTTTGTAATAGCCTTATTGGGAATGGCCAGCATGTCCCCAGCTTACGCGGCCACTGTCCCCTTCTTGGTTCAAGCGCCGTTCGGCAACTGGGGAGATCCGCGGCTGGCACAAGGTTGCGAAGAAGCGGCGGCGCTTATGGCCGTGGCTTGGGCCAAGGGCCAGACCTCCATCTCACCAGCTACTGGACGGAAGCAAATCATCGCTATCTCTAATTGGGAAAAGAAAAACCTGGGTTATTATCAGGATACCTCAATTCAGGACACGGCCGATCAGATTTTTAAACGCTATTTGGGTTTTACCTCGATTGAAGTGCGCAAGAATATTTCGACGGCTGATATCATTTCTGAAATTCAAAATGGAAATATTTTGTTAGTGGCCATCGACGGTCGCAGAATAGCCAGCCCCTATTATCGCAAGCCCGCTCCCCTCCAACATACGATTTTAGTTTTTGGTTATGACCTGGCAACCGATTCTTTTAGGGTTAACGATCCGGGCACGATCCACGGCGCGGGATGGAAAGTTCCGCAAACAACCCTGCAAGCCGCTTTGCAAGATTATCCCACGGGCAACGGTTCCTCGCGCGCGGTTTTGCCTCCGGCCATGATTGTCGTAAAAAAATAGCGGTCACTCAGGCGAGCGCCGCTTAATCGAATAGGTCGATGGATTGGATAACGCTTGATTTCAAGGTTATCCATTTATCGTCAGCTCTCACATCAATCACGAGGAGGCCGCCGACTTGGGCAGAGGTGAGTCGAGCCTTGTCGTAGACGATGCTCTTGCCAACGTTCGTGAGCGTGCGGATGCCCTCTTCCTCGGCGGCCGACAATCGGTAGACCGAGTTGGCCGTTCGGATAATGAGAGGCTTTTTCAGTTTCTCGCCGTGCGCCTTTTCCTTATTGGCGAGTTGCTTGCACAGCCGAGCCACTTTTCTGACGTACCGGGCCACGGCTGTTTTGGGTTCTCTCCAGGAGGCGGGACGCGGCCAGCGTTCGATGCATGAGATCTTGGCGGCGTAGACGAATTCCTCGCGGCCGTCCACGTACTCGAATGAGCAGTCTCGGCCAAGGTTGATCTCGCCCCAAAATACCATATTGATGAACACGGTCTGCGGAATCAGAGTACCCGCGGCGCCTGCTCCGGCCAGGCTACCTTTCCGCATTCTGGTCGGCGTGGTCTTGTCGTTTCCGAAGAAGTTGAAGTCATCGCCCAGAAGGCGAAAAACAGGAGAAAGCCCATGTTTCTCTTCTACGAACCCGACGATTTGGATGCGAAAAGTTTTCAGTCCCCTATTTCCAGCGTCTAGGGCCGTGAGCTTGAGGATTTCTCCGAGTTGCATGTCACTGTAGCTGACTTTGGCTACGGGTACTGCATCGGCGTGTTCTGTAAGGTGCGGATGTCCCATGGTCTCCTCCATCTTTGTTTGACCGCCGAAAGCATGGCACATCCAATTTAGTTGGTCAATATTATTTGTATTTTGGTGTTTGGTTTTTGGAGTTTAAAAAAAGCGGTCGCTCGAGCTTGAGCGCCGCTTTAGGTGGCCGGTTCGTTCTTGAAGATGTATTCAGTCCCCTTCTCGACATATGCCTTGGGGTCGAAGAAGGACAACAGACGCTCGACGCCCAGGACATCAACAGCCGAGCAAGGGCTCTTTTCTGAGATGGGTTGCTTCATGAAGTCCATGAGAGGTCTCTGAAGCTCGGCTGCATCGAAGCCGCAGCGCTGGAGATACTCGTAGGCCTCGTCATATGAGACGCCGGATTCCATGAGAGCATCACGTATGGGCTGAGCTGCCCAAACCCCGTAGGTCTTGTCGAGATTCTCTCGCATGCGCTCTGGGAACACGACCAGGCCTTCCACCATCTTGGTGAGCTTGGCAGTGGCGTAGTCCAAGAGGGTTGTCGCGTCGGGGAAGATGACCCGTTCCACACACGACTGGGAAATGTCTCGGCACTCAGGAGTGGCCACATTCTCGAAGGCGGCTATCAGATAACCGCGTTCGAGCCGTGCAATTCCTTGCTCCTGCTCGGTCAGGATGGGGTTCTTCTTGTATGCCATGCGCGACGAACCGCGTTGGTTTTTGCCGCGCGGCTCTTGAAGCTCACCTACGTCACTGCGCATCATCTCCCAAAAAGTGCGGCAGATCTGTTCGATGGTGGCAGTTGCCAATGCGACGGCTGAAATGACTGCCGCAAAACGATCGCGTTGCAGTATCTGAGTCTCTGCCTTGGCAGGCTTGAGGTTCAGGAGATCGAGGGCAAGCGCGGCCATGTTGGGATCAAGCCCGGGGAAGTTGCCGACAGCGCCAGAAATCTTTCCTTCGGAAAGATCGTTGTCCAGAACGAACTGCAAACGATTCCAGCTCCGCTTCACAGCCTCGGCAAAGACCAACAACAGATGGCCGAAAGTGCCGGGCTCGGCGAATTGGCCGTGCGTCCTCATGATCATGAGAGTCCACTTGTGTTTGCGAGCCTTGGCGCGCAGGGCGTATTGGAGGCTGGTAAACTCATTCTGGATCATGATGATAGCCTGTCGGAGCAAGGTCACTATGGCAGGATCCTCGATGTCGTAGGAGGTCAGGAGCTTGTGGAACTCGCTGGCATACTGACCTACGCCGGCTTCCTCGAGCGACATTTGGATATCCTTCACGAACGCAATCATGTCATGTTTGTACTCAGCCTCCAGCTGGTCCTGTCGAGCCAGGTTGAGCTTGGCATGTTTCTTGATGGCGTCGTAAGCCTCAGGCGGCAAGCCGCCCAGGGTCACGCGGGCCGACAGGAAGGCAAGTTCGACTTCCAGCCAGGCCTGCTTCTTGTTCCCTTCACTCCAAAGATCACGGAAAGCCGGACGTGTGTAACGTGGTAGCATTGTCAGCCTCTTTCTAGCCCTCGATGGACTGTTATATTACGAAATGAACAACGGCCATTTCTTATCATGAGCAGTAGATCAGGTCAATAAAAAAAGCGCATCTGAGCAGATACGCTTTGTGAGACTCCTTTCCCCTGCAATGTGGGGGAAAGGTGTCGAGTTCGACGAGACGGATAGAGGGGTTGGTTACCTCATGCACCATTCGTAGGCGTTCTGGAACATCTTGAGCCAGGGGCTTACCCCGAAGCGCTTGAAGCTCTCAGGCATCCAGGGCCATTGCCAAGGCAAGAACGTGCGTTCTTCGTGGGGCATGATGGCCAAGCCTCGGCCATCTTCCGTACAAACGGCAGCAATGCCATGCGGGCTGCCGTTCGGGTTGAACGGATAGACCGTGGTTGGTTGGCCTTCGGGGTCGACGTAGCGGAGAGGCGCGAGGCCCAAGCTCAGAATGCGTTCGGTTATCATGGAGTTGGCGTGGAATTGCCCTTCGCCATGAGCCGACCAAGCTCCGAGCACGGAGCCTTCCATGCCCTTGAGCATGATGGCGTTGCTCTTTTCGATGCGCAACGCAGTAAACCGCGATTCGAATCGTCCGGAAACGTTGCGGATGAAGCGGGGTTGTTGCGCTTCGTCGAGCGCCAGGAGTTCGAATCCAGGCACCCAACCCAGGAGGGCCATGAGCTGGCATCCGTTGCAGATGCCGAGCGAGAACGTGTCCGCGCGCTTGCGGAAGCGTTCCAGCTCTTGGCTCACCCGCTCGTTGTAGCGGATGACACCAGCCCAGCCCTTGGCCGCGTCGAAGACGTCGGCATTGGCGAAACCACCCACGAACGCGATGCCGCGGAAGTTGTCGAGAGAGACGCGACCTTCCAGTAGGTCGGTCATGGTCACGTCCCACGGCTCGAAGCCGGCAGAATAGAACGCGGCCGCCATCTCTTTGTCGCCGTTGCTCCCCTTTTCGCGAATGATAGCCACCCGCGGTTTCTGCGTGGCGTTCAGGATGTGTTCCGGCGTCGGCTGAGGCTTGAAAGTTGCGAGATACGGCGGCGGGGTCAGCAGGTGGTGACACGTCTTCTGTTCCGAGCGCACGCAGTCAGGATTTGCTTGCAGCATATCCAACGCGTCGCTCGTCCTCTCCCAGAGGGCGCGCATGTCGGTCATGCTCTCTTTGAGCACGATTCGTCCGCAGAAATCCACCACGACCTTGTTGTCTGAGATGACGCTACCGAGGCAGTAGGCTGGTATGCCAGCATCCCCAAGTATTTTGAGGACAGATTGCCTATCCTCGCATTCAATGACTGCTCCCAGCTCTTCGCAGAACAAGCATGCCAAGGCATTGTCATTTTCGTTCATGTAGGCGCGGAAACCCTTGTTCCCGCCGAAGGCCATCTCGAGCAAGGTG
>JBAZVB010000005.1:0-72637 GCA_041661105.1 Patescibacteria group bacterium
ATTGAGATTAAATGCTGCAGTTTTACTTATTAATTCCTCGATTTTGTTTTGTACTTCCTTTGGCTGTTCTGGGTATATTTCGATTACGAAACTAAAAATCAGATCTATGTTTTTGTATTTTAAATAGCCCAAAAGTTCAATAACAAGAGTTGCTATGTCGGAATATTTTTTCCCTTTAAATTTGCCAAATAATGTTTTTTCTTCTTTGTACTTATTTTTCCGTGCCTTTTTTAAAATGCTTTTCAAAAGTTCGAGCAACGTTTTTAAATCTTGTTCCTCTGGTATGTCTCTAACCTCCTCAGTAATTTTATTAAATCTTTCTAGATTTTTATGTATTTCATTGTTGTTATCCGACAATGACAATTGTTGTAGATTTTTAATATCAAAAATTGTTTTTCCTTCGGCTGCAAGCTCATACTGTTCGTAAATATAGCTCCAAGAGTTTTGTGCTTTTTTAAGTTGTTTTTCCATTATGCCTTCTGCAATTTCCTTTAATTCCTTGAATTTTGCAGGTAATACCTTTTTTAGCTTGGCTTTATCTTTGTAGAAAAGGTCATGTTCAAGCTCATTCCAGCCATGATATAGAACGGTAGTAAGTTGAATTTCAAAGGTTAGGTCTTTGAACTTTTCGTATTCTGATAATTTTGTTCTTTCCTCGGAGAAAGAGCCAATAAAATGATATGCGTTGTAATTATTTTTTGACCATTTATTTTTGGTTTCTTGATTTTTAAATTCGTTAAAAAGTACATTCTTAAATTTTTCGATGTCTCTATCGAGGTAAAAAATAACCCTGCAAGCAGCTAAGTCGATAGTTTCTCTTGTGGATTGTATAGTTTTGCTTTTGTATTGATTGCCTTTTAAATTGAGCTTTAACGATTCAATATCTTTTGTTCTTCCTTGGACGGCTTGAGCTTGGATTTTATATTTATCAAGTAATTTTTTTAGAACATCTTGAAGAGTCTCAACATATTCTTTGTAGAGATCAAAATCTTTTCTGTATTCTTCTATGAATCTATCTCTTTTAGCCATCTCATAATTTCTTTAATTCACTCAAAACCTCCTCCACATTCCCGTTGTGTACCAAAAAGAAATGGAGTTTGCCCTTGCCGAGTTTTACCCATTCTTCGGCCATCTCAACTTTGTATCCAGTATCTTCGTTGCTGATTCGGTCTTCGCCTTTCCATTCAAGGGCAACGATATTGCCTTTTTTGGTGAGCGCGACAAAGTCGGGGTAAAATTTGCCTTTCTTCCAGCCTTGAATAAAGAAGGGGTCTTGTTTTTCACGATTGCGAACCCAAAACTCGACATTCGGCAAGCTGTCTAGATCTAAGCGTTCAACAAAACTCAACTCCTCTTTGTTCAACTTGTCGATTTTTTCGTAGTAATTTTTGTTGAACTCCTGCGGTATCTGCTCTTTGAGAGTGATTGTTTCAGGGAAGCTATCAAATGTCTTGGTCGCAATTTTCTTTTTGGTTATAAACTCAATAAAACGTTTTTTTGCGTACGCTTCAAGAACGCTTTTTATAGCTTCATTTAAGCGATCAAGGAACAAGTACCGATTGACGGAAAGCTCGGCCAAAGATTTTTGCTTGAGCTGATAATCAACGGCTTTATCAATGAATTTTACCTTGTTAGGCTTATCAAGCAGTGTGAAGCGGAGCTTTTTATCAAGCCACTGCACCAATTCCTGCTTTGAAAAGTTTTTGTCTCGGTAAGTGAGATTGAGAATTTGCTGTTTGCCTTTGTGCCATTTGTTATCGTCCTCAATATCAATAATGGCGCGGCCGTCATTGTCGTAATGAATTTCAAAATCAAACTCGGAGTTTTGTTTGGCCAGTTCAAAATCTTCACCGATCAGTTCTTCAAAAGTAAGTTTTTCATCTTCCAAGCTCATCATCGGCACGGCAAAATCCTTTTTCACAGCTCGATTTACTTCTTTCGGGTCTTGTGCCGTATTGCCGTTTGACGAAGCACCGATCAAATCCATTTTGCTGTAGCCATTTCTTTCGAGTCCTGAAATGATGTTGCCGGCGGCTTCGTTGAAGTTTTTGGCGGAAGCGAAAATGTAAGAGCGGTTTAATGCCTCGTTTTTCTTTCGTTTAGCATACGGCATGCGGATAATACGTCCGATGATCTGCTCAACGGCGATTTTCGCGCCGACATTGGCAACGGAAATAAGAACATAGGCAAAAGAACAATCCCATCCTTCGGCGAGTGCGCTAACGGTTATGATGTAACGGATTTTACATTTTTTGCTGAATAAATCCACGCCCTCTAAATCGTTTCGGTCGGATGTTTTGATCGCAATTTCTTCTTCGGAGATTTTAGCGGAAAGCAAATACTCTTTGATCTGTTCAAATGTCACGTTATTTTGTGTTTTACTCTTTGGCTGCGCTTGGATAAGGGCAATAGGGCGTATGTATTCGCCTGTATTTTTCTTGCCTTCTTTTTCAAGTTCGGCTCGTTTCTCAAGTCCGCGAGCAACGGCATTTTGCCATTGGGCGGAGCTTTCAAGTACAAGCGGAATTTTCACCATTTGCTCATCTTTGAGTTCGGCAGGGGAAATGTCCACCAAAATATTACTGCCAGAGCGTGGTGTAGCGGTATATTCAATGACAAAACTCGGGTTTAAATTATTTAGAAAATCAAACGATAGTTCGGTTTGGGTTTTATGCCCTTCGTCAATCACTACAAGCGGGTTGCTCATGCGGACGACATTTGCGAGTGAGTTTATGATTGTGCCTTCTTCGTCTTTTTCCAAGTCGTCGCGGTCGTCGAGATTTTCAAAATGGCTCAAGAGCGAGCCGTTTTCCTGATAAACTTTGTATTTCTTTTGCAAGGTTTTTTCTTTACGGAAAGCCTCCAAACTGGAAATGATAACGCAAAGATTGTCCTGCACATCCTCTTTTCTTATTCGCAACGCTTCTTCGTTTGAAAAAATACGCACGCCGTTCTGAAAGGCCTCGTCTAAAACCTGTCTGTGCCAGTCGTTACGGTCTTTAAATTTCTTCAGCGTTTGAGTTTTTATGGCTTCGGATGGCACAAACCACATCACAATACCTCTATCCATTTTGTGCTTGAGGAAAGAGCGCATGATTTCATTGAGGGCATGACAGCCAACAAGCGTTTTCCCTCCGCCGGTCGGGATTTTGACGCAAACAAAAGGCACATCGCCGAAAAAGTCGCCATGATACGGCCGGTCGGTTTCGCCCATGAAAGCATATTTTGGTCCGACGGCTTCTATGCCTTTGAGATAAGCTTTGAGCTTGTCTAACGCTGATTGTTGATATTTTTTGAGTTCCATAAAGTTATGTAGTTTGATTATCGATTGAAATCAACTTATCTGAAAAATACTTTGCTAATATAAAAATATCAAATATTGATATAAAATCACCAAATACCTCTTTGCCTTGTAATTCTCGGTTTATCTTCTTCCCATTCCATTCTACGACTTCGTCTTCTTTAATTTTCCAAACACCTTTTTCGTCTTTTAGATTAAATTTATTGTAGTGTGCCGCTCCATTTCTAATGTGTCGTAAGAATTGAAACTCATTATCCTGATTGATTTTCGCGTTATATTTTGAGAGCGATAGAAAATCGTAAGTAAGAATTGCCATTGCTTTGCCCATCAGAGTCATTTCATTGAGAATATTCAATTTTGACGTAGCAATATTCCCATTTTTTTCTATTTTTAAATTTGTCGCTTTGTTGAATTTTTCTAGCATTTGATTAAAACTTGCATAACCATCTTGTGTGCTATTCTTAGTTTTTAGAATATTTTGTATATCGAAATCAGATAGAGCTCTAATTGAGAGTAGAAAAAACCAAAATATATTTTCTATATCTTTTAGAATCGGGTGAAAATTGATTTTATCAACGTTGATTTCCATAGTTTAGTAAACTTTAACTTCATAAGGAATTTGTTTGAATACGATATTGTGTTTTTCAAGCGTGGCTTCGTCGAGCATGCACTTGTCGGCGTAAATAACTTTTGTGCTGTCGGTTTTTCGTAGCTTTTTCAAAAAGGACTTGCTCAATACATTTTCGCCTTTCTCTTTGTAGATCAGATAATACTCGGTTTCTGCATATTCGCCGATATAATTTGCCGATACTTTTGCAGGGTCTATGTTGGTTTGCGTTTCAGTAAAGTAAATGTAGGTTGCGAATTGGTTGAAGTCGCAAGTGTCTTCGATTTGCCCTTCTTCATCAAAAAGAGGTTTGCTGAGTTCACAATACTCAAAGCCGTCCTTGTAATCGTATTGTTTTATCGCACGTTTGACACGCTCTGCCGTTACGTCTTTTGCAACCTTATCTTCCATTTCAACAAGAATAAATTTTCTATCACCGCTATCCTCTTTGTTTAGGTCTAAAACGGCATGACCAGTTGTTCCAGAACCTGCAAATGAATCCAGAACGAGATCATTTTTATCAGTTGCTATTTGTAGTATGTGTTTGATTAAGCTGACAGGTTTTGGAGAATCGAAAACATTCATGTCAACTAGCTTGTTTAATTCATTTTTTCCAGTTTGATTATGTCCAACTTCTTCATATCGCCAGATAGTTTGTGGAACGACACCTTGTTTTACTTCTGACAAATAGCGTTTCAACTGAGGTTTGCCTTTTCCATCTTTCCCAAAATAAAACTTATTTTCTTTCAAAAGCTGCTTTGCTCTTTCTTCGCTGAAGCGATAGCAACTACCTTTTGGGGGATAGGACACTTCACCAGTATTGGGATTTTTTATCCCAAACACACCTGATTCAGAAAAAGTTTTGACCAAAACGTTATCAGGTCGCCATAAACCCCTGCCGTTGTTATCGTCAAATTTGTAGTATTTATTTTGTTTCTCGGTTCTTAACAACAAATTACGAGTCCATTTTGCTTTGGATTTTGCATAAACAAGAATGAAATCGTGTGATGCTGAAAAGTATTTTGCATCATTTCTTGGGGAGTAGTTTTTTTCCCAAATTACATTTGTCACAAAATTATCTTCCCCAAAAATACAATCGAGTAAAGCGCGAAGATTCGATTGTTCAACATCATCAATAGATACGAAGATTGCGCCGTCATCACTAAGTAAATCTTTCAAAAGTTTTACGCGCGGATACATCATGCAAAGCCATTTGTCATGTCGGCAAAGATCTTCTGAATCTCTTCCAACGACTTTTCCCAGCCATTTTTTAATTTTTGGTGAATTAACTTTATCGTTGTAAACCCAACCTTCGTTGCCCGTGTTGTAGGGTGGATCAATATAAATACATTTGACCTTGCCTATGTAAAAAGGCATGAGAGCCTTGAGTGCTTCAAGATTATCGCCATGAATTACCAAATTTTGAGAATTGCCTACGGAAGCGGATTTAACTTTTTTGAGTAATCGAAAAGGAACCTCTTTGTCGTGGTTTACTACTGCTTCTTTTCCAATCCAGTTTAGTGTAGGCATAGCTTAAATTAAGTTTGACTTCCGCTGTATTATAGCGCGTTAGCGCTTCATATAAAATAAGGTTTTCGGAGCGACCAGCGGGAGCGGAGAAAACATCCGAACTGGCTGGCAAAAGCCAGACAGCCCCCCTCATAAAATAAGTGTTTTCGTAGCGGAGCGGAGAAAACTCCATATTCCCCTCTATAATTAAAGAAAAAGAAATTTAAAAATTTTTTAAAACAATTTGGGCGATAGCCCAGAAAAGAAAAGGAATATTTCAGCTAACTAGTTTCTATACGAAAACATTTCGTATAGATATGCACATCTTGTCAGCTAGGCGAAAATTTGTATAGAATGGATAAGGTGCGAAAGCGAGCAGGCCTCACTAAATATTAAGTGAGGTTTTATGTTTCAAGAACCATTGAATCGTGTGTCCGAAGAGATGCGTTTGCGTAATTATAGCCCAAAAACCATAAAAGCGTACCTTGCCTGCCTTAAAGACTATCTGGTTGAGGATCCGACGGCAACAGATGCCGGCAACGTGGAGAATATACGACGATTTTTGCTAAGTAAACAGGCAAAAGGCCTGGCGCCGCAGACGGTCAATCTATATTTGAATGCTATTAAATTCTATTATAGGGATGTCTTAAAAAATGGGCATGACATACGGCTTAAATTCGCAAAAAGGTCCAAGAGATTGCCGGTTGTCCTCTCACGTGAAGAAATCTCTCGAGTTATAGGAACTATCAATAATTTGAAACATCGGATCATGATCGCGCTGGCTTATGGCTCCGGATTGCGGGTAAGCGAGGTGGTCAGACTGAAGATCAATGATTTGAATTTGGATGAGTTGACCATCCATCTTAAGCGGGCTAAAGGCAATAAGGATCGTCTGACAGTCTTGCCCCATTCTTTGTTGGACGATCTAAGACGGCTGACCGCCGGTCGTTTAGGTGATGATTATGTATTTGCCAGCGAACGCGGCGGGCGGTTGACTGAGAGAACGGCTCAAATCGTCTTCGAACGGGCCCTTGGAACATCGGGTATCCAAAAAGACGCCACATTTCATTCTTTGCGTCACAGTTTTGCCACGCATCTTTTGGAAAATGGCGTAGACGTCAGATATGTCCAAGAACTATTAGGCCATCAGAGCATAAGAACCACGCAGCTTTATACGCATGTCACGAATCCGGGTATGAGACGGATTGTAAGCCCGCTTTAAAGTAATGGTATGAGTTTTTTTGATAAACAAAAACCAGCCGTGGTCATGGCCGCCTATCTTTTTGGCGTCACAATTCATTCATTTTTCCCTCTCACCAACATTCCGACTTTAGTCTGGTGGTTGCTGGCCGTCGTATTTTTAGTTTTTGGTTTTTTGGTGTTTAAAGCTCGTTTGTTTGGACATTGTTGTTTGGTTTTTGGTGTTTGCCTCTTAGGCCTGTGGCGCTTCGACGTCGCCGTACCGGCGATTATTCAGGCGAGTGAGACGCAGACCTACACTGTCAACGTCCAAAACGTCACCGACGGCCTTTATGGCACCCAAGCGATCGTGTCCCTCGTCCCCTTTGCGAAAGGGGACAGTCTTGATGTTTTACATCAAGACAGAGGAATCAACTCACAGACTCGCATCACCCTTAACCTCAAATCCGACATCCCCGTCGGTTCGACGATCCGCTTTTCATGCGCGTTAAAACCAGTTGAACAAAAACCCGACGAGCTGGATCGACGCTTTGCGTCACGTCGGCACCAGGCCCAAGCTCAATGCACGCCTAAAGAGTTGGCGATCATCTCACCCCCGGCTTGGTGGGATGTGCGACAGTCATTCGCGGACCTTAGAGTTTGGACCAATCGACGCATCATGTCTGTCTTGCCCGGTGAAGACGGGGCGTTAATCGCGGGCATGTTGTATGGCGAGCGGGGAATGTCTCAAAAATCCAACGATCTTTTCCGCCGCGCGGGGCTAACGCACTTGATTGCCGTCTCCGGCTCAAATATCACCATCGTCGCGTCGATTGTTTTCGCGGTTTTGCTGGGATTCGGGCTCTGGAGACGGCAAGCTTTTTGGATAACCACTATTATACTCATGACGTACGTCACCTTCACCGGCTTTTCGGCGTCGGTGGCTCGCGCGGCAGTCATGGGCTGGCTGGTATTGCTTGCGCGGCAGGTCGGCCGCCGGCCGCGGACTTGGCACGTCTTATTGGTTTCGGCTTTTGTGCTTTGTTTGATTGATCCATGGATGCTGGCTTTTGACGCTGGGTTTGCTTTGTCTTTCTTGGCGACCGTTGGCCTCATGATTTGGTCGCCCGTCATGAGTCGAAAACTCAATTTGATTCCAGCGGCGGGTGGTTTGCGCGAAGCCGCGGCGACGACTGCCTCCGCAACTCTGATGACCACGCCTTATATGGCCTTTGCTTTTGAGCGCGTCTCGCTGGCCGGATTGATAACTAACTTGATCGCCGTGCCCCTCGTGCCGTGGGCCATGCTGTTTGGAGCTTTGAGCGCGGCTTGGGGTCAGTTGCCAGGTTGGCAGGCAGTTTCATTGCCGGCTTTAGGCGTGTCAAAAATAATTTTTTGGTCAGCCAGTCTCGCGAATTATTTGCCGTGGCTCTCCATTCCCATGCAACGCATGAACTTAATCCTGCTCGTCGCGACTTATGCACTGCTCGTCTATATTTATTTTAAGTTGCGCGGAAAAAAGAACTTTTCCACAGATGAACGTGATTTTTGTCAAAAGTAAAATAACAAAATGAACGATGTTAAACTCTTTTGTCATGACAAATCGTAAGGACGATCAGGACGATTAGGACGTGTAGGACGTTGAGTTGAAGTTTGTCCGTTGTCACTGACAACAAAAATTGACCATGGACGCAAATCATCGCACGCTGTAAGTGAGGCTTCACAGCTTCGCACCTCGAAAGCAACAGACTCGGAACGACGACGGTTATACAGCGCGTCAAAGCTTGGTGGGACCAATGAGCTAAACGGGCGTTGGTCTCTGCCGCGAGCTGGTACGGTAACTGGCTCGC
This sequence comes from Patescibacteria group bacterium, assembly GCA_041661105.1. Classification (GTDB taxonomy): domain Bacteria; phylum Patescibacteriota; class Patescibacteriia; order 2-12-FULL-60-25; family 2-12-FULL-60-25; genus MWCR01. The sequence continues at coordinate 8,447 of JBAZVB010000005.1, forward strand.
TAACAGTTTTTTAAAAAGCGCGATTTTATACATCAACGGTGAGCCCTGCACCATACGGTGCAGGGTGAGTCCTGGAGGGGATTTTTCATCAAAGATGGAGGAGTATAACTAAATTTATTCGGCCAGAGCCGGTGTCCAAAACCGGTTTGAGACAATGCCGCGAACCCATTAGCTACGTGAGATTAGTAGCACGTCAGCGACTAAGTTCCAGCCTTTATTTGGCGACAGGAACGGTCATGGGATCGTGGCCAAAGCGGTCAGGATTTTGCCGAAAATCCGGAGAGAGCCGTTCCGAGTTTGTTTGCCCAGATTGCTTTGGTCTCCTCTACGACGCGTATTGGAGGGAACCGGAGGCAATCTCATGGAAAAGTTTGGTACATTGAAAATCAGTTTGTTCACGTTGTTCTTCTTGGCACTTGCCGTCGAGAATTGCGGCAACATTGGTCCCTTGGAACCCAAGCAGGGGACGGGAGGCTCAGTCGTCGCGCACAATGCCAACAGCTCGACCAGCACGCAAAGTTGCACGGTCGACGCCGTGCGCTACCCGACCACCGTCGAGGATTTCCAGAACTTGCTCTATGGCAACCGAGGATTTCTCGCCGAATACAACGGCATCAAGCATCTGGGTCACGACATCATCTATGCCGAGGGCACAGCCATCCACGCAATCACCTGCGGCAAGATCGTGTTCTACGGGCCGGCCAGCGGCTATGGCACGTTGGTCATCGTCATTGAGCACAAGCTCGCCACGCCCCTCAGCGTCACGAACGGCAACGGAACGACCACAGCCATCACGTCTTTTTTGACCATCTACGGTCATCAGCGCAAGACTCCGCAAGCAAATGGAGGCAACGCGCTCAGTTGGCAGGTCGGGGACAATGTCGGTCCGGATGATGTCATCGGCTACGTGCAGAGCGATGCTTTGAACGGCGACGGTCCTCCGCACTTGCACCTGGGAGTCAGGTTGCAGAGCATGGCCGAAGCCAAAGCCATTGATCCGTCGGCTTGGTTCCGGGGCAATGACACGTCAGGCGTCGGCCAGTACAAGAAGTACTACACCGATCCCGCGACTTTCATTCCCAAGTTGCAGTCAGTGCTCGAGGGAACTTCGGGCGGTGATCCGGAGCAGGCCGCGACAGCCTTGCATTATCCGATTGGGACCTTGCTCCAAGAGTACGGCACGGGTTACTGGTTGGTGGTCGGTCCGGAGCAGATCTTGGATGTCAGCGGCTATCAGCATCTGCCCACGAATTGTGCGGTCAACATGCCGCCGCAGGCGTTGAACTGCTACACCCAAGTCCAATTCGATCCGTTTTCGCTGTACCTGGACGCCAAGGTTATCAAGCTCGACGGTGAATCGCAGGTTTACATGCTCTATCCGGGAAACGGATTCGAAGCCACGGGCTATCGCACGTTTCTCTCCTACGATTCTTTCCTGTCCTGGGGTTACAAGGACAGCGACATCGCGAACTATCCGGTCGCGCAGAAGAACGCGCTGATCGGAGACCTGAAGGATCAGGGAATGGTTGGCTTTTGGCCCGGCGCTTTGGTTAAAGGCAAAGGCCAGAGCGAAATAGCGGTGGCCAATCAGGCTGGTTTGCGCCGTCCGATCTTCAACTGGGATGTGTTTCAAGCTCTGGGCTACAAGCCGGCGTGCATCTTTGAGATTGAGCCGGCTACGCTGGATGCGGTAGCCGGAGAGAAGTCGAGCGAGGTCATCACGCTCGTCGAAACCCAACAGTGCGGATCATCTGTGCCCAGCCAGATCTGCTCGCCGGGCACATCCTCTGTCTGCGCCTGCGGCGGCAACATCGAAGGCGTTCAAGTTTGCAGTAGTGATGGTCAGTCCTTCGAGCCTTGCGTTTGTCCTGACGCGGGCAGCGGCGGATCAGGCGGAGCGTCGGGCACGGGCGGGATGAGCAACGCTGGCGGAACAGCCGGGAGTGGCGGTTCAGGTCAGAGCGGCAACGGAGGCTCGATAGAAGTTGGCGGTGCATCGGGTTCAGGAGGATCCGTCGGCTTCGGCGGATCGACCGGCCAAGGCGGATCATCGGGTCAGGGCGGATCAACCAATGTCGGAGGTTCAGGTGGTCTCAACGGTACCGGAGGGTCAACTGGATCTGGAGGGTCAACCAGCTTCGGAGGATCGTCCGGTTTGGGAGGATCGACTGGTACCGGAGGTTCAACGAACGTCGGCGGCTCAAGCGGGAGCGGAGGAATGAACGCTGGCGGTAGCGGAGGCTCGGTCGTCGATGCTGGTACTGGATCGAGTCCATGCCAGACAAAAGGCATCGCGGGGCAGGCCACGCTCATCATCAACGCACCCGTCGGTCAGACCAACAACCTCTCCGTCTTTGGTTGGGTCGACTATCCTGGCTGGAGCGGTGTGCCGGATCTCTCTTGGCACGGCTGGGCGTGGGGATCGTCTGGCAACGGAGAGCTCATCTTCCAAAAGGGTAATGCCTACCAGGGCACCAAGTACATCTTCGCACCGGGAGTTTCATCCGGTACCGGTCAGCCGCAGGATGCCTGGTACTGCGACCAGACCAGTTGCCCGATTGGCACCTTCATCGTCTGCAACGGTCTGCAGGAAGCCTGTCGCGTTCAAGCCGGCGTACTCTCGGGTGGAGCCTCATACACTCCCAACCAAGCCAGCTGGCAGAACATTCAATGTGTACTTCCTTAACTCACTCACTCGCCTCGATATTTTGTCGGGGCTCTTTTCTCTGAAGATTTTGTGAGGTCGTCCTAATCGTCCTAACGTCCTGCTCGTCCTAAGATAGGTATGAAAATTAATAAGTTCGAAGATATTTTAGCCTGGAAACTTTCGCGTGAACTTGTTGGTCAGGTCTACAGTAATTTGAAAGGATGTCGCGATTATGGATTTAAAGATCAGATACAAAGAGCGTGCATCTCGATCATGAATAACATAGCAGAAGGGTTTGATCGGAAAGGAGACAGAGAGTTTTTAAGGTTTCTGAAGATCGCGAAAGGTTCTTGCGCGGAAGTTCGTTCAATGCTTTATGTAGCGGAAGACATTGGCTATTTACCCAGCAATAAAGTGAAAGAATTATATTTATTAAGTCTTCGAATCAATCAGTTAATAATTCATTTAATTAAATACTTAGAAAATCATGGGATATAAGGACGATCAGGACGATTAGGACGTAGGACGAGGGTTTGGAGTTATCCCCATGACGGTTTTTCGTCCGTTTGGTAAGGTATGTATCTTATAGAACAAATATAGAACAGTATTAATTCAAAATTCAAATGCTTATAAAGAGGCTCGAGAGGCAAATTATTGGAGCAGAATATTAAAGGATAAGGGTTATTTGGACGAGCAGAGAGCAATTTTATTGACGGGCACTTCGATGGAGCTAATCAGAATAATGGCAAAAATACAATTAACTACAAAAAAACGTTTAAACAAAAAATTAGATAAAGTTTTAACTTAGTCATGCGTTTATGTATAAAGATGAATCCCGAAGGGACACCAACACTTTGAATTTTGCTTTTTGAATTTTGAATTAATAAATAAATTATGCCCAAGAAAGTAGACGAGCGGGATGCTCGCAAGTTGGCCGCTCAAGAAGCCATCGATCAGATTAAAGAACGGTTTGGCGAAGGTTCGATCATGCGTCTCGGCGAAGCCAAGAAAATGGTAGTGGATTCTGTGCCCACGGGTTGTCTGTCTCTGGATTTGGCTTTGGGAGTCATGGGTGTGCCGCGTGGTCGCGTAGTTGAAATTTACGGACCTGAAGCTTCCGGTAAAACCACCTTAGCTCAACATATTATTGCCGAAGTCCAGAAGATGGGGGGATTGGCGGCTTTCGTGGATGCGGAACACGCGCTTGATCCTGATTATGCCCGCAAGATCGGCGTGAACATCAATGACATGCTTATCTCACAGCCAGATACGGGCGAGCAGGCTTTGGATATCGTCGAAACGCTCGTGCGATCCAACGCGGTCGACGTCATCGTCGTCGATTCAGTGGCCGCCCTCACGCCTAAAGCGGAAATTGAGGGCGAGATGGGGGATAGCCATATGGGTTTGCAGGCCAGGCTCATGAGCCAAGCTCTGCGCAAATTAACCGCCGTCATCTCTCGTACCAAGACGGTTGTGATTTTTATCAACCAGCTCCGTCTAAAAATTGGAGTCATGTTCGGCAACCCCGAGACAACCACCGGCGGCATGGCCCTCAAATTCTATTCATCCATGCGCATCGAAGTCAGGCGCAGCGCGCAAATCAAGATGGGCGACCGCATCATCGGCAATCGCGTTAAAGCTAAGATCGTAAAAAACAAAATGGCCGCGCCTTTCCGCAACTGCGAATTCGATATCATGTATAACGAAGGCATCTCAATCGCCGGTGATTTGATTGATTTAGGCGTTGAGTGGGGAGTGATCAAAAAGTCAGGCAATAGCTACGCGTTTGGCGACGAAAAGTTAGGCGTGGGCCGTGAAACTGCCAAGCAAACGTTGCGCTCTAGGCCGGACTTGATGGCCAAAATTCGTGAGCAGATCATTGTAGCCTGGCGTTTAAAGGAAGAGGAGGGCGGACTGACGCCGATTGGCGGGGCTCCCGATGACAAGGAAGATGACGGCCTGCCAATCGAAGAATAGCTCTAAGTTTAGCCAACGTGACATAAGGCTGAAAAAATGCTAAAATAAGCATTGGCATGAGTTTACGCAGAAAAAGAAAATCTTCGTTTCGTTTTCAGTTGGACGTCCAAACTCAAAAAGGGATAGCCACGGTTTTTTGCTTTGCTTTGGCGATTTTTATCCTTTTATCTCTGTTTGATTTGGCCGGTTCTTTCGGTATGGGGCTGGATCAGGCTCTTTCCCACATTTTTGGTTGGGATAAGATAGTCGTCCCATTCTTTATTTTAGCGGCCGCCATCTTTCTGCTTTCGCCCGAACGCCTGCCTTTGAAAATTTCCAACGGCATTGGCTTCACCTTATTTTTCATTGGCCTCAATCCATTAGTTCATCTTTTAACTTTCGGCGGCGAGGTTCCTCCCGGAGCGGCCGTGGATGCGGCGGCCGGCAAGCTTGGATTCATGTTGGCCGATCCGTTTATACCGATTTTTGGAGAGGCGGGCGCGCTTATCTTTTTTGCCGCTCTCTTCGCCGTTTCTCTAGTACTGATTTTTAACACTTCATTGAGCACGATTTTTCAGTGGGTCATGACCTTACTGACAGGCTTAAAAACAGCGGTCATTTGGATGACCAAGCCTTTTGTTTGGTTATTCAGCAGTTTGCAAACAAAGATGGCGCGTCGGCATGAGTTGCAAGCCGTCCAATCCACAGTTGATAGTCAGTCGTCCGTCGTCAGTCGTCCGTCGTCGGTTGAAGAGGACGATCAGGACGCGCAGGACGATCAGGACGACGCCAAACAGCAGATTCACAAGACAACGGCCGATGACCAAGACCAGACACCTCCCCCCAAACCCAAACGTCACCGGACCAGAGTTGAGATACCGTTGGAGCTCTTAAACCGTCATGACCAAAAACCGACCTCGGGTGATATTGTGGCGCGCCAAGCGGTTATCCAACGCACGCTCGAGACTTTCGGCATTCCGATTGAGATGGGGGAGGTTTCCGTCGGTCCGACCATCACGCAATTTACTTTCAAACCGTCGGATGGCATTAAGCTCAATAAGATAACGGCTTTGCATAATGATTTGGCCCTGGCTTTGGCCGCCCACCCGATCCGCATTGAGGCGCCTATTCCTGGCAAGTCGCTGGTCGGCATCGAAGTGCCTAATCAAAGCGTGGCCATCGTGGGTTTGCGCGAACTTTTTGAGACCCGCGAATGGCGCGAACGTAAGTCAGCCATCAATTTTGCCTTGGGGCGCGATGTGACTGGCAAACCTTGGATGGGCGACATTGCCCGCATGCCGCACTTGTTGGTGGCCGGCGCAACCGGTTCTGGCAAATCAGTCTGCTTGAACACCATCATCATGTCGCTCCTGTATTCCAACGGTCCGGACGATCTTAGATTGATCCTGGTTGATCCGAAACGCGTGGAGTTTCCGGTTTACAACGGCATTCCTCATCTGATTACGCCGGTCATCACGGAAGTCGACAAGACGGTCAACGCCATGAAGTGGGCAGTCCGCGAGATGAACCGTCGTTTTGACCTTCTTTCTAAACAACAAGCCAGAGATATCGCAAGTTACAATCAGCGTGTCCAGGAAAAATTGCCGTACCTCGTCATGATTATTGATGAGTTGGCGGATTTGATGGTGACCAATAAACAGGAAGTAGAATCGCAAATCGTGCGTTTGGCCCAAATGTCGCGCGCAGTCGGCATTCATTTGGTTTTGGCCACACAGCGTCCGTCAGTCGACGTCATCACCGGTTTGATCAAAGCCAACATCCCGGCACGCATCGCTTTCTCGGTCGCTTCGCAGATGGACTCGAGGACGATTTTGGATCAGTCAGGCGCTGACAAGTTGATTGGGAGAGGCGATATGCTTTACTCCACGGCCGAGATGACTTCCCCTCGCCGTATCCAAGGGGTTTATGTGGCGGATGACGAGATTAATCGCGTAGTTGAATATATCAAATCAAAATATGAGCCGGCGGATTATGATGTGACCGTGGTTGAGAAAGGCGGGACGCCCACGGCTTTTGCGGCTAATGGCATTGCCGATGAAGATTCTGATGTTTTGCTGTCGGCGGCTAAAGAAGAAATTATTCGAGCCGGCCGAGCCAGCGCTTCGCTTTTGCAACGTCGATTAAAAGTCGGTTACGCGCGGGCCGCCAGGCTCTTGGACTTGCTGGAGCAAGAAGGTTTTATCGGTCCGGGCGATGGGGCCAAACCCAGGGAAATCCTCAAAGTTGAATTTACCAAAGGCATGGATCAAGTGCCGGCTCCGGTTAATCAAGCGGCTCTTGAACAGGTCAACCGCGAAATACCAGAATTAGACGAAGAACTTTGATCACTGGAAACTAACAACTAGAAACTGGAAAGAGTCCCTTCTGTCATCTTGAGTGTAGTGAGTTTGACGAACGGAATCGAAAGATCTGGTATTAAAGCACGAACAAGATCCTTCTCGGCCATAGGCTGATCCGCCTCTGGCGTGAGACTCCGTCGGACTTTGCTCAGGATGACAAGACAACTCTTTCCAGTTTCCAGTTTCCAGTTTAATCTATTGTCATGTCTTTTGTCCGTAAGCGAGTTGATACAGAACGAGGCTTTGGAGCTGATTTGAAGGAACTCCGCGAACTCAGAGGCTGGTCTTTAAATCAATTGGCGCGAGTGACGGGCATACCGTCGTCAACTATTGAGGCTCTCGAGTCAGAAGAATTAGACAAACTGCGCGACCCGGCTTATGCCGAGCGGCACGTGAGGGTCATCGCTAAAGCGCTTGATGGGCGTATCGGATTCTTAATGCACAAGTATCATTCTCTTTTGGAAGAACGGGGTTTATTGGACGGCTCAGAGCCTTTAACTTTTTTTGCCAGAGTCCGTCGCTCCGCGCTTTTTGTGCCGTCGAAATATTTTTTGTTGTTGGTTCCGCTGCCTTTAGCTTTGCTTCTCGGGTGGTATGTTTGGCATCAGGCGGCTTACCTTTCCGCCTCACCCCAACTGGATATCTCGATGCCGAGTGATCACGCCGTTGTCCGCGAACCATCGGTGACCGTAAGCGGTCTGAGCGATCCAACGGCCTCAGTTCTGGTTAACGGAACGCCGGCCGTCGTTGAATCGAGTGGTGTTTTTAGTTTAACTTTAAATATTCCTCGCGGCATGACTAAGTTAGTTGTCGTGGCCGAACGTCGCTACGGCGGCCGATCAGAATCAGTGCGCTATATCACATATGAGCCGGAATACGCGCCGGCCATTCTGAACTCCGGAGTTTTAAATAATGTGACAAGTACCAGCCCGACTACGACTAAACCCGACTAATTCAAAATTCAAAAAGCAAAATTAAAAATTTAGGTGGCCTCCGGCATTGCCTTTATACAAAAATATCCCAGAAAAGGGATACCGGCACTTTGCTCTTTGAATTTTGATTTTTGCTTTAGTTGTTTTCTGCCTCGAAAGCTGCAAAGCGAAGCCACAAATAGAGAAGCGACGAATTTCATGGGAGGAGAGAAGAACTCGGTCCAGAGGACCAAGAGTGCCATGGACTCCGTCACTTAAGGTTGTACCTCGCTTCGCAGATCGCGAGGCGGAAAGTAATATCAATATAATTCTGTCTGTTTTGATTGTCAACCAATCAAAAAGCCTCTTAAAACCATTAATCACTTAATGATTTTGAGAGGCTGCGCGACGAGTTCGAAGATATCGATGCTCGTCGCGAGGAGAGATGCCCAGAAAGGGCTAGGAAGCAGAAGCGGAGGAGGTGTCGCTTGGACCGTCGGTCGTTGCGACAGGAGGAACGGGGGGCGTGGCATCCGCGGGTTTGGGCTCCTCCGCGGCAGGGGGCGGATTGCTGCCGGGTACCTGCCCTTTGGCCAAGAGCTGGTCGCCGAGGGTGGAACTGAATCCGTTGCCGTTTGCGGGCTTGGGATCTTCCGCCTTGGCCTTCTCGGGCGGGGAACCGGTGGTTGCGGACGCTTCGGCAGCCTTCCGTTCTTGCCGGGACTTCACCACAGCATCGATCATGGCGTTGGCCCGGTCACGCAGCTCCTTGGGGATCATGTCGAACGGCATTCGCATGCCGTAGTCCAGACGCGCAACCCAGCCCACATTGGCGCGTTGCGTGAGGAAGGATCCTAGGAACCACTTGAAGGTGTCGGCATCGACCAACATCGCCACGTTGTGGCCCTTGTTGACGTACTGGACGAACAGGATGCCGGTCGTGACCGGGAGCTTGTTGCCGCAGACCATCTCGTCGGCCTGTTCGTCGACATTGACAGCCTTGTACGTCCCCAGCAGGCAGATGTGGCTCTTGTATTCCATCGGTTCGGTCTTCGAGCCGCCACCGGACTTCTTGAGGGCGTTGGCGAATTTCGCATCGGTCTTGGCGTTGTATTCGTCATCGTCCTTATCGAAGAGCAGCTTGCCATCATTGAGGGCCTCGAATATCAGATCCAGCCGCACGAGGATCTCCCGGTTCCAAAGAAAGTCGCCCAGCATACCGTCGGGCAGAACCTCCTTTGCGTTCTCCTCCTCTTCGTTCATGGGCCGGAAGGCGTTGGCCGCGGCTTTGGGACCCAGGTAGTAGAGGTCCAGTTGGTTGGCCTCGATCTGCCGCATGACCTCGCCGTTCATGCACTTCTTGAAGCGTCGGAAGAGCGAGGGCCTCTGCTTGGGATGGACGTAGTTGATCTGTCCGAGCCAAGCGCGGAAGAAGCTCTTCTCGAACTCGACGCACGGTGATTTTAGGTCAACGCCGGGAGCCAGCGGGTCGATGTACCTCTTAATCAACCTCGAGTTGATGAAGCTAAGGTGTCCGGCGTCGTTTACATGCACCACGTTCGTGACGGTGAACCGCGCCAGGGGATAGTCGCCCTTCCACTCACCCTTCCACATCGGCAGGACGCCGATGCCGGATGTGCGTTCCCGGGGAGCCTGCTTGACGAAGGGCGGTTGTTTGTCTCCGCTCACGTCGGTCAGCTCCTTGGCCACGGTGAGCATGTCGCCGGCCATCTCGCCGACGGCCATACAGTACTCGGCCTCGCGGTCGTTGATGCCCAGCTCCTTGGCCTCTTTGACCAAGCGGTAGCCGATGCGGATATTCTTGTCACTCAGGTGTTCGCTCTCACGTGCAGTTGCCATGGCGTTCTCCTTCTTTCGTCCTTGTTGGATGACCTGCGTTCGCGCAGTCCACTTCTGACCCGACTCTGACTTAGCGTAGCGACGGACAGACAGACACAGAATTGAAAATCGAAACTTGTTTGTTTCCTTTCTGGGTTAGGTTGTTAATGAGCCTTCGGACTTTGGACATGATGTCCCAGTCGTCCTAATCGTCTCACGTTCCTTTTTATTGAGGACGCAGGACGATTAGGACGCAGGACGAACATAGTTATCAGTCAAAACAAGATGGAGGCGAGGCTCACGGTTTAGACATTAGCCTTCCGCGAACATGAAATGTGAGATCCACAGCCCAGAGTCCAGCCGAAGCCGGAGTCGGGTATGTTTTACGCACCACTTTGGCGATCCGCCTTAGGCGGACACTTTGCCGAAGTGCTTCCCCCCCATTTGGTTTTGGCTGATTAGCCCCTATTAAAGAACCACAGACCTTAGCAATTTTTTAGGTTTCTGTCAACCCCCTAACTCACCCTGCCCTCTCTTAAACAAGAGAGGGTTCTGCGTTTCTAAAGTAAGGACGTGTTAGCCCTCCTCTTGTTTAAGAGGAGTTGGAGGAGTTAGGACTATTTTTGGCTAAAATTAAATAAAATAGCCTTGGTTCTGTTTTGGCTAATTTTAGCCCAGGATCCTTAACGGATCCCTCTCTGAGAACCAAGGTTTCCAGGAAGGTAGGAAGGAACAAAGAAGTGGCCGCAATCATAGCATTCAAAGGCGATGGTGTTGTTTCCACGATACCATCCCAGGCAGTGAGAGCTGACGCATTTCGGGCAGATATGCAGTCTTGCCCAGTCCAGAGGCGGTCGAGGCGGCTGATTCGGGTTAGGTTTACAACCGCATAGAGTGTTGATCACACTGATGCCAAAGTCGTGACGGCACTCGAGACATTCGCCTTCAAAAACAGTTTCGTGACCATCAGGCGATGGCGTAAAGCAGAGAAAAAGAGCTTGCTTGGTGTGACAAAACTGACACCATTGCATGCGGTGGCGGATCCGCATGCTCACAGGCTTTTGTGACATGAGATCCTCCTTGAAATGGAACGGGCGTATTTAAAGCCTAAAGTTGGTAATTGTCAAAATTTAATCACGTTATTTTTCAAATATAAAATCCCCTGATGAAGTGAAGGGGGACAGTCCTTTGGGCAAGCCCGGGACGGTCAGAACGTTTAGGCCATGGTTGCCCAGTTGTTACCAGGCGAATATGACTTAGGCGTTCCTCTTTATGGTGACCCAAAATTAATTGGGGCCACTTAGAGTTCTTCTCTCCTCCACTTTATCAGGGGATTCGTTGATTTTTTATTATAGATGGTCCTCCAACCATCCGTTGCGTTTATTTTTGAAATTTATTTCACTTGATGGTCTCACGATCTTTCGATCCCGAAGCCATTAGTTGAGCCGACGACACAGAGTGTTTGTGTCGTCAGCGTTCCCCAGTGAGTCATGGGGCAGGGAGTTGCATCCGTAGGAAATCACACTCCAGACGGATCAGCTTTGGGCACGGACGCCTTGTGGGGGATCTGATCCCCACGCGTCTCGTCCCGACCGAGAAGGTGCAGTCTGGGTACTGGCCAAGTTTGGTCCAGTCCCAGGGGGCGTTGTATGCCTGTGCCCCTGCAGGTTGCCGGTTACCTCCGTTGAGGTCCGGCCTCTCCAGTATAGTGAGGCTTGCCATAGCCCCAATCTGCGATGAGTACGTTATCCGTTTGGCACGGACCCTTGGCCAGAGTTACCTCTGCCAGCTCACTGCAGCATCGTGCGGGGACGGTGTCCCCATGGGTGGGCGTCACTTGCGCCCTGCCGGTTACCTCCGTCTGAGGTCCGGCCTTCTCATTCGTCCTCGTGGACGGTTATAGAGGTAAATGGTTCTCGATCCGCCGAGGCGGATGAGGACCTTGGGGTTGTTTCTGGCATCAAGTTTCAGCCGAAGCCGAATCTTGATGTCCTCCTTCCCCGTCCGCAACATAGCCCGTGTTCGGGTGCTGCAGGATTTCCTCCTCTATAACTGTCCAGATGACTACTTTTGCACGTTTTAAAGAACAAACTACTATATCATAAAAAGAAGGTTTTGTCAAGGGTCTTTGGCATCAAATTTTGGCTAATTTAAGCAAAATTTATTTAGCTAAACCTAGCCAAAAATTTATAAAATGACAAAATTTAGCCAAAAACGTCTTAACATATAAACCCTTGACGACTTCCTACAACCGTGGAATAATTGCCCGGCGAACGCAAATTTGACAGATCGGAGACGGGCTGTTCTCGTCATCCGATAGCTAAGAATCCCAGCTTTTCATGAACAGAGAATTGCTAGGATTGCGCATTTACTTATTGTCTTAATGAGAATGCAGTCATAAAGGTAAGATACAAGGTCCTCCAAAGTTGATTTCGGAGGATTTTTGCGTCTCGCGGCAAACGGTCTTCGAAAATACGAATTTTGATACGAAACTACGAATGGGTTAGAAAACAAAAAATTCGTACATTCGCGACAAATTCGTAATTTCGTAGACCATCCTCACAATTTGAATAATCGTTAAAGCACGCCACTTTCTGGCCAACGCCCAGCCACCCGACTGTACGGTCTTTGCGCTTGGGTCTGGCCGGAGGAGACGCGCTTCTAATCACTCACCTCAATGCCCACGCAGGTTTTCAGGCGCCAACCTCTCAAAGAGACAGAGCGTCGTTATTTCACGGCTTCCCGTGATGCCATGGCACTGCCGGATCTGATCGAGGTCCAAAAGTACAGCTACCGTTGGTTTCTCGAAACAGGACTCAAGGAGTTGTTTTCAGAAATTTCACCTATTCGGGATTTTATTGGACGTGATTTGGAACTGTGGTTCACGGATTATTTTATTGATGAACCCAAATTTGACGAGAAGACTTCCAAAGTAAAGAACATTACTTTCGAAGCTCCTTTGCGCGTTAAGACCAAGCTCATCAATAAAAGAACGCAAGAGACCAAGGAACAGGAAATTTATTTGGGCGATCTGCCCGTCATGACCGACAGGGGAACTTTTGTGATCAACGGCATTGAGCGCGTCATCGTCTCTCAGCTCGTGCGTTCGGCCGGCGCTTTCTTTACGGCCGAGGTTGGGCGTGGCCGTCGTTACTATGGCGCCAAGGTCATCCCTAATCGCGGAGCTTGGCTCGAGTTCGAGACTGACATGAATGGCGTGATCTGGGTCAAGATCGACCGCAAGCGCAAAGTGGCCGCCACTTCCTTGCTCCGGGCTTTTGGTATGAGTACTGACGAAGAGATTATCGAGGCCTTCAAGGAAATTGACGTCCACCCTCTCAATAAATATACCGAGGCCACACTAGCTAAAGACGTGGCCAAGAATGAGGACGAGGGTCACATCGAAGTTTACAAACGCATTCGTCCGGGAGATTTGGCCACGGCAGACAACGCCAAGTCGCTCATCCATTCCATGTTTTTTAAGTTTGAGCGTTATGACTTGGGTCCTGTCGGCCGCTACAAGTTTAACCAGCGTTTTGGCATGCCTTGGGATGATAAGATGGTGGCCAAGGAAGAGAACCGCATCCTTTCCAAGGATGATTTGGTACTCATTATTAAAGAAATTATTCGTTTGAACAACACGCAGGAAGAGTCGGACGATGTGGATCACCTCGGCAACCGCCGCGTGCGCGCCATCGGCGAGCTTTTGCAGAGTCGCTTCCGCATTGGTTTGGCCCGCATGGAACGTATCGTCAAAGATCGCATGTCGACGCAGGAAATTACCACCCTTTCCCCGGGCAGGTTGGTTAACGCCAGGCCGGTCATCGGCGCGGTGCGCGAATTCTTCATGTCTTCTCAGCTCTCGCAGTTCATGGATCAGACTAATCCGCTTTCCGAGCTCGAACACAAGCGCCGCCTTTCAGCTACCGGTCCCGGCGGTCTTTCGCGCGAACGTGCCGGTTTCGAAGTTCGCGACGTGCATCGTACTCACTATGGACGCATTTGTCCGATTCAATCTCCGGAAGGTCCGAACATCGGTTTGGTCGGCCACATGGCGAGCTATGCCCGCATCAATGAATACGGCTTTATCGAAACGCCTTATCGCAAAGTTAAAAATTGGGCGGAAAATGACGGGACTGACAGCGTCGGATTGACGCTCCGGGTCGACGTGCGCGACGGCGAAGGTAAATTGGTGGCCAAAGCTAACGAGGAAGTCACCAAGGACATGGCCAAGAAGATGACCAAGGTCTCGATTGCCAAATTGCCCGTTGTGCCGACTGTCACTAACGAAATTATTTTCCTGAATGCTTTTACGGAAGAGCGCGGCACGACTGCTCCGGCCACCACGCCCATCGGCAAAGATGGCAAGTTTTTGGTCGAGCGCACTCCGGCTCGTAAGAACGGGGAACCGACCATCGTGGACGTGCACGAGATTGATTACGTGGACGTTTCTTCCAAACAGATTCTTTCGATTTCAACTTCCCTGATTCCTTTTGTCGAACATGATGACGGCCAGCGCGCGCTCATGGGTTCCAACATGCAACGTCAGGCTGTGCCTTGTATCAAACCCGAAGCGCCTATCGTGGGCACGGGAGTAGAGCGCCGGGCGGCGGTTGATTCCGGCCACGCGATTTTGGCTCCGGATGACGGTACCATTGTCGGCTTATCGGGCAATCACATTGAATTGGAGACGGCGGACGGTCATATCAGGCGTTATGATCTGGTTAAATTCCAACGTTCCAACCATTCAACCTGCTTGAACCAACGCGTGCGGGTCAACAAAGGACAGAAGGTTTACGCCGGCGAAGTTTTGTTGGACGGCACTTCCTGCCAAAACGGAGAAATGGCTTTGGGTCAGAACCTGCTTTGCGCCTACCTCATCTGGGACGGTTACAACTTTGAGGATGCCATCATCCTTTCCGAACGTCTGGTGCACCAGGATCGCTTCACCTCGATCCACATCGAGCATTACGCCATGGATGTGCGCGATACCAAACTTGGTCCGGAAGTGGTGACCAACGACATCCCGAACGTTTCAGAAGAAAAATTAAAAAATTTGGATGAGAACGGCGTGGTGCGCATTGGCGCCGAGGTTAAATCCGGTGACATTTTGGTGGGTAAGATCACGCCTAAGGGTGAGACCGATCTCTCGGCTGAAGAAAAATTATTGCGCGCCATTTTCGGAGAAAAGGCCCGCGACGTGCGCGATACTTCGCTTTACCTGCAACACGGCGCGCGCGGCAAAGTCGTGGGCATCACCGTCTTTACCCGCGAGAACGGAGACAAACTCCAGCCTGGCGTTTTGAAGCGCATCGTAGTGGCCGTCGCTGACCTGCGCAAAGTTCAAGTCGGGGACAAGCTGGCTGGTCGTCACGGCAACAAAGGCGTCATCTCCCGCATTGTGCCTTTGTCAGACATGCCTTTTCTGGAAGACGGCACGCCGGTGGACGTTATTCTCTCTCCGCTGGGCGTGGTTTCCCGTATGAACTTGGGTCAGACTTTGGAAACCCATTTGGGCTTGGCCGCCAATGCTTTGGGTTATCGCGTGGCCACTCCGGTTTTCGACGGCGTGCCCGAAGAGACGATCCGCGGCGAGTTGGTCCGGGCCGGTTTCCCGGATGACGGCAAGATTAAGTTGTTTGACGGCCGCACAGGCGTGGCCTACGAATATAATCCGACCGTCGGTTATAACTACATCCTCAAGTTGAACCACATGGTGGAAGATAAAATTCACCAACGTTCCATCGGCCCATACTCATTGATCACTCAACAGCCCTTGGGCGGCAAAGCGCAATCCGGCGGCCAGCGTTTCGGAGAAATGGAAGTCTGGTCTCTCGAGGCTTACGGCGCGGCTCACACCTTGCAGGAAGTTTTGACCATCAAGTCAGACGACGTGCCGGGTCGTTCCAAAGCTTACGAATCCATCATCAAAGGCGAGCTCATCTCAAAGGTCAACGTGCCTGAGTCATTCAACGTGCTGGTCCGCGAACTGAAAGGTTTGTGTCTGGATGTCGAATTGTTGAAAGACGGCACGCGCATCGAAGAGAGCAAACCGGAGCACGTGGCCAAACCCACCTCCCAACCCGCCTCCGAAGAGATGGCCTGGGATGCGCCTCCGACTGAAGAATTTAGCGCCTCATAACCCACGACACGCTTATGTCTTTCTTCCAATCAGAAAACGTAAAGACCACAGATTTTAACGGCATGCGCCTCAAGTTGGCCTCGCCGGAAGTTATCCGTGGCTGGTCGTACGGTGAGGTTACCAAACCTGAGACCATCAACTATCGCACCCAGAAACCGGAAAAGAGCGGCTTATTTGCCGAAGAAATTTTTGGACCGTCCAAGGACTGGGAATGTTACTGCGGAAAATATAAAAAGATCCGTTACAAGGGCATCATCTGCGACAAGTGCGGCGTCGAAGTGACGCACTCGCTGGTTCGTCGCGAACGCATGGCTCACATCGAGCTGGCTTCGCCCGTCACGCACATCTGGTTTCTCCGGAGCGTGCCTTCCAGAGTCGGCACGGTTTTGGACGTCTCGGTTATCGCTTTGGAAAAAGTTGTTTACTTTGCCGCCTTCATCATCACGGATGTCAACGAAGAGTTGAAGCAACAGGTGATTGAGCAATTGACTACCGAGTACAAAGGCAAGCGCAAACAGATCGAAGCCGATTACGAACGGGAAGTCATGCAGATCAATGATAAGGCCAAAGAAAAAGATACCGCGTCGGAAGCCGTCACTAAGGAATTGGACAAGGCCCAAGGCAATAAGGAACGCAAACTGAAAGAGCTCGAAACCGATGTGCAAGAAGTTGAGCGCGAGCTTAAAACTTTACAGCCCCTCAAGATCATCTCCGAGAACGAGTACCATGAGTATTCATTGAAGTTCGGTCATATTTTTGAGGCCAAGATCGGAGCCGAAGCCATTGATGAGCTTTTGAAGAAGATTGATGTCGACGCCACCATGCTGGCCCTTCAGACTGAGTTGGCTCATGCTTCGGGCGCCAAATACGAGCACATCATTCGCCGTCTCAAACTTCTGAAGTCGTTTACGATGCACACCATTAATCCGCATTGGATGGTGCTCAAGGCCATACCTGTCATCCCGCCGGACCTGCGTCCTATGGTGGCTTTGGATGGCGGCCGCTTTGCGACTTCTGACTTGAACGATCTTTATCGCCGCGTGATCAATCGCAACAACCGTCTCAAGAGATTGCTCGAGTTGCATGCTCCGGAAGTCATCACCCGCAATGAAAAGCGCATGTTACAGGAAGCTGTGGATGCTTTGATCGACAACAGCGCGCGTCATTCCAAAACCGTCATCGCCGCCACCGGCAAGAAACGCCAACTCAAATCTTTGGCGGATATTTTGAAGGGCAAGCAAGGACGTTTCCGCCAAAACTTGCTCGGCAAACGCGTCGACTATTCCGGACGTTCCGTCATCGTGGTCGGCCCGAATTTAAAGATGCATCAGTGCGGGTTGCCTAAGAGCATGGCTCTTGAGCTGTTCCGTCCGTTTATCATTTCCCAGCTCATCAAGCGCGAGATAGTCCACAACATCCGTTCCGCTAACCGCTATATCGAAGGCGATAACGCCGAGGTCTGGGACATTTTGGAAGATATTGCCAGTAAGGCGGTTGTGCTCCTCAACCGCGCTCCGACTTTGCACCGCTTGGGTATTCAGGGCTTCCAACCCGTGCTCATCGAAGGCAAAGCCATTCAGATCCATCCATTGGTTTGTACGGCTTTCAACGCCGACTTCGACGGAGACCAAATGGCCGTGCACGTACCGCTGACCGAAGAGGCTCAGTGGGAAGCGCGCGAGATCATGCTCTCAACCAAAAATTTGCTAAAGCCGGCTACGGGCAATCCGGTCACCACCCCTGCGCAGGATATTGTTTGGGGCGTGTATTACATGACGACCATGCTCGAGTCGACTGACAAAGTTAAGACTTTTGGAACGGCTGACGAAGCGGTTTACGCTTATCAGGCTAAGTTCATCTCAGCCCGGGACAAAATTAAAGTCAGGGTGTTGCCTAAACAGCCTGCCGTAGAAACGACGGTCGGCCGCATTCTTTTGCATCGCTTGTTGCCCCAGGGTATGCCGTTCATCAACGAGCGTCTTGGCAAGAAGCAGATTGGTGAATTGACTCAGGCCTGCATTGATAACTATGGCTTCGAAGAAACAGCCAAGTTTCTGGACCGGATTAAAGAATTCGGTTATCGCTATATCACTCTTTCCGGCTTTTCCTATGGCATCGGTGATCTGCCGCGCATTCCTGAAAAGGGTGAGATCATGGCCGAAGCCGGCCAGCGCGTATTGCTCATCGAAGAACAATATAAAGAAGGTTTGTTAACTAAGCGTGAACGCTATACCCAAATCATCAAAGTTTGGTCAGATATTCAGGACAGAATTAAGAATCTTTCCAAATTGGCTTTGGATCCCAAAGGCTCACTGGCGGCCATGATTGATTCCGGCGCCCGCGGTTCCGTCGTCCAGCTGATGCAAGTCGTCGGCATGAAAGGCTTGGTGACCAACCCGTCCGGTGAAGTTATTGAACTGCCCATCAAATCATCCTTCCGCGAAGGTCTGGACGTGCTCGAATACTTCATCTCATCCCACGGTACGCGCAAAGGTTTGACGGATACCGCCTTGAAGACGGCTAACGCCGGTTATCTGACCCGCCGCTTGGTGGATGTGTCGCAAGACGTGATTATCACAAGCGAGGATTGCGGTGATGCCGACGGTTTCCATCTGACGCACGAAGAGTGCGAAGAGATCGGTGAAAGCATGCTGACCCGCATCGTAGGTCGCGTGTTGGCCAAGGATATCATTCCGCCTAAGGCCAAGAAGCCTTTGATTGCCAAGGGCACGCTGATTACGGATGATGAAATTGCCAAATTGAAAGCTTTAGAAAAACCGCTCGCAGAAGTTTGGGTCCGCTCCGTCATGACTTGTAAGAATACCCGCGGTTTATGTCAGAAATGTTACGGCTTTGACCTGGCCTATAACCAGGAAGCCAGGCTGGGAGCAGCCGTCGGCGTTGTGGCCGCCCAATCGGTCGGTGAACCAGGCACCCAGCTGACCATGCGCACCTTCCACACCGGCGGTGTCGCTTCGGGTCAAGATATCACCCAAGGTCTACCGCGCGTGGAAGAGTTGTTCGAAGCTCGCGTGCCTAAACACGCGGCCATCATGGCAACTGTTTCAGGCAAAGCCACGTTGATCGAACCGGAAGCCAAGGAAATCAAGACGGCTACCGGCCAGCACTTGGTGGACACGGCCCGTTCTGGCAAAATCGTGCGCATCATGTCTGATCAGCTCAGCGAAGATGTATTTGTGATGACCAGCAAGGACGTGGCTAAGGTCAAAGATGGCGATAAGGTTGAGGAAGGAGAAAGCATCATCGTGCGCCGTGATGGGACGGAGATCCAATCCACGCATACGGGCTCTGTCAAACTCACGAAGAATCGCCTGACTGTTATCTGGCAGGGTTTGGCCGCCACGGATTTGCCCACGCCGCTTGGTTTTAAGGTCCTGATTAAAGACGGAGACGAAGTCCAGGCCGGAGATCAGCTGACCGAAGGCCACTTGGACTTGCAGTTGTTGTTTAAGACCAAAGGCCATAAAGCGGTCATGCAATATTTGCTCAAGGAAGTTTTGTCCATTTACGCCACACAAGGTCAAAAGATCAATTCCAAACACATTGAGTTGCTCATCCGCCAGATGTTCTCGCGTTCTTACGTCAGAGATGCGGCCGATACCGAACTTTTGCCGGGTGAGATTGTGGAGCGTTGTCGCGCCCAGGAAGAGAACGTTCGGGTAACCGCCAGGGGCGGTCGTCCGGCCGAGCTGGAAAGCTTGTTCATGGGCATCACTAAAGTTGCCTTGACCACCGAATCCTTCCTGTCGTCAGCTTCCTTCCAAGAGACGGCTCGCGTGCTCATCCACGCCGCCATCACCGGCAAGGTTGATCACCTCGAAGGTTTGAAGGAAAACGTCATCATCGGACGTCTCATTCCAGCTGGTACTGGCTTCGGCTACCACCACCCGGAGTTAAATCTCGTTGGCATTCCAAAAGATGAGTTGCCGGAGAGGTTACCTGAAGTAGTTGAGGAATTGCCGCAAGCTGAAATATAAAAAAAGTTGATAAGAGAAAGCGCCCCAAAGAGTCTGGGGCGCTTTTGTTTTGAGAATCTCGACAAGCCGGCCATCAAAAGGTAACATCATGTCGATATGTCAGGTCACTCTAAATGGAGCAAAGTCAAACAGTTCAAGGGCGCGATTGATGCCAAGCGGTCAGCCAACTTCACCAAGTTGGCGCGTGAGATAGAAATCGTGGTTAAAGAGAAGGGACCTGACCCGGGCATGAATTTTATGTTACGCATGGCCATCGATCGGGCCAGAGCCGGCAACATGCCCAAAGACAGCATTGAGCGGGCTATCTCTCGCGGCTCTGGGGCGGGCGGGGAAATCCAGGTTGAGTCTCTGCGCTATGAAGCCTACGGTCCGGGCGGTTCAGGCTTGATTATTGAGTGTCTGACTGACAGCCACAATCGTACGGCTAATGACGTTAAACACATCTTGTCTAAAAACGGCGGAACCTTGGCCGCACCAGGCTCAGTAGCTTTTCAGTTTGACCATAAAGGCGTTGTCAGAGTCGATATTATCCCAAAAGATAAAAGAGATGAGGTCGAGTTAGCCCTCATCGACGCGGGCGCTGAGGACATCCGTGATGAGGAGGGCCTGCCCACCGAAGCCTTGGCGAAGGCGGGGGAGACAGTCCTGATTAGCGCACCGGCTGATTTAGCCAAGGTCAACGAAGCCGCGACCAAGGCCGGTCTCAAAGTCACCTCCGCCGAGTTTGAGTGGTTGCCAAAAATGACAGTTTCACTTGATCAAACAACCGGTGAAGCGATCGCCAAACTGATCGAGATTTTGGAAGAGAACGATGACGTGTCATCCGTCTTTACGAATGCTAACTAGACGATAGCTATTAGACGGTAGACGATAGCCAGATAAAGATTAGACAGTAGCTGGTAGCTTGTAGACAGTAGCAAAATAACGATTAGATACCCGTCCTTTTTTGAGTTATGAAAGTAAATCCCCCTGCCATGGCGATAGCTAAAGCATCAGCTGCATCGTCCGATTTAGGTGCTTCCTTAAGATTCAAGAGGCAGGCGACCATTTTTTGCATTTGTTTTTTATCCGCACTGCCGTAACCCGTTACGGCTTGTTTTACTTCGTTGGGCGTTAACTCCACGACCGGCAGGCCGGCGTCTGCCAACGCCAGCATAATAACGCCGCGTGCCATTCCGACATTGATGGCGGTTTTGACGTTGGATGAAAAAAATAATTTTTCCACGGATGCGGTTTGGGGCTTGTATTCTTCAATAGCCTCGATAAGCTTGTCGCGCAATGTCTGCAGACGCAAAGAAAAATCATCCGTCGACGGCGTATCAATGCAACTATGCCAAATGTAATGCACTGCGCCTCCTGAAATCTCAACTACTCCAATCCCGGTGCGTCCAAAGCCCGGGTCAATGCCTATTACTCTCATAAGACGGTAGCTGTAAACAACACAACGACGTCCATGGATTTTTGCCATACCAATAAATCTTTGTGGCCGTTTGTAGTCATATTGGCTATTGTCTACCGTCTACAAGCTACCGTCTAGCCAGGGTTGACAAGGGTCGGTTTTCCCCTTGTCCGTAGGCTGTTTTTATGTTAATCTTTAACGGTCAAAAATATAGTAAACTATGCAGATTTATTGGCACGGCTATTCCACCATTCGTATCGAAGCCAAACACGGCGATACAACCTCGGTCATCATGACCGATCCTTTTGAGAACGAGGCGGCTATTCGTTTTCCCAGAGCCACTCAACCGGACGTTCTTTTGCTTTCTCATCAGGACAGGAAAAATTTTAACCTGGAGGGCGTGGTCGGTTCGCCGTTTATCATTTCCGATCCCGGCGAATACGAGGTGCGTGGAGTTTTTATCAACGGAGTTCAGGATCTCATGGCCGATCAGGGCGCAAAACGTCCGTTGGTTTATCGGATTGAGGCAGAGGGCATCAACGTAGCCTTTCTGGGCCAGCTCAATCGCAAGTTAACGGATCATGAATTGGAGGCGCTGGGCAACGTGGATATTTTGATCTTGCCGGTGGGCGGGGGGCAGGTGATGGATGCCAAACTTTCAGCCAATCTGATTTCTTTGGTCGAACCTCGGATCGTAGTGCCTATCCATTACCACGTGTCCGGCCTTAAGACCAAGCTGGGTACGGTTGAGAATTTCTGCAGCGCCATCGGGTCATGCAAGCGCCAGGATATGAATAAGCTTAAGATCTCCAAAAAAGATTTACCGGCGGATGAAGTGCTGATTGTGGTGGTGGAGCGCAGCTAACCCAATTAATATGGATCCTCGATCATTGTCCAATAAGAAAACCGGCGGAAGCCGCGGTCAGACCGCCAAGACGGTTAACGCCGCGCGTCCCATGATTTTGAGCGATGAGGAAAAACATCAGCTCATCATGGCTCATGCCGCCAACCGCAAACCCACGGATCGTGTTCAGCAGTTCTCGTTGGTAGTGGGAGTGTTCATCTGCGCTGTGGCCATTGGTCTGGGTTGGCTTTACAGCGTGCGTCAAAGCATGGCTAAAGTTTTTCCGACATCGACTCAAAGCGTCCAGGCGGATCAGACGACGAGCCTGAGGTCGCAATATGAACAACAAATTCGAACGGGCGCGGATAGCATGATTAAGCAAGTTGAAAAAATCGAAAATGAACAGTTAGGCGGCGGATTGGATCAGCTCATTCAGACGGGCTTACAACTGGCCAGTACGACCAATATGCTAATTGCTTCTTCCACGCAAAATACTGTCCATATTCGTAATTGATTTTATGTCAGAAAAGGAAATCCAACCCACCGAAGCCAATAATGTTGGCACCCTAATCTCACAGTCGCTCTCGGAAGAGATGCGGACATGCTATTTGGATTATGCCATGTCGGTTATTGTGCAACGTGCTTTGCCCGACGTGCGCGACGGCTTGAAACCGGTTCATCGCCGCATTTTATATTCCATGTGGCAAAGCGGCCTCCGGTCGACGGCTAAGTTCAAGAAGTGCGCCACCGTGGTAGGAGACGTGCTCGGCAAATACCATCCGCATGGCGATATGGCGGTTTATGATTCTTTGGTGCGCATGGCCCAGGATTTTTCTTTGCGCTATCCGTTGATCAGGGGACAAGGCAACTTCGGCTCGATCGACGGTGACGGCGCCGCCGCTTACCGCTACACCGAATCCAAAATGGAAAGCATCGCGGATGAGATGCTTTTGGATATCGATAAAGACACGGTTGATTTTCGTCCCAATTTCGATGGCTCCATTAAAGAACCATCGGTTCTGCCGGCTAAGTTACCCAACTTGCTTTTAAACGGCACGCTGGGCATCGCAGTTGGCATGGCAACTAACATCCCACCTCATAATTTGAATGAGTTGTGCGATGCCATAGAGGCCATCATTGATAATCCTGAGGTGGAAATTGATGAATTGGCTAAAATCGTGACTGGGCCGGATTTCCCGACAGGGGGCATTATCTATGATAAAGCCGCCATCAAACAAGCTTACGCGACCGGTCGGGGCGGCATTGTCATGCGAGCCAAGACGGATATTCAGGAAGAAAAGGCCGGTTCCTTCAGGATCTTGGTGACAGAAATCCCATACGCCGTAAACAAATCCACTTTGCTTGAAAAAATGGCGTCATTGGTGCAAGAAAAGAAGATCGAAGGCATCCGCGATCTGCGTGACGAGTCGAACAAGGACGGCATCCGGATAGTCATCGAACTTAAAAAAGACGCGTATCCCAAAAAGGTTTTGAACCAGCTCTTCAAGATGACTCAGTTGCAGGAGACTTTCCACGTCAACATGCTGGCTTTGGTTGATGGCGGCATGCAACCGCGCGTTTTGACGCTCAAAGATTTACTGAGTGAATACATCAAACACCGTCAGGTGGTGGTCCGTCGCCGGACAGAATACGATTTGGCCAAGGCCAAAGATCGGGCTCACATCCTGGAAGGCTTGCGCATCGCCTTGCTCAAAATCAACGAAGTCATTGAGACCATCAAGAAATCCAAGGACAAGGATGAGGCCAAGGTTAACCTCATGAAAAAGTTTAAGCTTTCCGATCCGCAGACCACGGCTATTTTGGAAATGCGCTTGCAACAGCTGGCGAATTTAGAGAGACTTAAGGTGGAGCAAGAATATAAAGAGAAAATGGAGTTGATTAAAGAATTGGAGGCTATTTTAAAGTCGGTTAAGAAGATGCTGGAGATCGTCAAAAAAGAATTATTGGAAGTCAGGGAAAAATTCGGCGACGAACGTCGCACGGTAGTCATTCCGCATCCGGTGGGAGAGTTTTCCATGACTGACCTCGTGCCGGACGAATCCACCATGGTTATGATCACCAAAGACGGCTATATCAAACGCCTGCCGCCGGATACTTTCCGGACCCAGGGCCGCGGAGGCAAAGGCGTGGCCGGGCTTTCGACCAAAGAAGAGGATGAGGTTGAACAGCTTTTCTCGACCAACACGCACGCGGATATTTTGTTCTTCACGAGTCGCGGTCGGGTCTTCCAACTCAAAGCCTATGAAATACCGCAAGGCAGTCGCACCTCCAAAGGCCAGGCCATCGTTAACTTTTTGCAGTTGGCGCCGGGCGAAAGGGCAACCGTGTCATTGGCGCTTTCAGACGTTGAGGGCAGTAAGTTTTTTGCCATGGTGACGAGCCGGGGCACGGTCAAAAAGACGTCTCTTGAAGATTTTGCGCATGTGCGCCGTAGCGGTTTGATTGCCATCACCTTGCACGAAGGCGACGACCTCTTGTGGGTCAAACCGACCAACGGCAAGGATGAGATATCACTGGTAACTAAAAACGGGCAGTCCATCCGTTTTTCGGAAGATGATGTGCGCGCCATGGGCCGTTCGGCCGCCGGCGTGAGAGGCATCAAGTTAAAGAGCGGCGACGAAGTTGTCGGCATGGACGTGATTGATCCCAAACTGGCTGCCAAAGGATTGTTCACCCTGTTCACCATCACAGAACATGGTTTGGGCAAACAGACTGATTTGCAGGAATATAAAACTCAGGGTCGCGGCGGATCAGGCATCCGCACCATGAAGGTCACAGCCAAAACAGGCCCGGTCATCGGCGCTTTCGTGGCCAGTAAAGATGACGACCGCGATTTAATGTTGATCAGCAAAAAAGGCGTGGTCATCCGAGTAGCCTACAAAGGCGTACCGAGCTTAGGCCGCGACACGCAAGGTGTGCGCATCATGCGCTTTAAGGAAGAAGGTGACATGCTCTCCAGCGCCGCGCTGGTTAATACGGAAGGCGAGGAGAAATAACCGCAAACGAAAATGAAAAACCGCCGGGCATATCGCTGGCGGTTTTTTCGCTAGGACGTTTGAGGACGCGTAGGACGTTGTAGGACGTGGTCATTCGATCACCTTATCAATCAACCCGTAAGCCTTAGCTTCTTTTGGATCCATGAAGTTGTCGCGCTCCGTGTCGGTTTCGATTTGTTTGAAAGGTTTGCCGGTGTGTTTGGCCAGGATTCGATTAAGCTGGTCCTTCATTTTAAGCAGACGCTCGACTCGGATTTTAATATCAGTTGCTTGGCCTTCGACGCCGCCCAGTAATTGGTGGATCATGATTTCGGAATTCGGCAAGGCAAAGCGCTTGCCCTTGGCTCCGCCGGCCAACAGGACAGCGCCCATGGAAGCTGACAAGCCAATGCAAATCGTTGAAACGTCGCAGGCAATGCTTTGCATGGTGTCGTAAATAGCCAAGCCCGCGTTGACCGAACCGCCCGGGGAGTTGATGTAAAGTTTGATGTCCTTGGTTTTATCCTGGCTTTCTAAAAACAATAGTTGAGCGATGGTGATGTTAGCCACGTCATCGTCAATCGGCGAGCCAAGCATGATAATCCGGTCTTTTAAGAGGCGGGAATAGATGTCATAAGCCCGCTCTCCGCCCTGTGATTTCTCGATAACCGTCGGCACAAGGTAGGATCCGCTCATTTTTGAGGTGATAGTGTAGGGATTCATAATTAATCAATCATAACTTAACCCCATTTAGCAGTCAAATCGTGAGAGTGCTAACCCTGTTTGTCATGCCGAACTCGTTTCGGCATCTCACGCAGCAAATAGTATAGAGATCCTGAAATAAATTCAGGATGACGAGCGGTCCAGGATGACGGTTAAATAATTTTGATTCCTTTTTCCGTTTCCACAATCCGTCCGGCTATGGTGAAACCGGCCGCGAGTTTGTGTCCGCCGCCGCCAAAAAGTTTAGCTAATCTCGCGACGTCAGTCCTGACCGAGCGAAATGATCCTTTTATCAGATTGTCGTCCGCTTGAGTCAGGACCATTATGGTCTCCGCGCCGCCGCAGATGGCATTGAGGAAGTTGATCAGACCTTCCGTGGCACCCGGCTTGGCTCCGGCTTTAACCAAATCTTCCTGTTTTAAATAGGTAAAAGCTAAATTGAGTCTTGAATTATGTTTAAGACGGGCGAGGGCGCTGCCCCAGAGGTTGAGAGTTTTGGCATCCTTGTTTTTAAACATGGCCTTAGCTACTTCGGATGAGCGCGCGCCGGCCGTCAGGAACTCAGAAGTCAGTTCTAGACTGTGGATGTTGGTGGCCGCGTTCGTAAAATAGGCCGTATCATTCATGATGCCAGTCATGAGGGAAGTGGCCATGGACGCGTCTAACTTTTGGTTGTTGACTTTAAAGAAGTCGGCGATGATTTCAGAGGTTGAACTGGCGGTTTCGTCCACCAAATTGAAATGACCGAATTGCGCGTTGCTTTTATGATGGTCAATATTGATCACGGTCGTGTCTCCGGACAAACTGTCTATCAATTTATGGACTCCGGCATAAGCCAAGGTGCCCGAATCCAGGACGACGATGGCGTCATAGGTTGATGCAAAAATTGACGGGTCGTTTGTAAACTCTCCGGAATGATCTAAAAACGCATAAGTCTGACCAGGCTTATCCAGACAGAAAAGAGTAACTTCTTTACCCAAACCTTTAAGCCAATGAGCCAAAGCCGTACCCGCGCCCAGCGTGTCTCCATCCGGTTTTTGATGGCAGGCCAAAAGCAGCCGGTTGTAACCGGTCAAAAGCTCAAATAACTTGCGCTGCCGCTGTTCATTCGTTTCCATAAGGAATTGACCAGCTTAGCGTCGATTTAACTTACCGTCAAGGGGGTCAAGTAACGAGTAAAAAGTAACGAGTAACGATTTCTGCCGTTTAATACTTTTTACTCGTTACTAGTTACTCGTTACTATTATAGTTCGCCTTTGTCTTTTAGCTCATCAATGTATTTTTCGATGCCAAAGGCTTTTTCTTCAGTCTGATCAAAGGTCCAATGAATTTTGGGCAGATGTCTGAGCCGCATGGAACGAGCCATTTCTTTGATGATGTCATGCCGGTACGTTTTTAAAGATTCAAGCACGATTTCTTCATCGGTCACGGGAATCACGCTCAAAATTACCTTAGCGTTAGCCTGGTCAGGCGCCATTTTGGCATCCACGACGGTCACAAAAGTCGTAGAAGGGAATTCGACCGTCTTTTTGAGGTTGGCGGCCATGGCATCCCTAAAATGTTGTTGCTTTTGCTCGGGTGAGGTCATACCGATATAACTTACAAGATGATGGGTTGAATGTAAACTATAAAGACCCCCGACGCGAGTGCGCGTGGGGGCCCGAGTACAACGGATCGGAATGCCGAAACCGTTGGTCCGCGCGTTTAAGTGCGCGTGGTAAGCCTGGCCGTGTGGGCGTGCTCGCGAATCATGAGAAACACGAACCCGTTCAGCAGGAAGCCGATGGCAAACCATGTAACCGGATCACGACCCGTTTTCCGGGCCCAGTACATGCCGATGGTAGCGGTGATGACACTCGAGAGAAGCAGAATGATGTAGACCATGACGGGCACACTCCTTGTTGTGCGCCTACAAACTGGCGCGTTTGGAATAGGGTTTGATGATGATACGACCGAGGACGTGGTCGTTGTCTTTGCCATCGGCGATTTCGAGTACGCCTTGATTAAAGGTGTTGCGCTCCTCCCGTGGTTCCTCTTTAGCCGTCAGGAAGATGTCGCTAACGCATCTCTCGCTCCCGCCCTTTAAGAGAACCTCCCAATTCCACGAGGCGAGAAGGGGTTCCTGCTCGGACTTTCGGAAACGCAATGTCACCGGCATGGCCACCCAATCGGTCGAGCAGGCATCGAACTGAATGTATGGCACCATCTTGCCTTCGGCATATCCAATTTCTCTGAGGGCCAGTTTGACGTCCCTTCCATTATGCTGGAAAGAGTCTTCGCTTACGGCCTTGTATGTCCACCGACGCTGCGGAAGTTTGTCGGGAGGCTCTGAGCTGTAAGCCGGAAGTGGCTTGTCCATCTGTCCTTTGTCCGACTGCCCGTCGGATTCTTTGAGATTGCGGACAACTTCTTGCGTGAGCGGTTTGTACTCTGCCCCGTACTTCGGGTCGAAGCCAGGTGAGAAACTGTAGCTCACGCCTTCGGCTGTCATCGCGTAGTATCTCAGCGGCTGGCCGTTCCGTCGGTCGAAGTTGACTTCTTTGCCGGCGAAGTGGCTCACGATCCCGACCGCGCACATGCTCGCCGCGATGGCGAGGAAGGCGTAGGTGCGGCGCTTGCCGAACAGGAACACCCAGCCAAGCCACGGTATTGCGAGCCAAATCATGGTTGTCACGATTGTGGCGGCAGTCATGGCCAGGTATTTGTCCAGGCCAAGATGCACTGTGATCCACTGGAATGCATCGGAATATATCCAGTACACTGTTCCGATACGCGCGATGTTCACGAGCACGAGCAGGAATAAGATTCCACTTGCTATGCCGATGACCCAGCGGGCGAAGATGTTGCGGATCTCCAGAAATCGTTTCAGGGTGTCTGTCTTCATTGCTAACTACCTCTTGCAGTACTGATTGTGAATGTACGAACAGAAGCGTCCGTTACTATAATGATAGTAGGAGGGACTACCCAAAATGTCAAGCCTGCCAGCCTGCTCCGTCTGTTCGATGGTTTGGAGCTTGTTTGTTACTTGCATCTTGTTTCTTGACGTATAATTTTGTGTTTGATGTTTACGCCATTTCTCCTCTTGTTAAAGGTCGTCTTTGGCATTATGATAAATGACGTTTTTATGTATCTCAAGCGCCTAGAACTCCAAGGATTCAAGACTTTCGCCCAAAAGACCGTTTTGGTTTTTGAGCCAGACGCGGGCGACCGACGCGGTTTGACTTCGGTTGTGGGGCCCAACGGTTCGGGTAAATCGAACGTGGCCGATTCGTTGCGTTGGGTGATGGGTGAGCAGAGCTTAAAATTATTGCGGGCCAAAAAGTCGGAAGACGTAATTTTTTCCGGTTCCGAGAAAAAACCCAGGGCGGGTTTTGCGGAAGTCAGCATGACTTTGGTCAACGATGATCGGAAGGATCTGGATTTTTCAGAGATACTCATTACGCGCCGGCTTTATCGGGATGGCCAGTCAGAATATGAGATCAACAAGCAATCTGTCCGGTTGACGGATGTCATGATGTTGCTGGCCCAATGCGGCATCGGCCAGAGGACGTACAGCGTTATCGGCCAAGGTATGGTGGACGAAATTTTGTCATCTTCGCCTTCGGAACGCAAAGAATTTTTTGATGAAGCCGCCGGTCTCAAACCTTTTCAGCTCAAGCGGCAGGCGAGTATCAACAAGCTCGATGCGGCCAGGGAAAACCTCAGGCAAACCGAAACTTTGCTCCGGGAAATTGGGCCGCGTCTGACTTCTCTCGAACGTCAGGTCAAACGATTGGAACAACGCGAGAATCTTGAGTCAGAATTAAAAGCAATTGAAATCCAATATCATGGCGGCATGTGGCGCCAACTGCGTTCCGCGTTGCAAGCTTCCAAATCAGCCCACGAGAAATCAGCTGACCAGGCGGCTAAGGCTTCGGCTGAGGCGGATAAGCTGGAAGCCGAGTTGCACGCCATGGAAAAGGCCATTCCGCCTTCGGAAGGTTTTCGCGAATTGCGCGCTTCTTTGGACAAGCTTTCAGAGGAAAGAGTGCGTTTGCGCGAGCGTCAGTTAAAGCTTGAATCTACGCGCGAAATTGCCAAAGCCCGGGCCGAAAAACCATGGTCGCCTTTGCCTTTATCCAAGATTATTGGCGAGATTGATTCTTTGCATAAAAAACAATTGGAGTTACTTGAGCTTCTAGAAAGCCCAAAGGCAGACGCGTCAAAAGTTAAGCGTTTGGCCAGTGAAGTTCACGAAGCGGTAGCTGAGCTCTTAAATAAGTTGCAGAGACCGGCTCCTGAACCTCAAAAAGATGCAGACGAAGATCCAACCGTGGCCGCCGAGGCCGGGGAGATCCTGCGGACCATGTCCGAAGTGGAAAAGCGTATGCAGGGCATCCAGTTTGAATTGGAACAATGGAATAAAAAAGAAGATCAAAAACGTTCGCACATTTTTGATGTGCAACGCGAGCTTTCGGGTCGGCGTCAGGAGGCTCAAGCCGCTGAGCGCCACATGAGTGAGGCGGCCGTGGAACTGGCTCGAGTTGAGACCAGACGAGACGCTTTCTTGCAGGAACTTAGGACGCACCGGCCTGAGCAGGAAGTAGAGTTGGATGCCTTGGCGGATAAAATAAAATTGACGGAAGCGCCGGAATCTTTGACCCCCAAGTTGAGCAAGTTGCGAGCTCAACTGGAATGGATCGGAGGGATAGATCCGGAGATTCTTAAAGAATACAAAGAAACAAAAGTCAGGTATGAAGAGTTGAGCGTTCAAACTCAAGATTTGGCGCAGGCCATAACCTCGCTCGAAACAATCATTAAAGAATTGGATCAAACCATCACCGAGCGGAGCGCGGCTTCGTTCAGGAATTTGAATGTCCAATTCGAGATCTACTTTAAACGGTTGTTCGGGGGAGGGGACGCCAAACTGGTCGAAGTTTTTCCGGAACCGGAGTTTAACGAGCAGGGTGAGATCATTAAGGAGGTTGATGAGAAGGCTAATCGCGTGGGAATAGACATCTTGGCTACTCCGCCCGGCAAACGCCTCAAGGCCATTGCTTTGCTTTCGGGCGGGGAAAGGGCTCTTGTTTCCATTGCCTTGATTTGCGCCATTATGGCCACCAACCCCTCGCCTTTCGTTGTTTTGGACGAGGTGGATGCGGCTTTGGACGAGTCAAATTCGAGTAAGTTTGCGGAAATCGTCAGTACCCTGGCCGATCGGACCCAATTCGTGATTGTGACCCATAATCGGGCCACCATGTCGTCGGCCCACATCCTTTACGGGGTGACTATGGGGGCTGATGGGGTCTCACAATTACTCTCAGTCAAACTCCAGGATGTGATTAAACAGGCTAAGTAGTTTTTGGCTAATTTCAGTCATTATTCATCCCTTGACTCATGGTTTAGCGCGTGCGATACTTAAGTTAGTTCTTTAGGCGCCAAGGCAACTTTGGCGAAATTTTTCATCTCTAGACCCTTGACATGGGTGCTAGGATGTGATATAAAAAGCAATCCTGGACGTTATAGCAAAGGTAGGTTTGACAACCCTGGCGCAGAGGCTTGAAGCAATCTGCATCCACGACAAGCATGGAATCTTTTCATAGGATTCAGCTGGTCTCCGGACTCGCTTTTTCCTACAAAAAGGTTTCTTGGGTGCGGATTGCTTGAGGTCTTTGCCAGACGTCCGTCAATGACGGGCGTTTTTGTTTACAGACTTAAAATTTACTTATACTATTCTGTTATTGCGAGGGGCAGCAGCGACGAAGTAATCTACCGTAGATTGCCGCGCTACGTCGAACTCCGCTCGCAATGACACAGACTTATGTTAACAGCCAAAATCACCAAAATCGAGGATCAGCGCCTAACGTTATCATTTCCGGACGGTCAGGTTTTGCTTGTGCCCCCATCTGCCCTGGAAGGGAAGCCGGTCGAGAATCTGTCAGTCGGCCTGATCATGGCCGTTCCTGGATCAGAGGATGCAGCCCGCCAAAAGTTGGCTAAAGATATTTTGAACGA
Organism: Patescibacteria group bacterium; assembly: GCA_041661105.1. Classification (GTDB taxonomy): domain Bacteria; phylum Patescibacteriota; class Patescibacteriia; order 2-12-FULL-60-25; family 2-12-FULL-60-25; genus MWCR01. The sequence goes on from JBAZVB010000005.1 coordinate 40,256, forward strand.
ACTGATACAATAACTTAACTAGTCATGCCGAACTAGTTTCGGCATCTCACGAAGCAATAGTAGCGGGATCCTGAAACAAGTTCAGGATGACAAAGAAAACAATATGCCAACATCCGAGGCTAAAAAAACCAAAAAGACAGTCATCAAATCAACCTTTGTTTGGCTGGGCGCGACCATCATTGTCCTAATTATAGTCGGAGCTTTGGCGGCCGGGAGCGTTTTTGCTTATACTCGCATGTACTCCAACAAGATTTATCCCGGAGTGCGTGTTTTGGGCGTGCGGCTCGATGGATTGAGCAAGGAGGAAGCCAAACAACAATTGGATAAAGCCGTCGATGCGTCTCTCGAAAAGGGACTGACTTTTGTTTTGGATGGCAAGCAAACGAACATTCAGATTTCCTCGGACAGTGATTTGCCGGATTTAGTTAGTTTTGATTTGACCGACGCGGTGGATCGCGCCTATCAGGTTGGACGTCAGGACGCGGCCATAAAAATCGTGGTTGAGATTTTGGCCGCCAGGATCCATCCCAAAAACGTGCCAGTCAATATCGAGATAGATAATGAAAGGATAAAGCAGGCGCTCGAGGAGCAATATGCCTCCAATTTGCCTCTGCCCGTGGATGCTACTTTTGCCATCAACGCTAAAACCGGGGCCGAACCGAAAGTTAAAGTTGTTCCGGAAAAAAGCGGGCAAGTTTTGGATTTGACGGGTGTCTTTGAAAAAATCAGACAACAAGCCATGGTTTTGGGTTTTCAATCCATCACCCTGCATGTTCAAAAAGTTGAGGCTCAAAGGCATGCAGCCGATCTCCAGCCCTTGATCGATAAGGCCGAGGAAATTTTGCATCGCCCGCGCCTGACTTTTACTTACGACAACAAGAATTACAAAATATCGACTTCAACTTTGGCTAGTTGGATCACGACCGATCAATCGAATAACGTGACTTTGGATAATCTGGCTTTTGCTTCGAGCATCCGCATGTTGGCTAAAGGCGTTGAGGCTGAAAGCCAGAATGGAAATTTACAGACTAAAGACGGAAAGATTGTTTCTTTTACCGCCTCGACGGTGGGCCGCAAGATCAATGTCGAAAAGACGCTGGCCCCGGTTTTGACCTCTTGGCCGCCTTCATCCACTTTCCCTTTGATTGTGGAAGAGGAGAGGGGAGAGATTACGGGTAATGATCTCGAACAGTATGGCATCAAGGAGCTCATCGGAGTGGGCACTTCCAATTATGGCAATTCTCCGCCTAACCGCATTAAAAATATCAAAAAGGCGGTTTTTGAAAAAGTGAACGGCGTACTGATTGCCCCGGGCGAAGAGTTCTCCATGCTTAAAGCTTTGGGCGAGGTTGACGGCGCGCATGGTTGGTGGCCTGAGTTGGTTATTAAAGGCAATAAGACGACACCGGAATTCGGAGGCGGCCTCTGTCAAATTGGAACCACCATGTTCAGGTCAGCTATTGCCACCGGGTTGCCGGTCACGGAAAGGCGCAACCATTCTTATCGCGTCAGTTATTACGAACCGGCCGGGACGGACGCGACGATTTACGAACCCTCGCCTGATTTGAAATTTAAAAACGATACTGGTAAGCACATCATCCTCAATGCTTATATTCAAGGGACGCAGATCTATTTTGAGATGTGGGGGACCAAGGATGGCCGTAAAGTCGCCCAGACCAAGCCCAGGATTTATAATATCGTGGCCGCGCCTCCCACCAAACTGACAGAAACCGAGGAGCTGGCTCCCGGCAAGAAGAAGTGCAGTGAATCGGCTCATGCCGGCGCTGACGCTGAATTTTCGACGACGGTTGAATATGCGGATGGACGCAAACGCGAAGAAACATTCTCGAGTCATTACCGGCCTTGGCAGGCTGTCTGCCTGATCGGGGTCGAAAAGGGAACCCTGAGCGCCGCTACCAGCACAACACAGTAACTGAGTTGATCCCCTGCCCCGTCACTCAAGAGTGACGGGGCTGTCCCCTTACCAAAGGGGACGTTGGGAGTTTTTTTGTTTACGTCCCCTTTTCAAAAGGGGACCGCCACGGATGCGTAGCAGTCGTGGCAGGGGAATCAACTCACGTGTTATAATGCTCCCATATGTTGCAAACCAACCCACAGGATTGGATGACATCCCAGGAAGAGGGTCAGCTTTCGGTGGATGTTTTCCGGGATAAGGACATGCTGGTCATCCGTTCGTTGGTGGCGGGCGTAGCTCCTGATGACTTGGATGTCTCGATAAGCAGTGACCTACTGACGATTAGGGGTAAACGCGAACAAGAGAAGAAGTCTTCGAGCGACGATTGTTACTATCAGGAGTGCTATTGGGGGGCTTTTAGCCGTTCGATCGTCCTGCCTTATCACGTAGCCGCTGATTCGGCCGAGGCCCAGTTGAAAAATGGGGTTTTAGAGATCAGGATCCCGATCCAGTCGGATGGCAGGCAGGTTAAGGTCAAGTGGGGTTAGGGTGCGGGATTTTTGTCCCCAGTAGCCGAGTTTTTCTCGGTTCTTTTTTATGCTCAGCCATGATATTATGAGGGGGCAGTATGCAGGAGGAATCCAAGGGATTGAGATTGGAAATAAAAACCCATTGGGACCGTCTGGAAAAAAGGCAAAAAGCTTTTTTCGTCGTTTTTGTTTTATGCGCGGTTGGGGCTTTGGTTTTTTCATATTTGAGCGTGCGGGATGGCATCTATTCCCCGTTTAAGATTTCTTTGGAGGAGATCCAAAAAAATAAAGATTTGCTTAAAGATCCGGCAACCGAGCAGGAGAAATTGGCTAAGAGGATTGATTCGGACGGCGACGGCCTTTCCGATTGGGATGAGGAGAACGTTTATCGCACCTCGCCTTACCTTTGGAGTACGGCCGGAGACAAGGTTCCGGATAACGTGAAAATAGCCTTGGGCGAAAATCCTCTTTGTAAGTTAGGAGAACCGTGCGAGGTAACCGGTGCCATGAGTTTTGATTTGCCGACTACTACTTACCCGGGAATGAATACGAGCAACCAAAACATGACTGACCAGTTGGGGGGGCTTTTGATGGGCAACGACCAGGTGGGCCAGAATTTTAGAGATACGGCCAGCCAAGCGGGCGTGGATTTAAGCGTGGATACTCTGATACCCCGTGATCCGGCCATGCTTAGGCAAGCCTTGTTGCAGACAGGTAAAGTTAAGCAAGAAGCTTTGGACGCAGTCACAGATGAGCAACTGCTTAAATATTTTGATGATGCCAAAGCCGAGCTCCTCAAGAGCAATCCTAACTTGGCGGGCCAGTCCAGTTCGACCAAAAAAGCCCAGCCCTAGCTATGTCCAAAGAAAGTTTGAATAAAATAAATAAATTAATCGTCTGTCTGGTGATGTTTTCTTTGGGCATGGCTTTATTATCGCCGGTTCATCAAGCTTCGGCCCAAATGACGGGCGTTGTCCAGGATCCAGGGCTGACGCCGCCCTTGGATGCTGATGTGGAATCCTGTCTCCTAGAATCTAACATGAGATTTTTGGGCATACCTGGAGAAATGCCTGCTGGACCGATGATTGTCAGAGAAACCGACGCCCAGTTGTTAACTCAATTTCGGGAGTGCGTGGCGACCAGGGGGGCAAAACTCCAAGATTTTTATTATCGCAAAGCCCTATATTTAAAAAATCAGTTGGGCATGCGTTTCATGACCGCCATTTACGGGGGCTTGATCGACGCCAGTACCATGATTGCCCAACGGATCGCCTACGAAGCCGCTCAGGATATTTTGACGGGTAACCCTGGCAATGAACCGCGTTTTTGGAACTCTAATGTTTCGACCTGGTTGGAGAACGCGACCCAGGATTCCAGCAGTAAATTTATTGACCGCCTGGATGTGGTGGTAGGAGACTGGACGCAGAGCCAGACGGCGGTCGTTGATCCCAAAACCGGCCGGATAATCCCGGGTCCAAGGTTTAGTTTCTGTTCTCCCCCGGATCCATATTCCTTGAAACTCTCCCTGGGTATAGGCGAGATGGGACGTATTGGGCCGGGAGCTTGCAACCTCAAGAAAGTGGCGGATAATTTTAGAGCCATTGGAGACATGATCGGTTCCGGCGAAGCCCTCCAATTGCATCGGCCGTCGGTTCAATATGGAGCCAGTGACCTGTCCGTCGGCGTGCAGACCAACTCGGATTATTTTAATTACATGCTTAACCAGCGGGCTGGTTTGGCACTAAACCGTCAGGAAGATCACGGACTAAAACCGATCACGGATATTGTGAGCGGCAAAATTCAAATACCGACCGTCTTGGCAGAGAACAGCTATCGGGCTTTGGATCCGATCACCATGACCCAAGCCAGCGAAAAAGATCAAAAAGATTATATTATGGCTGCTTATTTCCAGGTGGGGATGCAGAACATTCCCATGTTGGCTCTGCAGACTTTTTCTAATACCCTGATTGTTGGTTTGATGCACAAATGGCTGGATCCTAAACCAGGCGTAGGTTTGGATAACACGCCCACCCCGCAACAGATCATCATTACGGCTGACAGTTTAAAAAATGCCGATGCCACCGGCGAGGCGCAAGATTTATATGAGAGGCAGGAGTTTGCGAAAGCGCTCGGCGATTATTTGATTCCTAATTTTTCTTCGACCGCGGATCAGGATATTATGGCTGAGCTGACTACCTGCAGTACGCCGCGCAAGACGTTTAACTGCGCCATGGATCAGGCTTTGGGCGTGGCGATTAACGTCGGGACGCGCGAAGGCGCTCTGACCGTCGGGCGGGCGGCCGGCGTAGGCAACCAGGGCTCGACTTTTAGTCCATCGACTCAGGCTTTGCATGCCGCTTGGGAACTAATTCCGGAAAACGATCTTAAAAACAATACTGATCCCACCTGCGCCCAGCGGGCTTACTGCGCGGGAAATCTAAAGAAGATGCGGTTGGCTCGCATCCTTCCCATTGGTTGGGAAATGGCGGCTAATTCGCCCTACAACATTAAACACAGCGGAAAATACATTACTTTAAAAGAGGTTATTCAGGGATTCTATAGTTGTAATGACAAGGGTGAAATCGATAAGGATCATCCCTGGTGCCATCTGATTGATCCTAATTGGATTTTGACGGCACCCAAATATCAGTGTCGCGCCACAGGTTTTGGCAATGCCATTCTTCCGGAGGTCGGCACACGCCTCGAAGAATGTGGTGACATGATAAGTTGTTTAAAGTCCAATCAGAACGGGGAGTGTATAGGCGGCTACGGTTACTGTTTAGCCGAGCGCCCGGTTTGGAAGTTTGATGTCAAAGAATGCGATGCGCAGTTCGTCAGTTGCCGCACTTATCAATCTTCCAAAGGCCAAATATCGTTGCTCAGAAATACGGAGGACAAAGGCAAGTGTTCGGTGGAAAATATTGGTTGCCAATGGTACGCGACCAACAGATATGTCACGAGCACCGCTTCTCCGGATGGGCTTTGGGTCGGCACGGTCACGAGCGGTCCCCGGGTTTACCTGGATAAAGGCATTCAATCCTGTTCATCCGAAGGATGCACCAAGGTCTATCGCGTGAATCAGGGGCAACAAGCTTTAAACCTTGTACACAATGGTTCTTTCGAGCAGACGACCAAAAATAGTAATAATAAAGTTACCGGCTTCCCTGGTTGGCAAAAAACTGAAATCGGATCATTTGTCATTAACGATACCAATGTCAGCACAGATGCCTCCGAGGGATCGAACGCTTTTGCTCTGGCAGGTATCGGCCCGGATGTGAATCTCGCGCAAAACATACCGGTGGTTGAGGGCCGCAATTACGTCTTTAGCTATTCGACTAAATACCAACAAACGGGCAACCCGGTCACCATGCAACTCAGATTTGCGGATAAGGATGGCAACAAGATTAATTACCTCACGACGGTTTACGGCGATTGTCAGGCGGTTAATACCAACAACTTTGATCTGAGTATCATGGCCCAGGACGGTAACCCTATACCCTCATGGACTCGCAAGGTTTGCCAATTCGTGTCACCGCCCGGTGCGGTGGCTTTGCGCGTCGCGTTAAAGAATTACGTTAATGAGACGCTGTACGATGCCATTCAGTTGGAAGAGGGAGAGGTTGTAACGCCGTTTATGGACGGCCTAGCCAGCGGGTTGGCGGAAACTTATCTGAAGATCGCGCCGGATGAATATCAATGCACCGGCGATGACACGGTTGATCATCCCGGTTGCAAGCGATTCGCCCGAGTCTGCCGCCAAGTTGACGTGGGTTGCCAAGGTTATAAAGAAGTTAATGATTTCACGGCGCCCGAAGTGCCCGCCATTCTTTCCACCAAAGATCTTTGTCCGGCCGTGTGCGCCGGTTATGGAGAATACCGCAAGTTGGCTTCGACTTTTGATTTGGTCAAAGACCCGGCTCATAAGGTCTTTGACGATCCGCAGGATGAGACTACGGCCTATTTCATTCCCAGTCTGTCCGAGCAATGCACTCTCGAGGACGTGGGTTGCGAACCGTTTACCAGCATGGAGGCGTCTACCAGCACGGGCGAGAAAGTCGCTTATTATAAAGATGTCCGCCTTTGCGAGAAACCGAATAATCTTTCGGCCACTTATTACACGTGGGAGGGTTCAGAGACTACCGGCTATCAACTCAAAACCTGGTCGCTCATGGCTGATACGACGGACGTCTCAAAAGCCGCCTCGAGTCCGCCTAAACTGGTTCTGCGCGGCGGGTCATTGGGTTATATCAAAGATCCGGCCAGTTGCAACGACGTGGCTTGGAAGCTTGGTTCTGATCCGGATTGCCGACAGTTTTATGACGTAGGCGGTTCTGTTTACTATATATATTATTCCCAAACGATTTCGTCCGACGCGGCCTGCACTAATTATCGTAAAGATGATTCAACCGAAGCGGATTGCGTTAAGACCGGCGGAACACCCGACGACGCGTCCAAGTCCTGCACTTATCATGCCCTGCCCGCGGAGAGCCAGGTCTGTTCTGAGGTGACCGGCGGTTGTCGCGCTTATCTTGGCCCGACCGGTCGCAACTCGGTCAATGTTTACCGCGATACTTTTGCGACTGGCACGACCGTGGCTTTCGATAAACAACAAGGCAGCAATACAACCCTGCAATATTCCAATGAATCGGTTTTAGTGGGGGATCGTTCGCTCAAGCTCCAGGCTCCGTTCAACGCCCAGATCGACGCGTCCTTAAAATTAGCCCTCAGCAGCACTAGCTCGCTTCTCAGAGTTTCTTTCTGGGCCAAGGCCAATACTCCCGGCATAACCGGCGGACAGCCTTCGAGGATTTTGGTGGACGGGGTTGAGGTTGGGAATTTCTATCCGGACATTAATTGGGCCAGATTTGAAGCCGGTCCGTTCATGGCCAAACAAAATCCGACCGTTGTTGAGATCATCGTACCTAGCAAAGCTGGAGCGACGACTGACAATATCGTTTACATCGATACCTTTAGCGTTGATCAATTGAATGACGTGCAATTCGTGCGCAAAAACCATTGGGCTATACCGGCGGCTTGCGATGCGACTCCCGAAGGCGTGCCAGAATCCAGGTACATGGTTGGTTGTCGGGAATATAACGACAGGAACAGCAACAGCGTCTTTGTCCGCAACTTTAACCGTCTTTGCCGCGACACGGCCATCGGCTGCAGCGCTTTCGTTGATTCCAACGACAAAGCACAAGCTTATTCGGAAACCAAGACCATCAAAGGCACGGCCCTGCCGCAGGATTTTAACCAAGCCAGTTATCCCAAACACGGAGCCGCTAAAATGTATGAAGAGCAGTTTTACGGCGATTGGTCGGCGACCAGCCGGGCTTACCGTTATTACTACGCCATAGACGATGCGCGCGGACGTTGCGATGCGAGCCAGGCCTCTTGCCGCGCTTACGGCAAACCCGTCTTCCAACAAGATAGACTGCAACTGGCTAGCACGACTTCCATGGTCGGGACCAAAGACGCCATTTATAAAAATCAGAAGCAGGTTTATGGCTTTGAAACCGTTCTCTTGAAAGACAATTGGAACAATTATCTTAAGGATAACGGCGATCTTAATTTGGCTTGCCGTAAAGATGAGCTTTTCTGCGACCAGTTCCAGAGTGGCAATATTACCGAGTTCTTCCGCGATCCTGGCAACCAAACCTGTGTCTGGGGCCAGGCTAAGAAACTCAAAAAGAATGATACGTATGGCATCCCATCTGATGGGGAATATTCCGGTTGGTTCCGCGACGGGACGGAGATTCCTTGCTATGGCTCTTATCTGTCATCAGGCAATACTTATCTTCTTCAGTATACCGGAGAAATTGATTATGCCGGTTGGGGAGGTAAATGTCCGGTGGAACAAAGCGAGTGCACCGAATTAGTCGATCCGAATGATTCTTCCGATCCCACGCATGCGAACGGCAAATCATATTACGTCATCAACGGGCCCAAGCTTGATAAATCTTCCTGCGGGGGGACGGCTGACCCGCTGTCGGGCTGCATTCTTTTCCAAGATAAGGGAGTTGGCACGCTGGAGGCGAGCAGTCAGGCGACTTATGCCAAAGTCATGGACGCCCAAGGTACGGCCCAGACGCCGCTGGATTGCGATAAAGACCCGGAAAACAAGTATTGCGTCAATGCCAGAAAGTGTAAGGATTTTGAGCCTCGTTACAATACCAATATCGTTGTTCCGCCCGGAGACAGTGTAGGTGAAAGTGGAGATGAAACGCAGTTTCACAAAAATTGGACTAAGTCCCTAAAAGACAGCAAGCTCGAAGCTAAAATTTGTACGTTGGATACTGATTGCAACACGGATGTTAAGGTTAGATCAAAGTTAGGGGCGATGGTCACAGTGGGTTATATCGAAGGCAAGTGTCCGGACAGTAGCAACGATGCTAACATTGTGCTTAAAGTTAAAATGGATCGGGAATGTTCCCGTTGGATGGGCTGCCGGACCGGCGAAACCGTTTACGACGCGACCCAGAATAAGTTTGTGACTCAGTGCACGGAGATGAATATCTGTGAACAAAACGGTTCGCGCAATGATGATATATATTGTGCCAAGTTTACGGATCGTAATAGCGAGGATCTATTGAATTTTGGTCAGTTTATCAACGCCCAAAGTTATAGCGGCCGTCAGGTTGGTTTTGGCAAGATGGATTATTCCGGTTTGGTCGCGCCTGATCATTACCTGGTCAGCGACATCAAATCCCGGGCCGTAGGTTACGACTTGCTGAACGGCACTAAATTGGCCGATCGTTATCGCTACGACCAGAGGGCGGTGGCGGAAGTGCCCACGGACAATATCAATATTTCCTTAAATTATAAGGATGCGAATTTTAAAGTCTCAGGCATTACTTTGTGTCAAGATATTAGAACTAAACGCGTCGGTTATAGGATGGATGATAAATGCATCTTGCCCATCGGCGATGCCACGTCTTTAATGCTGGTGGCTGGTCAAACATCTGAGGATACGTCGCGTGACGTGGCACAGCTCTATCAATCTTTCGAGTCAGGCAATACGGATTCGAGCAATAACATGTTGCAAGGCGCCATGCCCATGCCGGAGTGCCAGATTTATCCCGAGGAAACCTCGCCTTTACCCAACTCTTATGTGGCAGAGTGGAACACGGCCGTTAATCCACCGACTCCCAAAAAGATGGTCGAAGGTTTTGAGCGTGCTTCGGCCTGCGTCTATAAGGAAGACTGCTCATGTTCCTACCGTAAAGTGCGTTACACGGGCGGTATCAAATATTATGCCTTGGATGGCGCGGCTCCGGCGGTCGGCGTCTGCATGGGCGGAGATTTGGATGGTCAATCCTGCGTGCCGGGAGGCTATGTGGCGGTGGGCGCGCAAAATAAAGTCATTGCCAATTCAACCGTGAAAGACACGTGCAAGGGCGGCGCCTGCATGCCGATCCAGGATGTGGTTTCGGTTTTTGGAAAATATGGGTATTGCCTTGAGCGGGATTTAACCAGGATCAGCGCCGCTTCTCAAGCTACGGCGCCGTGTCTCACGTGGAGCCCCATGGCCGTCTTGGGTGGGCAATACGATGTGACGCATCGTTCCCCGACGGCTGGTTATCAACCGCCGCAAGGCATGGGAGAATATTACTGCGCCAGCGGCGCGAATGTTCAGAAGTTGATTACGCCGAATGTTATCTCGGCTTATGAAGCCGGATACGTAAAACATTGGGCTAGTACGGATTTTATAACGCCCGGCAACCAACAACAGTTCGCTTACTCTCGACCCGATGTGTGGTGGAACAACAAAACAATAAATAATTATCAAAACGTCTATCTCGACGGTTCGACCAACCTTTATCAAAACAGCGGGAGTTTGGATGTGATGGGCGCCCATAAGTGCAAAGGAGGCACTAAGGGTGATCAGCAGGATTGTACCCAAGATGCTGATTGTGGCACCGGTGGTGTTTGTAGTACCCAGCCCTCGCAACGCATTGTCGGCAATGAGACTAAGAACATGCAATACGCCTGTCGTCGCGCGTCCCTTTGCGAAGGTTTGAAGCCGACTGATCAGAATTTAAGCGTTTCTTGCGACACGGCCGAAAATCGTTTGGCCAAGAACAGCCGATGCCAAGACGCTAATAATCAGGAAGGCCTTTGGATTCAAACAGGAGGAGGCTTCAGCCGTTCTTATTTGGAGTATTTCATTCCTTATCGTCCCAGTTTTGAAGGTCTGCAACAAGACGCTTCAAAGCCGGACGCTAAATATTTTGATTATCATTTTGGACTTTTCAGGTTTGGTTTACAGGCCGATGCTATTGGTTCGGCTTGTAAGTGGAATCCCAAGTGGTTCGGTTTGGACTATCCCGCCGTTAATCAAGACAAGCAGACGGCTTTCTCTTGTACTGACTTTTTACAGCAGGTTCAAAATACTTCCAATCAAATAACCCAGCAAGCCCAACAATCTTTACCGTTAATTTTAGATAGAGGCTCGGAAAAATTATTAAGCGATCCGCAGGGCACGCCTTATAAGTTGGGTTGTTTAGGCAGTACGGGGGGTGCCTGTTACTTTAAATATTGGCAAGCGGGCTTCAACGATCAAAGTCAGAATGAGTTCAATTGGATTGATGGCGGCGGTTATAAAAACGCTCCTGAGAGTTTCAAGTGGGATACGGTTTTCCGTATTTGGTACGGCCAGCAATGCAGGGCTGGTAAACCTTATTTTGCCATAAGAGCCATATTTCAAAATGTAAATTCGGCTGAGAACTCACTGGAACCGGATGAGGCGAGGTTTGATAAGCTTTCAGGGCCGTGGCAATTTATAGGATTTTGGGTCACGACCTGCATGCCTAATCAAGTGCTGAACGATCCGGGTTTGATGTATTTACGGTTGGATGTGGTCAAGGCCGATGTATGCAAAGAAGTAGCTCAAGTCATAGCGCCTTATACCAGGGAAAGCGCGGCTTTTGCCGATCGGGTTTGGGCGCAGGGCAGGTTTATTCTGCCGGTTTTGGGCATTCAATATGTTACGCCCAACGAACCGTTCGGTTCGGCTTTGGCTACGGGCAATATCGACGGAGACCCGATGTTGATGGGAGCCTCCGTTCCGCTTTCGGGCGATTATCTGAAAGCCCCGACCTTTGTAGATTCAGGCGTTGGCGCGCAAAGTATTTTTAACGACCAACAAAACTCATGGATGCCGCTCTCTAATTTGTTTGCCAGAATTTATAAGATCTATCGTTGGTCTCCCTTTACGGTTAATGCCGGCGATTGGGCATGCATTAAGGGCGATAAGATGGCCAACAAATGCTCTGTGAATGCCAACTCTTATCAAGGATTGGTGGATTGCGGTGACTACGCGACTTGTTCCGATGAGCTTGATCTGAATTTAATCAACCAGGATTGGCGTTGTAACGCCCTGTCAGGCGTTAACCGAGGTTTGTCTTGCGGCTTGACTTGGAGTACGCCAACCAGGAATTCTGATCCGACCTGTCATAACGCGGCGGTTTACGCCAATCTAAACCAGGACAGTCACGTAACTACTTTTGACTGCAACGAACTAAACGCCGGAAAACCGAACTCATCCTGCATTTTAGCTAATCCAGGTTGCGAACCGGCCAACTCACATCATCAGAATTTTCTCTCCTACAAGCTTAATAGTAAGGATTATGATCCTTCCCAGAAAAATTTCACGATCAACTTTAAGCCATTTTTGTGCCCGAATAATAATTTTTACGCCTTGCCGACTTTGGAAGCAGTCAACATGACAACTATCCTATCGTCCAATTGGTACGATGCGTCCATGCTGTTATATGGCGCCTTGCAACTCTCCTTGCGCTACGACTGTGTGTATCATATCGACGGTTCTCCGCCGAACTGCGTCAATATAGAAAGCAGTCTTTGCCAGCAGGGCCAAAGTGATAAATCCAGCGTGGTAGGCATTTTGGCTGAATTGAACGCGGAATTGACCGGTGCAGTTAACTCACATGAAATGAGAGATGCTTTTAAGGCGTCCTTTGGCAGTGTCCATCCCAAATTTAATGGCATTGATTCGAGTTGGGGGCTTATATCGCCGGTTAAAACAGCTTTGGATCTTTGGGTCAGTAAAGGCGTGACAGATAAAGTCCTGCCCGTAAATGTAGCCCTGGGTACCTGGCCCATGAACAGGCTCGGGCAATTGATTGATTATAAGTGCAGTGCCGACGCGGTCAATGCAGGACATCGTTGTCTGGCGCCCGGGGCTTTGGCCAGTGACTTGGAGACAAACCTGATCAAGAATGGTCAGCAACCGGTCAATGGATCATTTTATCCTTATGTCACCCTATCTTGTCCTAAGCGGATAGATCCTTGCGGAACCCAAAATGTTCCTAAGTATCCATATTGGGTGCCGGGCAATCCGGATAAGCCGGCCCAAGATCAAGAGGGTTTGTCACCGCCCGCCTGCGGTTATTGTTCGCTGAATGATCCTACGGGATGGGGCAGCTCGCAGAATGACCAGTATTTCAAAAAAATGCCGAAAGACGCTAACGGCAAAGACACTGGTTACTGCGTAGGCTTCAATAAAAAAGCCCGTTGTAGCACCAATACCGATTGTACGTTTAGCAATTTCGAATACTGGGGGGCCCATCATGAGGAAACCAGAACGGATGGCATCATCGGTTATGATTATGACAATTTGAGCAATGATTTCCCATTGTTATATCTGGATGACACGATTCCTCCCAATGCAAGAGATCCTGAGCCCACAACAGTCAATCTGCCCAGGCCCTTGTTTGACAAGACGGATTTGATACCGGGCGATCCGATCAAAGATGAGTACCGCGTGCCACCCAAATATTCTGAGCCGGCTGTTTTGACAACGCTCTCAAACAACAATGAGTGTATTTTGAAGCCCGTGGCCCAGATATGCTCTGCCATATATCAAGAATTGTATGACAGATACAAAGAGGAAGACTCGAAGGGTGTGCCTATAGGTTATGTTGATATGAAAAATGGTCAATCAGGATGGTCCAAGGCTTCGGGTGTGATGGGGCAGATACTTAAAGATGCTGCTTGGGTTGCAGTAGTTCCGGGTTTCGGATTATTTAAGGCCATAGGGGATATAAGTGACCCATCAACTGATACTAGGAAAAGTAGAGGCGAGGTATTGGTACAGGGTTTAGTCGGGGAATTGCAAAAATGTCAAAATATTTGTAATGCCGGGGCGATTCTGGTGCCTAACGGCTATGCCGCCCATTTTGAGGATATTATAAAAAAGAGCGTTGCCACACCGACCTCAAAACCCGTGAGGACCGTCAGTTTGGCTCCGTTTGTGGTTAATCCTTTATGGGAAATGATCCGCTCTCTTGGTTATTCTACCAATAAAACAGGAAGTTATTGTGAACAGAACGGGGATTTTTCCAAGGATAATAATGTTTGTTGCCAGGGGAGCAGTTTCCAAGCGTCTTATGTTACGGCTTACTTTTTGAAAGGCTTGTATTATCAATACAACTGGCGCTTTCAAATTCGTAATATTACAACCGGTGATGGTTGCGGCGCGACCCATCAGACCGCAGAATCATACATGCCTTACATAAACGCCGGTACTCAACTGCCGGGCATCTTCAACATTACTTCTAAATTGGCTGGGAGTTTTATCGATACGTACTCCCGTTTCGGGCTTTTATGGACTAACGGCTTTGATCACAGGCTCCAAGATTTAGGCAAAAGTACTTTGGTGAATGATATCTTTCCCTGGAAAGTAGATGATGTTTATTTCACAAGTTTGTTTCCTTTGTTGGATCAAAGTTATGATCTGTATGACGTAAGCCCTGCAAAGATACTCTACAACGGCGCGGTCACCTGGTTCCAGTATATGAAGATTTGGAGCGGTTTCGGCTATTCCGTTGATCTTAAAAATGCTTTTGAGAATTATTTAACGGCCTTGCAGGTAAAAACCGACAAACAAGCGGCATTAGCTACTCAGAATGGAATCATCTTGTCGGCCGTCATTAATGGATGTGATAATACATTGAGTTGCCCGGATAATATTCAACAACAAAAAGAGTATGATGCCGCCAAAGATGTTTATGATAAAGTGGCAATAAAATATGAGGAACAGTACAAAAAGGACATGCAGGTAAAATATTTTGACAAGACTGGTTGGGGAACATTGATAGACGTAAACGATCCCAGGCTTCAGCTTTATCCAGGCGCGATTCCAGCGGCTATGCCTTTAGATGATAAGGCGGCGTCAACGGAAGCGCCTCTTAAACCGGTTTTTATTTCAGGTCATTGCGAACCGCCTAAAAACGGTACGGATTTCGACTCTAAACAACTGGCAGCTCGCGGTGTCGACTCTGCATTGCAAGATAAGGATGCTTCGAGCAGGTTTAACCTTGCCGGTAAGCCGGCCTTTACCTGGCCGGCGGGCGGCGATAACAACTCTGATTATGTAACTTGGTATATGGACCGGGTAGATATCGGCGGCGGAGCGTTTACCAGCGCTTGGCATGATACAAATGGATATTACAACAGACCCGATCAAGTTCAGTCAGACAAGTTGGATGGCGTGCCGGATGGCAGCAACGGAAGTAATGGTTATTCAAGTCAGACTTTGAGCGACCTGGAAAATATTGAGAATTATCCCGATGCCTATACAGCCGCCAGGATAGTTCCTGATCCGAAGGGAAAATTCGGTGAAGATATGCTCATGCCGGCTCCGATGGGAAATGTCGGGAAAATAAGCCGAACCACTTGTCGTTGTGACGGAGGTGAGTTTGACGGCCAGGCTATGTCTAGTATTTTGGATTGTAACTCGAATTTAAAGTCTTACGAAAATCCTTTTGCTGAGGACAGCCAAGGCAACTTAGTGCACGACCCAAACACTTCTTATTCTCTTGACCCCTCTGCCTATTGTAAGCCGGTTAGCCAAGATAATGGGAAGCCAACGCCCGAGTGCCAAGCCAAATCCGGTACCCCCGGCAGCCCTGATCCGAATCTGGATGACAACCTTTGTACTCATCTTCCGGGATACGTGCCTCGGGGCGACGTTTGTGCTGACGGCCGCGACCAATGTTTGACGACTTATAATCTGCACGATTCCAGTTCCGTTGATTCGTATTTAAATGCCGAAGACAGCCCGGTTGCGCCTTCGGCTACGGATGTTACAACAGGTTTGGATACGTATCATTTCTTAACTGGTTGTGGAGCCAATGGATGTGATCTGAAAAAAGGCCATATTCTTAAAGACGATAAACAGCTGACTGCTTCTTATAAACCTATCCCACCCCTGGTCGCCGCGCCGGACATGACTAAGAGCCAATCGTCGGCCAATGCTGTGCCGGTGGCGGCCATGAATGCTTTCACGCTCAACAATTTACCTCAAGGCCTGCTCTTTACGGGTGGTGGTGAAAGCTTGGTGACCATGCGGTTCTACGCTTGGACGGCGCATAACCAGGGTCCGATTAAGAAGATTGTGATTGACTGGGGCGATGGGACAATCAACCGGATTGATTACGCCCAGATGAAGAACCAGAAACCGGTTTGCAATACCGATCGCGAGTGCGAATTGATACCGGGATTAGCTTGCTCGAGCGAGGCGGATTGTCCTCCGGGATCCGGAGCTTGCCGCCAGACGGGTTATTGTAAGAAACAAGCCTATACTTCCTGTCGCCAAGACTCGGATTGTGATCAGAAAACTAAAGGTGATACCTGCGAATTCCGCATTCTCTTTGGCAACAGTCCGGACGCCTGCCGTCAGGGCTACCTTGAATTTGGCCACGTCTATAAATGCGATAACCTGAGCGACATTCCTAAAGAAAGTTGTACTATCGGTATTAATAACGCCCCTTCTGACTCGAAGTGCGCCAATGAACCGAATCTGACCTGTGATTATTGTAAGGCAGGCGAGACTTGTATTAAAGGCCTGGCTCCTCAGGGCGGTTGTTTCAACGAAGCGCTGAATCATTGCCGCTTTACGCCGCGTCTCATGGTTTTTGATAACTGGGGTTGGTGTACGGGCGATTGTTCAAACCCGAACGATGGTAAAACCAATGATAGAGTCGTCCGTCATCCCAATGGCGGTTGTTATGATGGTTCTCAAACTAAGATTAATTCAGAAGTCATGTCCGACCCGGCAACCAGTAAGGTTATTTCTTCTAGACAATCAGCGATAGGTAACAATGCGCAAGAATGTTCAGATCAAGAGCCTTTGAAGGTCCTTAATACTCTCATGTCCAAAGATGATCCCTATTTACAGCGTCGGCCGTGGATTGTTTATCAGGGTTCAGTTGAGTTACAGGCCGGTCCACAGGCTCTGAAAGCTTTGAATCTGATAAACGCAGGTAAAAAGCCATAATAATTCAATAGTTTGACAGGTTGTGAGATTTGCATTACTATGATTTTGTTGACTCGTTCTGGATGAACGGGTCTTCTTTTACCCCATTATCAACATACAACATTTAACATTCAACATATAATAATTGTATGTCGGGCAATATTATTCAAGAAAAAAGTTATGATTTTGCCTTGAATATAGTAAAATTGTTCCGTCAACTGAGCGCAAATAAAGTCGAATTGGTACTTGCGAGGCAGATATTGAGGAGCGGGACGTCTGTAGGAGCTAATGTCGCGGAGATGATAGGCAGTCAATCGGATAAGGATTTCCTATCAAAAAGCCTTATTGCTTACAAGGAAGCACGAGAAACGATATTTTGGCTCAGGATACTTCGTGATTCAAAGTATATCGATGAAGAAACAGCGAATATATTCTTTGGTCAGGCGGATGAGATTTGTAGAATTCTCGGTAAAATTAGGCAAACTATGGTCAATAAATTAAAATAATTAATTCCTCAATTGAATGTTGAATGTTAAAAATTGAATGTTAAATTTATGGCATCACAAATATCCCAAGCCATTAAGGCGATTTGCGACGAAAAGCTTTTGAGCGAGGCGGCGGTTCTCGAGGCGGTGGAGGCGGCTTTGGCCGCGGCTTACCGTAAAGATTTTGGCAATAAGAACCAAAATATCAAATGCGAATTTGATCCCGAACAGTATGACGGTGCCACGGCCGGCATGCGCATTTTTGATGTTAAAGAGGTCGCGCCTGATATGGAGTTGTCGGATGATTATTTTGAAAGATTTGAAGCGGCTCATGGCGGTAAAAAGGATAGGCCTGGTCTGACTGATTCGGCCAGAACCCCGACCGTCAAAGATGTTAAGGAAAAGGAAGGGGAGGCGACTGAAGATGAATTCGCCTTCAACCCCAAGACCATGATCATGTTGTCGGATGCCCGCGACCTCAAGCCGGATGCGCAGGTCGGGGATGAGATTCGGGTCGAGCTGGCCATCCCGGCGGCTTTTGGACGCATGGCCGCGCAAACGGCCAAACAGGTTATCATGCAAAAATTGCGCGAAGCGGAACGCAACGTCATTTATCAAGATTTTAAGGAACGTGAAGGCGAGTTGATGAATGTCACAGTCCAGCGCCGCGAGGGCCGGGTAGTTTTAATAGACCTTGGCCGCGCGACGGGCGTCATCTTGCCTGAAGATCAGATAGAGAATGAGCGTTGCTTCCCTGGCACGCGCATTAAAGCCATCCTGCGTGAAGTTTTGATGACCAGCAAGGGTCCGGAAATTCGTCTTTCGCGTTCGAGCCCTGGTTTGGTGGCTGCCTTGTTTGCCCAAGAGATTCCAGAAGTGGCTAACGGCGTGGTGGAAATTAAGGATATCGCCCGCGAGGCGGGTAGCCGCACCAAAGTCGCCGTGGCCACGACCGATGACATGATTGATCCGATCGGCTCCTGCATCGGCCAACGTGGAACGCGCATCCAGACCATCATCCGCGAATTGGGCGGTGAAAAGGTTGATGTCGTGCTCTGGAGCGAGAATGAATCAGAATATATAGCGGCCGCTTTGAGTCCGGCCAAGGTTTTGAACGTGGATCTGAAGGAGGCCGAGCATTTGGCGGTCATCCATGTTTCTCCGGACCAACTTTCTTTGGCAATTGGCAAGGGCGGGCAGAACGTGCGTTTGGCCGCCAAGCTGACCAATTGGAAGATAACCATTATGAATACTGAGCTGGGAGAAGTGGTGGCTGATTCAGATGTCGGTGAACTCGCCAAAGAAGCTGAAACTCCTTCTGTCATGCCTGCGGAAGTGGGAATCCAGGAAGGAACAGAAAATCCGATGGATCCCCGGGTCTCATCGAATTCGCCCGAGGATGACAAAAAGAAATCATAAATTGAATGTTAAATATTGAATGTTAAAAATTATTTATGATGTGGCTTTATAACGAAATACTTTTTCGTCCGATCCTAAACCTTCTCATCTGGCTTTATGGAGTGATCCCAGGTGGCGACTTGGGCGTGGCCATCATACTCCTCACGGTCATCATTAAATTGATTCTGTATCCGTTTACTGTTTCCCAGATTAAGCAGCAACGTGCTTTGCAATCTCTGCAACCCAAAATTGCCGAGGTTAGACAGCGTTTAAAAAATGATAAAGAGGGACAGGCCAAAGAATTGATGGAATTATATCGTAAAGAAAAAGTTAACCCGGCCGCTTCCTGCCTGCCTTTGGTTATTCAACTGCCGGTTTTTATCGCATTGTATCAAGCCTTGTCTGTCGGTTTGAAGTCCCAGTCGCTAACCATGCTTTATGCTTTCGTGCCGAATCCGGGAACTGTTCACGCCATGTTGTTTGGTCTGGCTGATTTGACTCAACCGAATTACATTTTGGCCATTCTGGCCGCGGCCGTACAGTTTTGGCAGTCCTGGATGATGCTTAGGCAACAGCCTGGCGCCATTAAACCACCGCCGCCTGAGGTGGGTGGTCAAAAAGTTGCTAAAGACGAAGACATGGCTGCCATGGTCAACAAACAAATGATGTACGTGATGCCTATCATGACATTGATTATCGGCATCAAACTGCCAGGCGGTCTGACGCTCTACTGGTTTGTCATGAGCATTTTGACTGTGGCGCAACAGTATTGGTTGATGCGCAAACCGTTGCCGCCGCCTGCCGAAGCCCAAATTAAATAACATTTAACATTGAGCATTCAACATTGAATGTTGCATGTTGAAGATTGTATGTTCAGATTCTCCCCAAAGTCCCGCCTCATGGCGCGCACCAAATCCGGCACAATGCTCGGCACGGTTGTAGCTATCGAGGTGGATCCATCTACGGGCAGGATAGTTAATTTTTTAGTGACATCAAATCGGGTTCTCTCGGTCTTATCGGATAACTCCTTCGTGATTGCCTGGAATCAAGTAGTGGATTGGTTGGAGGACGAAATCATTGTGGCGGATGCGTTTGTTAGGGGATCGGCGGCGGTCAATATCGCGGTCGCGGCTTCAGGCACGCCACGTTCGTTCGCGAACGACGTGGCCGCGCCTTCGGTGCAAATGAGCGAACGGCAGTAACCCATAATCGTCAAGCGCTATGGACCACGTGCGAGGCGCTGTTATCAGGACACTGGCTTTCCAGGCGGCTTGGGGCTATGCCCCCACGCGTTTGCAATTAGCCATATTTTTGGATATGGGATCCATCGGCGTAGAGACGCAAAATTTTGCGTCTAACTCCATAAACACCTCGGCTGCCATGTACGAATTGGATCGTTTAATCGCCGAGGGTATCGTCTGCGAAAGTCGGGGACATATCGTATTAAAATCTTTTGTTGAACAGATTGACAGGGGTCGTGAAAAGGAATTCTATTTCCCGCGTAAATTGCGACACGCGCGTCGGGTCGTTTCATATTTAAGTCGCCTGCCGTGGGTGCGCGCCGTCTGTCTGTGCAATACCACGGCCCTGGGCCAAGCCAGAGACGAAGGGGATTTGGATTTTTTTATCATCGCCAAAGCCGGATCAATCTGGCGCACAAGATTTTTTGCAACTCTGCCTTTCAAGCTTTTAGGCACCCGCCCCTCAAGACTTACGACAGATGACAGACGACAGACGACAGATCCTATCTGCCTTTCATTTTTTGTCACGGATGACGCATTGAACCTTTCAAACTCCATGCTATCGGAGGATGATCCATATTTCCGTTATTGGTTTTTATCGCTTCTGCCTTTGACGGATGATGGAGTGCTCAAAGAGTTATGGGAACAAAATCTAAAAATCAGGCAAAGACATCCTTTGGCTAAAAAATGGATGGCCTTAGACGGTGATGATTTGCCGAAAAGCAAAGGCAAATATAAACCAATCGTCGAATCTTGGTTGGAGAAGAAGTTGAAAATTTTGCAACAAAGGCAGTTTCCGGCTGTTATAAAAGAAGCCGCTAATCAGGGCACGAGAGTTGTCGTCAGTGATCAGATGCTCAAGTTCCATGTCGAGGACAGACGGTCTGAGTATCGGCAAAAATATTATGAAATATGCAAGCAATTCGGAGTGAACCCATAAACGTCTCCCCCTTTCGAAGGGGGAGTAAAAGGGGGTTATATGAAATCGTTTGGCGTTTAGCCATCCTGGCCTTGCCCTGGCAGACTCGTTGGTTTTTAGACGCGCAAATTGCAGGATGGCCATGGGAGCAGGGGAGAATATCATTATATATTTCGTGGTTGCCTTTGTTGCTGGCGATTGTTTTGGGATTTTTCCAGACTAAAAAAGACTTACCCCTCAAGTTTCGACGTAATATTTTTTGGTTGGTGGCGGCCTTGGGTGTCTGCTCTGTCCTGGCCATGCCATCTCCAAACACGGCGGCTATTCAGTGGTGGGTGCAAGTCATGCTTTTAGTCACGTTTTTTATCACATTGATCCGCACGGATATTCCTGTCCGTAAAATTGCTTTTTGGTTTGTCATGTCTTTGGTCCCTCATGCTCTCCTCGCCGTCTGGCAATTCGCCACTCAGACGGTCATCGGCAGTTCGTGGCTTGGCATGGCTTCGCAAAACCCGGCAGACCTGGGCGTCTCTGTCGTGCAGACTGTCGGCGGACGCTTCCTGCGCGCTTACGGCGGTTTTCCTCATCCCAACATCCTCGGCGGTTGGATGGCTGTCGGACTTTTAGTTGCCCTCACCTTTTTTTCCAGCCCCTTTCTCCTGCTTGGTGGGAGAAAGGGGAGGGGGATAGAGGGCGCGGCCATGCACCGCATGGTGCAGGGCGCGGCGATGGTATGGTTACTAGAGGGCCTTTTCACTCTCGCGCTTTTCTACTCTTTTTCCCGCAGTGCCTGGCTAGCCCTTGCCGCCGGCTTGACCCTGTTCGTCATCCTGAACGCAGGTGAAGGATCTGCGAAGCGAGCCAAGCGATGGCTACTCTCTCTCGCCATCCCTCTTATCCTCTTTACTGCACTAGCCGTCATCAATCGTGATCTCGTTTTGACGCGTGCTGACGTACAAACTTCACGTCTTGAACAAAAGTCTATTACATCCAGAGTTCAAAGTCTTAAAGACGGCGTGGATGTTTTTAAGTCTAAGCTATTTTTTGGAACAAGCCCCAATACCGAGCTCCCGGCTCTTGTTAGGCTCAGAGGGATTCAGAACTCCACTGCGCCACTCGAACCACCGCACATGGTTTGGCTTTTAATCCTCGTTAATTTTGGAATTGCGGGAGCGATGGTCATCCTTGGTTTTGGAATATACTTTTTTCTCTGGCTATTAAAAAGATGGAAATCTTTAGATGCTCACAACAAAATTCTCATAATAACTCTTTCCAGTTTCTACTTTCTAGTTTCTAGTCTTGACCATTACCCATGGTCACTTTGGAGCGGGCAGGTTTTATCAGTGATTATCATCTTTTTTATCTTTGATTTTGCCAGCCCTAAACTATTGACTGACGAACCTGAACGTGTTTAAATTTGGCCACTGCAGTTAACATTTTGCCAAGAGGTGAGCCATGAAACGACTCGTCGTAGCAGTGCTCTGTCTGTTATACGTTTTCTGCGCCCTTTCCATCACAAGCAAGGTCGCTGCCCAGACCAAGCTCAAGTACGCCCTGATGCCGGTCGAGGGTTTCTCGTATCAAGGTCACGAGACGCATCCCTTGGCACCCTCCATGACCATGGGTTTGGCGCTTGCCCATAAGTGGGGAGAATGGGGCTGGGCGACTGAGGGTGGGATCGCAACGCCGTTTTCCCAAGCCAATCCTTCGCCCCAAGTCGTCTTTGGCCCTGTCTGGTTCATGAGCGACAAGTTCTACCTCAACCTGAACGGGTCGGCTCGATACAATCCTGTCCAAAAGGACAAGCAAGACAGCTTGGCTATGGGGCTCGGTTTTGTCTTCGGGATTGTCATCAATAAGGAAACCACGCTTGGCACCGGCATTGGCATGGGCAAGGTCGTGTCCGGCGAGCCCGGGCCGTGGTGCTTCACGATCGGTCCCAAGCTCAGTTTTACCCTCTTCTGATCGCCTTCTGGCGGCTTTTTTTATTCCAATTTTGGGGTCCATTTGGCGGTTGACAAAACCGCCATTTTATGCTATATTGCTTCATTCTCTAAAGCACGGCGTGGTGTCGTGCCGAGGGGATGCTCCTCAAGGAGGTTTATGATGAACGTTTCTCAGAAACAGATCGCAGCCAGGCCTGTTATCACTCCGACCTACAAGCATTTTCGGATGGGAGTCATCGTCGGGGGAAGGGTTGTCGAGGAGCTCAAGTTCCTTCCCGGCAAAGCCGTGACAATCGGCACCTTGCCGGGGAACGACATCCAGATCGCCGACAGTCCGCACGCGCCCCTTTCCCTGCTGCTTTTCTACTACGAGAGCGGGGAGAGGTGCCAGATGCGGCTCGGCGAGGGTATGACTGCCCGCGTAGCCGTGTCCGGAGGAGTGCAGGAACTCAAGGGTAGCACGACCATGGTATTGCGCCCCGAGTCAGATCGAGGCAAGGTTTCCCTCGACGACGTCACGCTGATCTTCCAGTTCTCGGATGTGCCGGCCCTCACGAAGCAGGAGCCGAAACAGCCCGAGCGCAAGGACAAGGGCGTGTTGGGCAAGTGCATGTCAGTCCTCGGCAGGTAGCGCCGCATCTCTGCTTCGTCAGCGCCCCGTCTCTCAGAGCTCAAGTTGGCACCCCTCGCCGGCTTGAGCTCTTGTTGCATATATTGATAATCTTGACGCTTCGCCTGACCAACTATAAGATGTTCCTACCCTTAGCAGACTCAACTCAAGACTGCTAATGGAAGTTAAAAACTTAGCTAAATAACCCAATTATATTTTTATGAATTTGCGACCCTTGAACGATCGGCTGATCGTCAAAGCTCTTCCCAAAGAGGAAGTGACCAAGTCAGGAATTATTTTGCCTGACACTGCTGATAAGGAGCGTCCGGAGCAAGGCGAAGTGATCGCTGTTGGTCCGGGCAAGTTATTGGAAGACGGTAAGCGCTCCGCGATGGATGTCAAAGTCGGTGAGAAAATTCTTTTTAAGAAATACGCGCCGGACGAAGTTAAGGTCGAAGATCAGGAATACTTAGTCATCTCCGAGTACGACGTGCTCGCCGTCCTTGAATAATGCCAAATGCCAAATTACAAATGCCAAATTAATGTATTTACTTCGTAAATATTCTGATTTATCCCGAAGGGATTCCAGCATTCGTAATTTGGCATTCGTAATTCGTAATTAATCTGAACTATGTCAAAACAACTGCTTTATAATGATGTGGCCCGCCAGGCGTTGAAGCGCGGCGTGGATCAGCTGGCTAACGCGGTCAAAGTCACTTTGGGACCGCGCGGTCGCAACGTAGTTTTGGACAAGGGTTATGGCGCTCCGACCATGACTAAAGACGGCGTGACGGTGGCCAAGGAGATTGAACTCGAAGATAAATTCGAGAATATTGGCGCGGAGCTCGTCAAAGAGGCCGCTTCCAAGACAAGTGATGTGGCCGGTGATGGGACAACGACTGCCACGGTGTTGGCGCAAGCCATGATTGCCGAAGGCATAAAGCATATTACGGCCGGGGCCAATCCGCTTGAGGTTAAACGCGGCATTGATAAAGGTACGGAAGCCATCGTTAAGGAAATCCGCGAAAAGATCGCCAAGCCGGTCAAGGACCAGGAAATCGAAAATGTCGCGACCATCTCGGCCAATGATCCCGAGATCGGCAAAATTATCGCTGAGGTCATGCAACAGATGGGCAAGGATGGTGTGATCACCGTCGAAGAATCGCAAACCTTTGGCATTGATAAGGAAGTAGTGTTGGGCATGCGCGTTGACAAGGGTTATGCCTCGCCTTACTTCATCACTAACTCTGATCGCATGGTGGCCGAGTATACCGACCCGTATGTTTTGATTACTGATAAAAAAATCAGCGCCATCCACGATTTGCTGCCGATTCTCGAAAAAATCGTGCAGACCGGCAAGAAAGAAATTGTGATTATCTGCGAGGATATCGAGGGAGAGGCTTTGACCACGCTTATCGTTAACAAACTGCGCGGGACTTTTTCGGCTTTGGCGGTCAAAGCTCCGGGTTTTGGCGATCGTCGCAAGGAAATGTTGGCTGACATCGCGGCCGTCACCGGTGCGACTGTCATCACGGAAGATTTGGGACGCAAATTGGACTCAATTGCTTTGGAAGATTTGGGCTCGGTTCATAAAGTCATTTCGACTAAAGAGCATACGACGTTTGTGGAAGGTAAAGGCGATCAAAAAGGCGTGGATGCTCGCGTCGCCCAAATCCGTCAACAACTCGAGAGCACTGATTCTGATTTTGACCGCGAGAAGTTGCAGGAACGTCTGGCTAAGTTGGCCGGCGGCGTGGGCGTGATTAAAGTGGGTGCCGCGACTGAAGTTGAGATGAAGGAAAAGAAAGATCGCATCGACGACGCCGTGGCCGCTACCAAAGCGGCCGTCGAAGAGGGGATCGTCCCGGGCGGCGGCGTGGCTTTGATACAAGCTATGGTCGCGTTGGACAACCTCAAGCTCGAAGGGGATGAGAAGATTGGTTTGTTAATTTTAAAGAAGGCGATCGAAGCACCGGTTTTTGCCATTGCCGAGAACGCCGGTCGCAAAGGTGATGTCATCGTGGAGTCGGTCAAAGCGGCGGGCGGCAAGACGGGCTACGACGCGGCCAAGGATGAGATGAATGTGGATTTGGTGGCGCGCGGCATCATTGATCCGGCCAAGGTGACTCGTTCCGCTTTGCAGAATGCGTCCTCCGTCGCTGGCATGTTCCTGACCACCGAGTGCGTGATAACCGACTTGCCCAAGAAAGAGTCGCCAGCCGCCCCGAACATGGGTGGCATGGGCGGAATGGACTACTAAAGATAATGCAAAATTAAGAATTAAGAATTAAGAATTTGGATCGGCCGTCTTTTGACTTGAATTGGCTAAAGAAGTCATTGTATGGTAGATTATACATACATTCATAATTATTCATTCTTAATTAAATTTAAGTATGCCAGAAAGCGCACCTGTCAAAATGCATTTTGAGGAGAAGGATATACAAGATAATAAAATAATCGCCGCCTTGGGTTACATCGGCATTCTTTGTCTGATTCCTCTTTTGGCCAAGAAAGATTCAAAGTTCGCCCAAGAGCACGGCAAGCAGGGTTTGGTGCTTTTGATCGCCTGGATCGTCGTGGTGGTTGTTGGTTGGATTCCGATTCTGGGTTGGATCGTGGGTTTCTTTGGTAGCATCCTTTTATTGGTCCTTTCTCTCGTGGGCTTTATCAAATGTCTCATGGGCGAGTTCTGGGAAATCCCGGTCTTGGGTCAATATCGCGATAAGTTTAAATTGTAATTTCCGTTGTTCGCGTAGAGACGCCCCGTTGGGGCGTCTTTTACGTAAATTGGCCTCCGGGGTTTGACAAAATGGCTGATTTATGGTATTCTCATCCTTCGGAATTTCTGGATTTTGGCTTATAATTAAGCTAAATTTCGGACCTTACAAACACCCGGAAGAAGCGATTATTCGTCTCATGATGAGTCGGTTAGCCGTTTCTTCCGGGTTATGATCACAAACCTCTCGAGCAGTTCCTCCATGAAAGGAGATGCATCATGCATCGAAAGATCTTCGCGCTGTTGGCAGTACTCGTGTCTGTGGTGATGGTCGCCGGCGTTTCGTCCGGACAGAACAAGCCAGGCTTCTCACCGCCTTCGTCCAAGCCGGCGGCAAGCGCACCAGCTCCGGCGGCAAGTTCACCCGCGAGCAATCTCGTGCCCATGCCTGGTTCGACTGCCTGGACTGACGGTCTCTACCACGCCGCGTGGGGGAACATCGTCAGCAAGGGGGCAGTTGCCATCAGCAACGTCGAAGTCGTAGACGGAAAGTTGCTTTTCGTGGCACGAATTTCGACGGACGACAGGTTCCATGTTGTGCTCGGCGACAGAATGCACAACAGAGGATACTACGGGATTTCGGATCTCAAGGCATCGGGATCGGGTGCCATCTCTTTCACAGGATCGGATGGGCAAAACCTGTTTGAAAACGTTGAGAACTTCGAGGTGAAGGGCAGGCGTTACGAGGGCCGCCGCGACCAGGGTATGCTCTCGTACATCGACCCCGGCTACGGCATAAGCAGCCCCGCCCCAACAATGCCTCCGCTTCCCCCGCGCATGTCCCATGGCATTCAGGTGCGCAACTATACCCTAGCCAACGGCGAACCGTTGCTCGTCCACTGTGACGAGAAGGCGTGCAAGGTTTGGTGGGGTGAATCAGAGTCGCGGGCATTCGAGGAAATCGACCATCTCGAATTCCAGGTTGGCAAGGTGAGCTACACGGCGCGCAACGCCGACAACTCACTGCAGGTGTTTTGGGGCGGGGCAGAGAGTCCCAAATACAAGGAGATTGACCCGTACAATCTCGTGGACGGCAAGCCCATGTACTGCGGTACTGGGTTGGACGGCAAGGACTACATCGGTGAAGGTGTGACACGTTCTGCGCCTTTTGAGCAGATCGTGGAATACGGCATCGAAGCGGGCAAGTCGTTCTACATCGCCCGGCGCGCCGCCACGCCCGTTCCCGCCAAGAAGTTGTGATCCCACCTCCTAAGAGCCGGCCAGAGACCCTTCGCGCAAGCGAAGGCACTCCTCTGGGCCGGTTCTTCATTTTGTATTAATGTCGGCATCAGAGTCTTCCCTTAAGTAAGGGAAGGCAGGATGAGTTAGGCTGTGTTATGCTTATTGCAGTATTATGCGTCAACTCACCAACAACGATCATATACTAAAAGATCGTCGTAGAGATCTGCGAGCCAGATCTACTGATGCGGAACGTTTGTTGTGGCAGAAATTAAGAGGACGGCAAGTCTGCAATTTGAAGTTTTTCAGACAATTTAGCGTAGGTCCGTATATTTTAGATTTTTATTGTCCTGAAAAAAAGATCGCCATTGAACTTGACGGCAGTCAACACACAACAGAGCAAGGTGTTGCCTACGACGTAGAAAGGACTGCGTATTTGACGGGTAAAGACGTTAAAGTGATGCGTTTTTGGAATAATGAAGTTTTAACAAATGTCGACGGGGTTGTTATGAAAGTTTTGGAAGTTGTTAAGCCTAACTCATTCTAACTTTCTCTTACCCAAGAGAAAGGACCTCATCATCCTCGTGTTGGCGAGTTAGTCAGTTTCAGAACCTTCCCTTGGGTAAGGGAAGGCAGGATGAGTTATGCTGTATGACATTTCGCTCGACACGCCATCCTTCCCGGGGTAGCATATGGCCATGATGGATGACCTGAAACAGCGTTTAATCGCCCTCCGCGCCAGACTGGAAGAAGCCTGGCGAATTTTGGATTTAGCTGCCCGCAAGGAGGAGATTGGTGCTTTGGAATACGAAGTTTCTTTACCGGATTTTTGGAACCAACCGGACAAGGCCAAACGTGAGATGCAAAAAATGTCTGACCTAAAGAAGGAATATGACCAATGGTCAGACTTGCGTGTCGAAGTGCTTGAGCTTGATGAGCTAATAGAGATCTCAGCTAAGGAAAAAGACCAAGCTTTTGAATCAGAAGCCACTAAGAAATTGGAAGAGTTGGAAAATGAGTTTAGCCAGATCGAGTTTGCTATGATGTTTTCCGGCGCGCATGACGCTTCGAATGCGGTCATGTCTATCCATGCTGGTGCCGGCGGCACGGACGCGCAGGATTGGGCTGAGATGTTGCAACGCATGTATTTTCGTTACGCTGAAAAGAAAGGTTGGAAAGTCCGCCTGGTGGATGAGAGCCGGGGGACTGAGGCCGGCATAAAATCATGCACGTTTTTTGTAGAAGGTAGGCACGCTTATGGTCATCTCAAAGGTGAGGCCGGGGTGCATCGCTTGGTCCGCCTTTCGCCTTTTAATGCCGACTCTCTGCGTCAGACGTCTTTTGCGCTGGTTGAG
The DNA here is from genome assembly GCA_041661105.1 of Patescibacteria group bacterium. GTDB lineage: Bacteria > Patescibacteriota > Patescibacteriia > 2-12-FULL-60-25 > 2-12-FULL-60-25 > MWCR01. The sequence goes on from JBAZVB010000005.1 coordinate 68,888, forward strand.
GTTTTGCCCGAACTGGAAGATGACGCTCAAATAGATATTAAGCCCGATGATTTGCGGATTGATACTTACATGAGTGGCGGCAAAGGCGGCCAATCCGTTAACACGACTTACTCCGCGGTCAGGATCGTCCATCTGCCGACCAAGATCACGGTTACCTGTCAAAATGAAAGATCTCAGATGCAGAACCGCGAGACGGCCATGAAGATTTTGAGATCAAAGCTGGTCTTGCTCAAAGAAGAAACCATGCAAAAGGAAAAACAACAGCTGCGCGGCGAATTCCATAGCGTCGAGTGGGGGAGTCAAATTCGTTCATACGTGCTCCAGCCATATAGAATGGTCAAAGACTTGCGGACGGGTCATGAAACATCCGATACGGATGGGGTTTTAGATGGTGATTTGGATGCTTTTGTGGAGGCTGAGCTCAGGCAAGGGGTCAATCCAGGGGATTTCAGAGCTGAATTAAACAAAGAAGAATAAAGCGGTCGAGGGCTTGGCTTGGCATTCGTGAGCGTCAGGCCTTGCCAAAATTCAAAAAATGTGTCAACCTTACAAATCCCCATAACCAAGGGATGGAGGAGGCTTGAATGTCAACGAAGATTCTGATCGTGGAAGATGATCCGGCCACGAGGCGGATGTACGTGCGGATTCTGAGCAGGTTGAACCAGCCCGTGACAGTTCTCCAGACTGACAACGTGGATGAGGCTAGAGAAGTCTTCCTGGCCAACTCGGATATCCAGCTGGCCATCTTGGATGGTAGCCCTACCGGGGCCTCGAATTCGACCACGACGGATCTGGCCAAGGAAATCAAGCAACAGTCGCCAGCCTGTCGCTTGGTAGCTGTAACGGGCCGACCGGATTTGTATCCGGAGCTCTTGGCCACCTGCCACGCGGTTGTTGAAAAACCGTTCGAAAAGCCCGAGCTTCTCGCGGCTCTCGGCCTCTCTTGAACAAGGTGTCTCAAGGGAGGCTATTTTTTATTCCTTGATTTTTGATTAGGGGTTATACTCAACTCGTCATCTATATGGAAATCATTAGTCTGGAAAAAGCAGGGTCAAGAGCCGTTGAACGGGCCATTGATGTTTTGCGTAGCGGGGGAGTTATCATCTTTCCGACAGAGACTTCCTATGGCTTGGGTTGTGATCCGCGGAATTTGGCGGCGCTCGGCAAAATCTATCGCATCAAGGAACGCTCGACTTCTAAAACTCTGCCTTTAGTTTCGTGTTCGATGGAACAAGTCAGAAACATATTTAATATACCGAAAGTCATCGAGGAGCTAGCCGCTAAATATTGGCCTGGCCCTTTAACAATTTTACTTGAACCAAAAGATATAAGTCTGCGCCATCAGATGCCTGTCTTCAAAGACGGTTTGGTGGCTATTCGTGTTTCTTCGCATTCTTTTGTCCAAAATTTAGCTTGCTCTTATAATTTTCCAATAACAGCCACCTCGGCTAATATGACGGGCATGGCAGATCCTTATTCCATGAATGATTTGCTCAAGGTATATGGATCAGCGCTGGCCAACAAACAACCGGATTTGATTATTGATGGAGGAGACCTGCCTTATAATCCGCCTTCAACCATCGTTAAAGTTGACCCGACCGGTAAGATCGAAGTTATTCGCCAAGGCGCTATCAAACTATGACGATTACGGAAATAAAAGCCGCGTTGGCCAAGATCGGGGGTAGTGCCAACAAGCATCTTGGTCAGCATTTTTTGATAGACCAACAAGTTCTCGCTGAGATCATTGAGGCTGCAGAAATCAAAAAAGGGGATCGTGTTTTGGAGATTGGCCCGGGCTTGGGAGTCCTGACACGTGAGTTGATAAAATGTGGCGCAGACGTCATCGCGATTGAAAAAGACAGACGTCTCGCTGAATATACTTTCAACTCCTTTCCCTCGTTCGACGGGGGAAAGGTGTCGAGTTCGACGAGACGAATAGAGGGTATCTTCGGCGACGCCGCAAAACTGGATTGGGATCAATTCGTCGGCGATAAGCCATGGAAATTCGTCTCTAACCTGCCCTACGCCATTACATCTCTGGCTTTGCGCAAAGCCCTGTATGCCAAAAACCCGCCGGAAGTGGTGGTTGTGTTAGTCCAGCGCGAGGTTGCAGAACGCGTGTTAGCGCGTGATGGCAAAATGTCATTGTTGGCATTGATGGTCGGGTTGGCCGTGGGTCCCGTAGAGACGCAAAATCTTGCGTCTAACTCAAAACAATCAAACCCAAATAACCCAAATATCCAAATCATCCGCCGCGTGCCAGCCGAGGCTTTTTATCCTCCGCCTAAAGTTGAATCAGCGATCTTGAAGATCATTCCGATGAGTCACGAGCCACGAGTCACGTTGTGGGGCATCGAGCCGGAAGATGTGATGAAATTGGCAAAGAAGGGCTTCGCTCATCCGAGAAAATTAGTGCAAAGAAATCTGGAAATTGCAAATAGCAAATGGCAAGAGTTATCAAGTCAAATAGGTTTTGAAATCAAAGCACGAGCTGAAGATCTAACGGCTAAACAGTGGGCCGAGCTTGCTAAATTAGTATAAAGAAAAAGCCTCCTGTAAGTGCTTCCTCCTCAGGGGGCTTGTGTATTGTGTCGCCCGAGGGAAAATTCCCGTCTAAGCGGCGGCGGACAAGGCGGCTTGTTTGGCCGCTTTGATCTCATCGGCTAATCCCAGTAGTCGGATTTCGGTCTGCAGTGCAAACCAGGCATGGGCTGTCATTTGGTGCCACTGTTTCCATTCGTCATATCGCTTTATGCTCCACCGGCGAATGTATTTGTACACCCTTTCGAGGATGTCGTTGGCCAGGATAGGATCTTTGGCGATTTCGGCCAGAAGGACCAGACGAACCGGTTTGAGTACGACACCTGACTCGCACATGAATTCAGTGATTTCCATCAGGTCTTGCTTGGTCGGCGTCTGGGGGATGGTTGAAAGGTTCATTGGGTTCCTCCATTTAAGTCACCTCACGGGTGACCGTAGCTTTATTGTTCCTCAGTACCCAGCCGGAGCTAGGTAGGGAACCGCTTAATCTAGCAGAAAAAGCCCTTTTCGTCAAGGGTCTAACCTAGTCATAGAGACGCCCTCTGAGGACGTCTCTATGGAGGTTGGTAATAGGCTTAATTTAGCCCAAAAATATCCACATTTCGGCTTGACCTGATTTTCTTGACAAGCATCCGGCCTTCGGCTAAACTTCTCGCACCTTACAACAACTAACAGAGCGCGGGTCGATTGTCACAAGATTTCAAGTCTTGTGACTTTAAACTCTGCACATGGTTTTACTCTGAGTTTGTAAGAAAAAATGTTATTTGGACAACAGAAGAGTGATCGTCTAAGGAAATACGTTCTTCAATCTTCATAATCGAGCCAAGCTTGATTAGAAGTGAAAAGTTATAAATTGACCCTCGCATCTCTACCAGGAGTGCGAGGGGGATGATACCCCGAGCTTTAGCGCGGAGGGTATTACTGAGAGTTTGATCCTGGCTCAGGACGAACGTTGGCGGCGTGTCTAAGGCATGCAAGTCGAGCGGATTTTATAACGTAGCAATACGTTGTAAGATTAGCGGCAAACGGGTGCGTAACACATTGGTAATCTACCCTCCAGTCGGGCACAACCACGCGAAAGCGTGGCTAATTCCACGATGGACATGCGGGGACTATGTCATTCGCATGTAAAGCGCAAAACGCGCTGGAGGAGGAGCCTATGGCCCATCAGCTAGTTGGCGGAGTAAAAGCCCACCAAGGCTACGACGG
>JBAZVB010000006.1:0-52643 GCA_041661105.1 Patescibacteria group bacterium
GCGCTAGTTGTTGTTCAGGTGTCAAATCCATCGTTCTCTCCTTTAAAAAAACTCGGTTATGGTTCCCCCAAAAACCTCAATTCCATTATTGTTGCGTTCCCCAAGGATCCCGGTAAGCACCAGCCGGTCCGTGAAGTCCTTCTTTTTGGCCATGTCGAAATTTTGCCACACTTTTGATATTTTTGTCAACAATCGGATAGGTTCAGCGGTCTTTCCGTCCAAGTATGCCTTGTACAATTCAAGGAACGCCTCGAACTCATCTGACTTCGGTTTTGACTCAATCCAGGCACTTGCCATCGTTTCCCCGCTTGGTTACATAAATTACAATGTAACCGGCCAAAAAATGTAACCAAGGACTTTGTTTATTTTCAGTGGTTTATAGTTCAAAGTTACAAAATAACAAAATTACATCATCTTGGGATATCTATACTATAAAAAATTGAACCACCTATCTCTTCTCGTATGATGCTTTTTGTATGCAATCATGTAAATTTCATGTAACTTTGTTATTTTCATCGTAACTCGTTTATTTTCTTTGACTTACGTGGTTACATCGTGGTTACGGAGTTACATTTTGGTCAACCAGCTCAAGAAGCTCGGCCGGGGCGTTCTTCTTGTAAAAAACGACACACCGGCGCGGGTGCTTGCCTATCTTTTTGACGCAATCGAACTCAACAAAACCCGGCTCTTCTTCCATGTACTTCCGGATCGCCCCGGCTTTGAACGGCTCGGTCCCGTGAACCGATCGGTACTCACTGGCCCAAATTGAATAAAGGCCGGGGAAGTAAAGGAAGATCCGGTCCGGGTCGCTTGCGTCCCACATTTCGGTATGCAGCTTTCCGTTGGTTTGCATGGCCAGAAGATCTTCCCAAAATACCTGCATGGCGTGTTCCTTATCGTACTCCTGCTTGACTTTCTGGCTCTCTTCGGCCAGATAGTCCTGGAAGTCTCTTGGCAGGTCCCCGAAAAGGGCATGGTAACCGGCCCCTATGACCGCGTAGTTGATCGCCATGCGGTCGTCCAACCCCTTCTTCGCAAAGAAGTCTTTTCCCCCGTGTAGGTTCTCCATGAATTGAGCCAAAGAGGCCTTTTTTTGCTTCAAAACATGGTAAGTGAGATACGAAAGGCCGGTTCGGTGAGTCTGGAACCAGTTAAAATGATTCACCGTGCGCTTCTTGTCATTGACGTTTATGACCACACACCGCGTCAGGAGGGCATTGTCATCAGGCGTTTCTTCACCAGAAACAAGGAGAGTCCCCCGGACTTTGCCCTCCCGCACCCCGAACGCGGCTTTGATACCTTTGCCGGCAGACTGCCGGTTGTACACGTTCCTTAGAAAGCCGTTCTTCATCGTGATCTGCTTAGTGTTGCGGTACTCATCTACAAAGGTCGGTAATGAGCTATAATAGCCCAGGTAACGCTGGATCGCGACCGCGGTGGTGTCAGAGGCCATCTTTCCCCCGGCCTCAATGCCAAAACAGGCCATGATCCACTCTGCGATCGTACTTTTCCCGGACCCGCGCCGGCCGGTAACGAATAGGAAGGGGAAGCAGTTGAAGGCATCGAAGATCTCTTCCATGTAAAGAACCGCGGTTGACCAGCCCATCAGGATATTGGTTTCGTGCTGGCCCATTGTTTCGGTCAGGCGTTTACGAATGTCAACCAAGTCGATTTGGGTTGACGAAATCATTGGGATCCCTTCACTGATCGCGGCCCGGCCGGAAGATATTGAGATCGGCACCGGCTTTAAGCCATACTTCGCACGCCAGAAAATATTGTGTTTGTCCGGCTGGATCACTTCGCCGTTCTGGTCGATCGCTAAATTGCCGAACATGAATATTTTCTCGTCCCCTACCCAGCCCACGTGATCCGGCTCGAGAATACACTTGCCATCGTCCTCGAGGAACAACCCCTGCCAGATGGTCGAGAGATCATCGTTCGTGCCTTTCCAAACGTAGTTGCCTTTGTTCATCACGAAGTTCGCAAAGGCGTCACGCTTAATCATCGGTTCCGACGGGAGAGGAAAACTTTTGGAGTGTTTGCCGAATTCATCGACGAGGACAACCTCGCGCACAATGCCTTCGCTCGTCTCGTGCCGGGCGATCACCTTTAAGGTAAAGTTCGAAATGACCTCGGGCCATTCCTGCTTTCCCTGCCGGCGCATAGCGACGTACTTCCCCCAATCTATTGAAACGTTGGAGCGATAATATTTTTTCGCCAGCTTGCGGTTGAGGATGTTCTGGACCTCTTGCGGTAAATCTTGGATATACGCGCGAGGATTTTTAGCTTCCGCGATAATGTTTCGGATGTCATCCGTTGTTCTCTTCTGCGCCAGCGCCCCGTCAAGATCCACTTTGCCGTTAACTCGCCAAGAGTCCGGGAATCGTCCAATTCGGCAGTCAATACCTTCTCCCAAAAGTGCCTTCGCCATGACGTAGGAAAAATATTCAGTATCGTACCGCTTAAAAGGATCTTCCTTATAATTGGGATAAGCAGGATTGTCCTTAACCTCGTTATCGTATAGGATACAAATTTGTTTGATACCCGCCTTCTGTATGAATCCCATGAATTTCTGGAAATGGGTATCGGCGAAAGACCCAATCCCAGGAACGCCGATCGTTCGATAGCCGTAAACGGCCCCAGCGACAGCTTTGAATTCAGATTCGGTGAGTATGGCGAAGGGTTCGGAGCGCTGCAAAATTTTCTCATGGTAAACCTGTATTGGAATTTCTAATCCAAGTTTATGCGGCCGAACAAAGGTCGCCTTATTGTCTTTATTAAGGTATGGAATGATGATGCGGTCATCTAAGAGTTGCTTGGCAAAGACAATTTTATCCGAGCGCTCGGGCTTGATGAATACACCCGAGGCCAAGAGAACGTCCTCACTGAAATTCGCAAGAAAATCTTTTTCGAACTCTAAGAGGTATTTGCCGCCCGAGAAGAATCGATGCTCGGCGATCGTGGCCTCATCGAAGCCACGCTTTTTCATCAGGTCCTCTTTATGCGCGACACTCAACACACCCTTTGAGGTAAGAAGCTCATATATCATAGGCCCATCTTTCGTGAGAAAAAGTTGCGGGGACGGAATTTGAATCCGTATCTTCCGGGAATGAGCCCCGGACCTCTACCATTTGAGCTACCCCGCTAATTTGGTGCGCCGGGCTGGCTTTGTCCAGCATATTTGGCTTTGTCAGCTTGCCTCTTCATGTTTGGGCTACCGGCGCATTAACTTATTCAGGCCACGGACCTTCACCTGCTGCCGGTGCCTGTTCTCCGTCAGTATGGACTTTGATGTTTTTCCCGCGGAACTCTTCATACCAATGCTCCGCGATCTTGAATTCCTCTTCGGTTGCTTTCCCTGCCGGCTTCACGTCCAGCACAAAGAAACTCTGCCCGGCGTTCTCCTTCATTTCAACGACGAGCTTGTACTTACAACTGAACATATCGCCGCCGCCGACCTGGGTTAAGGTGTTAAGTCTCTTCCCGGCCGCGAACGAAGTCTTGGCAAAGCTTAAGACCAAAGGATACGTATGGCCGACGAAGTAACACAAAAAGTTCATGTACTTCGTGACCTTGGGCGCTTCCCCGTTGGGGCCGAACTTGATGCCTTCGACCACGCGCGGGTCCCGGCGCTCGGAAGTCGAGAAAACCATTTCGCCTTTTTCAAAAGCTGGGTCGAAATTCGGATCTTCTTTCTTCATCGGATTCCACTGAATGAAATTCGTGAATTTGAAGATCGGAATAAAAAATTCACCCAACGCTTCTTTAGTAAGGGAATTGATAAGTACACCGGCATCCCTCTTGTCGTCCTTGTTCTGTGCTTTTGCTTCTCCCGACGTGAATTGAACAAGTTTCGCCCTGGGAATTTCGAGTTCGTCCATTTCAGACGGCTCTTCGTGTCCGCGCCCGAGTTTCATGGATCCCATCGTTGCTGGAACTTGCGCTGGGTTAGGCGCGCCTACTTCCTTACCCATTTCTGGTGCTTTTTCTGGTGTCATACTCTCTCTCCTTTGCGGTTAACTACTTTTTCTTCTCCGGATATGCTCGCAGAGAGGCCTTGAGGATATATCCCACTCCTGGCGGGTCCTCGTGCTTCTCTTCCAAATATTGATTGATGTACGCGCGTAAACTCGATGAGTTCACGGCCGTCTTGATAAGATCCCCGCGATCGATTTCCGGACTGCGTAAATGCTCGAACAGTTTCTCTTCATCATCCACCCACGTCTGCGAGGCCTTGGGTTCCATACAGGTCACATGTCCTATTCCCATGAAGGTCGCTGACTTCTTTTTACCTTCATCATCGAGGAGGTCAAGAAGCTCGGCCTCGACCAGTTCCTTTTCCTTTTTTAATTCCTCGGCAACAGCAGTTGCTCTTTTGAGGTCACTATCGAGCTTAATAAACTTCTCAACGAGCTGGCGCTCGATGTCGATTTGTTGTGTTCCGACGACGATATCACTCATTTTTTTATCCAACCTTCCTTAAGGGCTTGGACGCGAGTAACGTTTCTGATCGCCCCGCAATGCCGGCACTGATATTTCGTGACCAGCATAATTCCCGCGTCGCCCAGCGTTTTCCATCGGTTGTGTCCGCAATCGCACGGTTTATTTGTGTTGGTGTGAAATGATCCGCTCATGCTCGTTGCTCCTTTTTTCCTGCAAATTGACCCGTTGAATTTCTCCGAAGGCGTTTCCAAACATACTTAGCCATTCCTCGAGCGCAATTCACTTGGTGCGTCACCTCTTCAAGGTGGTCTGGATTACAGCAATGACGGTTGCGACATTTATGATCCAATTCTTTTCCGAATTCAACTGGTCCGTATTTTTGTTCATACGTGATTCGATGCGCGAACCTCATTTTTCCTTCGGATGACCGAACGTGGGCATATCCCTTAATGGTCAGTTTTCCTTGATACAGCCAACACCCTTTTTGGTTGATAAGAATTTTAGATTTTATTCGCTCAAATGCTGTTATCTCAAATCGAGATTTTAAACCGCCCATACTTCCTGTTCGGTATTTTCGAAGATAATGTAGCCAACAAAAACCCCTTGCGATATGTTTTCTCTTACATCCGGGAAATGTGCAAATTCTCATGTTAATCCGTGGTTTTCCGCAAGCCACTCCGGAATTGTTAGTGAATTTATTTCTTTTAAAATATTACCGTCGTCGCCAACGACATCTTTTCCAAGCTCAATGTCTTTGACTTGGCTTTTAGGAATCCAGCACTCACTCCCATCTTCACTTCGAACGAGATAAGCGCGCGATGTTGAGTGAACCAAAATCAGATCGTAAAGCTCGATGGTTTCTTGGCTCATATTGTAACCGGTGGCCTTCCATTGGGTTTTTTCGCTGGAACTCCTTGTTTAATATGTGCCTCTCCGATAAGGTGTAAACTCTGAAAAATCTTTTCAAGTCTTAACATTATTTCATTGAAGTACCGCCCGGCAAAAGCGGATCCACCGGCGCGGTTAATTTTTATAATATTATACTTTTGCATTTCGGTTACGTCGGTCCAGTTTTGCTTGTCTTTCGTCTCGTTGGTATGCCATTGCGTTGCGGGTGTTGCTGCGCGGTATTGTCGGCTTCCATTTCTCCCCAGCATCGGTCGCTTTAACTCGATCGCGACGAAGTGACCGTAAAAGCAGATCAAGAGGTCCGGGATCCCAACTCGACATTGATCGTGGGTCTTAAATACCCAGGCGTCGTCGCCATACTGTTGCTTAATTGCCTTGATAAGTTGAATTTGTAGGTCAGATTCAAGCATGTTTGAGATATTTTTCCAGCGCCCCCTGCGCTGTATCTTTCCTCTGAATGATGCGAAGGCATAGTTCGTCGATAGAATCACGAGCGATTAAATGGAAATAGAGACAGTTGTTCTTTTGGCCGTTGCGATAAATACGGCCTCTGGCTTGGCGATAACCCTCATAGGAGCAGTCAAGCGAGAAGAAGATCTCAATGTGGCTGTTGGTTAACGTAAGGCCATGAGCGGCAGAGGCCGGGTGAGCAATCAAAAATTTGCATCGGCGTTGAAGAAAATCTTCCAAGTGCATATTGCGTTCGGACTCCGGGATCCGGCCGTGGAGCTGCGACACTCGATGTCCGGCTGCGGTGAGCATTTTAAAGATCGTGTCGATCTCCCAATGGAAGTGACACCAAATAATGATCTGCTCGTTAGTGTCGCACTCCTCGATGATTTCTTTAAGCGCTTCGATCTTGGGGTTGGGTTCAATGACCATCTGGCTTTTTCCCGCATCGTCGATCGCGAACCCTGACGTGATCTGTCTTAACTTCATAAGTTTAGTCAACACGACGTTGGCGATGATGAAGATATCTCCCGGAGGAAGTTCAGCCAGGTAATTCTTTTCCATCGAGGTATAAACTTTTCTCTGTGCCGGACCCATTTCGATTTCACGAAACTCGTCAATCTCCTCGGGCAGGTCGATACAATCTTTGGCCTTAACGAAGTGGCACCAGGGCGCCATCGCTTTAAACATTTCGACTCTCTTCGTTGGCGAGATCTCGTACTTAAACCCCTGCTCGTGCATCTTCCTGATCGTTGCGGCGTTCATAATCACACCCGAAGGAATATTCTGCGTTCCTCGACGGAGAAAGAAGTATGTGTTTTTGAACTTATAGAAATTGCTGCCGAGGATCTGGTCCGACATGAAAAACATTTGTGGCCAATACTCCCACTCGACGTTCGGTGCCGGCGTTCCGGACATGGGGATCCGGTATTTAAAGAGACGTTTGAGCAATAGGATCTGCTGGACTGTCTTGGCCTTATGGTTCTTCATTTTTGAACTCTCGTCGATAACGCACATCCATCCCGGCACCTGGGTAAGCATTTCGTGAAGGTCGAGAAATTTTCTTGGGGATATGAGCGATTCGAAATTGATGAGGGCGATATCGAGGTTGCCGAAATTCTTGACCTTATCACCATGCAGGTCACACCAGTTATAATTCGTGAACTTCTGGATTTCTCTGACCCATGCGCCGTAGATCAACGAGAGCGGGCAGATAACCAAGAGCTTTAGGGTGGGATCAGTTTTGCGAAGTTCAGTGAACGTGGAAAGTGCCGAGAGGGTTTTACCGCAACCGACCTCATGGAAGAAGGCGGCTATGCCTTTATTCTTTAATGCAAAGGCGACTGCATCTTTTTGGTGCTGCATCAACTGGAACTCTGTCATTTTTTCTCTCTAACTTTCCAGCTGATTGTATTTGTGAGTTTAGTGACGCAACGCATAAGACATGTTTTGGTGCGGTAAGAAATGCTGATTGCGATAATTTTTCCGTTTTTCCCTTTGAGATTGAAGTACCAATTCATTCCAGAAGGTGTAAAATTGTTGTGTCTAATCTCGACGATCATAATACCCCCTATTGTTAAATAGCGCCTTGCCCTGATGAAGGGGAACTTTTTTATACACTTCCTTTTCAAGAAGCGACCAGGGCAAGGCAGAATTTATTGCTCGGGTACTAAATCAGCTCTTGCTGCCTCACCTGCTGGTGATAAATCGTCGCTGGGTGGCGCGCCGGGAATGATAGCTTCGGGAGTGGGTTCTCCACTCTTTTCTAAATGAGCAACGACTTCTTTAAGGACGGCACACGCGCACTCGATCTTAGACTTGTTTGGCTTCTCCAACATTGCCAGCACTGACTTCAACATGTTGACTACCATGATCATTCTCCAATTTTTCTTGATGTTCTTTGAGGGCTGCGGTGTACCCTTTGGTGCTGGGTTTTATGGAAGACTCTTCCATTGCCTTAATAACTTCGGCGGCGCGCTGACACCATTCCTCGTCGATCTTTTTATCGGCGGGTTCATTTTTGTACCAGCGAACCCACATTTCAAGATCAAACGCTTTTAAGTACGCCGCACTCTTTTTTCGCATATCAATACCGGAAAGGAAATTGATGCGCTCGATTGCGGCAATACGGTTGTGCAGGGCGGTCTGCTCATCGTTACCGCCTTTGAGAACAAAAGGAAGATCTGCACTCATTTTGCGGGAACTCCTGCCGGAGGTTGGACACCTTCGCCGATGGTCTTGGTATCAGGCGGCGGTTCACGCTTCTCGACCATCTTCAAAGGGATATTGTAAATCCACGAGGAATCGAGGCCCATCTTCTCGCGGATCCGCACGACTTCTTTGCCGATATCCATTTCGGCTTTAGTCGCCATATCGAACTGCGCGCGCTGCTGGATCTCCATTGCAACGATCTGGCGGCTGATCTGCAAAAAGCCCTGGGCGCTTTGAGCGTTGATCTGTACCTGTTTCTCAATTTCGCCCATCAAATTTGCCGGCACTTTTATTCTGGTCACGGTTTCCCCAGTGTTGGGGTCAACAAACTTTTCATCGAACTTCGGGTTCGGCATAAGTGTCTCCTTTTCTGGACAAAAAAAGCCAGCCCTTTTAAAAAAAGGACTGGCTTTTAATTTTCGTTGTTCCCCCTGCAACTCATGCTGAAAATCTTAACAAAGAGAAAAACGAAAAGCAATAATTATTTAAAAAATTTAAGCCAAGGGTTTAATGTCGGCGGGAAAACCCAGCTTTTTCATAAGTCGGTTGATCAACGGCTGGACATCTGCGATTTGATGCGCCGTACTTAACTCGACTTTGAGTTGGGCAATGGCATCTTTGATTGCTGGCTCTTTACTTGCGACCTCAATAGCCTGGATCGTGGCCGATAATCCCTTGCTCAGTTTATTAGACTGAACCTTTTGATAGAAATTAACACCCAGCAGAATAAAAGATAACGCATACGAACCATAAGGAATCGCATCCGCTACGTCTTTGGTCAAGGGTGTGGGTGTGTGTGTTCCGGGGATCTCAACACCATTAACAACCTGATTCGGGGCCGCCGCATTAAATGCCCTGTTGATTGCCGCGCATCCCGCAAGCAAAACGACGATAAGAATTAAAGCCGAAAAATTTTTCATCTTCTTCTCCTTTGGTTATGGTTTGTTTTGTCGTCGAGCTTTGAAAATAGTTTCTGAGCTGACGGCATTGATTCGCATTAATTCACGTTCGATTTGGCGCATTTTGACTTTATCGTATCGTTGCGCCATGTCTCGTAAAATCATCACCTTCTCTTCGTTGCTCCTCGCGCTAAGCATGAGGTTGATATAAAGATCATCCCCGCGCGCGCCTTGCTGCTTTAACGATTTCGAGATCTCCTGGATCTGTTCACCATTTGGTTTGCCATAGACTTTTGTGGCAATCTCTTTTGCGACCGGGAAGATTCGCTCGCCCGCAGCGACGCGCTCAATGCCCTTGGCTACCAGGTCCTGCTTTAATAGAGTACGCTGGGCCTGGCGCCGCTCAACGGTCGCCATATCGGCCTTGACCTCTTCTGTGATGCCGTAATCGCTGACCTTAATGAGGCGGTTAAACCCCGGAATCGTGCGAATAATACTTTCGAACGTTGAGTTCTTGGCGTCGCTATACGTCGCGAATTGGAGTAACCCGGAATTGTTTGCAGTCCACTGTACCATCTTCTTTAAAGCCGGCCAGCCGCCCGCTTTCCACGCAGTATCGGAAATAAGGTATTGCCCGCGGAAAGAATCGTATGGATTCTTCCCCGTAAGATAAGACCACCATTTTACGGTGATATCAATACCCGGAGCGAGATTCGGCACTTGACCGGCCCCGAAAGCAAAGGCCTGTTGCAATTCTTCCGGCTTTCCTTTATAAGCCCCCATCGCGACTTTCCAAAAAAGTCCCGCCATTAACCGGCCGGTTTCGTCATGCGGGATCCGGAAATAAACGGCCTTGCCGTTCTCATCTTCCCCCAGAGGAATGGTAATATAATTGGTTTTATCGTACTCGGTTTGCTTGTCATAATGATTTTTAAGCGCCGCGCCTAAAACCCCGGTTGCCGCTAAGACCATATAGAGTTTTGGCAAAATATTCATCTTGAAATGCGCCCACCAAAAACCACTTCTCGTCGTGGGATGTGTCGCCAATTGAAGATCCGACTGCATCCCGCGTAACATGATATTTGAAAAAATCCAGACAGAATTTGTGACCGGAGTAACTGTCCCGCCTTTGCGATAGTTCGGTGTACCGATATAATTGCGAGTGATATATGCGATCTCCTGCGGGCCATACTTGCCCGATTTCACGAGTTCGTTGTACCCTGCAATCTTGGTCAGTGATTCCAGCGTACTTCCCATAAATCGTACGCCTTCCATGATCTGCAATACCGGCTTTAACAACGTCTTCGCGAGTTTTTGGTAATATTGCTCTTCGCCTTTCAAGAGGCCCAGCTGCTTTAAAGTCCCGTGATACGCGTCGCCCTTAATATCGAAATTGAAATCAATAAACGGAACATCGAGCGCATACGTCTCCATCATCTTCCGGACAATGTCGTCGGGAATACCTTTCTGCCGGCGTACTGCGGCGGGAATAGCTTCAACATAACTACGCAACAAACTCAGAACGGAAACTTTTTGACCGATGGCATTTAGGTTGGCATAGGTTCTTTTAAAGTCACGAATCGGGTTAAACGCCATTGCGAACCCTGGGTTATAGGTAATATATAAATTCTTGAAGATCTGGTTGCCGAACACCTTGTTGATGATATGGCTGACCAGCATGATATCGCCGCTCTTATCGTTCTCGACGGACTTGGCGATATATTGATCCACTTCGTACGCCACGAGTTTACCGTCTTCAAGAAGGTGAATCAGTTCATACCCGTCCCTGGGCTTAGCGAAATTGCCGTAATAATCTTTTTTGGCGGGGAAGATCTCGCCAGGATGGTCGGCCTGTAACCAATCGCGCAGTTTATTCACCGCGCGCTGTCTGGCCGCAAGACGATTGACGGAAATCATTTTGAGGATCGTCGTGACGATGGGATTGGCGATTTCTTTTACCGTACCTTTTTGCATCTTAATTGTTGCCGGAACAAAGTCTTGCAGATGTTGCAGAACACCAAAAGAGACGTAGCGATATTTATTTGGTTCAAGAACAGTCTTTAAGAGTTCTTGGCTGTACCCCCCGACTCTCGCCAGTTCTTCGATACACGTCCAGGCGATTTCGTGAAATTCATGGACTGCCTTTTCCATTACCTCCCATTTGGCCGGACCCATTTGTTCGCGCATATAATTCAACTGTTCGGTCGCCGTTCCCGGAGAATGGCCCAATGGGTTCGCTAAGTCCATTCGATCGCTTTGTTTTTTTATTATTTCCTTAAGTTGCGATTGCTCTGTTTCGTCGAGACTTTTAAAGAAATCAGAATTTTCTACGTCCTTTAACGTGGGGATATTCGGATCGCCCTCGATTCTTTTTAACATGGCGTAGATGCCGGCATCTATTTCCTCGAGTCCAACAGCTTTAAGTGGCTTGACGAGTTTCTGGTCGATGTCGGCGATCATCAAAAAGTTATCGTTGTCCACGAGAGAACGCTCTTCAAGTTCGTACTCGGGGCTTCTTTCCGTCGGGAGAAATTCTCCTTTGGCTTGAGCTTTCTGTCGCTTTGAAATAATCGGCTGATTGATATCGTCCACCAGCTGCCGGATCCGCTCCCATACGCTGACCTGGGCCAGTTCTTTTTCTTTTTGTTTTTGTGAATATAGCTCATCGCCCTTAACGAACATCGCTCTAATATCTTTGCCCCGGCGCTCGAGGATCCCTTCTGACGTGCCGTTAAGTAATTCTTGCAGTCGGAAAAATTCTTCTTTGACGTTTGGCTTCTTGTCCAGGTGATCGAAGAACAACTCCATAAACTTCGGCGCCAGCTCTTCCATCTTGCCGGGGGAATTAAAGAGAAGCGAGATCGCTTCGGCATAAAGTTCACGCGCGGATTCGCGGTACTTGGCATAACTCGCTGGGACGTTGCCTTTATCGTAAGGATGAAGGTACTGTGTCACAGCCAGCAGTTCTTTGCGGAGATCTTTATTGGTGATCTCGGTTGCGCCGAAGGTTTCGTTTAAAAATCCTTTTAACACCAACACCCGGCCGAGCAAGTTCCCGCGCTTTAAAGTTCCTTCTTCAAGGTAATCCGTCAAGTGGCCGATCTCGTGCGCGAGCGTGATTGCGAGCTGCTGCTCATTGCCGCGCTTAAATAGATCCGGGGTCAAGATGATCTGTGCAGTATCTGGATGTCCGCCCAGGGCCTTAAACCGGCCGAGCGCATTGCCCGTTACTTTAACCTTTAAATTCTCAGTGCTAACAACGTCCTTAAAGAACCGCACAAGTTCAGGTGTTTCGACGGGCTTTAAAGTCACGGTCTTGGGCGGTGTGATTTCATGCGGCACCTGGCCGGGAACAACATCAACCTTGTTCTCCCACATTTGCGCATTGGCGGGACCCGCCATGCCGTACCCTGACGGCCCCGGCGTTTTCGGGTAGCCGGTGATGATGGCATATTCGCCTTGATAGTCGATCTTGGCGTTATCCAGGGTTTTCATAATTTTGTCGATTGCGGTTTTTGAGTCGATCTTTTTGGTTTGAGTTTCGCTGATCGGCACTTTCCAGTTTTCCGCGAGCTTGATTTTAAAGGTAGCGAGTTGTCGCTCCCCGGCCATTCTTTTGACCTTTTCCCAGGTCGAGGCCGGCGCGTTAATCTTTCCTTGAATAGTCTCGATCGCTTCCCTCGGGAGCTGTTTCGCCTGAGCTAAAAGAAAGGCCTGGTTGTCGTCACCTTTCGCCTGAGCTTCTGCGATCTTCGTTTCGATATCAACGATTCTTTTTTGCAGCGCTTCGATGACGCCCGGAACGTATTTATTCTTCAACCCAAACGCCATTGCGTCCATGGTATTTTTGAACTCTGGAATATCAAGAACAAACCCTTCTGGAACGGCTTTTGCTTCGGCTAGTTTTTTATCGAACGCCTCTTGCCGCAACTTAACAGCGTCCGGTGACTCGTCGCCAAAAACGATTGGCTGGGGCTGGTCAATAGAAAATCCTTCCGGGGGAGGAGGAAGTTCCGCCGGTGGAGTCGGGGGAGCCGGTGGTTCGACCGGTTTTCCGGCCGGTGGAATAATTTCAGTTGTGGTTTTATTTTGATTGATCGCTTGAAGTAAGGGATCCTGAGGAAATGTCTCTGCCGCCGGCCCAACTCCCAACGCTTTTTTAAACGCTGCCCAGCCCGGTTTATCAACCATTCTCAGAATTTTTTCGCCAGGGATCTGAATATCGAGACCCTTCTTCGCCGCTTCCAGCATTTGCTTTCCTGTCATTCCTAATCCCGCAAAAACAGATTGCTGCTCGGGTGTCGTCAGCTTTCCGGTCTGAAAAATATCATAAACTTGTTTTGAAGTGAGTTCAAACTCGCTCGGCAAGTTCATTTCCGTCATTTTGGTCTGAAAGAATTTCTCGACGAGAGAAGGAAGTTTCGCGCCGGCTTTCTTCATTGCGCCGCCAACAAGCCCGCCCTTTAACCCGAAATCCAGCATTTCAACCAGCGACTTGGTGGTGTCGCTGGCATCTGTGGGAACAAATTTATTGAGATTGATGACTTTATCGAGGGCAGAATACCCGGCAATTGAAAGCGCTGTTGTGACCGGCGCCGCGACAACCCCGGCGCCAATAAAGGGGAGCATTGCTAACGCAGAAAATTCTTCGTTGGTGAGATTGTCCGGCATGATCCCGGTGATTTCGGGGTTACGCGCGAGTTCCTGCAAATGCTTTTCGACCTGCAGCATTGGAATCCCGGTCTTCTTTGAGATCGCGTAAATGTTCATGGCCGTTGCGGCCCGCTCTTCTGGTGAGGCGCGAAACACGTCTTTGATCGTATCTTCAATCCGGCCAATCCAGTTCTTTTGCGGGGTAGCACTAATCTGCGCACTATCCCCGCCAAGAAGAGACGAATGGGTGTCTAAGACAAACCCCTCCGGAGGCGCCGGGGCCTGGTCTAAAACAAACCCCTCCGGCGGTGAAGTGGATTCTTGATCCAAAACGAAACCTTCTGGCGGCATTAAAGGGGTTGCCATGATCCGTTCCTGTACGCCATCTTTGCGCCGGTTGTGGGGTTTGTCGCCGTGATCTCCTTTGCGGCCGATGAAGGAGCTGTCTTAGCTCCCGGCGTGCCAACCTTGGTTAAACCACGGCTTCCTGTGGCCTTTTTCTGCCAATCTCCCAGAAACCCCGGAAGCTGAAAACTACCGGCTTCACTAGGGGCTGCAACGGGACCTGCACCGCCAGCTGCTAAGTCCGACGCTCCGAGATCCATTCCCCCACCAGATTGTAACTTCATTAAATACCGATAGATCTGACCCAAAGACTGCTGGCCTTCCGGAGTCTCAACGTCGATCCCTTGGTTTTTCGCGATCTGAACTGCTTGCGCCAAGGTCGTTGCTTCAATTCCTGACTTGCGGAGAACCTGGTTCTGCATCCCCTGTTCTTTTAGGCGATACTGGCCGGCAATGTGTTGCTGCGTCGCCCCAGAAGCAGCATCTTGCGCTTTCTTCTGCATTTCCCAAACGTGGTTCTGAAACGCTACGTCGGCCGCTTTTTTGTTTGTCAAAACTTTAAGCGGCACTCCCCAACGCGATGGAGTCATAGCATAAGTATCTGTTGCTGACATGAGTGGTGCGCCCATATTACGCCGCCCCCCTTCCCCCGAGTTGAGCAAGCTCATCGGCTGATATAACTTTCCCTTGAACAATAATTCCCGCCAAACCAAACTGCGAAATGATCTCATTCAATAGTTCGGGGGACTGTTGAAGGATCTGCATAACGACCTGAAACGGCACATTGCTGAACTGCGGCCATAAAGTAATCAGCTTATTCATATCGACATACCCGCGCTGATCGACCGCTTGCGGCATGATTTTCTTGAGCGCAGCCAAGACCTCCTGGATCCCGGTAGTGACCGCCGAATTCTGTGCCACGGCCGTAACTGGCGGTTGACCTCCCGCTTGCGGCGGCATTTGTTGAGGAGGCATCCCGCCTCCGGCCATCTGTGCCGCCCCCATCTGTGGATTCATTGGCATAAAAAAGTCCTCCCTTATGCTTGCCTGTTGGGGTTATACTGCCCGATGGAAAAAATTTCTGCCAAGATCTGCTGCAACTGATCGTAGTTCTTGGTATCCATCGCATATTTCGCTTGTTGATCGTAGCCGTAATAAGTCGCCAGTTCCATGAAGCTATTGTAATCGAACTGGTTTTGCTGAATGGACTGCGAAAGAATCTGTTTCTTAAAATCTACCGCCTGAGTCATGGCCTGGTTCTGGATCTGCTGCTGATACTCCGCTTTGGCCTGGTCATACTGACGGTTCAATTCGGTCAACCGCTGCTGCGCATCGGTCGAAGTATAAGGATCTTGGCCATAATTTGCATAGGTCGCCATCAGCTGATCTTTCTCTTGCTGATGCTTTTCCTCAAGCATCCTCAACCCCTTGTCGTCCTGGGCAGTCATTTTCGTCGCCAGTTGGTCCAAAGGCATTGCGGTATACTCTTCGAGCTGCTTTCTCGTTGCCGTTGGAAGAGCGTTCCAGCTATCCCCACCTAAATATTGCGCAGCACGCGAAAAATTGCCGCTCATATCGGTCGTGTTCTCGGGCGGAGACATCAACGTTGATGCACCCATTCCGAGAATTTGAAGGTTGCTTAACCCGCCGAACCCACCACCTTTGCCACCGCCGCCCCCTAAAATCTTCGAAAGATCAAAACCGCTTGATGCCGGCGTTGCGGCCGCGGCCGGCGCTGCTCCACCCGCCAAACCCATCGCTCCGGCAGAATATCCCGCCGGGCCAGAAATACCGGGAATCCCCACAACAGAGTTCCCGACACCGGGAATAGTGTACGATCCAGAATATCCCGCGGGTGTCGCCCCGGCAGTCATCGAACTTTTTGCAATTTCAATTCCCCCCGAAGGAGCTGAACCTGTTGATAATTTTTGCGCCCCCCCGGTAAACGCCCCGATCGCTCCTTTAGCTGCCCCGCCGATCTGGTTCATAAACCCAGGTTGAGCGGCCGCCATTCCTGATTGCGCGCCACCAATCGCTTGAGCGCCCATATACTGACCAATTCCCGCCGCTACCGGCGCCATCCAATTCCCGGTCTTAATTGCTCCCGGAACTTCACCAGCTGCAGCTAACCCTGCGGCCAACGTCGAGTTTCCAATGCCCAAAGTCGAGCCACCCGCCGCACCCTGTAAATACCCGGTCGCCCCGCCAAGAGGAATTCTCCACCATTCACCTGTCTTTGCCGCGTTGACTGCACCAAACCCCGCGCCAACAACCGCCCCTAAAACAGGACTCACGACCGAAGCGATCCCGGTAACGACCGGGCCTAAAAAGCTCATTGCATTTTTTCGGCCGCGAATCTTTTTCGCCAAAGAATACGGAAGAGGCTCATGCAAAGGTTTTGGCGTGAGGACATATCCATCGTACTCGCCGGAAGGCAAAGGATTGCCATTTTCAACAAAAACAAAGTGATCCTTTTGATGAAAAATAGCCGGCCGCTGAACTTCCATCAGTTCCTCTGGCTCAACCTTACAGAAATAAAGATTTAGGCCGTTATCTTTCGCCAGATGGATCAGAGAAAACATCGAAACGGTTTTTACTGCCGCCATCTGCTCAAGCGCAACTAAACCGCAATTGGCACTTCCTTTGGACATGTCGTCCCTCCTTTGATTTTTAACCGAAAGACTTTACTGTTAGGAATGTTGTACCAAAAAACTTCGTCGAACACCGGCCAAAGGTTTCGCATAAAATGTGTTTTTATTTTAAAAATGCTCGCCCCACTCTGCAACAGGCAAACGTCAATATAGAGAATATTCCCTTCCGAAACGTTATCCGGAAGAGTCCACCGGCTTTTATTGATGTCTTTCTTGCGGTGGTTGTTGACGAGCGCCCAACTGCACATGCCGGCTAATCTTCCGTTTTGGCGAAAGATCAAGATTTGCTTTGCGGCGATTAACTTTTCAAAGTGCCGAACGAATTCGCCGTGCCAACGGAATCTCGTTGAGAACACCCTGTGAACGTCATTCTCTTCGATAAACTTCTCGATTTCCTTGACGGTCAATTGGTCGTCGTAAACAAAAAAATCCATTACTTTCCTCCCCCAACCACACGTTCATTTCCGAGAATTGTCCAGAGTTTAAATGCTGGATTCGTTGAATTGTCCGCAATTTTAAACTGGATCAAATTGTCGATCCTACTGGGCGACCAGTTATGCGAATTCTGGTTAGATTTCATTGTCTGATTAACCCAGGCAGTTTCCCAATCCGCTCGCCAAGAGAATGTCGGCGTTACGACCACCGCTTCGGTTTCAACCTCGACTTCATCAATCCTTTGCATGATAAGCGAAACACCTATTTTTTCGGAAGTCCACCAGGCGTCGATCGCCGCGCCATTGTCGGAGTTTCCGCTATTTAAAAGATAGGCAACACCGTCGGTCCCTTGAGAATATACTCCGCGCTTCCCGGCGCCATTGTAACTAATATTGCCATACGTAAAGTTCCGGGCTTTCATCGGCCAAAAAGATTTTAAACGATAATCGTAAACAATTGAGTAGGCCGGAGTCGTCGCTGTTCCTATACATAAAAATAGTTCATAAAGATTCAGGTCTTCGTGTACGACGGCATGACAATTGTTGAACGCCGCAGCGTTGATCGCTTGCATGTACACCGTTGCGACACCGTTCGTCACGTCAATTGAATCGCTGATCTCCTGCGTGTCCTGTCCGTCGCATAAATAGAGTTTTTTGTTCGAACCTAAAAACAAAACCACCTCTCCCTCGGGAGTATTGACGTTCTTAATTGACCGAGGTGATTTCGTGCCGCACGTGGATTTAATTGTCCTAATATCGACCAAAGGAGATGGCGACCCGGTATAAGTAAACCGATGAATCGAAAATCCTTTTGTGACATACAGCCGGCCGTTTAAAATAAACCCTCCGGTAACGCCAGGATCGTTTTCCGTTAAAAGATTGTTGGCGCCGTATGTCGTGCCGGTAAAATTATTGTAACTGTTGATCGAAGAATGAACCACCTGATCCTCGGATCCCAAACAGTTCAAAAACCAAGCATGATTTTTCCAATTTAAAACAAATTTCGCAAGAGGAGCCGTTCCCGTTCCGCCGGTTTCGATGTTGGTATAGCTCGCATCACTAACCGTCATTTTTTGGATATGCTGCTGCCCTTCGTTTGAAATCAAAAGAACGCCGTTAAAATTAGCGAAATAAGTAATTCCTCCGGCCGTCGTAAATGCTGTTCCTCCGGTATCTGCGGCAATCGTGTCCCATGTCCCATCCCAGGCCGTGCCTACAATATCCATTTTCCATAATCCCGCACCCCACACCCCTATTAACCATTGCGCGGTTGTTGCGCTTCCGCGAACCCAATTATACAGACCATTGCCAACGCCGGTCGCGGCCGTAACGTTGACTGCGGTAATACCATCCCGGCGGCGAAGAATCGCTCCTTCACTATAAACGTTCATACAATCGACCGAATACTTAACGTCGATATTTTTCGGCGGGCATTTTGTGACCAACCCGCCGGAGAAGTCTTTAAACTCAACTGGCTTCCGTCCTTGGCCGCCCTTCATTTATTTACCTCGCTTCCCAAAAAATTCTTTGAGTGGACTTATCTTCGCACGTTTACCGTCAACAATGCGATCGAGATTAACCGCTTCTTCGTAGAGACTACTCCACTTTTTGATCTGGACATTATCCGGATCCGCGATCAGCGCTGCTTTGTAAAGAATCGCATCGTCAAACCGAGCTGGCCACTTTGAGATTTCGCTGATGGTATAAGTGATCCCGGTCCCGCTTGTTCCCCCGAATGCCGCTTGCAGCGTTAAGGCAGTCGCGTTCGCTACGCTTAAAATCCTGTACCATTTCGAAGACGACCCGGTGCCGTCAGCGTCGTTACGAATATAATACGTGTTGGCCGAAGTATCGACGTTTGCCGTCCAGGCCATACCAGCGCCGACAACTGCAGTCCCGGTCGTAAACGTCACGGTCCCGGTCGTGTACTCTGCCATCGTGGTCAATTGCGGAATATATTTATACCCCAAAATATCGCCAGCGCTCGGGGCAGAGAGGACCTGCATGTAGGGTGTCTCGCTGACCCATCTGACTGTGTAAGCCCAAAGATCTCCAATGACCCCGTTAAAGTTCCGATCGAAGTCGTCATTTTCCAGAGGATCGAGAAATAACTGTGCGCCGTTTACAAACCGACTGACGACACACGGATCCTCGGGATCATCCTCGACCATATACGCGAAATCCGACGCAAGCTGATACCTGTCCTGAAAAAGCGAATACCCTAAACCCGTTCCGCTGGCTTCAACCCAAGAAAGAGAATTTTGAAATGCGAGTAACGTATCGGCCGAGAAAGTCATTCTTTGGATCCGGTTATATCCATCAACCTGTAAAAGGAAATTATTGTGCGCCGAAGTCCAAACCGTAGTTGCTCCCTGCACGCCCGAAGTCGCGCTGCCAACAGTAACAGTTCCCGTCGAGTATTCAGAAAAGAGGGTGATGAACGCTTCCTTCTGGATAAATTTTTCCGGAAGAAGCGACGGTAATTCATTTTGGTACACCTGATTGATGAACCCTTTGAATTTATCCTCTTGATTTGAAGCGGCTTCACGCACCAGTTCGTTCTGCGCCACTTCAACCATTTCTGTAAAAACTCTCCGTCCGTTAATTGACATGAGGCACCTCACTTTGTTTGACTTCTACAAACGTTGGTTGTTTACCCAAAAACTTAATATCCGTTTTCTTTGATCGCCACTGAATAATCTTTTTCTTTCTCGACGGCATTTTTATTCCGACTGCAATATTGGCAGACGTGCATATTCTTCTCGCCGTCTTTCGTAAGAAAAAAACAACTTTTGCAATCGCAGTCCACTCTCTTTTTATCGGTCATGTGTCTTTTCGCAGTTACGCTTGATGCCATCAATCTCGGACTGTTGTTGATGCAAAATAGTGATAACTCCGGGCTTTACCATATCGCCCACTAGCGCGAGTCTTATTTGTTTTAACTCGTCAATGATCGTCCGGTCGGAAACTTGTCGAATCCACATTGCTAAAAAGAAAAACCCTGTGACGCTAAGACCCAAACCCCACAATACAATTTTAATTGCTAACGACTCATTTCCCATCAGGCTTTTCCTTTGGTTGGGTGTTCAGTTCACGAAGTTTTTCCGCGATCTTCTGTTTAACTGATCCTAACTCGATCTGCAAATCAAAAAGTTCAGCTTTGATCAAAATGATTTTTAGTTCTTTATCGTTCATATTTAAACCTGAACCCACAGTCCGGGTGTTAAGGTTAACGTTCCCTGCATCGTTTCCCACTCGGCCAGCTGAGTAATATTTGTCCCAGAGGCCGCGGTTGCCGTAATGTTTAATTTAATGAACCGATAGGCAATCGTGTTCCACCCGACGGTAAAAGCGTCATAGGTTTTAACTTCGGCCAGCGCAAAGATCTGATCTGCTCGAGAGTCTAACGTTACCCAATTGCTATAATCATTCGATCCCTGCAACGTAAAATCTTTGGGCGCCCACGAATTCTGCGTATCTGTTCTGGCTTGAACCGTATATTTATTTATTGTTTTTCTCGTCGTGTAATCCGTTGCTGTTGCAAACTGGACTTCGGCCAGCTGGGCAATTCCCGACCCACCCGCGGGGTTTGCCGGAGTCGCGGAAATAGATATTTGAGCGTATCTATACGCAGTTGCGTTGGCAAAACCCTGAAATGTCAATTTTTGACTTGCGGCGAAAGATATGCCGGTTACAGAACTAAGCGTTACCCAATTCACAGTGTCGCTTCCCACTTGGCAAACGAAATTCATTGGCGACCAGGTAAGAGAAGAAGATCTCGCGCGAAGGGAATAGGCCAGGACAGTTTTTTCGTTACCTGCGCCAAAATCGTATCGAATCCAATGAGGAAAAGCGCTACTGGAAGAACTCCACACCGTCGTATTGTTGTCATCAAACGCATTGGCCGCAGCAAAAGATCCGTCGTATTGCGAATCTGCGGCGGGCGTTCCCCCGGTCGCAACATCCGTAATCGGCTCTTCTCCATAATCCAGCATTAACCAATGAGGAAACGCCGCGGCCGCACTACTCCAAACTGTCGCAGCACTGTCGTCAATCGCCTTCGCCGGCTCGAATCCACCGCCGTAATAACTATCAGCGGCGATCGTGCTTCCGGTTGCAATGTCCGCATCAAACGAAGAAGAAAGAACTCGCGCGGTGTGATCAATCACATTGGCAAACGACCATTGAGCCAGGGTAAGAAAAGCATTGCCCTCAATACTGTCGCTTGACGCTGAAAGAGTAACGTTCGCCGTCCCAATATTTTTAATAATAAAATTTTTAAAACTTCCGACAGCAACCGGAAGAGTAACGGTAAACGCCGTTCCGGAATTGCAGAACAAATAGTTGTCCGCAGTCGTTAGGGCGTATGTCGTTGAGGTTGTCACAAAAGACGCGGTGTTCGGGATCATTGCCGAAGAAACCAGCCCAAGGTTTTGCAGGGCAGTAATGATATTCCCCGACGGCTGGACAATCGGCGTGGCGTTATAAAACCCCATTTTCTGATTCGTTGCTGTCGCTATTTTGACGCCCGTTACCGTGTCGAAAATAAAATTCTTGGCCGCCATTCCTACGTTGGCTTGAAAATCAATTTGAGTCCCCGCGGTGAAGGTAAGATATCCGGATCCACTCGACCAAATATACGTCGTTGTATCACGAAATTGAAGCTGGGCAACCGAATCAAAGAGTGCCGATTCTCCAAACCCGTCGATGTACGCCTTCCCGTTTATCCAAAGGTTATTCCATTGTGTCCCGGTCTGCCCCAAACTAATCAAAGCATCGCTGGCCGGCATTAAGGCCACGGAATTTAGCACCAATGTTTTTGCGGAAATATTAAAAGTTCCGTCGATCGGTGTATACGGCGACGTCGGAACGGAAACATAATAAAAGTCGGTTGGAAACGTGTTGTGAACCAGGCCTTCAATACTGTCGTACAAAATTCTCATTTCGTCCATATAGCCGGTGATATTGTTTACGCCGACATTGACAGCCCCGCCCCAAGCCCAACGAGTAACTGCCGGAGAATTGAAACTGCAATCGCGCCAATCTCCCGTTCCCGAAGTTGGAAAACCTCCCGCCACGCAAGTTAATTGAGATCCATTTTGAAACATCCCAATTCTTCCCGATCCCGGACTTTCCGCATTAACCCGCAGAAGTTCCATGTGCATCCAGGTTCCAGTTGCCATTGTATTTAAAACGTACTCGTGACTGAAATACAGCCCGAGTGCCACTTGATAAAACTGAACAACAACCCGCCATTGAGTCCCGGTTTGATAAAAATAAGAGCGCTGATAAGTGTTCTCGTCGTCGTTTTGACCGTAATACCAATATGCGTTGGTTGTTGGCAAACTGGTCAGATAAAGGAGCACTTCGACTTGAAGAGCAGGAATTGAGTTCGTCGCAGTCGTGGCAGTAAACGCTGTCATGGTCCAGGCAATCCGGGAATCAGAAGAACTATTATTAAACAGAAGGCCACTACTGCCGAAATACCCAGCAGCGGTAGATTGAATGACCGACGTTCCCCTCGCATAAATTTGAGCATCAAAGGTACTTTGATCGACAAACCAGGTTCCCGAGGAAACGGTCGCACGATCGGCGTGGTTTAGAAACACGAGCCACGCCGGAGAGGATCCGGACGCGTTCGTCACCAGACGAGAATAAAAATTCATTGGATATTCGATAATTGTACTCATTTCACATCTCTATTCTTTTAACACCGCCGACGTAAGCCGTTAAGTAACTTGTTGCCGTATCAAAAACCCAGGCCGTACCAGAAGCCGTTGAAATCGTTCCATCCAAAAAAATTGGTTTTCCCGCGGCCACCGAAAAACCATACGTACCCATTGAAAAATAATAATAGCCGGCGGTATAAAACCGGATCACGTCCTCGTCGGCCGTCGCTTCCGGAGTAATTCCGGTATCTTGATCCTTGTCAAAAAGAACCAGGGTCCCAAGGGAATTAAACCCTATTGAATTCCAAACGCCGTTTAGATAAAAATAGAGCTGTCGATTACTTCCGGTCACTAAAATCCCGGTCTCTCCGTTGTTCGACTCCCACGTCGGAACAGCATCGAAGATCCTCATTTCGTAAAGACCGTTATTGAGAATCGTCTGAACGTAGTCCATAAACTCGACGAGTTCAAGATCCTTAGTTTTAATTACTGCGTCCGGAACTTTCATGTTTTGAACCTCGGCTTTCCAAAAGCATTGGTACCAAATCTACCCCGATTAAAACGACCGCTTCCAAACGCTCCGTCACTTGATGGGGCCGCCGGAACCACCGCAATATATTCATCGGCGCCAATATCCCAAGTATTTGCGCCCGTCGGTCTTGTTTCTCCGTCGATGTCATCGGTGAAGCTTGCGGATAAATCCGTACCAACATCAATTGCCGCAGAACCAACCTGTAAATGAAAATCTTCTGACCCCGCGGTCGTAGAAACAAATTTAATATTCGCGAGCGTAATCGAATCCCACTCATTGTTCGGAGAAGTGGCGTCAGTCGAAATGTTATCAGCCGAAGCGGTATATCCCCAATTACTACTAAAATCGACCGCGTTAGTCGTACATATATTGTTGGTGGCATTTGCGATCGTTTGATTACTTGACGATATTCCGACGTCGCAACCATACACTGTGTTGTTATAAAGAACAGCCCCGGATTCTCCCGTCGTAATTGATATACCTTTTATATTCGTTTTGGCCGCCGTGTTCGTGTTATAAATAATGTTATTTATCGCCCCGCCCCCGGCCCCCAAGGTAATTCCAGCCATTATCCTGCCCGCAGAAGTTAATTTGCATATACAATTTGATACCAATAAATAATCACCTCCATCGGCGACCCCTATGCAGGAAAGCATGTAAGTCGTTGTTCCAATAGTTGATTGAGACGCTTGTATTCCAGAAATTCTAACGTAATTAGATTTTACTTTTATTGCGCCTTCAAGCTCAGACGTATTAGTTATCTCATATTTACTCGATGAATAAATTCCGTTGTGTCTCGCCGCACTCGTCGTGTAGACGTTGATATATCTCGTCGCATCTGTCGTATAGTTATAAATAATGCAGCGTGAGTCTGGGGAAGACCAAGTACCGTCAATCTCAACGTCAAAATACTTATCAGCCGTGACAAGATTCTGCTCGTTCGCGTTCATACACGCTTCGAGTGATGTGTAATCACCACCGGACGGCTTAACTGTCTTTTTGAGCTGGGTAGCCATTACGAAGTTTTCTCCGAAACTGCATTGAAGAAAGCTGCTTTTTGTTCAGGAGACTCAATGGTTACTGCACTACTGCCAAGCTGAGCGTAATTTTTTGTTATGTTTTCCGGGACTCGGTATTTTCTCCGCTTGAGCATTGTTTTCTGCATCCACTTTCCGACAACCAAATAGGATTTCTCATCTTGCAAAACTGCGACGGGAGTTGTGGTCAAACGGTTCTCTTTTAAAGTATCAACCTCAACGCCATCTTTTTCCCATTTCTCTTTTTCAATCCTTAACGAATAATCTTTCTCAACATCACCATACAGTTCTTGTGTGAGATACTCAACATCCGAAACCGCTACACCCGGAAGTTTAATGACAAGAAAAGTCGGAAGGCACTCCTCATTTCCCCATGGCCAACCGTCAGGTTTTACAACAATTACATCACCTATCTGAGTCCTGGCATTATAAGACTCCTTGGCGTTAACAGGCAGATCATCAATCTGCTTTTGGGTAAACTCATCCATCCAATGCTTTTTTGCTTTTATGAGGAGTTCTGCCATATTTTATCCCTGTTTTTTTTCTAAAAACAAAAACTGCATCCCGACTGTCGTTGATGCAACATTAAGCTCAACGATCTTAAATCTTATGAAATTCGATAGGACCGGATCAAACTGAATATATTTAGTTCCTGCCGACATTGCCGTACAGACAACACCCAAAGCCGTGTCTGTACCATCGACGGCATCAAACCACGAAATATTGTCTTTTGAGCATTGCTGTGAAATAGTCACTGACCCGGCAGATACCGTGACAATCGCTGCGGCAAACCCCTCGCAAAAACTAAACGGAACTCCAATGGTGTACGTCGTAGCATTTTGAGCAACCGCCCCGGAAGAACTCGATGCCAAAGATAAAGTTAATGAATTTATCATTGCTCCCCTTCCTCCAATTTAGCTATTTTTTTTTGAAGACAACTGATGATCTCGTCTTTGTCTGGGTTCACCATTTCAACCTTGAGTTTGAACTCGCCTGGAATGATCGAACCAGGATTTTGTTCGATGCTCTTATCAGAAAAAATTTTGATACTTTCTCGCAACAGGTAAACTTGGCGATTGAGATTTTTGACCTCAGCTATCAGTTCCTTTATTCCAAACATATCACCGCTCCTTGATTATTAAAATTACGTCAAAATCTATGTTTCTGCTTGAATTATCCATAATCAAACGAATAGATTCTGAGGTAGTTTTCCCGACGACGATTCCATCTTTGTGATCCAATCGGCCCAATTGATCTATTGAACAAAAAACTTCGTCATCTTCGCTGTCCAATATTCTAAAATCGTAAATAACGTGATGCCTGGGGATCACCATTAGATGCTCGATAACTCCGCGCAGCTCAGGCGTTATTACTCTTCCCTGGCCATGAGATACCGAAATCGTAAATTTATATTTACTGAAAAGCATCAGGGTCCCCTTGGATACGAAATTATTTAACGTTCACGATCAGTTTTGCCACGTTGACAATAGTTTTGATTGACAATCCCTCAACGATATTGTCGATCGGAAAAACCTGGGTCAATTGATCTCCGGCGGCAGAAGTAGCGCCAAGCGTTGCCGCATAAAGAATTGTCGCCCCCTCGCCCTTGTCGGCGCTCACCTCGGTCAACTCAACCGTACCAGCCGAAGCGGTTTTCCAGGTAATCTTAATATCTTTAATAAAAACTGACTGCAACCACACAATTCCAGCTGAGTCTAAAATCCAAAATTTTCCCTGCGTTGCGTTTGCCATTTGTTCATTCCTCCTTAATTTTTGCCCCGGCCTTTTGGTCGGAATCGTTCAATGTCCCCGGCGTTAGGATTCTCCGGACACAAGTGCCGCATGAGGTTTTTAAACTCCCGGATCTTTGGTTCGTTGCGTTGAAGCCAAGCCCTATTGCGCTCGACACTATTGAGTGCTTGCATTTTTCCCTCGTCGACAACCCAAACCATTTTACCGTTCTCCTGAAAACCTCTCACTGGGTGCAACTCTTCGCGAGAAAGCATCCCAACGACAAATTCATCCTTGAGCGCTTTAGCACGGCGCCACATCGTATCTTTAACTCCCGGCAACAGAGTCTCAGGGCTGACTTTTTCTAGATTCTTCTTGTAAAAAGCCGCATTTTTCCTGGCTTCTACCACGTCAAATCGACCGTACGCGATTCCAGCCCCACGCTGAGCATCTTTTCTGGTCAGCGTCGCCTTCGCGGTCTCACCTTCGTACCGACTTTTAATGATGTTAAGCGCTCCGGGTTTCGCAATTTCTTTTTGCATTTGGTGACGCTCAGTGGCGCCAGTTCTTACTATAATATCCATCAGCGCCTCCAATTTAAGTTGAACGAAGGTTGACCACTCACCAGGGCCGGATTGATGCGCCAACTTTCTCTTCCGTCGGGCGCGATCTCAACCGATACATTATTCAAGCACCCGCAATCTTTGCAGCGGTACTGATAAACGCTGGGTTGCAGTTTCTGAACGAACTTCATTCTGCCCGGCCGGAACCCAGGGGACGGTTTACCCTGGTCATCGGTATTACTCAGGCAGAGCAGATACGGGCATCGAAACTCTTTCTGATACCCTTTATTCTTGTCACCAAAGACACTGTTCACCCAGGCATCAAACGACATTGGCGGCCTCCTTCGGAGTTTCCGCTGCCTTCTTCTCTTCGGCACGGATCTCGGCTAGCATCTTATCGACCTGCGCCCGGCCTTCGGCCATCATTTTCATTCCGTTCGTGATGTGCTGCATCTGTTGACGAAAGACGTTATACGCCATCCCGCGATTCTCTGAATACTGAATTGCCATTTGCGTATGATATCGACCGCGTTCGGGCTGGTTGATCGACAACCAGTAGGCCGCCATGTTCGCGTGACAGAGAAACGATTGCGGATGGATCTCAAGACCTTTCACCAAAAGTTTATAAGCGTCGTACGATTTGCCGATATGAAGTTTTCTCTCGGCAAGGTTGACATAATTACTGACACACTGGGGAAATTGCTGGATCCCGTTTTCGTAAAGCGTTTCGATATTCTTAAATGCTGGAATGTATTTGTGAGATCTCCACGCGTACGCGCCCGCGATCGCAAACACTACCGGCAAGAGCCAGATGTTAGATAACGCGCCGGCCAGCATTAAGCACCACCCCACAGACGGGAGATAAAGGTATCGCTCGGCGACAAACTGGCCCAAAACCTTCCATTGAGTGAACGGCAATAATCCGGCCAGGAAAATGCACAAACCCAATGGCGAGGTCAGTAAACCAAAAAAACAAAAAAAGAAAATAAGTGCCAAAGATTCGTAAAATTCTTGATTCACCGTCTCGAGCTTAATTTTGACCTGGGGATCCTTTCCATACTCAAACCCGTATTCCCGGAAAAAAGCGAGTTTGTCCGGCCAAACGACATTCTTAATGTAGTAAGCCAGGACCTTGGGGACGAGGATCGCTTTTCTAATCGTGATGGGGTCTCCTTTGCCTAAATTCCTTTTCTTGAACCCGATCCGAAACCGGCGGCCGAACAAATAGAAAGTCAGGGGCCAGAACAGCGCCAGGCCGGTCATGGGAGGCATTACGAGAAAAATAAAAGGAATGGCAATACAGTTGATTGTGGACCCCAAGGCCGCGGTAAAGAACGTCGCGCCAAGTAGCGCACCAACGATCCCCGGAAATTTAACCAAGAAGAAAATCGACGTGAGCGTGAAAAACGTGGTGATCTGATAGTACCCGCCGGTGATCCACGCGGTACAGGAAACGCACATCGGGTACACCGCAAAGAAGAGTGCAGCTTTCCATCCCCACAAAAAGTAGATAATGGACACATTGACGGCATGTGTCAGGGTGAGAAAAATGTGTTTTGCTCGAGGCGGCTTGGTGACGAAAAACGCTGGATTAGGTGACGTTTCGGGAATTTCCAAAAGAAATCCCCATCTTCTCACGATGTCGTCAATGAGATAGTAATAATCCATCGTTCGCCAATAAAGAGCGATTACGACGAGAATTATTAAAAACAGATCCATATTAACCCCCTTTAAAAAAGGGGGAGCAGACACGCAGTCCGTTCCCCCTTTTCCTTTTAAAAAAGAGAAACGGTTTAAGCTGTTTTTTCAATCACAATACTGCAACTGAAATTCGCCGCTGATCCCGCCGTAGTCACAATGATAGAAATTCCTGATGCTGTTGTGACCGCGATTGGAGTCAATGTCGGACGGATCTGTTGGCCGATTGCCGTGGCAAACGCCAGAGCAACAGACGCGACCCCGATAGATCCAGCTGTTCCATGTTGAATTGTCAATCCGCTGCATGTCCTGGGAGTCGTGTCGCAGGTGGTAATCACATCGACAATATTACCGGCAAACGGCGTGGCAAGCCAACTTGTTCCGGCTGCCGACGTGAACGTTCCGGTAATAACAGCTCTCTGCCCGATAAAACCCGTACCGGCTGTTCCTATAACTCCAACAGCAATAGAACCAACCGTTAAAAGTCCCGTAATAACAGCACTTTCTGCATACATTTCGCCGTCGGTTGTCCGTTGCGCTGTTGAAACGGAAACGCCCTTCGGAAAATTTGTTGATGGCATAATTAAGTCCTCCTGCGGAGATTTGCGCTCCGCTTTAGCCACTTGTGAAGGAAGAGGGGAGGAGGTTTATTCCCCCTCCCCTTTGTATCTTTACACCAAGTTGCCGTAAATCCAGCGCCAATCATCCCAGCCGGTTCCGACGCGATAATAGCCGAGATAAATAGCCACCATCGTATTCGAATCCTTGTCTTGGAAAAATTGGACAGGTTCACGGTTCCACCAGAGCAGATACTCTTTCTGCATGGCGTAGTCCGTCATAAACCAGTTATTCGTGTCGGTCAGACGGTCCCACACCACCAGCTTGTACTTGCCTTGGTGGAAATTGGCGTTGTTATTGGCGGTGTCAACCTTGCCTTTGGTGTTGATGATTTCCCAGCCGGTTTGCTCCAAAGCACGAGGAATCGTGATGGTATTCGGATCGAGAGAAATCTTCTCACCAATATCATCCTTCATTTCGTGCATTGCCAAACGGACGGTTTCAACACCTGTTGCAGACAGGGCTGTCGTACCTTCATTCGACTGTGCCGCAACCCCGGCCACGTTTGAACCGTGATCGGAGGCGCAAAGCTCGGCGCCATCGCCATCGGCCGGTTCGAATGTAAACGCGAGTTCGTACAGTTGAGCGCCCAATTTTTCGCGGGAACGCGACGCGGACGTGCTAAGACCCTTCGGATATCTCGACATGACGCGGTACTGATCGTCAGCCGCGAGTTTCCGCTGGATCTCGATTTTCGCTGCATACTCCGTGAAGGTGTATGTTTTATCATACGCCTGGGTCGGAGAAACTTCACCAACCTTGCCGGTAAATTCGATGAAATCCGGTACCTGACCAACCGCACTCGATTTCTCAAACGCGGCTTCACTCTTTTGGATATTAAAGAGGTCAGGCACCATCGTCGGCAGAGTTTGGTACTGGTCCTGGAAAATCTTACGAAAATCCTTTTCCAGGAGATCAGGCCAATTAGCTGCTAATTGCATGGTCGTCCTCCCTCTTTAAGCGATCGACTCGTTAAAAGCATACCAGTCAAACAGGTATACTTCGCCATACAGTCTGACGCCCGTCAAACTGTTCTTGCCATCGTCAACCCATTTCCTCAGAGGGTGCATCGGAGCGGAATCCCAGCATCCGACAACATCCTTTTGATAAATCCCCTGGGCAACTTTAAGCCCAGCCGCACCTTGGGAACGTAAGTAACGGCCGGTTGGTCCGACTACCGATCGAATAATCCCGATCGGGTCGGCAATAATTAAAGATGAATCCGTAGACAGATTCATCGCTGTCGCCAAACCGCAAATACCGGTCTGTGTTGCCGTTGTGATGTAGCGCAGCTGACCATAATAGGTCGGGGTTCCAACGGAGTTGGAATTAACGCTGAAAATCCAGCCACCGATCTGATCCTGGTCAAGTGACGCAATAGTCACAACTGTCCCTGTGGACGCCGTAATGCTTTGAGTGATCGTGTCGCTCGCAGTCGCCGCAGCTTGCGATGTGGAATACCACGCAAACCAGAGCGCATCCGGGTTAATGATCGCCGGCAACCAATCGTTGCCGCCAACCGCTCCGCGATCAGCAATGAGGTCCTCCTGAATCCTGAAGGAAGAAGCATCCTTCCCATTCGTGGATTCATGGCTGGCCGCAAAACTGAACGAAGCGCCTTCCATCAAAACACCTTGAACGTCTTTGCACGCTGCAGTCGTGGTTGCAACAGAGAGCGTAAACCCTCTGGTTGAACCAGTCGCACCGCTGCAAACAACCGCGCCCTTTTTCAACCCATCAACGGTTGTGGCGAGGTAGACAGGAACATTCGTCTGAAAGGCAACACCACCGCTTAATAGACGCGATAGGTCCATAGACGAAACCTCCTATTTTTTTCCAAAGTCGGGAGTGCGGTTCTCTTCCGAGATTCCCACATTCTTCCCGTCCCTTAACGCGCAGTATTGAGCGAGGTCTTTATAGACCCCCCGCTGAACTGCTTTTTCAGCGTGTGCTTTCTCTTCATCCGTAGCGAAAGACACCTTACCAGTCGCGGGTGGAGGCACTCCTGCTGGGAGACTTCCACGTTGGTCTGGTGCGGCTGCTGCGCTACCCGCTGCGGGCGGTTGCCCGGCATCTACCGCGGCTTTGGCTTTTGCTACCAAACGTCTTTCCATTTCGAGCATTGCCAAACGCGGCCCTGTTTTTGCCGAATCAAAACCGGAGACATCCTCGCTGTAAACCTCGACAAAGAGCTTTCCTTTCTCACTCTCGAGGTTTAAGATCGGGCCACCTGTATTCGGATCTATTTTGAGGACGGGCTTTCCTTGCGCGTCCACTTTAGCTTTTCCTTCCCCATCGACTTCCGGGACGTACATGTCCGGATGCCGATCCCACAACTCTTTAGCGCTTTCCTTGCGCGACTTGGCGAACTCCGTTTGGTTCGTCCTTTGCCGTTCCTGAAAATCTTTTTCTTGCTGTCGTTTCTCAAACCGGAGATCCGCCCCGAGTTTCGGATCCTCTAAAAACAACCTGTCCCAATCGTCATCCGTTTGCGGCATGTTGTCTTTTGAAAATGGCTTATTGGGATCAAATCCCGGCGGAGGTATTGTTGCCGGTGGCGTCCCTGCTGGCGGCGTCCCGGCCGGCTGTGCGCCTTTCTTCAAATTCGCCAGCTCGGCTTCGTAATTCTTGGTCTTTTGCTCGAGTGCCGTTGCTTTCTCGCGCGCTTCTCGTCCTTCTCTGATTGCCTGGTCCATCCGCGGCTGCGTCAATGCAATCCAGCGCGTCGGATTCTCAGTCGCCAGCTTGTCCCACTCCTCTTTTGTTTTTGGAATCACTTCCGGGGGAGGAGTGCCGGCCGGAGGAGTACCTGCCGGAGGCGGCTGAACCTCGCCACGATTGTTAAAAGGAAATTTTGCCGTTTTTGAGTTCCAAAAATTCATGCGATCCCCCTTGTTTGATCCGAATTACTAATTTGGTACACTTTGGTACTAAAATAGTAATTAGGCCCTATTTTTTCTCGGCTCTTTCAAGCTCTTGTTCCGGTAGAGCGAGAATGACCGGAAGAATGTCGATCTGCCCCGCAAATTTCGCGGCATTAACCTGTTCCCCGGCCCGCGCCGAGGCCATCAGCTTGTCATTGAGCTGTTCCCTGAGGCACTTGCGCCCCGGCACCAGATTCTCCTGCCCCAACACGAGGGCCTTGAAATGTCCCCATCCTGGGTGCGCTAAGAGTTCCTGGATTTCCTGCATTTCCTTGCTCATTGGCATTGCCGCCTCCTGCTGGATTCTGCATGGCCAATTCTTGAAGTTTTTGCTGATACTGATACCGATGCTCAAGCAAGTGAGTCGTCAACATCAGATTCGCTTGCGGCGTCAGATGGTCAGCCATCCTTCGTTTGAATTCGGCATGAGAATTCACATGGGCAAGATGGTCGTCAGATGGCTTAACTTCGGCCTCTTGCTCCTGGTACATTGATAAATTTTCGTCCTCGATGTCGCCAGGACTCATCTGATAGTCCGGCTTTGGCCCGATGATCTTCTCCACATCCTTTTTCCCCAAGGAAATGATGTACATTGCCCGCAACTCCCACGCATACGCGGGATTTTGGTTTACATACTCGTCTTTGACCATCGTTTGATAGAGGATCTGGCCGACCTGACTCTCCAACGCCTGATTTTGCGTCGCTAGATCAACGTCCATATAGCAATCGTAGTCGCCGGCAATCATTTCGGGGGATAAACGAACCCACACTTGCTTGCCGTCTTTGCCGAGAACGCGATTCGCGATCGCGGGATCCAGATTCTCTTCATAAAACCTTCGTGTGATGGTAATAAGGTCAGACATAATCTTAACGACCCTGGCGGCGAGCGGTGTGAAGCGCTGATCACCCTGGGCGATAACAGCCAGAGTACCCCTCGCCGTCGGTCTGTTTGCCAATTCTTTGCCCATCATCGGATCTGTGACGTTCGCGAGCATTTGAATCATTTGCATCACGATTTTTTCTTCTTCGAAGCTAACCGACAGCCGGCCGGCGTTGTAATTCGGGAACACAACGTCGCGCTGCGGGTCGTCCAGAGGAATTCCCGTGGCTGGGCGAACAGAAATCTTCTTTGGATCGAATCCGGATGCCGGTCGATAAAAGAAAAATGGCGCGATCACCATGTTACCGGCGTCAATTCGCTGGTTATGGATCGCATCCATTTCGTTGTGAAGGTGGAACACGACTTCCGGGATCCCTTTTCCGATCATAGTCCCCGGCCGGCGCAGAAATGGACGAATTATCCAGGGCCGATTGCCGACTTTTGATATGCAATGCAGCGGTTTACCTGCGCCGTAGAGTTCCAGGTCGGGAAAAGTGATGAAAACACACTCTTCTCTGATGTCGTCGTCATTGATGTCGTACTTAACATACGCTTCGTACACCTTGATCGGATAACTCTCCATGCGGTCGGCGTAATCGGTGATCCCAAGCGCGGTGTTTCTTGAGTCTTTAATGCTGTCGGGATCCAGCAACTTCGTCAGCTGGTCCTTTAAAGCGTTGGTGTCGAAATCCGGGAGCAAAAGTCCCTGGGCTTTCATTTCCAAAATCATCGGATAGGTGAAGTAAGCTTCCTCAATGATGTACTCGGCCTCGCGCACGTTGGGCGCGTTGACCGGAAAATACACGCGGTCGAGATCTTTTAAACACCATTTCGCGCGCTCGCGTTTCACCTGGTCATATTTGATGGTGTACTTAATTTCACCGCGGTCATCGACGCTTTCGGGAACAACGCGAGTAATGTGCGGATAATATTTTTCCCACTGGACCTTGACTTGCAGACCGCCTTCAACAACCAAGCGCCACACGGCCTCGTCGGCCTTGTCTTGGCTATCCTCCATGTCTTTCGTTACCGCCCATTGCATCAAAACCTTATTGTTCTCGGCAATACTGGCATCATTTTTTTCCCGGCCGATAAAGTGCATGAGGTCGGGGTTCCACACCATCGGAAAAAGTTTGGAGTGCATCATATCGCTGGCGATCGTGGTGATCATCGTCGAAATGTTACTCGAGTCTTCCCACGGACCGCTGCCGTCTTTGATCCCTTCATAATTCCTGATCGCCTGTTTCTTTCTCTCAATCAATTCCATGCGCTGCTTTTTACATTCCTCAACGCAATCGCTGACGTACTTCACCACCGACTTTTTATCGTCGAGGCTGAGCTGAAACATTTGGCCGTAATTAACCTCTTTATCCTGATCTATCATGGCCTTGGCTTTTTCAGGAAAAAGATCTGCGACTGTTCCCAGCTTGAATGATGGCATTATCCCCTCCGCTTCAAATTGCGAATCCCGTGACTTTTCTTCTCCGGGAGATTTTTTGGAACTCCGTATTTTTTAGCCCAGCGCTTTGCGATCTCCGGATGCTTGGCGAACATGAATTTTTGTTGTGCCTTTGACTTAAACGGCATGGACTATTCCTCCTCGATACCCAGCAGCTTGTCTTTAAGGATCGACGCCTGAATACTCATTGCAATTTCGTGGCACAAACCATAACACACGAACTTGTTCCCGCGCGTCTGCCACCAATTTGATTCCTGCTTAAACCCGTCGGTCTTCGTCCCAATAAAAATCGCCGGGCTGCATCGGTTCATCAGCTCGTCTAAAAGATCCTGCGTTGACACGTCTACCAGTTTCGGGACCGTCTCCATTACTGAATCGCTTGCAATAATTTGTTTGCCACCTCGTTGATTGCTGAAACCGGAACGTCTAATTGCTCCGGCGTAATTGCATTGGCTTTAAGCGCAATGAACTGAGCATCCGACGCTTCTTGAAGACGAGCAACCGCTGCCGTTAAATCTGTGACTTGAGCCATAAGGACCTCCTGTTGTTTTGACATTTGACTAATTTTTTTTCCATAAAAAAAATCAATAAAAAACGACATGCCACCCTCTCCTATTGCAACGGCGGTATTGGCCGTGGGATTTCGTCGTAAAGATACGTCCCGCACGCCGGGCAGCCGCCCGCAACAGTTCGGTTGTAATATTTATCCGGAGTTTTACTTTCCGAAACAACGCTGTCCCAATTGGCCGCAACCAAAGTTGAAGAAGTTGAACTCGCGATCAAGTAATGCGACATAATCAGCCCGCCCACTTTATCTTTTAGGTAAATCCCCGCGCCTTCATCGAAGTCCCAAAATGCCGTTGACCCGGCGATCTCAGAGCTGGCGTAAACCGCCGTTATCTGCGCCGAGGTGAGACCAACTCCTTTGTAAATTCTAACGTCGCGAATATATCCGTTAAACGTCTGATCGCCTTTCCACCGGTTTCCCACGAACAAAGGCAAACTGGCATCGTCCAATAAATCATCGACCCCCGCGCTTTGCGTCGAAAGTGCTGCCGCCGAACCGTTTACATAAATACTAATCTTTTTATCGCCGCCGGAATTATAAACAAAATGCACCAGACTCCATTGCGCAAAGTTTAAAACGAGAGAAGATGTCGCCGACGTTGCCCGCTGCGCGTCTGTCCCATCCCCGTGCCGAGCGTTCGCCCCTAATTTCGCCGCCACCGATGACGGACCAAACAAGTGAAATTTGTAACCTGCCGACGGATTAGTTGACGAGGCCGATTGATCTTTATAACAAATATTTCCACTGTTTCCCTCCCCTCCGCGCAAGGGGTAAACCTTTGCTTCAAAAGTAAAAGGAGAATTTGGAGTAGTTGAGGAATAAATATTGACGGCAGACGAGGCCTCAACCCTTAACGCGGTCGATTTACCATCGAACTTAACATAATGATCAAGTGAAAACGGGGTGTGATAGCTGTCTCCTTTACTTGTCCCGGCCGTCAACTGCGCGCCATATTGAACCCCTAACCCCGCAAACCTGCCGTCCTTAATTCTCACGTCACGTTCGCGATCGCAGATGAATCCGCACACCCGGCAACGCACTAGCCGGTCGCCTTCGTTGGCTTTCACCAAAGAAGAACTAGCGCCGGGCGACCGACAAAATGCGTCCCGCATCGGAGGAGAGTTCCGAAAGGTGGACTGCACATTATTCTTGGACTTTAAATTTCCGAACATTATTTTCTCTTTTTGGGAACGACCGGCGCGGGCGGATTCGGCCGGTTGTTCTGCCAGTTAAAAATATCGTTGAGGTTGCTGTTACGCTCCTCGATCGCCCGGTCAATTATCGGGGCGGTTTCTTTCTTCTTCCTGAACGGCAAAAAGTTTATGCCCATTTTCACCTCGGCCATTCGGACGGGAACATGGTAATTGCCATCGCCACACCCAGCGCCGCGAATGAATAAAACGCGATCGCCGCGTTATACGTTTGAAAAAATTGGACGACTATTTGCATGTCTTCTTCCCCTTCTTTTTGGTTTTAACTGCCATAAAAATTACCTCGGCCTTCGGTGATCTCCGGCTTATAGCGCTCAAACTTCGAGAGCGCAAGGTAATGGCAGAGATCCGGATAGTGCGTGTTCATGTTCTTTGGAGCTTCTTTCGGATCGCGGTCACTTGCCGACTTATAGTCATCCCAAATATAATGCTCTACCTGGTAGATGAACTCCTTTAAGTCGTTTGCCGCGCGAAACCTGGGGTGGTTGATAAAACTAATCGGCTTCGAATGGTCGAAACGTAAAAGAGCGCTGAACTCTTTTCTACCCAGCTCCTTGTTGTCGTTCCCGAAAACAAAGCGCATGGGGTACTGCTGATCTCGTCCTGCTTTCTCAATCTCGTCTCTAACTGTCAGCCCTGAATTGCCATATTTCTTCGGCCCGAAATTCGGGTCCAGCACACGCACTAAAATTCTTTCTTTGGCGGGGACCTCAATTCTTTTACAATACTTGACGATCTCTTCTAAAAGCGCGTCGGCTAACCACGCTTCCCGATACGCCCAATAGTCCCCTGCTTCATCACACGCCACCCACAACAAGGCGTGGGGCAGTCGGTCGTGCGGATCAAGGAACATCGACCGCGGCCAATGGATCGGCGGCTCGCCGGCAACGATAATGTTTCTTCTGCGATCGTAGGGCCATTCCTTGAACCTGTCGAACGTGTGGACTTCACGATCCCACTCCTTCCAAATTCTTCCGGCCAAATACCTAAACTTCCCATGCGCCCGCGTCTCTCTCTCTTCTTCGGTCAACTTCATTTCGAACTTGCGGATGGCGGTTTCACTCAACCCCACCATTTCACCCGACAAAGGATTCACTCTCGCCAGGTTGTGCCGCATGTCGCAAATCACTGAACCCACATTTGGGTTCTTTGAATTATAAATCTCGTCGAACAGCCACGGCTCTTTCAAAGGTGTTAAGCTAAACCAACACAACCCTTCACTGTCAACCAGCCCGCGCACCGCGGCAATGTACATGTCTCTTGGCGGCGGCTCGTCGAACCATACCCAATCGCCGTCCCAGCCTTCTGCACTGAACGGGTCACTCTCGTACGTCATTATGTCAAAGTGCGATACCCCGCCGCTCACATGCTTAATGTCCCACTCGATCTCGACGCCCAAACTTCCTTTTCTTGGCTGGCTAAAGTACGCGTCTCGCGGCAACCACTGTTTCAGTTTCTTTATAACTGTGCGCGCACCCTTCTTATAATCCTGCGCGAAAATCCTGCCCGTCGTCGGCTCGGTGAACCTTCGGGCGTCCCACCAGTCCGGATACCGCCCCGTCGCATGATAGATCGCCTTAACCGCGCCGGCAACCGTCTTCCCACTCCTGTTCGCCCCAAAGAACGCACTGGTCTCGGCCAGCATATTCATAAACTCAAACTGCGGGCACCCCTTGATCACCAGACTCTTGTTGTCGTACGTCTGGAACGTCAGCACCGCTTCCCGGCAATGCCCCGGCCCTCGGCAGTTCCTCTGATGGGGCCAGAAATACCGTAGCGGATCGGACTTCTGCCGCTCCTTCATCTCCTTCTGCAACCTCGTCAACTCCCGAAGCTCGGCGGTTGAGAGTTGCTGCAGCACGTCTAAGGAGTTCGTCCCGCTTTCCTTGGAGGTCGGAATCACTAAGGTCACTTAGGTCTCCTTGCGTTAATCCTATCCCTATCGACAAACCAGGATGCTGCTCCATTTCATTCCTGGCGATTTCCATAATCTCAATGACTCGTCGGGATGCAGCCATAAAAAGAGAAATATCTTTCGGATGACTGCGATTAAGCTGACAGTTGTTGATTAGATTCATTAACCTCTGGCGTAGTCTCTCTAAATCGTCGAGACGCACCGCCTTCTGCGAAATCGGAATGTCTTTCACCGTCTTTAAAAATTCCATCCGGAACTTAGAAACGTAACGGTGCGCCTCGGGTAATTGCAGAATCTTGTGGATCCCCGGAATTCGCGTACTCCTGGCGTCCTTGGGCTGCGACATATTAAACAGACGCGTAATCTCGGCGACCGTATACCCTTCTCCGGCGAGCTTATAGATCTTCACGCGCTCATCTAACGTTAAGCGATCGGCTAAGGCGAAATGACTCTCGGGCATTACATGACTCCCTCCCGCAAATTAAGATTTTTTAATCTCAATTTAAATATCGGGCGATGTACTCCATTTGACAAGAAAAATTTTGTTTATTTTTTTGGACATTGATTTCACATGGAACATCGTAGTTGACAATAACTGGAGGGATTTTTTTGGAAAAGGATGTTAAGCGCGGGGAGCGAAAAATCTGGGGGTTTTTATTTTTGGAGGGAGGTAAATAAAGATATGTGTGTGGGTGTCACGCGGGGATATATGGGAGGGCGCCGGCGGGGGACCCAAAGGGGGAATTCGATTTCCGCGCGCGCCCAATTTAAGATTGTCTTAATCTTGTATGATATTATCAGCATCGTTGTGCTTGGTGTCCACTAGCGCGACTTGTCGTTGCAACATGTCCTGTTGCAAGCCATTGATATCATTATAGTTATAACAACAACTTCCTATAATAAAAGTTATGACAACTACAATAAGTAAAATTACCCTGTGGATAACCTGTTAATAATCTGTGGATAACCTGTGGATAACCTGTGGATAAGTCTTGAAGGCGTACGTCGCTGACATAACCCCACCCCATAGTATATTTTGCCATCCTCAACCACTATCACGCTGTAAAGAATCAATCTAAACTATAAGTCAATATAATACTCTCCCCACCGGCGCGAGGATAATTCACAAACCTAGAACATTAAGGCCCTGAGAAAAAACGCCTCGCGCGAGGCTTTTTGCACCCCATTCTGCACCGCATTTTAATGTTTCTCCGTCGATGGTCTGCACTCCATTTTTTTCTTCTCGTCGACAAATGGAGTCTTGACACACTTTTTGGGTGTGCTAGGCTTTGGGCAGGATGCAAGCATTGCTTTACACGGCAACCCGCCGCCGACGAGCGGCGGCGAAAGGACGGGAAAAATGGGTTTAGATATGTACTTGAATAAGCGGCGATATATCGGCCTGAATTATAAGTCTGTACGCGCTCAGTTCAAGGCCAAGGGCAAGAAATTGCCCAACCTCTCCGTGTTTGGCGTGAATATCGAAGAAGTGACCTCGATTAGTTGCCAGTGTCTTTATTGGCGCAAAGCCAACGCTATCCACGGCTGGTTTGTGCGCGAAGTGCAGAACGGGAATGACGATTGCGGAACGTACGAGGTCAGCCGCGAGAAGTTAAAAGAATTGCGCGCGGCGTGTGTTGAGGTGTTGGCCGACCATAGCAAAGCCGAGGAGCTTTTACCGCCGCAAGAAGGTTTCTTCTTTGGCGGCACGGAGCCAGACAAATACTATTTTTCCGACCTTAAGGAAACAATCGAGGGGATTGATAAAGTTTTGGCCCTTGATGATGGTTGGGACTTCTTTTATCAATCGAGCTGGTAAATACGGTGAAGGGTGCGACCGCTGACCGCGCCCAAAGGACGGGTAAGAAAATGAATAATTTCAAATTAGGACGGCACCGGGATTTTGTAGCATATCGCCCGCTGACCGAAGACGACAAAGCGCATTGGGCCGAGAGAGGCAAAGAGTTGACGCACCTCAAAATCAGAGTGGAGTATTCCGAGGGCGGGCAGAATTACTTTTCAGGCGGGTACAATAAGCGCGGGTTTCGCGTATCAGTGACGCCCGTCACGTTGTCGGAGGAGCGTGGATATACGAGCGAAAGTTTTGTGATGTTGGGCGATCGCCGGAACTGCGGCGGGTATGTGATGATAGAAGAAGCCAAGCGGTACAATTCCAAGCGCCTCGAGCAGTTAGCCGAGAAGTACGACGGCAAGGTGGAAGATGTTGCGCGGGCGGTGATCTTGGACGACGTGCATGTGTTGGTTCAGCTCATCCAGGGAAACAACCCGCCGCCCAAGACGCCCGACCCCGCGCCCGCCCCGCAAGCCAAAACGATGTGGAGTGAGCCGACCGAAAAGCAGTTGTCCGCTATTCCGGCCATGTATTCAACCGAAAATGTCCCGCTCAAAGATAAGGTTATTCACATGCA
This sequence comes from Patescibacteria group bacterium, assembly GCA_041661105.1. Taxonomy (GTDB): domain Bacteria; phylum Patescibacteriota; class Patescibacteriia; order 2-12-FULL-60-25; family 2-12-FULL-60-25; genus MWCR01. Next base: position 40,230 of record JBAZVB010000006.1, read on the forward strand.
TTTCTTTTTGGGCGGCTCTGATTGGTACGTTGCCGAGTACGACCCCAAAGAGCGAATGTTCTTTGGCTTTGTCATTCTTAACAACGACCTCGAGTGTGCGGAGTGGGGGCCGTTCAGCTATGACGAGCTTAAAACCCTGCGCGCCGGATTTGTCCAGATGGATAGAGATCGGCACTGGACAATCAGGCCGGCGGGCGAGGTAGATAATATCGTCAAGGCGCAACGCTGGCAGTTTCAACCGGGAGTGCCGAAATAAGGCTTTTCCTGCCACACGGCTCACTAAACGGGATAATCCCAAGTGCTAACGCCGAAAAACATCAGTTGTGGCAGCCGCTGCGGAAGGTTGGGGGGCTAGGGGTATCTCCCCAAATCTTACAAAGCAAGAGGAATGCCGGGGGAAATCCTGGGCTGATCGCGCCCGTGCCCCCGGCCCTATTTAAAAATTTATAGGGGGGCGTGGCAGAAATGGCATATTGCCGCCGGCCTAGTAAGCCGAGCGCGTTCACTCTTGCGCCGCGACTAAACTCTGTTATATCTCGTTCCTATTGGGGTTAAATCAAAACGTCTCATTAACGTTTTGGGCGGGTAGGGTAAGGTTGAAAGCAAGAAATGACGACGCGGGTTCGATTCCCGTCGCCTCCACCACTTTAATTATGAATACTCAAAACCAAAACGCGCAAGTTGTTCTTGAATACGTAACGCTCATTGGCTTAATGATCGCCGCGATAATTGTAATGGGGCCGTATACTATCCGCAGTATCAATTCCTATTTTAAGTTTAGCGAAGAGCAGATTCAGGATTCCGCCGCTGATGAAATCAAGGCCGTGCCGTCAAGCAACCTGCCTATTCCCGGCTGTTCGTGCGACGGCTGGGTGCCGGGCGGATGCGGCACAACAATCGGCGGGAATTGCATGAGCAATTGCGATGCGCCGAGCTGTTCGCCGTTTCAAAGATATTATCGCCGGCATTGCAATATGGACAGCTGCGGAGTGAGTAAATGTGAGAATGTGGGTGACTGTGTTGCCGAAACGCAGGGCGAGTGCGGCGGGTGGAATGACAGTACAAAAAAGAATTGCGAGTGGGACGAGCGGTCAATCAAAAAAGAGAATGGGGTGTTAAGCTGGTACGAATGTATAAACGAGCATAATTGTACGATGGCATGTAAACCTAAGACCGCTCATTCGACCTGGTGCGAAGGACAAACGGTTTACGGCACACCCGACGCAATTGACACCGAGATCGTCGCGACGCTCGCCCAGTGTCTGCCCGCCACATTAACGAAATGCCGCGCGCATTGCGACGAAGGATATTTTTTACACAACAATTCTTGCCTGGGCTGTATTCCGCCGGAACAATCGGTCAATCAGCACGTGCTGACAGAAAAGATTTTGCATGACCACAACTGGACGGGCAATTATTATCCGCTTAACACTAAACCCCTGCGCCCCGGCGAGAATGTTTTTTTTATCAATTGGGAAGATTTTGGCGGCGCGGGCACGCATTGCAGCGAGTGGCCGGAGGTTGTTGGCGAGCTGACCGACCCGAGCTGGGGGTATCAATTCTTCAATGAAGTTGATCCGGCAAAGACGTACACCATTACCGGCGATGAAATAGATTCAATCGAGCAGGTCCAGGGCGAATATTTAAAGATCAGCGTGCATGATGATGCAAACAGTTCGGCCTTCCATACCGTTGACATCAAGGACGCCGACGACAATCTGGTCTTTCATTTTTATGGGGCCGTAGACGCTAAGTTACAGATTCTCTTTTTACCGAAATGCCCCGATGCAAGCGGAACAATCCCGCCGGTATGTGTTTGCCCGTTGGGGTATAAAAATTATCCGGGGTGTCCTCTTGACTGTGCCGGCGAGTGCGTCCCAACGACCAACGGCTGCGACTGCAATTGAGGGGGGAATATGAGTAATGCCGAGGTGTTCTTTTGGTTTGTCACTTTTCCGCTTGTGGTCTTTGTAATTATACGAACCTGGTTTTGGAGGTAAATTAAAATGCTGACACTTGAAATACTTACCCAAATTACACCCGGCGCGCCGTTTGCAATGGGCGTGGAGTATGATCAAGAAGACGGCCTGTTTATGGACGGGACAAAGCGGCTGTTGTTGTGGGTAGCGGTGAAGGGGTATGAAAACGACTGGTGCATTTATACGCACTTCGCCGATCGCGGCCAAGAGTTTGTCATGCGGGAGGGGGACAAGGTTTGTTCGCCGAATCATATTACTAAACTGGTGCCGTGCGAGGACGAAGTGTTCAGCCGGTATCGCTATTGAAAGGGGAGAGTAATGGCAGAATTTATGAAAGAGTACAAAGGACACAAAATTTACCTCAACGAAAAAAAAGGTTTGTTTTATGTCCAAACGCTCGATGGTGAGCGCAGCCAAGATATGCCGACAATGGCCGAGGCAATGGAGTTCATCAATAAGATCACCAAGCAAAAGTTCAAAAAGTTTGCCGCATGGGCGAGTATTGGAGATCGCTGGTCAAATGAGAAGTCGTCGTTCAAGTTCGTCACTGTTACATGTCTTGACTTTCGCGGAGATTGGCGCATCACTACAACGGGCAAAGGATCAGAACGGCATTATGGCGAAATTTTTAAAGATACTCCGAACAACAAAATTCTTGCCGAAGAGGTAAACAAAAAGCGCGAACAAATCGCTTCACTCCAAAAGGAAATTGAGGCACTCGAGAAAAAGCTGGTGCCTGTTGATCGCGACGAAGTACGCGCCGGAGAGGAGAAAAAATAGTGGATAAGTTAATCCCCATCGAGATCACCGGCGCTAAGATCACAACACTCGTTATTCATTTTACCGACGGGGACCAGGTTCCAGAATGGAGTGCCGAAGTGGCGCTTCTTTTGCCGAATAAATCGCAGCTCACGTCAATTTGGGTTAAGACAAACGACTGGCCAGAGGAACGGCAAGCCGAGAAGTCAACGCAGTTCATCATGCTGGCCGCGGATCTGCAGAAAGAGATCCAGACGCTTGTCAATCAGCACATCAACCGTTTTCAAAGGAAATTGGAGGCCCCACCGTGCGAGAGTTAATTGTCGGCGATATCGTCGAGCTTAAAAAAGAGTGCCTGGGTAACGATGAAGGCACCGAAGGCGTCGTGTACGAAGTTTATCATCTGACGCCGGAAGAGCGCGGGGTGTCCGTGATCTTTGAGAACGGCAACTATGATGGCTTCTCTCCGATGGAGCAGCAAACGCTGTTGAATCGCACCGGCCACGAGCCGTCACTGGCCGGGTATCAGTTCACAAACGTCATGCAACTCTCCAAAGATTTCAACCTGGGGGTGTTTGATGTTGTGTTTGAGTAAATGGGTATTAAGAAAACTATTCGATAAAAGTAAAAAAAAATCCGAGATGATGATAACCGCGCGTGATCGCCGGGCGAAACAAGGGATCGGAACCTGCTTTACCATGTCCCAAAAATTCATCATCTGGCTATGGCAATAGGGAGGAATTCGATGGAAATTAAGACAAAGTATAGTATTGGCGAAAAAGTTTTTTGCATAAATCTTAACAAAATTTTTGATACACAAATAACTGCCATAAGGATCGCAGTTGATCCGGCCTGGAAAATGGGTAGACCCTCTCCTTTTGTGGGAAGAATAGAAATTCTTTACAAAGTTTCTTCTAACTCGACGGAATTCTCCGAGCAAAGTCTCTTCCCGACGAGAGAAGAGTTACTAAAAAGTTTATGACAATATCCCCGCGCCGGAACCTGTCGCCGGAATCCACGGGCCACCGTGGCCGGGGTTAATTTAAAGGGGTGCGACGACCGGCCATCTGCCCGGCCATCCCTTAGAGTGGGCGTCACATTGTGAGATACGAGAGAGAACAGGCAGCATCCTCTTCTCCTCGGCGGGGTAAATGCGAGGACATGCTTCACCAGCGCCCGGCCCACTCTTTTTTAAAAAAACAGAAAGGACAAAAATGTTTTTACGCAAGCAAGTGGTTCTCGACGAGTGGATGGTTAAATACTTCAATAAAAACCGGCGAATGTCGTTTTCATTAATCTCGCGCATGTTGTTTTACGGGTTTATTTTAAACAGTCGCGGGCCGGTCGAGGCCGTTCGTGGTTACGCCCACGGTACGATCTCAAAAAAAGAGTTTGCTCGGGCGGTTTCAGACTATTCGTTCCGGGCGCGCGTCATTTTAGAGGAGGCCAAAAAAATATGAGCGATCTTCAACTCAAAAATAAACTCGCAATGGAACGCTACGGTATGACGTTTTATCGGTTGTGTTGGGTCCGGCAGAAAACTATTCTCTGCCTGGTCAAAGCGATCGAGGATAAGGAGAAAAATGAAATTCAGAAAAAAGCCGGTCGTGGTTGAGGCGGTCAGGTGGACAGGTAAAAATTTCAACGAGATAAAAGCATTTTGTCCTGGAATCATTGATGCGGGGTACCGTGCGCCAACTGATAATTTTTCTGTGGAATCGTGGCCTTTACTTATTAACACACGGGAAGGGCAGGTATGCGCTCAACTAGGCGACTGGATTATCAAGGGTGTTATGGACGATTTTTATCCCTGCAAGCCGGATATTTTTGAAGCAACGTATGAACAAGTTTAACCGAAAGGCCCGACATGACAGAGCAGAGCGCGATTAGAAAGCGTTGCGGTAATTGTGACCTTTGGATGAGGAAATATTCGTGCCCGAGGGAAGCCTCTGGGTTTAAACAATCAATCAGCGGATTGCCATGCGATAAATACGTTCAAGAATTTAATATCTCCGCCGGGAAGGAGGACAATGAGTAACGAATTTCTTTGGGGTTTAGCGATTGGATTCGTCGGAGTAATTCTTTGTAGGGTTTATAAAGCGTGGAAGGAGGACAAGTGAGCAAACCTATCGAAATATTTAGATGTGAAGAATGCTCCTGCGTTTTTGACCATGATGTTAGAAAGGATAATGATGCAAAATGGGGGCATATTTGCAAGGCCAAGAATTTTCGCCGTGAAACTAGGTGCGAATCGTATTTAGATAAATATGTTTTATCGAAGGAGGACAAATGAACAAGAGCGAACTGGTTGAGCTAATAAAAAGACGGGAGCACTCAATGTCGAAGTGCTGTAACGGATTTGGACCTTGCGTTGAGTGTCAAGAAGATCAAAAGTTTCTAGGCCTTGCCCGTCGCTACCTCTTCGCGATGGACGGGGTGCCGGAGAAAAAGAAATACGACGAAAAAACAATGGAGAAAGCAAATTTCTACGGAAATCTTGACGAGGCAAAAAGACTTGGATGGAACTCCTACCACGACGCCCTAATCCCAGTCCTCGCCGCCAATCTCCACGGGTACACGCTTAGTCAGGCCGGGGAGATTTTGGAGAGGTATAAGAGGGTTGCCGCAGTTATGCCACAAAAAACAGAAATAATTCACACGGATAGTTGGTGTGGTTGCGGTGTTTGTGAAAAAGATAGGCACGGTAATAACGCTATCGACGAATGCACCGCCGCGATCACCAGTAAATTAACGGAAAATATTAAGACCCTCCCACCGGAAATAGCTAAATTGGTTGATGAGCATTTTTGGGACTTGTTGGCGAAGGCCAGAGAGGGAGGTGCTAAGTGATAGACCAAACTAACAGCAAAAACGAAAGCAAAGAAATGACCCAACCCGAATGGCCGGAAAAATTACAACATACTTGTTATCCAAGAGAGGGGAGAATTGTAATGGAAAACTTCAAAATCGTTTGTTTAAAGTGCAATAGCGAGGAGGTAGAAATAGACACCGACGATAATGGGGCGTGCGGAGATCCTGAATGTTGTGGCGAACGAGCAGAGTGGAGTATAGCACATTGCGTAAAATGTGGGAACGAAGAGAAGATCGAATAATTTTTTAGAGAGAGGGGACAACTTTGATGGTGAATTTAAAAAAAGAACGTCGGGATTATGTGATGGTATCGTTCTCCCCGGAGGAGTATAGCCAGCTGATTACCGGGATGAAACAGCACTCGTTTAAACAAAAGGCCAGTTATTTGAAATGGATCTGGCTGCAACACGAACACGCGCAAGTACAGTTAGAGCAAACCGTTGAACCTGAACGCTGCACGGATTGTAACGGCGCTCATCCAACCAAGGAGTGTTAAAATGATTTTATTGTATAAAATTTTGGGAACATTACACTTTCCGTATGATGTGATCGGATCTACAATGAAAGCGCGTGCGACTGAAATTCTTTCTGATGGGAAAAACCACGCTTATATTGAAACGGCCCACGGGAAATTTCTTGATATGAATATCTGCACCACTAATTCCAGAGAACAAGACAGGAGATATCGTAATTTTGTTAATGTCGTCGAGAAATATGTCCGGAAAAAATATAAATTTGAGGGAAAGTGGGGGTTGGCAACGACCGAAGAAGTCACCAGGGAATATATATATAAGACCATGAAAGGAGGGTTAGGTGGCTAAACACATTCTTAAAGTCGCGGCCCGGTGGGATATTGACTCGACCAAAGATGGCGTCGGGGAGGCCCTGGGAGCGGACTATAAAAAGGTGATCGAATTAATCCAAAACACGCGTAAGATAACTCGGATTTCGGAAACTATCGAGACGATCATGTTTGATAACAATGAACCGATTCAAACGCGGATCCTCGCGGTTTATCTAGCAGGAATCATTTATGCAAAAAAATCTACCGACGGGAGTAATTTTAGCAATTGGTGAAATTATGCGCCGGTTAGAGAAAGGAGAATTGGAATGACAGAACAGTATTTACACGGCAACAGGTTTTGGGATTGGCGAGGTTGGGACGTTTTAAAGTGGATCACCGCGGGTGTGGTTCTTTTTTGTGTGTTCGTCTTGATCTTTGCGGGCGTCAGCGGTCAAGCAGATCAGATCTGGGGCGCCTTGGTTGCTGGGGGACGACGATGATTAAACTCGAAGAATTAAAATGCAGCGATATCGGCCGGTGGGTACGGTATCGCGCGCATCACGACGCAATCGAGTGGGGCCGGTTGAAGTCCTGGAACGATAAATTCATTTTTGTCGTCTACGGCTGGGCCGGAGAACAGTCGTTCTGCCAAAATTATACCGCGGCATCAACCGAACCCAAAGATTTGGAGTTTAATATGGAACTCGAAAATGAAGTCCTTCAGGCCTGGGGAAAAAAGATAAAGAACATGACGCATCAAGATATGGCGATTCTTTATCGTTTCGCCCCATCGGAGTTTGAGGTGTTTAGAAATTACATTCTCTGGAAATTCTTTACGAGTGAGTTTCTTATCCGCGGAGCAACAACAAAAGAAATCGTTACGAAGATCGACGAGATTCCGAAGGAGGTGCTAAAGGAAATGTTATCCGATTTGACGGCACGTCCGTCAATTTCAGCGCGGTCGGGTACTTTACAACCTCCGCCCGGAACCGAGAGGCGGGAATAGTTTTCTCTAGTTCGTCCATTCTCTTTTTTGTGGTAAAGATCTGGACGAAGATTATATCAAGAGGGCCAAAACAGAGGAGATCAGCTAACGGGTTGTTAGCGATCTCCTCTATTTTTTGATATCCAAGTCGATGATAAAACGACGTGGCTTTATCCAGTTTTTTGCGGTGAGAATTTCTTTGCACTTGCTGGCTCCTTCGGCCGGGCGGCCGCCCGAGAATTAAAAAAGTCGCGTAACGCGTTTCGCCACCCCATGCCTCTGGGCCGCCGGCTGACAAATGCCTTGGCCGAACACCTCCGGCAGCGCACTGTCCCGTCGGGTTTACGCTCGACGATCTTGTTTCGGGGCAAAAAACAACCCCCGCAAATTAAGGCGATTCCCATATTTAAGGCCTTTCCCCGCGCTTTTTATCGTACGGATTAAACGAAGCCGTTCCGGACTGACCTGGTCCCATCGGAACTGAAGGGTTCGGGTTGGGTTGAGGGGCCGGGAACTTAACGCCACGCGTCTCGAGAGTGGCTAAATACTCGAGAATATCTTTTTCGTATTTCTGCGCTTTTTGAGTGTGGTCCAGGTGCAACTTGATCCGGTTGCGCAGCTCACCCAAGAGATTCGAGCAAACCGTGATATCCCCCGCGCGCGGGTTTCCCTTAACATCTTTACGCACAAGCTTTTCCAGCGTCTCTTTCTTCTGTGTTTCCTTCGTCCATTCGGACAAACTTTTTAAATCCATAATGCTCTTCTCCCTTCGTCTTGATCTCGGCAATTAGGGCCTTAAGATCATCGACATTAAAATTGAGTTGTTGATCGTTGCTCCCCAAAAAAGAAATATACTCGTCGGGTCCATAATCGTCGAGATATTTTTCCAGGTATTCCGTCTCTTTATATTGCAGATGGACCAAGAGCGCAGCGACAAGCTCAGTATCTTCAAGTCCCTTAAAAAACACCGTATCGGTCGCGTCAATTTCAATGAGCGCCAGGACTAAATAAATGATTTCATCCATAGCGCCCGTACGGCGAAGAAGGTTAATTGTCTTTTTGAGGTCCATAGATCCTCGCTAAGACGTTCTCTTCTTTAACGAAAAACGTTTCTTTCCCTCCGACGAGGACCCGGATAACAAAGTGGTCCTCAACAATGACCGTATCGCCGGGATAGTAATTCTTAAATTCACCAAATCCTGCATTTTGGTGTGGATCTTCTACGCTGCGCACCTCTGCCTCGACGACCAGGTACTCGTTCCCCTCGGCCTGGATCAGCCCTTCTTTGACCGGCTGAACGATCAAATAATCATTTTGTGGTTGCATTACTGTCCTCCCTTTTTTTCCTTTTTTTCAAGTGCTTGGACCAGCCGATCGAACGCCAGTTTAGTGTCGTTCCTGGTCCCGTTGAATTGGTGAAAAGTCAGCTGACTCAGTATAGCCATCGTGAACGAGATCGGAAAGCCACGTCGGCTCAGCTCCTTCTCGAGCTTGATTATAAGGTCAGCTAAATTTTCAATCACAGATTGTTCTATCATTATTGGCTCTTTGGTCTTGGGGTTCTTAACACCTCATCTTCCGACTCTTCTGAACAAATAACCTCAGTCGTAAGCAACATGCCGGCAATACTCGCGGCGTTGATAACGGTTGCCTTAACGACCTTGGCGGGATCCACAACGCCCAGGTCGATCAGGTCCCCGAACGTGTTGGTAAGGAAATTATACCCATAAGAATGTTGTTTTCTCTCGAGTTCGTCGGCGTTCTCAACCGTCCCAACTTTTTCATAGATCCCGACTTTTTTATACCATTCCGTCGAGAGAATCGCTGCAATGATCTCCGCCCCTTCAACCCCGGCATTGGCGGCAATTTGGTTTAAAGGACTGCGGAGCGCTTTACGAACGATTCGACGCCCAATGAGTTCTTCTTCGTCCCCACATTCCTGGATTGCCAATGAGGCCTTGAGCAAAGTAACCCCACCGCCGGGAACAATGCCTTCTTCCATTGCGGCACGGGTCGCCAATAAAGCATCTTCGATGCGCATTTTCTTTTCTTTTTGCTCGACTTCGGTTGGGGCGCCGACTTTAATAACCACCACACCGTTGGTGAGCTTAGATAATCTTTCGCGCAATTTGTCTTTGTCATAGTCGCTCTCGCTTTTTTCGATCGACGTTCGGATCATACTGATCCGCGATTCGGTTTCTTCTTGCGTTCCTTTTCCCCCGACGAAGGTGGTATAGAACCGCGTCGCTCTGACGTTTTCACATTCCCCTAGGTCGGTGAGTTCGGCGTCTTCCGGACGAAGGCCGGTGGTGGGACCCATGACCCGGCCGCCGAGTAAAACACCAAGGTCCGCCAGCTGCTCGGTGCGAACATCGCCGAAATACGGCGACTTAACGACGATCAACGGAATGTTATTTTTTATTCTCGCCTGGACCAGCGTCTGCAAGACCATCCCGTGAACGTTGTTTGCCATAAGAACAACCGGCCGGCCGGTCTTAAGCGCCTTCTCGAGGATCGCGTGGACTTGGCCCACGTTGTGAATATCGCCGTCAAAAATAATGACATACGGCTGGCGGTACTCGGCCTCCATCTTTTCTCGGTTCGTGATGAAGTATAGGGAAAGCAGCCCTTCGTTTAACTGCATCCCTTCCATAACCTCAATATTCGTCGCGGCGTTCTGGTAGTTGTCCTCAATCGTAATAACGCCGTCCTTCCCGGCCTTTTTAACGGCGTCGTTAATCAGTTCGCCGATCGCCGCGTCGTTATTGGCTGAAAGAGTCGCGACTTTAAGGATCTCTTTCTCTCCTTCGACGGGAACGGTCACTTTTTTAATAAACTCAATGACTTCCGTTACGGCCTTGTCGATCCCGCGCTTGATGAGGATAGGGTTGGCCCCAGATTTAAGGACCCTAAGCCCTTCTGAAAATATTTCTTGAACGAGCAAAGACACGGTGGTGGTGCCGTCGCCCACGTCATCAGCGGTCTTTTGCGCAGCTTGCCGGACCAATAACAGCCCCAGCTGCTCGGCCTGGTCTTTGGCCTCGACCTGGCGGGCAACGGTCACGCCGTCTTTGGTGCAGATTGGGAATCCGTAATGGAAGCCATAGATCATGTTCCGGCCGCGGGGGCCGAGGGTGACTTTAACGGCGTTGGCGATTAGGTCAACGCCCTTCTTTAATTTTTCTCTGGCGTCATCGCCAAAAATGATGTTCTTCACTTGACTCTCCTTATTAGTTTGGTTTTTGCTTTATATAGTTTTTCCCTTAAAAGCGGATTACATCGCTGAGCTGCCAAGCAAACATCTTGGATCTCGTACCAATTGAAAGAAACGGTGATTCTCGGTTTGCGATTTATCGCGCCATGGCCCAAAGGACCCCGACGTTGAGGACAGCGCCGCCCACTCCGTAAAGGAATGTTGGCCAGTTTTGTTCGGCTAGCGCCCACAATGCGAGCAGAACAAATTCGACTATAAAGATTTTTAGAACGATAATACTTTGCATACGCGTCTCCTTCAATTCGTATTGGTATGTTAGCAGAATACCGTTGTTCCTGGCGACGTTCTACTTTACGGTGATCTTGTCGTCGCTGGTCCGGCCGGGCCTCAAGACGAGCGTGTGGCCCCCGTGCGTAAGCGAGGATATCTTGGCAATCTTCATTTCCTCAAGGAGCTTGAGTTCGGCTTTGTCCTTGCGGGTCTTTCCTTTGTTGAGCGCGTCGAACGACTCGACGAACTCGTCGGCAGCACGACTTAAAGGCGTGTCCGTACCGGGTAAAGTTGACTGCTGTTCCATAGGATCCTCCGTTTTGGTTTTTCATCGTTTAAATATCACCAGCCTTTCCTTAGCGCGAGTGCAAGCTGTATATAAAAAACGCCGGCGAATATCGTCCGTCATATTGGGGAGATATTCCTCGACGAGTAATACATTTTTCCATTCACTTCCTTGAGATTTCCATGTTGTTATCATATACGCCCAATCGAAATAACTCAATCCGTCGATATCTTTTGACTCGAGGTATTTTTTACCGAACTGCGCTAAGTCCGTCCAGAGATACAATTCCCGGTCATCAAGCGTCAAAGTGATGTTAGCCGTCTCGTCATCCCGGATTTGCAACTCTTTCAAAATTCCGATGCTGCCGTTAAAAATCATCTTTTTTCGGTTATTGAGCAAACAGATCAAGGGTTCGCCGGGTTGCGGCAATTCGTCCGTAATCCCGAGTTTCTGGCGGGCAAAAGAGTTCATCTTATTCCTGGTCGAGTTCAAAGCGCAGAGCATGATCGAATTTATATCCTCGAACGGATGAGCGTGCAAGGCATCAAGATTTCGAGTTTTAATGCAGCCGTGGCCGTAGTCGCCATACTCGATCGCTCCTTTTTCCCGCGCGGCTCTTGCCATCTGAATAATTGGGTTTCCCTCGGCCTGGCGAACAATCGTCTCGAGCTTGATCTGCGGATTATCCATTAAATTAAAATTCGCTTTAACGGGTGGTAACTGTCCATGGTCCCCGACAGCCAATATCGGTATCCCATATTCAGCTAAATCGTTCAGGATCTCTTTGTTGACCATGGAAGCCTCATCGACAATAATCAGATCGAAAGGGAGTTCGTTAGTGTTTTTTTCGAAATAAAGTTCTCTGGTCTGGTCATTTTTCCCAACCAAGGTATACATGAGTCCATGGATTGTGCCGCAGTAATCCTCTGGCCCCATAAAATCCCGGACTTTAGCTGCCAGAACGGTTGAGGCTTTCCCTGTAAAGGTGACAAAAGCTATCCTAGCGGGATTATCACGCTGTGAAAGAGTTCTTGAGATATATCCTAGAGTAGTAGTCTTTCCCGTCCCCGCGAGGCCACCGAAGGTAAGGAGGGCATACCTCCCGCGCGAACGGTGATACCAGTCGATCACGTGATCGTGCGCTAGTTGTTGTTCAGGTGTCAAATCCATCGTTCTCTCCTTTAAAAAAACTCGGTTATGGTTCCCCCAAAAACCTCAATTCCATTATTGTTGCGTTCCCCAAGGATCCCGGTAAGCACCAGCCGG
>JBAZVB010000007.1:0-42695 GCA_041661105.1 Patescibacteria group bacterium
CCTCTGCGTGCAATATGTCAGTTTAAAACTTTTTGAGGTAATTATGCCAAATCCAAGAAAACCAACAAACATGAAGGTCATTGAGGGCACTTTCCGCACTGACCGGGCAAACCCGGACGAACCACGGCCGGCCGTTGAAATTCCCTCTTGCCCTGCCCAACTATCAGCCGGCGCCAAGCGCGAGTGGTACAGAATAGCGGCCCTACTCGAAGAAATGGGCCTTGTCGCCAAAGTCAACCGGGCCAGCCTCGCCGCCTACTGCTCACTCTATGCCCGATGGATCAAGGCCGAGTCGGAGATTGCGGCAGAGGGCGAAATTTACAAGGTCATTACCGGGGAGAAGCGGGCCGTTGATGGTACCGTGACCGTGTTTTACTCCTACAAAAAAAGCCCATGGGTAGACATCGCCCTGAAATGTGCCGTGGAAATGCGCCACTTTGCTAATGAGTTCGGTCTTACCCCGGCAAGCCAGAGCAAGGTGAGTGCCAAGCCAAAGGAAAAAGCTGACCCAAAAGCCAAAAGTACCGGGAGGTTTTTTAAGTGAAGCAAAAGGCTGCCCCAAAAACCGCCGACCGCGCCACCCTCTACGCCCTCGCCGTGGTCTCCGGTGAAATCATCGCCGGCCCCTTCGTCCGGGGGGCTTGCCAGCGCCACTTAAACGACCTGGATCACGGCCACGAGCGGGGGCTATTCTACGACGAGCACGAGGCGGCCGAGGCCATAGCCTTTTTTGAAGAGTGCCTTTGTCTGAACGGTGGGCAGTTTGAAGGGTTGCCGTTTCTGCTTCTCCCCTGGCAGGCGTTTATAATCGGCTCTTTATTTGGCTGGCGGCGGGAAGGGGCAGGCTTTCGGCGTTTTCGGCTGGCCTATATTGAGACGGGAAAAGGTAGCGGAAAAAGTCCCATCGCGGCAGGAATCGGCATAAAGGGCCTAGTTGCCGACAACGAGGAGCGGGCGGAGATCTACGCCGCTGCCACCTTTAAAGCTCAAGCCATGGTACTCTTCCGCGACGCTTGCGCTTTTGTCGATCAGTCGCCGGAGCTGCAAAAGCGACTCAAAATGTCCGGCATTGGGGAAAACCGTTGGAACATTGCGTACCTGGCCACAAGTTCTTTCTTCCGCGTTATTTCCTCAGAAAACAAAGGCCACTCCGGGCCGCGGCCTCACATGTATATTGCCGATGAGGTCCATGAACACCGGGACGGGAACGTGATCGGGATGTTGGAGAAGGGCTTCAAGTTTCGCCAAAGCCCCATGGGGGTCGAAATAACGAATAGCGGAAGTGACGTGACAAGTTTTTGTTTTGAACGCCACGAAATGTGCCGTAAAATCTCCCTTGGAGCCCTGGAAAATGATGACGTTTTTGCCTACATCTGCGCCCTGGATGAGGCCGATATCAAGGATAAAAACGGAGAAGAGTCGGAAAGCTACCTAGACAATGAAGCGGTATGGGAGAAAGTCAACCCGTCGCTGCCTTACGGCATACCCGGCTATGATTATATCCGCAAGGAAATCAAGAAAGCCTACGGGATGCCCTCCCAGATGGCCACGGTTAAACGCCTGAATTTCTGCCAATGGGTGGCCGCCGACAACCCATGGCTATCCGGCGAGCTTTGGTTCGGCTGCCAGGGTGAGCCCGACTTTGATCAGGAGCTTCTAAAAAACCGGCGCTGTTGGGGTGGTCTCGACCTTTCCTCCACTCAGGATCTTACCGCAGCGGCCTTCGTCTTCGAGCCCTGCGAAGACGATCCGGTGTGGCGCCTGAAAGTCCATTTCTGGATACCCGGCGACGATCTTATGAAAAAGGCCGACCACGACCATGTGCCCTATGACGTGTGGCGCGACAAGGGCCATTTAACAGCCCTTCCCGGTAAGGCGGTTAACAAATCATCCGTCGTCAAGATCCTGAACGAAATTTCCCAAACCTACAACCTACAGGGCATTGCGTACGATCGGGCCAAGATGAAGGACATGGCCGAGCATGCAGAAAAGGCGGGCGTGAGTCTGTGCTTTGGGGCCTGGGACAAAGACAAGCGCGAGTGGAAGTTTGAGCACGGCGACGGAATCAAAATGATGCCCTTTGGCCAGGAGTCCCGGTCGATGGACCCGGCAGTCAGTAAATTTGAGGGAATGCTTGCCAATAAACAGATTTTGCATGACAGCAACCCGGTTTTGACATGGTGCGCAGCCAATGCCGTGACTTTTGAGGATGAGGACAAAAACCGGAAGATCAGCAAAAAGAGATCTACAGGCCGTGTGGATGGGATTGTGGCGGCGGTGATGGCGTGCGGGGTGGCGGATGAGAAGGACGCGGGCGGGAAGTCGGTTTACGACGGCCTCACGAAAGAGGAAATGGTTAAGAGAATCGCAGGACTATAGGGTGAGAAATGAGCGAATTACCGGACAAAAAGTATCTCAGGCCCGATGAAGTGGCGGAATATTATGAAGTTAACGTTAAAACCGTCTATAATTGGGCATCCACCGGAAAAATTGACTCCGTGAAAATCGGGGGGATGCTTAGATTTGAAAAAGAATCAGTTGAAAAAGTAAAACAACCTGTTATTGTATAAAAACGGAGGCTACCAATGGAGGCTAAAAACGGCGAAGTGCATGTTAAATTTACCAACAGCAAGGATGTTTATAGATATCCCCAAAAATCCTTTATTTCTAAAATTATCAAATGGGTCGCAGGCATTCTGAGGCTTAAGAAAAAATCTCCCTTTGTAAAATTGTAAAAATAAACTGTCGTAATTTTCCTTAAATTCTTCATCTTCTTTGAAGTTTCTATAATTCCCCTCCACAATTCCCTCAAATAGCTTTTTCTTTTTTGAGGGCCACCATGTGACCAACTTTTTCCAGAAACTAAAAAACCTTTTTTCACCCCTAGCCGAGGCCTTCGATGTTCGGGATCTTCTCGTTTACGGAGGTCTTTTTGCTACCGGATACGGCTTTTACCAACTCCACAAATGGCTCGGATGGGTAGTTTTGGGCTTGCTTTCAATGCTTTTGGGCCTGGGTTGGATTTTGAGGGTGCCGAAATGAAAATAAAAAGGTACGACATCACGCCTGATTTGCTGAAAATGTTTTTCAGTGGTGAAAGATTCGACATTCAAGCCACAGAAAATGCACTTCCTGCCGATGCAGAACTCGTGAGAATTACGGTAAATGAACACAAATCAACGCCGCGCACCATTTCCCTATTTTACACCAGCGCTTCATTTCCTGATTTACCGGAAGGAACCATTCTTGAATCAGAAAAAATCTTGTTCACTCGCCACGAAAATTTCATCCACGAACAAAAGGTCGGTGGCTAATGGGCAGTATCGCAAATATGGAACGCCGGATGGCTGCGGGCGCAACTGACGACTCCTGGTACTATCCAGGCGGCTTCTTCTATGGCGGGACCGGAGTAAAAACCAAGTCGGGCGCCCAAATCTCTGAAATGAATGCCATGCAACTGTCCATCGTTTGGGCCTGTATAAAAATGCTTTCCGAAGACTCCGCTTCACTTCCTCTCGATTTCTTCCGGAGGAGAAAAAGCGGTCCTGGCAAAGATTTGGCCTATGCCGATGATCGATATTTCTTGATGCATGACCAATGGAATCCGGAAATGACTGCCATGTCTGGGCGGGAAACGTATGTATCGCATCTGCTTTCATGGGGCAATGGGTATGCAGAGAAAGAAAAAACAAAAGGCCTCATAAAAAAGCTCATTGCTCTCTGGCCAATCACCCCGAACCGCGTCACGGTCAAGCGGAATGAGAAAAAGAAGATCGTTTACGATGTGAATATGGCCGGGTCAAGTCTCCAAAACGTGAGGCTTCCAAAAGAAAGTACGCTCCATACCCCCGGCCTTAGCTTTAATGGCCTTATCGGTTATTCCCCCATAGCGGCAGCACGGGAAGCCATGGGGCTTGGCAAGACTCTTGAAGAGTTTGGGTCCTCGTATTTTGAAAACGGCATCCGGCCCTCTTTCATCGTTTCCACGCCGGGGCAAATAAAGGACCCGCGGGCACGTCGCGAAGCTCTTGAAGAGGTTTACGGCGGGCTTGGCCACGCTCACAAGATTATGCTTTTGGAAGAGGCCGAAAAGATAGAAAAAATTGGCATTCCGAACGACGAAGCGCAGTTCCTGGAGACAAGAAAGTTCCAAAATATCGACATTGGCACTCGTATCTATCGTTTTCCCCCTCAAATGTATGGGGAATTCGATAAAGCCTCCACGTATGCCAGCGCAGAGCAGTTTTCCATTGATTATGTGACAAAAACCCTCCGTCCATGGCTGGTCCGTCTTGAGCAATCCTACAACATGGCACTTTTGGACCAGTCAGAGCACGGAAAATACTTTTTTGAACATAACATGGAAGGACTTCTTCGCGGCGATATTTTGACCCGCTACCAAGCCTACGTCCTGGCAAAACGTAACGGGGTAATAAACGCCGATGAATGGCGTGGAAGAGAAAACATGAACCCCATCGAAGGTGGCCTCGGCAAAGAATACATTGTGGAAAAAAATATGATTGGGCTGGGCGATCTGGGGGTGGATGTTGTACCGCCCAAGCCAGCACCTACGGCACCAACGGCACCATGAAGCCAGCCTATGAAAAAGCGGTCCCCCCGAAATATGAAACGCGGAAAGTAAAAAAGGGGAAAGGCGATGGAGACAAAGGAAAAAAGAAAGGCAAATGAGATCCGGTCAATAGAGACTGACGGCAAGCTCAGAAAAATTGTCGGCTATGCGGCGGTTTTTGGCAAGCCCTCTGAGGACATGGGCTTTATCGAGACCGTCCGCCAGGGTGCTTTTAAAAAAGCCCTCCTCCGGTCGGATGCCCGCGCCCTTTTCAACCACGATACAGATACACTCCCCCTTGGCCGGCAGAGCGCAGGAACTTTGACGCTCAAGGAAGACGACAGCGGCCTGTATTTTGAAATCACCCCTCCAGACACCCAGGGGGCGCGGGACCTCATGACCTCCATTGATCGCGGGGACATCAAAGAGGCATCCTATGGCTTCACCGTGGCAGTTGATCAATGGGATTACTCGAACAAAGACGTTATTAAAAGAGAAATTGTCGAAATTGAAGAAGTTTTTGACATTTCCCCGGTAGTCTTTGCGGCCTTCAATGACACGACGGTTGCCCTCCGGAAACTGGAGGAAAATAAAAAAAATATTCCGCCGGTGGGCGGTGAAGATAGGGCGGAGGACGGGTGCGCGGCGCAAGTCCTCCTTGAAAGACAGATTTTATTAAATCGTCTGAAAATTCGTGGTTAAAAGGAGGACTTTACAAATGAATGAGTACCAGAAAAGAATGAAGGCCGCCACCGACAAGATGGATGAAATTCTCGGTAAGGCAAAAACTGAGGGGAGGGCGCTGACCACCGAGGAGATAGCTGAGATTGACGCCAGGACGGCGGAATTCGACGCGGCTGAGCGCGGTTGGAACGCCGTCAAAAAGGTGGAGGAGATCCACGGGAGGGCTTACGGAGAATCGGTAGGCGCGCTTACGCTTGAGGATAATGCCACTATCTCCATGCCCGATGCTCCCATTTACCGGGGATCGAACGCCACCGCCCTGGGCCAGCAGCTTCTGGATATTCGCACAATTTCACGGCCCGATGCTTTCGATCAAGCAGAAGTCAGAGGAGCACAAGGACGCCTGGAAAAATCACAGAAGCGATATGCCGAGAAGTTGACCGCTCTGGCTGCAAAGGAAAACCGGGCTGCGGCAACTGGTGGCGCTACTATCGGCGTACCCACCGATGGCGGCCTTTTCCTTCAAGGCGAGACCGTTGTGGACCTCATGACCAATGGCTTCAATAACTCGGAAATTCTGCCCAGGACGGCCAAGCGGACTTTGACGGCTACTCAGTTTGTCGAGATCTTTGGGATAGACGAAACTTCCCGCAAGACCGGCAGCAGGGGCGGCGGTATCCGTGTTTACACCAACAAGGAGTTGGGCGAATACACGGCTTCTAAGACGCAGTTCAGCAAGGTCCGGATAGAGCCCAAAAAGCTGACCGGCCTTTTTATCGCATCCGAGGAATGGGTAAAAAACGTCACCTTCTTGGGCCAAGAGGTGCGCGGGATGTTCGGCGAAGAATTCGCCTTCAAGTGCCAGGATCTTCTTGTTCGCGGTTCCGGGGCTGGCGAAGGCCTCGGTATCCTAAACTCTGGTTGCCTCGTTACGGTAGCCAAGGAGCCCAATCAAGCCGCGAAAACTATTCTGACTAAAAACCTCTCGAAGATGTGGTCGCGGAATAATGGCAAGAATCCGGTTTGGTTCATAAACCGCGATTGCGGCCCGGAGCTGGACAACCTCTCGATTACCGCTGGCACGGGAGCCCTGGAGCCCCGCTTTGTGACCTACGATGCGCAGGGAATCATGCGGATCAAGGGCGCTCCGGTCGTCACCATCGAGCAGTGTGAGACGGTGGGCACGGTCGGCGATATAATCCTTGCCGATTGGAGCCAGGTGGTTACGGCGGATCAGGGCAACATCGAAGAAGCGATGAGTATCCATGTCGAGTTCATCTACGGCCAGAATATGTACCGCTTCTCGTATTACTTCGACTGTCAACCCCGGTGGACATCCCCTATCACGCCTTACAAGGGGTCGAACACGGTCAGCCCAATAACTGTTCTGGCCAGCAGAACATAACAAGGAATAACACCGGGGAATCCCCGACAAGAAATAAGGAGGAAATCAAAATGCAACAAGAAAATAACACGATTCACACAGTCCCCTTGCTTTGGGCGGATAGCCAGGACGGGCCGCTCGTGGCCGACGTTCTGAGCTTTAAAAATTACCGTCAGGGCGATATTTATGTCATGGTCGGCGCCACCGTAGGTCAGGCTGGAGCCATAACTTTACACAAGGGGACAAGCGTAGGCGGCAGTCCCGCAACGGCGTTCGCCTTCACCCGCTATCTCGAAACCGGCTTTGTCTTGAAATATGACGGTCCCTCCACGGACACTCCAGCGGCGGCAGGAGAAACAATTAGCGGTGCCGGCGGCGGCGCTGCCACGATATACAAAGATACGGGCACGGAATTGATTTGCTACGGCTACAACGGCACGACCTTTGTTGACAACGAAACCGTGACCTGCTCAGGCGGGAAAACGGTTGTGGCTGATGGCATCCAGGTCAATGAGGACATTCTCGTCCCCCGCACGGCCGCAAGCAATACCTTCAACATCAACGCAGTCGGCAGCAAAATCTACATGATCCCGGTTAGTGCGGAAGACCTGGGGGACGGCTATGACTGCTTGGAGCTGAACGTCGCAGATCTCAACACGACGGATCTGGCGGCATGGGCTGTCATGAGTGGCTATCGAGGAATGAAAGAGATCCCCGAAACGGCGATTTACGATTAAACGGCAGCGCATGAAATCTGAGGGGCAGGGCTGTGTTGACTGCCCCCTCAAGGAGGAACCAATGAAGAAAAAAATCTTAACCTTCGTTCTTGTGATGGCCTTGCTTTTCTCGGCAATCGTCGGCACGGCGGAACTGATGAACATAACCACGGCGGGGGTCGATGGGAATTGGGTGATTTACGACGCCAACAAAAACATTATCTGCACGTTTGACGCCGCGAATCGCAAGCTATCCTTTCCTTCCGGATCTACATTTGATGTCGAATCCGGCGGCGCCCTGAAAATAGCCGGCACACAGATCACACCTACAGCTGCACAGTTCAATTTTCTTGCGGGGGCCGTGGCTGGCAGCGCAGTCAATAGTAAAGCGGTGATCCGGGATTCAAGCGGCAACGTGGGGACTTTAAAAGCGGCCTCTGTTTCCCTCGGCACATCCGGGGCGGAAACGGCGGTCACTGCTACCGGCACAGAATTAAACTTTCTTGCCGGGGCCACAGCGGGGACCCCAGTCGCAAACAAAGCGGTCATTGCCAACGCGAACACCAACATTGGAATAGTTAAGGCTACGCAGCTGCATATTGGTACTTCCGGGGCTGAAACTCAGATTACCGCGACACCTGCTCAACTAAATCGCGCCGGCACTCAGAAAATAGATTGCGGCACTACTTCCACCTGTGGAAACACCAATAAAAGCAACGTGGCACTTTTTTATTCGGGATCCGTCACAGCCACAGCCGGCAGTGCGGTCGTTTCTGGTCTTTCTCCGGGGTTTACCGGAACCAACACTTATTCTTGCGTTGTGGCCAGTAACGATAATACGGGCGCAATTCCCTGGTATTGTGCCAATACGGGAACTGACACCATTACACTGACCAGCGGAAGTAATGTGACAATGAGGGTGTCCTATATCCTTATGGGGTACTGATGCGCCGATTTATCACCATACCGAGAGTATTCGCGGCATGCTTCTCAACCATCACTGCCGCCCTTGTTTGCATGACAGGCTTGCCTTGTGCGGATGATTATCGGGGTAAGTGGCGTGGACACGGCAACCTCGGATTGGCTTACCAGCATCAGGGCCGCTTGGTTGAGGCCAAAGAACAATATCAAATCGCTATAGCCAAAAACCCCAGTTTTGCCCAAGCCTACCTTAATCTCGGTACGGTCCTACAGATCGAGAACCGCTATCTGGACGCTGAGGCGGTTTACCTGCGGGCAGCGGAATGCGATCCAAACCTACCGGCAATTTACCATGATCTTGGCAGCCTTTATGTCCAAATGGGGCGGTTCGAAGAGGCGGTAACGGAATTTCATAAATCAATAAGCTTGGGCGGCTACATAGCCGAATCCCATAATAACGCCGGGTATGCCTTGGCCAACATAGGGAAACATGACGAGGCGATTAGGGAATTCAAAGCCGCTCTCGTCGCCAACCCCCAATATTGGCAGGCTGCGGCGAATATCAAGAAACTTCAAAACCTTTGAATTGAGGATTGAGTCATGGCGGTAATATTAGTAACAACGACTGAGAGTTACATTGGTGAGTCAACCGATACGAAGCCTAGCGATCCGCCCGCGGGGTCCACTTTCTACGAAACGGATACCGGATCTACCTACATTTTCACCGGGACGGCCTGGATTCTAAAAGCTTAGCGATGCGGGAAAGGGTGATAAATATGAAAAGGTTTGTAGGCTTACTTATTATTGGGGTGCTGGCTTTTGCCTCAGTTGGCCGGGCCGCGGACTGCACCATGGCCTTGACGCGGATCAGCTCCGGCATGTCGTCAGTAGTTTTTATGTGCTCGGTAACAACCACGGGCTCCACGGGATACGCAGCCACGGCAACGAGTACAGCTATCACGGCGGCCATTAAGGGTATGGTGCTTGCCGAGGTCCGCACATCTCCCGGAGTGCAGGCCCCCACGAACGGGACAGCGGTCACAATAAAGAGCGCCGATAGCCCGGCCCTCGACCTCATGGGCGGCGTGGTGACTGTTTCAAGTACTGCAACGACGGCCTTTGTCCCCAAAATAGACTCGACAAATTATGGGAAACCTTCTGTTGATACGGCCTTGACCGTGGCGATAACGGGCAACTCCGTCGCAAATGCGATTGTATATGTAAAGCTGATTTTACATAGGTTGATACCTTAGTAGCAACGCCAATACGCTTGGAAGGGAGTGGGGCGAATGATGGACCTTGGAAGTGGGGTTGCGATAGCTGGCCTGTGTGTGTCTGGGGGCGCTGTGGCGATTACGGCAATAACAGTGACAATCGGAGAGGGGGAAACGACGCCCGGCTCAGTTGATGCAGCCTTGATCGGTCCCGTCCCGCTTGCCGTCAATCAGTCCATCCCATGGGAATTCAATCCGCCGATGAAGTTGACAGCAAATAAATCTCTTGTAGCCGATGCCTCCGGGGCCGGAAATGTGAACGTTTTCGTTGAAGGTGAGATTGTATGATCTTTTCCCTGTCAGTTCTCAGCGGGTTAAGTCTCGTTATTTCGGGAATAGCCATTGCGGGCGAGGTGCCGAACAGCATTGTTGCGCAGCATCCTGATGCGGCACAGGTGGTTATAGTCGTTCTATTCGCTGGGCTTTGCGGACTTGTGGCAATGCAGTGGCGGGGAGCCCGGCAGGAAGTGCATAAAGACAGGGAAGATTTTAAAGAAGCCATGGGTGTGCTTGTTAAATCAATGACCGATATTGGCAGGCGAGTCGAGGACGTATGCATTGCCCATGCGGAACTAAAGGGCCGTTGTGATGCAATTCATGGCAAGGAAGAGGGGTGAAAGCCTACTGCGCATTATGGGGCGGGGAATGCCTCAGATGTTGCAAGGGTGATTGTATTTATAGGGTATGGCGATGAAATATTTTAAACTTTACGAGTTGGTGGACCGGCGTACCTTCGAAACAGAGGGGGAAGAAGCATGGCTCCATTTTGACACCAACGCCCTAATTGCTCTTGACGACCTCCGTTCATTTTTCGGCCTCCCGATTACGGTGAATACGTGGCACTCCGGTGGGGCCTTTCAGTATCGCGGCTACCGGCCTCAAGACTGCACAGTAGGTGTCAAGGGTAGTTATCACCGCAAAGGTATGGCTTTTGACCTGGACGTTTCCACCTATCGGGCCGAAGAGGTGCGAAAAATCATTATCGAAAACAAGAACAACCCGCTCTTGTCCAAAATTACACGGATTGAAGCGGGCGTAACCTGGATTCACTTTGACATTGCTCCGCTTTTGGCTTCTCAGGGTAGGATTTATGAGTTTCATGCATGAAAACCGGATACGCACGGCGGAAAGAGGCCGTTAAAAAGGAAAAGCGCCAAAAGCGCAAGAAAGGCAGGAGTAAAAAATGAAAGAATTGAATTTCCTTTATGAGATTGACCAACGAGTAATCACACCATTTGGAGAAGACGGCATTGTCTCAATGCTCGCCTATGATGACGGCGGGAAACAATATTACGTGAAGACAAAAGATGCCTCGAATTGGTTCAAAGAGGGGCAATTACAGGCCAAATAAGCGCAAGAAAGGGAAGGTGAAAAAATGACTATCGGACAATATATTATCAACAGGTTGAAAGAGGCTTCAACATGGCGCGGGATCATTGCCTTAATCACAGCAGCGGGCATTACTTTGCAACCAAACCAGGTCGAGGCGATTGTCGCCGCCGGCTTGGCGGCCATAGGCATTGTAGGCGCATTCTTCCCCGACTCAACGCCCCCGGAACCGGCTAAGTAAGTGGAGTCAGTCTTAGCCATCGTCAGCACTTTGCTTGCGGGGGCGCTGTTTCTTCTCAAAGAGTGGGCGGCGTCCAAGCCGCATCGGGCAGAGGCGGAAAGAAATGAAGACATCGAAAAGGGCAGGCAGGATCTTATTGACGGCAATGTTGGTGCTGTGGAGTCTCGCATTGACAGCATCTTGCACGCCGAAAGTGACCGTGATGCCAGAAGCCCGGACGGCCAAAATCAAGGCCAATGACCCGGCCCCTTTTGAGGGCTGGATTTTGACGGATAGTGCCATGGCTAAAATTCTTGAAGCGGCAGAACGCTGCCAGGGGAAATAGATGTTGATTGCCATTATCATAATTCTTTCCGCCATAATCGGTTTTCCCCTGATTCTGTGGGGACTCAAGAAGTTGTGGATCAAGGGGTGGTTTTAAAAATGAACATCCTCACCCCCACAGGTTACATTGATATTGAGCAAGCCGAAATTGGCTGCGAGCTGGTTTACTTTGACCTGGAGACAGGTGAACCGAAGATCAATCACCTCACCGGCAAGGAGCGGGTTACTAAGGCCGATTGGGATGCCTTACGCGAAGCCCGCAAAGACACCGAAGACGTTTATGGCCCCTTTGATTTCTACATCATCAATGGTGATACCGAGCGCCGCTGGTTCAAAAACCAAAACTGGTGGGTAAACCTTCATGTTTCCCATACCTTCGATTTGCAAGTTGGCGACACAATTTATGACGATGCCGACAATTACATAATCATTACCAGTATTGAACTATCTCCCGGTACCGATGAGGATTCGTGGTGGTGCCTGCGCGTTGATGGCGATCACTCTTATATTGCCGACGGCGTAACCCTTCACAACGCCTCTTATTACGCTCGTAATGTCACAGGCAACTGGTCGGCAAATACCTCATGGGATGCTGCGTCGAGTGGTGGGGCTGGCCCTGCTGGTCCTCCCGTAGCTGGCGATACGGTTATATTCGATGCGAACTATACCGGCACGCTGACGGTTGATGGCGCGAGGGCTTGCGCGGTTATCTCTTGCCTTGCGGGCGCGACAGGGACGCTGGCTATGGCGTCTGGCACGTTAACTGTTAGTGCGGGTGTTGCCTTGGCAACTGGATTTCATTTGACCCACGCCTCTGCAACGTCTAGTACATTAGCATTAACAGCGAGCCAGACAGTAGATTCAGCAGGTCTTACCTGGGCCAATGTATCACTAAGAGGTACAATAACGCTTGCAAACCCCCTGGTGGGAACCGGGTCACTGGACCAGTATAGTAGCACGGCGACGATTTTTGTAGGAGCACATAATATTACGTTTAGTAGTTGGAAACTCTATCCAGCCGCTGCCGGCAGAACGTTTACTTTTGTTTCTAGTACTACATTTACTATTTCTACGGATATAATTATTAGTGGGTTGGCTGTCCCTAGCACAAATTTAACTGTAAATGCGTCATCGCCATCGACGCCATTTAGTTTAATTTACCAAGGGACTGCGGAAAATTGCAAAGTAGTAGGTGTAAATTTCACCGACGTAGACGCCTCCGGCTCCAGCATCCCAATAGACAACTGGTACGGCGGAACGCTAACTCGCTGCACCAATATAGCCAACAAAACCTCCGCTGATCTGGCTAGGGCCGCCGATGCGAGTAAGATTCTGACGGGGCAGACGGTGGGGGGAATTGCGGGTAGTGCCCCGGCAGGTAAGCCAGAATTTAAAAGGAGCACCATTTAATGTTCAAAAACCAAGAAATAGGGGACACCGTTAATTTTTGGTTTGCAGCCAATACCGTGGCGGGGACGGCGGGCGATGGCGCGTCTCCACTTTATGTTGTGAGGCAAGCGGGAGCAGCGGCAGGGGCAGCCAAAAAAACCAGCGGCACGCCTACTCTCCTGACTCATGCCGATTACTACGATGGCATCCATGAAATTGCCATTGATACGGCGGGATGGGCAACGGGGGAATATGCGGTTTTTTGCTCCTTGACCATATCATCGGTCAATCCTTCGGGTTTTTGCGGCAGCTTCAAGCTCAGAACGGCAGGGACGGCCATTGACCCGGTACTTGATACTGTTCTTGCTGATACCAACGAACTCCAAACCAACCAGGGCAACTGGCTGACCGCAACGGGGTTTTCAACCTTTGACCCCACCAGCGACCAGGTAGTGGCTTCCAACATGAGAGGGACGGACAATGCGGCACTGGCGACAGTTTGCACGGAAACTCGACTGGCCCAGCTTGAGGCCACTGCTCTTCCTGCTGATATTGCTGATATTCTTACTGATACGGGGACTACGTTAGATGGGAAGATTAACGCGATTAAACTGAAGACGGACACGCTTGGCGGGGCCGGGGCGATCACTTGGATCTACACCTTGACCGACTCCGTGACGGGCGCACCTATCGACGGCGCGGAATTATGGGTGAGCAGTGATAGTGCGGGTACGAATATCTTGGCAACGGGAATCACGGACGACAACGGACGGGCGACTTTTTATTTGGATGCCGGGACCGTTTTTGTTTGGCGCAAAAAGGCGGGATACGATTTTACTAACCCCGACCAGGAAACGGTGAGCTAATGAGCGGTAGCGGCACAGGAACTCCTGTAACACCCATAGCGAGCGGCGGCGGCTGGCACTTAGTGACGGCTCCGACGGTTGAGCCCGTTTCCCTCGCGGATGCAAAATTGCACCTCCGCCTTGACTCCGGCACCTTTGACGGGAACCTGATAATTACGCAATCCCTTGCCTATGGATCTCATGCCATAGCCAACAACTACACGACCCATGTCGGGACCGGCGTTGATGTGCTGGGCAAGCAGGCCGGAGTCCTCCTCCACTGCGGGACCAACGGCGCGACCGGGACCAATGACACGCGGATCGAGGAAAGCGACCAGCTGGCCACCGGATATACGGCGTGGACCGGCGGCGCGTTCACTCAGGTAACGACGACGAACGATAACGCTGATTATAAAAAAGCCTATACCGGGTCAAAGCAGTACATCAGGACGGCCTCAAAGGTCCTCCTCGCCGCTTGCGAGTTCGGCACGTCCATCCTTACCAATGCTGCCACTTCCCCGGAAGATGATCTCCTAACGGCTTTAATCCAGGCGGCACGTGAGAGGGTGGAGGATGAAACACGGCGGGCGCTCTTGACCCAGACATGGGATTATTGCCCGCAGAGCAATCGGTGGCCCTCTACCGACTTTATTAAGATCCCTTATGGCAATCTCCAAATCGTAACCAGCGTGAAATATACCGACTGCGACGGGACGGAAACCACTTTAGTCGAGGGTACCGACTACACCGTTGAGCTGAACGGCGAGCAGCACGGGCGCATTGTTTTGCCCTACGGCGAGTCCTGGCCCACGGCAACGCTTTCGCCCTCGAACCCCATTGTCATTCGGTTTGTTTGCGGCTGGACAACAGCGGCGAATGTGCCAAGCCGGATTAGAACGGCAATAAAAATGTTGGTCGGGGATCTCTATGAAAACCGGGAAAGCACAGTCACCCAGCAAAGCGGAAACGTGACGGTCAACAAGGCCGTGAGTGCGTTAATCTTCAATATGAAATTGTGGGGTGAATTCTAATGCCGCGTCCTCGCCTCCCCATAGAGTTGCAAGCGCCCACGAAAACGCCAGATTCCATGGGCGGTTTTACCACTGTGTACGTGACCAAGGCGACGGTTTACCCCACGCGGATGAACACCCTGCGAACCGATGAGGCCATTCTTGCCATGCAGTCAACAGGAACGGCGATCCATAACATTGAAATCCGGTGGCGGTCGGACGTGAAAACATCGTGGAGAATTAAGTTCGGGGACCGGTATTTCAACATTATCGGGCCGCCGATTGACGTTAATTTTCAGCGAAAGTTTTTGAATTTAAAAGTCAAGGAGGCGGCGTGATGGATGCACTCTTAACCGCCATATTCAGCAAGCTTTCAGGGAGTAATTTTTCCAATGACGTAGGCGGGAGAATCTTTGTTGACCAGGCTCCGGCGAATGCTGAATTCCCCTATGCTGTCATCAACATTGTTTCTGACGTACCGGAAAACGTCTTTGCAAAATTAGGGGAAAGCGTCATGGTTCAATTTTCCCTTTTTTCGACTTCCACATCATTGGTTGAAATCACGGGCATGTTTAATGATTTAAAGGCCCTTTTTGACGATTGCAGCCTGACGATAACAGGATATACCCTTTCCTGGTGCCGGCGCTCGAACCTAACAACGATGGCCGAAGACATAACCACGCCAGAAGGGACCAGTCTTTGTCGGCATTGGGCAGTTGACTATGAAATTGACATTGAGGCGAGCTAAATAATGAAAAAAGCCCCCTACATAATTATGGCACCCCCTTACCACCACAACTCGGCAGGAGTGCGGGCGCTCTATGAGCTTCAGCGCCATCTGCAGGGCAGAGGTTATGAGGCCAGGATCACCCAAGGCGGCGCATCCTCTCCCGCAGGTTCAATAATCGTTTACCCTGAGACCGTACCCGGTAACCCCTTGCGCGGAGAGACCGTGGCGCGGCTGGCTCTTAACTATCCTGGCAAACTAGGCGGCGATAAGAAATACGACGAGAAGGAACTGATTTTCTCTTATTATCCGCAATTCTACCCCGGCGCTCCGGTCCTTACCATCCCCATTATTGAGGACTTTTTCCATGATCGGCAACTTCCGCGTTCCGGCGGCTGTTTTTGGGTTGGCAAGGGCAAAGATATCCCGCGCATTCCCGAGACCGAAGGCTTAACCGAAATTACCTACGGTTGGCCGAAGGAGCGAACCGAGTTGGCCCGGCTTTTTAACGAGAAGGAAATTTTTTATACCTACGACGATTGTACGGCCTTAATCTCGGAGGCGCGGCTTTGCGGCTGTAAGGTTGTCGTTATACCTGGAGAAAAACCGGTGCCGAGTTATCAGGAAATGATAGGCGGCTTCCAGTCCCAGCTTGATAATTTTATCCGGTTTACTCAAGAAGCGGCGGCAAGGATTCTCAAGATATCTTTCGGTTGTCTGACTAATCTCCCGTCGCGCCTCGACATGGTTCTCGTGCAATCTGAGGTTGAGGGCCAAGTCCATTATATCCGCAATCCAGAATCGGCAGCCAAGGGGCTCAATAAGCTTCTTGGAATTATGGAAGATGAGGGGGCCGACGTTGCCGTCTTGACCCACCATGACATGAGTTATCGTAACGTGTGGTTGCCTCAGATCCGGGCGCAACTCGCGCTTTTACCCGAGTCCTGGATCGTGGCCGGGATCGTCGGGAAGGATATGGAAGGCCGGATATGTGGCAAGTTTCATGATACCCGTATTCCCGGTATTTTCGATACTTCGGATGCCCATGAATTCCCCCAACCCGCATCATGCTTTGATGAGTGCTGCATTATCGTTAATCTTCATAAGGGCTTTCGGTTCAATGAGGATCTGTCCAGCTTCGACCTCTACGGGACCATGTGCGTGCTTCAGGCATGGGAAATGGGCGGAACGGCGTGGGTTCTTGACTCGGGGGCAGCCTCTGTAATAGTTGACACGCCTGTCGGAAAGGTGGCTGTTGATTTTGCCTATGCTCAACATCACTGCACACGACCCTTCACCTGGTTTCCAGATAAGGCCTTTTGTGAAAATTTCCATTGGCTCTATGAACGATACTCTGGCGCTCCAATTATCGATAGCACAGCACTGGGGATGGCAAAAAAATTAGAATCAGCAGCGGCATAGATAGGGAAAGTTTATGAAAAAACTAAAATATTTGAGCTTAAAGGAATCGGATAACGCTTATGTATTAAAAATACTCATGGACGATGGCAATTCGGAATCAATATCTATAAATAAGGATTCTGACGCATATCAAATCGTGATGAGTTTATTAAAATTTGCGGAGAAGATAGGAAAGAATTAACTAACAATCAGGGTTTCCCGGAGGGCTGATCCCCCAAGGGGAACGAAAGAATAACTAACGGCGGCAGTGAGGTGCCTCACCATCTCATTGTCGCCGTTTTTTATTGCCCTGAAACGGTACGCAACTCAAAAGGAGGATTTAGAAAATGGCAAAAATAGCATGTAAAAACGGGAAGGTTATGTACGGGAGCGTTGTTGTCGCTGAAATCGAGGAGTTTACCCTCGGCGGCTTTCAGCAGTCCACTTCCAAATCAGGGACTACCTTCGGGCAAACGATAGCCCATTACGAGGCCATCGACGCTCAGGAACCCGGCAAAATCACCTTTAAGGGATTCCACGATCCCTCCGATAGCACCGGCCAAGAGGCTGTGGCGGCGGCGGCAAAGCTGAAGGCTCATTTCGACAACCTGTATTTCTACGAAAATACTAATACCTTTTGGCGGGTTGGCGCGGGTGGGTACATTATCGTCGAAACCTGCGATGCTATCAGCGCGCCCCGCACGAGCTATGCGACGGTAAATTTCAGTGCCCAGGCGTCGGATGCGCTTAT
The DNA here is from genome assembly GCA_041661105.1 of Patescibacteria group bacterium. Classification (GTDB taxonomy): domain Bacteria; phylum Patescibacteriota; class Patescibacteriia; order 2-12-FULL-60-25; family 2-12-FULL-60-25; genus MWCR01. The sequence continues at coordinate 17,567 of JBAZVB010000007.1, forward strand.
GGAACGGGTAGGAACTGGGACCTAAGACTAACCCTTTAGACTGACCCGAAAGGGCAAGAAAGAACTGTGATTTATGACAGAAGAAATTCAAGGCACATCCTTTGCCGACAATGAAGCCGAGGGCGAGTGGTTCACTTTTTTTGAATCTCGGATTAACGAGAAAAACGAGGCGGTTTACGACGACCCGAAACCGGGCGCTGCCAGAATGCAGCTTAGAAGCATTGCCCCTTTTTTTGAGAAAAGGCCCGAACCCAAGAAGGTATTTGAGTGGGTCCCCAATACCATAACCGGGAAAATGGAGCGGGCTGGTTATTATCCCGAAAAAACCAGGGGCGAGGTCAAAGCCGAAATGGACGAGGCCTGGGATTATGCCATTACCGGCCTTGAAAAATTCTACATCGGTAAGGAACTGATTCCCTGCACGAAAGAGGGGAAAGCCAAACTGCGGAAGGTCCCTGCATTTGATCGTTTTCTTGCCCGGTGTACCCAACTGTTGGCCAGCTCAGGTGTGAAGGCAAAAGAGGACGCTGAAAAAAACTAATTGCCTGGGTGGAGTGGCGCGATGAATATGCCCCCGATTGCGAAACCTGCAAGAAGATGCATGACCGGCTCCACCCAGGGGAACCGCTGCCATGCGGGAAGTGCCAGGCGAAAGAACTCAGCGATTTCTATAAGATCGATTTATTAGAAGAAAACCAGATCCCCGCTGAAATTTACATGATGGTTCGCGGGCAGGTGATCACGAGGTTTAACGGGGAATATGGTCAGGTTATGGATCTTAACCATTTGGCGGTATGGGCGGCTATCGATGCCTATGAAATCAAAGCAAGGCTCGAAACTTTTCATATGATCCGCCGGGTGTTTTTCCATTTCCTGGGCAAGGAGAAGCAATGAGAGTCGAAGGATGGGACCCGAGCGCGCTAAGTGGATTTAAAGGTGTGGCCTACAAGGACCTTTTGACGGCCTCCTATGTCGTCAAAGACAAAACCGTCCAAAAACTACGCGGGCAAATCAAGCACAATATCAGCCGAGGAGTCTATAAAAAAGGCCCCTATGCCGGCGAGCCCTGGACGGCCCGGAACGCCGGTCAACTACTTGCCAGCGTTCGCGTTGTTCAGAAAAAAGAGGACATGGGGCAGCAGGAAGGGCGCAAGGTGGCCGATTTCACGAATATCCGCGTTTATGCCGGGAATGATCTCGCATATTATGCAGATATCTTTGAGTTTTACACGCCCTACATGCGTCCGGCTTTTGCTGAGTCGGAAAGCGAAATAAAAGCGATTTGTGGTGTGGTGTAAGTTATGGCAGGCCTTTGTAAATATGGGTGTGGTGGCTCAGTAAAAAGCGGAAATAGCTTTATTCTCGGGCATAACGCAAGAAATGGGAACCATCCGATGCTAGGGAAGCATCATACCCAAAAAACAAGAAAGAAAATCAGCGATCATCTTGTGGGCCGATATGTTGGGGAATCCCATCCGTTTTTTGGCAAGCAGCAAACCCGAGAATCAAGAGTCAAGATGAGCGAATCCCATAAAGGAGTGCCGCTGTCTAGGGAACATATTGAAAACAGAACAAAATCAAGGGTGAGAAACGGTTATCGGCATTCCGAAGATACATTAAGGAAGATAGGGACAGGGAACAAAGGGAAGGCGATGACCGCCGAGGCAAGGCTAAAATGCGCCGAAGCGAACAAGGGAAAGCGGTATTCTCCGGGGACGGAATTTGCAAAGGGTTGCGTGCCTTGGATTAAGGGACGAAATCATTCTGAAAAAACAAAAGAGCAGCTATCTGTAACTCATAAGCAATTATTTTTAAATCCAGATTATATCAAAAAAATGGCAAAAGCGTGGAACGTAAAACCCAACAAACCAGAAACTCTTATATTACGACTACTAAATGATCTTTTCCCTGGGCAATGGAAATACACAGGTGATTTTAGCTTCATGATCAACGGCAAAAACCCTGACTTTGTGAACTGCAACGGTCAAAAGAAAATTATCGAACTTTTCGGTGACTACTGGCACAGGGGCCAAGACCCGCGAGATCGAGCCGCTGCATTCACCCCATTCGGTTATAAAACTCTTGTAATCTGGGAAAAAGAACTAAAGGACATGGGGGCCGTCATTAGTAAAATTAATAATTTTGCGGAGGTTGCATAATGGCAGGGCGGCGGCTCGGAACAGTCTTCGTGGAGCTGGGCCTGGATTCGACAGAATACACCAGGGGCGAAGGCCGGATACTACAACAGGCACAATCTACGAGCTTGAAGATGGAGGAAAACTGGCGCACGCTTGGCAGCCATTCCGATCTTATCTTCAACGCCATGCGGGACAATATCACAAACGCCTACGGCGCCATTGCCAATAACGCCAAAAGCAGCGCCGAAGAGAGACTCCGCGCAGAGCAGTCGATGCACGACAAGATTGCCGTTCTGAACGAGCAGCAGTTCGGAAAGCAGGTCTCTATAATCGACCAGATAAAAAGTAACTGGATGGGCCTTTCGGCCATAGTCTACGCTTTCAAGCAGGCATTTGACTGGATATCTACCCCTTTTGTTGAGGGATTTAAGGCCGTTGAAACTTACAATCAATCCGTTGCTTCCATGGCCGCCCTGGTCGTCACCTTCACGGAAAAACAAAAGGGTGCAGGGCTAAGCGACCAATGGCAAGAGGCGTTAAAGTATTCCTCCGCTATTGTCCCGGTCCTGGAAAACATCGCAGCCCGGACACTTCTTTCCGGGCAGCAAACAACCGCCCTCGCCAATGCCTTCGCCCGCTCTGGCGTCTTCCTCAGGGAAAATAACGCTGCTCAAGTTGAAGGTTTTACCCGAATATCAAATGCCCTTCCCCTCATGACTCAGGGCCAGGAAATCATGAGGCAGATCAACACGGAAATCCGATCTGTCATGACTGGCGCCAATGAACAAACTTCCATGATGCTTACGACACTTAAGAGCATCGACCCGCAAATAGAATCGCATTTAAAGACATGGCGCGAACAGGGAACCGTCCTTGAAAATATCGGCAACCTTCTTGTCGGGTTCGGCCCAGCCACGGCACTGCTTGAAAACCAGTGGCAGGCGGTCAAGTCTACCCTGGACACGACCGTCACGCAGATTTTGAGGGGCGGGATGCAGTTTGCTTACGGAGAAATAATTAATTCCATAAAGCAGGCCGATGTCTACCTGAAGGATCAAAAAGACCTCATTTCCGGGGCGATGGCTGTTGCATGGTCGGCGGTGTCTAATGCGGTCGGCACGGTTATGGGGGTTTTATCGGGATTCGGTCCTATTTTGAAAGATGCCGGGACGGCGGTCGGTGTTATTGCCTATGGCTGGGGCGGCGTTCTGGCTGTGCTGAAGCCGGTAGGCGAGTTTTTAGGTACTTCCATTTCTCTTACTTACGAACTCGTCAAAATGATCGAGAACGCAGTGGTTGCCGGCGGGGCGCTAGCGACCGGGCAGCTTGACGTTGCAAGAGTCGCATGGGATGAGGCCAAGAAAAACTATTCCGCAGTCGAAGTATTAAGCCAGAAAAACCGGGACATCCTGACGGACAATATAGCCGACTCTATAGCTAAATACGGACTGCAAACACAAGCGGCCCTTGACGGCGCAAAAAAAAGTTATGATGGCTCTGCTGCATTTACAGCTAAAAAGATCACGGACATAGGAAAAGCAGCAGCAGAGATTAAAAAGATCGAAGAAAAAAGCGCCAAGGAATTGGAGGAGTCATGGGCTAAATATTGGGCCGATCAGGACAAGCAGGCGGCAGATGCACAGGAATATGTAGGCAAAGAAATCCTTAAGCGGCTGGAAAATGAGCAAAAACTTACAGATCAGACGGCGAAGGAACTTGAAAAGTCATGGGCAATTTACCGCAAGAACCAAGCCGATGAAGAAGCTATGCTTTGGGGGGTGATCGGCAAAACAAAGCTGAAGGCCATTGAAGACGATGCGAAGCTGTCAGGGCAAAGAATTAAGGCCGAACGCGACATGTACAAGGACATCCGGGGCTATTCTACCGAAAACTATGAATCCGCCCTTGCCCTGATCGCAAGCCAGAAGGCAGCCTACGAGAAGTTGAAAGTTGATAGCGTCGCCCTGGATGCCTGGGAAAGAAACGAGAAGGAAAAAGCGTTTATTGCGATGGGGAAGTCCGGCGATGATTTCTTTAATGGGATAAGCGCCGGCTATCTGGAAATGCAGCGAAATGCCATGACCTGGGGGAAGGCCGGTTATGAGATATTTAATTCCTTTGCCACCAATTCTTACAAAACTGTCTCGGATGTTCTTTTCGACGGCATGACCGGACAAGCCAAATCCTTTGAAGAGTACTGGAAATCATTCAGCGAATCCCTACTCCGCACACTGACCGATATCATTGGCAAAATGATCGTTCAGTGGGGGCTTTATCAGGCGGCGGCGGCAATAAGACTGAATACGGGCGCAGGAACTTCTTTTCAAAATCCATTCGAGACGGGTACAGGCTCCGGCTCCGGTTCCGGCGGGATTGTGAGCCAGGGCATCTCTTTGGCCGGGATAGCCTCAAAGGGCTATACTGCTCTTAGCAATTGGTTGGGTGGTGGCAGTAGCGCACTTGCGACCGGGGAGGGTGCGATTGAAAGTTATGGCGCAGCCCAAGCGGCCGCTGATATCGCAGCGTATGACGCGGCGGCTACAGCAGCCGGCGAGGCAACTATTATGAGTTCATCTACTGCTGCCGGCGGCAGCGCGGCAGGCGGGGCAACAGCCGGCGCCAGCTCGGCCATGGCGGCGGCTGCTCCTGCGGCAGCGGCGGCTATTGCGGCCATCGTAGCGGCGGGATTCTATGATTACTATTTCGGCGATTCTAAGCCGGATTTTGGCACTGCCTCCTCTGTGGAGCAGCAAATAGCGGACGCCAAGGCTTATATTACCTACTGGCAGTCGCAGTACGATGAGAATCCGAGCGATTGGGAGGATAACCATGATCCATTTGATAGTCCGGTAGTCAAGCGGGATGGGTTGCACAACCTGAAAGTAAACGCCGAAAACGCGGTAGCGTCGGGCGGGAGCTTCCAATACGGCTATGAGCAGATCGATGCTACCCGTGCCGCCTCGATTCTCCCTCTATTGGAGGGGTACAGGACGGGCCTGGATTATGTTCCGTATGATAACTTCATCGCCAAGCTTCACAAAGGCGAACGCGTGCAGCGGGCAGAGGAAAACCCGTTTAACGGCGGGAGCGCAGGGAGCGGCGGCAATGTGACCGTTCAAAACCATCTCTACATTGACGGAAAAGAAATAAAAATCCTTGCCGAGAGGGTGGTTGTCGAACGAAACCGCCGAGGCCTCGGAAATAGCATGACGGCGGTGTACGCATAATGAGATATATTAAGGGAACTTCAATGACAACCTGGACCGCCAGGCGTGAGAACGTATCCGGGATCAGGGGAAAATTCACCGTCTTTAAGGACATACCATTCCTGCGTTTCCTCGATAAAAGCGCGATCTCCGTCTTTCAGGCCGATTGCTTCAATCCCATCGACGGCATCCTTGCCGCCGCCCGTCAATGTCGTTCTTTTGTAAATGTTATTAGGCATTTTTCACCTCCGATTAAACTGATTATAGAAGATTTTTTCGGCATGTCAAGAGGAATCAAGAAATGCTTTTAGTCGAGCTGACAATTAATGCTGTAGTCAATTACGTATCCATAGAGGGCCATGCCCTGACTAATAACTGGATGCCTCGGATTATAGGCTTTGACACCCCCATGCTGGCGATCCCTTCTGACCATGGTGGCTTTGCGCAAATGCAGTTTGGAAATATCACCTTTATGCCCCTGTTATTTTCGGGCGATTATCCGCCCCCGGCCTCCTGCCCGATTGAGATTTATTATACCGACACGACAGAGCTGGCGCGGGAGCTGGTCTTTAAGGGAACGGCACACCTCAATAATTTTGACCGGGAACAAATCACGTACTCGCTCTATGGTCCAACCTACGATGAGACGGTGGCGGATTCGACGGCCTATAACGATACGCTTAATGAAGTCCTGACAACCATCCTGACGACAATTCCCGAGATAACGACAGTCAACACGACCAATGCCCGCGTCAGTTCCCCGAACGTCACCTACACGACAAGCGGGGTGACTCTGGCGGCTGATCTTGCATCAGCAATCGCGGAATTCTACGGCCACTTGATTTACGTGGTCGGCACAACAGCCTACCTCGTGGACATGCTGCTCAACAATGGCACGTGGACGCTGACGGAATTCCAGTTTTTCGCGACTCCGCAATACTGGTATAAACCACCGGTATCAATCGTCTATTCAAGCACTCAAAATGTGGCGTCGGCTTATCCCTACGGCCAATCGCTGACCGTGACGCCCTACCATACGACAGGGGCAAACATCCTGACGGCAATCACGGATATCCTGGCAATCGAAAACGCGGCGCGGGTGACTCTTGACGTACCCATGATAGCGGGGAACTTTCCACTCCCCGGAAAGAAAATTATCATCCCGGATACCTCTCATGTCGTCGATTTGTCCTCATGGGTGAGGGCGCGGAAGCTGCGGTATGATTTTTTAAACAATCAGATCAATATTGAAGGAGAAGGGGTAGTGGCCGCAGCATGAATGTAAAAGAGCTAAGGGCGCTGTTGGAAAAAGCAGATGATGAGGCCTGGATTTACATAATGGACTCGGAATTTGAAGAAGTCCGGGTGACGGAAGTAAAAATTGAGTCTGATAGCGTGATTTTATCATGAAAGTAATAATTGACACAGACCTTGCGGCAGTGCTCGGAGCGGCGATAGTTGATAACGTCACTTCTTGTGTGGCCAGTTCGGAAGATACCAGCTTTCCCGACGAGAACTTAAGAGATGATTTCACTACAAATCTTTGGAAGGCGGCGAGCGGCACCACGGCGAATATCGTGCTTCAGGTGTCAAAGGGCTCGGCAGTTGCCTTGTTCAATACCAACGCCACAGCGGTCGTCGTGACGGTAGGATCGGGTGATTCCTACTCCCTGGAGGCCGGATACTCCCTGGAGGCCGGATACTCCCTGGCCGATGACGAGGTGGCGACCATCCCGGTATCATCTTTGGCTGGATCGGGTGGCCGGCTCTGGGCGGAATATGCTGAGTTTACCGGGCCACATATCGTAACATTGGCCTTGACGGCTGCATCAGCCCCCAGCGCCGGCATAGTACGTGCCGGGAACGTGGAGGAATTTAAGGACCCGGCACCAAATAATGGTGAAGGCTCTATTGATTTTTCTATCGAAAAACAGATGAACAACGGCGCTGATTATTTCAGGAAACGAAACTCCGTCAATACGTTCGACAACCTGGCCATTCTGGAATCCAGGGATAACGCCTACAAGTTCAAGCGGGATATTTTCGACGCAGTAGGACCGAAACCCTTGGCGATGCGGTATGTTCAAAATGTAAACATTACCGATGAACAATTCGTAATTTTCGGGAAGCGGATAAATCCGCCCCACCTTGAACATCTGTCTAATGATTTTACAAAAATTACTTGCGGACTCCGGGAGGTGATCTGATGGCGAATAAAATCTATTATTCCAAAACGACGCTTACTGGGGGCGGGGCTACAGCGCTGGACAGCATAGATGCTGCCGGCCTTGTAGACGGCGACTTTGCCAATGTGATTGTGGGAGCGCCACCAGCAAGCGTGCATTATCTGTATAAATATGATGCCGATTCAGCCGTGGCTGAAGCCTCGCCAGGGATCATTAAGCCGGATACCGGCACAACAGACGGAAGGTGGATATTATTGCAGCCTGCGTTGGTCCTGAAAAATTCCGATGGGACCTGGTATCAATTAACCCTTGATACAGATGCCAATTCTGGCGCCATAATAATTACGCCACTCTAAGGTAAGGAGGCTGAGATGAAAAAACTTATAATTGCGCTTTTGCTTGTTTGTCTGATGTCTGTGGATGCGTTTTCTGCAGCGGCTCCCAGAACATTGCTGAATACGAAAAACCTTTCTGATGTCTCCAGCGCGGCGACGGCGGCTACAAACCTGGGGCTTGGTACGGGGTCGGCGGTAGCGCACGCGTCGCTGGCTTTAACCGGTTACGGCACCGGCAAGAGCCAGCCTGTCTTTATGACCTCTGCCACAACAACAAACACAATTCCCGCGACTGGTTGCCTCGGCCAGTATTATTACCAGAACGGCAATTCCTTTGTCCAGTTGATGACTATCGATACAGGTCAATCCTGTTGTTTTATGAACTGGACCGGGATAACTACCGCTCTTTCATTAGCAACTGCGGCGAGTGGTCAGTATATACTGTACAAAGGCGTACTTTCGAGCAGTGGTGGTGGGATCAAGACGGCGGGTGCTTTAGGTGACGGGATTTGTCTCCAAGCTGCCGACGCCAGCACTCTTGTCGCCTGGTGCAGCTCCGGCACGTGTACCCTTTGGTAAGGAGCTGACATGAAAACCTTGAAACTATTATTTCTAAGCTCCCTGATCCTGTTGGGTAGCGTTTTGCCCTCTTATGCCTTTGGGCCGATGGTGATAGGTAGGACGGCTGCTGGATGGGGTGGCGTCATCGCTTCAGGCGGGACGGAGACAACCTCCGGCGACTATAAGACACATGCCTTTACTTCCTCGGGCACATTTACCGTTACTCAGGGTGGAGATATCCAGATGCTTATGCTTGGCGGCGGTGGCATATCGGTAGACTACGACGGTGGCGCCGGCGCGGGAGAGCTTGTTTATAGAGCATCTATAGCAGTTGCTGCTGGCAGTAAGACGGTTGTCATTGGAGCACCTGGAAACGATTCTACATTTAATAGCCTAACAGCCAAAGCCGGGGGCACTGGCAATGGTGGGGCCGGCGACGGTGCCACGGGCGGAAGTGGTCAGGGGGCGTCCAGCGGTGGCCCTGCATATACTGGGGGGGCCAGCACTGCCTCGGACGGAGTAGGATATAAAGGTGGGAATGCAGTCGATAATTTATCCTACGCTGGTGGCGGCGGGGCCGGTGCCGCAGGACAAAACGCTGTGAGCGGCTCAAAGGGCAACGGCGGCGTAGGACTAGACTACAGCGCAATATTCGGGACCACCTACGGAGAGGCGGGATGGTTTGGGGGGGGAGGTCCGGCGTTTTACGGTGGGGCAGCTGCCTCATATGGCATGGGGCACGGTGCTAATGCCGGGGGCGCTGATGATTCCGGGATTTTATTGATACGGTATAAGTATAAATAAAAGTGAGGAATTATGAAAATTTTATTATCGGTTATTATTGTAATATTTTTTTGCCTACCTGCCAATGCCGCTCGTTACTACCTCTCCACGGAACCCCGTCTTACTTGCTAGAATCATTAGACATCGCTCTGAGTTATTCATTAGATTCATATAAAAAGTAGAAAGCATGCAAATATTTCATTTGACATTCATAACATCCTTAGTTTATAACACTCCCCAACGACATTAAGTGGAGGCCAAAAATGAAAAAACTAAGGTTCGTCTTTGAGTCTGCGAAACTTTTTCTTGTACTTATCCCGTTCCGTTTTAAGGTCGCGGTTCTCAGCTTCAAGTGCTTTCACCTTCGCCTCAAGAACCTTTACGTACAAATTCAGACGCTTTATTTCCGCTTCAGAATCGATCTGTTTAACATTAGGCACGGTATCCCCCTAGAATAAGGCTTTTTACAACAAAGTTAAGGACAATTATAAATGGCTTACACCAAAATCCCACGAAAACTCAATAAGAATCTTTTTTACGGAAAGCTACGCTCACGGGGAATGACACTGGGCATCCTCGGGGCACAGCTTAAGCCGCCGATTGACCGCTTCTATTGCTGCACTATTGTCAACAAGTGCCACCCAGAGTACCGGCTCCAAGAAATAGCTAAGGTGCTGAATGCCAGAGTCGAAACCCTTTTTCCGAAGACAGCAACGGAGAAAACGGATGATGCAACTGCAAATTGATTTCACCGGGAAGAAAGACAGGCGCGTCACATTTGCTGTCGATGACGCGATCTTGACAAGATGCTGCATGAGGTCGCCAAGGACTTGAACCGCGATGACATTTCCTGCCTTGCCAGAGAGTACGTCATTGAATGTGTAACCCGCGATAAGGGGAAGCTCATGTTGATGAAGTCTCGTGGTGAAAAACGTTTCGCTAGCATGGCTCCATAGTAAAAAATTTTTACCCCAACGGCAAGTTTACGCTGGGAAGTCTTCGGATACGGCGGGAAACCAAGGGATACCAAAAGGCAAAACGGTTTACCGAAAGGAAATCAACCACATGGAAGCGTTAAGCCCTTACAGTGAACCAAAGATGATGAGCGCCGAAGAAGCGCGGCAAAGAATAGCAACCATCAATTCTCACCTGAACAATATCCGAGCACTCATTCTGGACTTTCACGACCGGGAAGGGTGGCGAGCCCTCGGCTATGAAAGTTGGGTTGCTTGCGTAAAAGTGGAGTTTTCCGTCGGTCAGTCAAGGGTTTATCAACTTTTTGAGGCCGCGCAGATCGAACAGCGAATTTCCACAATTGTGGAAAATACCGCCTCCATACCAGACTCCCAACTTCGCCCCCTCGCCGCCCTTCCCCCCGAAGATCAGGCCGTCGTTTACCAGCTCGCGAAAGAAAGCGCTCCCGAAGGCAAGATGACTGCCAAGCATGTTGAAAGTACTGTCCGGGAAATCAATGGGGAGAAGGTCTATAAGCTGACCAAACCCAAAGAACAAAAGCCCCAGCAACTTGAGGATATCGTAATAACGGCGATCTCATACATTGACCTGATCAAAGACAACGAACCGGGTAGCAAAGAAGCGCTCGCCAAGATAGCCCTCCACATTTGGAAGCGGCAACATGGGGAAAGTTAGCCACATGCCCAATCTAACCCTTGAAAAGAAAGTCGCCACCCTTGAAAGAGAAGTCAAAGAACTTCGGGCGGCCGTGGCCGTGATCAAGGTTAGTAACTATGACACCCACCCCATCAGCATGGATGAATATCGCATCGCCTGTGAGAAGGGCGATAAATACACGGTCAAGAAGTACCTGGCACAGTTCGAGAAGCACTAACCTCCCCAACCTCCCCATCGTCCGCTCGGGAGCGAGTCAGCGGCAAGCAGTAATAAGGTTGTGGCCCGGATACCCTCCCTGCCGGGCCATGATTAAAAAGGAGGACACTGTGAGTCTAAGAGATAACGCAAAGATCGCAATGACCAACGCCTTCAATGAGGCGGCTGAGCATTTTCAGAAAAAGCAGAAAGTTAAAATAACAAAGTCATGGTTCAAGCGAATATTCGGATCATCAACCTACGGACCCCACCAAAATCAAAGGGAACTGGATCGCCGCTTGAGGAATTACCCGTCCGGAGATTTGGCCCTTTACAGGAGATAGCATGACCGCCCACCGCGACTCCATAACTCTAACTGTCCTTGCGCTGCTGGTTTACATCCTAGCCCTGCTCTATTGCCAACCTCACCGGACGGAACCGGACCACGTCGCCCCGGACGAAATCAAAAGGAAAATGGTCTACCACGGCCCGAACAACGTCTATTTTGTGGATTGGGAGGATCGGGTTTATTTTTATCGGGAAGGGAAACGCATCTTTATTTAAAGGAGGGAACCATGCTCAGAGAAATTAAAGAAGATTTCCTTTGGTGTTACCGAGACGACCGGCGGCGAATGGGCCGGGAACTGGTGAGGGCGGTCCTGTGGATTGGCTGCATGGCGGCGATGCTCTTTGTCCTTGAGACGTGGTGGGGGTGATCCGTGAAAGCAATAATCACATGGCTGATCAAGAAGTTTTTGCCGGGGTATCACCTGGCCAAGAATCCGCCAAAGGGCGGGGAACGAAAACACAAGGGCGGTCAGGCCGCCCCCGCGGCGATACCAGAGCGGGATGTACTGGCACAATAGCGGGGATGAATGACCGCCTTTAATGAATACCCCGAGTGCCGACAGTTAATGGCATGGGTGCCAACCCAGGAAGGCCCCTCCGGTCGGATGGAGAACCGGACCCGCACGACGGTAAGCGGGATCAAAAAGGAGGAGTGGCCTCCTCCGCCAAAACTCCAGCCGTATCGGGAACGGCACAGACAAACGCGGTCCCCTCCCGATACCGCCCCGGAGAGAGTAGGGTTGATGCGGCGGCGGTAGGGGACTTTTTAATAACAATCTCGCGGGAGGATTGAACAATGGATGCTGTAAACGAAAAAGCGTTAACGGAATTAGAGGAGTACAAAAAGCAGGGGTGCCACATGCTCATCCCCACCATGGGGAGCCTGGCGGCCCTGGCGGACGGATTCAGGATCATCGTTAGTCCGGAAAAAATATTATCAAATCCAAAGGACGGCGATGTTTACCAGCACGACTCGACCCAATGGGACAAGGAGAAGAAGTGCTGGAACGTCCCTGACGACGTTGCACAAGTCCGGTTCCACGCACAGGCTTTTCAAAAACTCGCGCGTGCGGCAAATATCATTTGGTCGAATCCGCTCCTAACCCATGATCCCAAATTCCCCCGTGCGCTGTGTGAAATCTCGGGCGCCGTCCGCAAGGAAGACGGGTCATGGCGCACCCTCCCGGATTTCTATGGCAGCGACCTTGATATTATCAAAGAGGAGCTCATTGCCCAAAACAGCTTTAAGGGCGTTTTTGACGCCAAAAAGCAGTGGTTGGTTGATAGGGATTTCCTGCAGAAGCGGAAGAACCAAGACAAGAGCTGCATCACCGGCGCCAAAAACCGCGTCACTGCCCGGTTATTAGGCCTCAAAAACGTCTACACGGTAAAAGAGCTGGAACAGCCGTTCATTTTTGTCCAGATCGTCTTTGTGCCCGATATGCAGGATCGGGAAGTGCGGATGCTGGTGACGAAAGCAAATGTGCTTGGCATTGCCATGGCTAATGTTTTCGGCGTCAAGCCCTCCGTGCAGCCGGCCATTGAATACAAGGGCGATATAGCCCCCGATCAATGCATCAACGATGATGTGATTGATATAGAGGACGGTGCCGAAACCCAGGAGGAGGCAGACAGACGCTACACCGTCGGCAAGGACCAGCCCCCGGAAGATGTCCCCTCCTTCGCCATGGACCCCGAGCCCGAGCCCACCACAGCCAAATCCCTTCGCGCTGATTTCCTCAATTCCGAAGTCGAGAGCCAGGTAAAAACCCTCCTGAAAATGGCCGATCAAAAGGGCTTCTCCGTCATGGAATGGCTAAAGACCAACAAACAATCCTCCCTGGAGAAGATGCCCGCGAGTTGGAGACCGGCGCTGTATGACAAGCTGGCGGGGATGCCTGATAAGAAGGCGGAAGGGAGGGCAGCATGAAAGAAATCACCGTCAAAAACCAAACCGAATTTGACGCCCTGCCCGATAAATTCACCGAATATACCCGTATTTATCTAGAGGGCAGAATATCAGTTAACAAGGCCAGGGAAAACAGCAGCGTCGTGGCCAGGGAAAACAGCAGCGTCGTGGCCAGGGAAAACAGCATCGTCGAGGCCAGGGAAAACAGCAGCGTCGAGGCCTGGGAAAACAGCATCGTCGTGGCCTGGGAAAACAGCATCGTCGTGGCCAGGGAAAACAGCAGCGTCGTGGCCTGGGAAAACAGCAGCGTCGTGGCCTGGGAAAACAGCAGCGTCGTGGCCTGGGAAAACAGCACCGTCGTGGCCAGGGAAAACAGCAGCGTCGAGGCCAGGGGGCAAGCCCTCGTCAGGTGCTTTTCCTCGCTAGCCAAGCTGGCCATGTACGGTTTTTCGATTCTTTCTATCCCGATCAATATTGATTTAAAATTCAAATATGAAAAAAGCTGTACAATCCAGCGGTACGAAACCCTGAAGTTTTTGGACCGGGAAGGCATAGGGGCGAAAAAGGAATCCGTCATCCTCTTTAAGCGAGTATCGAGCGATTTCAAGACCCAAGAGCTAACCAAAAACGAAACATTGTGGGCCATTGGCACGACCGTGACTCACCCCGCCTGGAATCCCACAAAAAGCGAGTGCGGCGGGGGGAAGTTTCACGCCTGCTCGCGCCCGTATTTCTGCGACGAATTTCGGTCAACAAAGGGCGATAGGTATGTGGCGATAAAAATCAAGGTGGCGGACCTCTACGAATGGGAGAATGCCACGTATCCCCACAAGATTGCTTTCCGTACGGGAGAGGTCCTTTATCAGTGCGACAGGTTTGGCAAGGAGGTGCCGCCATGCTAAAACTACTCCATTTCGCCGACCGCCACGGTCGAGACAAGGACATTGTAGAAGTCGAGCGGTGCGACGACTTCATTGTTAAAACAGCCATAGACGAAAAACCGGGCCTGATTGTTTTCTCCGGGGATATGTTCGACAGCCACGAGATCAAGCATGACTCCCTGAGCGCCCGGCTCGCCATGTCCACCATTTCCCAACTTGCCGATATTGCCCCGGTGGCGATTATCACCGGGACGTATAAGCATGACGGCAAGGCTCCTGAAATCCTCTCCTTTGCCCGTGGCAAATTCCCCGTCCACGTCGCCAGCTACCCCCCCGAACAGATTTTCCTTTTCCAAGGCTCCTTTTACCCCTCCATGGCTGGCAACCTTCAACCGGATGCCATTATCACCATGATCCCCTCGATAACCAAGCAGTTTTTTAAAACCACTTCCGGCATTGCCGATGCTGATCAAGAAATAGCTCAGCAAATGACGGGGTTGTTTTTGGGGTTTGGGGCTGCCTGTGCTGATTATAAAGCTCCTCATGTGCTCTTGTGGCATGGGGGAATTAGTGGCGCGAAGATCCCGAGCGGGCATGTACTGACAGGGCAGGATATCGAAATCAGCACGGACCAAATAAGGTTGGCCGGTAACAACCATGACTTTCTCGGATGCTTCTACCCTGGGCCGGTTTATCCGGTCAAGGTCGATGAGCAGGAGTGTGGGTTTTGGGTGCATGAGCTGGATGAGAGGGATTTTCTGTGTGCCATGGGGCACATTCATCAACCGCAGCAAATAGGCGGCGCTTATTGTGATGGTCCCGTTTCGTCCACATATGTTCCGACGCCGTTCACAAGGACGGTGAGATTTATTGATGATTTTACTAAAGATTTTATGGGGACCGCCGATATCGGGGATTACCAGGGGAAGCATGTTCGATACGAAATCACTGCCTGGCAAGACGAAGCCGAAAAAACCAACAAAGATGAAATCGCAGCGGAGTTTGTTCGCCAGGGTGCGTTATCTGCCGAAGTGAGAATCACCCGCATCCCCCGCGAAAACATTCGGGCCGCGTCCGTCCTCGAGGCCCTAACCCTGAAAGATAAGTTGGCCAAAAGGGCCGAGCTGATGGGGGAGACCCTAGACCCGGAGATCGGTGCCATGGCTGATTTCTTGGAGGGAACGCCGGCGGAACAGATTTTGGCGATGGAGAGCGGAGGTGCCGTATGATGCGGCTGGTCCGTGGCGGGGAAAATAGCCAAGACAACATCATGTTTCCGACCGCCTACCCCATGCGGGGCGGAAAGTTCCCGAAGGGCCACCCCTGCTTCGGTATGGCCGATGCCTTCACATTTGCCAGCGGCAAAACGGCAGACGATCCGCTTGGAAGATTTAGGGAGAAATATGGCTTTGTGAGCTGTTTCCCGGAGGGTGACGGAGTTTGCTTTACGGCACCGAAGGATAAACCGACGGCTGAAATAATCGCAGACATCCGAGAGTGCCTTGGATGGGAGGTGCAACCATGATCGAGCATTTGAAGGCCCGAGGACTCATCGGCATTAATCGAGGAACCGGCCTTGACGAGATTGAACTTGACTTCACCGGCCGGGAGGGGATTGTCGCCTTCTCCGGAAAAAATGGGGCGGGCAAAACCAGCGTCATTGATCTGTTGCATTGTTATGACATCCTGCCCTCCCGTTTCGGTCTACCTGGACAGCCGGTAAGCGCCCTTAAACACCACGTTTATCTTAAAGACAGCCTTATTGATCTAACCTTCACCCACATGGGCCGCAGGTATCGCAAGGAAATCAAGATCGACTCGCAATCGGGCAAATCAGAGGGGAAAGTATTTATCGATGGTTCGGAAAAATCGGCCACCACCGGCGCCATCAGCGAATACAAAAAATGGGCAGTGCAGACTTTTGGCAGCGAGGAACTTTTCTTTGCCTCGAACTTCAAGGCCCAGGGCGCGACGGATGTTAGCAAGATGACCGCCGGGAAACTCAAGGCGCTCTTTGCTGAGTTTTTGAGGTTGGATAGGTATGAGGCGTGGGCGGATACGGCGAAGCAGGCGGGGAATATTTTGGGCGGGAAGGTGGGGACGCTCCAACAGCGGATTGATATACTTGAAGAAACGCTTTGCCTCAGCCTAGATACGACTCGGGATTTAAACGAGGAAAGCTCGAAATTAGATAGCTTTCGGGACGACAAAACCCTCTTGCAGCAGGAATTGACAAAGAAGCGCCAAGCCGTTGACACCCTCAAAGAAGCCATCAACCAGAACGCCCTCGCCCTCCAGCGCCGGGCCGATATCCAGGGGCAAATTGACCGGCTGACAGCGGAACTGGCTAAGGAAAAAGCAATAACCACTGCCGATATTGAGAAATTAGAAAAGCAATGGACTACCCTGTATATGCAAATCAAGGGTTGCGACGCCCTGCTCCAGCATAAGGAAAAGATCGAAAGGGCTGCCACTACCCAGCGGGACCTTGAAAAAAGCCTTGTTATCCTTCAGGCGGCGATTGACGACGGGGCGGAGAAGGTGCCGGGGTATCAGGAGAGGGTTACGGAGATTGAAAAGCAGATTGCGGCGCTGAGGCAGGAGCTGAAGGACCTGGAAAACAATGAAGAGCTGCGGACGATTGACGGACAGATAGCAACTCTTAACGCGAACATTGACAAGAGAAGCACGGAGCTGTCCACCCCCTCCGCACCGCTGGCCAAAGCCAAGGCGGACGTTGAAAACCTGCGACGGGCGGCCAATGTCGGCGACGGCATTGATGGCGATTGCTCGAGCATGACCTGTGCGGCAATAAAAAGCGTGAACGAGGCCAAGAAGAAATTGCCAGCGGCAGAGATCGCACTTGATGGTCTAGTGTTTTATGTTACTCTCCGCAAAACCGAGCTTTCCGCAGAAATTGAAACCTTTATATCCTCGAGAAGTGAATTACTGGCAACAAAAGGCACGCTCATAGAAAAAAACGAGCAGTCCAGCGTGGAAATCAGCGAAAAAATAAAGACGGCAACCCACGACCTCCGCAACGCCCAAACTATTCTGCAGGGCACCAATGAGATCCTGGCCGCCGACCGTGCAAAGCTGAAAACAATCAAGGAAGAAATCGCCCAACAAAAAACCCTTGCCGACCGCCTCCCGGAGATCCAGATTGCCGCGGCCAGGAAAGCTGATCTCGAAAAGCAGTTGGCAGAGGTTACGGAACAGGGAACGGCGAAGAAAGAAGCATGGGGGCGAAAACTTACCGAAAGTACCGGAGAAATCACCGTGCTTACTGAGAAGTTGAACGAAATAGTTACCGACTTTGGCGCGGAATTGCGATTAGGCGCCATTAACGGCGAAATCAAGGAAATCGAAACCATCAAGATCCCGGCCATTGAAAAAGAGATCCAGGTCGCCCGGGAGAAAATAGCCACCCTGCAGGCCGAATTGACCAAGATCGAAGCGGCGGAAAAGGAACTCGAAACGGTGCGCACCGAGCGTGAAGCCTTGACCGCCAAAATCGCCCGCTGGAAATATCTGCAAATCGGGTGCGGGCAGAACGGGTTACAGGCGCTGGAGATCGATGGCGCTACTCCGGCGATAAACGACCGGGCAAATAAGCTGCTGTACGAGGGGTATGGGCCTGAGTTCACGATTAAAGTCGTCACTCAGGATGACCGGGGAAAAGAGTGCCTGGACATTCTTGTGATTAGCGAGCACGGGGAGGAGTTGCTGAGCCTTAAATCCGGGGGCGAGCGCACATTCCTCGTCCAGCCGATCCGTTTAGCCATGGCGCTGTTAAATCGAGAGAAGTCCGGGCGTGACTTTGATATGGCTTTCTTCGACGAAAGTGACGGCCAGTTAGATTCCGAAGGGACAGCGCAGCATTATATGGAGCTATATCGCCCCTTTATGGAAATGGGGGGAATCAGGCAAAATATAATCATCACTCATAAACCAGAGTGCTTAGCCTACTGTGACCATATTCTTAAATTCGAGAAGGGTGTCCACCCATATTGGGCTTGACAATCGCCTTCTCGTTTGATATTCTTTCCGTAAGCTCAGGTAAAGGAAAAATCATGATAACTTTTAATGCACAAATCAAGGCCCTCCCGGTTGATAGATTTTTCCTATCTGAGCCCCCGGTGAGGGTCTTTTTTTGTGCAGAAAAGGAGCTATGATTGTGAAAGAAATACCGTTAAGCAAAGGGTTTTTCGCGCAGGTCGATGATGCCGATTTTGAAATTATCGGCGGGAGGAAATGGTATTGCGATAAAGGAGTATATGCGGCCTTCAAGACCAAAGTAAAAGGGAAGACATTAATCCACTATATGCACAGGATCTTGATGGATGCCAAGGTGGGTCAGCAGGTTGACCACAAAGACGGGAATGGACTAAACAATCAGCGCGACAACCTACGGCTATGCACTAACCAGGAAAATCAGCGAAACCGGATCGGTGCACAGATCATGCGGAGAAAAAGGCTGAGGATGAGCGGCAGCCGGGACTTTTTGGGGGAAAACAGTGAATCTCCGGCAACATCAAAAAGAAACCATTGAAATTATTGACGGGATTATTGGCGGCAGCCCTGTTACGGATATCGTTATCCACGCTACCCCAGGCTCTGGAAAATCCACAATACCGATCATCGCCGGGAAACTTATCACCGCCGGGCTTGCCGATAAAATCGCCTGGATATCCCCCCGGATGAGCTTACAGGATCAGGCGGAACGGAACTTCCTTGATCCTCGTTTTCGGCAACTTTTCCACCATAACCTGACGATCCGGACGGCGACGAACGATCACAACCCTTGTCGAGGGCTTAATGGGTTCGTGAGTACCTATCAGGCCCTAGCCGTTGATCAGTTCAAAACCGTACTGCGCGACTTTGAACGTTATCGGTATATCCTTGTTTTAGATGAGTTTCATCATTTAGAGGAAGACGGCGAATGGACTGAACCGATAAAAGAGCTTTACCGGGCGGCTAAACACCGGGTGCTTATGACCGGGACCCTTCAAAGGGGCGACGAAAAGAAAGTTGCTTTTTTGAATTACGTACAAATGGGCGATAAGTTTGTCGCCTGTCCGATGGGCGGGTGTCCGGTAAGCACACATGATTTTATTTCCTACACGCGATCTGATGCCTTAGCCGATCAAGCAATCCTTCCCCTGGAATTTCATTTTGCCGATGGTCTGGCCAAGTGGCGTAAGGAATCAGGGAAAGAGATTGAGGCCAAGCTGTCAACCTCCCGAGCGGACGCGAACCAGGCGCTATGGACGGCATTGAATACCGAGTACGCCCAGGAGCTGCTATTGAGCGGCGTATCTCACTGGCAGGATATGAGGCGATACTACAACCCACAGGGCAGCCTTTTGGTTGTCGCTGCATCCATCAAGACAGCCCAGGAATATACCGAGATTTTGAAGCGGCAGGGGCTACATGCCGAGATTGCGACTTCGGATGATACTCAGGGTGCGGTGAGGAACATTAACGCCCTGAAGGCCGGGAAAATCAAAATCCTCGTGACTGTGGCCATGGCCTATGAAGGTTTGGACGTGCCTTCGATTTCTCACATTATTTGCCTGACCAACGTGAGATCCCAACCGTGGATTGAGCAGATGGTAGCCAGGGCGGTAAGAATCGACCCCGCGGCCGGACCCTACGAATCACAGCGCGGCTACATCTTCGCCCCAGCCGACAAAATGTTTGTGGAACTGGCCCAAAAAATCGAACAGGATCAAACCGAGGCCGTAGCCAAAGCCTCAAAAGAAAAAGAGCAGGCCTTTGCCCAGACCGAACTTTTCGGCGGCGAGTCCGGCCCCAGGATCAAAATAACCCCGCTTTCGTCACGGCTGCTCCATGGGCAGCAGGTGCCCTTTGAGTACCACAACCTTGATACCGGGGAGCCAATCAGGACGCAGCGGGAGATTGAAAGGGAACTGAGGGAAGAAATCGACGGCAAGGTTAAGGCTTTTTGCCGAACCTACAACGTGAAAATTGTTGAACTTAATCACAAGATCAAGGAGAAGTTCGGTAAGGCAAGGGATCGCATGACAGTTGAGGAATTGAAGGCGGTGGAGGGGTACTTGAAGGGGAATTATGCCGTGCCGGGGAAAAGTGAAGTGGCGGGGAGGTGGGTGTGATTAACCTCTACAACCAAGATTGCATGACCGCCATGAAGGATATGCCCGATAAGGCTTATGAGCTGGCGATTGTAGATCCGCCGTATTTTTCCGGCCCTGAGCGCCGGACGTTTTACGGTAACAGGATTTCATCTATTGGCGTCACTAGGGTTTATAAAAAAAGTCCCTTCTGGCAGCCGCCGGAGATTGAATATTTTACGGAACTACAGCGCGTCTCGATGAGTTATATTTTTTGGGGCCGCAATTATTTTAATTTTCCCTTCCATTCGGGAACAATCGTCTGGGATAAATGTAACGAGTCGTCATCTTTTTCAGATTGCGAGCTGGCAGCCACAGACCTTATGGACCATGTTCGTGTTTTCCGGTTTATGTGGAGCGGCATGCTGCAGGGAGAATCGATCAAAAACGGCTCAAAAATGCAGGGGAACAAGAAGTTGAACGAAAAAAGAATCCACCCGACGCAAAAGCCTGTTGCTCTGTATTGCTGGCTGCTGCAGAAGTTTGCCAGGACAGGCTACAAGATTTTAGACACCCACCTTGGTAGCGGATCAATCGCTATTGCCTGTGATATTATGGGCTATGATCTGGAAGGCTATGAAATTGATAAGGAATATTTTGAAGCGGCAAAGGCGCGACTTGAACAGCACCAGCGACAGGGGAAAATATTTGAAATGCCGGTAGCCGAAAAGTGAATTGACGCGGTAAAGTTGCCGTTGCTGGAGGCCATGAAGTGAAAATAGAAGAAAAAGATTATTTTTGCCCGGCCTGTGGTCGGGGGTTTGATATCCCGGCGCGGTATGTATCCCCGTGCTGCGGAGCAACGACAAATGGCGGCGATGACCATACCTGCCCGGAGTGCGGGCAGGTATTTGCCGAGGACGAGGAAATCCCGGAATGCCCAAATTGTGGAAATAGCGGTGGCGGTTGTTATCCGGAGCCATGCCATTGGGATTGTATGGCGGGGGATGTTGAATATTGGGAGGCGCGGTCATGAACTGTCCCTCCGCCAAAACCCCCTGCAAGCACATCGGCAATGAGACCGTTTGCCGGGCCTGTCCGCACACGGCAGGAACAACCGTAAAGGAAAACATTAAGGTTGCGGCGAAAACCCCCGGCCAAAGCAAATACAACGCCGTGATGTGTGAGGCCGACGGGATCAAGTTCAGATCGAAAAAAGAACGGCAGCGGTATTTGGAGCTTTGGGCGCTCAGGGAAGCAAGGGAAGTACGGTATTTCCATAGACAGGTTGCTTTTGATCTGCCGGGAAACACTCGTTATATAGTTGATTTTGAGATTATCTGGAATGACGGCGAAGTGACTTACGAGGACGTAAAGGGGGTGAAATTGCCAGCTTTTATCAAGAACAAAAAGCAGGTGGAGGCATTGTATCCGGTTAAGATATTGGACCCTTACGAAAAGATTATGATCCATAAGGTTGGACGCTGGAATAGACTGGTCAGAGAGGGGGTGTAAAATGGGAAACGAGACAGGGATATCAATGGCACAATGCCTAGAAAGTTATGCTCGAAAACTGCGGGCAGGAACCAAGCCGCAGCGTATCCTTGACGACCTTGAGGAAACTGTTGAGGAGTGGCGGGAGGATTTTCCTCCTGACGATGGGGAGGATTAAAATGACCGACGATGGATTGC
The DNA here is from genome assembly GCA_041661105.1 of Patescibacteria group bacterium. Lineage (GTDB taxonomy): Bacteria > Patescibacteriota > Patescibacteriia > 2-12-FULL-60-25 > 2-12-FULL-60-25 > MWCR01. The sequence continues at coordinate 39,528 of JBAZVB010000007.1, forward strand.
ACGACAAGGCAATGATATTAAAAAGTAACCATGCAAGTATTGGGGCAAGTAAATTACTGGTCGAGGCTGGGATTGTGCTGGAGACAGATTTTTTCTATGTGGAAAAAACCGGTGAGCTTATCCATTGCCATGACATTATAAAGGGAGTGGGTGAGCAACTAATTCCAGCCCCCTCAATGGCCGAGGTGTGGAGGGAGTTGCGGTCGCAATCACATATCGACAAAAACCCCACTGATGCCCTGATCAAGCTCTTGATTTGGTGGGTTGAGGGGAATTATATGGGAAACGGTTGATGGCTGGGTATAACGAATTTACAGTAGCAACCCCGTCGTGTGAGAGGTGTGAAGCCCTCAAGGCCGATCTAACCCTAAATGCCAAAATGCTGGCCCGTCAAACGGATCTCGCACGAGAGGCAGAGGCGGAAGCGATGAGCCTTCGCGCCGAACTGGAAGCGGTAAAGAAGGAAAATTCGAAATTCCGTGCATTCTGGGAGTGGTCACGTTTGGCGGATAAGTATACGTTTGAGGAATATGTATACGTTTGAGGAATATGTATACTCAATCGGGGGAAAACGGGGGCTGTTAATGGGCAAACTACGTAAGTCAGAAATTAAAGCTATTATTTGGCTTTTGTCCGACAATATTATGCCTCAGTCACAAATTGCCCGATTATTTAACGTGAGCCGTCAGTTGATCAGCCTGATGAAGATGAGATATATGTATAAGATACCTTACCCATATGACTCCTTGAAGGCAAAGCGGCGGTATCTTGAAAGTAAAAAGCGGAAGCGGGATGGGAGTTTTTTGGGTGTAAAATGAGGGGTAAAAACAAGGCCCGGTGGTTGGCCGAGCCGGTAGGGGAATGATGGATTATTTTACAACTTTTTTAGGTCGTCCGCCTTTTTTCCCGTTTTCGCGGGAGGTGGCGGATTTGCGCTCTGATTTGATGGAACCCAGGGCGGCAGCGGCTGATTTGACGGGGGACATTTCATGATGCACCTCATCAACAGACAGAGATTCCCCGTATCTGGATTTCAGGTTCCGGGCAATGGTGCGCCATTCGTCGGTCCCGTGGTCGTCGGCCCTGTTGATAACGTCATGCCGGGCGGCGAAAACCATATCGGCCGCCAGGGTAAAACCGACGGCAGCGCTAGGGTTCTCGGACAGCATTTTCTCGTAATGTTTTTTTGTTCTCATGATTTATGCCTCCAATCCGATAACGCCCTGCAATTTTTCTGTGAGTGCGGCGCCAAGGGCCTGGGCTCGCCCCCGCGTGCTCATGTTTTGAGAATAACGGTCGGTATACTGCCCCTCAACGCGGATCGACACTGGGAAAAACAGATCTCCGCTGGCAGAAATATTTTTCCCGTGAACACAGGCATGGAGACGTTTTCCAACTACTGCACGGCGGTGCATTTGCGTTCCGTCCGGGGAATCCGTCAGTTCGTTCAGCTCGTTTCGTACTGCGTTGATCATGTCCTGGACCGTGAATTCCTCATTCCATCTGTTCGTGAATTTTTCCATTTTCATTCCTCCCGTTTAATTGGTTTTGTGTCTCTGTTGGCTATAATATATATCCTATTGTTGGGTTATGCAATATACCAAAGGATATATTTTTAAACTATTTTTTATATGTCGAAAGTTTTAGGTTTTTAATTCTTATGGTGGAAAACTACAGGTAAGGAGTGGAGATGAGCATACAGTTAACCAATTCTTTCTATACGGGAAGGGTGTTGATGAATGAGTAAGGCTCCTGCGTTCCAGTTGTACGCCGCCGATTTTTATATGGATACGGGATCGTGGACCATAGAAGAAGTGGGAATTTATTCCCGTCTCCTATTCTCTCAATGGGTGAATGGGTATATCCCAAATGATCCAATTAGGCTGGCGAGGATCGCTGGATGTTCGACAAAAAGTTTCCAAAAGTGGTGGCCTCAAATCAAATTGAAGTTCTCCGTTCGGGAAGACTTCAATTTGGTTAATTTACGGCTAGAAGAAACCCGTAAAAAACAGGATGAGTTTATTAACTCACGGAAAAAAGGAGGGATTACGAGGGCGGCGGAAATGTGGAAAGATCACTCTAAAGATAGCTCAGCTATTAGCTCAGCTATTAGCTCAGCTAATAGCTCAGCGGTAGCCCTTCAGTCTTCTTCTTCTATTTCTTCTTCTAATAAATATTTAAAGGCAGAGGAACCGCCTGTTGATAACCCCCCCCCTGGGCCGATATTCCCCGACGATTTACCAGTTGGAAAAGAAGCCCTTGAAGAAAAAAGAAAGAATGCGGCAGATCGGGGCAAACAAGAGGTGCAGTTAACGGAATTAGCGGCGGCCATATTTACGAAATATCCAAAGTTTGCGTTTCACACATGGCTCGGGAAACATACACTAGATTCTCCCAATGCAATTATACACACACTGGAATCGCTTTTAAAACAAGACGATGTCGATAACCCTATGGCATTCTGTGAGGCCGTGCTGATGGGCGGCAAGAAGAACGGGGGGGAGTTGGCGAGGTATAATGCGCGAGATAACGAGAGAGATCACGAGGTTAAGAAGCGGCCAATACAAAATGAGTGGGCTAACGTGGGTAAAGTGCTACAACAGGCGATGGCGGCGAAAGGAGGGTGATATGATGATTTTAGGTATATGTATCTGATATGTAAATACTTTAACGATATTGAAAATCAAGAGGGGGATGATGTCGAGTAGATTAACCCTCCCCACTTGTGATACCCCCACTACCAGCGCCTCCCCTGTTAGGCGGTGGTATGATAGCGTTAGATGGCGCAAGGCAAGTAGGGCTTTTCTTGGGCGTGAAGAGAATGTGTTATGCATTGAATGCGCTGCTTGCGGCAGGGATAGAGCGGCAACTGTGGTTGATCATAAAGAGCCACACAAAGGCGATTATGAGCTGTTTTGGGATGAGGATAACTGGCAAGGACTATGCGCGTCTTGCCACAACAGGAAGACCGCGGCGGAAGATGGCGGCCTTGGGAATCAGCAGGGAGTGAAAATCAGGGGAGATTGTGGGATTGATGGCGTGCCGAGAGATGAGAAGCATTGGTGGAATCAAGGGAAAGTGAAGGGGTGAAGGAAATAATTAAGCGATATCAACAGTGTAGGGGGGATAGGGGGGGGGTCAAATCTCTAGGGGCTTTGGCCAATTAAC
>JBAZVB010000008.1:0-8045 GCA_041661105.1 Patescibacteria group bacterium
TAAAGACCAACACTTGTGTTGACCGCTAATACTACAAAACAAGTTTTGTTCACCTCGCTTGACGCGAGTCGAAGCGGGCTCGCCTCGATTCGGCGAAGCGGGCTCTCCACTAGTCAAGTTAAGCTGCCGGACTAAAGTCCGGCCTGCGCGGAGAACCCAGCTTACCCCGCTCCAAGTTTGCGAACTGGCTTTAATTAATATTATCGTCTAGTTGGCGCAAAGATCGCCTTACCTGAAATAAACTCAATTATCGGCTGGTAAGATTAATAATCATGTTTAATTAGGAACTTGGAGCGGGGTTAGTATTTGTAGCCGCTCGGTCGCCTTATTATAAACTTTAAACGACCTCGCGGACAAATACTAAAAAAGACCAGCTAAGCTCGTCTTATATTGACAAGTAGCTGGTCAGAATAGTTTTCCTCCTGGTTGCGCGACCTCAGACGACGTAATTGTCGAACATTTGGTCTATGGCAATAGACTCCCGCCGAGCTTAGGCGGCGAATTCTCGTCCCATAAGGTGGCGATAAGCTTCGAGATAGGCTTTCCGCGTATTGCTGACAACTTCATCCGGAAGCCTCGGCGGCTCGGAATTCTTGTCCCAGCCAGACCGTGTCAACCAGTCGCGCAAACTTTGTTTATCCAAACTGACTGGCGACCTGCCAACCACGACTCCAGCAGCCGGCGAGAAACGCGACGAATCCGGCGTGTGCACTTCGTCGATAAGAATCAGTTTCCCATCAAGGGTGCGGCCGAATTCATACTTGGTGTCGAGGAGGCTGATACCGCGTCGCAACGCCCAAAGGGCAGCAGCGGAATAAAGCATCAGGCTCCGCTCTCGAATAGCGACGGCAGTCCGCCGACCCAGAATTTCCACGGCTTTCCCAAATGAAACATTCTCGTCGTGCAGACCCTGTCGTGCCTTAGTGGCTGGAGTGAAAATCGGCGGCTCAAGCGGACTGGCTAGTTGCAGGTCTTCGGGCAATTTAATCCCGCAAATCGAACCAGCCTTTTGGTAATCGGCCAAAGCCGAACCGAGCAAGTAGCCACGAACCACGCACTCCACTGGCAAGGCTTCGACCTTGCGTACCAATATGCTTCGACCGGCCAAAATCTTGGCCAGCGACTTGAGCGTGGGACGAAGCTTCACAATCTCATCCCACACTCCGGAAATCAGATGGGTCGAAAGTCCCAGACCTTGGGCAAACTGCAATCCCAAAAGCGAAAGGTCGGTCAAAATCTTGCCCTTGCCAGGGACTGCCGGAGTCTGGTTCCAATCGAAGGCCGATACTTCGTCGCTGGCAACCATCAATAGTATGCCGCCGCCGACTTCGACCATGACGCGAACCTTACCGACCTTATTGACCATTAAGCCCTGACTGACCAAGGCAGATCGAATAGCACTGCGAGTAACACCTGTTTCATTCATGATAGTTCCTTTCATCTTTGAGTTTTGCCTGCCGGCGATCAAGTCTCACAATAGACATGAACCGGTTTTTAGCATCCACGTTAGATAATCCGGCCCGCTATCGGCGCACCGTTTTGGGCACACTCTACTGCCGCTTCAATGAAGCGCATACCTCTAACACCATTCTCAACACCGGCATAGTTTACTCCGGCGTGGATTGAGGGTAAACCGCGGTAATAGCGCCGGACATCGACTTCGAAAAAGTCATAGAGCCGACACCAGGCGTCATGCAATCCTTCCGGATGACCACTGGGCCAATAAGTTTTGAGTAGCTCTCTTGGCACGGCTTTCAAAAATCCGTCATGGGCGCAGACATTGCCGCGCCAATATACCAGATCCGGTTTGTTAATCCGACAGACGGTCAGCTCTTCGGGTTTTTCCTGATCCCAAATGACACTACCTTTGTCGCCGTTGACTTCGAACTGCAAATGGTTTTTATGACCCACCCGGACTTGCGACGCCCGGATATCAAATGGCGTTCCGTCAGCCAACTGGGCGCAGACCGTAAAGTCGTCATCGAGTCGGCGTTGACCAATCAAACTGGCTAGCCGGGCAAAGCTAATCTGACTGACAGGCAATCCGGTCACAAATTCCAGTTGCATCAGCGCGTGCGTACCGATGTCGCCGCCGCAGCCGCTCATACCGGCCTTAGCCGGATCGGTACGCCATTCGGCTTGCTGGTTTCCCATTTTTTCCAGTTGAGTTACTAGCCAATCTTGGTCGTATTCGGCCGTGGCTTTGATCACCCGGCCAATCAAACCTTGCTGGATAATGAACCGGGCAAAACGCGCGGTCCAATGGCCCCAATAGCCGTGCATCAACATGAATGGCACCCCGGTCTTAACAACCGCCGCGGTCAATTCATCGGCTTCCGCCACAGTCATAGTCATCGGCTTTTCGCAGACGACCGGAATTCCAGCTTTCACAAACGCCATTGCCTGTTCAAAATGACAGAAGTTTGGCGTCGTGATGACCGCGAAATCAATCCGGTCATTTGCCGGCAAGCCTTGCTGGTGAGCCAGCATCTCCTGCCAACTGGCATAGCCGTGCAGTGGATAGCGCCACTGCTTAGCCGCCGCCAGAGCAGTCTCCGGATCCTGGTGCAAGGCGGCATAAACTACCCGGCGCGTCCCCGACATGAAAATCGCGGCTTCATGGTGGGACGCAATAAAGGCCTGATGACCGCCAACCACACCAGCCTGAAGAACTTGATTCCTTCCGACTTTTTTCTTCATCGCTTTTCTCCCTCTCAACTAGGTTAGCCCAAATCTCAAAACAGAAAGTCTGTTCAGCTATACTCTAACAGTAGAGATAATTAACTCTTCTACTGAATTGATGTCAAAAAACAAAGCCTTTCCTTGCCCCGCCGTCGCCCCAAGCTTATCAAGCGGCAAAAGCGAGCCTCTAAAAAAGACCCGAAACCGGTTTTAAATTAGCAAAAAAACCGCTCAATGTCAAGGCAATTCGAAAATTTTTTGTCCCTTAAATACCCAAAAAATCAAAAATATTTTAATTTGTCATTCCACACTGGTCTATTGATGACAGGCTTGAGGCGGAATCCAGGAGTCCTTTTTTGCCGCCCATGGCGACATAAGCCCAGGGCTACGCCTCATAACAAATCTCGGATTCCCAAGCCGCGCCGTCTGGCGGAGACCAACACTTGTGTTGGCCGCTAAAACTACAAAACAAGTTTTGTTCGCCTCGATTCGGCGAAGCGGGCTCGCCTCGATTCCGATCGCTTCCGAGTCGAAGCGGGCTCGCCTCGATTCGGCGAAGCGGGCTCGCCTCGATTCCGATCGCTTCCGAGTCGGAGCGGGCTCGCCTCGCTTGACGCGAGTCGGAGCGGGCTCGCCTCGCTCGACGCGAGTCGGAGCGGGCTCTCCACTAGTCAAGTTAAGCTGCCGGACTAAAGTCCGGCCTGCGTGGAGAACCCAGCTTATCCCGCTCCAAGTTTGCGAACCGGCTTTAATTAATATTATCGTCTAGTTGGCGCAAAGATCGCCTTACCTGAAATAAACTCAATTATCGGCTGGTAAGATTAATAATCATGTTTAATTAGGAACTTGGTGCGGGATTAGTATTTGTAACTGCTCGGCTTCACCTCGCGGACAAATATTAAAAAAAAGACCAGCTAAGCTCGTCTTATATTGACAAGTCTAACTGGTCGAGATACTCCCTCCGCCTCTTGGCGAGGCTTAATGGCCGGCAAAACCGCGATCTTCCGGCGGCAAGTAAGCCACCGAAACGCCATTTTTCGAAAAGTACTCCTGCACTTTGGGCAGCTCTTTGCCGTCGGCCGGAACTACGCCGCCGACACAACCGGCTTGCACCAAAAGTTCTGGACCTTCCAATGGTTCGCCCTCAAACCCGTGTTCAGCATACGGAAAGAAGGCATCGGAAGCAAAGACCGCACCGTTTGTATCGTGGCCGGAACGTCTGGCGCGATCCAGACAAAGCTGAACGCAGGCAATGCGATCCTGCTGGCCACAACCCAAACCGATAAGCATGCTATCTTTGGCTAAAGCAACCGTGTTACTAGTAGCCCGCCAAGTTATTACCTGTGCCAATAAAAGATTGCCTAGCTGAACAGAAACGAACTGCTCCTCTGTTGTCCGCCAAGTGATATCAAGGCTGCTCTGGTCGAAAATAAACCACGGCGCTTTCTGCTGGAGCCAGCCGCTAGGAACCGGCCGCCGCATCCAAACTTCCGACGACATCGGCGGATCAAGTAATACTGGATTGGAAAACAACCGGCGCTTCTCCCGCTTGCCGAGCAATTCAATACTGGTGGCTGAAAACTCGGGAGCAAAAATCACGTCTAACCCCCAATTCTTCCGCCCCACCAAGTTAACCAGATCTTTCGGCACGGCAAAAATCGCCGTACCCAATTCATCGGTAATTTCAAAGTTGGTTACCAGCTCGCCGCCCATGCACGCGATCGGATCGCCGAGCAAAGCATTCTGCAAAGCCACGTACGGATATTTCCAATCAAATGCCGCACCGCACGGATTGCCGTGTTTACAAATCACGGCGATATAAGGCACCGTGCCGTGGAAGTTACGGCGAAATGACTCAGCCAAAAACCGCAGGATGCTGATGGCTTTATCACCATCAGCAAAGCTAATGTAGCTGGGATTGCCAGAAACAACGGAAAACCTGGCTAACGCCAGCGGATCATGCGGTCTCGGCGACAGGTTTCCATACAGATACGCCGGATTCTGGTCACGATTTTCCCCATAAGCCACCTCACGCAACCGTTGACCAACCACACCATCAAATTCGCCACCACTGTGAAAACGGGCGGCGTCAAGGCAATAACCAGACACGATCGCTTCGGCCTTAGCCCGCAGGTATTGACGGGTTTTTGCGTCAACGTCGCCAATGGTCTTGAGCGACTCAGTAACCAAGGCTCGGTCTTCGGGATCACAAATAACGATCCGACCGCCTTTGGCTGCCGACCGAACCATGGTTGGTCCGCCGATATCAGTCTGTTCCACGACAGCGTCAACCGTTACACCCGCTTTGGCGATTTCCTCGGCGAGCGGATAGAAATCACAGCAGACCATCTCAATCCGGGGAATGTTCAGTCTGGCCAGTTCGTCTCGGTCTTCCTGACAATCACGGGCCAAAAGGCCGGCGTGAACTTCACGCGATAAAGTCACTACCCGGTGACCCAAAATCGCACCGCCGCCGACCAGATCGGCCACGTCTTTGACTTCCAGTCCAGCCTCACGCAAATGGCGACAAGTACCACCTGAAGCCAGAAGATGCCAGCCCAAACCAACTAGCTTTTGGGCAAACCCGGTAATACCGTCCTTACTGTAGACGCTTAATAGCGCCCATTTATCTGTTTCACTCATCGCTTCCTTCTCCTTTTTCTTGCTCCTGCATTAGGAGCTTAGGGTTGTTCTTCTTTAGCGCCACAACCAGCACACTGATCAGCAGACGCTTCTTCAAGCATTGCCACTATCAGACCATCGGCATGTTGCAAAACCTCTTCGGTTACTAAGATTTGACAACCAACCACCCGAAGGGCTACAGCGATTGCATCACCGGGCCGGCAGTCAATCCGAGTTAAGGTTTCCTTTTCCGGTTCCGAATAAATAAGCTGGCCGATAAAGGTGCCATCTACTAATTCGGAGATAAGAACTTCGGCTCTAGTCGAACTCCCGACCATTGTTTTGGCAACCAGGTCATGTATTAGCGGCCGAGGCGGCTTATTACAATCCAACGCCAGACGAATGGCAGTGGCTTCGAATCGGTTTACAACAAGAACCAAATCCGTTTCACCACTTGCCATCGTAACCAAAAAACGGCCGCTATCCTCAATTACCCCGACACCGGAGATTCTGGCAGTGTAATAGGTAATCCCATCTCTAGTCACTCTCATCTTCATCGCTCCTTTCCTATTCCCCTGCTTCCCACCAGAGGGTTTTTTCCGCTTCCGCTTGCGCAATCTTGACTGCGTCGCCGACATAGAGTTGCGGGTTACGCAGCAATTCCTTAGTACTGACCGGAACTTTCTTCCAGGCTCGCCTAATGGCTTTATTTTCTTTCTGACCGACCAATGAGTCCATCGCCATTCCCAAGTCCTGATTCGTCAAACGCGCTAACGGCACCACGGTCCGGTTGACAAACTCGTGAGCGCCGATAAAGCCCTGCTGTTGCAAAGACAAATAGAGCAGCTCAGCCATTACGACATTAGCATCGACGGCAAAATTTTGCCGACAACGTTCAGAGTCAATCACCAGACTCTTCAAAATCCGCAGCGTGGTTAACATCTGTTCATACGTGTAGACCATAACTTCGGAATAACCCCGCATCACGCAAGACCATCGTAGATCACGCTGCAAATCACAAACCAAAGTCAGCAGCAGCCGATTGAAAGCGGCAATGACAATAACGTGCATGCCGGCGTCATTTTCGGCCGCAATCGGATTAGTCATCTTGTGCGCCATCGTCGAAGAGGACGAAGACGCCGAAGTCAATTCGCCGCACATTGACGATTGCAGAATTCTGACATCTTCACCCAGGTTAGCCATCGCACCGGAAAGCAAAACCATTTCGCTGTAACAGCGATAGGCACCTTCCGGCGGCGTGATCTGGGTTGTAATGGCCGCTTGCGGCAAGCCAAGCAAATCCAGCATCATTTTTTCGGCATTGACATCGCCAAACAGCTCCCGCTGCGCGGCAAAACTGCCAACCGCACCGGAAACCTTACCCGGCACTTCATGAGCATACCGGCCGGCTTGCCGCGCCGTCAGGACAAATCGGCTATGCAGATTCGCCAGCCAAAAACCGACAGTTACCGGCAAGGCGGTCTGTAAATGAGTCCGACCGGCGCAAACCACTTCGGCATTTTCGGCAATCCTTTGCCGCCAGAGCTCATCAACTTCGCAAAGCTTCGGCCAGAAAACCAGATCGTAGGTCTTGGCAATTTGCAACGCGTATGCCGTGTTAATAATGTCATACGACGTCGCGCCAAAGTGCAGCCAACGTTGCAGTTCCGGCGGCAGATACTTCCGCATCAGCCGCAGTAAAGCCAGGATGTCGTGGTTGGTTTTGTTCAGCGCCTGCTTTTCTTCGTAGTCCTGCATCGTCGTCGTGATACTGAAAAGCAATTTCTGTAACCGACGAACCGTCAGGTACTTAGCATGCTGTTTCGGCATAACACCAATTTTGGCCAAAGTCAAAAGCCAAAACCATTCGACAATGACGAGCCAGCCAGCCCACTGATCGTAGCCGAGGTAAGGCCGTAAATCATTGGGTTGGTAGCGGGGATCACCAGGCATCTGTAAATTCAGATTGCCTTTTTTCCTTTCAACAGCGGTCAAAGCATCCAAAGCTTCGGTCAGCCATTTTTTACCATCAGTCAATGCAATCATGATCTTTCTCCTCTACCCTCAGTTTCTATCCCAAACTTCATCCAAATTCAAAATGTCAAAAAACAAAGTCCCTCCTTGCCTCGTCGTAACCCCAAGTTTACCAAGTAACAGAGGCGGGCAGGGACTTGCAAGTGCCTTTAAATTAACAAAAAATCACCCTTAATGTCAAGGTAAATTTTTTAGGCTGATAACCCTAAAACTTAATTCAAAAATAAGGATTCCCAGCTGCTTGTTTCCCCCGGCTGAGACATTTTTCCATCGGCGATTGAAAAAAAATCTCCTCCCTGCTAAACTAACCTTGCCTCCTGAATTTATAATCAATAATTAATAATTTATAATTTCACTCATGTCTTTCTCCATTGGCATCGTCGGCCTGCCCAACGTCGGCAAAAGCACCCTCTTCAAGGCTTTAACCAAAAAACAAGTTGATATCGCTAATTACCCCTTTTGCACCATCGCGCCCAACGTTGGCGTGGTTACCGTACCTGATGAACGCTTGGATCAACTGTCAAAATTATCCAATTCCGCTAAAACCGTTTACACTACCGTCGAATTCGTTGATATCGCCGGCTTGGTCAAAGACGCCCACAAAGGCCAGGGTTTAGGCAACCAATTTTTAGCCCACATCCGGGAAGTTGACGCCATTGCCCAAGTCTTGAGAGAATTTTCGGATCATAACGTCATTCATGTTGATG
>JBAZVB010000009.1:0-7246 GCA_041661105.1 Patescibacteria group bacterium
CTTCGACTCCGTCGGACTCCGCTCAGGATGACGAAAGGACTCTTGTAAGTTGTTAGTTGTCAGTTGTTATTTGTAACTTGTCAGTCAGGGTTGTAACGTATCGCTGTATGGATGCTGTCGAAGACATTAAAGCCAGACTGGATATTGCCGATATTGTCGGCGAATACTTGATGCTCAAACCGGCTGGGAGCGGGAGTTTTAAGGCTAATTGCCCATTCCATCAAGAGAAGACCCCCAGTTTTTACGTTAATCGACCCAGGCAATCCTGGCATTGTTTTGGATGCAATATCGGCGGCGACCTGATTTCTTTTGTCCAAAAAATTGAGGGCATGGACTTTATGGACGCTTTGGAGCATTTATCTCAAAAAGCCGGCATCCAATTACCCAGCTACAATCCGGAAGTTCAGGGACTGAAAAAGAGGTTGCAAGAGGCTAATGACTTTGCTTCTAAACTCATGCAACAGTTTTTAATCAGTGATTTGGAAGCGAATGTCGCCCGGCAATATGTTCAAAAGAGGGGAATCGACGACTTGACGTCAGACCTTTGGCGCTTGGGCTACGCTCCCAAAGACTGGCAAAAACTTGAAAAAAAATTCTACGAGAAAGGCTTTACATCCGATGAGTTGATCAAAGCGGGCTTAGCCTCGCCCAGCGACCGGGGGCAGGGCATTTATTTCCGCTTTCGCGAAAGACTGATGTTTCCCATCTGCGATCCCATGGGCCATGTGGTCGGATTCACAGGCCGCATTTTGACGGCCGAAAAAGTCGCCAAATACGTCAACACGCCCGAAACTCAGCTCTACAAAAAAAGTGCGATACTCTACGGGCTCGATAAAGCCAAAGGCGACATTAAGCGGGAAGATCTGGCGATTATCGTCGAGGGCAACATGGACGCGTTAACCTCGCACCAGTTTCAAGTCGCCAACGTAGTAGCTTCGTCAGGCACGGCTTTAACTCAAGATCAGCTCAATCTCCTCAAGAGGTACACCAATCACATCGCCATTGCCTTTGACATGGATGCGGCCGGGCTGACGGCGACTTTGAGGGGGCTTGATCTTGCGCGGCAAATGGATTTTTCCATCCGTATTATTCGTTACGATCAAAATCTGGCCAAAGATCCGGATGAGCTCATTCGAAAAGACGTCGCACTTTGGAAAGAAGCTATCCGACAGGCCAAGCCTATCATGGACTGGATTTACTCGCAGGCATTCTCCCAATTTCCGTCTTCGACGCCCGATGGCAAGAGACAAATCGCGCAGTTCGTATTAAACGAATGTCGATATTTACCGCATCCAGTTGAAAGGGACGCTTGGATCTCAAAACTAGCCAAAGATCTGGATATCTCACCGGACGCCTTGAGACAGGCTATGAACCGAACCATGGTCAGCGGCTTAAGACCAGAAACTCACCGCGGCGAGCTCGGACGTACCACTCCCGACCCTAAATTCGACAGCCAGAAGCCAGGGCATCGGACTGGGGCTGAGCACGAGTTGGAAGCCCGGTGGCTGGCCGCTGTCTTAGCCAAATCCGAGCTTTTTCATGAATTGGATATCGAATGGCAACATGATCCACACTCAAAGCTTTACAGTTTAATCTTAGAAGGCTATAATTCGGCCATTCCAAACCAAATAAGCGAAGAAAATACTTCGCTTGCCAAAAGTTCCCAGTTCGCCAACCTGGAGGGCGAACTAGGGCAACTGGTAGATTTTTTGGCCATATTGGCCGATCACGAGTTCCAGGACCAGTCAGTTGATGCTTTACGCCAAGAATTAGCCATCACCGAGCTTAGGCTCAGGGAGCTAACCTTGACGCGAAGGCGACAGCAACTCGAACAGCAGATGCGCGAAGCGGAACGGCTCGGCGACACCGAGCGAATCAACGTTTTGCTTACGCAGTTCAATCAACTCAATGAAGCCAACCGTCCCTCGTCCTAAACGTCCTACACCTAATTTAGGACGAAAAGGACGGGTAGGACGATTGGGACGATAGCCCGCCTCCGTTTCCGTCGGTCGAAAGACTCACGATCCTGGAGCGCACAAAAGTTTTTATGCCTCACACTTCACGCAAGAAACGTTCGTTAACGTCCCATACTTATCATAAGGTTTCCCGTCACGTTCAGAATAAGACCAAAAAGGTGGTAGCTAAAAAGCACGTCCTAAAAAAACATACCGGCTTTGCTTCCAATAAAAATAAGCCCGTCCAAAAAACTAAGAAGCCGGTCTTTAAACCGGTTCTGCAACCCAAGGTCCCTTACGTTAAAGCCCCGGCACCCACCCCAGAGGCTTTGGACCGTCTTTTTGATAAAGCCAGGACTCGGAGCTTCATGACCGAGACGGAGGTTCTTTACGCTTTCCCGGACATCGAGGATTACATTTCGACTTACGAAGCTTTTATAGACCGCCTGGACGCCGCAGGCATCTCGGTTGTTGAGATGAAGGAGGGCATCCTCGGTCGCAAAGATGACAGGCGGGTCATTATGACCCAAATGAACAGCGCCATTCCGGAACTGGGTCCCAAAGTTGATCCGTTTGATCTGACAGCTGACCACATCCAAATTTATCTGAGAGAAATCGGTAAGATCCCTTTGCTGAAAGGTGAGGAAGAAATCGCTTTGGCCAAACGTAAGGAAAAAGGGGATAAGGAGGCCGAGAAAAAACTAATCGAAGCCAACCTGCGCCTGGTCGTCTCCATCGCCAAAAAATTCATGGGCAAATCCCTGGCGCTTTTGGATTTGATTCAAGAGGGCAATATCGGCCTGTTCCGCGCCGTTAAAAAGTTCGAATACCGTAAAGGTTATAAGTTCTCAACCTACGCCACCTGGTGGATTAGGCAAGCTATCACCCGCGCCTTGGCCGATCAGAGCCGGACGATCCGCATTCCTGTCCACATGGTTGAAACCATTAATAAATTCCAGCAGGTTGAACGTCAATTGATTCAAGACTTGGGACGCGAGCCCCTGCCGGAAGAAATCGCGGCCGAAATGGGCGAGGAAGTCGACAAGGTCCGCCACATCATCAAGATCTCGCAAGACACGGTTTCACTGGAAACATCCGTTGGCGAAGATGATGAGGATTCGACGCTTGAGGACTTCATCGAGGACATCAAAAACGTCACGCCTGATCGCGCGGCCGGTCTCCAACTTCTCAAAGATTACGTCAAAGATATCATTAAAGACCTCTCACCTCGCGAGCAGAAAATTCTGGAGATGAGGTTCGGGCTGGTCGACGGCGTTAGTCATACTTTGGAAGAAGTTGGCAAAGAGTTTGACGTGACCCGCGAACGCATCCGCCAAATCGAATCCAAAGCTTTGGAAAAGATCCAGCAACATCCGCTCATCAAGAGACTGGCGGATTACTAATATGGAGAACTTTAACCAACAACCAACCAAAGAAAATGATCCGGAACGTTTTCAAGAAAGATTGAAAGACGTGGCCATGAGGTTGGGGGCCTACTTAAAAGTTGAAAAAGACGGATTCGAAATGATACTGGACGAGGTCAGAGTCGAAATAAAACCAGGTATCAGCGGCAGGACGTTGAACGCTTCCGTTATAAAGAATGGAAACATAGTCGCCAGAATTTTGGGCGCGTCACCTACTGATTTAAAGGAAGTCATACAAGGCCATCTCTAGATATCAACCTCTTGCCAAGCCAAAAAGGTTCATATATAATCGTGACGCTATCTTTCCGGGGTAGCTCAGCGGTAGAGCAGTTGACTGTTAATCAATTGGTCGTGGGTTCGATCCCCACCCCCGGAGCCATGCACCATATGGTGCATGGCGGAGCCAGACTTTAAACATCTGCTTCGTCATGCGCTAGGTGAAACAAAATACCATCCTCTTGACAGGGTGGTATTTTTATGGCACGGGTATTGAATGTACTACGCCTACGTCCTCAGGAGCCTGCACGACCATAAATTGTATATCGGTTATACAGATAATTTGACACGCCGATACGAACAACACCAAAAGGGCCTAGTTACTTCAACCAAGTGCCGCTTACCCGTCAAATTGATCTTTTATGAGGCTTATCAAAATAAATACGATGCTCTCAGGCGTGAGAGTTATTTAAAAACAGACAAAGGTAAGAAAACTCTGCAAGTGATGTTGAGGGAATACTTCAACAACTAGACTAATTCTTTGACCTTTCACGCAAAAAGGCGCATATTAATAACATTCTTAAAATTATATTTTCAGAAATTCGATACACTTATGCGCCGTATATGATCACCGTAGGACAAGCCCGCGAAGCGGCTAGAGACTGGATCTCTATTCATGTAAAGTATGAACCCGGTTTTCGTGGCGCTTACTTTATCGGTTCAACTGTCGGCCTGCCGGATGAAGTTGAGTTAGCGACTGGTTCTGACCTTGATGTAGCGATCGTCGCTGATAACGCAGACCCTTTGCTCAAACCCGGGAAGCTCTTACACCACGACGCTCTACTCGAGATCTCTCTGTTTCCGTGGAGCTGGTTTGAATCAGTCGACCAGATCTTGTCGTCTTACCATCTTGCAGCTGGATTGCAACAGGATACCATTATTGAGGACCCTTCAGGTGCCCTGCACCAGCGACAGCTGCAGGTGGCACGCTCTTTCCATGAGGAGGCATGGGTTCGTAGACGTTGCGAGGATGCCTTAAATCAAATCAAACAATTCCTTTTAGGTATCGACCAATCAGAGTCCTGGGCCGATAAAATCCTTGCTTGGCTGTTTGCCACCGGAGTCACGACCCACGTCCTGCTTGTTGCAGCCCTCAAGAACCCAACCGTCCGTCTGCGTTACCTCGCGGTGCGTGAAGTGCTTACCCAATACGGCCAAGAGAATGTTTTTGACACGCTACTTGACTTGCTCGGCTGTGCCGAATTCGAGCCTGAACGTGTTCAGCATCACCTCAAAACCCTCGCCCATAATTTTGATGCTGCAACTAAAATTGCAAAGACGCACTTTCCATTCAGCTCGGATATCACATCGTCAGCGCGTCCGATTGCGATCGATGGTATCCAGAAGCTCATTGCCTCCGGAAACCATCGCGAAGCTATTTTTTGGATTACGGTGACGTTCGCGCGCTGTGATAAGATCCTTGCGTCTGATGCACCACTTTCTATACATCAAGAGTATGTACCCGCTTTTGAGGAGATTTTATCTGACCTAGGCATTCGGTCTCCCTCTGATCTCCTAGATCGCGCCGAACGAATTCGTCGTTTCCTCCCAATACTTTGGAAAACGGCTGAAGTGATCATTGCCGCAAATCTCGATGTAGTAAAAAGAGGAACATAAAAACATACAAAATTTATTCAGCTACTTTATCCGTAAACACTACCAGTCGTTTTGAATAGGCTTTGGAGAGCCTATCCCAAACTCCGGAGCAGGTGACGAGGTTCAAGTGCGACTTGCCATCAAAGGAAAAAAAGACGTCAGAAGCATCATCTTTTTGGCCGTATTCGCGGATTTTACGCACTACAAAAGACGTACTAATCCCTCGATCATTCTGCACGGTAATCTTATCGCCGGGTTTTAAGGCCTTTAAACGCTCAAAGACGCCCTTTACGCCGTACCACCAGTTCACGTGGCCACTAATGACGGCGCTTCCTTTTTCACCCGGTTTAGGACCTAACATATACCAGGCCGCGTCGCGAGGCAGGGCAGGGACTCCCATTGATCCATCGGAAGTCAGACCTACGTTGCGAATTACGGCATCAACACGAATACTCGGAATCTTGATGCGTACAGGAAGCCCTGAAGCCGCTTTCAAGTTAGCGGTTGAAGCAGACTTAAACGAATTCTGCGTAACCGGATTTTCGTAAAAACCGATCGCTATCTGCACGCAAACAAATTGAAATATGATAAGCACGGCCAAAATATAACTGGCCGGAGCAAGCAGTGACCAAACGCGCTCAAGTATCATGGAACTCTTATTCTTAAGAGCCGGACGAGCAATCGTCCGGCTCTTTGCCTTTGTCTTTTTTCTTTGATGCGTCTTCACTAGAATAGGCTCTTGCTTTTGGTTAAGGCTAATAGGAGCGTAGCTGCCACCAAAGCTCCAGCGGCCGCGGCGTAAATAGCTAAGGCGTTATTGGGATCAAATCCCGTATTTGGAAGTTTTGGTTGAGGTGGAATCAGAGCAGGGGACACGACCACGTTAGCGACAGAAACACTGGTGACCGTTAAGCCATTGCCGGTACCTACGGCCGTAGCCGTATTAGTGGTTGTCACTTTCAAATTTTGTTGGCAAGTATAGATCCACGTTTCATTAGTCTCCATCAAGCCATTGCCATTCGTGTCGCCGGAAACCAGCGTCACCTGACCGCATATATCGTCAGTCACATTGACGTTATTCAGCGTTACCGTGCCAGGATTCGTGACATTATAGGTATAGGTGACCAAACCGCCGCCAGCCGGCAATATAACCGGTTCTGGTTTTTTAATAAGATGAATCAACGGTGGAACCGGGGAACCTTCGACGATAACCGTGGCTAACGCCGTATCAATAGCCGTTAAGCCATTGGCGTGACCCGTAGCAATGGCGGTATTAGTTGTTGTCTGGGGGACATTGGTCGTGCAGGTATACATCCACGTTTCATTTACCTGGAGTTTTGAATCTCCATTCACGTCACCCGATACAAACGTCACGTTACTGCATTTGTTATCGGTTACCGTCACATCCGTCAAAGCAACCGTGCCCGGATTAGTGACGGTGTAGTCATAAACCACCGAACCTCCATTAAAGGGCAAAGTCTGCGGATTTGGTAACTTTAAAATATTGATCAACGGAGGCACAACTGGCACGCCAACAATAACCTCAACAATGGCTGTATCGACGACGGACATGCCGTTGCCTATGCCTGCGGCCGTTGCATAGTTTATGGTAGTTTTCGCGAGCGTCGTCGTGCATTGATACGTCCAAGTTTCAGTCCTCTCCAATAAAGTATTACTGTTAGTGTCCCCGCCAAGATATTTAACCGTGGCGCATTGATCATCCTTAACGACTATGTTCGACAGTGTAACAAAGGGGTTGGTAACCGTGTAAGTATAGGTCACAGGTCCTGGTCCGTTGGGCAACGCCGGAGGACTGGGAACTTTCTTGATACTAATGACCGGGGCCGGAGAATTTGAAGAGACTGACGCAGGCGCGGGCGCGCAGGTCGGTCCTGAAATACTATTGCCCAGCAACGAGACTAACGCGGTTGATGCGAGCGCTCTCCCGTCTAGACTGGCACCCGTACCAAATGTAATGCTGGTGCCCGCAAGAAT
>JBAZVB010000010.1:0-6886 GCA_041661105.1 Patescibacteria group bacterium
GGGGCGGAAGTGGATAGCAGGATATTGCGAAACAAGTTAAAGGAGAGTTTACTTATAGGCGGACTGTCATTCCTGATTCCCTACATCGCCGCCATTGCCTATTGCTACTGGGGCGCGGGTTGGACTTGGAACGCCTCACTCATCGCGGGGTGCGCCCTTTCCACCACTTCGTTAGCCGTGGTGTATGCGGTTCTGGTTGAAACCGGACTGACCAATACAGGAAGCGGATTATCTCAATGCGGGTAATCCCAAGCTCCCGACCCAAGGCGATCTTGGTAAGCCCCGGCGTTTTGTCCAGCCGTTCTTTAAGTTGCCGTGCTTCCAGCAGATCCCGTTGGATTCGAGGGGGGCGTGGAGCCCGGCGGCGGCTATCCCGGGCAATCTGGGCCTCCTCTAGGAAAAGTATGCGTTTTTTGCCTTTCGGACCCAATACCAGACCGAATTCTGAGTTGTCTATAACTTGGGCAAGGCCCCCAATAGCCGCGTATTTTTTGCACAAATTAACACTTTTTGCCGCTTTTCCAGCCTGAAAAAGGGGATTTTAAGCGTTTTTTGATAGATTTTAGGCCAAATTGCTCCTAAACCGCCATAAAACAGGTTCTAACCTGGTGCATCCAGCCACCCGCCTACTTTTAAAAATCCTCGATTTCACGTCGAGGATTTTATTTTTTAACCAGACCCCTGATTGGACAACTTTTGAAATCACACTTTTCCGACACTTACATGCATGGAATCGGTGCATTCTATTCAGAGGCATTTTCTGGATATTTTTTGTAGAATTTACATAGGGGATAGCATGGCCTCTACTCCTTGGCCATTATTATTCGCACGTATATCATAAATCCCCCGGAAACATGAGAGAAAATGAATATTTTACCTGAGAGTTACCACATTAACCCGGAAGGACAATTCCTTGAAAGGAAGTCATGCCATAACAAGCGCACAAAAACTCCGAGACCATTGCCGCTCAAGAACATTGCCGCCGAAATAGCCGAAACTCTGGTAGCCTTTGCAAATGCGGACGGCGGAGAACTGGTTGTCGGTCTTGATGATGATGGGACATCGTCCGGCCTTCCTTATACAGAGAAACAGGTTTTCAAGCTTCTTGAGACCCCTGCCTCCAGGATCGACCCACCGCTTTCGGCAAAGTCCCATATCTACAACTCTGGTGTCCACAAAATTCTTATTTTTGAAACCGGCCCGTCCCTGGTTACGCATCGAACCACAAATGGCAAATATCTTTACCGGGACCATGACAGAAATCTGCCGATGGACGCCGACCGCATCGCCCATGCCAAAGCTCTTAAGAAGCAAAGCCTGACCGAACACGCTTTTGTTCCCGGCGCGGGCATGACTGATTTACGCGAAGACCTTGTCCGGAATGTCGCCGAAAAATTCAGGCCCGGCCTGGATGCCAAGCAGGGGCTTATTGAGTTGAGACTGGCAGAGCCCCGGAACGGGGATGTGCGCCTGAGTTTCGCGTCGCTGCTGTTATTCGCTAAGGACCCGGAACGCTGGCACGAGAAAGCCTATGTGGAATATATCCGCTTCCGGGGCACGCGGAGAGAGCACGGCGTAAACCTCAATATCATACAGCGGGAGCGGATATCTGCTCCGCTTGTAGAACTGGCGGAAAAGGTCGCCGAGACGATTCGCCCGCGCATCGGGCAACGGCAGGTGCTTCACGACCTGTTTTTTTCAGAAAATGCCGAGTACCCACAGTTCGCCTGGCAGGAGGCCGTGGTCAACGCCATAGCTCACCGGGATTACGGTCTGCGCGGCACTCCTGTCGAAATACACCACTACGATGATCGACTGGAAGTGGTTTCTCCCGGCGGCCTAGTCCCACCGATCACATTGGATATTCTGCGTAAGGGCGCGGGGGGCCATGCTTCCCGCAATCCACTTATCGTCCGTGTTCTGGTAATCGCGGGCCTGATGCGGGAGGTAGGCGAAGGCGTGCCCAGGATGTTCGAGGTCATGGAGAGCAACGGCCTGCACAAGCCCGATTTCACGGAAAAGCCAGAAGGTTTCATCACGGTCTCGTTGAGCAATTCTATGGTATGGGATGAAGAAACACGGACTTGGTTAGCCAAGTTTAAGAGCCTCGCGCTTTCCACAAATCAACTGCGGTTGCTGGTTCTTGCCAGACAGCGTGGCGGCAGATTTACCAGCGCCGACTACCAGAAACTTGTGGAAATTGACATTTACACGGCTTCAAAAGACCTTAAGGATCTTATCCGCAAGAGCGTAATTCAAACTGAAAAGAAAGGCGGCAGAATTTATGTTCTTAGCTCCGGACACCCGGTCATCCCAGAGGACTTTAAAAGCCTGAGGGGCGAACTATTGCAAACTGGGGCGCTCTCCAATCTGGCTCTTCGAACTATTTGGCAAGTGAACCGACAGACCGCCCTACGGCGTGCCAAGCGGCTAGTAGAGGGGGGGTGGCTGGTTCCGGAGGGTAAGGGTAAGGGAAGGCGTTATAAGCCGGGGCCTAAAACATAAAAATATGCGACACCCTCGTAAAGTTTGCAAGCGCCAATAACTGTCGCAGACTTCCGGCCGCGAAGCCAGTAAGCAAAGGTTTCCCTATAAGCCGGGGCGCAACATATGCGACACCCTCAGCTTCTTTTAACCATCGAACACTGTCGCATATCATGTGCAGATGGGCTTACAATCGCCATCCTTGCGGCGGTATAGTAGTACGCTGTAAACTTAATTCTTAATGGTCTCGTAATGCCTGCTGAGTTTCTCCCGAGCCTTGTCCTTCGTAAAACCCCAGGAGATCTTCGTTTTACTACGATTCCGCTTAACAGTCCAGGCTTGCACCTGTTCCGCCATAACTCTCATCTTTGCAATACGCCGGTCAAGACACTGCTTGGATAAAGCAGACAGCTCTATTTCAGCCATGTTCAGCCAACTGGCTTTCTTGGGTGTATAGACCATTTGAAAACGCTGTGACAGGGCGAATGCTTCCGGGGCCTTACAGGCTTCATAAAATGATTATGTGTGTTAAGATTATCCTGTACAACAATTATTTTTTCAGCCTCCGGATAAGCCGCCGCCACCCCCTTCATGAACCGCGTATAATCCTTTTTTGTCTTTCGCTCTGTGACTTTAACGATGCGCCGCCCGGCCAGAGGTTCGACCGCCATAAGCACGACGCATGTCCCGTTTCGTTTATAATGATAGTCTTGCCGCTGAATATGACCTGGCTTCATCGGGATTGGCATCAGCACATCCCCCAGCAACTGACAGGGTGTTAACGCCAGTCTAGTAATGTACCGGTTTAGTCGGTGTTAAGTGTACCAGCCTTTTAGTTCTATTCCTTTCAAATCCCCACACGTCCCACAATTCCAGGTAAGTATTTATCTTAATAAGGCCTTGATAAAGGCCCGATTCCCTCCGAAACTATAACAACGGTTTAAGATATAGACGGGTTGGAGGCGGTTATGCCCAGTCAACCTGCGCTTAAGCATTGTCCTTACTGCGGTATAGCTTACAGGCCTTACATCCGCGCCGTCAAAACACAGAAATCCTGCGGCAAGGCTGTCTGCCGCAAGAAATCCAAGAGCGAGGCCCATAAAGCCTGGCTCAAAGACAACCCCGGCTGCTACCGGGGCCGGTATGTGAACGTAAAAAGCTGGTTGGCGAAACATCCGGGATACTTGCGGCGGTATCGTGCCACCCACCCCGAGTATATCCGCCAAGACAACGCCGCCCGCCGCCTGCGCAAGCAAAAAATGAAGCGTTTCAGGGCCGATATACAAGACGGATTGCTCCGACGGAGAATCGCCCGGATTCAGGCCCTCCAAGGGGCCGATATACAAGAAACATTAAATTTAAAGGTCGACGGGATAATCGCCGTGATGAGCGGTTAAGCCGGGCCGATATACAAGAAACATGGGCAACATGATTTTCAGGCGTGTAAACTGTAGTTATGAACAACGAACTATGGGCGACAATAAGACGGATGAAAAACGCGGACGGGCTTACGATGCGCGAGATAGCGCGTGCGCTGCGGGTGCACCGCAAAACGGTGCGCCGGGCCTTAGAAAGCGAAACCGGTGCGCCGGCAAATAGTGATCGCGGACCCCGCGCCGGTGCTAAACTTGAGCCTTACAAGCCCTACCTGAAAAGCCGGCTTGAAGAGTATCCGGACCTGAAAGCCATAAAGTTGCTAAAAGAGATCCGGCAACGAGGCTACGCCGGCGGCCATACAGTTTTAAAAGATTACCTGCGCGGGATCAGGGCCGGTCGGCAACCCGCGTCGTTCCTACGGCTTGAAACCCAGCCTGGGGAATTCGCGCAGGTAGACTGGGCGAACATTGGGAATATAACAATAGGGAATGCGCGGCGGCAGCTGTCCTGTTTTGTAATGGTGTTATCGTATTCGCGGATGATTTATATAGAGTTTACGCTTTCACAGAAGATCGAGGACTTTCTGGCGGCGCATGTGTCAGCTTTTAAATATTTCGGCGGCATCCCCAAAAGCATCAACTATGACAACTTGAAGAGCGTCGTGCTGGAGCGCAGCGGAGCCGCGATAAGATATAACCCGCGTTTCCTGAATTTCTCGGGGTACTATATGTTTAACCCGATACCGTGCGGGGTAAGAAAGCCCAATGAGAAAGGCAAAGTGGAGTCCGGTATTAAATATGTGCGGACCGCGTTCCTGGCCGGCCGTGAGATAACCAGTCATACCAAAATCCAACAGGAGGCGCTTGAATGGCTGGACCTGGAGGCAAATGTTCGGGTGCACGGGACCACGCATGAGCAGCCTATGACCAGATTCCAGTCTGAAAAAGACCTGCTTATGCCGTTGAGTATGCATGACTATGATTGTTCCATAGTTACTACGGCGATTCCGACTTCGCAGGCGCTTGTGCATTTTGACGGGAACCGGTATTCAGTGCCGAGCCAGTTTGTCGGCAGGATGCTTACGATCAAGGCCACTGCGCGGCAGGTGGCGGTGTATGATAAAGACCGTATTTTAACCTCGCATCCCCGGTCCTACGAGAAATACCGGGTTATAGAAAATCCGAAGCATTACGAGAATCTGCTGGCGCACAGGAAAAAAGCGCGTACTTCTAAACTGGTGGAATGGTTTCTGGCGCTTAGCGCTGATTGCGAACGATATCTAAAAGGGCTGGTTGCGGCAGAACTGCATTTATCGGGTCAGCTTGATAAGATTCAGAAGATGGCTGGCGTATACGGTAAAAGCGATGTTGTGGGCGCAATCGGCCACGCGCTGGGATATAACGCTTTCGGCGCGCACTACATTCAGAATATTATTTCGCAGCGCCGTGCCGCCCGGAATATGCCGGAACCGCGTCGGATAGTTCTTACTAAAAAGCCGCAATGGTCTGAGGCGTCGGTAGAAGAGAGCGATTTGGGCCAATATGACGAATTATTTAAGGAGAACAATCATGATTAACAATGAATCCCGGCCGGATACCGGCGAAATGCTGAAGAGACTGTATTTATGGCACACAGAGCGCAACTTAAACGAATTAGTATCGCGAGCCGCGAAAGAAAATGTGTCGCATAGAGAATTTCTTGATCTTATTCTGGAGAATGAGCTGGCGAGACGCCATGAGGCGACGGTAGGACGGTTGATAAAGGCGGCCAGATTCCCGACCACGAAGACAATAGCTGGTTTTGATTGGGAACATCCGACGAGTATCCCGAAAGGAATGATTTTAGAAGCGTTCAATTCGGATTTTGTGAACAGAAGGGAGCATCTTATCTTACTGGGTTCCGGCGGCCTCGGCAAGACGCACATAGCCAGCGCCCTCGGGTACGCCGCGTGTCAGCGCAGTATGAGTACATTGTTCACCACGGCGGCGGACATGATTAACCACCTGATCGCTTCCAAGAGCGACTACGGCCTGGAGCGGGCGCTGAAGAAATTCACGGCCCCTAGGCTGCTGATAATTGATGAGCTCGGCTATATACCCATGGACAAAGACGCGCGAGACTTGTTCTTTCAGATTATATCTAAACGAGCCGAAACCGGTTCCATGATAATAACTACGAACAAGGCGTTTAAAGACTGGAACGAAGTGTTCCAGGATAATGCCGTGGCAACCGCTATAGCAGAGCGGCTCATTGAGCACGGGGAGTTGATCAAAATCGAAGGACCAAGCTATAGAATTAAAAAAAGAAAACAACGGAACAGCGGATTATAAATCTTCCGGGGAATCGGTAATTGCAGCGCCAGATTTTTTTGTTTTCCAACACGGAGGCAGGCTTGCGTTCACGGAAATTGGTAAAAGCGGCCTAAATGGTACACCTAACCCCGGCCAAACCGGTACACTTTTGGACCGGCGCTAACAAAAACCGGCGGCTTAAACATATAGTGGCCGATTTAACGCTTGATAATCAGGCACTTAAGGCGATAAACTCAAAAAACTGGTAGAACCCGAGGCTAAGAAGGCCGCCCTGGCGTTTGCCAGGGAAGCCTTCGGGTTCAGCAAAAGACGGGCCGCTTGGTTGGTAGGGCTTTATCGCTCAACGCTTTATTACAAAGGGAAGCCGCGCAACGACAGCGCCCTTGCAGCCCGAATCCTTGAGCTGGCCCACAAGCACAAGCGTTGGGGCTCTCCGCTGATTCATGGCGTAGTAGAACGCGAAGGGCTGGTAAAGAATCATAAACGGACGGACCGGATTTATTACAAGGTTCTTAATCTCAGTCTTAGACGACGACCGCGCAAGAAGTTTAAGTCTGCCCCGAGGGTTCCACTTTCGGCACCTACTAGGACCGACCAGTGCTGGACAATGGATTTTGTTCATGACATGCTCAGCAGCGGCAGGAAACTTAAGAACTTAAATATCGTGGACGAATATACGCGGGAATGCCTTGCCATTGAAACAGACTCTTCTA
>JBAZVB010000011.1:0-4981 GCA_041661105.1 Patescibacteria group bacterium
ACTTAGAGTGACCGATGAGGAACTCGAAAAAATCAACATCCAAAAAGCAAACTTCCATGGCGAATGGAATTACACCATCCTCCCGTCAACCTGAAAGTTGTTACAGTTATATTTGGACAGGCTCTTATTCAAGACGTCAGAACGACCTTCCTGACTAGGTACTTTCTGGCGCAAAAATGCTGCTGCCTGCTGCTCCAGCGGGGAGCGGCGTGCGATAGGGGTAGAGAAGGCTACTAACCTCCCCTCCCTCCAAACCGTGCGTGCGGTTTTCCCGCACACGGCTTTCCAGTTGAGAATTTCCTCATCGGGATTGACAAGCCATAGCATGAGCTTCTTTCATAGTGAAAAGCCCGTACTTGGTGAAATACGCATTTGGCATAAGTTGATGTAGATGTTTTGAGCGTCCAAAACCTGCTTGTCCTGTTCTTTGCTTGTTTCTTAAGCTACGTAATCGTCGCCTGATAAAACCATCTATCCCTGAAAACGTCCATTTGTGAGCGTGCTTAAAGTAGTTAAACCAACCTTTAAGCATGGGATTAAGGTCTTTTATTATCGTTTCCATGCTGTCACCGCGTGATCTTTTGGTCTTGTTTCTGATTTTGTCTTTTAGCGCTTTCAGGCTTTTCTTTCTCACCCAACGCTTACCTGCCTCAAACCGGTAACCCAGAAATTCAAATCCTTGACCGACTACCAAACAATTGCCTACATGGGTTTTGTCTGGATGCAGGGTCAACCCTTTGTCATCAACCCATTGCTGAGCTAATGCCAAAGCGTTTTGAGCGTCTTCCTGGCTTTGGCAGAGAATGACAAAATCATCCGCATATCTAACCATCGTGTAACCCGCTTGCATCATCCGTTTATCCAATGAATGCAGATACAGATTAGCTAGCAAAGGGCTTATAACCGCCCCCTGTGGGGTTCCCGCGATAGGTGTCCAGCGGTTCAACCCGTCCAAAATGTCTTGCTCCAAGTACGTTTGTATCAGCTTTAGAACTTTGCCATCGCTGATAAACTTCTCAACTTCAACCATTAGCAGTGCATGGGGAATAGTGTCGAAGTAACTTTTCATGTCCGGATCGACCACCCACGTCTGCCCTGCATTCAGGCATCCATCAACCGCTCTTAGCGCAAGTTTACAACCTCTTAGTGGTCTGAATCCATAACTATGCTCAACAAACTCGTTCTCGAAAATAGGTTCAATCACCATTTTCAGAGCCGTTTGCACTATTCGGTCTTTAACCGCCGGAATACCTAATGGACGTTCACCACCTCCAGCTTTGGGAATGAATACCCGTTTGACTGGCAGCGGTTGATAACTCCCCTCTTTTAACGTTTTCTGTAACTCCAGCAGATACTGCACCTGCTTCACTGCAAAACGTTCAATGCTCATTCCGTCTATGCCATGACTACCCTTATTCTTCCGCACTTGTTGCCAAGCCGCTTGTAAAGTTGCCAACGCATAGACTTTATCCATCAAACTAAACCATTTACCGCCCTTCACACCGTTTTCCAGTGCTGTCAACATCGATTTTGTCCATACTGATGCTTCCACCCACGACCAGGGGTCGTAAGTATCTGTTTCTTGTTTAGTTGTTGCCAACACTGACGAAATAGCTTCTCTTAGCTGCATAATATGTCTTTCTCCAATTTCTCTTCCTACCCTCCTTCGCTCGTCACGGCTTTGCTAACCGTGATTCTTTCAGTTGACTGGGCGTATAACAGAGATGGGTTTCACACAACGCCTTGTTGTAGGAGATTTTTTTTTCGCTTCTCCCGTTAGCGACTATTTTTTTTTCTCTGTCAATCTACTGGATCACTACTACTAGGGTTCTGACTCCTGCCGCCGTCACCTCGACGACAGGTCTCCCCACTTACTTCAACTTACCTTCTTGGCATTCCGCTCCCAACCACTTGGTAGGCTCAGTTATCGTTTTAATCGCCAAAACAACGTAACTAATGATTTTCAGGCTTCGTCATTCACTCGCAGACTCGCCGCCTTGCCCTGCCGAATCGGATTCGTTATCCTGCGGACTGCCCTTTCGCTTCCAGTTGCTCTCCACCCCATTTCGCAATGACGCAGTTACTTTCAGCTACGACGTTATGGCTTACGCCGACAGGGACTTTCACCCTGTTGATATGTTGCCCTTGTGGGCGCACGGGCGGGAGGCCTGACGGCCTGGGCACGGGGGCGTAGGGACGGTGGACGCGGAGGGCGTTCGTGTTGACTACGCTCTCGCGTTCTCCCAGACCGATAGGCGGAAGCTGATGGGGATCTCCGGGTAATCGACGAGAGCGGCGAGGACTACCTGTCCGAGGCTGACCGGTTTCTGCTGGTCTATCTGCCGGCGGGTACTGCGTGTGTTGAAGCGATCGTTTGCACGCCATGCGCAGAGGCACGCTAACACGCGCCTCGAGCCGACTGACTAGATCGTGGTTGATCTTCACGAGCGTCACTGCGCAGACGGCTCACCCGCAACGTTAGAAGATACCAATCAAAATTTTGGAGATCGAGATGCGATTCTTTAAGAATTTCTCAAAAATATCTCTCCATTCCAAAGCTTCTGACGAGTTTTATGCGTTTGAAGAAATGTGTTCAGATTCATGGATTCTCTGCCTTGTCAGTTTTAGTTGTGCCGAAGCGGGTCTCCTCGGTTACAATGTACTCACCCACCAAATTCTCTGCAGAATTGGACTTGTGTAGTTTCCGTCGTAGCCACCAAATCCAGAGACTAAGAATAATCCCACCGAATAGAAACAAAGGGAAAAAAATGGAAAAAATGAAAGCACTTAAAAATGCTAAAACGATAAAAGTGGGAATTAAGATTAGAAAGATTTTCCAAGGACTAACAGGAAAAATGTGCACGGTTTCACTCCTCAAAGCATATTCCTTCCCTTGCTTCAAGGTATACCGGATTTTTATCTCCCCCCGATCTTCTGCCATATCACCCCCCCTTTATCTGCCTATTTGCAGATTCGAAATCAAGAGTTGATAAAACCACCTCTAGTAAAATAAATGTGGGCCCACCATCTGAAATGCTACGATATTGAGCCAGATTTTCCTCCTGTAATTACGAAAATGTCAACAATTTTTTTAACACGATTTTTTTAACACGATCGCTTTTCGCTAATCTCCAAAGTTGGTAGAGCTTTGCGTTAAATCCTGAATGACCGTTTTGATCTGTACAACTGACGCTCAAGTTATTTTACCGACGGACGGGTATGGGTCGGTTGCAGACATACTACTACCGGCCTTTTAGTTATCTATTTAGGTGTTATGCGACTGAAGTACCCAAATATGCATAGCAATCAAAGCACGCCAGGATGAGAAAGCGGCAAGCCATTCCTTTGCCTGATCTTCGGTGACTTTTTCCAAAAAACCAAGCAGTAATTGCAAACCTCGTCGAACTGCTGCGTCTCCATGCAACGACCCATCCAGCCAACCGAAACAACTAAGTAATGCGTAGTTTGTTGTCCACGGTCCTATACCGCGTATACGTAAAAGCTGTTCATGAATTTCATCGATGGGTAGCGTGTTGATCATCCACGAATCCAAGGGAGGCGGTTTTCCTGAACCATCTGGCTTAACGTTATTAATGTTTGTGACTTCGTTTGTGAAAAGCCTGTCTGATGCAAATCCAGTGCAGTCAGACCTGAAATCTGACTGGCATCGGGGTAACAACTGAGTCCGACAGAGTGTTTCAAATCGGTGAACAGAATCAGATTTCGGCGCAACGATATTGCTGACTTTACGCTGATTTGTTGTCCGCTAACTGCCCAGGTCAACGCTTCAAAGGGGTGGTGGAGAGCGGAACCCGAAGGCCCGGTTGCGTGGCGATGAGCAGACCCAACTGCGAATGAGCACGATAGGTCTGCTCAAAGTCTTCAATTCGCTGCGTCAAGCCCAACATACGCTGCACTATCAATTTCAGAGATTCCGATCCGCCTTCGGTCATTGGTCCATCATTGGCCAGTTCTGCATCAACGCATCGGTCACGAAATCTGATAGTGAGGGGGAGGCCAGTCCACTCCACGCTAAACCTTCCGTAACGTTCGTCCATCAACTTGCTCAGCTATGGCTAACGTGTCACGTTTATGGAAAGCGAGAATATCGCGTTCACGAAAATCATGCGGCAGTTCAAACGATCAAGACATTGACGATCGCTTATCCTCACTATGAGTGGTCATGCTTTACTTTCCCGACGCAGCAATTCAACCTTGCGCTCAATCCCCCACCGGTATCCCGACAAACTGCCGTCATTCCGAACGACGCGATGGCAAGGGATAGTTACAGCCAAGGTATTGGCGGCGCAAGCCCCCGCCACGGCGCGAGCTGACTTCGGCGAACCCATGCGATTTGCAATATCGGAATAACTGACTCTATCGCCCACTGGAATTTCTCGCAGCATCTGCCATACCCGCTTTTGAAATGCGGTTCCTCGCACGTCGAGGGGCAGATCAAGGCCTAAAGCGGGTGTTTCAACGAAACCTACCACCTTCGCAATAAGTTGCTCGAATTCGTTATCGCTGCCAAGCAATTCGGCTTGAGGAAATCTGTCCTGTAAGTTGCGTATCAAAACATCCGGATCATCGCCCAGAGAGATGGCGCACACACCTCGATTGCTCATGGCAACGAGAATCGCTCCTAATGAACACTCGCCTATGGCAAAATGTATTTCGGTATTAACGCCGCCGGCACGGTAGTTCGAAGGCGTCATGCCCAATATTTGGGCGATGCAGCGTAGAACCGCCCATTGGAGGTGTATCCGGCGCCATAAATCGCAGCAGTTATTGTACTGCTAGGATCAAGCTCGCTCCGAACTCTGTTGGCACGATGTGCCGCCGCATAGGCTTTTGGCGTATCTACTTTAAAATCCATGGCAAATTCAAATGCCACCAAAATGCCTTGACAGCAGATCAAAAAGTATAGATTCTTTCGTTCCTTGAACATCCAAGACTTACAGGCTGAAATAAACGCCATTGA
>JBAZVB010000012.1:0-4852 GCA_041661105.1 Patescibacteria group bacterium
TATCGTTAGTCAGCGCCGCGATATGGATAAAGCCCAAGCCCTTTCGCTCCAGTGCTTCGCAAAGCAGCCGCACCACGTCGCGGCCCTCCACGCCAGCGTCAGTGAAGCCCTTTGTCCAGCCGATCAGCTTCCCCGAAACGATGGATAACTGCACCACCGGGAAAGAAAAGGTAAAGGCCAGATCGTGAAGATGGCGCGTACTTGTTTCATGTTTTCGGACTGGTAGACGATGCCAGAGCCGACGGTATAGTCCACCATCACGTTTGCGGCGCGGGCCAGGTAGGGAAAATTGCGGATAAGCTGCCGGATGCGCGAGCGGAGCGCCGGGGCGGAAGCGCCGATGATGTCGTTGACGTTGGAGTTGGCGATCCCCCCAGGCGCCGGTCAGCCGGGTCGTCTTCGCGGCGGCGTAGAGCTCGTCGCGCTGCTTGAAAAAGGAGAGTTCGCGGCTGTTCGGGGCGGATGTGGCCGAGAGGCGCTCGCGGTAAAGGCGGCGCAAAAGCGCCCGCTTCGGCGAGACCAGTACCACTGAGCGATCGAAGAGGGAGGCCAGGGCCGTTTCAATTCCATTTGCCATCAGCAGCGGCCTCCCTGTTTGGCATAGGTCCGGGGGAAATAGCTTCCGGCGGCCAGGCCGACCTCGTATTTGATGGTGTCGCGGAGTTTCTGCAGCGTCGGCAGGTCGATCGCCGTGAAGGTCATCGACTTGTCGCCCATGGACCAAGAGACGGACCGCGTCCCGGCGATGATCGCGCGGATCGCGGTTTCGATGTTGTCCAGATCTGTTTGCGCCATGGCGCAACCTCCATTCTTGCAGCTATCATTGCTCTACATTCTACATGCTACCGAAATTCCAGATCACTCTTCATTATTTGTGATAATCGTATTCCATGATGTAACAAATTAGGAAAACCACATTTTAGGAAGCTGTCCTTGCCGCCTGTTACTGGAAAAATTGTCCCTTCAGTCTGAAATGATAAAGCAAAATGTCCCGATAATCCCAGTGATGGCCTCAGCATTTATTTAACAAATTCCATTTCGAGCTGCAATGGTTGTGGGCGTAGTCGAACAACACCGCGCACCGAAGATCGTATTCGTGTTAGCTCAACCGTTAGAGTGAAAGATTGATGCCGTTGATCGTCCAGTGGTATTGAAAAGTCTAGTGTTTGCTTAATCTTGCCGATTTTATTTACTTCTATCTCAAACGTGAACATCTTTTCAATATCCTGGCTAATTTGGCGGAGATCCGGGCGGTGATACAATAGTTTGGTAGGAAGATCTGCTACATCAGAAATGACAGGTTCGGAAGGTTCCTGCTTAAGCAACATAGTAGAAGAATCAGGAGTGACGGAAAGCTTTTGGATGGAATGCGGAGTAGCAGTCTTAACAAGCATCAAGCCTTTATCAAAGCCCCCTCGGCGCTTTACTTTCTGTTCTCGCTCAGTCTCAATTTCGTCTGTACTTACTCTAAGTACATGACACAATGCTCTTACGACCTCTTGGACGTCCGCTAATTCACCAATCATCTCCTGTCCTGACTTAACGTCTAGGACCTCAAATGCTTCTTCAATCAGTTTTTGCCGTAAGGCAAGTACCAGCGCATTGCCTTCCAACTTTTTGGTTTTTACATACTCGCCACGTTCTTCAATAATAACTGGAATTTTATCGCGGACTACTTTGTTATATTCAACGATATCTTCATCAGCACCGAATAGATCGATACATTCAACCTGGGCACCCTGCCTTTGAAGAATGTAGTATGCGTGCGAGAGTATACCACCAGACAATTCAACAACAAACTTCTTAGATGCAGCCAGTCCTGCCAGATCCTCCGCAAATTGATGGTTTCTAATAAGTTCCGGATCAACCGGTTCGACAACGACTCGCTCTATGTGCTTCTCAGAATCAGGGTAATCCTTCAGGCGCTGCCAGTCGGCAACACTTTTTATGCTAAAATCACTCGCACTCTTTCGCTTTTGTCTTGGAGCAGCCTTTGGAGAACCTGTTAATTCTGACTTGCTATGCAACCAAGGTAGGATAGCGTGCTTAGTTGCTTGGGGATGATTATCAATGAACCACATCAGCGACACCGCATACTTTTCCCGTTCTGCGACTTGTCTTGTTGTGCGGGCGATCTCGAAAAGCCAGTTCTCTTTACTTATGCTCTTCCTCCAGTCAAATGGCGGCATTGTTTTATTAGGTAACCACTTGCCATTTTCATCTGGAGCAATAAAAGTGCTTTTAAACCGCAGACGTTTAAAATATTTGTACTTTAATGGTGTAGCGAGAGGACCAAAGTCAACATCAACTGTCTTCGTATCAACTTCAAATGTATCATGCGAATACCAATATAACCCTTCCGGAATCCCCCAAAGAGATTCAATCCGAACGATCCGGTTGCCGGGTTCCGCACGAGCCCATGCGGATGCAACCGATGGAATGAAATGGTGAGCTATCAAGCAAAGGTCACCATTCTCCAATCCACTATGCTTAATTTGATTCGTGAAACTATTAAGTAGCCAATCTCTTACTTCGGCGTAAGAGCGAAGTTCTTCACTACGCGGGAGCATTTCACGCTTGCCCTCCGGAATTCTAGTCCCTTCTGTCCGAATGATCAAAGAGCGTCTTGTAAGTTCGATGAGGTCGCTTTCCAATCTGGAAGGAATCTGGCCGGAGAGAACATCACCAACAACAGCTTTGTTGTCAATAATATAAAAGATCGGCATATTGTAGCCGAGTTCTTCATACAGTTTTACATTCCGTAGTTTGCCATAACGCTCATAATCTTGCCGATTAGCAACACGAAACGCTTTTAAATAAGCCAGTTCAACGCATTGTATCTGCGTTTGGAGGAGCGAGGATGGATCGATCCCAGTCGCTTGTTCTGCCGTATCAGCCTGGACTATCCAAACAGTTTTGCCATCCCACACCCATTCGAAATGAATGCGTGAATGAAGTTCGCTCGCCCATATAGCCACACTTTTCAAGCGAAGAGTGATTTCAAATTCGGAAGAGCCGTTTAAGTCTAAGTCTGTTGTGGATGTTCCATCACGCCAGCGTCGGACCGCAATGGATACCAGATACCCTGGCCTGTGTCCCAGAGGTTCAAATTCCGCGACCCAGTCTCGCTTCTCCTTTTTAAGCTGCCTTTCGTTGGACAGATGCCCCCTTTCTTTCGGATTTATGTACTCCTGCACGATCCAATGCACTTTCCCGCCGGGTATCTGAGGTAACTCCGATATAAGATCCCGTATTGTGGCCACTAACTGGTGTGGTAAACAGTGCCTTGATTCTATGCGGCCACGATTTCGCATCGTTTCAGAAGTACCGCTTGAGCGAACTTTCACCTGCCGATCTGCACTGATCCCGATACGAGCAAGACACTCCTCGGCCCATGCATTTATTTTTTGATCTGTGCATTCTCCTTCAAAGCATGATGAGGATAAAACAAAAAAAGATGGTACCCACCCAGAAGGCAATGAAGCTAAACCATAAGCTTTATGACCAATATGTTCCGCAGTAATCTCCTCGGCTGAAAAATCCACCGATCCTGTTTCGGCGGTAATTACAGTAACAGATCTTAGCGGGTTTAATGGGCGGCCTCGAGACCTTTTTGCCTGGTGTTGATAGATATCACCTGTTGGAGTGTTTTGACTTTTGTTAGAATGTCTTTCGTCACTGTGCATAGCGTATTTAAGAAAACTCCAATCTAAGGTTATTCCATTAGTTATTAATAGTAGCTTCCTTTACCGAAGTAATACCTTCAGTAAGGATATTAATTAAAAATAAATAGCTTTTCAGGGAAAGAAAAACTCGATAAGATAAATAGGAATTTAACGATTACAAAACAATCTATCATCACATGCTCACTGGAATCCGCAAACAAGGTGCGAAGAAAAGAATCTCCTCTCCCTTCCGGGTAGAACTTGCCGTGTGAATCAAGCTGATTCTCCGAGACTTGACATTCTGATAGAGTTCTCGAATCTTTGTGACATCATCATAAGAGACGATCCAAGGAGATTTCATCCCTATGACAAATTCGCTTACTGTGGCATGATCACCTTCTTTGTAATAATTGAGGTACAAGCGTTTACCAGCCCCATAGTATGGCGGATCCAGATATATGAGGCTTTTCCCTGTAAACTTGTGGTTACGCAGAAATTCTATCGCATCTTCACAGTAAAGATGGATACGATCCCTAAAACTGCCAATCCGTTCGATACGGCGTTGTAGCTCTAACTTATTAAATCGAGCATCTATTTTCCACGGTCCATGCTGTTTTATCCCACCGATCATGCCACCATTCAATATGCCAGAATGGTTTGATCGATTCAGAAAAAATGTTGCAAAGCCTAATGCAAATTTCTCCGCTTTTGTTCCTTTAACGTAGATTGCTTTTTGCTTTGACCACTCATCAGGGGTCACTGGGGTCTCATCAAGAAGCTGAATGAAGTCACTATTGCGAGTCAAAACAGAATGCCAGAATGCATGAATAGCGGGGTCTATGTCATTCAAGTGGATTTCTGATACTTGCCCCTTAAAGAGCAGGCTTAAAGCGAGGCTAGCGCCCCCCGCGTAAGGCTCTATGTACTGACTGTGATTCAAACCATTCAAGCGAATGACACGCTCAAATAATCCTGCTATTCTCCATTTTCCGCCGGGGTACCTAAGTGGTGATGCGTCCCTCATACAGCTCCCAAAAGTACACCGAATGTGTAAGTGCTGGTTCAAGTAAGCCGCTGTCGCGGCAGGATGACCGTGACAAGCTAATCTCTTTTTCCCTGATACTTCCTCATCCCGATTTTTTCAGTGATTCTTTTTTCACAACTGCCGTGATAGCGCTCCCTATAAA
>JBAZVB010000013.1:0-4221 GCA_041661105.1 Patescibacteria group bacterium
TACAATGTTGCCTTCCTAGGCAAGGGTCTGGACTGGAAGAAGGAGCAGTTATTGTGACTTATCGCAACGGACAAGTCGTTCGTGAGTATATATATAAATACGTCTTTGTCAATCCAGACGATCAACCCGTGTCGTGTTTTAATCAGGAGCTGGGGCAGTGTGATCGCATTCTTTGTTGGAACAACGGACGGTATTTTTAGCCGCAAAGACGATCAAGCTTTGGCAGTCAGTCTGGACACTTGTCGCCGGTCGGCTTGCTCCAGTAGGCATTCTCGCATTTAGGGTATTGGTTGCAGGCGTAGAATACCCGGCCGCGCTTAGATTTTTTCTCGACGATATCACCTTCATTACACTTAGGGCATTTCACGCCGACGGTCTTTTCAATTTTTGTGGGATGGCGCAACTTTTCGGGCATAGTATTAATCGTGCCAATTATAGAAGAAAGCTCCAGGTTACTTTCAAATTAATTTTAATTACGTGTTATTAAGAAAAAAGCAATGAAGGTTTAGTAAAGTGAAGTGTTGTATTGTAGGTAAATAAAAAAATCCCCTATATTTTTTCTGTGATATAGGGGGAAAGAGCAAATTGTTGAGTCTACATTCCGTTGTTGTTTACTGTCCGGCAGCGGTTACCGGCGGTACGATAGATGATGCGATGGGAGGTGTGACGATCGGCGCTGGCGGTATCGTCTTTGGTACCCACTTGGTGTCAAAATCCTCCTCCAGTTTACCGGTCAGCCCTGCGGCTTGCAGAAACTGCAGACTGGGTAACGCGAAAGCCAAGGGTGATTGTCCTTCCGGTACACTGTCCATTGCGATGATAACCGTGTCCGGAACTTGCAGGCCAGCGAACGATTGAGCGACTGCTTCGATTTGTTTGGTGTACACCTCTTGCAGAGTTTGCTCTGAATCGGTTACTGCACCACCGAGGGCAATCATTTGTTCGCGGGCTTTGGCTAGAACTTCAGCGGCTTTGCGTTCGTTCTCGGCGGTTTGGGCTTCCAATTCTGCGGTAGCCTGTTCAGAAGTAAGCTGCTTGTTCATAACTGCGGCTACTTCCACCTTGGTTTGCCCTTCCACTTCGCGAACCTTCATACGGACGCCTTCCACCTCCTGGAGAATTTGCGCGGAGATAACTTTGCGCGCTTTTTCCTGATTGGCGATGGCTTCCGTTTCCGCGATTGCTTTGTTGCCTTCGGCGATATTTTTCAATCGCTCTTGGGCGCTTCGGACCGATTCAGCGCGAGCAGTCTCGGTGGCAAGAAGCAGAGCCCGTTTTTCCTGGAATTTTAGCAGCGTGCCTGGGTCATACTCCGTGGCCGCGATACTGAACTGTGGTACTTCGACGCCATAGGCTTCGAGAGGGCTGGGGGTAGCGATAATGGGCATTCCCTTGGCGTCTCTCACGATTTCCGCGGCACGGACCGTGTCAGATGCCTCGACGGTTTCCTCCCCGATAACCACTTGTGCCTGTTGGGCCAGTGAAATGCCGGCCGAAGTAGTTTCAGCGGGCGCTGCAGGCTTGGTATCGCCGATTGCTTCTACTGCTTGAACCAGGTCGCTTAATCCTTTGCGGCGAATAGTGACGTTTCGCATCTGGTAGTAGCCGTCCCTGATTTGGCCGAAGGCCACTTTATAGAATTCGGCTTTACGACTGGCTTGGTTCTCTGATGCGCTCATGAGATTGCCAGTCTTGGCGACGCAGTCGCGGATGTGGCTACGCACCGCATTCTTGACATTCTCGGGCGAACGGAACATCCGGTGAAAGTCCCTTTGCTTTTGGACGATAATGTCTATTTGTTCAGCGCTTTCATCACCAACTGGTTTAGGCATTTTAATACGCACGTACCAGTCCAGATCCGCACTCCCACCGTCATTGAATTTAACATTGGCAGAATCGTCTCCAGGAGAGCCAAGGGTGTTTCCTTTGGTCCCATAGATTTCTATAACTTCCGGGTAGGTGGTAACTGAAGCTAAGCCTTTCCAGTACCACCCGAAGTCGTTTTTGACGTACACGTTGCCATTCAGTTTCTGGACCACTTGCCAGGTGTGCATGTCGTTGCGGCCAACTAGGGTGTTGACCACAATGACCAATACAACCATGCAAAGCAGGGTGGCAACTAGAGCATATCTTGCTGTTCTCATCAGAGGTTATTCCTTTCTTAGGCAGAGGAGTTGTTACTTGGATTGGGAAGCTGGGATGGTGGTTGGGCTGGTTATGCCGGACTGCCGCATGAGCCACATCTGAATCAGGGAATCCGTGGTCGTACTCCCGCTGCCACTATTTTGTTTGGGAACGAAAATTATGGTTTTGGGAGACGGGATCTTAGTGGCACCTTCGGCTAGGGCAATGCGCCTCTCTGCATTCTGTTCGGCACGGAGTTTTGAAACGGCTGCTAAAGCGCCGCCTTGTTCCAGCTTGGCCTTTTCAGCCATGGAATCGGCCAGCATCTTGGCGGATTCGGCTTGCGCTTTCTTGAGTTCGATATCGCTATTTTTAAACAGCTGATCAGCCTCAAGTTTGGCTTGTTCCGCGGTAGCGAGCGTTTGTCCAGCCTTATTAACGGCTTCCTTCATGGCTTCCTCGGCGACGCCGACATCCTGTTCGGCAGCAACGATCTTCTGACGCAACTCCTTTTTCATTCCCGCTTCTACCTTGGCGACCTCTGCTTTTCCGGCTTCGATTGCTTGGGTAGTTTCTTGGTTAGCCTTTTGGACACTAGCTTTTGCCTGTTCGGCCAATTGGTAAGCGTTGCGTCTAGCATCGATCTGCTTTTTGGTGTCCTCATCGAAGGTCGTCTCGGTTAGGCTGTACTGGGCAATATTGAACCCATATTCGCGTAACGGAGATGGGACAATGATAATTGGTTTGCTGGTTGAAGTATCCATTTTGATGCGCGTGGTGCTAATGCGGTCCTCGTCGGTTCCGGAGAACTGGTGGAGCCGCAGTTTTTCCTTAGGATCAGGGGCTTGGCGAATAACCCTTTGCTCAACCGTTTCGAACTCAAACAGTGCTTCCTCTAGCTGGTTACGCACTGTTTGATAGAACTGGTTTTGTCCTTGCATCTGGAATTCAGACGCGCTCATCATGGGGCCAGTGTTTTTAAGGCACGTGGCCAGGTGTTGTCCGATGGCATGTTTGATACCCTCGGTACCCACTCCCGCGAAATGACGATGCATCTTCATGAAGTTGGCCTCGTCCGCGGGCAGGGTCAGTTTGAGGACATGGCTGGTATAACCTATCCCTGCGTCCGAGTAGGTAACTCGGATACTGGTGTCTTCCTCTGTGCCTTCGTCTATTTTGGCGCTGAAGTAGATATCCATGTTGCGAGGATAGGTGGTGACTACACCGAACATTTGCCAGTACATACCGGCTTGGTTGATGAAGCGAGCTTCACCCCAAGGGTATTGGCACATCTGCAAGTCCTCGTCGGAGTTCCATTCCCATATTTGTCCAGCAAACAGCAAGACAAATAGTGCCAGGATGACACTTAAGATTGCTATCCACCACCGGTGAATCAAATCAAGAAAATTTTCCATTGACTGGTTCCTTTGCTTTGAGAGAGTCTGCAACCCAATTACATGTTAGAAAACTAACCTATTCTTTTTTGGGCTTGGGTGGTATGACTTCCATATCCCAACCTACTGCCATGCCAAGCTGTTTGGCGCGCTCGTCGGCTTCACGTGCTTGTAGTACTGCCTCCGTCAACTGTTCTTCGGCAGCATCTTTGGCAGCGTTGAGATCGCGTTGCGCCGCTTCCGGAGAGTCCTTTATGGAAATCTCTCTGGCTATCTTCCTGCCAGTGCGATTGCGCAGGAAAAAGGAAAAGAAGATCCAGAAGAGTACAAATAGAAGCAATGCTTCAAACAACCAATACTGCGGGGCGAAGATAAACATTCTCTCGACCTCCTAAAGATGGGTGAAACGAACACTAATGTAAATTGTCAATGTGCACTGAAGATAAGACACATGGAGTGTGCCATATTTCCAGAACCATTTAAAGTAAACTTGTTTAAGGTTGTTGTCAACCGCGATCAAATCCAAATGCCAAAAAAATCCCCCGTATGTAAATAATATAGGGGGGTGAAGGATTTGATTCACAACGATCGTCATT
Source organism: Patescibacteria group bacterium (assembly GCA_041661105.1). Classification (GTDB taxonomy): domain Bacteria; phylum Patescibacteriota; class Patescibacteriia; order 2-12-FULL-60-25; family 2-12-FULL-60-25; genus MWCR01. Next base: position 4,115 of record JBAZVB010000013.1, read on the forward strand.
TCTGTTCCACACGGTCTTCTTCCACGATTATAGCGCACATGCCACTTCTTATTGCTATGTACCATTCGTCCTCGATCCAGAGCTCGATTCCCGTACTGCCACGCCAT
>JBAZVB010000014.1:0-4170 GCA_041661105.1 Patescibacteria group bacterium
AGGGGAGGGAACTGCTAGTTGCCGGCACTGTTGAAGCTAATCCCCAATATAACAAGCGATTGTCCGTCAAAATACGGAAAACGGGCGCGAAGGCATATTTAACCACAAAATTTCGGATGCGCTCTCCCGTTATTGAATTTGTTACCAGTGATGATCCCACCCATACCGGTCGCATAACCCCGGTTTACCCCGAAACCTACGGCGTCACATCTCGTTTTCTGCGCTATCAAGTAAAAAACCTTCTGCCTCTCTTAAAACAAATCCCTGAGTACCTTCCGCCAGAGATTATCCAGCATCACGATTTCATTGGCATACATGAAGCCATCTCTCAAGTACATTTTCCGGATAGCACGCAGCAGCTAGAGCAAGCCCGCCGCCGGCTGCGTTTTGATGAGTTATTTTTTCTGCAGCTGGCTGCATTAGTCCGTCGCCGTGAGCGTCGTCAGCAAAAAGCTGCTGCAATCAAATCTACTCATGCAAAAACAGCTGCCTTCATTACCCGTCTGCCCTTTTCCTTAACTGCTGCCCAACAACGCTCAGTGGAAGAAATTCTCGCTGATATGAAGCAGGCGACACCAATGAATCGCCTTCTGCAGGGTGATGTCGGCTCCGGTAAGAGTGCGGTCGCCTTGATCGCTGCCCATGCTGCCTTGCGGGCCAAACACAAAGTCATCTATCTTGCACCAACCGAAATATTAGCCCGACAACAGCATCACAATTTCTCTCAATACTTAACCGATACACCAGTTTATTTACTTGTTGGAGCAACCAAGCAACGAGATAAGGCATCAATTAAGCTTAGCTTAACAAAGACAACACCAGTCATAGCTATTGGCACTCATGCCTTGTTGCAGGATGATCTGAACATTAAAGAACTTGGTTTAGTAATTATCGATGAACAGCACCGTTTCGGTGTTAAGCAAAGGAAATCGTTGCTCCGCCAAAAAACTTCTCTCATGCCGCATCTGCTGACTATGACTGCCACCCCAATCCCTCGCACCCTTAGTCTGACTGTTTTTGGGGACCTTGATTTGTCCGTGCTCGATGAACTGCCGCCTAGCCGGCAACCAATAACGACAGAAATCATCACCTCAAGCGCCAAAGAAAAAACGATCACTTTTATCCTCGAACAATTACACCAAGGCAGACAAGCATACGTCATTGCCCCCTTAGTCGAACAGTCCGATCGACTGCAAGTTAAATCTGCACAGGAAACTGTTAAGGAAATGCGGGCGTATTTTCCAGACATCGCTATCGAACTGATTCATGGCCGGCTGAAACCGCTGGAAAAACAATCCATTATGAATAATTTTCACGCCGGCGCAATTCAGCTGCTTGTCTCAACCGCCGTGGTCGAAGTTGGCGTTGATGTACCCAATGCTACTTGCATGATTATCGAAGGTGCCGAGCGTTTCGGACTGGCTCAATTACACCAATTTCGCGGACGGATCGGTCGGGGAACTCATCAATCCTTCTGCTATTTATTTCCTTCAACTGATGAAGCTGCTGCCAACGAGCGACTACTTACGTTGGCCAAAACCACCGATGGTTTTACTATTGCCGAGGCTGATCTGCGTTTGCGTGGTCCCGGTGAAGCCTACGGCATCTCCCAGTCTGGTTTTAATGATTTGCAAGTTGCCTCTCTGCTTGATTATGCCACCATAAATATAGCGCGTAATGAAGCCGTTAAGCTCCTCGAAGATGATCCGGAGCTTCTGAAATATCCGATATTACAAAAAAAGGTGGCGCAAAAAAATCTCGTTGCGCACTTTGAGTAAAATATCGAACATAAAAACTGGCCAAAACACAAAAAATTTGCCATTTAGCACATTAAAAGTGTACACAAAGATATCTCACAATATACGATTAAAGTCTGAGTGATGAAACCCGCCATCCACAACGGACAATTCATATGATAAAACGAAGGTATTAATGCATCTTTTAAGTCGCTTTGTGGTTATTTCCTTTTGGTAAGTGCTCACTGGTTTAAGGAAAGCTGCGTATTTCCCCCTGATAAGGGGGATAAAGGGGGTTTGAGGCAGTTCTACTCAGTCTTGTGAGCTCGTACTCATTTTATTAATAGACACACACGTATAGTAGTGCTACCGTAAGTCGTTTAGTACCTTTCACCCTCAATAAACTTCTCACCGCAACAGGAGAAAACCCATGACAGTAGCCGCCCCCATGTCCACTCGTGATACGCTGACCCAAGCCCTAGCCAATCTTTCCGAAGAACAATTCACCGCTGCCGCTTCATACCTTGAGGCCGTAATAGAAGCCGCGCAGACCGGTAGCCTCAACAAAGTGCGCATTAATGATTTCCGCAAAAGTTTTAACCTCAAGCGCCTCTTCAAACCCGCATTAACCCAACTCATCGGCGTCGTCTTACCCCCAAAGGACAAATCTCTGGACGACCGTATCAAAAAAGGCGGCTATGATTGGCACGCTACTAAAATCACAGCGCACAAATTCCCCGTGACTCGCGACACCGGTCCCCAGCCGCTCTTCCTCGCCCACTTTGGTGTCGATGTGAACAGTGATGAGGTGGAAGAGTGGTCTAAAGCCAACGGTTATGCAGTCGCCAACAATGACGACCTTCTGGCTGTCGGTTCCAGTGAGCAGTACAAAGACCTCCAGCGAGAGTTTCCTATCGTGCAGCTAGGCTCTTCCACAGTTGTGTATGGTCGCCGCTATACGACTTACCTCTGTGGGGGCCGCTCGGGGCGCCGACTACACTCGTGCTTCATCGACGATTGTATCTGGCACAGCAGCAACCGATTCCTGCTTCGTAAGGTATCCTAAAGCCCTCAGCCTCTAGGAACTTAGCTGCCACGTCGTCCCTTCCATCCCTCTCCCGCTATAGCTTGTATGCGAAGGCTGAACCTCTATCCCTCCATGAAGACTACAAATCTTCAGCGAGGGATTTTTTTATACCAATTCATCAAAAACCATGACCGTTAGATTATGGATGAAGGCGAAAGGTATAATCCCGGCAAGCTACGTAGCGTGGGGTGGGTACCAGGTTTTCGGCTACGAGGGATTCCGCCGTCCTGCCTGCAGCGGGGCGTCCTGCTGCAAAAGGCGCAATCTCAGTTTTTTGCAGGTAAAACATACCTCCACGGCAGCAGGGCATCCTTTCCGGCATACTCAACTCCAATTCGCGGTGTCGTTAAAATCCTATCGCGACCCGCCTTATAACCGTCATCAATCAGCCAAAGCTTATTACTAGTCGTTAAGTCTTCGTCATTCTGTGCTCTAGATATATGCATCGCTCGGCATAGCTTACCCGGACCATTTACGATCATCTGTCTGGTCTTATCGGTATACGAATCTGCGGTGCAGGACAGATGGGGGATTTGCTTGGTGCTTTTATTAACAGGCAAAGCATGAAATGACATCAACCCCCTAATTAAAACCGCCGCCGGAAACCCTTTCTCCTCCGTAACCACGTTTAAGCAACAATACATACCGTAAACTAAATAAACATACGCATGACCGGCTTCGCCGAACATCACTTCCGTTCGCTTTGTCCGGCCTTTCGCTGCGTGGCAGGCCAAATCATTCTCTCCAACATAGCTTTCAACCTCATTTATTCTGCCCGCAAGTATTTGACCCCTCCAGCGACGCACCAAAAGCTTACCCAACAGGTCTTTCGCCACCATGTGCGTATCCCGGGCAAAAAAAGCCCGTTTAAGTTGCTTTGCCATATCTGCCAATTTAAACCAATATCCAGGCAATGGAAATTGCCAAGTCTATCGTCGTGTACGCATAATCAATAATGCCTTACTTATTGACCATATTTAGCGATATCCTTTATTTCTTTCTTCCGGCCATCATGGCTAACCTCATGCCAGTCTTCGCGGCCTATTACCGCATCATGCCTTCACTAGACCGTCCTCTCGACGGGGGACTAGCATTACGCGGCCAACCTCTCTTCGGCAGTCACAAGACTATCCGCGGCTTACTTGTCGGTGTTCTTGCCGCCTCAATCATTGGCCTCCTACAGGGCAACCTTATAATTGGCGTCGTTATGGGCTTAGGCGCTCTTTGGGGGGATGCCATGAAAAGCTTTATTAAACGCCAGCTAAATATCGCGTCGGGTGCCCGTTGGTCCCCTTGGGATCAAATTGATTTCGTTATTGGCGCATCCATATTCACTTACCCTCTCGC
>JBAZVB010000015.1:0-3791 GCA_041661105.1 Patescibacteria group bacterium
GCTGCCATTTCTGTTGCTGGGAGGTTTCCTTTGGTTCATGATGCGAAGTGCCCAAAGCGCCTCCAATCAAGCCCTAGGTTTTGGTCAAACACGCGCCCGACCGGTCGAAGCGGAAAAGAAAAAGCGTACCACTTTCGCTGATGTCGCCGGCAACCACGAAGCCAAAAACGAACTGCTCGAAATTGTCGAATTTCTCAAAAATCCCAAAAAGTTTCAGAAGATGGGCGCCCGCATCCCTAAAGGAGTACTACTAGTTGGTCCTCCCGGTACCGGTAAAACCTTAATGGCTCGCGCTGTCGCCGGTGAGGCAAACGCTCCCTTCTTTACTATCTCCGGTTCCGAATTCGTCGAAATGTTTGTCGGCGTTGGTGCCAGCCGCGTGCGGGATATTTTCCGTCGCGTTAAGCAGCATGCTCCCGCTATCCTCTTTATTGACGAACTAGACGCGGTCGGCCGTCATCGCGGCGCCGGCTTAGGCGGTGGTCATGATGAGCGTGAGCAAACCCTCAATCAAATCTTGGTGGAAATGGATGGCTTTGAACAAAACGAACAAGTCATTATTATCGCTGCTACTAACCGTCCTGACGTACTCGACCCTGCCCTACTGCGTCCAGGCCGTTTTGACCGGCACGTTGTTATGGAGCTGCCTGATATTAAAGAACGGGAAGCGATAATGAAGATTCACTCGAAAAACGTCCCTCTTAATAAAGCAGTGGACTTGCGCAATATTGCTGAACGCACACCAGGATTTTCCGGTGCCGACTTGTCCAACCTCATTAACGAAGCTGCTATTGTTGCTGCCCAGCATAATAAGAAAACCGTCACTCAGCATCACCTGGAAGAAAGTATCGAAAAAGTTATCTTAGGCCCTGAGAAACGCAGTAAAGTATTTTCTGAGCGGGAGAAGAAAATCACGGCCTTCCACGAGGCTGGTCACGCGGTTGTTACTTACTATACCCCGGACTCTGATTCTGTTCGCAAGATTTCAATTATCTCTCGCGGTCACGCCGGCGGTTATACCTTAAAATTACCCGAGGAGGACAAGCATCTGCATACCAAGACCGGTTTCTTAAGTGAACTAGCTACCCTCATGGGCGGCTATACGGCTGAACTGTGGAAATTTAAGGAGCTTACCACTGGTGCCAGCGACGACTTGCGTAAAGCCACTAACTTAGCTCGTCGCATTGTTACTGATTTTGGCATGTCCGCCTTGGGCCCCATGACTTTTGGGCATAAAGAAGAGTATGTTTTCCTTGGCAAAGAACTTCATGAAGCGCGTAATTACTCCGAAGAAACCGCCGCTAAAATTGATAAGCAAATCTCGACTATCCTTTTAGCTGCCCAGCAGCAAGCCACCGAAATTCTACAGCGACATAACGACAAGCTAGAACTGATCGCCAATACTCTTATTTCTCAGGAAACAATTGGTCAGCAAGAATTCAAGCAGCTCATGAGCCAAACCGATCCTGTGCCGGCCTCTGACACCAGTCGTAGTGCCACTCAGCCAGCCTCTGCTCGTTCATCTACCCCTTCCGATAATGAGCCTTCTGGCCAAACCTCTCCTGCCCCCTCCCCTGCCTAGTCCCGCTCCTTACCGACAACTGTCAGAATATAAAAAAAGCCAGACCCTCAAAGTGGTACTGGCTTGATATGTGTAAAATACAGAACTAAATTCTACATAATGTCATGCGGATGCCCTTCTGCTCGAGCGGCGGCCGATTGCAACTCAAAACGCACTCTGCCATCAGTGGCCATCTGGTGCAAAGCACTGATTGATGCACAACCGCAGTACTCCAATCCCTTCTTAATCGCCGCAGCTGCTTCCGGGAGCAATTTATCTAACGATCCCTGCGCTGGTATTAATCCCTCCACACCTTGGATCACGACCGTCCTCATATCCACCTCATGTCCATACCGTCGGCTGCCACCTGCCCTTATCGCTCCGGTTGATCCCATGCCACGATAACGCTTAGTTGATCTTCCATACTGATCCTGGACGGTTTCTGACGGTGTTTCGTCGGCACCAGCTATATACCTTCCCACCATAACAAACGAAGCGCCACACGCAAAAGCCTTTATAATATCTGCCGTCGTGCGAATCCCGCCGTCAGCCACCACGGGTACTCCTTTGTTTTTAGCCATCAAGCTTGTGTGGTAAACGGCGGATAGTTGCGCTCGTCCGACACCAACCTTATCCTGCGTCGTGCAAATTGATCCGCTTCCCATTCCCACGCGCAGCACATTCGCTCCGGCATTAATCAAAGGCTCGGCTTGTTTGGGTGTCACCACGTTGCCGGCGATTATAGGAATACTCTTACTGCGATGCCTAATGTCCTTTATAAGTTGCACGGCAAACTGGGTTGCTCCTTGTGCGCTATCAATTACGAGCAGGTCCACACCCGCCTCTATCAGTTGGTCAATCCGACCGCGATCTTGCTCGTGTGTCGATACAGCGGCTCCTACGCGCAACTGCTCATTTTCATCTAACAGTTCCGCCGGGTACTTTTCCGATTTCGCCACATCCTCCCGGGTAATTAACGCATAAACACTGCTATCACTATTCAACAACGGCAGTTTACTAATACTGGGTCGTTGCCTTAATATCTCGCGGGCTGATGTCAGGTCAGATACTTCCGACGCCAGACGAGTCTCCAATTGACCTCGGGGAATCATGACGGATCCCAGCGGCGCACTCTTGTCCCCTTCTAAAGCGACGTTGCCTTTCATCACCATTCCTAACAGCCTTCCGTTTTGCTCTCCATTGTCCGTGATTAAAAGAGTCGAAAAACCCAAACTTTCTTTTACCCGAGCTACTTCATTGACTGGATCTCTGGGACTGCGACATACCGGATTAAAGATAAATCCCATCCGGAAACGCTTGACTCGCTTAACATGCGCGGCCGCCTCTTCAGGACTCAGATTAAAATGAATAATCCCCAGCCCGCCGTGCAAAGCCATATAAGTCGCAGTTTTCCACTCCGTTACTGTATCCATTGGTGAACTGATTAAAGGCAGCGACAACACTAACCCTGGTGCCAGTTCTTGGTTCAAGCGAATACCATCGCCTGAAACGTCGCTGAAAGACGGTAGCAAAATCAAGTCGTCAAATGTTACACCAGCTCCGCGTCCAAACACCTCTGCACTCGTTAGACCATTGCCATCTTGGCTTAGCAGATTGTTACTCATTAATTCTTCTCCTTCTATTGTGTTGGGAAACAACCATCTAGCACGGAATTATAAAAAACTATGTTACTGGTGGTTTAATGTCAATTTAGTCGCTATATAAACATCATGTTCGATCCCGCTACCTTCCATCCACGAATCCACAAGAATTAGTTTCCAGTTCTTCCCTCCTCTCTCTTTCTTGCTTGCTAAAAACATTTCCTCATGCAAAATAAGAACATTCACTTATCTGGTATTAATTATTGCTCTCGTTCGTTTACCAAAATTGTGCCCGACAGCACCCTCGCATCAGGAGAAATACTTATGTCAGTGAGTTCAAGACAAGCCGACTTATTGACGCAACTTAAACTTCCCATCCCGCCCGACCCAACAACCGCTTCGCGCTTGCTGCATTTTGTCCTGAACGGCAACAACAGCCGTGGCCGAAAAGCCAAAGAATGGCGTGCCATTACCCGTTGTTACTGGCGCCGATGGGTCGGTAAGCTAGTGTGTGTTGTCCAACCAAAGCATCCTTTCCGCAATGCCATTGGTCGAGTAGCCTACTTGAAAGCCAGGACCGAGCAAGAAACAGCTCTGATCAAGACTAACAAACGAGCCAAAAAACCACT
>JBAZVB010000016.1:0-3597 GCA_041661105.1 Patescibacteria group bacterium
ACTGTCACGGGCTTGGGCTAAGAGCTGAGCGGGATTGAGGGTTATAACGATAGCGGCAACCAGGATGGCTAATATTCCTATGACAATTAACAGCTCTATCAGGGTGAAGGAGGATGCCTGCCTGCCGCCTGCCCGCTGATAGGCACGGTAGATGACCGACGTATCTCGTTGAAAGATCTTGCGCATATTTCAATTTTTGGCTTTATCCAAAATAACAACTCCGCTTATGATATTTTCTTTCATTGTTTTTTCCATAACCGCATCTCCAAGATATATCACAAAGATTTTATTCCAGAGCGACTCCTGATGATGGTAGAGATATTTTATCATTTCCCGCTCCTTTACCAGCGACATCGCATTGTCCACGATATCAAAACTCACCAACGCATCACCATCGTCGGCGGGGAAATAATCTCCCACCCAATTCAACCCCTCCCAAAAAGCGACGCGTTCGCAACCGTTCCCCAACGCGCGCCCCATCTGCGTGAGCATATGTTCTGCCTTTTCCCAATGCAACGCCTCGGGGTTAATGTGTGGCACAAAAAGTCGCCGATCATTCTCGTCCGATTTTGCCAGATATTGCTGGATCACAAGCCAGTTGCCGTTTTCTACTAACCTCTGATCGTCCGGTTCATCGCCACGCAACAGCGCAGTAATGTTGTCGTAAAACGTCTTTTCGTCCGCGCCAAACCGGCGGAATAAATCAGAGTAAAACCCAATCTCGTTGACATAGTGCAACAGCAGTGAAAGCGTACGCAGCAATTCACCCGGCAGATCAAGCGACACGGGAATAATAAACACAAACCCCAGTTCCTTAAGATGGCTGATGTTGTGATATTTTTTTTCAACAAACGATTGCGCCAATTTCTGCCACTTTTCTCCCAACGCGATAACCTCAAGCGACCGCTCTTCAAAATCCGCAATCGTCAGCGAGCTATAGTTTTCAAAAAAAATCGTATTAAGCCACTGCCCGCCCTCCACAAACCGCAGAGCGGCGGCAACCTCCAGTAAATCCTCGTGAGCCAGCATATCCTCAACAGTCGCATATCCCAACACGGCCATGATTTTTTGTGGCGGTGTTTTCCTCAAGAAAGACACAAAAACTTCATGTTTGAGAAAAAGTCCCGGCCGTTCCCCCACCGATTTTTTTACAAAGTCAGCAATCGTTTGACATCCTTCCTGCGTCGTAAAGTCGGGACTCCCTAATGCGACACCGATGGCGCGATCATCTTCTTTTATCTTTTCCACAAGCGCCGCAGAAACATCACTTGCCGATGCCGTTGATTGCAACCCGAGAACCCCCAACCGATCCGCAATAGCGGCTTTGTTCTGAATCCACAGATCATCAAGCGCGTTCTTTGCACCCGTTAATACCTCCAGGCGATTACACGCATCAGAAAGCACGCGCTGATCGGCGCGCAGAATCCGGGCAAATTTTTGGTACGATGATTCTTGCATGCCATTTGACCATCAACTCTTGCGCAATGGCACAACCTTTATCGGCAGATTCCCCCACCGAGGATTTGCGAGTTCTCGCTTGGACAAAATACCCTCCGTGGCGCCATACCGCTCAACCACCGCGGTAGCATTAGCACTTGCTACGCGAATTGCTTCGCCAATCTGTTTTTGAGTGACGCTACCGATATTTTTCTTTCCAATACCGCACTGAATAAGAGCCGCCACAAACGCGCTCCCAAACGCATCCCCCGCTCCGGTACGATCAACTAATTTTTTTTCTTTAAAAATGCCCGCGTGACATAACCGCTTTCCGTCGGATACCGCAACGCCCTTGCTACCGTTTGTAATCACCACAATACCGTGTGGCATCAGCCGCGCCAATTTTGTATACACGTCATGCGAACGCGAAAACGGAATCCCAACCAGCAAGGCCGCCTCTTCTTCGTTGAGCGCCAAGAGTGAAAGGTTTTTGAGTGAGCGCAAAATGTCGGCGCGATGACGCATCAAGTGATATCCGCTCGGATTAAATGCGACCGCAATATTATTTTTTATCGCGTGTGCCATTAGCGCTGGATACATCTTTGACGAATCACCCGCCAGAGATACATACCACCACGCGCTTTTCAGTTTTGAAAATGGGACATCGCGCAAACCGAAATTATTTGATGCGCCATGGTAGTTCAAAATCGTCCGCTCGCCTCCCTTAACCAGCAGAACGGAATAGGAGGTGGGCAGGCGCCCGTCAGTAGATAAAAATTTCGTTTCTACCGCCTCTTTGATAAGCCGACGAACGATTCCTTCCCCGGACATATCGCCGCCCCGCCGCCCCACGCATGCCGTCTCAAGACCTTGGCGCGCAAAAGTAACGCTAGCATTTGCCGCATTGCCGCCAATCGTAAAAAAAACATTTTCGACATCAAACTTATCCCCCAAGGGAAGCAGAAACGCCTTCCCTGACGACGTCTTTTTGTCGACAATTGTCGGAAACGACGGCACTTCAAAGAATGCGTCTCGCGTCACCGAACCGATAGTTGTTACATCAAACATACATTAAGTATATCCTCAACCACCAACCGATACAACCCGCCCCATTCAGTGTTGCGAGTTGTTTGTTATGGGTTGTGGGTCACTTTGTTGCGTTATACAGAGCAGAAACTTCACTGGCGGATAGAGCACGGTTATAGATACGGACGTCGTCAAGACCAATAGCAGCGCTCGCATCAACATCTCTGCCAAAAACGAGATTGGCTCCGTTGGTGGCTATTGGAGGATTGACAACGGTTGAGTATCTAGGGATACCATCTAAATACGAGATTCCAACGCTCCCATTATAAGTGAACACAATGTGATGCCATCCGGATGATGGCATCAAAGCACCAAGCGACGAAATGCCCGTCCAAACACCGGCCAAGTTAGCATCTAAAAAGGATAAATTATTTGTTTGCCAGTACCACACATAATTTGCGTCAATTGTGCTCGTCCATTTTTGGATTGGATGCATTTGTGCCGACGGTGGTGTAATCGGCTTAAACCACGCGGCGATAGTCATCGTATTGGGTAGATCAAGAGACGATGTGTCTTGGACAGTAAATACGTAATAACTATTCATAATTAAACAACTGCCACTGCTGCGCTCACACGATCCTCCAAATGCCCACGGAGTATTCGCGCCTCCGATCCCATTATTCCCCTTCCCACTCCGATCATAGGCAATGGTTCCGGTTCCTTCATTGAGGGGCCAATACCCAACTAAGGAGGCATCACCATAATCAAGCGGAGCAAGAGAAAGATTGGAACCGACTTCATAGAGATCAGGATAGGAACCACCATCAGTAGAAACAGTGTCTTTATCACCTCCTAACTTGAATTTACTTGATTCAAAGGCTGCCGTCAGTTCAAATGATCCACCACTCACATAGGTATAGTACAGATTAGAGGAAGAAGCATTGATGGGGTCAGTGGGGAGGGAGGCAAGAGAGACCACTCCCGTAGTCTTGAAGTTAACGGGGATCCAGCCGGTACCCGTGGCACTCTGGAGAGATGAGGTGGGACTACAGTGATATTGCCAGCCTGAAGGGAGCGTCGGGAGACCCCAGGAGCCACAGGTAGATGATGAGTCAGGGAGAGAGGTATAGACAA
>JBAZVB010000017.1:0-3107 GCA_041661105.1 Patescibacteria group bacterium
TGTTCGGCAAACTCAAGCAACAGCGCCGCATTGCCACCCGCTACGACAAAACCGTCCTGTCGTTCGAGAGCTTCCTCAACCTCGCCGCCGCACGGCTATGGCTGAAGTCTTTTGTCAACGCCGCCTACACTTACAACAGCCGCAATCTTCTCCAGGATTTTCCGGGCGGCTATATTTATTATGACGCGCTCGATCGTCGCCGCGATGTATCGGTCGAGCAATATTGGGCGCTTTACGATGGCGCCAATGCAGTGGCCGACTGGGGCTATGACGGGACGCTCAAGCGCCGCTATGTTTACGAGCCTGGCGGCGACGCGCCAATCGTCTGGTATGAAGGCGCAGGCACTGCAGACCGCCGCTTCCTCCACGCCGATGAGCGCGGCAGCATCGTGGCGGTGACCCGATCCGACAGTTCGGTGCTCGCCATCAACAGCTATGACGAATATGGCATTCCCGGTGCCAGCAATGTTGGCCGGTTCCAATATAGCGAGCACGCGAACCTGTCCGGGGGACAGGTGAGACGCGCAGCGCAGTCATGGCTTCCAGCGCTTGGGCTATACGACTATAAAGCGCGTATGTACTCGCCCACGCTTGGCCGTTTTCTCCAGACAGACCCCATCGGCTATGGCGACGGGCTCAACTGGTACAACTATGTGCGTGCCGATCCCGTCAACGCCACCGACCCGAGCGGGTTGGAGGAAAAAGACGATAACCTAGAGATCTTCGTGGATGGAAAAAGGATTAAGAAGGAAGAGGCAATCGAGGTTGATGGGCTGGATATTGTGGTTAGAGGGCCAAGCCAAAAAGGCGGCGACATTTTTTTGAACATAGACTTAGCGAGGTTGAAGAGTTTTTCTCAAAACTCGTCTTCTCAGGATATATTCGTTTTAGCTCGCGGAGAACTTCCTAATTTTGTTATGGTCTTACCGCAAACGATGCCGCCGAAGAACGCACCGCCGCAGATGGAGATGCTAAATAAAACGTTGCGACCATCAAAAGAAGACTTTTGCGCACAAGAGGACAGAGATATAGATAATATATCTGCTTTTGCTGGCTTAAGCGGCGCTACTGCGCTGAATCGTAAATTAGATCCACTTACTCGCGCGCTAGCGGCGGCAGGAGCTATTATTGTAATAGAAATAAACATAGAAAAAAAGATTGCAGGGTGTAAGTAATGAAAATTTATAACATTTTAGTTAGATTTTCAATTTTCACGACATCATTGTCTATGATAATTTATATTAAAACACAAAAGCACGATGATTACATAGTTATATTATTTTTATTTTTGATTAATATTTTGGTGTTTTTACTACCAATTACTTCTAAAAAATATTAGGTTGTGAACCATTGAAATAGCGCGCTGTGAGTTTTGTACTTCAAATAATATTTTAATCTTATGCCTATGGTGATAATTTGTATCATATTATCTATTTTGATAGCTAGATCTGTGTAACTTTGAATACTATATTATGATTCTACGATTTACCTCGTTGGCATGAATTTGGGTCTGCGCGGGTATTGGTCTTACATTGCTCCCGGCATATTTGTGGCTGGGAGTTTGGCGTGGATAGTCCAACTTATTTGGAACACGATGCGGAAGGCAGGACGGAAGGGCGCAAGCGACTAGCAAGATAAAATGGCTGCCCGAGCTTGGGCTTTATGATTACAAGGCGCGTATGTACTCGCCCACGCTTGGCCGTTTTCTCCAGACAGACCCCATCGGCTATGGCGACGGGCTCAACTGGTACAACTATGTGGGCGGGGATCCCGTCAACGCCACCGATCCAAGCGGGTTGGAGGAAAAAGACGATATCCTAGACATCCTCGTGGATGGGAAAAGGATTAAGAAGCAAGAGGCAATCAAGGAACCGCTAGATTTTGGCCCGTCTTTTGGAGCGTTATATTTCCTCAATAGATCTGGCCCAGACACATCCAACGGGCTATTCGGTGATGGCAGTGGCGCGTTGGGGTTGGTAGAGATTGAGCAAAATGACCAGCAGCCAGTATGTCCCGCTCCCTCAAATGTGAGCCTGAGCGGACAAGTTTTCACTGGCCCTGCTGGACTGGCATTTTTTAATGGCACGCTTAAAGATGTTTCCACCGGTCGCACCTACTCGACGAGTGGGTTCGGTTATGGAGGCGGCTTGATAGCTGGAGTTTACGATGTTCAAGGCACCGTGAAGGGTTTCGACGCACTGTCGAATGGCCTCGACATTGCCTTCGTGCAAGCGCCGTATGGATCAGGCGGAGCCAGCTTCAGCGACAATAATGGCCGCTCCATCGGCGAAGGATCGGTCAGCGGTGCTATCGCTCCGCCAATTGGTGCAGGCGGCGTCTCGTTCGATCCTTTGCGCCTTACGCAAACCAATTCTGGAAAATGCAAATGAACAATCTATCGCCTGACGGCTTTCTCACAGGGTTGTTGCGGACATTCTTCGGCGCTGTCGTAATGGACTTTTTGCTAACAGCGATCGGTTTAGACAAATTTTTTACTATGATAACTATATATTTAATCTCGGCAATTGTGCTTTCGGTCTTACTTTATGCTCGTCTAATTCAGCTCCATCAAAATCGTGTCTGGGCAGTGCTAGGCTTAATACCGCCGCTTGGCCTTGCGTTCGGAATATATCTTTATATTAACGCGCCGACATCGGAAGAAAGGCACGTTGAGACTAGCTGATTGCGCGGTTGTAGATAGTATCTCGGGCTATTTACGAATGCCGCTGTATTTGGCGAGACTGTACTGCAACCTGATCCTTGCACTCCGACCACGACTAGAGCGACCATTGCTCCGGTCAAACGCAAGCGATTAGGTTTCGTGGACAAAGCTTGACCTGAGACACAAGCGCTGATTCAAGGCTGTCTTTTGGGAGGCAACCTTGGGTGAGCGGATTGGAGTATCGGACGAAGAATGGTTGTTGATCGGGCCGTTGTTGCCATCGGAGCGAGGCCGCGGATGCCGTCCGTCCGGCGACAATTGAACCGCACCGGGATTGTCGGAGGCTCCAACTCCTGAGAAGGCGGAGCCTGTATGAGCAAGACAACGAACAAGTTTTCACCCGAGATACGCGCCCGTGCGGTGCGGATGATATTGGATCACGAAG